>CAWADB010000006.1:0-930183 GCA_963780735.1 uncultured Bacteroidales bacterium
AGAGTGTCAAGAGCGTCTCCGTCGCACCCGCACTTAGGCTGTTTTTTGCAGCCTGCCGATGAAATCACTCCTGCAATAAGCATAAGAGTCAATGCACCGTTTGCCAGAATTCTTTTAATATTCATAATTCACGCTGTTAACAGACTGCAAAATAACGATTATTTTCATTCCCTGCCAAAAAGAAAGGCTGTAACACATTGTCACAGCCCTGTCTTTTAACGGTCACGTGCTATGCCTGAGCCGTAGGACCTCCAAAGTTTACGGGCATGACCGGTCCCGATCCCTTTACCTCACGTATGGTTCCGTGTACAGCCTCATACTTCGAGATATTGTCATTCAGGGCAGCTACCAGCCTTTTAGCATGTTCAGGCGTAAGTATGATTCTCGATTTAACCTTTGATTTCGGTACGCCGGGCATTATCCGGATAAAATCAATTACAAACTCGGCAGGTGAATGTGTGATTACCGCAAGGTTCGAATAGACTCCCTGTGCAACATCCTCGCTGAGCTCGATGTTAAACTGATTCTGGTTCTGATTCTTATTTTCTGCCATGATCCTGTGATTTAGTCCTGTTCCTGTTCCACTTCAGCAGGGTTCTGTCCGGCATGAACAAGGGTATCATAATCATCCAGTGAGCCGACGATTACGTTGTTGTACTCCCTGAGTCCTGTTCCGGCCGGAATAAGATGTCCGACAATAACATTTTCCTTAAGACCTTCAAGGAAGTCGATCTTGCCGAGAATAGCTGCCTCGTTCAGAACCTTGGTGGTCTCCTGGAATGAAGCGGCCGAGAAGAAACTGTTGGTCTGAAGTGCAGCACGGGTGATACCCTGCAGCACCTGCTGCGAGGTAGCCGGAATAGCATCCCTGGATTCTATCACCTTGAGGTCGCGGCGCTTGAGCACCGAGTTCTCATCCCTGAGCTTGCGGGCAGTGATTACCTGCCCCGGTCTCAGCGTCTGGCTGTCTCCGGAATCAAGGACGATCTTCTTGCCATAAACCCAGTCATTCTCATCCATAAACTCAAGCTTGTCAACAACCTGACGTTCAAGGAATTTCGTGTCACCCGGGTCAATGATCTCAACCTTGCGCATCATCTGTCTGACGATAGTCTCAAAGTGTTTGTCATTGATCTTCACACCCTGCAACCGGTATACTTCCTGTATCTCGTTCACAATGTACTCCTGTACCTTTGTCGGGCCCTTGATGGCAAGGATATCGGACGGGGTAACGGCGCCGTCAGAGAGGGCTATACCTGCCCTGACATAGTCATTCTCCTGAACCAGTATCTGTTTCGACAGGGGCACGAGATATTTCTTCATCTCTCCCGATTTGGAGGTGATGGTTATCTCCCTGTTACCCCTCTTGATCTTGCCGTAGGTGACCTCGCCGTCAATCTCGGTAACTATGGCCGGGTTAGACGGGTTACGGGCTTCAAAGAGTTCGGTGACACGCGGCAGACCGCCTGTGATGTCACCTGACTTGCCAACTGATCTTGGTATCTTGACGATGGTGTCACCGGCAACGACATGCTTGTTAAGGTCAGTGACAAGGTGAGCGCCCACCGGAAGGTTGTAGGATTTTAATTCCACTCCTTCAGGAGACATGATCTTTATGGCAGGGTTCTTGGTCTTGTCCCTGCTCTCAATGATAACCTTTTCCTTGAAACCGGTCTGTTCATCAGACTCTTCACGGAAGGTAACACCCTCAATGAAGTAGTCAAATGCCACCTTACCTGCAACCTCGGAAATAATTACCGCGTTGAACGGATCCCATTCGCATATAAGCTGGCCCTTTTCAATCTCCTGGTTAGCCTTGATATAAAGCCTGCTGCCGTACGGTATTGAATGGGTAGTAAGTGCAATGCCGGTCTTCTTGTCCATGATCCTCAGTTCGCCGAGGCGTCCGATAACCACATCTACCTTACCCTTCTCAGGATCTTTCCTTAATACGGTTCTGACTTCCTCAATGGCTGCGATACCGCCGTATCTGGCGACAAGGCTTGATTCTGTCGTTATGTTTGATGCCGTACCACCGACGTGGAAAGTACGAAGTGTAAGCTGTGTGCCCGGCTCGCCGATGCTCTGCGCTGCAATAACACCGCAGGCCTCACCCTTCTGTACCATTCTTCCTGTTGCAAGGTTACGCCCGTAACACTTGGCACAGACACCCTTCTTTGACTCACAGGTGAGCACCGATCGTATCTCGACCTGCTCAATGGGCGACTCGTCAATCCGGTTGGCAAGTTCCTCGGTGATTTCCTCCCCGGCCGTTACAATAAGCTCTCCGGTCAGAGGATTGTAAATATCATGAACCGTTGTACGGCCAAGAATTCTGTCATAGAGTGATTCAACCACTTCCTCGTTGTTCTTGATGGCGGTAGCCACAAGACCACGCAGAGTGCCGCAGTCCTCCTCGGTGATGATCACATCCTGCGATACGTCAACAAGACGGCGGGTCAGGTAACCTGCATCAGCTGTCTTGAGCGCGGTGTCAGCAAGACCCTTACGTGCACCGTGTGTCGAGATGAAGTATTCGAGAACTGACAATCCCTCCTTGAAGTTGGAGAGGATCGGGTTCTCAATGATCTCCGAGGTTGCTGATCCTGATTTCTGCGGTTTGGCCATAAGACCCCTCATGCCTGAGAGCTGACGGATCTGCTCCTTGGAGCCCCTTGCACCGGAGTCAAGCATCATGTACACTGAGTTGAAGCCCTGCTTGTCGGTTGAAAGCTGCTTCATGAGACTCTGTGTCAGTCGTGCATTGACATGGGTCCATATATCAATGATCTGGTTGTACCTCTCATTGTTGGTGATGAACCCCATGCTGTAGTTTGAGATCACCTCTTCAACCTGCTCATATCCCTCTGCCACGAACATCTCCTTTTCCTTGGGAATGATTACGTCATCAAGGTTGAATGACAGACCTCCTACAAATGCCATCCGGAATCCAAGATCCTTTATGGAGTCAAGGAAATCAGCAGTCTTGGCGGTACCTGCTTTCTTGAGCACGGTACCGATAATATCCCTGAGCGATTTCTTTGTCAGAAGTTCGTTGAGATAACCCACCTCCTCGGGCACAAACTCATTGAATAGTACGCGGCCGACGGTGGTCTCGATAAGATGGTTGACCTTCTGACCGTCAACCATGTCATTGACTTTTACCTTGATGATGGCGTGAAGGTCAATCTTACCTTCGTTGTATGCTATCCGCACCTCATCAGGTGAATAGAATGAACTTCCTTCACCCTTTACCTTTATCTGCTCAGTGCTTTTGCGTGCCTTGGTGATGTAGTACAGCCCGAGGACCATGTCCTGTGAAGGCACTGTAATAGGTGCACCGTTTGCAGGGTTGAGGATGTTATGTGATGCAAGCATCAGCATCTGTGCCTCAATAATGGCGGCGTTCCCAAGAGGAAGATGCACAGCCATCTGGTCACCGTCGAAGTCGGCGTTGAAAGCCGTACATACAAGCGGGTGCAGCTGGATGGCCTTGCCCTCGATAAGCTTGGGCTGGAAAGCCTGAATACCTAACCTGTGAAGTGTGGGAGCACGGTTGAGCAACACGGGATGACCCTTGAGCACATTCTCAAGTATATCCCACACAACCGGATCCTTGCGGTCTACAATCTTCTTCGCGCTCTTGACAGTCTTGACTATACCGCGCTCAATCAGTTTGCGTATGATGAACGGTTTGTAGAGCTCTGCAGCCATGTCTTTGGGTATGCCGCACTCGTGAAGGTGAAGCTCAGGTCCTACGACAATGACCGAACGTGCTGAATAGTCAACCCTCTTGCCAAGAAGGTTCTGACGGAATCGTCCCTGCTTGCCCTTGAGGCTGTCTGACAGCGATTTAAGTGGCCTGTTGGCGTCAGTCTTGACAGCGTTTGCCTTGCGGGAGTTGTCAAACAGTGAGTCGACAGCTTCCTGAAGCATCCTTTTCTCATTACGGAGGATCACTTCGGGAGCCTTGATCTCTATAAGTCTTTTCAGACGGTTATTGCGAATGATCACCCTACGGTACAGGTCATTAAGGTCACTTGTAGCGAACCGTCCGCCGTCAAGCGGAACAAGGGGTCTCAGCTCCGGTGGGATCACCGGGACAATCTTCACTATCATCCACTCAGGCCTGTTGATGTTCTTTGACTCCCTGAATGCCTCAACCACCTGGAGCCTCTTGAGAGCCTCGCTCTTGCGCTGCTGAGAAGTCTCGGTGTTTGCGCGGTGACGAAGGGAATATGAGAGTTCATCAAGATCAAGCTTGCCCAGCAGCTTGTAGAGAGCCTCAGCCCCCATCTCTGCCACAAACTTGTCAGGATGATCATCATCAAGATACTGGTTCTCCTTTGGAAGGGACTCAATAATCTCCATGTACTCCTCTTCTGAAAGGAAATCGAGATATTTGACACCGTCAACGGCTTTTACACCCGGATTGATGACAACGTACTTTTCATAATAAATGATGCTGTCAAGTTTTTTTGTCGGAAGACCCAGGAGATATCCGATCTTGTTGGGAAGTGACCTGAAGTACCATATATGAGCTACCGGCACCACCAGTGCGATATGTCCCATGCGCTCACGTCTTACCTTCTTCTCCGTCACTTCAACACCGCAACGGTCGCAGACAATACCCTTGTACCTGATCCTTTTGTACTTCCCGCAATGACATTCATAGTCTTTGACCGGGCCGAAGATCCTCTCGCAGAAGAGGCCGTCGCGTTCAGGCTTATATGTACGGTAGTTTATTGTCTCAGGCTTAAGGACTTCTCCGCTTGATTTGTCAAGAATCTCTTCGGGCGATGCCAGCCCTATGGAAATCTTCGTGTAGCTGGTCTTCTGTTTATTATCCCTTCTGAATGACATATATTTTATTTTTTTATATCTGGTTAATTACCCGGCGTGTCTATTCAAGGTTGATGCTCAGGCCCAGGCCCCTCAGCTCGTGCAGAAGCACGTTAAGAGATTCTGGTATGCCCGGAAGTGGCATCGGTTCACCCTTGACGATAGCCTCGTAAGCTTTTGCCCTTCCTATCACATCGTCAGACTTGATAGTAAGTATCTCCTGGAGTATATGTGCAGCGCCAAATGCTTCAAGCGCCCAAACCTCCATCTCACCAAACCTCTGGCCGCCAAACTGTGCCTTGCCTCCGAGAGGCTGCTGGGTGATGAGCGAATACGGCCCTATTGAACGGGCGTGCATCTTGTCATCAACCATGTGGCCGAGTTTGAGCATGTAGATCATTCCCACGGTGGCGGGCTGGTCGAACCTGTCACCCGTGCCTCCGTCATAGAGGTAGGTGGTACCGTTGCGCGGTATGCCGGCTTTTTCAGTCAGGTCATGGATCTCTTCCTGGTTCGCTCCGTCGAATATCGGGGTTGAGAACTGCATTCCAAGCTCCTTGCCTGCCCATCCCAGGACAGTCTCATAGATCTGTCCGAGGTTCATCCTTGAAGGCACACCCAGCGGGTTAAGAACGATGTCCACCGGTGTTCCGTCAGCGAGGAACGGCATGTCCTCGGCACGGACTATCTTGGCAACAATACCCTTGTTACCGTGACGTCCGGCCATCTTGTCGCCGACCCTCACCTTGCGCTTCTTGGCAATATATACCTTGGCAAGCCTTACTATGCCTGCAGGCAGCTCATCACCGATGGTGATGTTGTACCTCTTCCTCTTGTATACACCGTCTATCTCCTTGTGCTTGATAATATAGTTATGGAGAAGCTGTTTGATGCTGTCATTCTTTTTCTTGTCGGTCGTCCACTTGTTGGGGTTGACATTCAGGTAATCAATCTCCTGCAGCTGCTTAAGCGTGAATTTGGCTCCCTTTGGGATAACATCCACGTTCAGATAATCCTTCACTCCCTGTGAGGTTTTACCGTTCACAAGTATAAAGAGCTTGTCAACCAGGCGTGCCTTCAGATCATCCGCCGTTCTGTTGAAGTCAGCATCGATCTTGTCAAGCAGGGGCTTTTCGGCTGTCTTGGCCTTGCGGTCCTTAATAGCCCTGGTGAAGAGCTTCTTGTCTATGACCACACCTTCAAGTGACGGTCCGGCCTTGAGAGAGGCATCCTTGACATCACCGGCCTTGTCTCCGAAGATGGCTCTGAGGAGCTTTTCCTCAGGGGAAGGATCAGATTCACCTTTCGGTGTGATCTTCCCGATAAGAATGTCACCGGGTCTGATCTGTGCGCCTATTCTTATGAGGCCGTTCTCATCAAGGTTCTTGGTAGCCTCTTCACTCACGTTCGGTATATCGGAGGTAAGCTCTTCCATACCGCGTTTGGTGTCGCGAACTTCAAGAAGGTACTCATCTATGTGCACTGAAGTGAAGATGTCTTCCTGCACTACCTTTTCACTAAGCACGATGGCATCCTCAAAGTTGTATCCCTTCCATGGCATGAAAGCCACTTTCAGGTTACGGCCAAGGGCCAGCTCACCGTTCTTGGTGCCGTACCCTTCGGTAAGCACCTGTCCTTTGACAACCTTCTCTCCTTTCTTAACGATAGGAACCAGGTTGATTGTCGTATTCTGGTTTGTCTTATGATACTTGGGCAGGTTGTAACGCTTGACGTCGTCATCAAAGCTGACGAATTTTTCCTCATCAGTCCTCGAGTATCTTACGACTATCTCGTTCGAATCAACGTATTCAATCACGCCGTCGCCCTCGGAGACTATCAGTATCCTTGAGTCTTTTATGACCTGGGCTTCCAGCCCGGTGCCTACGATAGGTGCTTCAGGCCTTACCAGGGGCACTGCCTGTCTCATCATGTTCGATCCCATGAGTGCACGGTTGGCATCATCATGCTCGAGGAAAGGTATCAGTGATGCAGCTATTGATGCAATCTGGTTTGGAGCCACATCCATCATCTGCACCTTGGCAATCTCCTCGTACGGATAGTCTGCCCCGAGCCTTGACTTGGCCCTGGGGTTCGTGAAGGTACCGTCTGCATTCAGCGGGGCATTGGCCTGTGCCACAGTCAGGTACTCTTCGTCTTCAGCGGTAAGCCACTTTACAGAATCATTTTTGAGATCAACCTTGCCGTTGACAACATCACGGTAGGGCGTCTCGATGAATCCGAGGTTATTGATTTTGGCATATACGCAAAGCGAAGATATAAGACCGATATTAGGTCCTTCAGGTGTCTCGATGGGACAGAGACGGCCATAATGGGTGTAATGTACGTCACGAACCTCAAATCCTGCGCGTTCACGCGAAAGACCTCCGGGACCGAGGGCTGAGAGGCGGCGCTTGTGGGTCATCTCTGCCAGCGGGTTGGTCTGATCCATGAACTGAGACAGCTGGTTGGTACCGAAGAACGAGTTTATGACTGACGACAGGGTCTTTGAATTGATGAGGTCAACAGGTGTGAAGACCTCATTATCCCTGACGTTCATGCGTTCACGTATCGTACGTGCCATACGGGCGAGGCCAACACTGAACTGTGCTGACAGCTGTTCACCGACGGTACGTACCCTCCTGTTACTCAGGTGGTCAATATCATCAACATCAGTCTTTGAGTTGATGAGCTCAATAAGGTACCGTATGATGGCAATAATATCCTCCCTTGTCAGGATCTTGGTATTCATGTCGGTGTTAAGCTTCAGCTTGCGGTTTATCCGGAAGCGTCCAACTTCGCCAAGATCATAACGTTTATCCGAGAAGAAGAGCTTGTCAATGACATCACGTGCCGTAGCCTCATCTGGCGGCTCTGCGTTGCGCAGCTGGCGGTAGATGTATATCACAGCCTCTTTCTCTGAGTTGCAGGGGTCTTTCTGCAGAGTATTGTATATGATAGCAAAGTCAGACAGACTCACATCCTCACGGTGAAGCAGGATCGATTTTGCCCCTGAGTCTACTATCAGGTCAATATGTTCATTTTCAATGACTGTCTCCCTGTCGAGCACTACCTCGTTACGTTCGATGGAGACAACCTCACCCGTATCCTCGTCGACGAAATCCTCGACCCATGTACGGAGAACCCTCGCGGCGAGTTTGCGGCCGACGAGTTTCTTAATGCTCACCTTTGAGACCTTATGCTCTTCAGCAAGGTTGAAGATCTCAAGGATATCCTTATCGCCCTCGAAGCCGATAGCCCTCAGAAGGGTTGTGACAGGCAGTTTCTTTTTCCTGTCAATATAGGCGTACATCACATTGTTGATGTCAGTTGCAAACTCTATCCATGATCCCTTGAAGGGGATGATGCGTGCTGAATAAAGCTTGGTGCCGTTGGCGTGGATGCTCTGGCCGAAGAACACGCCGGGTGACCTGTGGAGCTGGGATACGACAACCCTCTCAGCGCCGTTGATGACAAATGTACCGCGTTCGGTCATGTAAGGAATGACGCCCAGGTAAACATCCTGGATCACAGTGTCAAAATCCTCATGCTCGGGATCGGTGCAGTAAAGTTTCAGTTTGGCTTTCAGAGGAACGCTGAAAGTCAGGCCTCTCTCAATACACTCATCGATGGTGTATCTCGGAGGATCAATGGAATAATCCAGAAATTCCAGCACAAAATTGTTCCTGGTGTCGGTGATGGGGAAGTTCTCCATGAAAACCTGGTAAAGGTTTTCTTTCCTCCTGTTCTCAGGTGTGGTGCCAAGCTGGAAAAACTCGGCAAAAGATTTTAATTGAATCTCAAGAAAGTCAGGATATTCGAGCTGGTCTTTCTTGGATGCGAAACTTACGCGTTCGTTATTTTTCGAGGACATTGATGGTAGGATTAAGTGAACTTATTAAAAATGCCAAAAAGGCTTAGCTCCGCCGGATGGCGGAACTAAACCTGTAAACCCGGTTGTCAGGTATAGCTTATTTAAGTTCAACTTCAGCTCCTGAATCTTCCAATTGCTTCTTAATGTTCTCAGCCTCTTCTTTTGAGACACCTTCTTTAACAGGTGACGGAGCGGCGTCAACAACAGCTTTGGCTTCTTTAAGACCGAGGCCTGTGATGTCTTTCACCAGCTTGACGATCTGTAGTTTCTGGCCGCCTGCATTTTTAAGGATAACATCGAAAGAACTCTTCTCAGCAACAACGGGAGCGTCTCCGCTGCCTGACGGTGCTGCAAAAGCCACAGCTGCGGCTGCAGGTTCAATGCCATACTCATCTTTCAGTATTTTCGCAAGCTCATTAACCTCTTTAACGGTTAAGTTCACCAACTCTTCTGCAAATTTCTTAAGATCTGCCATTTCTATTTTGAATTTTAATTTGATTACTATTAATGATTACTTCTTTGACAGTGTTTCAAGAACACCATGAATTTTGGTACCACCAGACTGCAGTGCGGAGATAACATTCTTCGCGGGCGACTGGAGCAAAGTCAGGATATCGCCGATGAGCTCCTCTTTTGACTTGAGAGCCACGAGGGTCTCAAGAAGGTTTTCACCGACATATACAGATTCTGCAACATACGCTCCTTTGATCAGCGGTTTGGGGTGCGATTTACGGAAATCCCTGATCATTTTTGCCGGGGTATTTCCGTTATTCGAGAACATAACAGCAGTCGAGCCTTTAAGTACGGGGAACAGTTCTCCGCATTCAAGGCCTGTCTGCTCCAGCGCTCTCTTCAGGAGGGTGTTCTTCACGACAACCAGTCTTATCTGGTTCTCGAAACACTTCCTTCTGAGATCACTGGTGTCAGCAGCATTGAGCTGTGCAGTGTCAGTCAGGTAAAAGTGACTGTATTCTTTCAGAATATCAGCCAGACTGTTTATTATTTCGGTTTTTTCGTCTTTTCTCATAATCTCTCTGAGGTTAATCTTTCAGTTACACGTCAAGGCTCTTGGGATCAACCTTCAGTCCCGCGCTCATAGTGCTTGACAGGAATATACTTCTGATGTATGTTCCCTTAGCCGAGGTGGGCTTGAGTTTGTTGATCATTCCGAGAAACTCTTTGGCGTTCTCTACGATCTTATGAGGTTCAAAGGATACTTTTCCGATGGAAGCATGTACTATACCGGCTTTGTCAACTTTAAAGTCGATTTTTCCCTGCTTGACCTCTTTTACAGCCTTGCTGATCTCCATGGTTACGGTGCCGCTTTTTGGGTTCGGCATGAGTCCACGGGGACCAAGCACGCGTCCTAACTGACCTATCTTACCCATCACTGAGGGCATGGTAATAATTACATCAACATCTGTCCAGCCGCCTTTTATTTTCTCAACCCACTCTTCCAGCCCCACATAATCTGCGCCTGCTTCTGTTGCTTCAGCCACCTTGTCAGGTGTTACGAGAGCCAGAACCCTGACCTCCTTACCTGTACCGTGAGGAAGGGAAACGACGCCGCGAACCATCTGATTCGATTTGCGGGGGTCAATTCCCAGCCTTACATCAAGATCAACCGAAGCATCAAACTTTGATGTCGTGATATCTTTTACCAATGCTGCCGCTTCTGACAAAGTATAGAGCTTGCCGTGCTCGATTTTCTCGAGGGCAAACTTCTGATTCTTGGTAAGCTTAGCCATTTTTATACACTTATTAGTTTATTTACCCGGGAATACACCGGTCACGGTGATGCCCATACTCCTGGCCGTGCCAGCCACCATCTTCATCGCGGAATCGAGGGTGAAGCAGTTTAAATCCTGCATCTTTGCCTCAGCAATAGTCTTTACCTGACCCCATGTTATTGATGCCACCTTGTTACGGTTGGGCTCCGGAGAGCCTTTCTTTGTCTTGGAGGCCTCGATAATCTGGACGGCAACGGGAGGTGTCTTTGTGATAAACTCAAAAGACTTGTCATTGTACACGGTGATAATCACCGGTATGACCTTCCCTGCCATGTCCTGGGTACGGGCATTGAACTGTTTACAAAACTCCATGATATTCACACCTTTGGAACCCAGTGCGGGTCCTACCGGTGGAGATGGATTGGCTGCTCCGCCTTTAATCTGTAATTTGATTAATCCAGCAACTTCTTTTGCCATAATTAAAAATTTGCATTGTTTATAGCGAGAGCATGAAAGCCGTTTAAGGAAGCATTATAATTCACGGCTATCAATTTCCTGATTTCCTAACTTTCTTTCTCTACCTGCATGAAGCTGAGTTCCAGCGGGGTCTTTCGTCCGAAGATCTTGACCATCACTTTCAGCTTCCGCTTTTCTTCGTTAACCTCTTCAATAACTCCCGAGAAGCTGTTGAAGGGGCCATCTATCACTTTCACCGTTTCCCCGACGACGAAGGGCACATTAAGCTCCTCATCGCTTGCGGCAAGTTCATCTACCTTGCCAAGGATACGGTTTATTTCTGCCTTGCGTATCGGTGTTGGCTCACCCGACTGTGTCCCAAGAAAACCGAGCACGTTGGGTACGTTGCGTAACACATGAGGCACCTCACCCACGAGTGCGGCTTCCACTATGACATATCCGGGGAAGAAGTTCCGCTCCTTGCTTATCTTCTTGCCTGAACGTATCTGGTAAACCTTCTCCGTCGGGATGAGTACCTGTGTTATGTAATCCTGCAGCTTCAGGCGCACGATCTCGTTCTCGAGATATTCCTTCACCTTCTTCTCCTTGCCGCCAATAGCCCTGAGCACATACCACTTTTTAACGTTCTCACTCATTTGTGATCGTCATCTTATTAATACAACCAACCGTAAACTGTGCTCATGACCTTCTCAAAGGCGAAATCCATCAGCCATATCACTACGGCAAGGATCACCGATGTGACCAGGACAAGGGTGGCGCTGCTTTGAAGCTCACTCCACGATGGCCATGTCACCTTGTGCATCAGTTCGTTGTATGATTCTTTAAAATAATTAAGTACTTTCATTTCAGGACTTCGATTTAGCACGGGAGGAGAGGCTCGAACTCCCGACACCTGGTTTTGGAGACCAGTGCTCTACCAACTGAGCTACACCCGTGTACATTTTCAATGACACCCGTCTGTCCGCCAGCAGGCGGACGACGGATACCATTATATATATAAGGTCTCAGACAAGTATTTCAATAACCTGACCTGCTCCCACCGTACGGCCGCCTTCGCGGATTGCAAAACGGAGGTTCTTGTTGATAGCCACCGGATAGATAAGGTCGACGGTGATGGTTACGTTATCACCTGGCATTACCATCTCTGTTCCTTCGGGGAGAGTGATCTCACCGGTTATGTCAAGAGTTCTCAGATAGAACTGGGGACGATAATGGTTGTGGAACGGAGTGTGACGGCCACCTTCTTCTTTCTTGAGCACATACACCTCAGCCTTGAATTTGGTATGGGGTGTGATTGAACCCGGTTTGGCAAGCACATGACCTCTCTTGATCTCCTTCTTGTCGACACCGCGCAGCAGCAGACCTACGTTGTCACCTGCTTCGCCCTGATCAAGGATCTTGCGGAACATCTCAACGCCGGTACATATTGACTTGCGTTTTTCTGCACCAAGACCTACGATCTCAAGCTCATCGCCTGTATGAACAACACCGGTCTCAATACGGCCTGTGGCAACTGTACCACGTCCGGTGATTGAGAAAATGTCTTCTACCGGCATAAGGAACGGTTTCTCATTCTCACGCAATGGGATCGGAATGAATGAGTCAACTGCATCCATCAGTTCCATGACCTTTTCTTCCCATTTGGGTTCGTGGTTCATGGCGCCGAGGGCTGAGCCGCGGATAACGGGGCAACCGTCACCGTCATACTTATAGAAGTTCAGAAGGTCACGTATTTCCATCTCAACAAGGTCAATAAGCTCCTCATCATCGACAAGGTCAACTTTATTAAGGAAGACCACAATTTTCGGAACGTTTACCTGACGAGCGAGAAGGATATGCTCGCGTGTCTGAGGCATCGGGCCGTCAGTAGCAGCAACAACGATGATCGCACCGTCCATCTGGGCAGCACCTGTAACCATGTTCTTAACATAGTCAGCGTGTCCGGGACAGTCGACGTGAGCATAGTGACGGTTCGCCGTTGAATACTCAACGTGAGCTGTGTTGATCGTAATACCCCTTTCCTTTTCCTCAGGAGCATTGTCGATTGAATCAAAGTCCCTGATTTCCGAGAGACCTTTCTTTGCGAGAACCATCGTAATAGCAGCTGTCAAAGTGGTCTTGCCGTGGTCGACGTGACCGATTGTACCGATATTAACGTGTGGCTTCGACCTGTCAAATTTTTCTTTTGCCATAACTAGAAGCTTATTAAATTATTTACATCCAAATACATCCAAATACAATTAAAATTCTTTCGAGCCGATGATGAGAATTGAACTCATGACCCCTTCCTTACCAAGGAAGTGCTCTACCCCTGAGCTACATCGGCTTTTGAGCGGGAAACGAGACTCGAACTCGCGACCCATAGCTTGGAGGGCTATTGCTCTACCAACTGAGCTACTCCCGCTTATAACTGTCACCAGTGCCCTGGTACGCTTTCCGGGGAAAGAGCACTTTGCTGTCCTGCAATGAAATTGTGGGGAGAGCAGGATTCGAACCTACGAAGTCATTCGACAGCAGATTTACAGTCTGCCCCAGTTGGCCACTTTGGTATCTCCCCCTTCATGCAGGCATGTCTGGTTAGACATACACATACTCATCATTAACGAGCCGATGAAGGGAATCGAACCCCCGACCTGCAGATTACAAATCAGCTGCTCTGGCCAACTGAGCTACATCGGCATTTGAAAGAACGGCCGATTAATGAGTTAAATACCCTCAAAAATCGGTTTGCAAATGTAGGAATTAAAATTTCAAATCTCAAAAATTATATGAAGTTTTTTTGACGGGAGGAAACTACTCCCCTCGCATCTTGCCCTTCTGTTTGACTATCTGCTTCTTAAGGGCGGCGATCACCAGATCGGTCGCTTCTTCAAATGTCTTGCTCTGCTTCCTCGCAAAAAGAGGTCCCTTTGGATATTCTATCCTGATCTCAGTCACCTTGTTCTCCCTTTCTTCATCTTTTTCAAGCTTAAGGATTATCTCTGCACTGACAATATCATCGGTCACGAGAGATAACTTGTTCACCTTCTGGGTTACAAAATCAAGCAGTTTCTTGTCTGCATCAAACTTGAGCGAATGGATCTGAATATTCATGGCAGTACCTCCTGTTATTGGTTTTTAAGCTCTTGGATGAGCCTGTTTGTATACTTTCTTTAACTGTTCAAATGTATTGTGAGTGTAAACCTGGGTAGCCGACAGACTGGCATGACCCAGCAATTCCTTGATCGAATTGAGGTCGGCGCCGTGGTTCAGCATGTGCGTGGCAAAGGTGTGGCGCAAAACATGCGGGCTTTTCTTTTCAACGGTTGTCACCATGGAGAGATACCTTCTCACTATATTATAAACACATTTGTCATACAGTTTGTTTCCCTTATCCGTGACAAAAAACCATTCACCGGCATGACTTGTTTTGCTGCGGGCCTGCAGATAGATTTCAAGTGATTTCAAGAAGCTGGCGGCCAGAGGAATAACTCTCTGCTTGTTTCGCTTGCCCGTCACCCTGACCTGACCTGAAGAGAGATCCACATCCTCATCACGCAGGTTTATCAGCTCTGATCGCCTCATGCCTGTAAGATACAAAAATTCTATGATAGTCCTGTCGCGGATGCCTGAAAAATTCTCTCCGAATTTGTAATCGTCAAGAAGCCTGTCGAGTGCCTCTTCGGCAACAAAGACCGGCAGCTGCCTGGACTTCTTCGGAAGCTTCAGCCCTGACAGGGGGTCAGAGCTGCTCAGGCCATGTTTTCGCATGTATCTGTAAAATGAACGGAGGGCAGACATTTTCCTGTGAACCGTTCCGGTGGCGCAACCGTTCTCAATGAGTGATACCATCCACGCTCTCACCTCACCCTGGGTAACCTCCTCAGGGGTGATATCAGCGGCATTCACTTCCAGCCACTTAAAAAACTGGTCTAAGTCGTTCTTGTACGAAGTTACGGTATTCCGGGAATAGCGTTTCTCGGTCCGGATGTATTGCAGGAATGATTCCTTTTTGTCCATAAAAGGAACCTGTTAAGATTGTTTTTATCAGAAATAAAAAGCAGTAGGGCTGTTATTCCTCTTCCTGCTGCAGATGCTGAACATAAACGGCTTTTTTTATCGCTTCCCTGCGGCGTACGGAGGGTTTGATAAAAGCCTGACGCGTTCTGAGCTCACGGATGACACCCGTTTTTTCAAATTTTCTCTTAAATTTTTTAAGAGCCCTGTCAATGTTCTCGCCTTCTTTTACCGGTACAATTATCATAATTCAACTTTATGTTAAAACGAGCCGCAAAATTAATATGTATCAAACTCATTTCAAAACTTTTGACAAAATAAATTCGTATTCCTCGCCTGTAACGTCCGGGGAAGGCCGTACATAGGGCGCCAGACGCAATGCCTGCTCATGGCTAATGACCTTTTGTCCGACCATGTCTTCCAGGGTGACAGGGGTGTCCATTAGCGAACGGTACTTTGTGATCAGTCGCGCGGTAGATGATCCGATATAAGGATGCCTCGCCAGCTCGCTGAATGAACAACTGTCAAGCATCAGAGGCGAGACTGAATCGTATGTCAGCGTGAGCATCGGGCTGATGAGTACGACCAACTGACTGTCAAGGCCGTACACCTCGTATAGCTGTTCAGTATCTACAAATCCGCCCAGCAGACCACGGTATTTTATGATTCTCTCTGACAGTACAGGACCAATACCTGGTAACCTTATCAGGTCCGGGACGGTGCATCTGTTAAGGTCTATCGGCGCCAAGGCCGCAAAGGAAGCATCGTCAGCATCATAAGTCACTGCCATCCGGGGCTCTTCGACTGCATCAGGCGTCGCGTTCCTGAGGACCAGCCTGTCAGCATCCTGCCTGTTAGCTATCTTTATCCAGGGTATCAGCCGGGCTGATGTCACAGAATCTATTCCGTAAACCTTCTTAAGGTCCTGCGGTTTCCGGAACCGCGCGCCGCTGGAGCGATAGTTTATCAGTGTTTTAGCCTGTCGTTCTGACAGGCCCAGACTCAGCAGCTCGCTGAGCGTAACGGTGTTGGGGTCAAAGGTGAACAGCGCCGCTGAACTGCCTTCAGCCTCTGCGGCAGGCAAATCATCAGGCCCGCCGGATGCAATCAGCTCATAATTTAAATGTTCCGTGTCGGGTCTGAGGGTGAACACTCTGACGAGCAGCAAAACAACGAGCATCACGGCCAGTACATAGGTGCCGCGCCTCTCCCTCCGGTCAAATCCAATCAATTCAGTAACAATCTTCCTGAAATGTTTCACATTATTACAGCACGAGACAATGCAATATAGGCAAATCAGGCAGGAATGTCAATAGGTCAGGGTAAGGATTTAAAAATTATAGACTTTCAGATCTCAGAATGGATAGCCGATGCCAATAACTAGTGTAACATCATCATTGAGATTATATTCTCCTGTGAGGGGTCTCCATTTTGTTCCTGCGAGCGCCTGCGGGTCACGAAGTTTAAATCCGAAGTCAGCTCTGAGCAGCACAAATTTGATATCAAACCGCAGACCCAGTCCTGTCCCCACGGCTAAATCGTTAACGAACGAGTTGAATTTGAACTGGCCTCCCGGCCTGCCCTCATCGTCCCTGAAAGTCCAGATATTACCAATATCAAGGAAGGTGGCTCCTTCAAGTATCCAGAACAGCTTGAACCTGTACTCGACGTTGCCGATAAGCTTTATATCTGCTGTCTGATTAATGAACGCATCTTCAGTAAGCACATAAGAGCCCGGGCCGAGTGTTCTGACGACCCATGCCCTTATATCGTTTGCGCCTCCACCGAAATATTGCTCTTCAAAGGGCATTGCCTTCCATGTGTTGCCGTAAGGCCATCCCACACCGGCGAAAAACCTGTATACAATGTTGCTGGCTTCATTTAATTTATAATGGTAACTGGCGTCTATCTCGCCCTTGACGAACTGTGCAAACGGCTGGCCCAGAAAATGATAAGTGCCATCCGCCGCCTTTTCAGCATCTGCAAGTTTATATGACAGGTTAAGCAGGTTGCCGGCGACATCAAATCCGCACCGTATTATCCAGTAGTCCTTTGAATTCTGGATCATCTGGTTGTTGAAAATAAAGTCATACATTCCTCCGAGAACCATTACCGGACGAAATGAATAGGCCAGGTATGATGTAGTATCGACCATCGACTGGAAGTCAGGATCCACGAACGGCAGTTTTACTACATCAAATGACAACGGGTTGAAATTGTGCTTTGTCCAGTTGTTTCCTTTCCATGCATAGCCTGCGGTGACGTTTGCTATTGTGCGGGTATATACGGGAACACTCTGCCGGTTATAGCCTGCCTGCAAGATGGTCTTCGGGTCACGGTTGCGAATGATGCTCTCCTTTACAGGAAAAGGCACCAGCAGCTTGGGAAGCCTCAGGCTGGTCTCAAAGCCTGCCTCATAAGTATTTTTAAACTCTTCGATGTTTACCCTCTCATAAGCCCCTTTCAGTTTCATGTTGAAGAGCTCGGCTCCCCGGAACAGGCTCTTGTTCTGGTATAAAAAGTTAAGGGCACCTCCCAGGTTTCCCCCTGTGCTTGTTCCTTCAAGCTCCACCGTGAACGACTGCCGCTGCATCGGAGTGAGCTGCACGATACAGTCGAGCAGGTTCTCATTGCGCTTTGCGTCAGGTCCTCTCCCCGCATCCGCATAAGTAATATTTACGAGCCTGTGGTTCTTCATGTCCGAAAGGCGTGCCTGCGTCTGCTCGGACTTGGTCAGGCTGAAAAGCGCTCCGGGTGAGATATATAACGACTGGTTGATGACCTCAGGTTTGATGAGCGTCCTGCCCGGCGGAGCGACATAATAGATACCTTTATAATATGATGTATCAAATGTGCTTGTGTAGGCCTCTCCGTCAGTGAGTATCATTTTCGGATCGAACTCAGGGAAGACGTAAACATCCCTGATACGGTACATATTATGGCTTGTGTAAACAAGACGGCCCTGGCTGTCAAGTGATGACTTGCGTGATACAACGTAATATACATTTACCTGGTGATTCATCAGGGAGCTGTCCACCCTGAAATAAATGTCTTCCGTCGAAAATGCATAGAATCCGACATCCCTGATAAACCTTTCCAGCCGCTGGCGTTCCTTCTGCAGGAGGTCAACATCATAAATCATCCCCCGCTCAATTGTACAGTTTATCGTATCAATGAGCACCAGGCCGGTGAGCATGGAATCCTGTATCTCATACCTTATATCAGCTATGGTATAAGGCCTCCCGGGAACCACATTGAAATTGACAATGGCCTCATCCTTTTCGGTCCTTACTGTATCACTTACCGATGCATTGAAGAACCCCTTTGACCAGAGGTACCTTTTTATCTGTTCTGCTGACCTGGTGGCTGATACAGGATCAAAAACCACAGGCTCCTCACCTATTTTCCTGAGCCATCCGTGGGGCCATTTTTCCTTTTCGATATCCGAAAGATTATAGAGACCAAGGTGAAACCTGGCACCGAAGATCTTTTTATTGGGTTGCTGCTTGATATAAGGTCTCATTGCAGCTTTGGTCACCGTAGGCGGCAGCGGTTCACCGTTCCCTTTGATACTAAGGTTATTCTTATTCAGGAGAACATCTCCGGAAGGAACATATTTTGTAGGGTTGCAGGAGGCCGCTGTTAAAATTATGATCAGCAGCATACACAGTTTCGGAACAGTAATTTTTATATTTGTTCTCTGATGGGTCAATTTTCCGGATAGAATAATGATAGCAAATATATCATTATATACTCTATATTCAATCACTGAGTAATGCACAGGCTGATAACAAGACACCAGGCAAAAATGATACTCTCGCTGCAAAAAAGGAAGGTCAGGGAGGAGGAGTCACTGTTTGTCATCGAGGGCGACAAGCTGGTAAGGGAGTATATCATGGCAGGCAACAGGGTGTCACTTCTTGCGGGCAAGCCTGAATGGATCGAAGGTGAGCCGGAAAAGGTGATCGCGGGTGCAGACGAGGTTGTCACAGTGGGTTATGACGATCTGAGAAGTATCAGTTCACTAAAAACGCCCCACAATGTTCTGGCTGTTGCAGCAATGAAAAAAAAGGCCTTCTCGGATGAGATATTCAACGGAACGCTCACACTTGTGCTTGAAAACGTTCAGGATCCGGGCAATCTTGGAACAATAGTCCGTATCGCCGCCTGGTTCGGCATAAAGAACATTTTATGCTCGCCCGATTGCGTCGACTTCTATAATCCCAAAGTGATACAGGCATCTATGGGTGCGTTCATTCACACAATGGTTTATTATCAGCCGCTCGAGCCCATCCTGGGTAAGGCGCAGGCTCACATGCTCAATGTCTTCGGCGCTACCATGGACGGCAGGTCAATTTATGAAAGTCCTCTGGGCAGCGAAGGTTTAATACTTCTGGGGAATGAATCAAAAGGTATCTCTGAAAAGTTGCTTGGATATGTTACGCAACGCATCACCATCCCCGGTCCCGAAAAACCGCTGGCTGGGATAGAATCGCTCAATGTAAGTATGGCAGCAGCGATAATCTGTTCGGAGTTTGCGAGAAGAAAAAAGGCCTGAGGTTTGCGATTTGCGAATTACAAGTATTTCTCCGCTATCTTTCCGGCCACCACCATTCCGTCAACGGCTGATGACACGATTCCTCCTGCATAGCCTGAACCCTCGCCGGCAGGATACAGTCCTGTGATATTTACAGCATTCAGTTTTTCAGGATCACGTGTTATCCGGACAGGCGACGAAGTACGTGATTCCACTGCAGCCACAAGCGCTTCGTTTGTGAGAAAACCCCTCATTTTCCTTCCGAATTCCCTGAATCCTTCGCGCAGACGCATAGAAATTTCTTCAGGCAGCCATTCATGCAGCAATGATGGTGTCAGTCCCGGAAAGTATGATCCCTTCGGCAGTGATGATGACGGTCTTCCCTCAACAAAATCGACCAGTCTCTGTGCCGGGGCACACTGCGTCATCCCTCCCTCCTTCCATGCGTTCTTTTCAAGAACAGACTGGTACACCAATCCTGCCAGAGGACCTTCACCATGTTTCCTGACATCCTCCTCTCTCAGCTCCGTGACAATGCCGCTGTTGGCCCACACGGAGTTTCGGTGCGAGGGAGACATGCCGTTCACAACAACCTCCCCGGGAGCTGTGGCCGAAGGAACCATGAAACCGCCGGGGCACATGCAGAATGAATAGACACCTCGTCCGGATACCTGGGTGACAAGGTAATATGCCGCCGCAGGAAGGTATTTTCCTCTTTCCTTGCCGTGATACTGGATTTTGTCAATGAGTTCCTGCGGATGCTCGACCCTCACCCCGGCGGCAAAGGGTTTGTATTCCATGCTCACATTGTTTTCTGAGAGCAGATAATAGATATCGCGTGCCGAATGACCGGTGGCAAGGATAAGGTCGTCAGCCTTTATGGCTTCATTACCGTTGACTGTCACTCCCCGGAAATTGCCACCTTCAATGGTCATGCCTGTGATGCGGTTGCCGAACAGAACCATCCCTCCGGCCTCAATGATGCTTTTTCGTACCGCTGTGATTATTCCCGGGAGCCTGTCGGTGCCGAGATGCGGATGGGCTTCATAAAGGATTGCAGGGTCAGCCCCGTGAAGGACAAGCAGTTCGAGCACTCTCCTGTTGTCACCCCTCTTTTTTGATCTCGTATAGAGCTTGCCGTCCGAGAAGGTGCCTGCACCTCCTTCGCCGAAACAGTAGTTTGAATCAGCTTCGACAATATGTTTTGTGCTTATAGCCGCCACATCGCGCTTGCGCAGGCTCACCTCCTTCCCCCGCTCAATAATCACCGGCCTCAGTCCTGCCTCTATCAGCTGCAGGGCTGCGAAAAGACCAGCGGGACCGCAGCCGGCGATAAGCACCTCACGGGCCCTGCTGACATCTTTGAGTTTTAAGGGAGCAATCTCTTCCGCGGTTATACCGGGGTCAATGAGCTGTACAGTCACGTTGACCTTTATCGGTGGCCTGCGGGCATCGACTGAGCGCCTGACAATGCGAATGCCAAAATCTTTTTTGCCGGTCTTCCTGATCAGATAAGTACGCAGCGCAGCCTCATCAAAAGCTGTCTCGGGTGGCAGTACCAGACTGAGCTCTTCAGCCATGGTTTATTCGAAGTGGAAGGAAAGAACCCACATCTGAGACTTCAGGGACTCAATTGAGTTGACATATTCAGGGTGATTTGGATGTGGTTCATCATGCACCAGTACGTCACGCAGTCCGTTTGACATTTTCGCCTCAATAGTGAGCTTGAAATACGGGAGATAAAAATCGATGCCTGCCCCTACCTCATAGTACAGGTCAGCTTTCCTGAGCCTGATATAGACTTCACTTTCTTCATCATATTCTTTCTTAGCGGCAAGGTCATATCTGAAGTTAACCCCTCCTATTAAGTAGGGTCTTGAATTATTCAGTCTCATACCCTTGGCCTTGATCAGTAACGGAAACTCAAGAAAGGAGGATTCTAGCTGTTGTTTGTCATCGAAAAGAACCCCGTCTTCATCATAAAAGTTCAGGTTACGCTGTCCGAAAGAGACACCAGGGAGGAACCTGATATCAAGATAGGTGGTAGGACGGTAATCTGTTACTATCTGAATGTTTATGCCCGGCTTTAATGAAACCACCTCCGCTGTCCAGTTGTTGGTGTCACTGGGATTCATCTTTACGTTGAAGTCCATAGTGTTGAGGCCCATGCTGAAGCCGAAGTGCAGCAGCCGCTCATCGTAATTCGAATCATTCTTGGGCTTTGCTTTCTGTGCCGAAGCCATTAACGGGATCAGCATGATCAGCAATATGAGGGTTCTCTTGTACACCAGGATAAAGGTCTAATAGATATAACGAAAAAACGTCCAATTATTGTATTCAGGAATATTCAATGCCTGAAACCGCTGTAGACACTGGCGATGCCGCCTGTCATTTTTCTCTGTGAGGCATTAATGAAACCTGCCCCTTTTAACAGTTCAAGAAAATCTTCATTATCGGGAAAAGACATCACCGATTCGGGAAGATAATTGTAGGCGCCGGGGTCCCCGGAAACTTTCCTGCCTATCCAGGGAAGGATCCTTGTGAAATAAAATCCGTAAAACTGCTTCATTGGAAACCTTGCCGGCCTGGAAAATTCAAGGACCATAATCATTCCGCCGGGCCGGAGCACCCTGTACATCTCCTTTAATCCGGCCGATGTATCCTCGAAATTGCGGACCCCAAAGGCTGACATCA
Source organism: uncultured Bacteroidales bacterium (assembly GCA_963780735.1). GTDB lineage: Bacteria > Bacteroidota > Bacteroidia > Bacteroidales > VadinHA17 > SR-FBR-E99. Next base: position 22,148 of record CAWADB010000006.1, read on the forward strand.
CAACGTCAAAAGTCCTGTCAGGATACATAATATGTTCAGAATCACCCTTTAGCAGTTCTATCTTTCCTGAATGGCCGAGCTGTGCAATTTTTTCACGTCCCAGTGCCAGCATCTTTTCACTAATGTCAATGCCTGTTATCTTCTCCGGGTCAAGCCTCAGTGCAGCCACGGCCAGGTCGCCTGTCCCCGTGGCAACATCAAGGATGTGCACCGGTCGTATATGACTTCCTATGAGGTCAATGGCACGCCTCCTCCATCGCCTGTCCGTGCCGAAGGAAAGGATAAGGTTGAGCCTGTCGTAGCTTCCGGAGATCGAATTGAACATTTTTTCGACACTTTCCTTCGGCGCTCTTCTCTTGTGATTTATGTCATGCATCATTTTCATACTGACCCGCCAAAGATACCCACATTATTCATTAAATTTACCTCTCTGTAAAATCACACAAAATGAGAAAGACTGTTCTTATTACAGGTGCAACATCAGGTATAGGGGAAGCCACTGCGATAAAGTTTGCCGAGGCAACGTACCGGCTCATAATAACAGGCCGAAGGAAAGACCGGCTCAATGATCTCACCGAACACCTTGTACAGGAATACGGGATTGACGTACTGCCGCTCTGCTTTGACGTGCGCGACAACAGGCAGGTGGAAAAACACCTCGGTAACCTTCCCGAGGAATGGCAGAAGGTTGACATCCTTGTCAACAATGCGGGACTGGCTGCAGGGCTTGGACATATAGACGAGGGAGACAGGGATGACTGGGACCGGATGATAGATACCAATGTCAAGGGGCTGCTTTACGTGACACGTACAATAGCGCCCGGGATGGTGAGCAGGCAGTCAGGACATATAATCAATATTTCCTCTATTGCCGGCAAGGAGGTCTATGAGAACGGGGGTGTCTACTGCGCATCGAAGCACGCTGTGGACGCACTGTCGAAATGTATGAGGATAGACCTGCTGAAGCATGGCATCAAAGTGACCAATATTGCTCCCGGGATGGTAGAGACCGAGTTCTCCCTGGTAAGATTCAGGGGTGACAGGGACAAAGCCAGTGCTGTTTATAACGGTATCCAGCCCCTTAAAGGGGAAGATGTGGCCGAGGTGATTTTTTACTGTGCTTCGCTGCCGGCGCATGTCTGCATCAATGATCTCGTTATTACACCAACGGCACAGGCAGGCGTAAACCACAGTGTAAGGAAATAAGAAAAAAGTAATGCTATTGCCTACTGCCTATTGCCTGTTGCCTGAATGAATCCCTGCCTCCTGATCACCTCCAGGTACTTCTCTGAGAAGAACTCATTGTCAGCTTTCTTATAGCGTACCTCGCTGAAAACCTGTGCAAGGGTCTCCTTGCTGTTCTCTGCTACAAACCCCATGTTGTCCTTCCGCGCTTCCTTCGCCCTGTAGATATCATCTATCATATCAGGCGTATAATCCCTGTACCTCTCCTGGTGGACGACAGCCTCCAGCGGCAGCCGGTCAACCTGCTCCGGTGTCTCCGCAGGCCAGCCCACAGTCACTGTTGCAACGGGCACGACTCCTGCGGGCAACTCAAGCACATCGATGATCATATCGGCATTATATGTTGCCGTACCAAGATAACATATCCCCAAGCCCTCCTCCTCTGCTGCATTGCACACGGTCTGGGCTGCCAGCAGGGCATCAACGGCAGCGGTCATGAACGAGAGGAAATTGTCATATCCGGGCTCAGTCCTGCGCTGCCGGCACCACTTGTTAAACCTGTTGAAGTCCGCACAGAAGGTGAGCACCACCGGGGCGGCAGTCACCATCGGCTGGTTGAAATGGGCCGGGGCAAGACGCTCTTTCATCGAGTCATCGCGGGTCACTATAATGCTGTAAACCTGCATGTTGCCAGTGGTTGAGGTCCTGGTGCCTGCCGTCAGTATTTTTTCAAGAAGTCCGTTTTCGATATCCCTCTCTTCGTACTTCCTTATGGTTCTGCGGGTAAAGTATGTACTGTTCATTCCTGATCGTTTCAATGTGCAGCAAAATAATTAAATAACGTTAAAAAATCAGCTGACAAACATCCTTTTCTTAACTTAGCTTTCCGTTAATTAAATCTAAGCGCCATAACATGAAAAGAACCATTACCCTTCCACTTGCTCTTTTGCTGGCAGGTTCAGTCAGCCTGTGGGCACAGAAGAAAGAAGTAAGCAAAGAAGAAAAGAAAGATGCCAAAGAATCTGAAAAGCAGGTCAAGCCATCTGTCTCACCGTCGCTGTTCAGCGGCATCACGTTCAGGTCAATAGGTCCGGCATGGGCCTCGGGAAGAATTTCTGACCTGGCTGTTAATCCCTGCGACCATTCAGAGATCTATGCTGCAGTGGCGTCAGGTAACATCTGGAAAACCACAAACAATGGCACTACGTGGGAACCGGTATTCGACAAGTACGGTGCATATTCCATCGGATGTCTTACGATTGATCCCAACAACCATAATGTCATCTGGGCAGGCACCGGTGAGAACAACCATCAGCGCGCCCTGGGCTGGGGTGACGGCGTTTACCGTTCAGACGACGCCGGCGGCAGCTGGAAGAATATGGGACTGAAAGAATCAAGACAGATAGGCCAGATAGCCGTCGACCCGCGCAACAGCGACGTGGTGTATGTCGCTGCTGAAGGCTCTGTCTGGGGCCCTGGAGGCGAACGCGGCCTGTACAAAACTATAAATGGCGGCAAGTCATGGGAAAAGATACTGAACATCAGTGATAACACCGGAGTCAACAATGTAGTGCTTGACCCGAGCAATCCTGACGTGATCTATGCCACCTCGGAACAGCGCCGCCGGCATGTGGGACAGAAGATCAGCGGCGGGCCCGAGTCGGCAGTCTACAAATCTACCAACGGCGGTATGTCATTTGACAAGATCATGAACGGCCTTCCAGGCGGAGATATCGGTGGAATGGGCATTGCAATATCACCTGTGGACAATGATGTCCTGTACCTGATCATGGAAGCGCAGGGTGAGACCGGAGGCTTCTTCAGATCAGTCAACAGGGGAGCATCATGGGAGAAAATGAGCCCTCACACCGAGAGCGGCCAGTACTATAATAAAATATATTGCGACCCGAAAGATGTGAATACCGTATACAGCACTGAGACGGTTTCGCAGGTGACGAATGACGGCGGCAAGACCTGGAGGCCAATAGGCAACGAGGGACGCCATGTTGATGACCACGCCCTGTGGATAGACCCTGAAAACACCAAACACTTCTATATCGGTGGTGACGGCGGCATCTATGAATCTTATGACGAAGGCAAAAACTTCATCTTCAAGTCAAACCTCCCTGTAACACAATTCTACAGGGTTGCCGTTGATAACTCATACCCGTTCTATTATATCTACGGCGGAACGCAGGATAACAACTCCATGGGCGGACCCTCGGCAAGCAACAGCAACGGTGTGATAAACGACGACTGGTTCGTAACACAGGGCGGCGATGGTTTCTGGGTAGCCATTGACCCCAAAGATCCTAATATTGTATATACCGAATCTCAATATGGCAATGCCGCACGCTTTGACCGCAGGAGTGGCCAGAGCGTAAGCATCAAACCGTTCCCCGGCGAGGGCGAGCTGACCTACCGCTGGAACTGGGACACACCCATTCTGATAAGTCCGTCAGACAACAAGCGTATTTACATGGCTGCCAACTTCCTGTTCCGCAGCGACGACCAGGGGAGCCACTGGACTAAGATATCACCAGACCTGACGAGGAACGAGAACAGGAATAACTTCAAGGTAATGGATAAATACTGGCCCGTCGATGCAGTGGCAAAGGACAAGTCGACATCCCTGTGGGGCACCATCGTCTCACTCACGGAATCAAGGGTGAAGAAAGATCTCCTTTACACCGGCAGCGACGACGGAGTGATATCCGTTTCTGAAGACGGGGGTGCGAACTGGAGAATGATAAAAACCTTCCCCGGCATACCTGAATACACATATGTGAGTGACATCCTGCCTGATAAATTCAATGCTGACGTGGTATATGCAACTTTCAACAACCAAAAGCGTGACGACTTCAAACCGTACGTTCTTAAGAGCACTGATAAAGGCAGGAACTGGGTCTCTATAAGCGCCAATCTTCCGAAGACCGGTCCCGTTCATACAATAGAACAGGATCCGGTAAATCCCGGTCTGCTCTTCCTCGGAACCGAATTCAGCTTTTTTGTCTCCTTTGACGGCGGCGCAAGCTGGACAGAGTTCAATAAAGGACTGCCAACGATACCTGTCCGCGACATAGCCATTCAGGAACGCGAGAATGACCTCGTACTGGCAACCTTCGGAAGGGGATTTTATGTGCTTGACGACTTCACGCCGCTGCGCAACTACAGCAAGGATATGCTTGAGAAACCGGGCTATATCTTCCCGGTGAAGGAGGCTAAGATGTTTGTCGAGAATGATGAATTTGACAACCAGGGGTCGATGTACTATGTAGCTAAAAACCCCCCGCTGGGAGCTACAATAACATATTATGTCGATACTGTGCCGAAGACGGATAAGGACCTCCGGAAAGATGCGGAGAAGAAGCTTTTTGAGAAGGGAGAATACATCCCGCAGCCCACACCCAGGGAACTGAGCCTTGAAGAGAGGGAGTTCAAACCCTACCTTATCTTCACTATAACGGATGAAGACGGAAATATCATTCGCAAGCTTTACAAGTCAGCATCCAAAGGTGTCAACAGGATAACATGGAACTTTACCTACTCAGGTTACCAGCCTGTCTCAACCGATAAATTCACCCCGGTCTCCGAGGGAGCCGGTCGTGGCCGGTGGGGCGGTGGCGGAATCTCAGTCATGCCGGGCAAATATTTTGTCTCCATGGCTATGTACGCCAAGGGAGAGGTAAAAGAGCTGGCAGGGCCCGAACCATTTGTCTGCAAACCCCTTGATATAGTGACCATGCCTGTGACTGATCCTGCCGGAAGGGAGAAATGGATCAGGGAAGTATCAGCTTTCTCAAAGACGGCTTTCGGAGCAATTTCATATGTGACAGAGCTTGACGGGAAGATAAACAGCATCATGCAGGTGATCCATCAGACACCTGAGGCACCTGCCTCAATGATGAAGGAGGCTGTTGCCCTGAATGATGAAATAGGTGAGATAATCTATCTCGTGAGAGGGATCTCTGTCGGTGCAAGCACTGAAGAGACGCCACCTTCGCCTGTCTCCCTCTCAGCCCGTCTCTCGGCGATGTCGAGATCACTCTACGGAAACTCCGGGGATATTTCGGGTATTGCCGATGAGCAGTTCCAAATCCTGAAGAAGGAATTCCCTGTTCTGCTAGAAAGGATACAGAAGGCCGGTAAGTCTGTTGAAGCGCTCAACGTTAAGCTTGACGAGATCAAGGCGCCGTGGACGTCAGGACGCGTACCAAAATTGTAACAATTTGTGCTTAACACAACGTAGCGGCGGGTCTGAGACCCGCCGTTACCGTTTATTTAAAACCGTTGCGTATATGCGTGGCAGTATGGTGTCTTGCCGTTCCGGAAATAATAATCCTGGTGATACTCCTCGGCAGGATAGAACTCCGTGGCCTTCGTGACCTTCGTTGCAACCTTTAATCCCTTGGCGCTGAGCATACCGAGAAGCTTCTGTGCCACCTTCTTCTGCTCCTCATTCTTGTAGAATATTTCTGAGCGGTACTGGTCACCTATGTCAGGTCCCTGGCGGCCCGTCTGGGTGGGGTCATGAATCTCAAGGAAGAGCCTGAGAAGCTTCTCATAAGAATTCTTTTTCAGATCGTAAGTGATTTTCACCGTCTCTGCATGACCCGTGGTCCCTGTGCAAACCTCCCGGTATGAAGGATTCTTTACCTTGCCTCCTGTATATCCTGATACCACAGATACAACACCAGGTTCCTTCTGCAGGAAGTATTCGACTCCCCAGAAGCAGCCGCCGGCAAACAGCGCAGTGCCGTAATTGCCGGCATCGAGATGCGCGGGGACAAAATCAAGCGAGACCGAATTTACGCAATGACGCGTATCTTTCGGAGTAAATCCTTCACCGGTAAACACGTGGCCCAGGTGACCGCCGCATGATGCACAGACGATCTCCGTCCTTTTGCCGTCTGCATCGCGGATACGTTTTACCGCACCGTCGATCTCATCGTCAAAGCTGGGCCATCCGCATCCGGCGTCAAACTTCGTATCCGAATAATATAGCGCGTTACCGCACTGCTTGCAGAGATAGGTCCCCTTTCCCTTAAAGCTTTCATACAATCCCGTGTAGGGATATTCAGTCGATTTATTTATGATGATCTTCGATTCTTCCGACGTCAGATCATTGTATGCAGGTCTCTCCTGCGATGCTGCTTTATTTTCCATTGACAACAATGCTATCATTAATGTTCCTGAGAGAATTAAATGAAATTTCATTACACTATATTTTGTACATATAACAATCATCTCCGTTCAAGGTTTAAAAATAACTGATAGTCAAAATAATAAAACGGCACAAATTTTGTTTTAAAAATAAAGTTATTTTTGTGTCGAATCAATTGGCAGTCAAAATGAAAAAACTTGGTTTAATAGCTATTCTGGCTTTTCTGGCAGCACTTGCGCTCAGTTCATGCAACCGTGAAACATGTCCGGCTTACAGCAGCAACAGTACTGACAGCACGGAACAGATAGGCTGAGGATCATTATCCTCCAGCTGCCGGTCTTCAATTCTCCAGCATCCTGAATATGAGATTGTGGCACGTCATATTATTTTTAATGTTTTGCGGGCCGCTCCTTGCACAGGGTGAGCTGGACCCACAGGACAGGATGTTTTGGCGTAATGAGCGCTCTATTGGTGCCCTCTTCAACACTGATGGATGGTCTGTCATCTACCGTGAACTTCGTCAGACAAAACCCTCAAACAGGTATTTTTTTGAAGGAAGTGTCGAAGGGTTTAAGCACCCGAAGGAGATTAAGCTCTCAAATTATTATTTTCAGAGCCCCGGCACCTTTGTCTTCGGAAAGCTCAATTCAACATGGACCATTGGTTTCGGGGCAGGATGGCAGCAGGAAATCTTCGGGAAGCATGACCTGGGAGGCGTATCAGTAAGCTGGTTCGCCGGCGGCGGAGCAACATTGCTTTTTGCCAAACCCATTTACTATGATGTCATTGTCCTTGTAGGGCAGGATTATTATACTATTGAAGAGCAGAAGTTTGACGTTACAATTCATCAACCTCTTGATATAATGGGCAAATCCTCTTTCTTCAAGGGATTCGATGAGATAAAACTCTACCCCGGACTCTATGCCCGTGGCGGCTTCAGCTTCGAGTACAGCAAGAACGACCGTCTTACCCACACCATCGAGGTCGGCGTTTCCGTCCATGCTTTTAATAAGACAATACCTATTATGGCCACTGAAGATAACCGGCAGGTATTCCCGGCTCTCTTTGTCGGCTACCGCTTCGGGATGATCCTTGACCCGCTGAACCCGGAAAAGATCGGTGACATGATCTTCAGGCGGAAACAGAAAGAATAATCTGCACCTTTCTTTGGCCTCTCCTTTTTATTTTTTACTTTTGCCGTACATTTCACTAACTCTATAAAGCATTAACAATGGCAAAGATTAAAGTAGCTATCAACGGTTTCGGAAGGATAGGCCGCAATGTATTCAAACTTGCATTTGAAAGGCCTGACATTGAGATCATAGGGATCAATGACCTGACCGATACAAAAACACTTGCACACCTTTTAAAATATGACTCGACTCAGGGTAAGTTCCCTGGCGTCACTCATGATGATCAGAATATTATCGTGAACGGCGATAAGATCAGGGTACATGCAGAAAAGAACCCTGCAGCCATTCCATGGGTGGAAAAACCGGACATCGTAATTGAGTCAACAGGCATTTTCACATCAAAGGAAAGCCCCAAGGGCGGTTATGGTGACCACCTGAAAAACGGAGCGAAGAAAGTGATCCTTACTGTGCCTTCAAAAGATGCCATTGATGCAATGATAGTCGTTGGTGTTAATGACAACATGCTTAAGCCTGAGCACCAGTGCATATCCAATGCTTCATGTACAACCAACTGCCTTGCTCCCGTGGCAAAGGTATTGAATGACAACTTTGGCATTGAGATTGGTTTCATGACAACCATACACTCTTATACCAACGACCAGAGAATACTCGACCTCCCGCATAAGGATCTTCGCAGGGCCAGGTCAGCCGCGCTGTCACAGATACCCACAACCACAGGTGCAGCAAAAGCTGTAGGCAAGGTTATTCCGGAACTCAAGGGCAAACTTGACGGTATATCAGTTAGGGTGCCAACCCCGACAGGATCACTTGTTGACCTGGTGGCAGTGCTGAAAAAGGCAGCCACTAAGGAAGAGATCAACGCCGCAATGAAGAAAGCCGCTGATGGCCCGATGAAAGGCATCCTTGAATATACCGAGGACGAGATCGTATCCGTTGACGTGATCCATAATCCTGCATCATCAGTCTTCGATTCACAGAGCACAATGGTTAACGGTACCATGATCAAGGTACTCGCATGGTATGACAACGAATGGGGTTACTCAGCCAGATGCGTTGACCTGATCGAAATGATGGGGAAAATGCTGTAAAACGCGGAAACGCCTGGATTTATAACGAGGGGGCCGGTCTGAGACCGGCCTCTTCTGTGTAAATATGCCCGGATCAACCCCGGTTACAGTACCATCTGCACATCCATTGAAACACCGGCGGCATCGCGGTAATGTTCTCCAAGCTCGCGCATGGCTTCATCATCCTCCTCATACAGCCATGTGATCCTGATCTTGTAATGCGGCGACTGGTAATTGCTTACCATCCTCAGAACATCACGCAGCGCTTTGGATGACCCGCTGTTGATATATTCCAGGAATATGACCATCCTGAGCTTGTTAAACCTGCTCAGGTGCAACTTAATCCATTCTTCAAGCGGTTTGTATACAACCTCAGGCCTTTCAGCTATTGAACGGCCTGTTACGTTCAGGACATCCTCCTCTGTATCATAAGTGATCCGCGGGATGTTCTTTGACCCTGTCTGAATTATTTCCACACTCATGTCAGATAATGTTATTCAGATCAAAGTATATTATTGAATCTTTTATTCATAACGCAATGCCTCAATGGGATCTACTGCTGAAGCCTTCATTGCAGGGAAATAACCTGAGGCTATACCCACAATAAAACAAGCTATTGCACCTCCGATCACCCATACCCAGGGCACGGTGAATTCTGATCCCATGCCAAGTGAGACCAGGTTGCCGATTATAATTCCTGCAACGATACCCATTAAACCGCCCAGCTGACCTATTATGATTGATTCATAGAGAAACTGCTGCCTGATGACAGACTTTCTTGCTCCCAGCGCTTTACGTACACCAATCTCCCTTGTACGCTCCGTGACAGATACCAGCATTATGTTCATCAGTCCGACTGCGGCACCGAAAAGGGTTATCAGTCCGATAATCGTTGCTGCCATGGTGACATACCTGATATTCTCCATCAGGATCTCGATTATGGTGTCACTCTTTTGTATGTTGAAATCCGATTCATCTCTGGGGTCCAGGTTACGTACTATCCGGAAGATACCTTCAGCTTCGCTTGTGAGCATATCAAGACTTGTCGACTTGAACGGCATAACATTGATTGTATAAGTGATGTTGGGACGCGAATAGTACTGTCTTGCGGTGGTGATAGGTATTATCGTTACCCTGTCTTCCCCGCCGAAACTACTGCCCTTACCCTTAAGCACGCCGATGACGCTCAGCTTAAGACCCGGCAGGCTTATCTCCTTTCCGAGAGGGTCAACACCGGGGAAAAGGAACTTCACAAGGTCTTTCCCGATGATCGCTACATGACGGCTGCTCTGCAGATCATCCGGTGAGAAGTTACGACCGGATTCAAGTTCATACCCGGAGATGGCAAGATAATTTTCATCAGAGCCCATCATGGAAATATCCGGATTGGTTTTTTTATCCCTGTATCTTACCTCCAGCATCCCTGATGCGTTGAAAGCCACCGACACCCATGCAGGTTCCTTGAACTTCTCCTTAAATTCCGTGGCCTCGCGGTAGGTGATATGCGCATGGTTCTTGGTCCGGAACGATTTCTTTCCCATCTGCACATGCATAGATCGGGAGGTAATCTGGAACGAATTGGCGCCCATCATTGTAAACTGCTGGGTGAGAGTGCTTTTTAAGCCATCGATGGCAGTCAGAATTCCTACCAGGGCCATAATTCCGAAAGCGATGATTGACATTGTCAGAACCGCCCTCACCCTGTTCGACTTGATAGCCTTGAATGCCACCCGTACATTTTCCGCAAATAATGTAAACCAGTTCAATCGTCTTCCTCCGGATATAATAAAGAACCAAGATACTGCTTTTTTTATTATCGTTTATTGCATTGCCAAAATGATACTACTGTTGATAATATTTAATAATTTAGTTGTATATTTACTTTCTTAGTTATATCTTTGTACTTGTTAAAAGATAAAATTATGGAGATAAAGGAACTGACAAGGGCCGAGGAAGAGGTAATGCAGATACTATGGAGGCTAAAAAGGGGCTTTATCAAGGAGATCCTGGAAAAATTTGACGAACCCAGGCCTGCATACTCGACCGTAAGCACTATAATAAGAATCCTTCAGGAAAAAGGTTTTGTAAATTACAAGGTATATGGGAGGACATTCCAGTACTTTCCGGTCATATCAAAGGACGATTACCGTAAAACGCAAATGAGCAGCTTTGTGAGGAATTATTTCTCGAACTCCTACCAGAAGATGGTGAGTTTTTTTGCGCGTGAGGATTCCATAACCGTAAAGGATATGGAGGATATCATGGCGATGATGAAAAAGGAGGATGGGGAGAAAAAAAGGAAGAGATGACCGGTATCTTCATATACGCAGTCGAGAGCAGTATCTGTCTTACAATTCTTTGGGTTTTCTATGAGTTAGCCCTGAAAAGGGATACGCATCACACGAGAAACAGGTATTACCTCCTGGCATCAATGATCTTTTCAGCGGTTGTGCCACTGCTTAACATTCGCATTGACGGTACCGGCACCATTCTGCCTCCGGGTGGACTGGCGTCGTTCCTGCTGCCTGAGATTACCGTATCACCCTCGGGATCTGCTCAGTTCGCCGGCACCTTACTGGCTGCCCTTCCATGGATCTACCTTGCAGGTGTTATCCTGTCCGGTACATTTTTAATCACAGGCCTGGCCCTGCTGTTTAAAGTAATCCTTGCAGGAAAACACAATGGCAGGGTCATCGTCTTTGACTCTGATGGCTGCGCCTGCTTCTCAGCTTTTGCCCATATCTTCATCAGCGGTTCAATAAAGGATGAAGAGGCAGCCCGTATGATTAACCACGAGATGAAGCATATCCGGCTTGGTCATCATATTGATCTCCTGCTGGCAGGATTCATTACAACTATGCAATGGTTCAATCCCGCGGCATACCTTATGAAACGGTCCCTGCAGGCTTTGCATGAATATGAAGCTGACAAGGAATGTATTACAGAAGGCGAAGATTCCCGCACCTACCAGGAGTTACTGGTTAAATCGGTTTTCAGAACTCGTACTCCGGTACTTTCAAATACCTTCTCGACAAGTTCACTCCTTAAAAAACGCATAATTATGATGACAAAGAAAAGAACGGGAAGCACTGCTTCCCTCAAGATGATCATGGCACTACCGCTGGCTATAGTGCTGATATTCTCGTTCGCATGTAAAGACAGCGGCGTAAAGAAAGAGGCTGCATCCGGCAAACCGGCAACGGAAACACCCGAAGAAATATTTACTGTTGTGGAAGTGATGCCTGTTTTCCAGAATGATACATCCTATACTGCACTGATGCAGTGGGTGGGCGCCAATGTAAAGTATCCGGATGAGGCAAAAAAGAATGGTACCCAGGGGAGAGTCATTGTAAAGTTCATTATCGATGAGCATGGCAATGTAACCAACCCGGAGGTGGTCAGTGGTGTCGACCCCCTGCTTGATAAGGCTGCGCTGGACGTGGTCGCAAAATGTCCTCAATGGAGCCCTGGTATGCAGGGTGGCAAGGTTGTGAAGACATATTTTACACTCCCGATAGCGTTCAAGCTGAACTGACATAAACCTGTTATTCATTTTTGTAAATTTGCCCGTGTGAAAACGGGCTTTTTTTCTATAGAAAAGAGGATTGATGCCCTCTCGGGTCTGGGCACCGCGATGCGAAACGGCGCTGATGGTGTGGCCGGTGGCTATGACGGAGGTTTCGGTGGTCTTATTGATACCCTGCACCTCTCAAACCCATGGTTCACTCCTGACAACGTCAGGCGTGCCATCTTATCCATCGGTAACATCCTTACAGCAGAGAAGCTGTACAGGTGGCTGTCAGCGTACCCTGAACTGAACGACGGACATAAGCCTGCCACGGTGGGTGTCGTAATGGCTGGTAACATCCCCCTCGTGGGATTCCATGATCTTCTCTGCGTGCTGATCACCGGCAACCGGCTTCAGGCAAAACTGAGCACGAAGGATGAACTGCTGATGAAGGCAGCGGTTGATACACTGATTTCACTGGAGCCCCGCTTTAAGGATTATGTACAGCTCGCTTCCGGTAAACTTTCCGGCTTTGACGCAGTTATAGCCACAGGCAGCAATAATACATCCAGGTATTTTGAATACTATTTCAGGAACATACCGTCAGTTATCCGCGGTAACCGCAACAGTATCGCCATTCTTGACGGTACCGAGACCGCCGGTGAGCTTGCGCTTCTCGGAGATGACATCTTCTCATATTTCGGGCTGGGATGCCGCAATGTTTCAAAGCTGTATATCCCGTCAGGGTATGACGTTACGAGGCTGCCGGACTTCTGGAAACGTTATGAGACGCTGCGGGGACACAATAAATATGCTGTCAATTATGACCATAACAAGGCGGTCATGATAGTCAACCGGGAGCCCTTTACCGACGCCGGCTTTGTTATGCTCAGGCACGACACGGCACTGACGCCCCCGATGGCGGTGGTCAACTATGAGTTTTATGACGGTCCTGAGATGCCGGAAAGAGAGGCTGAAAGACTAAAAAACCGCTTGCAATGCGTGACAGGCCACGGGCACATTCCTTTTGGTAATTCGCAACAGCCCGAATTATGGGATTATGCAGATAAAATTGACATTATTTCCTTCTTGCTAAAAATAAATCCTACCCGGTGAACGTATATTAAAAAATATTAAATTGCACAGGTTGTAAAAGACAGTCGCATGGTTTACAGGTTCGTGGTATTAACTGATGAAGATGAAACATTTGTGAGAGAGTTTGAGTTTCTCGACAGCCATACTCTGCTTGATTTTCACAATACCATCCAGGAAGAACTTGAGTTCGACAAGTCGCAGATAGCTTCTTTTTACATGGCTACTGATACATGGGAGAAGGAAGAGGAGTTCACCCTTTTTGACATGGGCGCCGGTTCGTCAACAATGGAAAATGCGGTGCTTGAAGAGGTTATCTTCCGTAAGAATCAGAAACTTCTTTATGTCTTTGACTTTTTCAATGACCGGGCACTCTTTGTTGAATATGTAGGTGAATCGAAGGAGGATGACAACATGGAATATCCCATATGCAACAACTCCAAGGGGCTGCCTCCCAAACAGGTATCCTTCGGGGGCGTCGCGCGCAAGAAGTACAATAACCTGATCGTTACCGATGATGAAGACGACGAAATTGACGAGGAGGTTATTGACGATGAGATCTTCTTTGATTCTGCAGATGAGGAGGGACTCTCGGAATTTGACAGCACCGAGACCGCCGAGGAGGAGGAATAGCCTCCCCCTATTCATAATCACATGAAAAATACATTGATTGTCCTTCCCGGCCCGACAGGCGTGGGAAAGACCGCCGTTGCCATTGACCTTGCCATCCGTCTCGGATGTGAGATCATATCGTGTGACTCCAGGCAGTTCTACCGTGAGATGCGGATAGGTACCGCTGCACCGGATGAAGCACAGCTGGCGCTGGTGAAGCACCACTTTATCGGCTTCCTTTCAGTAAGTGACTATTACAGCATCAGTCTTTTTGAACATGATGTGCTGGCATTGCTTCCCTCTCTCTTCAGCAATAGTCCCTTTGCGATCATGACCGGCGGCTCAATGCTCTACATGGATGCCGTATGCAGGGGTATGGATGACATACCTGACACTGATCCGGCGGTGCGGCAGAAGTATATTGAGATGTATCGCAGGGAAGGCATCGGGGGACTGCGCATTGCCCTGAAACTGCTTGACCCGGATCATTATGCCAGGGTCGATCTGCATAACCCCCGAAGGGTAATGCGTGCACTGGAAATCAGCGAGAGCACCGGCAAGCCTTACTCATCATTTCTTACATCACTTCGGAAAGAGCGCGAATTCAGGATTTTGAAAGCCGGACTGACGCTCGGGCGCCCGGAGCTTTATGCCAGGATTGACGAGCGGGTGGACAGGATGATTGATGCAGGGCTTGAGAATGAGGTTGCGTCACTGAAGATGTACAGGGGGCTGAATGCGCTTAATACTGTCGGTTACCGTGAAATGTTCATGTACCTCGACGGTGAGATCACAAGGGAAGAGGCAATCGCACTCATTAAGAGGAACACCCGGCGCTATGCACGCAGACAACTTACCTGGTGGAACAGGGACAGGGAAATAAAATGGTTTGGTGCCGGCAACAGTGAAATGATCATGACCTGGGTCAACAGTCAGCCCGGCAGCTGAAGGAATCACTAAACAGGCTCCCTGAGCCTCCTTATCACCTCTGCCGGATCAGATGCGTTGAATACAGTGTTGCCGGCAACCAGTACATCGACACCAGCATGTACAAGCACCGGTGCATTCTGAAGATCCACGCCGCCGTCAACCTCAATCAGGACGTCATACCCGCCTTCATCAATCATGCTTCTCAGCTCGCCTATCTTGTTTATGCTGCCCGGAATAAATGTCTGTCCTCCGTATCCCGGGTTTACGGTCATAAGGAGCACCATATCAATATAAGGGAGTATATCTTTCAGCAGTATCACCGGCGAGTGCGGGTTCAGTGTTACGCCTGCCCTCATTCCCAGCCTCCGTATCTCAGAGACGGTGCGGTGCAGGTTATGACATGTTTCGTAGTGCACTGTCAGGTTTGAGGCCCCGGCATCCCTGAAGCGTTCAAGGTACCTGTCCGGGTCGATGATCATAAGATGAACATCGAGCGGTTTGGAAGTGAGGTCACGGACAGCCTCCACAACTGGAAAACCGAATGATATATTTGGCACGAATACTCCGTCCATAATATCAAGATGTATCCAGTCGGCCACACTGTCATTCAGCATCTCCACCTCGCCCGCGAGGTTTGCAAAATCAGCGGCGAGAAGTGACGGGGCTACAAGATGGCTCATATAGTAAATAAGTTAATTTTTTACCCCAGGTAAGACTTGAGTATACGGCACCGCGTTGTGAACTGTATCCTTTTAATGGCTTTCTCCTTGATCTGCCTGACACGTTCGCGGGTGAGGCTAAGCTCTTCTCCTATCTCCTCGAGGGTAAACGGGTGCTTCATTCCAATTCCGAAATAAAGTTTAAGCACCCTGGCCTCCCTTGGTGAAAGGGTACTGAGGGCCTTTTCTATCTCGTATGAAAGTGATTCATTGATAAGGTTGCGGTCAGGACTGGGTGTCTCCTCGTTGAGCATCACGTCGTACATGTTATTGTCCTCCTCCGAGCTAATCGGGGCATCCATGCTGAGTGTACGTCCGTTGGTTCTCATTGCCTCCTTTACATCCTCAGGTGCTATCTCAAGCAGGTTGGCAATCTCCTGTGCGGAGGGCTCACGCTCATATTCCTGTTCAAGCTTTGAATAGGCCCTGTTGATCCGGTTGATTGATCCTATCTTGTTTACCGGCAACCTGACAATCCTTGCCTGTTCGGCCAGCGACTGCAGAATGGCCTGTCTGATCCACCATACGGCATAGGAAATGAACTTGAAACCGCGGGTCTCGTCAAAACGCTGCGCAGCCTTGATAAGACCAAGGTTACCCTCATTGATAAGGTCAGGGAGGGTCATACCCTGGTTCTGATACTGTTTGGCAACTGAAACAACAAACCGCAGGTTTGCCTTTACCAGTCTCGCCAGTGCGTCGTGGTCACCGGCACGTATTCTCCGTGCCAGGCTTACCTCCTCATCAGGGGAGATAAGCTCAACCTTACCTATTTCCTGCAGATACTTGTCGAGTGAAGGAGTATCACGGTTGGTGACTTGCTTTGTTATTTTTAACTGACGCATCGACTAAAAATTACTTTGCACTCACATCACATTTTTGAAAAAAAGCTTACAATCATAAAGAAAATTTCTCATATAAACAATAGCTGTGCAGGTTTTTTAGTTTTTTGGATGAAAATATATCATTATGCCCCGGCCAAATAAGTTTTTTAGCTCTTGGCAGTCAAATTAAGCCGGGATTTTTGTGTATTAATGATTTTATGCTTAAAATTGTACCGGATTTCCGAACTAAATCGGTTACTCAATCAGCGGGGATAATAATCATTCCCCTCTTCACCAGAAATCAATCTTACTTATTTTCTACACATTCTTAAAATATGCATGATATTCTTGAACTGAGCGAAATGCTTGTTCCCGAATTGAGGGAAATAGCGAAACAGCTCAAAATTAAGAGGATAGAACTCCTCAAAAAGCAGGATCTTATCTATAAGATCCTTGACCAGCAGGCTATAGACGCAGCTGAAGCCCGCAAGACAGGCAAACCTGAAAGTCAACAACCTGACAGGCACCAGCCTTTTAAAGAACCTCAGGACAAAGAGGGTCGGCCCGAGAGGCAGAAACAACAGCAGCCAAGAGGTCCGAAACCTCAGCAGAAGATGCCAAATCCTCAACATAAGGCGCAAAATCCTCAGCAGCAACAGCAAAGGAGGCCACAGGTGCCGATGCAACAGGGACAGCAACCCCAGGTGCAGCAGCCTCAGCAGCCACAGGCTCAGCCCCAGGTGCTGCCACAGGTTCAGCAGCAGAGTCAGCAACAAGTGCAGCAACAGAGTCAGCAGCAGGGTCAGCAGCAGGGTCAGCAGCAGGGTCAGCAGCAAGGTCAGCAGCAGAGACCTCCCAGGCAGCAATCATGGCAGCAAAACCGCAATAAGCGTCCCAGGACCTACAGGGAAGGGGAAGGCCAGCCAAGACAGGACAATGACCGCCAGCAGCAGGGGCAGCCAAGACAGGATAACAACCGCCAGCAGCAGCAGGGCCAGCCAAGACAGGATAACGACCGTCAGCAGCAGGGCCAGCCAAGACAGGATAACGACCGTCAGCAGCAGGGCCAGCCAAGACAGGATAATGACCGTCAGCAGCAGCAATATAACCAGTCGCAGCCTAACCAGACCACACCGGTGCGTCAATATCCGGCTTCAGAAAACGTCACAGGCGGAGAAGGCAGGCCGGCAGAGAATGATGCGCTGCAGCCTGATAAATTGCTGTTTCCCACAGAGTCTGACAACGGCAATAACGGTGACCTCCTGAGATACAGTGAAACTGAGAATGAAAATCATATTATGGCTGAAACGGAATCAACAACAGACAATGGAGTAATTATTCCTCCTCCGGCACAGGAAGTAACAAATATCCAGCCCGAGGTGGCAGAACCGGTCAGGGAAGAAAAAAAGGAAAGAGTCTACGACTTCGAGGGGATTGTGGCCAATACGGGAGTGCTTGAGATCATGCCTGACGGTTACGGGTTCCTCCGTTCACCCGATTACAATTACCTGAGTTCTCCTGATGACATATATGTTTCACAGTCGCAGATTAAGCTCTTCGGGCTAAAGACGGGCGATACTATTAGAGGTACCATCCGTCCTCCGCGTGAAGGAGAAAAGTATTTTCCTCTGATAAAGGTAGAGGAGATAAACGGCCGTACACCCGATTTTATCCGTGACCGTGTTCCGTTCGATTACCTCACTCCTCTTTTCCCGAACGAGAAATTCACCTTATGCAAACCGGGAGAGGGTAATCTCTCAGTCCGTATCGTTGATATGTTCTGTCCTATAGGGAAGGGCCAGCGCGGCCTGATAGTCGCACAGCCAAAAACAGGTAAGACGATCCTGCTCCAGGATATAGCCAACGCAATAGCGAAATACCATCCGGAAGTCTATCTGATGATCCTTCTCATCGATGAACGTCCCGAAGAAGTAACTGAAATGGCACGCAATGTCAATGCCGAGGTGATCGCCTCTACATTTGACGAACCTGCCGAGAGGCATGTGCGCATAGCCACTATCGTACAGGAGAAGGCCAAGAGGCTTGTCGAGTGCGGACATGATGTGGTAATACTGCTGGACTCGATCACCAGGCTGGCAAGAGCCTTTAACACAATCGCACCGGCATCGGGCAAAGTGCTTTCCGGCGGTGTTGACTCCAACGCCCTGCATAAGCCAAAGAGATTCTTCGGTGCAGCCCGAAATATAGAAAACGGAGGTTCGCTTACAATTATCGCTACAGCTCTTACTGATACCGGTTCAAAGATGGATGATGTCATCTTCGAAGAATTCAAGGGTACCGGCAACATGGAATTGCAGCTTGACCGCAAACTCTCCAACAGAAGAATTTTCCCATCCATTGATATCCCCGCATCAAGCACCAGGCGTGAAGACCTTCTTCTCGATAAAACATTCCTTAGCAAGGTATGGGTGCTGCGTAACTATCTCACTGACATGAACTCGGTCGAGGCAATGGAATTCCTCCGCGACAGGATAACACAGACAAGGTCAAATGAGGAGTTTCTGGTTTCAATGAACAGTGAGTAAAATCTCAGAAAAGTTTGGTAAATTTGCAGTTTATTTTTTTCGGATTAATTGACAATTAAAATTTCAGAATAAGACATGGCAACTAAAAAATTCATTACATGTGACGGTAACCAGGCAGCATCTCACATAGCTTATATGTTCAGCGAGGTAGCCTGTATTTATCCCATTACTCCTTCATCCACCATGGCAGAGTATGTCGATGAGTGGGCAGCACACGGACTCAAGAACATGTTCGGTGAAGAAGTAAAGGTGGTTGAGATGCAGAGTGAGGCAGGTGCTGCCGGTGCAGTGCATGGCGCTCTGCAATCCGGTGCCCTGACAACAACTTACACGGCATCACAGGGGCTCCTTCTGATGATCCCCAACATGTATAAGATAGCCGGCGAGCTGCTCCCTGGTGTGTTCCATGTCAGTGCCCGTACTCTTGCAGCACATGCTCTTTCAATCTTCGGAGACCACAGCGACATTTATGCCACACGTCAGACCGGATTTGCATTGCTTGCAAGCGGAAGCGTGCAGGAAATCATGGACCTTGCAGGTGTAGCCCACCTCGCTGCAATCAGATCAAGAGTTCCTTTCCTTCATTTCTTTGACGGCTTCCGCTCCTCACATGAGGTCCAGAAGATAGAAGAGCTGAACATTGAAGACCTGAAGAAGCTTGTAGACTGGGATGCTGTAAAGGCGTTCCGCGACAGGGCTCTCAATCCAGAACATCCTGTAACCAGGGGAACAGCACAGAACCCTGATATTTTCTTCCAGGCAAAAGAGGCTTCAAATCCTTTCTATGATCACCTCGATGACACTGTCAACGAGTACATGGAAAAAATTTCCGTGCTCACAGGCCGCGATTACAAGCCGTTTACCTATTACGGGGCGCCCGATGCTGAGAACATCATCATAGCAATGGGTTCAGTGACTGAGACGATACAGGAAACCATCGACTATCTTGCCGCCACAAAGGGTGAGAAGCTGGGTCTGATATCAGTTCATCTCTACAGGCCCTTCTCGGCAAAATACCTGCTGAAGGTGCTTCCGAAAACCGTTAAGAAAATCACCGTTCTTGACCGCACAAAAGAACCGGGGGCTAACGGTGAGCCTCTCTACCTTGACGTTAAGGATGTATTCTATGACCTCGAAAAACGTCCTGTGATTATTGGCGGACGCTACGGTCTCAGTTCAAAAGATACTACCCCGGCTCAGATGATATCTGTCTTCGAGAACATGAAGAAGGAAAAGTCTATGAACCAGTTTACCGTCGGTATCGTTGATGACGTCACTTTCAGGTCACTGCCTCTCCTTCCCGAGGTTAACGTGAGCGATAAGGGAACCTATTCAGCCAAGTTTTATGGCCTCGGTTCCGACGGTACTGTCGGTGCAAACAAGAACTCGATCAAGATCATCGGCGAGACAACCGACAAATACTGCCAGGCATATTTCGCTTATGATTCAAAAAAATCAGGAGGTGTGACGACATCACACCTGCGTTTCGGTGACAAACCCATCCGCTCGCCTTACCTGGTCAACACGCCCGACTTTGTGGCATGCCACGTACCCGCTTACCTTGACAAATATGACATGCTCAGAGGACTGAAAAAGGGAGGTACTTTCCTCCTGAACTCCATCTGGGATGTGGAAGAGACAAAGGCAAAACTGCCTGACCACATGAAAAAGTACATGGCAGAAAATAAGATCGAATTTTATATAATCAATGCCACGAACATCGCTGAAGAGCTTGGATTGGGCTCAAGGACCAACACCATTATGCAGAGTGCATTCTTCAAGGTGGCTGAGGTAATTCCTTACAAACTTGCCATTGACGAGATGAAGCATGCTGTTATAAAAGCATATGGCAGGAAAGGTGAGAACGTGGTAAAAATGAATAATGACGCCATCGATCTTGGAGGAAACGTTACAAAAGTTGAAATCCCGACTGAATGGGCTTCCATAAAAGTGGTTGCTGATAAGGTTGACACACGGAGGCCTGAATTTATCCGCGAGGTTGCAGACGTTATTAACGGAATGCGTGGTGATGACCTTCCCGTAAGCGCATTCAAAGGCCGTGAAGACGGTACATTCCCTGCAGGCACAGCAGCTTATGAGAAGCGTGGCATAGCCGTTAACATTCCTGAGTGGCAGATGGACAAGTGTATCCAGTGCAACCAGTGTTCTTTCGTCTGTCCTCACGCTGCTATCCGTCCTTTCCTCCTTACTGATGAGGAACTGGCAGCAGCACCGGCAGGAACAACCGCCAAACAGGGTATTGGAAATACAAAGAGCCATAAGTTCAGGATTCAGGTCAGTGTTTACGACTGTACCGGTTGCGGTAACTGCGCCGACACATGCCCCTCAAAGGAAAAGTCTCTCATAATGAAGCCGTTTGAGACACAGGTGGGCCAGGCAGACATCTGGACCTACATGCATGAGAAGGTTGGCTATAAGGAAACTGTTGTAGACAAATATACCAACGTCAAGAACTCGCAGTTCGCACAGCCCCTGTTCGAATTCTCGGGTGCTTGTGCAGGATGCGGTGAGACTCCTTATATCAAGGCTATCACGCAGCTCTTCGGTGACCGTATGATAATATCAAATGCCACCGGATGCTCTTCCATCTACGGCGGATCGGCTCCGTCAATGCCATATACAGTTAATAAAAACGGTAACGGTCCCGCATGGGCCAACTCGCTCTTCGAAGACAATGCCGAGTACGGATTCGGACTGGCACTGGGATCAACCAAACTCAGGGAACGCATCGAACGTCTCATGAAGGCCAACCTCAGCAGCGGCCTCGCCCCTGAGACTGTCGCAGCATTTAATGAATGGCTGGCTGAAAAGGACAATGCAAAGACCAGCAGGGCTGTCTCTGAAAAGGTGATTGCCGCATGTGAGAAAGATCAGGCACCGGTATGCAGGGAGATCCTTGATATCAAACAGTACCTGGTCAAGAAATCATACTGGGTCTTCGGCGGTGACGGATGGGCTTATGACATCGGTTACGGCGGACTTGATCATGTGCTTGCTTCGGGTGATAACATAAATGTTCTGGTGCTTGATACCGAGGTCTATTCCAACACCGGCGGTCAGGCATCAAAATCGACACCTGCAGGCGCCGTAGCCAAATTCGCAGCCTCGGGCAAGAAGATACGCAAGAAAGACCTTGGTCAGATGGCCATGACATACGGTTATGTCTATGTTGCACAGGTATCAATGGGTTCAAGCCAGAGTCAGTATTTCAAGACTATACGTGAAGCCGAGGAGTACCCCGGACCATCACTCGTCATCGCTTACTCACCCTGTATTAACCACGGCCTCCGCAACGGTATGGGCAAGACACAGGCACAGGCTGAAGATGCAGTGACATCAGGCTACTGGCACCTCTTCAGATATGACCCGCGTCTCGAGGAAGCAGGCAAGAACCCCTTCCAGCTAGATTCCAAGGAGCCGGACTGGAGCAAGTTCCAGGACTTCCTGAAGTCAGAAGTGCGTTATACCTCCCTGATAAAAGACTTCCCCGGCGAAGCCGATGTTCTCTTTAAAAAGGCTGAGGAAAACGCAAAATGGAGATACAATAACTATAAGCGGTTATCGGAAATGCAATTCGGCGCTGAAGTAAAAACAACTGAAGCAAAGACAGCTGAAGTAAAGGAAGAATAAAACTTCGTAATATAAATCGGAGAGCCGGGCAACCGGCTCTCTTTTTTTTATCTGCCGAAATAGGTAAATTTGCGCCCGCTCCACAAACAACCGGGCGGGAAACATTGAGCAGGGTACTGGCGATAGACTATGGCAGAAAACGATGCGGACTGGCAGTTACAGATCCGCAGAGGATCATTGCATCTCCCCTTACTACAGTGCCAACCGGCCAGCTGGAGGCCTTCCTGAAAGACTATATCCCCCGTGAAAATGTAACCGAAGTAGTGATCGGATACCCAGTCACCGTGAACAATTTGCCCAGTGAAAGCGTAAAGTATATTGACCCGTTCATTGCGCGCTTCAGGAAGCTCTTCCCGGGAATGGCCCTGCATCATGCCGATGAGCGGTTCACATCCCAGATGGCGATGAGAACGATGATAGACGGCGGCGTGAAAAAGAGCGGCAGAAGAGACAAGGCGATGGTTGACCGCATCAGCGCTTCCATCATCCTGCAGTCGTGGCTGGGCAGGGAAGAATTGAGAAAAAAAGATAAAAGAGTACAATGACTTATCCCATTTATGTATACGGACATCCGGTCCTGCGAAGGGTTGCAGAAGAAATAGACCGTGACTATCCCGGTCTGAACACTTTCATTGCCGATATGTTCGAGACAATGTACAACTCTGACGGACTGGGGCTTGCCGCTCCCCAGGTAGGTAAGTCGCTGAGGTTATTTGTCATCGACGGTGAGCCGCTTTCGAAGGAGCACCCTGAGATGAAAGACTTCCACGTGGCATTCATCAACCCGCAGGTGGTCGAGCGCAAGGGTGAAAAAGTGCCGATGAGTGAGGGATGCCTCAGCCTCCCGGGATTACACGAGGAGGTCCTCCGCGAATCTGAGATACGCATACAGTATTACGATACCGACTGGAACTTTCACGATGAGGTTTACCAGGGATACAAAGCCAGGGTGGTGCTTCATGAGTATGATCATCTTGACGGAATTTTGTTTTCTGACAGGCTCAGTCCCCTGCGTCGCAGACTCATCAAGGGAAAGCTGAATGACATCAGCAAGGGTAAGTTCGATGCTGATTACCGGACAGTTCTGCCTCCCGGCAGGTAACAACTGCTATTGACTTCCTTTATTAGTTTTCATATCTTTAGTAAGTCTAACGCTGTGATCCGTGCATTTCAGGGAAATACCGTTCCTGAGAATATTTGCACCGTTCTGTGCAGGTGTGATCCTGGCAGAGGTAGCGCCGTCCGCTGTGACCGCTGCCTGGGCCATGACAGGTACTGCTGCATTTGTTATTACCCTTAGATTAATCCGGAAAAACTATCACCCAGACACTCTTTTCGGCGCCGCCATTGTAATCTTTTTTGTGGCATCCGGCTACCTTATGCATATTACCGGAAAAGAACGACTCAGCACTCTCGATGAGAGCCGGCAGCTGTTCACGGTTAGGTTATCAGGGTATCCTGATAAAAAGAATTCAAGCGCCTCATTCAGGGCAAAGATCGTCAATATGACCGCTGACAGTACGCAATACTCCCCGCGTGGCTCCCTCCTGCTATACTTCCTGTCTGATACCCTTCCATCCCGGTGGCAACCCGGCGACATGCTCACGGTGCGCATAACCCCGAAACCTGTTGAAAATAATGGCAATCCGTGTGAGTTCAACTACCGCCGTTACCTGGAGGGGCAGGGTGTCAGGTACATGAGCTTCTTCAGGGCAGGTGATATCATTGAATATCAACCGGCCAGCCGTCTCACCCTGAGGGAAAGATCGCTTGTTGTGGCTCACAGCATGATCGTGGCCTTTGAGAAGGCAGGACTGCAGGGTGAAGAGCTGGGGCTGGTGACTGCATTTACTATCGGTGACAAAGACCTTATTGACAAAGAGCATCTTACAACATTCTCACGGTCGGGGGCAATGCATATAATGGCTGTATCAGGACTGCACGTAGGCATGATCAGCCTGGGACTCTCGTTCATGCTCTTTTTCCTGCGCGGAAAATTCAGGTTTATGAAGGCTGTCATCATCATTACGGCACTGTGGGGTTTTGCCTTTATTACCGGCATGTCGCCGTCGGTGCTGAGGGCCACGATAATGTTCACCTTCCTTCAGGCCGGCACACTCATGCACCGTCCCGCCCCGGGCATGAATAACCTGCTTGCCTCCGCTTTTATCCTGACTGCTGCCAGGCCTGCCGTGATCTTCGAAGCAGGATTTCAGCTCTCTTACCTCGCCGTGGCCTTTATCATCATGTTCTATTACCCTCTCTACAGGACGATCAGGTTCAGAAACAAGGTCGCCGATTATTTATGGCAGATGACGGCAGTCTCGGTGGTGGCACAGGCGGGCACTCTGGCCCTTGCCGTGAGGTTATTCAATATTTTCCCACTCTTCTTCCTTGCAACAAATATTGTCGTGATCCCGCTATCTTTTGCAGTCCTGGCCCTTGCTTTTATCCTCATCCTGTTCTCTGCGGTTACCCCCGTGGCATCTTTTTTCGCCATGCTGCTGGGTAAACTCTCCGGTTTTACCCTTCACTTTACAGGTTTCATCAGCTCCTTTGATCACGGCGTGATAGAGAACATAGGGCTGACAGCCGCCGGAGCAGTATTGCTGACAATCGCAATCGCACTTCTTTTCGCTTCCCTGTTAAGAATATGGAAGATTTCGCTGAAACCATTCCTGGTAGCGGCCTCACTCTTCCTTTTATGCGGTACCCTGAAAAACCTGAAAGAGAGCAGGCAGGAGAAATTAATAGTCTACAATATAAAGGGTAAAGAGCTCCGTGCATTTCAGGAAGGCCGGGTGCTTATCGTGTCACTGCCTGAAGGATATGTTCCTGCCGAAGTAAAGAAGCATGCGGCAACGCGGGGACTAAAGATTAAGACCATACAATCACGGTGAATGTTCTTTTGTATAACTTTGCCGTGATTTTACCAACACGCAAATGAGAATAGTAATCGCAGGGGCGGGTGAAGTGGGAACACACCTCGCAAAGATGCTCTCGCAGAGTGAACATGAGATAATACTCATCGATAATGAAGGGGAAAGGCTGAAGCCCATTGATGCTTCGATCGATGTCCTCACTTATGAAGGATCAGCCACTTCGCTCGACCTGCTCAGGGAAGCACTTAAGAAAAATACTGACCTTTTTATTGCCGTAGCGCACTACGAAGACACCAATATCACCGCTGCCGTGCTTGCAAAGAAGCTCGGGGCCAGGAAGGTGATCGCCCGTATAGACAATATGGAATACCTTGAGCATGGCAACAAGGAATTGCTCAGGGAAATGGGTGTTGACCACCTGATCTATCCGGAACTCATCGCCGCCAAGGAAGTTATCAGCCTCCTGAAGACAACGGGCACCACGGAGTTCATGGATTTTGCAGGAGGGAAGCTCGCCCTTTATGTTCAGAAACTGGAAAAGGGAGCCCCTGTCCTCAACCGCAGCCTCGAGGAGGTTGCAACGACGCTTGGGTCAATACAGTACCGGGCGGTAGCCATCAAGAGAAATGACCGCACCATCATTCCGCGAGGCAAGGAGGAGTTTAAAGAGGGTGACCTGGCATATGTCGTTTCCACCCGCGACGGCCTCAATGATATGATGAAATTTTCAGGGAAACGCAATGTCGAGGCACGCAGCATTATGATCCTGGGCGGGAGCCGGATAGGAAGGCATGTGGCGCTGAACCTACAGCACGACTGCCAGGTGAAGCTGATAGACAACGATCACGATAAATGCCAGATGCTTGCCGAAACGCTTGAGGAAACACTTATCATTAACGGTGACGGAAGGAACGGTGACCTCCTGGCCGAGGAAGGCCTCACACATATGGATGCTTTTGTGGCCGTCACCGGAAACTCAGAGACCAATATTCTCTCATGCCTGCTGGCAAAGAAGATAGGTGTGATGAAGACCATCGCCGAGGTAGAGAACATGGAATATATCAACCTGGCTGAAAACTCAGGGATAGATACCATCATCAACAAGAAGATAGCAACGGCCAGTCGTATCTTCCGTCACACGATGAACCCCAATGTCACACAGGTCAAGATGATGACCGGTACCGATGCTGAGGTGATAGAATTTTTTGTGCCCGAGGGTGCGCGTATAACTGAAGGGCCGCTGAGGCTGATAGATTTTCCCAAGGATGCCATCGTCGGCGGAGGCATACGTGATGACAAGCCTTTCATTGCCACCGGAGACACTCATATACAGTACCGCGATAAGGTTGTTGTGTTTGCCCTGCCCACGGCGTTTGACAAGCTGAATAAGTTCTTCTCAGGCGACAGAAAATGAGGTCTCGGGCTGGGTTAAAGTGAACATATTTGCGATTTGCGATTTAAAATCGTAAAACTACAACTGCAGTATTCCCTTTCCCTGTCTGAGAACAACAGGTTCCGAGCCGGTACAGTCAACGACAGTTGAAGGCTCGTCGCCCCCCATCCCGCCGTCAACTACAAGATCCACAAAATCATCGTATTTTTCATGAATGAGCTCAGGATCAGTGATATATTCCATGACCTCATCATTATCATGTATTGAGGTGGTCATGAGAGGCCTTCCCAGGTCGCGCACGATATCCAATGTTATATTATTGTCAGGGATACGGATACCCAGCGTTTTCTTCCTGTGCTTGAACAGGGCAGGTATCTGGTTGTTCGCATGAACAATGAAGGTAAACGGTCCCGGCAGGTTACGCTTCAGCAGCCTGAACAGGTTGTTATCGTGAATGACTGTATATTCCGAAAGCTGACTCATTGATGAAAAGATCATTGACATGTCAGGGTTCCCCGGGTTCAACCCCTTGAACCGTGCAATCTTCTCAATGGCTTTGTTGGACTTGATGTCGCAGCCCATGGCATAAATAGTGTCAGTAGGATAAATGACAATGCCCCCCTCCTCAAGTACCCAGGTCACCCTGCGGATGTAATCGGGATTTGGATTTTCGGGATAGAGTTTAATTATCATTTTTGCGCGTAAACGACGGCAAATATAGGAAGTAAAATTCAGAGGAGACAAAAAAAAGAGGGTAAGCTACTCACATCGCACCGCTACAACCTTCTACCCTTGCTGCCTTCCGACCCTGGGGGAGTTCAAAGGGAGCTGGTCGTATGAGACTTACCCCGCACAAAAATACACTTTTTTCCGTCGCTGGCCAAATAATAGTTGTTACTTACGATGCTGCGCACATTTGCGTAAATACACTATATTTGTTTTCAAA
Organism: uncultured Bacteroidales bacterium; assembly: GCA_963780735.1. GTDB lineage: Bacteria > Bacteroidota > Bacteroidia > Bacteroidales > VadinHA17 > SR-FBR-E99. The sequence continues at coordinate 49,821 of CAWADB010000006.1, forward strand.
ACCAAAAACTCCCATAAAATGGAAGACAAAAGATCAATCTGGAAAGAGACTCTGAACTACGGTATAATACTGGGACTCGTCTCTGTCGGCTTCTCAGTTTTAACCTATATGTTTGATCTCACCTTCAAGACATGGATCATGCTGCCAAGCCTGGTAATCAGTCTTGCTGTACTTTATTTTCTGCTTCGTGCCTACCGCGATCATTATAATAACGGCTACATTACATATGGCAAATCTGTAGGTGCAGGTGTGGTAATCAATCTTTACGCTGCTGTTATCACCGCTATATATATTTATGTTCTGTATGCGTTCATTGATCCGGGGCTCGTCGAGAAATCACTGGCTTTCGCGCAGGAAAAGATGATTGCAAAAGGTGTTCCCGAGGAAGCACTTGATACAGCCACTGCCATGCAGGCCAAGATGATGAAACCATGGATCCAGGCAATCTCGTCAGTCTTTTACGGAGTATTTTTTGGCCTGTTGATGTCTTTGATTGTCTCACTGTTTATCATGAAGAAGGGCAATCCGCTCCTCGATGAAGAGGTGGAAGAGCCAAAATAGTAATGGATCTCTCAGTTGTAGTCCCTGCGTTCAACGAAGCTGAATCCCTCCCCGAGCTGGCGGAATGGATTGCCAAAGTTTGTGCCTCATCGTCAATTGACTACGAGTTAATTGTCATCGATGACGGCAGCACCGACGACACCTGGGAGGTGCTGAAGCTTCTATCTTCCAGGAACAGCAAGGTCAGAGCAATCAGGTTCCGCCGTAACTACGGCAAGTCCGCAGCGCTGCAGACAGGTTTCGAAGCATCTTCGGGCGACGTTGTTATCACCATGGATGCCGACCTGCAGGATAGTCCTGACGAGATACCCGGCCTGGTTAAGATGATCAGGGAGGATGGGTATCATATTGTCTCCGGGTGGAAGAAAAAGAGGTATGATCCTTTTATAAAACGAAGCACCTCAAGGCTTTACAACTTTACTGCGAGAAAATTCTCAGGCATCAGGCTTCACGATTTCAACTGCGGCCTCAAAGCCTATGACGGCGAAGTGGTAAGGAGCATAGAGGTTTACGGAGAGATGCACAGGTACATACCCCTTCTGGCCAAGGAAGCGGGGTTCAGAAAGATCGGCGAGAAGATTGTGCAGCACAGCCCGCGCAAATATGGCGTCACCAAATACGGCCTCGACAGGTTTGTGAAAGGTTATCTTGACATGCTGACCATCAGCTTCATCACGCGCTTCGGCAAGAGTCCCATGCATTTGTTCGGGACACTGGGCTCGCTGATGTTCCTTACAGGATTTGTCATGGCAGCATATCTGGGGATACGCAAGCTTGTCTTTATTCATGAGGGACTCAGGGCACCGCTGGTGACTGACAGTCCGTATTTCTATATCGCCCTGTCAGTAATGATAATAGGATCTTTTCTCTTTCTTACGGGGTTCCTTGCAGAGCTTGTCAACCGGCGGTCACCGGACCGGAACCAGTATCTCATCAGGGATAAACTGAACGTTTGAACAAATAGCCTGAGGGTCTTGCAGTCCTTCGATCATGCAGTCCTGCAGTCTTCAAGATTTTTAATTCTAAATTCTTAACTCTTAATTAAGCTCTTCCTCGCCGCTGTGTCATCCTGATCAATCCGCGCAGCGCTTCAGTGAGTTTGTCCCACGAATAAAGCTTCTTCTGATCCTCTATCCCGGGAGTGAACCTCTCCTCATCACCACTGAAGAAATCTGCAATTGCATTTGCAATGGCTGCCGGCTCCGGCGACACCACATAACCGCATTTCCCGTCAGGGACTATCTCAGCCAATCCTCCCACATCGGTGACAACCATAGGTTTGTTGAAATAATACGCTATCTGAGTCACCCCGCTCTGGGTGGCAGAACGGTAAGGTTGAACCACCAGCGAGGCAGCTGAGAAATAATATCTGACATCCTCGTTACTGATAAAGTGAGTGTGAAGCAAGACTCTCTGTCCGATATCAAGTGTCCGTATCAGGTCAAAGTAAGGTTTCTCATCTTCGTAAAACTCCCCGGCAACAATAAGCTTGACCCCCAGGCTTTGCACAGCAGGTTCAGCCATCGCCTTCAGGAGAAGGTCAAGCCCTTTATATTCCCTGATAAAACCAAAGAAGAGGATGAATTTGTCAGCAGGGCACAGCCTCAGCCGTACGATGGCCTCGGCACGCGGCACCGGAGCGCTGTAGGTGTCGAAGAGCGGATGCGGTGAGACCACACATGGAATTTTTTTATTGAACTCTCTGAGGTCATTTTCAACTGCACGGGTCATCACCAGCGCCCCGTGAATGCTGTTGATGAAAAACCGCGTAAGTGCCTTATCTCCTATTCTCTGTTCGTGAGGAACGATATTATCGAATATCGTAATGACCCTTGTATGCCCGTTGCTCCTGACAATGCGTGCTATGAAGCCCAGCGCCGGCGCCAGGAAGGGCAGCCAGTAACGCAGTATGATCATGTCAGGTCTTGTGCGCCTCAGCCGCAGGCCGGTGTTAAACCAGTTAATCGGGTTCACGGAGTTGATGGCCCGGGTAATGGTCACCCCTGCCGGAGCGTATCCGTCGTCATACTGTGTCTTGCCAGGAAAGAGAAAAGAGGGATACTGCACCTTGAAAGTATATATGGCAGCAGCATCACCTTCACGGAGAAATTGCTGTGCCAGCCTTTCATTATATGCTGCAATGCCTCCCCTGTAAGGGTGGGCGGGACCGCAGATGACAATCCGCATCATAACGTTGTCTTCTAAGTATTTACCCAGTCACTAAGATAATTATACTGAGGCTCCAGCCTGCCCCCGGAAGTGATCGTGGCCCGTTGTATCATTGACGACTGGTTACCGTGGAACAGATCAGGCAGGACATGTTCAATAAGCTGTCTGCCGAAGTCGCTGGAGGCATCACGCGGCAGCTCGCCGGGGAGGTTGTCAATTGACATCACCGCAATATTCTCCGGATGGTTAAAAGGCTCCTCTTCACGATGCTTCGTCTTGTTATAACTGTAGAACGGCTCAGCAATGGTGGTAGCCCTCAGGGTGGTAGGAATAGGCCCGTCAATGTCACAGCTTATATCAGCAATCACGGAAATCCGGAAATCGGGCTTTTCAACATCTTCGCGGGTGAAGAAAACGGGCGATTTCGGATCCCAGAAGTGAGATGCGATAAGTACATCGGTCACCTTCGTATATTTTTCAAAATCAGATAAATAATCCTCAGGATGATAGACAAAGTTATTAAAGTCGAACGGCCGGCCGTCAAGATGTTTTACATAATGCTGAGGTCCTATCTGGCATACAACCGGAACATCATATTCCTTCGTCAGGAAATCCTCCGGTGATACCTTAAGGAGGTTATTGCATACTGACAGTGTCTCCATGGCTCCGGAGGCAACCCTTCCCTCACCGGTTACCAGGATCTTCAATCCCGGCTTGAGCTGTATAAGACGCAGTCCTGCCCACATCTCATCGAGGTCACGGCACTGGAATGCAGGCTTGAGTTTGAACCTGTTGGTTTTTATTCCCCTCGCTCTCAGGGCGTTGTATGCTCCTACGATGCCGGCCCACCGCCCGAAGGCCACTACCCTCTGTCCCTTGTCGGTAGTGAGGTATTCATAGTCAACGAGTCTGACCTTCTGTTTTAGTATCTCCCGGAGCATTTCCAGATTATGCTGTTGTTTCTTGGCCACATGTGCGAAAAAGAGATAGGTCTTACCGGGCACGAACACCCTCTTGTCGACCTCCTTGACGCCCATGAGGATATCACACTGGCTCAGGTCTTCATGGATAGGTATCTTGAGGTATTTATACTCATCGTCGGTGTAGCATCTTATGTCCGAAGGCTGCACCCAAAACTCCACAAACGGATATTTATCCCTCAGTTCGACTATCTGTGCCGGGGTAAGTGGTACCCTCCTGTCAGGCGGGGTCTTCGTTTCCCTTAAAATGCCAACCTTGAGTTCTCTTTTCATTTAGAACGAATTTCTTGTTTCAAGCCATAAAATTATTCAAATTAATCTGATAAAAGTTGATTTGCGGCCAGTACAAGGAACATAAAATTGGTAGCGCCTCCCCCCAGAACATATTCCTGCTGCTGCCACAAATACGGCCAATCAAGTAATTCCGGAAAATCAGGTCGTATAAGCGCTGTTCCGGAAGAAACACCACCAGGGATATATGACCAGTCTGCCCGATTAATTCCATAGGCTACTGTGGTCGATCTGGCGCCCACTCCGGAAGCAAAAGATGCTGTATTAATTCCGGGGTGGACACCCAGGATGAAGTTTAGTGCATTATAAATATAATCAGCCGGGAAAATATCAGGAAAGCCCTTGTAAAGGAAATACTGACGTACCCCAAAGCTCTGTATGTCCCAGCCTGCTCCCCATATATTTGGGCGATAGGGAACTCCAAAAGGAGTTTCTGTTCCCTGTTTGGTTATTTCGGAAGAGAATTCTCTTGCCGCCTCCCTTAGAGATTGCGTGAAAACAGGATCATTTATCTTTGGCAGTACAGGTGCAAGGTGCCATCCTATGATCCTGAACTCTTTAACAATCAATGCTTTATTTTCAAGAATATAATCCTTATAGGTCCTTTTGCCTGTAGTCAGGAAAAGCTCAGCAGCAGCATGGATCTTTGATGTGGTTTGACGCTCTGTGAGTGTCTGATCGTGTCCGAAGATTGCTTCGGCAATTTCCAGGCACTGAAGACTTAATGTATCGTTAAATCCTTTCAATACTCTTGAAGCTGCCGCCAGGTGAGCGGCAGTTGTCATTTCCCTTGAAGGATTATTTTCCGTAAACACCCAGCGGTCATCAGCCAGGGAAGAATGTGTTGCAGTCGTTTCGCCTGTTTTCAGATTGTCGCTGAAAATCAAACCGTCAGTCATATTAATACCATCGCCAAGCAAGGTATACTGACGTAATGTGGGACAGATAATTCCCCTGTAGAGTCTTCCTAAATTCCGGTATCCGCCCACAACCGATAGTGCACCATGTTCAATTTGCTGAAGGACGTCAGGCTTTCCGTCAGGCTGGTGTATCTCCACTATCCGGGAATGCTGGTCGACAGATGTTTCATCATATTTTATGTTGAAAGCCTCATAAGCCTGTGTAAGAATATAGACTTCACCGCTTTGCGATTCAACTCTCAGGTCGTAATCGCCTGCATCATGCCATCCGCCGGCATTAAGACCGGGAACATGTTCACCTGGTTTATAAGAAGTTAATGTGGATTCTCCCTGGGCATACCCGTCAAAATGGTTTGTGTTTACAGGCGCCATGCGTGCATCGTCCATATGACACAAGCCATGCCATACACGGTACTTTTCATTTACTCTCATGTGGCACATCTGTACCGGGAGAAAATATTCAAGTGTCGGCTGCCAGACATTCCGTTCAAAAACATCACTGGCGATACGGAATGGCTGTGATTTCTGATTTCCGTATTTCACAAGATACATTCCGGGAGCTTTGATTGATGAAAAATCAAATTTTAAATAATTGTATCTTAAGAACTTACCCCATTCAAAGGGCTTATCGTATTTGACTGTTTGCTGTTTACCTTCTGCATCAATACGGACCAGTTTAACAGTATCCCTTTTCAGATCGTTTTTATCGAGTTCAACAAGCGCAAGTTTTTGTTGCAAAGGATGATACCCGATCTGGGAAACATGGATGACCGGGTCGCCTATCCATCCGCTGATGCTATTTGGTGTGATAATCCATTCAACAGCTTTTTTTGTCGCACCGGCAGCTATGGGTGACCTTACTATAAACCAACCGTTGTTATGGAGATAACGTCCGTCAATCAGCTGAAGACTGCCTGATAAGGAACGGATTGTCAGTCTCAGGCTCTCATCTTCCGGAGCAACGACAAGCTGCTGACCGCTTGCCATTGGTTCTGCAGCAACAATATCTCCTCTTTTATCAGACATTCCGGGTCCGTTAACCTGGCGGGGAAATATTCCGGACTGGTCATCAATCATCCATGTTTTACCAAACAGGGCACCGGGAAACAGCTCCAGATTAAATCCAACTTTGTCAATGAATTCATCCGGCAAAGGCCGGTCAAGGTCGACTGTGACAAAAACAGATCCGCCTTCAGCACGGGTTTTAACCGTGTAATTGAAATAAAGCTCGGGATATATTATGGGATTAAAACCTTTGCGATTGTTAGCCGAATCGGGATAAGTAAGGTATGTGGTTATCAAATTGCCAGCTTTATCCGTTACTCGTTTCCCCTGTTTCGGTGTCGGCTGCCACTGTCCCGGAGCCTCATCCAGTCTCAAATCGCCATTGGCTGCAATTCTGATTCCGTGCATAATAATTGTTACACCTCCCTGGTGCCCTGAAGGGTAAAAGTCACTGAAGGCCATCACGCTAACTCCACTGTTTTCAAAATATTCCTGGTCGTTAAGCTGGAACTGGTCTTTTTGTGCAAATCCGTTGAGGGACAATATCAGCAGGCATGCGACTGTCAAAATCCTATTCATGGTTCAATTTTAAATTATTGATTAGTTCTGTTAATTATTACAAGGCACCTACGGTGATTAAGGTATGGCCCTTCATCAAATTTTGTGAATATAATTAAACCTGTCTGATTTTTGAGAAATATAACCCGGATCTTTTACAATGTAGTATCTTTGCATTTCATATAAACGGGGCTGACCTGGTTTTGACAGCAAGCCGCGGTGGTATGTAAGCATGCAGAGTAGGGTGACGCATCTCTATAACTTGTGTCTCACAACAATAACTGGCGAAAATAACTACGCTCTTGCTGCGTAACCGAACCAAGTAGGTTATGCTTAATCCCGGCACCAGGTGTTGGGACGAGACGTTTCCCGGGCGGTGATGCCCCGTACCAACCCGATCAGGAAGCGCACGCAATTCAGGGATAGCCTGATGGTCTCTCCGGCCTGACGGTGAAAATAAAGGAGATAAGGAGTGGTTCGGCTGTCTGCCACCTGGTCACTCCCGACAATCAAGGCAGGATAAGCATGTAGAAAGCATATGGTCGCCTTGCCTGGACCCGGGTTCGATTCCCGGCAGCTCCACAAGAAAGTAAATGCAGCCACCCCCGACAGGGGGTGTTCTGTTTATGGGGAGAGGCGAAAAAGCTTGCTTTTGAAGACTCTCAACAGAAACAGAATAACCATGCGCAGCATGATGGCTGCATTTACTTGCATCTTTGAAGCCCAGGGAAGGGCGAGCCCGGCTTGCCGGGAGAGGCATTCCCGCCAGCTACACAAAGGACACTGGCCCAATCAGTTAGGGTCTTTTTTTATGACTCTTACAGTGGTGGTAACATTGTTGCGACCGCCCCCCTGAAAAACCAGAAAATCGGTAAATCAAATTAGCCAATTCTTGTACCTATTCTTCCAATTACCCGTTTTGGGTTAAGAATTGGCTAATTTGATGTTCGGAAAACCGCATAATATCCACACCATTCAAAACACTATTTTGAATCAAAAATTATTTTTTCAAAATCATGTATTGGTTTTAATGATATTTCTGTTCCAGTTTCCCCATTGGCTGCATAACCAAAGGGATTATCAAGGTCTTTTATTAAAAGAAACATATAAGATATTAAGAAAGTTATCAGTAAAGTAAGAAAGAGAGAAGCATAAAATGGCTCAATTCTTATAATAAGAAGACCAAATACAGTCAGGAATCCCATTGCTTCAACAATTGCATAGGCAGAACCAACAAACTCCGTATCTCTTATTGTATCGATTCTCATAATCATTCTACGGATATTATTTTGCTCATTCTTCATTTTAATAATGTAATTCGCCTGTATACCTTCTTTATCCAGTGCGATAAAATAATCATTCATTGAACTAAGTTTATCTAAGACAACTTTAATTTTTACCTTTTTATAGAACCAATCCTTCAAAGAACTGATAAAATCCCTTTGAAATCCAATAAATTCTTTGGCTGCTACTGAGTCTTTCCCTTTATGAACAGTCAAAGTATCATCATAAAGATTTCGCAAGATTGCGGCAAGTTCGCTTGGCAACTTTTCGCTCTCCTTATAATCAGAGAGGACACCTGAAATTAAAAATCCAATAAGGAAGATGGTGCCCGCTACTAAACTTGAAAACAGAGCATTTAACTCCATCACTTCAAAACCAAGTTTATGTGTACCAAACTTTAATGCGGCCACTAATATAATTAATGGCAATATTTTTAATGCTATTGACCATTTCTGTATTAATCTTCCGGTTGATTTCATATATGTGCCTTATTTTCAATTTGATGATTATGCAAATTGCATCCGACTTCCTTTGCTAAACGACTCATTGTTATTTCCTTCCGACTTTGCAAGGGAAACCATGGACTGAGTCCTGGCTACTTTCATTTAAAGTCTTGCTATCATTACTACAATAATTATTTTGATAATAACTAAAATAAAAAGCAATGCTTTTACTTTAGGATTATTCTGCCATTTCTTTAATTGTTGATACTTCATTTCATGAGAATTATGTTTCATTGATTATTGGTTATAACCATCACTTACATAATGATGGTCATGAACATGTTCATAATGATTGAGAAATAGTTTAACTATAAGTTAATATTGTCATTCTTATCTCCTTCCGTTTGAAGGTGAAGGTTATCCTGAGGCTCGGCATGAATATCCACTTCACTTCTGGAGATTGCTTCATTTAAATCTTTTTCAATTCTATCGCATAATGCATGCACATCCGAGAGATTTGAGGCTGGATTTAGGTGAATGTTAAATTTTATGAATGTATCCGCTCCCGCAGTCCTGATTTTGAGACCATGAAATTGCATTACTTCATCATAGGTCTTCAATATTTTCTTGACTTTGTCAATTGTTTCCTGTGGTGCTTTGTCAAGAAGAACCTCAGTTGCTCTTTTCCCAAGTTTATATGAAACAAACAATACAATTAAAGCAACACATAAGGCGGCTACCGAATCAGCTAAGAAAAGACCAAAATTCGCACAGATAAGACCTAACAAAACAACTACTGAACTCCAGATATCTGTCGAAAAATGAAGAGCATCTGCTTCAAGAGCCTGACTATTGTATTTCTTCGCAACTTTGGAGAGTGCCCGTGAACGTGAAATATCAATTATAATTGAACTAATTACAACTATATAACTCCAAGCAGTTACTTCTATATGGGTTTTATTAGAAGCAAGTCTTCCAATGGCTTCATAAATAATCCATGCGCAGGTAATAACCAGTAAAATAGTCTCGATAAATGCAGAAAAATTCTCGATTTTACCATGTCCGAAATTATGTTCTTTATCTGCTGGTTTATCAGATACCCTGACTGAAAAGAATGTAATTACTGCTGCAACCAAATCGAGTCCTGAATGCAATGCTTCGGATAATATTCCCAAACTGCCTGTCAGAATACCAATGACTAATTTAAAACCAGTTAAAATAATGGCAGCAAATACCGATATAAGTGCAACCCTTTTTTTCTCCTTTACCATTAGAAAAAAGTGAAAAGTTAAAACTCTAGTGAACTACAAAAAATGGATTAAGAGTTTTTTGGTGGTTGCCAGATTTTTGAATAAAAATTATTGGTAAAAAAAGGATTTGTAAATAAAAGAAAATCCTTGAGAGTTTCTGATTTGTAGTGTTTGGCTATCGCTTCGCTATATGGAAACTCATCTTCGAAATAGTTGGCATGAGACTGTTCACAATGCTTTGAAAAATCAGGACATTCACAATTCAGAACAATATCATTGTGTGAAATTAGATTAAATGAAACAAAATCAACCATTAACAACATAAGTGTAATTGTTAATGCGGGATATATTACGGATTTTGTTATTTTACCCACGTCTGCAAAGATAGTATTATCCTATTATAATCGTTGTTTTTCGATATTATTAATAATACTTATCTTCCCATATCGCTAATATGCAATTTAAATATTTTGTTAGGGTTATAGAGTTTTTTGTGATGACTTTGGTACTAATTTTATTTAGCGATTTCCTGACTTTTCGCGGGGCTGTCGCAATAATGTTACCACAACTGTAAGAGTTGAAATCGAGCGTGTTTCGCAGGAAATAAAATGCGTTTGCTCATTATATGCAAGCTTGCGTTGCATTAAGTAGCGAAAACGCTCATAATTGTAAATTCCGGTGATATTGAGCAGCCTTGTCCGATTTAAAGTGAGCACTGACAAATTCATCAACAACAAAGAACCTTATCAAGATCGTTGTCAGTAAGGTTCCCAACCTCTTCCAATGGCAGGTTCAATAACTTGTACTGAAGTACATATTTATCGACGGTGTTCCGAGATAGCTCCACAAGAAAGCTTTAAATCAGATATTTAGAGCTTTCTTTTTTCAAATTGGACTATATATTAAACCGCCATTCGCTCTCAGGCATTTTTGAATGCCTTCTTGCCTGCAAATGCGGAAGCACTACCTAATGCGTGTTCTATTCTCATAAGTTGATTGAATTTTTCAACACGTTCTCCCCTGCATCCGCTGCCTGTCTTCAGGTGACCGGCATTGACTGCCACTGTTAAATCCGCAATAAAACTGTCAACGGTTTCACCACTGCGGTGCGAAACGAAGCAGTTATACGAATTCTTGTATGCCAGTTCAATGGTTTCAAGAGTTTCAGTAACTGTACCAATCTGATTCAATTTAATCAGGACAGCATTTGCAACACCCTTCTGGATACCTTCAGTCAGGATTGCCTTATTGGTGCAGAATAAATCGTCCCCCACAATTTCAATCTTTTTACCAAGACTCTCAGTCATGTTATGCCAGCCAGTCCAGTCGTTTTCTGCCATACCGTCTTCAATTAAAACAATCGGGTATTGGCTCACCCAACTTTCCCAAAGTTTTACCATTTCGTCACTTGTCAGGAATTTCCCGGTGCTTTTAAATAATTTGTATTTACTATCTTCCCATAGTTCGCTGGCTGCAGGGTCAAGGCATATACTGACTTCTTCTCCTGGCTTATAGCCGGCCTTAACAATGGCTTCAAGAATTACTTCAACAGCTTCGTCATTTGACTTTAGGTCTGGTGCAAAGCCACCTTCGTCACCGACTCCCGTGCTATATCCTTTCGCTTTGAGTACTGATTTCAAAGTATGAAAGACTTCAGCACCCATTCGGATAGCCTCTGTAAATGACGGTGCACCATGCGGAGCAATCATGAATTCCTGAAAGTCCACATTATTATCGGCGTGTTTGCCGCCATTGATGATATTCATACAAGGTACAGGAAGCAAATGTGCATTGCTGCCACCCAGGTACTGGTACAGAGGTATGCCGGCGCTCATCGCTTCGGCACGGGCATATGCCATTGAAACGCCAAGTATGGCATTTGCACCAAGTTTGGCTTTATTAGGTGTTCCGTCCAGATCAATCATTGCATAATCAAGTTCACGCTGGCTCACGAAACACTTTCCGACAATTTCTTTTGCAATGATTTTGTTTACATTTTCTACGGCTTTAAGGACACCTCTGCCCAGATATCTTTTCTTGTCACCGTCACGTAATTCGCATGCTTCACGCTCACCTGTTGAAGCGCCGCTTGGAACTGCTGCCCTGGCTTCAGTTCCGTCATCAAGTGTCAAACTGACCTCAACCGTTGGATTTCCACGTGAGTCAAGTATTTCCAATGCCTGTACATCAATTATTTCCATTTTGTCACTTTTTAAGGATTAGTAATTTATTTTGTCAGTTATCTCAATCAGTCTGTTAATATCAAAATCATATTCATCAGCATATTTCTTCGGGAATGTACCGTAACCTTTGATTCTCCGGCAAGTGTATCTTTTTACTCATTTATTTGCAATCTGATATTGCTGAACATAAAGTTATTAAAATTATGTCTATGACTTCCTTCCTTTTATAATATCAGGAAGCTGGTCATCCAAAACCGGTTTTTCAAGCAGGTGTTCCGGGAGGAAGAACTTGTTTGCAATCAGGGTGGGAATAACGGCACTTGCTATTACTGCACCAACAATAATTGAATACTGTTCTGTACTGATAATGTTATTTGTAAGACCATATAATGCTGAGATAGTTCCAAATGTCAGTCCTGTTGACATCAGCAAAGTATAATACCATTTTTCCTTCTGATGCTTCTTGAACCTGCTGATTACCGGATAGAGTCCGAAGATTTTGAACAATATTTTCCCACCAAAGAGAAGCAGGAATACCAGAAATGCGCCCAAAATTGCCGGCATGGAAACCAAGGCTCCTGCCCGCAGAAAATATATTGGTGTCAGAAACCCGATAGTCATGGTGCGTAATCTTCTGACAAAGAAGTTGTCTTTTTCAATGGTCCTGGCCAATATCATTCCAATAATGTATGCGGGCAGTACCGGTTCACTTCCGGACCACATAGCCAGAACACCCATTGATAACAGAACAAAAAGAATCCATTTGGTGCGTATAGCGGCCGTCTTAAAGGCAAAATGCTTTATCAGAAATTCAGTAATTGCGGGTAAAGTGAAAATCAGGAGTACCGTTACTGCAATAAATACCAACGTTTTATATGTAAATGGCGCAAATATCAATCCCAAACCTATTACCGTTCCCAGGTCATTCACGAAACAGGAACCAAGGATGCTTTTGCCGAAAGATGTCCTGTTAAACCCGTATTCTATCATCACAGCATAGACTACAGCCATAGATGTTGTGGAAAGTGCGATTCCTGTCAGCAGGCTGGGGCGCAAACCCCAATCAAGAATAAAATATGCAATCAAAGATGTTCCGATGAAAGGAGCGAAGAAACCGACAAGTCCGACAACAGTGATTTCCTTGAATTTTGACTTTAATGAATCAGGGTTAAGTTCTGACCCTGCCAGGAATGTAAGCATTATGGCAGCCACACCTGCAATAAATTTCATCCAGTCGGCATTCAGTGTTAGTTTGTCAAACGATCCTGATTTAAATGCGATAAAGCCGATAATTGCACCGATAATGATTTCCATCAGTGCATTTGAAATTTTCAGACGGTTCGCAATGACTGTCGAGATGAGTGCTGAGAAGAACCAGAAGGCTGCTAATGTATAGATGTTTATCATAAAAAACTCCTGTAAATAAAAGATCCGTAGGAGTTATCAGCCAGAGCGGTTAATGGCGAACTCCATCGCCAGTGGACAAATGTAGGAATATTAAATTAAAATAGTAAAGCGTATTTCGTTCCTGTTTAACAACTGGATGAAATGCTTTCCCGTGGCCGTTGGGTTTCTTATTCGCGGCAAAAACAGGCGACAAAGAAATGGATACAAATCTTCACCTTTTCGCTGACAGTGAACCTAAATACATCTTTGTTGTTAATCATGAACTCAGGCGAAACAAAAGACATCATATGAAAAGATTTATCCTGACCCTGGTGTTGCTCCTGATCATCATTGTGCCTGGCTCAGGAAGTGTTTCCACATCACTGAAGAAATACATCGGCGAGATGAATGCAGGAGCAAGCTATGAAGTTAACAATGAGATCATTATGTGTGATCAGATGCTCCAGCTGTTTTATATCAACAGGCTCTATGGCCCTGCATGGACCAGTCAGATCGCCCCCGGAGATAATGCCTTTAATCTGCTTGATTATATCCGCACTGTTGAACGGCAGGGTCTCCGGCCTGAAGACTATCACCTGCAGGTAATTGAAGATTATATAGAGAAAATTTATTCATCCATCCCGGCGGACCCGTATGACCTGATGGCACTTGATGTGATGCTCACAGACGCCTTTTTATTGCTGGGATCTCATTTGTACTATGGCAAAACAGACCCTGCAATTGCGGGCATGTATCAGGGATCACAGCTCAAAAATCCCGGATTAAGGCTGGATATGATACTGGAAGAGGCGCTGAACACAAATACCGTAGCCAACAGGCTTAATATGCTGGTGCCCTCTAATCCATCATACCGGATGATGCAAGGAGAGCTTCTCTTTTTTCAAAACCTGGAAATACAGCCCTGGCCGGCAATTATTTCAGAAAAGACAATCAAACCGGGAGATTTAAGCCTGGCTGTTCCCATGATCAGGGAAAGACTGAACAAACTGAGATATGCAGTATCAGACACCGTCTCGGAAACATTTGATGAGGATCTGGTAAAACAGGTGAAGTTGTTTCAGAACGACTGGGGATTAAACACCGATGGTGTGATCGGGAAAGAAACCCTTAAATGCCTTAACTTTCCGCCCTCCCGGCTGGCCGATCAGTTGAAAGTGAATATGGAGAGATTCAGATGGCTTCCGTCTGAGACTGCCGAAAAACGTATTGTAGTGAATATTGCCAACTGCCGGCTCGACCTGATAGAAGGAACAGATACCCTTGCCTCCATGAGAGCTGTGGTAGGCAGGGAAACCCGCAGAACACCTGTCTTTAACGGGAAGCTGACATACATTGTCTTTAATCCCTCATGGACCGTTCCCAAAACAATATTGGAGGAGGATGTGATACCCGAACTGCTCAAGGGGCCAGACTACCTTACCCGGAAGAATTTAAAACTTCTTAACCGGGACGGGTCGGAATTAGCGTACAGCGATATTGACTGGGTGCAGGATCTGCTGCTTAGTTTTCCCTACATGATCAGACAGGATCCGGGACCGGGAAATGCACTTGGCAGGGTCAAGTTCATGTTTCCGAATAATTACGATGTGTACATTCATGATACCCCGTCAAAGGAAATTTTTGCACTTAACTCAAGAGCGGTCAGCTCCGGCTGTGTAAGGGTGGAAAAACCGCTTGACCTGGCTGCAGAGCTGCTCTCTGATGCTCCGGGATGGTCCCCCGACAGCATTAGTAAAGTAGTGAAGCTTAATGAACCAAGGACGGTATTCCTGAAAAAACCGGTCGATGTGGAGCTGGTTTACATCACAGCCTGGATAGACGGGAACGGCCGCGTACAGTTCCGGAACGACATCTATCAGGATGACGGAAAAGTGCTGGAAGCACTGAATGGTAAACCCGCCGAAGGCCTGCTAACTGCTATGGTCACAGGACTGAATTAATTCTCGAGTCTATAAAATACTTTGTCTTACTGCCTCACTAACAGTGTCAGTTTCCATGGACCAGCATTCCTGCTGCAACAGTTTCATTGGATCCTTCGTCAATAAGGATCAGACTACCAGTTATATGATTCCTCTCATATGTATCGAAGCAGATTGGTTTTGAAGTTCTTATCCTGATACATGCTATATCATTCATCCGGACAGAAATGTCAGAACTGTCTTTTTCCAGTGATTCGATGTTTACCTTATAATCGACAGCTTTAATCTGGCAGGTTGCATCATTGCTATAGTTGCGAATCACATATTTACCGGACGACTGAAGTGGCTTTTCATTGAACCAGCACAACATCAGGTTAAGATCCTGACTTATCTCCGGCATATCCAATGGCCTGACAATCAGATCACCCCTGCTTATATCTATTTCGTCCTCAAGAGTTATAATAACCGACTCACCAGCAGAAGCCTCAGAGAGGCTCTTCTCAAAAACTTCAATGCTCTTTATCTTTGATTTAAGCATGGATGGAAGCACAATTATTTCCTCCCCGGTTTTAAAGACTCCGCTGGCTACCCTTCCGGCATAGCCCCTGAAGTCATGATATTCCTTTGAATGCGGACGAATAATTGTCTGGACAGGGAAACGAGGACCTTCGTGATCTTTATTCTTATTTACTTCTACTGTCTCCAGCAGGCGGAGAAGAGTTTCACCTTTATACCAGCCCATGAATTCCGATGGTTCAACAACATTGTCACCATATTTTGCGCTTATTGGAATATATTCCGGGTTCAGAATATTCAGTTTCCCGGAAACCAGTCTTAATTCGGCGGTTATTTCATTGAATACTCCTTCACTGTGATTTACCATATCCATCTTATTGACACAGAATACTATGTGCCTGATACCCAGCAGTGATGCAATATAAGAATGCCTGATTGTCTGTTCAAGGACACCTTTTCTGGCATCGATGAGTATTAAAGCCAGATCAGCGGTACTTGCACCGGTGACCATATTGCGTGTGTATTGGAGATGTCCGGGGGTATCAGCGATAATGAATTTCCTGGCTGGCGTTGCAAAATACCTGTACGCCACATCAATGGTTATACCCTGTTCACGCTCCGCCCTCAAACCGTCAGTCAGCAACGACAGATCGAGTTCTTCGCGACCCAGTCGCTTCCCCGATTGCAAAATATGCTCCATCTGGTCCTCAAAAATTGATTTACTGTCATAAAGAAGCCGTCCGATCAGGGTACTCTTTCCATCGTCAACACTTCCTGCAGTCGTAAATCTGAGCAGGCTCTTATTTTTATCCGGGTTCACTTTCATAAATGAAGGTCTTGAATCTTGATTATTAACAGGTTGCATTATCAGAAATATCCTTCCTTCTTACGGTCTTCCATTGCTGCCTCTGATCGTTTATCGTCATACCTCCCGCCTCTTTCGGTCACTCGGGTTGCAGCGATTTCAGAAATGACCTCTTCCAGTGTCTGTGCTTTTGAAATAGTAACCCCGGTACAGGTTATATCGCCAATTGTACGGCAACGCACGTCAGCTTCAAAGACTTGTTCGGTTGGTTTTAGTTGCATGAAAGGTGCCCAGGCAAGATGTACTCCATTCCGCCTGAAGATTTTTCTCCGGTGCGTATAGTACAACTCAGGCAGTGCAATGTTTTCTGTAAGGATATATTGCCAGACATCCAGTTCAGTCCAGTTACTGATGGGAAAGACTCTGAAATGCTCACCCGGATGTTTGCGTCCATTAAAGATATTCCAAAGTTCAGGACGCTGATTTTTGGGGTCCCACTGACCAAATTCATTTCTGTGAGAGAAGAAACGTTCTTTAGCCCTGGCCTTTTCCTCATCACGGCGACCTCCTCCGATGGCCACATCGATCTTAAGTTCCTCTATTGCATCAAGGAGGGTTACTGACTGTGCCTTGTTGCGGCTGGCATTAATTCCATTCTCCTCTGTCACTCTCCCATTATCTATTGAATCCTGTACGTATTTTATGATAAGGTCAGCACCCAGCTCTCTTGCCAGGTTATCACGGAACTTTAGTGTTTCCTCAAAATTATGACCCGTATCAATATGCATAAGGCTAAAAGGTATGCTGGCGGGCCAGAAAGCTTTTCTGGCAAGATGGACAAGTACAATCGAATCCTTGCCACCTGAAAAAAGCAGTACCTTATTCTCAAACTGAGCAGCCACTTCCCGCATCACAAAAATAGCTTCATTCTCAAGCTCCTTAAGATGCTCGCTGTTGATTTCCATACCTTCCTTCATTGTTTCTTTTCTTCTAATTCCTTAATATGGAGGCCACACTCCTTAGGACCGTCATTCTCCCACCACCATCTGCCCGAGCGGAAATCCTGACCTCTTAAAACAGCCTTCGTACATGGCTCACATCCTATACTCAGGTAGCCTTTATCATGCAGAGAATTGTAAGGAATACCATTCTCTTTAATATAATTCTCTACCTTCTCAAATGACCAGTCAATCAGGGGATGATATTTAAACAGTTTCCTTTTTTCGTCATACTCAAGAGCATTCATCTGACTTCGGTTGCCGGACTGGCTTGCCCTTATCCCTGAGATCCAGCATTCCATGCCCTCCAGGGCCCGGTTCAGAGGCACAACTTTCCTGATTTTGCAACACTCTTCTCTGTTTTCCCTTGATTCGTAAAAACTGAACGGGCCTTTCTCAGTAACCATCCTTTCAACTGCCTGATATTCCGGGAAACAGATCTCTATTTTCTTTTTGTATTTAATTATTGTTTCCGAAAAGACCTCATACGTTTGCCTGAACAGCCTTCCGGTGTCAAGAGTAACAATTCTGATAGGAAAGTTATTACTGAAAATAACATGAGTAATTACCTGATCTTCAATTCCGAAACTTGTGGTAAATATTACTTTCCCTTTAAAAACAGATGACAGCTTCTCAAGAGCCTCTTCAATAGATTTGCCTGTGAGCTGATCATTTAACTCCTTCAACATTATATTTCTTTCCATCAGATTTAGTCCAGATTTTAAAATTTACTTTATGTATGCGTGCCCATAATCTTTCATGGAAAAAGTACAGGATGGTCTTTGTAATTACTTCCACGCTTCCAATAGACAGTGCAACAGTCACTTTTCCGGTAATAAAATAGCTGATTATTATTGTGTCAATAGTCCCGACAATACGCCAGGAAACTGCTTTCATGACACTCTTTATGGGTTTGTCAGCTCTGTTGCTAATCCTGATAGCCCCTTTTGAAATATTTGTGTCTTCAGGTTGTTTTAAGAGTACATCCAGCATAGCAGATTCAATTATGCTCAAATGTAAGGGTGGAAATTATATGTATCAGTGGCACTTATGCCCGATCTTCAATAGTACTAGTACATACCGGCAGATAAGTAAATAGTCCCATTTCAGACTGACACCTGGCGTGCGGGCGAACGCTACCCCGCTCAATAAAGGATTTTAATCCAGGCGGTCAGGGTCTCTGTGAGATTTTTTTTGATCCAGAAGGGATTTCAAATCTTTTGTCCATTCCCTGATTTTATTCCAGTCACGGTGATCCCCCTCTTTCCACACTCCGGTCATCACGCTGATTTTGAATTTAAGCCTGTCGCCAAACGTCGGCAGCTTCTTTATATCCAGGATACCGGTAAACAGACCAACGCTGACCGGAGTCACAAGCTCACGCACGGGGTCAAGAAAACCTGACACCATCGGGCGGTACTCCTCTCCTTTCTTCATGGCAAGGGTCATGCATACAAGAAATGCCGCAAACGGTTTGCGCGCAAGCGTCTCCTTGTTGTCCCTTACAAAATCCATCGCCTCCGGAAGCCATTTGGCGCTTTGTATTGCACTCCCTGCAACTACTGCTTCATAAGCTGACAAGTCTTTGACATCCTTCATGGGTATGACATCAACAGATTCTCCCATCAGGGATAATGTCTCACCTAGGGTTTTTGCCACTCCTTCTGTGGATCCGGTTCTGGTGGCATAGGTTATCAGAATTTTTCCCATAATGATACTAAATCAGATAATATTAACCTCTCTTTCAAGTGAGATCCCAAATTTGTCGTAAACAGATGCTTCTATCTTTTCTGCAAGTGCCAGAATATCTCTTCCTGTCGCAGTGCCATAATTAACCAGTATCAGCGCCTGCTTTTCATAACATCCGGCGTCGCCAAGCCTGTATCCCTTCCAGCCTGCCTGTTCGATCAGCCATCCTGCCGGTATTTTGTAAAGGTCTCCCTGTCTGAAGACTTTTGCATGCGGATAAGACGAGGAGAGAACCTGAAATTCAGATTCGGTGATGACGGGATTCTTGAAGAAACTGCCGGCATTGCCTGCCTGTTGAGGATCGGGCAGTTTAGAGCGTCTTATACCGGCAATAATCGAGGAAATATCCCTTACAGACGGATTGACAATATCTCCTGCCGCCAGCTCCTTTCTGATGTCACCGTAGTCAAGCCTCAGCTCAGGTGTTTTCGACAACCGGAAAACAACCGAACAGATCACTGCCCTGTTTTTCATCTCCCTTTTGAAGATGCTGTCCCTGTAACCGAACCCGCATGCCTCGTTGTCAAGCGTCATCCATTCCTTTTTCTCCAGGTGAAATGCTTTAACGCTGACAATCACATCTGAGGCTTCAGCACCGTATGCACCTATGTTTTGCACCGGGGCTGCTCCCACTGTCCCCGGTATCAGTGTCAGATTTTCAATTCCACCCAGGTTTCTTGCGACAGCATAATCAACAAGATCCTCCCACTTTTCGCCTGCACCTGCCTGCAATAAACACAGAGTCTCCGCTTTCACCGATTATACTGATACCCCTGATCTCGTTCCTGATAACCACACCCTTGAAATCATGTGTTAATAAAACATTGCTCCCCTGACCAAGTATCAGCAGATCAGTCAAATTCTCTGAAATTGAACTGAAATCAGGAAGATCCAGGATCTCAGCAATATCTTCCGGACTTTTCAGGCAAAAATAATGGGCAGCATTTACATCAACGCCAAAAGTGTTGTATGGCAACAGGCTTATATTTTTCTGGTAAAAAATCATCCCAACAATATTAGGAAAATAAATCCTCTTAATGAAGATCTTCTTAGTTTTGTAAAAGCCTTATAACAAGTCCTAAAAGTTGAGTCAATGAAATCATTCGAGGTAATTGGTGGTTCAAAACTAAAAGGTGAGATTGTTCCCCAGGGAGCGAAGAATGAAGCCCTTCAGGTTATATGTGCTGTTCTGCTCACTTCGGACGAGGTGGTCATTTCGAATATCCCCGACATTGTGGATGTCAGATTGCTGATAGAAATCCTCTCGGACATGGGAGTGGAGGTGAGAAAGATCAGTGAGGACACATACAGCTTCAAGGCGGCACATACGATTATTGACAGGCTGTACGACCCTGAATTTCACCGTAAGGCAAACAGGCTGAGAGGATCGGTGATGATCGCAGGACCTTTGCTCTCAAGGTTTAAAAGGTCAGTTCTGCCGAGGCCCGGCGGCGATAAAATAGGCAGGAGGAGGATGGATACCCATATCATCGGGTTTGAAAAGCTGGGGGCTATAGCGGAATATGACGAGGAAGAGGGTTACTTCCGCCTTTCTGCCGCATCACTCAGGGGAGCAGACATACTGCTTGATGAACCCAGCGTGACCGGAACGGCAAACCTGATCTTTGCAGCGGTGATGGCAGAAGGTGAAACAACCATATATAATGCTGCCTGCGAACCTTACATACAGCAGCTGTGCCTGATGCTTAACAGCATGGGTGCTGAGATCAGCGGCATCAAATCGAATTTTCTGAGAATAAGGGGAGTTAAGGTTCTCAGAGGCTGCCAACACCGCATCCTGCCTGATATGATTGAGGTTGGATCATTCATAGGAATGGCGGCAATGACCGGATCTTCAATAAGGATTAAGAATGCAGGAATTGAGCATCTGGGTATCATCCCGGAGAAATTCAGACAGATGGGAATCACGCTTCAGATTGAGGAAGATGATATTGTAATTCCGGAGCAGGGTATTTATGAAATACGGAATAACCTTGACGGATCCATATTAACCATCTATGATCACCCCTGGCCCGGGCTTACTCCTGATTTAATAAGCATCTTCCTGGTGGTTGCCATTCAGGCCAGGGGCAGCGTGCTTATACATCAGAAAATGTTTGAAAGCCGTTTGTTCTTTGTCGACAAGCTTATAGACATGGGTGCACGGATCATTCTGTGTGATCCGCACAGGGCAACAGTTATCGGACTGGAACGTCGCCAGAACCTGAGGGGTGTTACGATGAACAGCCCGGATATCAGGGCCGGAGTGGCATTGCTGATTGCTTCGATGAGCGCTGACGGAATGAGTATTATTCACAATATCGAGCAGATAGACCGGGGCTATCAGCACCTTGACACAAGGTTAAATAACCTTGGCGCCATGATAAGAAGAATAGATTCCTGATTTCGGAATCCGTCAGTGACTCATTTCTCTTAAATAATCCGTGATTCCTTCATATATTTTCTCCGCCATCAGCTGCCGGAAATCGGGGTCAGCCAGCTTCTCCTCATCTTCAGCATTCGTCATGAATGCCTGTTCAACAAGAATGGCAGGTATCTGAGAGGTTCTCGTTACTGTATAGTTAAATGAACCTACAACTCCGAACTCAGGAAGACCTGTCTCCAGCAGTCGTTCATAGATGCGCTCAGCAAGTGGCGCCCAGAATGGATTGTGCCAGTAGGTGCTGGTGCCGCCAGCGGACAGGTAACCCCTGCCTCCTGCATTGGCATGAATGCTGATAAGCATATCGGCACCCGAAGAAATGGCTATGTTACGTTTCTCAATCAGCAGCATATCTTTGTCCGAGTCACGCACCTGTATTACCTCCGCTCCCATCGATTTTAAAAGATCACCCAGGCGGAACGACAGATCGAGGTTGATTTCCTTCTCAACCAGTCCCGATAGACCTATTGCTCCCATGCCCGATCCTCCGTGCCCCGCTTCAATAGCAAACTTCAGTCCTGTCAGTGGTTTTGGGTTTTCCAGGTCATACACAGGCGGATACTTTATGCGCAAGACAAGGCTCCGGCCTTCTGGTTTCAGGTCGTAGCCCCAGATCTGATTTGTCTTAAGGTTCACATAAACCTTGTACGTCTGCGGAGCGGGCTGATCCCAGGTGATCCTGTCAATTATCTTCCGTCCCTCACGGTGTGTAACCCAGGTGCTGCTCGTCTCAACCCCAAAAAGGGTGATGACCAGCCTGTTCTGCTCAGGATCGGGGTACACCTCGTAAGGTACCGGTTCAGGGTAAGGTATGGTCAGAACGTCGGCATCCGCTGACGGTCCGCATGACATGCTGGTAATGTAGTATGATGGCTGCACCGTTCCTGCAGGCATCACCTCTGCATCGTCCTCACTAATATAACCGCTTTCCGTGGCGCTGAGCCGTATTCTGTAGTTTTTGCCAATCTTGCCGCTGGCCTTCATCACCACACCCGGTCCCAGCTCCGCTCTTATCGGACCACCGAGCCGCGGGGCACCGAGGTTGTATGTAAGTCTTGAATTTTCATTGCGTACTTTCACAAATGGAAAATCTTTAAGGTCCTTTACCCTGATGGTTCTCTCCACCGGAAATACAAATACCTTCTTATCTGTTGCATCGGCTGACGGTTTCAATTTAAGATTCAGCTTATATGTCTTCCCTGTGGACAAGCCTTCCAGGGGCAATTCAGCACGGTAAAGACTGTAATCTGCAAAGTCCTGCCGGGAACATCTTACTAAAGTCCTTCCGGGGGTTACCCCTGCATAGCCATCCTGACCCAGCGAGCCGCGGAAGCTGACCCTGACAACATCCTCAGGAAGCAGTTCAAGTTCAGTGGAAGGCTCTACAGACCTCTCTTCAATCCACAGCGGGAAGGCCTTACGTGTCATGTCTCTCTTCACATAGATAAACTCCTGCTCGCAGAAGGCCGTCCGGCCGTCAGGGGTTGTTGCCTCAGCCCTGACCTTGTTGACACCCTCAGTGAAGTTTACTGTCGTAAAGAAAATTCCCGTCTTGTACTGTTTCAGCACAACTCCGTTTATGCTGACAGTGGCAGGGTATTCACTCATGCAGAGGAAGTCAAACTGAGGCTGATAGGTTATCGAATCCGGTGTCATGCGGAACTCTACCCACGGCGAGGTCCGCTTAACAATGCTATCGGGTTTTAACTCCTTGTTCACCATGACAGGAACCAAGGCTTCAGTCCCGGCAGTTTGCTTAGCCTTACCGGCAGTACCGCATCCTGCCAGCGTTACAGCTGCCAGGAATACCAAAATAATAATCCTGTTCATCGGTATAACAGATATTTCTTCCTGAGTTCCATGAAAGCACTCACATCATCCTGGCAGGCTTTTACTACCTGTTCAACCGTCACGCCTGGTTCGTCCAGTTGCTTTATAAGCGCCGGAGGGGACCATTTCAGTGAATCAGGACTTGTCTTGCGGTACGCGTCAATGATATGCAGCGAAGCTTCTACAGACCTGAATGTGACAGGGTCAGTGAGCATTATCTCCACTCCCCCGCACATCTCATCCCACGGTTTTCCGGAGCGGTTTGACCGTGTGCCTGAAGAACGGGGAATGAAATAAACAGGCCTGAAATATGCTCCTGCGATTCCCCTGCTGTTAAGATCTTCAGCGGCTTTTTCAGCATTGACCCACGGTGCTCCTGTAAGGATGAATGGCTTGGTTGTGCCCCGTCCTTCCGACATGTTCGTTCTTTCAAAGAGACACTGGCCGGGATAAACAACCGATGTTTCCCATGTGTCAATGTTCGGTGACGGCATCACCCACATCAGTCCTGTCTCATTCCACATCATGCTGCGACGCCACCCCTTCATTTTAATCACCGTCAGATCGGCTCCGTAGTTTTCTGTTTCATTCCACATTGTCGCCAGCTCGCCGTAGGTCATGCCGTGACGCAGGGGCAGCCGGTGGCGGTAAATATTTATTGTATCCTGCATGGGTCCTTCAACAACCCTTCCTCCGAGAGGGTTAGGCCTGTCCAGTACAATGAACGGAATGCCTGCCTTTGCGCAGGCCTCCATGGCCCATGACATTGAGAACTTGAAGGTGTACCAGGCTGAACCCACACCCTGTATGTCAAACAGCATCACATCAATACTGTCGAGCCACTCCTTTTTCGGTGCATAGGAATCACCGTACAGGCTGTATACAGGTATACCCGTTGCCGGGTCCGGGTCACCCTCGCTGAAGATCCTTCCCTGCTGTGCACCTCTCACGCCGTGCTCGGCGCCAAACAATGCCACCAGGTTTACTCCCGGGGTTCCGGCCAGGATATCGATGCTGCTTCGCATATCAGAACCTACGGCTGAAGGATTGGTGATCAGTCCCACCCTTTTGCCTTTAATCAGATCAAGATGATCTTCAATCAGGACATCTATTCCAGGTTTGACAATTGGGGGTTTGAGAACAGGCACCTTCTCACCGGCAGCATATGTGGCAAGAATCTCCGCAAGCGGCGGGGCATCGGCAAATGTGAGATCAGTGACCGCCATTCGTGCCGGGGCGCTCTCATTTCCGAAACGGTCTACGGCTGAGACGGCGACGGAATCAAGCTTAAACATAACATCTTCGACTTTTTTTACTGTCTGCGGATCTGTCCGGGCAAGGTAAGCACGGTTGACCGTAAAACCGGGAATTTTGTCGGTCACTGTAACCGGTCCGAAGATATCGTGTTTCCACTGAGACCCGTATCTTGAATAAACTACCCACCTGGAGACATCCCCGGGTGTCTTATGGCTCCATGATACCTTCACCGAATCTTTTTCCTTTGAGAGGATGATGTCCGGAGGAGCCGGCGCCTTTTTATCAAGCCACGGCGAGGCAGGCACCAGCGCCTTGTCTTTATACGGTCCCTGTGCAATAGCTTTCAGCATGTCCGGTGAGCTGACAAGCTGCCCTATGCTCCAGTGTATTACTCCGGGACTTTCAGGAAGCATTCCCCTCGTAACCATTATCTTGTTTACGGTTTCATCGGTTGTTCCCCCGGCAGTTCCGTTGCTCACGTTTATTCCGGGCCACAGATGCCGTCCTTTCAGGTTCTGATCCTTCCACCAGCCCAGCAACACCGGGTAACTCTGTGCAAACTGGTTGATTGGCCAGTAGAGCTGCGGTGAGTAATAATCGATCCAGCCGTTGTTAAGCCACAGCTTCGCATCAGCATAGAGCGTTTCATGCTGGTTAAATCCGCCGCCGATGGCAGGCGGATTGTATGGTTGCCATATACCGAACGGGCTGAGCCCGAATTTTACATAGGGTTTCTCTGCCTTGATCCCTTTATAAAGTCTCTCGATGAAAGTATTGACCGCTTCCCTTCGCCAGTCGCCCCGCGACAGTTTGCCCCCGCCCTGCTGGTATGCCTGCCAGCTTGCATCGTCAGGGAAGTCCTTAAAGTTGTTATAATCGGGATACGGATAGAAATAATCGTCGAAATGAATCCCGTCAAGGTCGTATCTCCTGACCAGGTCCATGACCACATTGTATGAATGATCCTGTGTTCCCTGAAGTGCAGGGTCCATCCACCAGTAACCCTCCTCACCGAGTTTTACCACAAGGTCCGGGCGCTTCCTGACTATGGAAGCATCAGTCACCTCTCCGCCGGCAGGATGATGAGCCCGGTAAGGGTTCAGCCAGGCGTGGAGCTCGATACCCCTTTTGTGAGCCTCTTCGATCCAGAACTCAAGAGGATCATAATACGGTTCGGGAGCCTTGCCCTGCACACCGGTGAGATAATATGACCACGGTTCAAGGTCACTGGGGTACATTGCATCGCACTGATCCCTTACCTGGAATACTACAGCATTGAAATTATTCTCATACAGGAGATCTAGAAGCTTTATGGCCTCTTTCTTCTGCTCTTCAACCGGCAGACCCGGTTCGCTGGGCCAGTTGATATTAGCTACGGTGGCAACCCAGGCAGCGCGGAATTCACGCTCGGCAGATGGCTGGCGGCCAAAAGGATCTCCGGTTACGACAGGCTTTTTTGCAACGCATCCGGCAAAAACAATCATTAATGATGCTGATATGATTACCAGCAGGCTCTTCTTAAGCATAACTTCGGTTTATAAGCTGTGAGTACAAATTTATTAAAGCAGGGTAAAAATCAAATAGCAGCAAAAGGTATTATATATTTACGACTGTTTTATACATATTCCATTACTTTTTTTCGATGAATAAATTGGAACGCGAAGGCCTGTTAGACGAGTTGAAGGACTCAAAGAAGCAGTGGGACTTTATAGTCATTGGCGGAGGTGCCACCGGGCTTGGAATTGCGGTGGATGCATCGAGCAGGGGCTACAGCACCGTATTGCTTGAGCAGGCCGATTTTGCCAAGGCTACCTCCGGTCGCAGCACGAAGCTCGTACATGGCGGGGTCAGATATCTGCAGAACGGCGACATTGCACTTGTCAGGGAAGCGTTGCATGAGAGGGGTTATCTCAGGAAGAATGCACCTCACCTCGTGAAGGACCAGCGCTTTATAATCGGGAGTTACAAATGGTGGGAAAAGCCTTTTTACACCGTTGGCCTGACTTTTTATGACTTGCTCGCCGGCACCATGAGTTTTGGCCGTTCATTGCCGGTAAGCAGGAAAGATGTTATTAAGAGCATCCCGCAGATTGCACAGGAACATCTGAAAGGCGGAGTTGTATACCACGACGGGCAGTTTGACGATTCGAGGCTGGCAGTGAACCTGATGCAGACAGCCAGGGAACAGGGAGCTATTGTTGTAAACTATGCCAGAGTAAATAAGCTGCTCAAAGATACGGACGGGAAGGTATGCGGTTTGGTTGCAGAAGATATGATCAGCGGCGGAAGCTTCAGCCTTGAAGGGAAGTGCATCATCAATGCCACAGGTATCTTCGTAGACAGCATCATTCAGATGGATGACCCTGGTATGAGGCCCCTTGTAAGGCCAAGCCAGGGGGTTCATCTAGTAGTTGACAGATCTTTCCTGGGCGGCGACGATGCAATCATGGTTCCGAAAACCAGTGACGGAAGGGTGATGTTCGGCGTTCCCTGGCACAACCGGGTCATCCTCGGAACAACGGATGTTCCCGTGAAGGAGTTTGTCCTTGAACCCATGGCGCTAAATGAGGAGGTGGATTTCATCCTTGAGACTGCCGGCCGTTACCTTACTAAGAAACCGGAACGCAAGGATGTACTTTGCGTCTTTGCCGGACTGCGCCCCCTGGCTGCACCAAAGAATAATGCAGACGGAGCAAAAACGAAAGAGATCTCCCGCAGTCACAAGCTGCTGACCTCACCTTCGGGACTGGTAACAATCACCGGAGGGAAATGGACAACCTACCGTCGCATGGCGGAGGATACAGTCAACATGGCATTGAAAATAAAAGGTATTGCCTTCAGGAAATGCCGGACAAGGACCCTGAAAATCCACGGATATCTTGAGCATCCCGACAGCAATAATCATATGTATGTGTATGGAACAGACCGTGAAAAAATCCTCGGGCTGCAGAAAGAAAAAAAGGAGTACGGAGAAAAACTGCACCCTGACCTTGAATTTACTGTAGGTGAAGTGGTGTGGGCAGTGAGGAAGGAGATGGCCATGACTGTGGATGACGTGCTGGCACGACGGGTGCGGATTCTTTACCTCGATGCCAGGAAGTCAATAACTGTGGCCCCGAAAGTGGCTGCGATAATGGCAGAAGAGCTTGATAAAGATAAAGGATGGGAAGAGCAGCAAATACATGATTACACCGAAATAGCCAAGTCGTATATTTTGTAAAAAGATGACATTAAGAGCCGGGCAGGCAAAGGCGCGGAGGTATTATAAGGAAGCCGGATTAAAATTTTAACTTTGTTCAGATAAACAGGAGCTGATACCAAAAATCATTAAGAATGAAGAGCATATATCAGACATTGTTCGTCCTCACCCTGATCATCCTTGCATCGTCATGCACCACTGTCATCCAGATGCAGAGGACATATCCGCCGGAGAAAGTGCTTCAGCCGGACTCGGCAAAATATGTTTTTGTAAACTTTTTCGATTACAGGATTCCTGAATCTATCAAAGACAAGTATGAAATTGCGTATGCTGTCGCTGTCAGAGGCTATATCGACGGACTGGGAGAAACTGTTCTGCTTGACCCCAAAGAGAGCTTCGTCATCGGAGATACGCTGAAAAAAGGTTATACAGTAGGCTCGATGCAGCTGCCTGAATTCACCGATACTGTAAGGGCGATATGTTCGGTGCACGGTGCTGACATGCTCATAGCCCTCGACTCAATCAATCTGGTGATGGACTGGGATGTCAATCTGGAGGAGGATGATGAGGGAGGCAACATGCTGGTCAAGGATTTTTACCTCTATGCAAACAATTATATGACACTTTACAGCTCAGACGGTGAGGTCATCGACCGCTGTGCCGGTGAAAAATCGACTTTCGTCAAATCCAAATACACCATTTTCGGGATGCTGGGCGGGCCCACCATTGCAAAGGCACGAGAGACAGTCAGATTGCTTTCTCATGATGCGGCAAAAGACTGCATCGGGAAATTCTATCCTTTCACCGAGAACTATACTGAGACACTTTATAAGGGCGGTCCGCTAAACAAAATAAACGAGATGATAATTGCAGGTCATCCTGAAGAGGCTGCGGAGCGACTTAACGCCCTTGTTAATTCATCAGACCAGGGCCTGGCAAAAAAAGCCTCTGCCAACCTCGAAATAGTCAACCGGATACTGGAAAACCGCAGGCAATCAGAGCAAATTATGCAGGATTTTACCAGATAATCACCCCTGAAGCTCCTCCAATACGTGATTTTATTGACTAAACTCGATGCGTTTCAATTTTTTTTTTACTTTTACCCGACTTTTCAAATTATGCACAATGACTAATAAAATGTGTAATTAAAACAGAAACTCATGAAAAAAATCCTAACTGTTATTTCTGCACTGGTAGTTACCGGTTCACTTTTTGCCGGCGGACTTGTGACAAACACGAACCATAGCGCCTATATGGTCCGTATGATAAGCCGCAATGCTTCAACAAGCGTTGATGCTGTTTATTACAATCCGGCAGGTCTGACAAAACTGGCAGACGGTTTTCATTTCTCCATCAACAACCAGATCATCGGCCAGACCAAGACTATCACCAACAATTATTATTTTCTGACAGAAAATCCGACTGAATATATTGGAACAGTCAGTGCTCCGATATTTCCGGGAGTATACGCGGTGTACAAGGTAAATAAATTCGCCTTCTCCGTAGGATTCAATCCTGTTGGCGGTGGCGGCGGCGCTGAGTATGCCACGGGTCTTCCTTCATTTGAAAAGCAGATTGCGAATCTTGTTCCCGGACTGCAGACACAGTTAGCCCCACTTGACGCAGGCGTTGAGGGTGCAATGGGTTTTAACCCCGACTTTAATAATGTTACCGCTTATGACGGTTCCATATTTTTCGAAGGCAGCTCAATCTACTTCGGATACCAGGCAAACGTTTCATACGATATTAATGATTTCATTTCCGTGGCCGTGGGAGGCAGGTATGTGACAGCAAAAAACACCTACCAGGGTTACATAACCGACGTGACGATTTCAGCATCACCGGCTACCCCACCGACAGGATATCCAGGGAGCGTTCCTGCTCCGTTTAACGGCACCCCCGGCGACTATCTGAGAGCTATTGCCCTGACACCATACGGCGCCACACAGGCTACCTCTCTGAACGCTACGGCTGCAGCGCTCGACGTGATGACAGAGGTGGAGGCTGATGTCGTTGAGGAAGGAACCGGCTTCACCCCGATCATAAGCGTTAATATTACCCCGAACGAAATGTTCAATATTGCCCTCAAATATGAGTTCCATACCACTCTCGATCTGACGACGACCGTAAATGACGGCAAAGATGCCGGTGGAATGTTTGAGGACGGAGGAATAGTAGTTGCAGATATGCCTGCTTTATTATCTGTTGGAGTTGGCGTACATCCGTCTGAGAAACTCTACCTCACAGCAGGACTGAACTATTTCTTCGACAAGAACAATGACTATGACGGAAGCAGGGATCTCGAGGTCAGTATGATTGACCAGAACTTCTTTGATTATTCAGCAGGCATTGAATATGCCCTGAGTAATATGTTCAAAATCAGTGCAGGCTACGCCGGTACTGTCACAGGAGTAAACGACAACTATCAGAGCGACCAGAGGTACAGTCTTAATACCTCAACGTTTGGTGGCGGTATCGGGCTGACCCTGTCACCGATGATCGACATCAATCTCGGAGGCATGTACACAATGTATAAGGACGGTGAAAAGACATCCTCTGCGGGAATTACAGGTGTACCTGATATTACTGAGACCTACGACACCGAAACATGGGTCGTCGGAATTGGAGTGGATCTTCATTTCTAAAACTAACCTATATTGATTGAAAGCCCTGACTGGAACCAGTCAGGGCTTTTTTTTAATAATCAATCCCCTCCCTCCGGAGGCTTTCCAGGTAGAGCCCCAGGTCCGGAGTGTCAGATGTCATCATTCTGTCATACCATCCCTTCGCCGTTTGCGGCCTCCCGTTCTTCCGGTCAATCAGAATAAGATTGGTATAAATCGATCCTTCGATGCCGAGATTAAGGGAGTCCGTCTCATTGATTATCTCCTCAAAGAGACGGTAAGCAGCCATATCATCTCCTTTATCAGAAAGAGCGTATGCTTCGTTCAGCCTGTTGTTCAGAACCCCGCCTGTCACAATGCCCCTGATGGCAAGGCATCCGCCGGTACACTCCTCCACAAGAGAAAACCAGGGTAGCAGTCCTGTGGCAGGAAATGTCATCGAGAAGGATTGTTTTTCACCCGGCTTTTTGAAGCGGTAGGTTGCCGGACAATAAGGCAGTCCTTTCAAGCTTTTGAGCCTTACCTTCATGCCGTCAGGCTTAATTATAAAGGTGTTCTTGTCAATACAGAACCAGGCATTATTGATATCACTCATTATTGTCAGCCAGACAACCGTGGCATCACTGTTAAAGTCAACCCTGACGATCTCGGCTGTGAGCGGTGTCTTCAGCCCGTAGTTAGGGTTCAATACGCTCTGCGACTGGCCATTAAGACAGAATAACAAAATAATTATTATTAAAGAAACTCGTTTCATCTCTCCTAATTTCATTAATTCCAAGGATTGTAAAGTTAATGATATCTGCAGGATTACGTTTGTAACAACTTTGTAACTTTTGTATAACATTTCTGAAACAAAATAGCAGTTATTTTGTAATGTCAAACCATCAAAAAAGTTCTTATGAGAAAAACTCTCAGTTTAGTATTGCTGTCAGCAGCCTTACTGCTCCCTGTGCAGGCACAGGAAAGTGATCAGTTTAAGCCTTCGGGGAAAATTTTCGGTCTGCTGTTTGCTGATTATCACACCACCTTCTCAGGAGGAGAGAATGTACCCGTATTCGAGATCACACGTTCTTATCTCGGCTTTGACTATAATTTTTCCAAAACCATCATGAGCCGGGTAATGTATGATGGAATGACACAGGTAGTCAACGGAAAAATAATATCTGTCGGATACCTGCGTAATGCATTCCTTCAGTATGATAACGGCAATCTCACGCTTCGCGGAGGGTTGATTGGGGTTGAACAGTTTTCGATGGCTGATAAATTCTGGAATTACAGGTATATCACCAAGACACCAATAGAATACTCTGCAATGATATTTTCAGTAGACCTTGGGCTTATGGCAAAATACCAGGTTGCTGAGGCGGTGTCAATTGACATCGGATTGCTGAACGGAAGAGGATACAAAGATGTCGCACCCGATACAACCATGAAATTAATAACTGGCATTACTGTCAAACCTGCTAAGAATTTTTTGTTCCGGGGTTATTACGATGCGATGGGTCCGGGCGGTGAAAGGCAGATGACAATCAGCTTTACCGGAGCTTATCTGGGACCTGTATTCTCTCTCGGAGCAGAATATTTCAGGCAGAATAATCACCTGACTGAAGTGGGTGAAAACTACTCAGGTGTAAGCATCTTTACGGCAGCAAAGATAGCAGAGAAATTTTCAGTCTTTGCACGATATGATAATATAGGATCTGTCACACTGGAAGGTGAGACAGATCCATGGAATTTGGGCAAGGATGGAATAAACCTGTTCATAGGTTTTGACTACTCTCCTGTAAAGAATGTTAGAATTTCCCCTAACTTTATTGGGTTTGTACCGGATGACGAAAACGCTGATTTTGCAGGAACCGTCGGGTTGAATGTGGAGGCGAGGTTCTAGGCTTTAATTAAAAATTAAAAATTAAGAATTAAGAATTTAACGGATAACAGAAATTGAAATGAAAAAACAAATCTTTCTTTTAGTAGTAATTGTGGCTCTTATAGCTGCTTCATGTGGTAGCGGCGGACAAAAAGCCGGTAAGGAAAAGCAAATCACACTCTCCGCAGCAGGGGCTACATTCCCGCAGCCTTTTTATAATCTCGCCTTTAAAAAGTACAATGAAGAGGGCGGACCAGTCATCAATTATGGCGGGATAGGTTCGGGCGGAGGCATCAAGAGCCTGCGTGACAGGGTTGTGGACTTCGGTGCGACAGATGCATATCTGTCTGACACTGAACTGTCTGAGATGCCTGGTGAGGTGGTTCATATCCCTACCTGCATCGGTGCAGTGGTCATAGCCTATAACCTTCCGGGAGTGACAGAGCTGAAACTTACGCCTGAATTACTGGAGGGCATTTTCCTCGGTACCATAAAAAAATGGAATGATAAGAAGCTTGCCGATATCAATCCAGGCATTACCCTTCCTGATATGGATATTACTGTCGTATACCGTTCCGACGGCAGCGGCACGACATACATCTTCAGCGATTACATGTCGAAGGTCAGCCAGACCTGGAACGGGCAACTCGGCACAGGTAAGGCCCTTAACTGGCCAACCGGTATAGGTGCCAAAGGTAACCCGGGCGTGGCAGGCACAATCAGCCAGAGTGCAGGAACCATCGGATATATCGGATTTGAGTATGCCTTTGCGCAGAAAATACTCATGGCACAGGTGATGAACAAAGCCGGGAACTATATAGTGCCAACGCTGGCTTCGTTTACTGCTGCTGCTTCTGCTGAGATGCCGTCTGACACAAGGATCATGATCACCAACTCGGCCAGCCCGGAAGCCTACCCTATTACAAGCTTTACATGGATAATAATGTATAAGGAACAGGCCTACGGAGATCGCTCGCCTGCTACAGCTGAAGCAACAGTGAAAGCGGTGAACTGGCTCACCGGCGCGGATGCCCAGGCAATAGCAACAAGTGTCCACTATGCCCCGCTGCCACAAAAAGCCTCTGAGCAGGCTGCTCTGGTCCTTAAAAGTATACAATATAAAGGCCAACCCATACTGAAATAAGGCTGATGAACGGTGACAGGGTTATAAAGGCCTTGCTGTTTGTTTCGTCACTGATAATACTTTTATTGAGTGCCGGGATAGTCCTCTCCCTCGCAGGGGGGGCTATTCCTGCGTTTAGGGAATATGGTCTGGGGTTCATCACCTCCACGGTCTGGAACCCCACATCCGGCAGCGAAGAATATGGGGCATTTCCTTTCATTGCGGGGACCGTTATTACCTCGATCCTTGCCCTGATAATATGCATCCCAATGGCCTTCTCTACCTCACTCTTTATAGCCGAATATTACAATGGAACGCGCACTGCCGGCATCCTGCGGAGCCTGGTCGATCTGCTGGCAGGGATACCTTCCATTGTTTATGGCTTCTGGGGGTTCTACGCCCTGCGGCCTTTGCTGGTAAGTACCGGTCTGACCGATCAGGGATTCGGTGTCTTCACCGCCTCACTGGTATTGGCTATTATGATTGTTCCCTACGCCACCTCACTGAGCACTGAGATCATTTCCATGGTGCCTCCTGAGCTCAAGGAGGCAGCTTATTCGCTGGGGGCCACACGTCGCGAAGTCATCTTCAGCGTCATCATCCCTTCAGCCCGGTCAGGTATTGTTGCCAGCTTTATCCTTGCACTCGGCAGAGCTCTCGGTGAGACAATGGCTGTCACAATGCTTATTGGCAATGCCAATGTTATTCCGAAGGGACTGTTCTCCCCGGGCAATACTATGGCATCTGTTATTGCCAACCAGTTCGGCGAAGCTGACGGGCTAAAGATGAGCGCCCTGATAGCAATTGGGTTACTCCTCTTTGCCATCACCGCATTGGTGAATGCAGCAGGCAAGTTTATAATCAGACGATTCGCTTAGCATGGCCATGGAGATTGTACTAAATGATAACATTAAACGCCGTAACCGGACCAATGGACGTTTCAGGTATCTCATTATTGCAGGTGCCGTAATCACTATCATACCCATATTCCTTATTGTCGGTAATCTTGCTGCCAAAGGATACCGGCAGATCAACACTGCCTTCTTCACCGAACCGGCACCTGATACCTTCCAGGCAATGATGGCTGCCTCATCAGGCGAGGTCATTCCCGGAGGCATCGCAAACGGTCTCATAGGATCGTTGCTGATGGTACTCGCAGCATCTCTTATTGCTATTCCCCTGGGACTGATGACAGGTATATATCTCTATGAGAACAGAACAAAACGCTATGCAGGCATTATCAGAAGCCTCACTGAGATCCTTCAGGGCGTACCTTCGATCATACTTGGCATCATTGCTTACCTGTGGATAGTGAAGAACATCACGCGGGGTTATTCAGCCATGGCAGGCAGCGTGGCTCTGACAATCATGATGCTGCCGCTCATAATAAGATCAACGGAAGAGACAATGATGATGATCCCCTCCACCATCAAAGAGGCGGCATATGCTCTTGGCGTGCCATATTACAAGATGATCTACAAGATCCTTATCCCTGTCAGCTTCAGCGGCCTGGCTACCGGC
Source organism: uncultured Bacteroidales bacterium (assembly GCA_963780735.1). Lineage (GTDB taxonomy): Bacteria > Bacteroidota > Bacteroidia > Bacteroidales > VadinHA17 > SR-FBR-E99. The sequence goes on from CAWADB010000006.1 coordinate 84,723, forward strand.
GTGCTGCTGGCACTGTCAAGAATATTAGGCGAGACCGCACCACTGATGCTTACTGCACTGGGAAGCCCCGCCATCAGCCTTGACATCACAAAGCCCGTCAGCGCAGTGCCCTTGCTGATATGGGACTTCTACAACGACCCCAACATGGTTAATCTTGTATGGAGCGCCTCTCTCTTCCTAATGGTCTTTGTACTCTCAATGAACCTGCTCTCCCGAAGTATTTCCTCAAAACGTAAATATATCTGACACTGATGAGTGACACTCAAAACAGCGGCCCTGTAATAAAGATAGAAAAACTCTCGATAGCATACGAGCCCGGCCGCTATGCCGTCAGCAATGTATCTGCTGACATAAAGCGACACAACATCACCGCCATCATGGGCCCCTCGGGATGCGGGAAGAGCACCCTGTTGCGTGGTCTGAACCGTATGCATGAGCTCTATCCAAACATCGAGACAAAAGGTGAAATACTGCTTAATGGACAGAGCATTTTTTCAATGTCCGTCATTGAGTTGCGTCGTAAGGTGGGGATGGTGTTCCAGCGACCTAATCCCTTTCCCAACATGACGATATATGAGAACGTCATCGCCGGCTTCAGCCTGAACGACATAAGGCTTAAAAAGAGTCAACGGGACGAGATCGTCGAGAATGCCCTCAGGAATGTCACCCTGTGGGATGAGGTGAAAGAATTCCTGTACCGGAAGGGGACCTTTCTATCAGGAGGCCAGCAGCAGCGTCTCTGCGTGGCACGCGCTATAGCCTTCAACCCTGAGGTGCTGCTCCTCGATGAGCCCACCTCAGCGCTTGACCCTATAGCTACATCAAAAATTGAAGACCTGCTAGTAGAGTTGAAGAAACAATACACACTGGTCCTTGTTACACATAATATGTCTCAGGCTGCAAGAATCTCCGATGATTCGATGTTCATGTACCTGGGTGAGCTTGTGGAAACAGGCCGGACAGAATCTCTCTTTACCAATCCGAAGGATGCACGTACGGAGTCATATCTTACAGGCAAATTCGGTTGATTAAAACGCATATTTCTTACATTTGTTAAAACACCTGATAATGAGCGGAAAAAAGGAACAGGCAATAAATGAGATAATGACCAGTTTCAGCGAAATGGCCAACCTTGTGCTGAAACAGCTTACCCTCCTTGAGAGGCTGATGACCACATCAGATGACCAGGACTTTAAAATACTGGCGGGACAGATGAAGGAGGCAGAAAACCTTATCGACAACTATGAAGTGGTTATCGGTGAGCAGTTCACCAACACCATCGTTCTTTACCAGCCGGTAGCCTCAGATGTGCGCCGGATAGTGGCTTGCTATCGCATGACTGTCAATCTCGAGCGCATTGGTGACCGCATAAATAACCTGATCAGGATAATTGAAGCGATCAGAAAAAGCAATGAATATGAATCCATCTGCGCGCTCGTCAATAATATGCTCACTTCGGGAACCATTATGGTCGAAAAAGCGCTGCTTTCATTTATAAATGATGACCCGGATTTTGCAATATGGACAATCAAGAATGACTCGGTCGTTGACGAGATGAACCACAAACTGCTTATCAGCTATATTAACAGATCATCACTTGATGATGAAACACGGCAGACCGTGCTGAGATATGTAGAATTAAAGGATATGATATCAAATATTGAAAGGATTGCCGATCATGCAACCAACATAGCTGAAGCTTCAATTTATTCGATGCAGGGTACTGATATACGGCATACGGGCATTGGTAAAGGTGAATAAACAGGTGGTTGAGAACAAAAGAATACTGGCAGTAGACGACGAGGAAGATATCCTTGAGATACTCTCATTCAACCTGGCCGGTGAGGGTTATGTTGTTGACACCGCCACCTCGGCCGAAGAAGCCATGCGCAAAAACCTCTTTTCCTATGACCTCTTTATTCTTGACGTGATGATGGGAGCTATGTCAGGTTTCCGTCTTGCTGAAAAAATAAGGAAGGAGCTGAACCTGACAACACCTATTATTTTTCTCACTGCCAGAGACACTGATAATGACAAGATAACAGGCTTCAACCTGGGAGCTGACGACTACATGGCCAAACCCTTTTCTGTAAGAGAGCTTATGGTCAGGGTCAGAGCTATCATTCGCAGATCTTCCCCTTCTCAGGTTAAGACGGAAACAACATCAGGCGATTTTATAATCGATATAGAAAATAAACTGATCGTATCAGACGGCAAAACACTCGAACTGACCAGAAAGGAATACGATATACTCGCCCTGTTTCTCCGGAACAAAGGCAAATTATTTCCCCGGACAGAGATACTTACGCGCATCTGGGGTAATGACGTGATCGTTACAGACCGCACAGTGGACGTTACCATTGCCCGTATCAGAAGGAAACTGGGGGCAAAGGCCGGCATGATAAAAAATAAGTCAGGATACGGATATTATTTCGGTGATTGAAAAAAGAAACCTATGACAGGCAGAAAAAGCTATAATCGAAAACTGTTTCTCTACTACTTCAGTGTCTTTCTCCTATTCACTGTTCTAATGATGATTTTCCAGTACGGACGTGAAAAGAGGATCAGGATAGCCGCCCTTGACAACAGGCTTAACGACATGTCAGGCCTCGTAGACAGATATATCAGGGTAAACTCAATCATAGAAAGTGGTAATTATAAACTGATAGACTCAATCTACAACCTTATACCGGTTCCTGACCTGCGTATTACCCTTATAGCCATTGATGGCAAAGTACTGTATGACAGCTCGGTGGAAGACTGGAACACATTGGATAACCATCTCACCAGACCCGAAGTGGGCAAATCACTTTTCTCACCGTACGGAACAGCAGTCCGTAAATCAGCTTCTACAGGAAAGGAATACTATTATTTCTCAAGATACTTCAGCACTTATTACGTCAGGCTGGCTGAAGAGTACAACATCAACATAAAGGGATTTCTCCGGAGGGATAATATCTTTCTTCTCTTTATGGCTGTCACTTTCCTGGTTATCTGGGCGTTACTTGCACTGGTGACCAGGCGAATGGGGAAAAGTATTACAATGCTTCGCGAGTTTGCTGCCAGGGTCAGACGCGGCGAAGGAAATGACCCGGCAGTAATATTCCCTAAAAATGAGATAGGAGAAACAGGCAAGGAAATTATAAAAATATATAATAATCTCGCTAAAAACACTGAAGAGCTTAACCTTCAGAAAGAGAAACTTTTCAGACACCTGCATGTTCTTAACGAAGGAGTGGCGTTTTTGTCTTCTGACCGTAAAGTAACAATGTCGAACAACCTTTTCATGGTCTTCCTTAATACCCTGACAGGGGAGCATTCATTATCTCCCGAAGGATTTATTGACCATCCTCTGTTTGCCGGTGTGAAATCATTCCTGCATAACCATCAGCACCTGACAACAAAAAATGCCGAGACCCCTTCAACAGAATTCCATATAGAAAAAGCCGGAAAGTTCTTCGGCATTCGTTGCATTCTTTTTCACGATGACAGTTTCGAAATAGTTATTACCGATATCACCCGTACCGAACAGACCAAGGCGATGCGTCAGCAAATGACGTCAAATATCGCACATGAGTTAAAAACTCCTATCGCTTCAGTAAGGGGGTATCTTGAGACGCTGATGGAGAACAAGGACCTTGATGAAGAGAAAAAACATTATTTCCTTGACAAGGCACTCGCTCAGTCGACACGGCTCACTGACCTGATAAATGATATCGTCACCCTTAACAAGCTTGATGAGACAGGCAGCAGCTTCCCGTTTGAGGAAGTTGATGTATTCGGTATCGTGAAAGAAGTGTGCGAAAACCTGACGACATCGATAAGCAAGAAAAAGATCAGGGTGGATATTGATATCGATCCTGCCACCAGGGTCACAGCTAACAGGTCTCTTGTGGTCTCCGTCTTCCAGAATCTTATGGAAAATGCCGTCACGTATGCAGGCGAGAATGTAACTGTAACCGTCAGAAGCCTTCCGGGTGTACCCGGTTTCCGGCGTTTCTCATTTGCGGATGACGGTATCGGTATTCCTGAGGAACATCAGCCACGTATTTTTGAACGGTTTTACAGGATTGATGACGGCCGGTCACGCAAGAGCGGAGGCACAGGACTGGGATTAGCCATTGTTAAGAACGCCATCTTATTGCATAAAGGTGAGATATCCGTCAAAACACGCCAGGGTGGCGGCACCGAATTCATCTTCTCCCTTCCGGCATAAACCGTAATTGGACAGGTCAGAAACAGGTCTCAGACCTGTCTCTAACTGTTTATGATCAACGGATAGTCTTTTCCTGACAGAACCCTGCCGATGACTGCAGCCTCCGGGTGGCCTGAATGGTGAAGGTCAGCGAGCAGAGCTCCGGACTGTACCTCTGCCACTGCCATCAGCAGTCCGCCCGATGTCTGCGCATCTTGTGCGATCATCTTCAGGTTATAATCAAGACCCTCTTCGAAAAGTGTATCTCTCTCGGTATAATCCAGGTTGCGGAAGGCGGCACCCGGTATGCAACCTTGCTCAGCCAGATTATATGCACCTTCCAGAAGCGGCACACTGCTCATGTTTAAAAGTATAGTCACGCCTGACCCGCGCGCCATCTTCAACGCATGACCGGCGAGTCCAAAGCCCGTTATGTCGGTAGCGCCCCTTATGCCATACTTCTGCATCAGCCGTGCACCGTCATTGTTAAGCCTCATCATCATCCGCTTCGCTTCATCAAGCTGGCCGGCAGAAGTCATCTTCATCCTGTGGCCGGCAAGAATGATCCCGGTGCCGACAGGCTTCGTAAGAATAAGCAGGTCGCCGTCCTTCGCTCCGGCATTGGTGATGATCCTGTCAGGATGTACGGTGCCGATTACAGCCAGGCCGTACTTCGGCGGGTAATCATCGATGCTGTGACCTCCTATGATGCTCACCCCGGCTTCCTTCGCCTTGTCATACCCGCCCCTCAGTATGTCTGAATATACTTCGAGCGGGATCTGCGAGGACGGGAACATCATGATGTTCAGTGCCAGAAGGGGTGTTCCACCCATGGCATAAACATCACTTATTGAGTTTGTTGCGGCTATCAGTCCAAATTCATAACCGTCACTCACCAGCGGGGGAAAGAAATCGGTGGTGAACACCAGGGCAAGGTCATCACTGATCTTATACACACCGGCATCATCATGCGTGGCGATATCAACGAGTATTTTCGGATCGACGGGCAAAGGCAATGCTGACAGCAGCTCTTCAAGCTGCCGTGGCGGGATCTTTGACGAGCACCCACCCGTCTCAACCGTTGTAAGAAGATCGAAAGCCATGAGGGTCAGGGACGGATTATATGATCAGCATCATTAAGCAGATTAAGGATCTGGTACATATCACTGAAGCTGCCCACCGGCAGGCGGTCCTTAATCTGGAAGTGGTTAATACAATTGGTACAGAGATAAACAGAGGTACCCTTTGCCAGAAGCTCCTTTATAAAGTCCAGCACAGGTGAATCATCCATGGCAAGCTTCACTCCCGAGTTGTAAAATACCACCGAAGCCGGTGCGGGTTCAATCATCACCAGTGTCCTGAAAAAAGTGATCATCAGCTTAGCTCCCAGCCCGTCATCGCCGCTGCCCATTTTCTCAGATGTTACGGCGACAACCGTGTTGCGCCTGCGCAGAGGGGCATCTGCTTCAGGAGCACAATATGCCTCCTCGTTCGCACTAATTTCAGTCTTTTCCCCGCGGGTGACAGTCACATATGCCAGGTCTCCCTCCTCCCTGACCGTGAATGTCAGCTTGTTGTCGGCCAGGTATCGTCTGACATTCCCAAGGGAAGTCTTATTGTCAATTATCACCTGCACAGCCTCTCCCTCCGCAGCTTCTGTCAGTCCCTGCCGGGTCTTTATCAGTGGAGCCGGACACGTAAGTCCGCGCGTATCAACGATCTTCATTTATTGATTTTTAACCTTCAAATATAGACAGAAATGGGTACTTTTGAAGAACAGCAGAATTTCAAAATCATGAAAAGAGACAGAATCGCCCTGACAGCATTGTTTATACTTATAACTGCCGGCACTGCAATGTCGCAGAGATCAATTAAAGATATTGAAGGTCCATGGAGTGGTACCCTTAAGGAAGGCGGCGCTGAGCTGAATATGGTTTTCAGTTTTACCATGACCGAAGCCGATACTGTGAAAGCCACACTTGATGTACCCGCCCAGGGTGCGGTTGGCCTTCCGCTCGGCAGAGTCACTTTTAACGATGACACCCTCACTGTTGATGCACCAATGATCAAAGGTCAGTACCGTGGTACTTTTTCGGGCGATTCGACTCTTACCGGCACATGGATGCAGCTTGGCAGGAAGTACCCTCTTGATCTGAAGAAAAATGCCGCACCGGTGACATTCAACCGTCCCCAGGAACCGGTAAAACCGTACCCTTACAGGGAGGAGGAGGTCACATTCAGGAACAGCGTGGAAAATTTTGACCTGGCTGGTACACTCACACTGCCTGAGGGAGCAGGACCTTTTCCTGCTGTAGTGATGATAACAGGTTCTGGACAGGAGGACCGTAACGAGACTGTCTTTGCCCACAAGCCATTCCTTATTATCGCCGACTACCTCACCCGAAACGGTATCGCGGTGCTGCGCTATGATGACCGGGGTTTCGGCGGATCGAAGGGGAATGCTACAAATGCCACTTCGCTTTCATTCGCTGATGATGCAGCTGCCGCAGTGGCATATCTCCTCGGACGGCCGGAGATCAATCCGAAAAAGATCGGTCTTGCAGGGCACAGCGAGGGTGGCCTGATAGCCCCTATCGTGGCGTCAAAGAATAAAAACATTGCATTCATTGTCTCGCTGGCCGGACCGGGAGTAAGCGGCTATGACATACTTGCAAAGCAGACACGGGATGTTCTCATCGCTTCCGGCAGTTCCGAAAAGGAGGTTGAAGAAGCATGGGCAGCAAACAGCAACCTGTTTAAAATAATCATGGCCCAGCCTGACCAGCGTAAGGCTGCCAAAGAGGCTATGGAGTGGTTCAGCAAAGACCTTGATACCAAGGGTCTGACACCTGATGAACGAAGAGATAAGACCGCAGCGTTCGCACAGGGAATCGGGCAGGTGAATAATCCATGGATGAGGTACTTCCTCTCAACTGATCCTGCGGTTTTCTGGAAGGAGGTTAAATGCCCGGTGCTGGCTCTCAACGGTGACAAGGACCTGCAGGTGAACTTTGAGCAGAACCTGCCCGTTATAAAAGCAGCCGTGACGTCAGGTGGCAACAAGAAGATTAAAACTGTGGTAATGCCTGGTCATAATCACCTGTTCCAGCATTGCACCACCGGCGCCCCTGCTGAATATAGCACCATTGAGGAGACCTTTTCCCCGGAAGCGCTTGACATCATTACGAAGTGGATTAAAAAGACCGTGAAGATTAAATAGACTTTAACCTTTGTATGACCTTGCGCCCTGCCGCCTTCATGCCTCCTGAAGCATCATTGATGGCAATCTGTACAGCGCCGGCAACCTCGTTTATCATATCAGGATAAACTCCGCAGAACGAAGCCAGTATCTCCATACCATAAGCCTTCGGCGCTACAGGCGTGTTGGCGGAATGCATTATGCCAAGACAGTATTCGATCAGCTTAGCGTGGTGTGACTGCGGTATGCTGCTGATATCACTCTTCATTATCACCCTCATGAACGATCTCTGGACGCTCTCGTTTGGAACACCGGGCAAAGTATCGATCATAACCGCAAGAAAGGGAGCAAGAACTTCCGTATTCATATCCACCACCTTCGAAAGCGCCCAGGAAGCCATGAAACCGACCCTCTTCTCCTGGCTTGAAGATAATGTAACCAGCTGTGAAAGGAGGCCCGTGTCGCTGACGGCGGAATGAGCCACCATTGTAATCTCATACGTGCTTGTTATCCGTTCCAGCATCCTGGCCAGCTCCACTCCTGCTTCGGCCGTGACAACAGTATGTGTTTCATCAGGTTCCCGGCTAACAGGTGCATTGTATTGCGAAACATACTGCCGAGCCACAGGGATGTCGGCAGCGGTCATGTCAAGTTTAAGCAGTTCATCAGGTTTCATCCACTTGTATTCATCGTGCTCCCTCAGCACCGGCTTCGATGAGAGTGTCTCGCACAGGAAAGGTATCAGCCTTATCTGTTTATCCCCGTAATCATATTCCACACAGTCAAGCCTGCTGTTGATTATAATGCAAATACCTAGTTCCTCATCAATCTCCCTGATGATGCAATCCTCATGATCCTCCCCTGGTCCGGTCTTTCCTCCCGGAAACTCCCACTTTCCGGCGTTGTTCATTGCCGGTCCCCGGCGTACTGCCAGCACCAGCCCTTCATCATTGCGTATGAGCGCACAGGTCACATCGATCATGGTTCTGTACTTATAACAATCTCATAATCAGGAACATGATCAAGCAACGAAATTGTATTGGCAATTTTGTCGATCTTCCCCGTCCGGTGCATTATACCGTTGGTTACCACCACCCACCTGACTCCATAGGTGAAGTTATAATTGATCACCTGGTCAAGGACTGCCTGGGTGAGTTTCACGTCCGGGGCCTTGCATTCGATGACCATGACCGGCTGTCCCGTGCGGTCATGAATAAGTATATCCGCTCTTCGCTTCATTGTGTTGAGCGTGAGAGAAGCCTCCACCTGTATCAGTCCTGCCGGGTAGTGCAGGTGTTCCGTAAGATAATTTACAAAATGCTGTCTGACCCACTCCTCAGGTGTCAGTGCCACATACTTCTGTCTCAGCCGGTCAAAGATGAGTTTTCCTCCCGGACCCTCTTTAATGCGCAATGAACAAGGCGGCAGTTTCAGTGGTTTCAACTTAATTTGTATTTTTGGTAACCGTTAGCACAGCAAATATAAATAATCAGCACCGAAGGTCATGAGAACAAAAGAAGATATAGTGAACAACTGGCTGCCCCGGTATACAGGCAAGAATCTCGAAACCTTCGGCAGCTTTATCCTGCTGACAAACTTCACACATTATGTTGAGCTCTTTGCAGAATGGAACAATGTGCCGGTCGAGGGAAGGGACAAGAACTGTCCCAATGCCACAGCAAACGGCATCACCATCATCAACTTCGGCATGGGGAGCCCCAACGCAGCTACCATCATGGACCTCCTCAGTGCAGTACAGCCAAAGGCGGTGCTCTTCCTCGGCAAGTGCGGAGGTCTCAAGAAAAAGAACAAGCTCGGCGACATGATCCTGCCCATTGCTGCAATCAGGAGTGACGGTACATCCAATGACTACCTGCCCCTGGAGATTCCTGCCCTGCCTGCCTTCAAGCTGCAGAGCGCTGTCTCGGCGGCAATCACAAGAAATAACCTCGAGTATTATACCGGCACCGTCTATACCACCAACAGGAGGGTGTGGGAATACGACGACAGGTTCAAGAAATACCTCGTAAAGACCAGGGCCATGGCCATCGATATGGAGACAGCCACCATCTTCACTGTCGGGTTCGCCAATGAGATACCCACCGGCGCCCTACTTCTCGTCTCTGATCAGCCTATGATTTCAACAGGCATAAAGACGGAGGCCTCCGACCGCAAGGTGACAAGGCAGTTTACAGAGATACATCTCCGGATAGGCATCGAGGGCCTGACAGAGATAAAAGACAACGGCATATCCGTAAAGCATCTTCGTTTCTGATGGCGACCGACTATAAAGAGATAATCAGGGATCTGAAAAACAAGATCTTCAAGCCGGTCTATTTTCTCGCCGGGAAGGAGCCGTATTTTATTGATCTCATAACGGATTTCATTGAAGACAGCGTTCTGGATGAGTCAGAGAAGGACTTCAACCAGACTGTTCTCTACGGTCTCGATGTCTCGGTGACGCAGGTCATCGAGACCTGCCGTCGCTTCCCGATGATGTCGAACCAGCAGGTGGTCATTGTGCGCGAGGCTCAGAAGATGAAAAAGATCGATGACCTCCTGGTTTATATCGATAACCCGCTTAATTCGACCATCCTGGTCATTGCATACAAATACGATGACCTTGACAAGAGAAAATCGCTCTATAAGTCACTTTTTAAGAAAGGATGGTATTTTGAGTCGAACAAGGTGCCTGAATACCTTATCCCCGGATGGATAGACAGGTATCTTACTGACAGGGGGATAATGGCCGACACCGATGCATCGCGCCTCCTCTCCGAGTTTCTTGGCAATGATCTGGGGAAGGTATCCAACGAGCTTGACAAGCTGATCATCTCCCTGCCTGAGAAGAACCCGCGCATAGACACGGCACTGATAGAAAAGAGCATTGGTATCAGCAAGGATTACACCCCCACCGAACTGTGGAAAGCCATCGTCTACCGTGATCCCCTCAAGGCAGCCAGGGTGGTGAATTATTACGCCGCCCACTCAAAGAAGGAGGTCATCCCGCTCTTCTCCGTTTTGTTCTCCAACTTCAGCCGTGTTCTGATCTATCACAGCCTGAAAGACAAGACGGACAGCAACGTGGTGGCAATGCTGAAGACCTATCCCGGTTATGTACGTGATTTCAGGACTGCAGCATCGGTCTATAATGTGGGAGCATGCATGAATATCATCAGCATGATCCGAACTTATGATCTTAAGGCGAAAGGGTTTGGCGAAGTGGGCACTGACGAGGGTGACCTTCTGCGTGAGATGGTCTTCAAAATAATGCACTGACAACCGTTCAGTTCATCTCAGGTGATTCGGGGAACTCAGCCCAGATACGGTATTTATTGTTCAGTGAGCGCAGTACATCGCGCCAGATATTGCCGCGGCTCTTCATTATCACGTCGCCGGGCACCCTGGCAATGACCCATGAGTTCTCATTCAACTCTTTCCTGAGCTGGCCTTTTTCCCATCCCGAATAACCCAGGAAAAAGCGGACCTGGTCACGACCGACAGTGCCGGTGGAAATCAGATTACGCAACGCGTCGATCTCTCCTCCCCACCATATTCCCGGAACGACAGGCACGCTGCCGGGAACCTTCCTTCCAAGGGTATGAAGGTAATGGAGCGTGTCAGGCGCCACAGGGCCCCCGACAGAAAGATGCTCATCCCATCCGTCGAACCCCTCCACGGCACTGCTCACCATCAGGTCGATGACACGGTTGAGGATGAAGCCAATCGAACCCTGGGCATTGTGCTCTGTCAGGAAAACTATAGTGCGGTTAAAAAAGCGGTCGGTGAGAAAGGGCTCTGAAATGAGTACCCTCCCCTTTCCGGGAATTTTATCCTCGGGGTTGATGCTGAATATGTCAGGATAGTCGCCCATAGGTCTGATAAGGACAGGAAATGTAATGACTTTTCGGGTCAAAATCAAGAAAAAGCTAAAAAATGGGAACAAAGGGGGCCGAACGATGTTAATTTTGCAGATAGAAAGTGACAGTGATGTTTATAAAACTTCTCATAATTTCAGCCGTTCTGGTTGGTCTTGCGATGGCAGGACTGGCTATCAGCATTCTCGTGAAACCCAGGGGGCGTTTTCCTGATACACACATAAGCCACAACAAGGCTATGAGGGACAGGGGTATCAGGTGTGCCCAGGATACAGACCTGGGGTGCAAACCCGGTGAAGGTGCCGGCGGCTGTGCCGCGTGCTCAATGAATAACGATTAACGCTCCTCTATCCTTTTCCTTAGTCCTTCTGAAATCCAGCTCTGCATTTCTCCCTTTTCATCGGAAAAGATCAGGTATCCTTCCAGGAAGTCATATTTTTCAATGAAGGTTATCGCCGTGTCCTTCCCGGCAACCATGCATGCAGTGGCCCAGGCATCTGCCACTGTACATTCCGGGGCGACAATGGTGGCACTGAGAAGTGTATGCCTTGCCGGGTAGCCTGTCCGTGGATCAATTGTATGCGAATACTTGATGCCGTTATCAATGTAGAACTTACGGTAGTTGCCTGATGTGGCAAGGGCGTTATTATCAATCCTTACTGCTGCCTGCAGCTCGGCGCCGGGGACAAAATTGCCATCTTCAGGTCTGTCGATGCCCACATGCCATCCTTTGCCATCCTTGTCTCCTGCGGTGCGTACCTCGCCTCCCACTTCCACGAGACAATCCTTAATGCCTTCCCTGGCCAGCATGTCAATGATAAGATCGACCGTGTAACCCTGGGCGATCGCGTTGACGTCAATATACATATCAGGATCAGCCTTGACAATGCGGTCGCCCTCGAGCCTGACCTTATCCATGCCCACAAGGGCCATCAGTGAGTCAAGCTTTGTCTCATCAAACCTTCTGAGGGCGTCAGGACCGAATCCCCATGCTTTCACCAGCGGCCCCACTGTGATGTCAAAAAGGCCGTTGCACTGTTCTGATATCAGCGCCGAAGCTCTGAACACCTCACGGAACAGGGTGTCGGTCTTATCGCTTATATTACTGTTAATGAGAGATATAACAGAAGAGTCGTTGTATATTGAAAGCGAGTTGTCGACCTCGCTCAGCAGGGTTTCAATCTTCAGACGGAGATCACCGCTGTTCATTCCCGGGAGTGGCTTCTACAACAATATGATAGGTAGTGCCCTGGGTCAGGCCGTTGATTTCGGCGTACTCCACAGTCGACCTGCATCCTGGCAGAAGAAAGACAAATATTAAAAATATTATTGTTCTTTTCATATTTACAGACCACCCCAAATCTCACATTTTGTTATTCTTCACTACTGCCTACTGCCTACTGCCTATTGCCTGTTGCCTGCTCAATCATCCCCCGAAATCGTCAAACGCGATATTCTCATTGGGGACACCGAGATTATCAAGCATTTTCATCACGGCGGCGTTCATCACCGGAGGACCGCAGAGATAATATTCGATCTCCTCAGGTTCCTCGTGTTTGCTCAGGTAATTGTCAAACAGTACCTTGTGTATGAAGCCCGTTGATCCCTTCCAGTTATCCTCAGGCAGAGGCTCGGACAATGCTATGTTAAACTTGAAGTTGGGGAATTTCTTTTCGAGCGCCCGGAACTCATCCTCATAGAATATTTCTCTCTTCGACCTCGCACCGTACCAGTATGATATCTTACGCCCTGACTTTTCGGTCTTGAGCAGATGGAAGATGTGCGATCTCAGTGGAGCCATGCCGGCACCGCCACCCACATATACCATCTCGTTTTCGGTATGCTTTATATGGAACTCGCCGTAAGGCCCGCTTATAGAAACCTTGTCTCCGGGCTTGCGTGAGAATATATATGTAGAGCAGATCCCCGGAGGGACATTCATAAACTGTTTCTTCGCATTGTCCCATGGTGGGGTGGCAATACGTATATTCAATATTATGAGGTTCTTTTCCGCCGGGTAATTAGCCATGGAATAAGCCCTGTAAGTCTCTTCGGTATTCTTCAGCTTCAGGTCCCACATCCTGAACTTGTCCCAGTCAGACCGATACTCCTCTTCCACTTCAAAATCCCTTCCGAATTCCAGGTCGTACTTTGGCACATCTATCTGGATATAATCACCGGACTTGAAATGCAGGTCTTCGCTCTCAGGCAGCTTCACCACAAACTCCTTGATGAAGGTTGCAACGTTCCGGTTTGAAACCACTTCGCACTCCCATTTCTTTATGCCAAGTATTGCCTCGGGTACATGTATGGTCATGCTCTCGCGCACCTTCACCTGGCATCCGAGACGCCAGTGGTCGTGTTGTTCCCGGCGTGTAAAGTATCCCGTTTCTGTAGGAAGTATTGATCCGCCGCCCTCAGTCACCTGGCACTTGCAGAGGCCGCAGGTGCCTCCCCCGCCGCACGCTGACGGAAGAAAAATGCCGTTGCCTGAAAGCGTTGATGAGCACGCTCGACCCCGGTTCGACAACCATTTCACGGTCGTTGATCTTCAGCGTCACATCTCCCTGCGGTGTCAGCTTTTGTTTGGCATAAAGCAAAAGTACAACCAGGAGTATCATCACCAGTAAAAAGACGGCGATGCTGGCAAGAACGGTGCCCGGAACGGATAAGCCCAAAATCATTAATATCATTGCAGTTCAGATTTCATTAAAGTTTTATACCCAGGAAGCTCATGAAGGCAATGGCCATCAGACCCGTGAGGATAAATGTTATCCCGAGTCCTTTCAGCGGAGCAGGTACGTTCGAGTAGCGCATCTTCTCCCTGATAGCCGACAGAGCAACAATGGCCAGCATCCATCCTATTCCGGATCCGAAACCGAATACCGTCGCCTCTGCGATGGTATCATACTCTCTCTCCTGCATGAAAAGCGCGGCACCGAGGATGGCACAGTTAACAGCAATGAGCGGAAGGAATATGCCCAGCGAATTATAAAGGGCCGGACTGACCTTTTCCACAACCATTTCAACAAGCTGCGTGATGGAGGCAATGACGGCAATGAACATAATGAATGACAGGAAGCTCAGGTCAAGGGTCGCAAAGCTTTCACTCAGCCATACAAGCGCACCCTCTTTAAGCACATATTTTTCGAGCAGGAAGTTGACCGGAACAGTGATCAGGAGCACAAAGACCACTGCCACCCCCAGTCCCATGGCTGTTTTTACCGTCTTTGACACTGCCAGGTACGAACACATACCCAGGAAGAAGGCAAAGATCATATTGTCGATGAAGATCGACTTGACAAATATATTCAGCAGGTTTTCCATAATGAGTTTTCTTTACCTGGTTTCCTGTAAGTTCTTGTTACGACTGCGGTGCACCCAGATTATTATTCCCACTGTAATCAGGGCCATCGGGGGCACTATCATCATGCCGTTGTTTTCGTATCCGGTCTTGTAGAGGCCAATTTTTTCGAATATGGGGTATCCCATGATTGATCCGCTTCCCAGGAGTTCGCGGAAGAAGGAAACAATTACGAGTATCATTCCGTAGCCCGCTCCGTTACCGATGCCATCCAAAAAAGAAGGCCATGGGTCATTTGCCATGGCAAAAGCCTCAAGACGACCCATAAGGATGCAGTTCGTAATTATCAGTCCCACGAATACAGAGAGCTGTTTACTGACATCGAAGGCGAAGGCTTTCAGGAACTGGTCGACAATGATCACCAGTGTGGCGATGACAACCAGCTGAACAATGATCCTGATGCGACCGGGGATATATTTTCGCATCGCGGCGATGATCAGGTTCGACAACGCTACAACAATTGTGACAGAGACTGCCATCACAAGCGCCGGTTTCATCTTCACTGTCACCGCAAGCGCCGAACAGATACCGAGTACCTGTACGGTGATCGGATTATCCTGCCCGAGAGGGTTGGTCAGAAGCTTTATATTCTTAGCCGACAAGAGCGGCTCTTTTTCCTTGTTTTCCATATCTACTTCCTGTTTTGGATGAGGTACTTTTCATATTTGATTAATCCGTCATGTACCATTGCTTCAAGGCCTTTGCTGGTGATGGTTCCCCCTGAGATGGCATCCACTTCGTGATTGCTGGCAGGGTTTGCGCCTCCCTTGACCACCTGCACTGAAACGAAGGAGCCGTTCTCATAAAGGCTCTTGTTAAGGAACTGGCTTTCAAAGGCTGTGGTATTGATCTCGGCGCCCAGTCCGGGTGTTTCTCCCTTATGATCGAAGGTGACACCGGCTATCGTCGCCATATCGTCCTTCAGCGAGACATAACCCCATATCGGACCCCACAGACCCTTTCCTTCAAGCGGAAATATCTGAAGGGTGTCTCCGTTGTCAGCGACTGCTATGTAAACCGGCAGCGACTGTTCGGCAAGGGGCTTTTTCTGTTCGGCGCGGAGAGAAACCCTGAAGGCATCGACACCGTCAATACGATTGCCTTCGGTATTGATGGCAAAAACTTCCTTTATATGTTTGTCATAGAGTTTTTCCGCATCTTCCTTTGTCGATGTGACATTAATCGAGGAGAGGATATTCATCTTCTTCTCCACCTCGACATTCTTGTCCTGCCGGGGTTGCAGCAGCAGCGCCGTCAGTGACAGCAGGATGGCGACAGAGACAACCATCACGGCAGAGAAAGTGAAAATATACTTGTTGCTGAAATCTTTCATCTCGTCAGTTTTTAAGTTGTCTTTACTCTTTTTAACCTTCGTTTGACATTCGCATTCACCACAAAATGGTCAATGAGCGGGGCAAAGACATTCATAAGGAGAATCGCCAGCATGGTCCCCTCTGGATATGCAGGATTAAAGACCCTGATGATGACCACCATAACGCCTGTCAGCGCTCCGTAGATAAACTTGCCTGTGTTGGTCTGCGCTGCCGTCACCGGGTCGGTGGCCATGAAGACCGCGCCGAAGGCAAAGCCTCCCATGATAAGGTGATAGTATGCAGGAATTTGCGTGTATTCATTGCCTCCCGATGCATTGAGAAGCAATCCCATTCCCAGTGCTCCTAGGACCATGCTGAGCATGATGCGCCAGCTTCCCACCCCGGTGATGAGCAGTATGAATGCACCGATCAGTATTGCAATCACCGATGTCTCGCCAACAGATCCCGGTATGGTGCCAACGAACATCTGCATAGCTGATGGTATCTTTTCAAACTCATCGAGCTTGGCCAGAGCCAGCGGTGTCGATCCTGAAAAACCGTCAAGGGCTCCGCCTTTAACCAACCCTTCTATCCATACCTTGTCGCCCGTCATCCATCCCGGGTAGCTGAAGAAGAGAAAAGCACGTGCGGTGAGCGCAGGGTTGAGAATGTTCATCCCGGTGCCGCCGAAGACTTCCTTGCCGATGATGACGGAGAACGCGACAGCGACAGCCAGCATCCAGAGTGGTACATCAATGGGCATTATCAGCGGGATCAGCATGCCGGTGACAAGAAAACCTTCATTGATCTCATGACCCCTTAGCTGCGCGGCAATGAACTCGATACCCAGTCCGACGGCATAGCTTACAATGATAAGGGGAAGTACCTTCACGAAGCCGAACCAGAACATGTGCATGACTGTCCATTCACTGATACCGAATGCCCTTGTGTGCTGCAGTCCGATGTTGTAACTGCCGAACAGCAGTGCGGGAAGCAGCGCAATGATGACAACAGTCATCGTGCGCTTCATATCCATATAATCTCTTATATGGGAACCCCTCGTGGTTACCTTGTCAGGAACATACAGAAAAGTTGAGAAACCGTCAAAGACGGAATGGAACTTCTCAAAGCGCCCGCCCTTTTCAAATTTGGGCTCCAGCTCCTTTATTTTTTTCAGTAAGAAATTCATTATAAGTCTTTCCTTAAATTAATTCATCTCTTTTATCATAAGGTTGATCCCCTCACGGATAATCTCCTGAATGTCGGTCTTTGAAGGATCAATATATTCACAAAGGGCAAAGTCCTCCTCAGCCACCTCGTAGATGCCAAGGCTCTCCATCAGCTCAATTTCCTGAGCCATAATTGCCTTGATAAGCTGCACCGGGTAGATGTCCATGGGAAGGACATTCTCATAGTGACCCGTGACAACGAAAGCCCTCTGTCCGCCGTGGATACCGGTGTTGAGGTCATATTCCCTCTTCGGAACCAGTGCGGAAAGGAATGTTCTCCAGTAGCTGAACTTGGTGTATCCGGCGGAAGCCCATCCGAAAAACTCCCTGTGGTCACCCTCGGGAAGGACAGTCACCATATTGTCATAGAAGCCGAACGACCCATCAGGGGTAATCTTCTTACCTGTCAGGACGTTCCCGCTGATGACCCGGTGATGTTCATCCTTCAGGTTTGATTTAAGTATGCCGCTGACGGAGGCTCCGGGTCTGATACGGTGGTATTTCCTGTACAACAGGCCAGTTCCTGCCAGAGCGATGATCCGTTCACGGTCGTGAAAGCCAGTGCTAAACAGTCTTCCAAGAGCCACAACATCCTGGATATCAATGGTCCATACCACCTCACCCTTTGATACCGGGTCAATATGGTGGATCTGAACCCCGACATTCCCTGCCGGATGCGGTCCTTTGAAATTGTGCGGCTCAACACCCCTGAGAGTTTTCATTTCTCCGACCCTTGACCCTTCGGACTCGAACGAAATATGGATCTTTCCGTCGGTAAGGCGCGACAGTGCATTGATGCCTGCCTGCATAAAGTTTCCATGGGTGTTAGCCATGACAAAATCAATATCAGGGGCAAGCGGAGCAGTGTCGAAACCTGATATAAAGATCGCCTTTGGAACTCTTCCGGGACGGGCGACGATATGATAAGGCCGCTGTCTCAGGACAGGCCATAAGCCCGATTCCATGATCTTCGCTGTGACCTCCTCGCGTGACAGTTTCAGCGGGTCAGCCGCACCAAAATCAATTTTCTCACTGCCCTTCTGCTCAATCACTATTTCCATCAGCAGACGCTTGTCTCCGCGGACTATCTCCTTCACCTCGCCACTCACAGGCGAGACATATTTTATTTCAGGGAAGGCTTTGTCGTGAAAAAGCACGGTACCGGCTTTTACCGGGCTTCCCTCCTTTACCTCAAGCTTGGCGATGAGACCGGGGAAGTCTGCAAATCTCACCCCGAAACGGGTCACAGCAACCTCCGGAAGAAGAATTTTTTCTGCCTTCCCGGCGAGCTTGATGTTTAGTCCTTTACGTAATCTGATCAGTGCTGACATATGTTGATTTCAACTTAATTCCTAAAAATTATGCAATTATAATACAATGTTATTTCTTTCACAGTAAGGTATGACATTAATCACAAATATGTTTTTCTGAACTGGCAAATTCAATACGGCAGGATATTTGTACTTTAGCCGGAAATAAATATTTATGTCCGTAAAAATAACAAGGATAAAAATATTAAGTTTTCTGATACCGTGTCTTCTGGCCACCACCTTTTATTCTTTTGCACAGGATAAGGCTATCGAAGAATATTATGCCGGAAATGTTAAAACTGTCTTTTTTGAGAAGGACGGATGGAGGCTTGCATACCCATTCGTGCAGATAAACAGTCCTGAACAGATTATACTTCATTTTGATATTATTGACGGGCAGGGCGAATCATTATGGTACCGTATTGAGCACTGCGACCGCGACTGGAACAGCAGCGGACTTTTCACAAGCGACTTCCTCGAGGGATTTGAGGAGAACCAGGTAAGGGATTACCAGCCGTCATTCAACACCAGGCCGGCATACACACACTATTCGCTGAAACTTCCAAACGAAGATGTCAGGCTAAAGATTTCAGGCAACTATGTCGTCACCGTGTGGGCTCCGGGAGAGCCTGACAATCCTTTGCTCAGGAAACGGTTCTTTGTATATGAAGGAACGACTGTTGCAAGCGTCATGTTCAGGCGGCCGATGAAGCCCGGCACCACAGAGACTCATCAGCAACCTGAGATAACAGTGTCAACAGCTAAACTCCCGGTCACTGATCCTTACAAACAGGTGACCGTTACCGTCATGCAAAACGGAAGATGGGATAAGTCCCGGAGCAGTCTGAAGCCTGATTTTGTCGGTAACAACAAGCTCGAATTCAACGCTCTTTCTGATAACACTCTCTTCCCCGGAGGGAATGAGTTCAGGTACTTCGATATAAAGACCACAAGACAGACAAGGCAGAACGTAAGGGCACTGGAGTTCGTCGAGGGACTTTACCATGCCTTGCTTCTTCCTTCCGAAGACAGGGAGTTCAAACAGTACTTCTTTAACGAGGATATAAACGGTAAATATATTGTTGCGATGGAGGAGAGCGACACGCCGGACAGTGATGCGGACTATGTATGGGTCTATTTCACACTGCCTCTTTATACGGAGCTGAAGGGCGGGTCGGTCTATGTCACCGGTGCATTCACAGACTGGTCATACGGGCCGGAGAACAGGATGACCTGGAGCGCTGCAAGGGGATGCTATGAGGCTTCACTGCTGCTGAAGCAGGGATGGTACACTTTTGAGTACGCCTTTGTACCTGCAGGGTCAAAGGTCCCTGAGGGGGCACATTTTGAAGGAGACCATTTCGAGACTGAGAATGATTACCTTATTCTCACCTACTTCCGTAACCCGCAGGACAGATTCGACCGTCTTACCGGCGTTACCGTTGCAAACACGCAATTGAGGCAGTAGGCAGTAGGCAGTAGGCAGTAGCGGATCATCACCGGATATGCAGGCTCTGAATGAAAAATGTCAACACTATTGCCTATTGCCTATTGCCTATTGCCTTATTTATGAGTATCAATTCCGTATAGCATATAGAACGTATGCTCCATCGTCTTGACTATCTCAGCCATGTATTCATGCACAGCCTTCACTGACCCGGGAAGGGTATAGACCAGCGTCTTGCCTGTCACACCCGCCACTGAGCGGCTCAGCAGTGCATTCGGATTCTTCAGGCCGTACTTGACCCTGATCAGCTCCATAACACCGGGTATTTCTTTTGTAAGCAACGGCCTGATGACATCCGTTGTCATGTCACGCGGACCAAGACCGGTGCCCCCTGTGGTGATGATTAGATCCATATCCGTCGAAGCCAGCATTGTATTGCGAAGGCTTGCAGCATCATCAGGCAGCACCAGTGCGTTGATTTCGCATTCCCATTCTGCAGCAGCCATGGCGTATCTTACATATTTCACCACGGCAGGACCGCTGAGGTCCTTATTTACGCCGTTATGCACCCTGTCGCTCAGAGTGATAACCAGCACCTTGAATTTTTCAGGTAAGGTCATGTTTTTCTTTTCCGGTTAATTTAATATCTGTAATTGTCATGGTCTTGTCTGCTGCCTTGCACATGTCATAAACGGTGAGCAGCGCCATACTCACTGCTGTCAGCGCCTCCATCTCGACACCAGTCCTGCCCGTGCACCTGACGGTGCTCACGGCGGTTATGCCGTTGTCATCAGTTGACAGGTGAACGCTGACCTGGTCAAGTGTTATGTTATGACACAGCGGTATCATCCTGCCGCATTCCTTCGCAGCCTGTATTCCTGCTATCTCAGCCACTGTGAGGACATCGCCTTTTTTCATCATGTTCGCACTGACAAGCTTCATTGTGTCAGGTTGCATGTTTATTCTGCCCGCTGCGGTAGCGATACGGTGCTGCACCGGCTTTCCTCCGGTGTCTACCATGTGTGCCCTGCCGCTCTCGTCGGTGTGTGTAAGCTTATCCATTGCTCAGCCTCCTATATTATAAAATTCATTGACATTATTTACGGTTCCTTTCTCAGGTTTGGCTCCGACAGCTCTTCTGAGGGCTTCCTTCGCGCCCAGTTCCCTTATACCGTAACCGATATCGCTGAAGAGGCACGGTCTGACCGTTCCTTCGGGCGTCAGCCGCAGCCTGTTGCACTGTGTACAGTGTCCTCCGCTGCCGCCGTGCACTACTGAAAAGGTACCTCCGGCCAGATCCATCTGCCTGATGAACCGTACTTCAAGGCCCTCTCTAATGCAGAAATCGGCAACCATCCTTGCATCTGCCTCATCAGGAGTGCTCTTGATGACGCAGTTGATCTTCACAGGTCTCAGGCCCGCTGTCTGTGCAGCAGCAATACCTTCCAGCACACTGCTGATATCGCCGCCGCGGGTTACCCGCCTGTACTTCTCAGGATCAAGGGTGTCAAGGCTGATATTGACTCTCATCAGTCCTGCAGCCGCCAGATCATGAGCATGACCGGCCAGCATAGTGCCGTTGGTAGTCATGGAGAGGTCTGTTATGCCACTGATGTCTGCCAGCATCGCTACGAGCGTTGTCACCCCCTTGCGTGCCAGCGGTTCGCCCCCGGTGACCCTCACCTTTGTTATGCCGAGGGCAACGGCCTCACGGGTGAAGACGGCGATCTCATCATAGGTGAGGATGTCTTCATGACGTAACTGTCTGACACCTTCCTCAGGCATGCAGTAATGGCATCTCAGGTTGCAGCGGTCTGTGACGGAGATACGCAGGTAATTAATATTGCGGTTAAATCTGTCTAACACTTACCAGCTCTCCCTTCTGTATCCAGCTCTGTCCTCGAGGTATGGTGATAATCCCCCAGGCGTCGGGCAGGGCTGTTATATGAGCCGAGCCGTGGTACTCTATCGGCAATGCTTCACCTTCACCGGTCAGCATAAAAGGTATCCATGCCATCCGGTCAGCTCTCTTTCTTGAATAGTCAGCCGCCAGGGGTATCACCAGTGTGTGTTCCTCAGATGTCACACCCGTCATCTTATTCAGGAACGGTCTTACCATCACCTCGAACTGCACGAAAGTTGAAACGGGATTACCCGGCAGGCCGAAGACGGCCTTTCTCTCGCCCGTGCAGAACGTCAGCGGTTTGCCGGGTTGCATTGCCACCTGGTCAAAATGGATGGTGAGTCCCAGTGACCGCATAACAGCCGGCACAAAATCGAAATCGCCGAACGACACGCCTCCCGAGATCAGCACTACGTCGTTCTCATCGACAGCGGCCCTTAGCAGTTTCGCTATCGAAGCCTCTTCATCAGCAGCGATGCCGTAATATTTGCCGATAGCCCCTGCCCTTGTCACCTGTGCCATCAGCTGTGAGGCATTGCTGTTGCGTATCTGAGCTTCTGCCGGAATGAGCTCCGGCTCGACAAGCTCGTTGCCTGTGCTGATGATCCCGACATGCACCCTGCAGCTCACCGTGACCTCAGTGGTACCGGTCGTGGCCATGACAGCTATATCCTGGGGTTTGATGATGCGTCCGGCCTTCAGCACTGTCTGCCCCTTGTAAAGATCCTCAGCTGTCTTGGCAATGTTTGACTTACCTGCCCGGCCGGTGAACCTTACTTTTCCTCCCTCCTTTTCTTCGGACTCCTCGAGCATGAATATATAGTCAGCACCACGGGGCACGGCCGCTCCGGTCATGATGCGGGAGCATGTGCCGGGAATCACCTCCCGGGCTGGCATGACACCTGCTGCGACAGTCTCTATGACCGTAAGTTCACTGCCAAGATTGTCGTGCCGGCAGGCAAAGCCATCGACGGTGCTTTTATCCCACGGCGGCATGTCCATGTCGCTCTTCACCGGCAGGGCAAGCACCCTGCCCAGTGAATCATCAAACCTGACCAGTTCCTTCCCTGTACGGAAGACGGTGGCTGTCACAATTTTGTAAGCTTCTTCGAATGTTATCATCATGATCTTAATATTCTTTTTTTCCTTCCGGCTCTCCAAGAACGCGAAGGGCCTCCGGACGGAATGAAACCAAAACTTTTTCACCTGTGATGAAATTATTCTCCTCCATCTCACGGTGCGTAATATCCACATAAAAATAGTCCCCGGCGTTGACAGTTATCTCATAACCGGTGGCTGACGGCACAACATCGTCAATTATGCCGTGAATGTTGTTCATCTGCACCCCCGGCGCACCCTGGCGCGAAAGCAGTACTTCACTGCTGCCTATGATGAGCAGTCCTGAAGCAGGATAATCAGCTTTAGGCAGCCTGAATTTTGTCGTTTTCTCCGTGATGCCCGAGCAATTCTTATACGAAGTAACAAAAGTGACCCTGAAGAAGTTCTTAATACCGGCATATCTTGCCACGAACCTGTTGACAGGGTGGTTGAACACTTCAAGCGGTGTTCCCTCCTGGATGATCTTTCCGTTGTGCATCACTCCAACCCTGTTCGCCAGGCTGATGGCCTCGCCGAAGTCGTGGGTGACGTGTATGATTGTCTGACCGTTGCGGTTCAAACGGCGAAGCATGCGCCTGATACTGTCCTTGAGGCTGGCATCAACCGAGGCCATGGGTTCGTCGAGGAGCAATATCTTCGGGTCAGTGACCAGTGTGCGGGCCAGGGCAACGCGCTGCTTCTCACCGCCCGAAAGATTATTGGGTTTACGTGTAAGAAGAGGCGTTATATTCATTTCCTCAGCTGCATTTCTGACCCTGATATCAATATCCTCGCTGGGTAAACACCTGACTTTCAATGGGTACGCAATGTTTTCACGAACAGTATAATGTGGGAACAGTGCAAAATCCTGGAAGACAAGTCCTATACCTCTCTGCTGCACTTTAGTATAGGTTATTTCCTGACCGTCAAGGAATATATGTCCGCTGTCAGGTGCGGTAAGCCCGCAGATCAGCTCGAGCAGCTGTGTCTTGCCGGCTCCTGACCGGCCCAGCAGGACGTAATAGTCCCCGGGGGATACCTCCAGTGATATCTCTCTCAGGGAAAACCCGCCGAGCTGCTTGTTTAATCTCTCAGTCCGCAGCATCGTCCTCCCTCCTGAAAATAGTATGTCTTTCAGTGGCCAGTGTCCTGAACAGCAC
Organism: uncultured Bacteroidales bacterium; assembly: GCA_963780735.1. Taxonomy (GTDB): domain Bacteria; phylum Bacteroidota; class Bacteroidia; order Bacteroidales; family VadinHA17; genus SR-FBR-E99. The sequence goes on from CAWADB010000006.1 coordinate 108,819, forward strand.
GAAGAAAACCAGCGCGACAAGGATAAAGATTATTGATGCCGATCGTGCCGAGGTGATGCCGTAGGTGTTGAAGCGGTCATAGATCAGCACCGGGGCAATCATTGGATGATAGGCTATTATGACCACCGCGCCGAACTCGCTCATGCCGCGCGCGAACATCATGATGAAGCCGGAGACGACAGACCGCCAGGCCTGGGGCAGCGAGATGGTGAAGAAGATGCGTGACGGTGAGGCGCCCAGGGTCAGGGCTGCCTTCTCCGTTCTCTCCGGCACAGCTGCAAAACCGTCGCGCGCGGCATTGATCAGAAAAGGGAGGCTGACGAAAGCCATGGCGAGAGCTATGCCGGCGCCGTTGTTCACGAGCAGTATCCCGGCTTTCTGTGCCACGCTTCCGAGAGCACCCTCGCGCGAGATGAAACCCAGCAGGGCTATACCCGCAGCCGTATGCGGCAACACCACCGGCAGGTCAATGATGCCCTGCGCCACCTTTTTGAGCGGAAACTCCTTGCGGGCCATGATCCATGCGAGAGGCACCGCACCAACAGCAAAGATGATCGTGGCCGAGAAAGCTATAAGGAGCGTATACCATACACTGCGCTGCACCTCAGGGTCAGCCGCCGTCGTTCTTACCTCACTGAACGATGAGTCAAGGAACATGCCCGCCAGGGGTGCAATGATGAACAGCAGCACCAGGGAGGCAAGGACTGTGAATATCCAGTTGAAGAGCGACTGACCTTTCATCATCTTCTTACTGGACCTGGGTGCTGTTGATGTACGACTTCAGGGCCGCCGGTATGGCAGTGGTGTCACCCGTGACGACGGGGGTGAGAGGCATTTGTCCTGACTCAATAAAGATCTTCATTCCCTCGTCACTCAGCAGGAAACTGAAATATTTAACCGCGAGCTCTTTCTGCGGGGCGGCATCAGGTATGGTGCCGGAATAGCTTATGTAATCGCCCCGGATCTCTGACCGCTCTCCGGGCGTTTCTCCGGGAATCATGTACGATACGCTGCCATAATGATCCTTCATCTGCGGGGATGAAAGATTAATACTGTCAGGTAGTTCCAGGTATTTGAAACCGTGCTGAACGGCAACCGATTTGTACTGAAACATATAGTCTATGACCCCGGTCTCGGTCAGTGCGACCAGATCAACCTCCTTCGGCCTGATATAATCAGTGTTTTTATTCAGCAGTGAATCGGCCAGTCCGTGCCTGCCATAATACTCTTCAGCCAGCCTGGCGGCGAAGACGGTGCGGTATCCGCATGGATCGGCATCGGGGTCAGCCCGGCCGATGATGACATCGTCCTTCAGCAGGATATCAGGCCAGTTATCCTCCCTGAAGATGGAAGAGTATGCCGATTCGGGCCTGTAAGCAATCACTATCTCATTCGATGCGAACCTGATGTTCCAGGAAGCGTATTCAGGGATGAGCAGGTTGTCGATGACGGAATAATCCGCTGAGAGCATAATGTCGCACGGCTTGTGCATCTCAGTGATCTTTCTTGCGCACTGAAGACTGCCGGCGGCCTCCGACAGTACCCTGACGCCCGGGTTTGCCTTCTCGAAGGCTTCGCTGATCTTCTTCACCGGTACCGAGAGGCTGCCCGCATGGAAGATAATAATGTTTTGCTGCCTGCCCTGCCTGCATCCGGTGGTCAGCAACAGTGCTATCAACAGCAGGGAAATGGTGTTTCTCATTGCCTGCCGTTGATTTCATTGATACGGTTGAAAAATATTCTGGCTATGCTCTTCATGGCAATGTCGGTATCGTGGTGCAGGCTGTTATAAGCCCTGAGCAGCTGCCGGCCCTCGCGCGACAGGTTCGTTCGTCCGCCGGCAGCGCCGCCACGTCTTTTATCAACAAGATGAAAGCCGAGATGCTGTTCCACCTCGCGCAGTTTGCCCCATGCCTTGCGGTAGCTCATCTTCAGGTTTCTGGCAGATGCTGTCAGTGAGCCGGTCTTTTCTATCTCCAGCAGCAGGGCAAAGCCCTCACCGTCGAGTACCTTGTCTTTGCTGACCGTCTCAAGCCATAAATCATAATTGAGGAATATGTCGTAATACGGTTGCCCTTTGTGTCCGGCCATGGTCGTGGTTGTCATTAATGCCGGTCAAATTTACTCTTTTTGCATAACGGTGGCAACCACCGCGGCGTTATCTGTTATTTCTTTTGCTGAACTGACTGAGGGGGTGAATGATAGGTTGATAGGTTGATGGGTTGATAGGTTTAGAAAAATCGCAAATCGCAAATCGCAATTCTTTCTTAATTTTGTATGAATAGCAACCAACAGACACAAATATGAAAATTTCCGAATACCCCACCTTTAATAAGGAATGGGATAAAAATGAGACTGAGAAGAAGACCAAAAAGATCCTGAAAGAGATCGGCGAACTTCAGTACAAGATGTACGCCCAGAACAAGTACAGCATTATTGTTGTCCTGCAGGGCATTGATGGGTCCGGAAAGGACGGTGTGACAAGGGAACTGCTTAAATACTGCAACCCTATCGGCCTTGAAGTCTTTAGCTTTAAAAAACCGACTGATCTCGAGTATTCCCACGATTTTCTCTGGAGGATCCACCAGGTATGCCCGGCAAACGGTGTCATGCAGGTCTTCATCCGATCGCACTATGAAGATATCCTCGTACCGTCGGTGGGCCAGTACATCCCCGCAGAGGTGATCGATAAACGTTATGAGATGATCAACACCTTTGAGAAGCTTCTTGAATCGAACGGGACTAAGGTGCTGAAGTTCTTTCTTAACGTCTCAAAGGAGGCACAGAAGGAGAGGCTGATGGAACGAATAGAGTTGAAGGAAAAGCATTGGAAACACAAGGACGGTGACTGGGACACGCGCGAGAAGTTTGACGAGTACATGAAAGTCTACCAGAATATACTCACCAGGTGCAACGAGGTCCCGTGGACGGTTGTTCCCGCCGACAAGAACTGGCAGAAGCTCTATGTTGTTGCCGGAGTGGTGCTGAAAACCCTGAAAGAGCTTGACCTCCAATGGCCGGAGCTGGTCACTGAAAAGTTTAAGGCTCCAGTAAAGCAGATGAAGGAAGTTAAAAGTCAAAAGTCCGTAAAGGCAAAAGTCTATAAAGTCTGAAAGTCAAAGGTCAGTTACCGGTTCTGATTTCGTTTCCCCTTCAGACTGGCTCCTAAGCTAAAATTGCCCACAGCGCCTGCCCCGATTAATCGGGGGCAATTTATTAACGCTCGGCCCTGATTGTTCAACAGCTTTGCCTGATCAGCCAACATCAATCTTAGCATTCCTCATTTCCCTGAAGGTGATGAGCATTCCCCTTTTCTCATCCCAAAGTCTAAGCAGGAGTGACTCAAATGCTGACATAAAAGTTATTGGTTTTACCTCCCGGAAGATTGAATTCTCACGGTGGCACCTTCTCAGATTGTAGTTGGGAATGGCAGGACTAAGGTGATGAATATGGTGGTAACCGATATTGCCGGTAAACCAGTTCAGTATCCCCGGGAGTTTGAAGAGTGAACTGCCTTTCAGTGCCACCGTCATATAATCCCAGTTACCGGTGTCGGTCCATATTACATGCCTGAACTGATGCTGCACATAAAAAAGCCATACACCGTGAACGGTGGCAATGTAGAGCACCGGAAGCTGAATAAGCAGATAAGCCTTCCATCCTATTGCCCAGATCACCAGTGCTATCACTCCGGCCAGCGCTATATTTGTCAGGTATACATATGCCTTTTCACGCAACGACATGTACTTCTTTGTAAAGCGGTAAAGCACGGCAAATAACAAAATAGGGGCAAGACCAAGGAGGAAGAACGGGTTGCGGAAAAAGCGATATCCGAAACGCTGCCATTTAGTTAGTTTCTCATACTCCTCCACAGTGAGGGTTTGCACATCTCCAGTGCCTCTTTTATCAAGGTTACCTACAGTCTGATGATGTATATGATGGTCGCGATGCCACCGGTGATAGGGAGTAAAGACAAACAACCCGGCAATAATGCCCACTATTGTGTTCATGCGTTTTGACCTGAAGAATGATCCGTGACCACAGTCATGAAATATGATGAATATTCTGACCAGGAAACCTGCTGCAAAAACGGATATAACAAGGGTAAGCCAGTAAGATATCTCAAGTGACTTTACCATAAGGAACCACAGGATCAGATAAGAGCCCACGGAATTAATTATCTGCCACCAGCTTTTAAGAGGATCCGGTTTGTTGTACCTGGAGATTATCTCCATCCACTCCGGCCTTGTGCTGCGCATGTTCTGACCCTCCATAATCCTTTCTGATTCAGCAGCCGGAAGCTGCCTTTTATTTCATTTCAATTTCGAATATTTCCTTATATGACTGACGGATAAAGCCATCCAGCCAGTCGTAATGTGCCCTAATCTTTTCAGTACCTGCCTTTCCGGCCGGTAATGAAGCTGTCAGTTCGGCTGTCTTTTTAAATATTTCATTCTCAACCGGCTCAAGACGCTGAAGGATGCCGGTGTTATCAGCATTTATGAGGGCAGCCACATTGATGTATTTGCTGCCATTTCCGCGGCTGATTGGGAAGAGCTGGCCCTTGAGTTGCATGGCAGCATCACAGAGTGGAGCATGCATGTCATCCTTCATGCTCACCACCCACGGCAGGTTCCTGCCGGCGCTGACCCATACCGGCACCGCCACTGCAGTCAGCGGAGAGCCGGCAACCATCCATGCCATTGCTGCTGAGGGGTCTTCTCCTTTTGCCGCACCTACAACCATGATAACAGATGCCGTGGAAAAGCGCGGGATAAAATCCTCGAAGCTCCTGAATTCAGCACTCTTGTTGTCGCGGGGCAGGTCTGCCCTCAGGTTCACTTTTGTAAGCGAGTGGTTCAGGTTACGGGAGATATTATTAAGGAGATATTGAGGCTCAATCTTCTTCTGTGCCGCGGCCATGTTAAGCGCTTCGCTGGCAGCAGCGTATCTGATGTACCCTCCTCCCACATCTACAGTGCCTGTGAATGAGTGATTAGTACGAATTAAATAACCGTATGGTGCAAGGGCAGGATCATTGGCATCGATTTTCTTAAAGCCATAATTGCCGGTCTCGTAGTAGGCGGCTCCGCCGGATGCATCAATGACACCGAAGTTGGCATCGACACCGAGAGGTTTGGGCAGATCGGTGAGCATCTTCTCAAAATCGGCCAGTGTGGCACATGAAGACAAAGCGAGCTTCATGACCACTCCTTCCTGATCGGCAAATTTTGAGGTGTCGCCGACATTATTGTTATAGGCGGCCGAATTCATGATGGCAAATCCGGCTGAGTTAAAACCGCCCCACACTTCCTGCTTCCACGATTCCTTTGAATCGACAACACCAATAAACTGATACTTGCCGTCACTGAAAAAGACGATCGCATTATCGAGTGTTCCTGTGTCCCGGTTCTTGTACAGTATCGGTTTCCCGTCCGGGGTATTTTTACCTGAAATAATAAATGTGGTGCACGACCAGATATCTCCTGTCATGCCGGCTCCGGCCAGCAGAAGCAGCAATACGAATAATCTCTTCATAAATGTGGATTATAGTTTTTATAAAGATAAAGGTTTTAGAATTACGTCATAAAGACGTGAATTTACAAATATTGCAGCATAATTGGAGCAAATTATTGTACGGTCAGGCAGTCCTGTCGGATTCCCTCCTACGTGGACTGCCTCTCCCGCTCTGCGGTATCGCCACCATGCTCTATACCTCAGGTGCTGCTGTCTCCTCCTTTGCCTCCTCGCACCATGAGCCGTATTTGCCGTGGTATGTTCTGCGCCAGTCTTTTTTATAACTCTTGCCATGGTTTCCTCCACCCGGGGCGATACCCGTAAGCAGAATCTTCGACAGGAGGAAGAGGCCGGCTGTCTGCCAGTAAGTCAGCAACGGGCCGTTGAAAATGCCGGGTATAAGCCAGTTCCACAGTGCCATCACACCCCAGATAACCAGGAACACAAACCCTATTCCGAGGATTCCGAATCCTATGTACTTAAAAACTTTAAGTGTTTTCATATCATTCATTTTTTAATAGTTTATACAATTCCTTAAGATTTTCCCTTAGAGCAAGAACGGCGTATCTCTTCCTTGAGATGAGTGTATTTACAGGAACACCGGTTTTCTCAGATATCTCGTTGAAACTCATATCCTCAAACTCATTGGCAATGAAAGCGTCTCTCTGCTCTGCGGGCAGTTCATCAAGCGTTTCCGCTATCGTATCCCATATCATCTCTCTGATCTCTTCATCTTCCGGTGCAGGTCCGAGTGAAGGAAGTATCTCTTCGAGGGTTAATGGCTCGTCATCACCTCCGCCGGCACTCTCAGAGTAGGATATGCTCAACGGTCTCTTCTTGCGGAAGAGATCCGTTATGCGGTTATCTGTCACCCTGTACAGCCATGCCGTGAGGTTTTGTATCCTGTCGAGATCCCTGAAGCCCACCGTGAGCTGGTAGAAGACATCCTGCAGTATATCCTCTGCCTCCATATGTGCGGGCACCCTCCTGCTTATGTAGCCGAGAAGCTTTTTCTTCTCGCTTTTGTATGCAGTACTGATCTTTTCTGATTCAGAGGGGCTCATTTATCTCTCCTTTTATTTGCATAGACGAATCACCGGGAATAATATTTTAAAGTTCGGAAATAATTTTAAGGGAATAGACAGCAGGCAGCAGAGAAGCGACCGTAAAGTCCCGACATGGGATGTCGGGATAGGTAGCTGTCAGACTGCAGGGTGGGCAGAAGACTGTAGTTCCGGACTTTTAACCTTTCTTTGTAACTTCGGACTGAAACATGAAAACGATAGCAATCATATCACCCAGCGTCAGGCGCGGCAGGAACAGCCACAGGGTGGCTCTTTACTTTAAACGGTATCTTGAGGAAAACAAACTGGCTTCGGCGGAGATACTCGATCTCAAGGAATACAACTTCCCTCTCTTTGATGAACGCCTGCGCCATCAGCCTGAACCGTCACCGGCAGTTCTGCAGTTTGCAGAAAAGATACGTTCTGCCAGCGGTGTGATAATTATTGCACCTGAATATAACGGCGGTTATCCTGCCAGCCTGAAGAACATAATTGATTTGCTGACCGATGAGTGGCGGAGGAAACCGGTGGCCATAAGCACCGTTTCCGACGGTTCCTTTGGAGGAACACAGGTCCTCACCCAATTACAGTTTGTGCTGTGGAAGACACGTGCATGGACTGTCCCCGCGATGTTTCCCGTTCCAAAGGTCATGGTGACATTTGATGAAGAAGGCACACCTGCTGACAGTGAAGTCACAGGCAAGCGTGCTTCCGCATTCATCGGCGAGCTGATGTGGTGTGTTGAGGCCAGGGAAAAGATGAACGGGTAAAAATTTCTAATCCTTCTGTACTGCTTCCTCTTCAGGACGCTCATTGGTTATCCGGCCGAATTTATCAACATAGGCTATCATGTTTTCAAATTCTCCACCGGAAGAGTTCTCTTTACGGAACTGCTTCTTCTGCTCCTTGTCTTTTCTCTTCTTCAGACGCTTCTCGGTCTTTTGCTTTTTGATGTAACTGTTGTTCGGTCCCGCCATATTCTTTCGGTTTTTAGTTAATAAATGTCAGCGCCTTACCGCTGGCACCTGCCCTGCCTGTCCGCCCAATGCGATGTATATAGCTCTCTATGTCCTTTGGAGCCTGGAAGTTAATGACATGTGAGACGTTGGTGATATCCAGTCCTCTCGCTGCCACATCGGTAGCCACCAGCACCTGTATCTTTCGGTTCCTGAATGACTCCAGGGCTTTGATACGGTAATTCTGTGACTTGTCGCCGTGTATCTCATCTACGGTAATACCGCCTTTGCGCAGGTCGCGGCAGATACGGCTGACACCGCGTTTGGTGTCGGCGAACACCAGTACTTTCTCGAACGACTTATCGCGTACCATTTTAAGAAGGACATCTATCTTATTCTCTCCCTCCTTCACTGTGATGATATCCTGGTCGATGTTGTCAGCAGAAATATTTTCATCCCTGACCCTCACCTCATAAGCATCAGTCATAAGATTGCTGATGATTGCTTTCTGGCTCTTGTCCTCGGTAGCCGAGAAAAGAATTGTCTGGGTGCGGTTATTCATGCCTTCGACAAGCCTTTTGATATCAGGGGCAAACCCCATGTCAAGCAGCCTGTCAAACTCATCGAGTACCAGTATGTTGAACCTGTTAAGCTTCAGGGCTCCCTGGCGCATCATATCATTCATCCTGCCCGGTGTGCCGATTACTATCTGACCTGGTCTGCGAAGGTTTTCGACATCGCGCCATACGCTTGTGCCTCCGATCAGGCATGTGCTGTAGAGTTTAAGACCGTGGGCGATGCTCCTGAACTCACTGTCTATCTGCAGTGCAAGCTCACGTGTGGGTGAGACAACCAGCACCTGCTTATTTGCATCCTTCCGGAGGAGGTTATGAATGATTGGTATCAGAAACGCGCCAGTTTTGCCTGTGCCTGTCTGCGCCAGCCCCATGAGGTTGCGTCCGTTAAGTATAGCTTCGATGGTTTTATCCTGGATCTCGGTAGGCTTCTCGTAGCCTTTTTTCTGAAGATTGCGGATGATGGCCAGATCAACGGGAAGATCATCAATGAACCTGTCTGATGTATATGCTTCAGCATGGACAGATGATGCCTTACTGATAAACTGCCCGGGACTGAGACTGCGGGCGTTGTTCTTCTTCTTCCTGTTTGGTGTTCTTGTTTTTACCGTGCTTTGTTGATTGAAGTTCTTTTTTTCCCTTCGTCGGGAATTTTTGTAATATTCCATTTATAAAATGATTGGTTAATGCCGCTGAAAATTTCATTAACCATATATCTGTTCAAAGTGGTAATGCTCCTTTGGCGAAAAAATGTTCAGCGTAAACTAGTGGTTGTAGAAAGAATCTCTTCAAAAGTGATTTCGGGAGAGAAGAACTGACTATACAGATCTAACTTATGCTTAAATCGCGGCAAAGGTATACAAAATTTGTACCAATCGCAAATAGTTGCTATTTGTCCTGCGGTCTGTTGTCGGGGGGCGACGCCAGGTTACTTCCCGGCACTTATAATTGCTGTTACAGCATCCTTCCGTACACGCGATCCGTCTGCCCTGTTGAACAGGCCCATGCTATTTTCATAACCATTGTCCCAATAGCATGGAACCATTCCATATTCAAGGGACTTAGCCGTAATATAGTTCAGATAGTAGTTCCGTGATGAGATGTGATCGGCAAGTGCCTTCCCGGATAATGTTGAGCGGTATAAAAGGCCATATTCGCCCAGAATGACCGGTATCCCTTTATCAACAAACGTGGTTTTCATATAGCCGAAAGCCATATTAACCCATTCTTCTTTCCCCCATGAAGCATCACTCCATACAGTCACATAAGGAGTATCTTCTTTCAGACAGAATTCCCAGGGGTCGTAATAATGCACCTCAGCCATCAGCCTGTCATGCGTGGCATCTGACGGCATGACCATATACTTCCTGGTGTAATCAATGTTTGTAACGTACCCCTGAACCACGAGGTAACGGTAAGTATTTCTTCCCCCGGTAGCCCGGACAGTATTTACAAAATTCTGGTTAAAGGTGTTCTGAACAGCTATATTTTCGGAAGTGGGTGCATCATAGTTGCCCTCCACATGGATCTCGTTGGTGCCTGCAAAAAGGAGGTGATCGTCATAGTCGCGGAAATAAACAGCGATCTGTTTCCAGAGGGAATCGATCTTCGAATTTACAGCCGCCTGCCGGCTGTAGACAGGATTATTCATCCATCCTCCGTCCCAGTGGATATTGATAATGGCATACATGTCGTTATCTAGAACATAATTGACAACTTCCTCAATCCTTTCAAGCCATGACTGCCTGATTTTCCAGCTGGTCTGATTTTCCAGCATATGTGAATATGAGACGGGAATCCTTACCACATTAAAACCTGCTTTTTTCACCGAGTCGATCAGTTGCTTCGATGCAGCCGGGTTACCCCAGGAAGTTTCATCCCCTGAATAGACGCCGTTGCTGTATTTGATTGCTTCGAGGGAATTGCCAAGATTCCAGCCAATTCCCATGAGCTTTGAGAAATCGATGGCATTTAATTGCAGCCGCATGCCGGTTGTATCAGGTTCAGTATAAGAAGATTTCACAGGCTCCAGGTTTTCAGGATCGCCAAGCAGAGGTTTTCCTTCACACCCTGATGACAAAGAGACCCATGATATGAGAAAAATGAATAAACAGATTAACGGTTTCATAATTATGCTTTTATCTGCATAAAGATAAGGGTGACAATTGCATTTAATTCCTTCCCGGGCTTAATTTTAAAATCTTCATGAATAATTCATCTTCATGGATGTAATTTTGACTCAAACAATAAATAAAACTATTATATAATTATGAAAAATCAGGTAATTCTAACTTTCGCTGCCCTGCTCATAAGCGCAGCCGTGACAGCACAGACCACCCAACCGGCACAGAGCCAGAGCCAAAACCAGAAAAGGGAACAGGCACAGACACATACCCGCACTCAGGATCCTGTCCAGGCGCAAACAGAGGACCAGTACAAAAACCATGGCCAGATGGTAAGTGATCAGAAACACGCCAGGAACCAGGAAAGAAAAGCCCAGAAGAACCGGGACAAAGAACTGAAGAGACAGCAGAAGGAATTGAAAAAGCAGGAAAAAAAGATGAAGAAGGATGGTACCGGACCGTTTCACCAGCAAAATATGGAACAGGGCGGAGCCGGTCCCAGGAACCAGGGCGCAAGACCTGCCTCCGGCAATCAGCAGAAACCTGCAAACGGATCAAATGGCGGCGGCCAGGGCAAGAAGTAATTATCAATATATCATAGCATTAAACCCTGTAACTTTTAAGTTCAGGGTTTTTTGTTGCCTGTTGTCTGCGGGGGCAATTCCGGGTTTGGCACACCCTTTGCAGATATCTTTTCTGAAGAGCAAATCTTCATAAAACTTAAAGAAATGAAAAAGTTCATCTGCACATCGGTCCTCACAGTCCTGATAGCATCACTGACAGCAGTCAGCGCCGGGAATAATCCTGAGGAGTACCTCGGTCTGCCGGGGGATAACCTGAACCTCTACGCAACCATGAAACTGTTCCAGGAATCTGAAACACTTGAGGCTTTCGAGAGAGACCTTAACGATGAAAAATCAAAGATCAACAACCTCGACCTTAACGGTGACAACCTGGTTGATTACATAACAGTAACCGACTATGTTGACGGAAATGTGCACACAATAGCCTTGCGTACCGCTCTTAACAAGAAGGAATCGCAGGACGTGGCAGTGTTTACCGTACAGCAGTTCAAGGACGGATCGGTACAGATACAGCTTGTAGGTGACGAGTTGCTTTACGGAAAGAACTATATCGTCGAACCCATTTATGCAGAAACACCTAATCCCGGCTACACAGGCACGACAGTCTATACAGACAATGTCAAAGTGGTAACTACCACATATTATGAGGTCGCTGCCTGGCCGGTGATCAGGTTCATGTACAACCCATACTACGTAAGCTGGCACTCGTCATGGTACTGGGGTTACTACCCAGTATACTGGAACCCATGGAGACCATACTACTGGCACTACTACTACGGATACCACTACAACTGGCACAATGACTACTACGCTCACTACCGCCACTGCGACTACTACAGGCACAATTACTACGATGACCACTACTATCACAGCAGCCGTCACTATTCGGCCGAGGTAGCGCACAGGGTAAGCGCAGGTAACTACACCAGCACTTATTCGCACCCCGAGCAGAGGAGAGAAGGTGAGGAAATGTATGCCAGGACTCAGGCCAGCCGCAGTGCCGATACACGCAGACAGTCATCAGCACAGAGTGCTCCTTCAGCACAGAGATCAACAGCTGATGCAGTCCGGAGATCATCTGCTTCTGAAACCCAGAGGTCAGCCTCTGCCTCAACACAGAGATCAGCTTCTGCCTCAACACAGAGATCAGCTTCTACCTCAACACAGAGGTCAGCCGCTTCAGGATCTTCAACAGTGCAGAGGTCAGAGCCTTCAAGGCAGACTTCAGCGCAGAGGTCAGAGTCCTCAGCTTCAAGACAGCAGACTTCAGTGCAGAAGGCGCAGCCCTCAGCTTCAAGACAGCAGACTTCAGTGCAGAAGGTCGCAGCCCTCAGCTTCGAGACAGCAGGCTTCAGTCCAGAAGTCGCAGCCTTCGGCTTCGAGACAGCAGGCTTCAGTCCAGAGGTCAGAGCCCTCGGCTTCAAGACAGCAGGCTTCAGTCCAGAGGTCAGAGCCCTCAGCTTCGAGACAGCAGGCTTCAGTCCAGAGGTCGCAACCCTCAAGGCAATCAGCCCCTGAAGCCAGGTCATCAAGCCACAGCAGCAGCCAGAGCAGAAGCAGCGCTTCTTCTCAGAGATCAGGCAGCAGCAGCCAGGGCAGGAGTAGCTCTTCTCCCCAGCGGAGCAGCAGCTCTCACGGATCTGACAACGACAGATCATCACCCAGATAGATAGCGCAGAGTATAAAGCAAAGAGCGTAGAGACAAACTCTACGCTTTTTTTGTTACCAGGTTTCCAGACTACTGCCTAATGCCTACTGCCTACTGCCTTCTATAATTTTACTAAATTTGCCTCTTCCTCCGGTATCCAAAACAGATGAAAGAGCAGAGCAACTCACTTCGCGCGGTAATATTCGCCCTTGTCGGAAATTTTACTATTGCAGTAATCAAATATATCGTCTCTGTTATCTCCGGCAGCTCGGCCATGCTGGCCGAAGCCATCCATTCGCTGGCCGATACCACTAACCAGGTCTTCCTGCTGATAGGCAGAAAACGTTCTAGGAGGGGTGCTGACGAGATCCATTCATTCGGTTACGGCAAGGAAGAATACTTCTGGGGCTTTCTCGTAGCCGTCCTGCTGTTCTTCCTGGGAGGCTGCTACTCGATCTACGAAGCAATCCATAAGTTCCAGCATCCTGAGCCGCTCGATAATTATATTTATATTTTCATTGTCCTGGCTTTATCCATTGCCATCGAGCTGAAGTCGTTCACCGTTGCGTTGAAAGAATTCCGGAAGACCACGTCCGCAAAGATTGTCAGGGCAGTCATAGATTCAACCGACACCAATATCTTCGTGATCCTGATTGAGGATTTTGCAGCGCTGGCAGGATTGACCATCGTTCTGATCTCAAGTCTCCTGTCGCTGATCAACCCGATATTTGATGTGATAGGGACGATGCTGGTAGGGTGCCTGCTGATCACCATGTCGTACTTGCTAGCCAATGAGTTGCGTAAGCTGATTGTGGGTGAGAACATCTCCCGTGAGATGAGAAACGAGGTCAAATCGATAGTCACCCGGCACAAAGCTGTCAGGCATGTAAACAGTATCCGCTCGATGTATATCGGCAATAACAACTTTATCCTTATGATCTCCGTGGATATTGAGGACACCACCGTAGCTTCAGACATTGAGAGTATCACGGCTCAGGTCAAGTCTGACATCTCCATCCTCTTTCCGCATGCGAAGTATATCTATCTCGAGGTAGAGGAAAACTAGCCACGCGATGGTTCCCCCCCATTTATTGATTTGCCCGGTTGCTTCAGGTATTAATCAGAAAGATTTTTAGAAAATACACATTGATAGCTATTGACAACAATGGTTACAGGACATAACTTTGTACTGTCTAAAAAGAGTTTTTTTCATAGGTTAGGTTAGTTTAGGGTTAATTAAAGGGGTCCGCGGCCAGACGCGGGCCCTTTTTTTTACCCGGACCATTGTTTAATATTCAGAATACCAGCACAAACGTGGCACCATCCTTCTCCACGGTACTCACTTCCAGGCGTCCGTGATGCAGCATCATTATCTGCTGCGACAGGCTCAGGCCAATACCCGACTTATTGGTTTTGGTTGAATAATACGGAAGGAAGATCTTTTCAAGTACCTCGTCACTTATGCCTGTCCCATTATCAGAAACAAATATCTGAACCTGGCCGGAATCATTTTTCCCAGCCCTGAGTGTTATCATAGGGCTTTGGACATCCTGAATGGCTTCCAGGGCATTCTGGATAAGGTTAATAAGCACCTGCTCGACCAGCTCAAGGTCGGCGTCAACAGAAAGTCCTGCCGGGGTAATTTCTTTTTCAAAATGCACCCCTGCTTCTTTAAACTTTGCCTGGTAAAGACCAGTGACCCGGTCAAAAAGCTCCCTGACAGAGATACTTCTGATATTTGGCTTCGGGATCTGCGTAAGGCTCTTGGTAGCCTTAACGAAATTGATAAGGGCTTGCGTCCTCAATTCGATAATCTTCAGGCTGTGATGGATGTCAGCTGTCGTCTCCTCACCTATCTTATCAGGTTTCAGTACCGCGCCTGATTCGTCCTCAAGCATCTGGCCTGTCATTCCTGCAAGATTGGTTATCGGAATGGCTGAGTTTACTATCTCATGAGAAATAATATTTACCAGCTTCTGCCATGTGCTTATCTCCTTGCTGATAAGCTCATCTTCCTGCTGTTCGATCTTTTCTTTCTGCTCCTTCAGCTCCTTGTTCTGCTGGTCAAGCTCAATATTTTTTTTACTCAGTTCCTCCTCATACCGGAAATTATGTAACCGCAAAATAAATATGCTAACATTGATGATCAGGAACAAGGCAACCTGCGCAACTTTGTAAAAAGTATAGAAAGTATTAATCCTGTCAACTATCGGGAAATGTGTCGTCCCGTACATTACCATGATTTTGTCAATAAACAGCGTGAGGAGGAAATAAAACGAAACCGAAAACCAGTAGAGGAATTTCTCATTACGGGGACTTAGCAGCAGCTGAGGAATTATTGAAGCAGCTACCACGAAGTAAGGGTAATATGTATAGCTTTCTTCTTCAACATAACCAATCATGGTAGGGCCAAGCAGAAAGACAACGGTAGGAAGAAAAATAAGTGACAGCCTGCTAAGCCAGGTAAGGCCAAGCCTGGCAGCTGCCAGGTTCAGGAAGCCCAGGACCATAAGTACAGGTATCCGCAAGGTGCCGTATGACATATCCTCATGCATCCGCTGAAGGGTGATGAAGGTTGTCAGGAACAATAAAACCATCCCAATGAAGATGACGAAGTTGAGCTGATTAGTCAGAACAATGCTTCTCTGACGCTGCTTGTCCTCATTTCCATTTATCCCAAGGTTGGATATATATTTCCAGATATTTTTCATAAAACCTGCTTTTTGTTTTAGTCCCATGGTCCCCGGCAGTAAATTAATTCCTGCCTGATACTTTCTGATATTAACTTTCAGACTCCAAAACGTGAAATCTTCCTGTACAGGGTGCTTCTTGCAATTCCCAACTCTTCAGCGGCTTTGGAAAGATTGCCATTATGCCTGGTTAACGCACCGGAGACGGCTTTCCTGTCATAATCCTCAAGCCGGAATGAAGATTCAATAGCAACCCCTGCAGGCGCCTTTGCCCTGAAGATGAAGTCATCAGGCGTGATGATCCCGGTTTTGCACAGGATTACTGCCCGTTCGATACTATGCGCCAGCTCCCTGATGTTACCCGGCCAGTGATAATCTTCCAGCTTCGCTACCGTTCCTTCCATGATTTTTATCCCCTCCTTTCCGTAGTGCGCTGAAAAATGTTTCAGATAATAATCAGCAAGGAGACTGATATCCTCCCTCCTGTCTCTTAAAGGCGGAAGTGTTATCTCGACTGTGTTGATCCGGTACAGCAGATCCTGCCTGAATTCGAAGGCGTCAGCCATCTGGTACAGCGGCATGTTGGTAGCTGATATCAACCTGACATCTGTGGAGACAGGGTGGTTACTGCCGATTCTGGTTACCTCCCGGTTCTGGACTGCGGTAAGGATTTTAGCCTGAAGAGGAAGGCTGAGATTTCCAATCTCATCGAGGAAGAGCGTTCCTCCTGATGCTGTTTCAAACCTTCCGGGTCTCTCTTCCTTTGCGTCAGTAAAGGCACCGCGTGTATGTCCGAACAGCTCAGCCTCAAAAAGAGTCTCGGGAATAGAGCCCAGATCAACGTGCACGAACGCTTTTTTGCTTCTTGATGATTCCCTGTGCAATGCCAAGGCTGCAAGCTCCTTACCCGTACCGTTCTCTCCCATTATCAGCACGTTGGCATCTGTCGGTGCAACAGTTCTGATTGTCTCAAGGATCTGAGCCATTATTTTAGACCGGCTGATAATCTCAGGATATTTGCCTTTCCTGGAAGCATCAGCCTCAATGTCAGGGCTTTTAACTCCATCGGCATGCCTCAGGCTTTTAAGGCGGATCACGTTCTGAACTGAAGAGATGAGATGCTCTTTGTCCCACGGTTTAACAATGAAATCCGATGCTCCCATCTTCATCGCCTGCACGGCAAGGTTGATTTCACCATATGCAGTTGTTGCCAGCACATGTGCTTCAGGATCAATGTGAAGAATCCTTTCAAGCCAGGCTATGCCTTCCTTCCCGGATGTGTCACCTCTTGAAAAGTTCATATCAAGTATTACCACATCGTACTTACAGGCTTTGAGGAATTCAGGTATCAATCCGGGACGTTCCAGCGTGTCGACTTTCTCAAAAAGGCTTTTCATTACAAGCCTGGCTGTAAATAAGACATCCCTGTCATCGTCAACGACAAGAATTTTACCGGAACTGTCTGATCTCATTAAAATTAAATTAATGAACCACGATTGACAAAACCTATGTATCAGTAAAGATAAGAAGTGTATCGTTACAGGTCAATGCATTGTAGCGAAACGCTACAAATTTAATTCGATAGCAATATGTCATTTTTTATATTTATCTGATTTACTTATTGTTACAAGGATTGGCCTGGATATTGAATTCCATTGTCTGAAAAAAATTACAGACAATGAAAAACACTCCTGAAAATAGAACCGCCAACGAACCTGAAAACATCCGCTTCATCTGTTCAGTAAGGTTTCTCAGGATTACCGTTACCATTCTTTTGCTGATCGCCTGCACTGACCTGACGGCACAGCCAGGACTAAGAATTTACGCTGATGCAGGTAAAAACAATGCATCAGACGGCCTCTTTATCAAATCAGCAGCCCTGGCAAACTACAGGTTCGGGATGAACAGGATCGAAACAGGTTTTCAGATCAACATCAAGAATGGCGGCAATTCCCTTCTTTCAGGATATAATGTTAATGTATCAAGAGAGCAGTCTTTCAGGGGCTGTCTGTTCCAATTGCAGGGTTTCTACACCTGGACAAGCAACTCCGAGATATTACGTGAAACCAACTGGGGCGCTTTACTTGAAATGAAACACAAGCGCTTTGAAATGGCCGTCGGAACGAATTTCAGGACCTATGCCTTCAAAGCCGGCGCAATTGATGATTACGGAATAACAGGGGATGCCGTGAAGTTTCATGAAAACTTTAATATGATGTATTCATTGGGATATAACATCAAACCGACAGATGACGTGTGGAATGCCGGGATAAGAATAACAAACTTCGACTCTTTCACAATAGAACAGGGTGTTAATCCAGCCTTATGCCTGCGTGGTTTATACAAACCGGACTCGCAGATATCTCTCTTCGCAGAAGCCAGGTACCTGACTGCCGGCTTTCTTAATATGTCAATGAATTATTTTGGATTTCTCATTAAAACCGGAATATCATGGAACTTCTGATGAAAAACAGGTGGATGCTTTTAACAGCAGTATTCGTAATCATGGCTTCATGCGAGCCTGTGGATTTCTCTCTTCCCGAACCGGCAGATCAGCGGTTTGAGCAGTCCAGGGACCTGATAGTAGAAAAATCCTCCCGCGAAATCACTGTTCAGTCTGATGATTACTCCATCCTGTTTATGGCTGACAGCCATGCAGGGACTACCAATAATCTTGACAGTGTATTCAGTATCGCGATCCGCACAGGTGTATCAGCCGCCTGTATTGCCGGCGACCTGACCTCCGGTGACAATAATGATTATGAAGCATTTGCCAAATCGCTGCCAGGTGATGATGTAATGCCGGCCTTTGTAACGCCGGGTAATCATGACCTCTGGTCTGATGAAGGATGGGCCGAGTTCTATCAGAGATTTGGCCCTTCCAGTTATTTTTTCACTGTAAGGACACCCGGTGCCATTGACATGTATATTGCCCTGGATTCAGGAAGCGGCACATTAGGCAGCAAGCAGCTTGAATGGCTCGAAGATATCCTGCAGAACGAGAGGTCAGGCTGCCGTCGCTGCATCATTTTTACGCATAACGATTTCCTTCGTGTCAGGCATGCCGAGATCAGCAATCCCCTGGTTGAGGAACTGACTGTACTCATTGACCTGTTTACCAGATATCACGTGGACATGCTTATAGCAGGTCACGACCATGAACCCAGTGAAGAATTATTCGGAATAACTGATTATGTCATTACCGGTGCAATAAGCGATGATGACGAAGATCCCAACTATATGCTGTTGAAAGTTGAAAACGGCAATCTCCTGAATGAATTTGTAAATCTTTATTAAAAGAATTTTCTCCCATTTCTTGTATTTGTAATTAATAATATACTATATTTGTAATATATAAGTTACTTAAATATACAAATATGGTACCCACAGATCTCATAAAAGGCTCACTGAAGACAATTGTGCTGAAGCTGCTCGAGGAGAACGGCCGCATGTACGGCTACGAGATAACACGCAAGGTTGAAATCCTCACAGAGGGCAAGATCAGGCTTACTTATGGCGCCCTATATCCAGTGCTGCATAAGCTTGAGAACGAGGGGGTGCTGGTTACCGAAACAGAGAACTTCAATAATCGGATACGCATCTATTACAGCCTCACCGAGAAAGGTCACTCGGTTGTGACAGAAAAGATCCAGGAGATGAAAATATTCATTGAGTCTCTCCAGAACATCGTTAATCCGCAACCAGGACTGAGCCATGCCTGAGCTGAGTTTACGGAATATTGATCAGATAAGCAACGACATCAGGAAGCAGGAGATCACCTTCCCGCATCTTGCCGATGAGCTTATAGATCATGTATGCTGTGATGTTGAATATGAGATGAAGAACGGACTGAGCTTCCATGATGCCTATCTGGCAGTAAAAGAAAAAATTGGCCACAGGAGGCTGAAGGAGATACAGGAAGAAACACTTTTTGCAGTTGACACAAAATACAGACAAATGAAAAGCACAATGAAAATCTCAGCCATAGCAGGCACTGTCATGCTTGGCTTTGCTGCATTATTTAAAGTAATGCACTGGCCGGGAGCAGGTATCCTGCTGACACTCGGCGCCTTTACCCTCGCTTTTGTTTTCATGCCTTCGGCGCTGACCGTTCTCTGGAAAGAGACCCACAGCAGTAAGAGACTCTTCCTTTATATCTCGGCTTTCATCACAGCAATGCTGTTCATTATCGGAGTGGCGTCCAAAGTTCAGCACTGGCCACTGGCAGCCCTGATCCTGATGGTTGCATCACTCTCCGGGATCTTTGCCTTTATCCCGGCATTGCTTGTTAGCAAGCTAAAGGACCAGGAAAACAGTCCCAAAAAAATAGTATATATCCTGGGTGCGGCAGGACTGATCTTTTATACGCTGGCGCTCCTTTGCAAAATACAGCACTGGCCCGGGGCAACACTGCTCATGATATGCGGATTGATAATTATCTTCCTGGTGGTCTTTCCCTGGTACACCTGGATAACCTGGAAGAATGACAAAAATGTCAGTGCAAAATTCATCGTGATGGTTGCCGGCTCGATGGCTCTTGTGCTCCCCGGTGTACTTCTAAACCTCAGCCTTCAGAGAAACTACGATACAGGCTACTACAGCCATCAGAAGGAACAACAGGCATTGTTTGAATATAAATTCACCCAAAATAAGTCGCTTATCACTAATTGTAAAGATTCGGTTGCATATCCTGTACTGGCTGAGATCAATGACAAAACGAATGATCTTTTGAAGTTCATAAATGACACGGAGGCAAAGATGATTTCCATGGCTGAAGGAAAACCCGGTGTACCGGCCACTCTGACCTACCAGATCAAGGAGACTGAAAGAGGACCAGAGATTCAGTTTAGTCTCCTGAGCAATCCGTTTAGCAACGTACCTTTCAGGGAATTATTCCGCGACGGATCCGGTTCCCGCACGGAACTGAACACAGTCCTGAAAGACTACTCTGATTACTTATCAGGATTGACCCCCGGAAGCGATTTTGGCAAGTATGCAAAGCTCCTTGATCCTTCTGCCTACCTGTCGGATTTCAATCCTGAAACTGACAGGGTATCCCTGATGACCGGACTTCATATGCTGGAGCTTATGAAAAACGGTATCCTTACAGCAGAGTCTTATGCTCTTTCAGTTGCTGCAAAACAATAACAGTCAATAATACAGAAGATCATGAAACAGAAGATATATATATTAGGTCTGATAACGACATCGATAATTATTCTTGGTGCACTTCTCAAGATAAATCACTGGCCGGGCGGAGGTCAGCTGTTAATTATCGGAATAGTTATGCTTGTCTTTGTTTTTCTTCCACTTGCCCTCAGAAACCATTACACTGCTGAAGGCAACAGGAAGAATCGCGCACTCTACATAGTGACCTGGCTGACTTGCTTCGTGGTGTTCGGCGGAATGCTTTTCAAGATAATGCACTGGCCGGGAGCAGCAAAAGCCCTGATGATAGCCCTGCCATTCCCGTATATTGTTTTCCTTCCGGTTTTCCTATCCGTTACATCGAAGGACAAAAGCTTCAGTATTTATAATACGGTTTATGTCCTGTTCCTGCTGGCCGGTATCTCGGTCTTCTCTGCGCTGCTGGCGTTGAATGTCTCGAAGGAAAAGATAGACGACAGCATGGGACTGTCGCGCAACTATAACAGGCTGGAAGCAGTGCTGGATGAGCTCCCCTCTTCTGCCGCTCATACACCTGTGGCCCTGAAAATTGATGAGGTTCTGAAGATTGTTGATGATTATCAGTCGAGGATCTTCGCTGCCGACAGGACGTCAGAGGAACAATGGAATAATGACCCGTGGACCTTGCGGATCCCGCAAGCACACGATATCTCTTCCCGGGCACTGATCATCGAAGGAAAGCATCCGACAATGGATTACAGGCTGCAGTCTTCACTGGCCGATCTTATTAATCAACTTGGAAAAAGTGATGAGAATACCAGGCTGGCAGAAGTTGTCCCTGGCATCTTTGACTTCAGAGAAGCAACTGATGATCCCCTCGGATGGACCAAGGAAAAGTTTGTAATTACTCCCCAAGTTTGGTCTCTCATCCATCTTGACGGACTGGAGACTGATCTGAAGCTCATCAGGGCTGGCCTCTGATTGGTCCGGGGTCCTTGGACGGTTATCTGTTGTCGGTTATCGGTTATCTGTTGACTGTTATCGACCCCTATTGCCTATTGCCTATATCCTATTGCCTGAACAAAATCATTGTTCTGTGCATCATAATGCCTAAATTGTAGTCTTTACAATTAAATCCTAATGCCATGAAAAAGCTTTTCATCATTTCTGTTTTTTGCACTCTTACCGCACTCTCAGCTGTTGCTCAGGAGGGAATGTGGCTGCTGTCTCAGCTGGGGCAGCTTGATCTTGCTAAGAAAGGATTGCAGATCCCTGTGGAAAAAATCTACAGTCCTGACAAGCCCTGCCTTGCCAATGCCATTCTCCAGCTCGGAGGAGGCTCTGCTTCATTCGTGTCATCTGAAGGACTTGTTGTCACCAACCACCATGTGGCATATACCGCACTTCAGCGGGCATCCAGCGTCAGCAGCGATTACCTTACCAATGGCTTTCTGGCTAAGGAACGCTCTGATGAGATAAGCGCTCCGGGCTACCAGGCCTTAATCATGATTAAAATGAAAGATGTGACCGACGAGGTCCTCGCGGCAGCAAAAGACATCACTGATCCTGTCGAAAAAGACAAAAAGATAAATGAGAAGATAGCTGCCATGACTGAAGCAGTGAAAGAAAAGGAAAGCGATCACGAGGCTGACGTTGTCTCACTTTTTGAAGGCAGGCAATATATAATGCATACCTATAAGGTTTTCAAAGACATACGTATTGTTTATGCTCCCCCCTTATCCATTGGAAACTATGGGGGCGAGACCGATAACTGGATGTGGCCCAGGCATACCGGCGACTTCTCATTCATGAGAGTGTATGTCAGTCCTACAGGCGAAGGCACGGAATACAGCGCCGGGAATGTTCCTTACAAACCGGAGGTGTGGCTTAAGGTCTCAAAGGGAGACCTTGACGAGGGAGACTTCAATTTTATTATTGGCTATCCGGGTCAGACTACACGATACCGTTCATCTAACTCTGTCGCATGGAACCTGCAAAAGAATTATCCTTCCTCTGTCAGCAATTTCAAAGAGATAATTGATCTCTGCGAAGGGCTCACCAAAGATGATCCTGCCGGCAAGCTTAAGGTCGCAAGTCTTGAGAAGGGACTTGCAAATGCAATGAAGAACTACCAGGGTAACATCGAAGGCATGACAAAAACCGGTTTCCTGCAGAAAAAGCTCGACTTTGAAAAAGAGTTCCTGACCTGGGCAAACAGTACTCCTGAGAGAAAAGCAAAATATGCTGATATCCTTGCAAAGGAAAAAGCACAGTATGACATCCTCGAAAAGACAAAAGACAGGGATAATGTCATTGGTATTCTGCAGGGTCTTTCCGGTACCCTTTCTGGTGTGGCGGCGCAGGTTTATGGCCTTGCCGTGGAACTTGAGAAGCCTGAGGAAGATAGACAGCCCGGACTGACGCAGGAGGCTCTTAATGAATTTGCCGAGGGGTTGACTTATACATATAACGACTACTTTGAGCCTGTTGACAAGGCAATGCTGCTGAGAGTCCTGAAGATGGCAGAAGCGCTTCCGGCAGGCCAGCGCATAGCCGGGCTGGAGTACATTTTTACCGGTTCAGGGACGACCCCTGAACAATGGGTTGAAAAGGCTTACAGCACTTCAAAGCTGAAAGATATTGAGTTTGCAAAGAGCCTTATTGGAAAGCCATCATCCGAGCTTGTCAAACTTGAAGATCCTTTTATAGGTATCGCAGCCGGAATTTATGATGCTTCAGAGGAGTCTGCTAAGGTCTCCCGGGTCTTTGGCGCCAATGTCACTGCATTAAGAAAAGAGTATATAGAAGCCCTGTACGAATGGAAGGGATCAGCACTCTACCCGGATGCCAGCGGCACCATCAGGTTTACATGGGGACCAATAAAGGGTTACAAGCCTGCTGATGCTGTCTGGTACGAGCCGTTCACTTCGCTGAAGGGTGTGGTCAACAAGAACACCGGTGTGGAGCCCTTTGATGCTCCGGCAGGCCTGGTGAAGCTCGAGGAGGTGAAAGATTATGGCCGGTGGTCTGATCCCGAGCTGACAGATGTGCCTGTTGCTTTCCTGAACCAGTGTGATATCACCGGAGGCAATAGCGGCAGTCCTGTGATGAATTCAAAGGGTGAGATCATAGGCATTGCCTTCGACGGCAACTGGGAAGCCATGACAAGCAACTGGCAGTATGACTATGCCATGCAGAGGTGCATAGCGGTCGATTTCAGGTACGTATTATTCGTAACTGAAAAATTCGGTAACGCCGGTTTCCTCCTTAAAGAGATGGGGGTGCTTTGATTTGGTCTGAGATGGTTGTCCGTTATCGGTTATCGGTTACGGCCGCTATTGCTTATTGCCTACTGCCTATTGCCTAATTTGTATTACTTTTGCGGTTTCTTATTGACTTCTAAAACTTATTGGGCATAAATGATATTTGACGATTTGGATCTGGATCCGGAGCTGCTGGAATCAATCAATTATATGGGTTTCCGTGAGACAACCCCTATTCAGGAAAAAGCCATACCGGTGATCCTTGAGGGCCACGATCTCATCGGCTGCGCGCAGACAGGCACAGGCAAGACGGCAGCCTACCTGCTGCCCATTATGAACAGTATAATTGATTACCGCCCAAGCCACACACATACGCTGGTACTTGTTCCCACGCGCGAGCTGGCCATACAGATCGACCAGCAGATACAGGGACTGGCTTACACGCTGAACATCACCTCGCTGGCTGTCTACGGCGGCGGCGACGGCAAGAGCTGGGACCAGGAGCGGGAAGCCCTTTCGAAAGGAGCCGATATCATCGTTGCCACCCCGGGCAGGCTCATCTCCCATCTTAACCTGGGATATGTGAAATTCGACAAGATTGAGGTTCTGGTCCTTGACGAGGCCGACCGGATGCTTGATATCGGATTTTACGACGATATTGTACACATCATTTCCTACGTGCCAAAAAAGCGCCAGACACTGATGTTCAGTGCCACCATGCCGCCTGACATACGGATGCTGTCGAAGCACATAATGAACAGTCCGGTGGAGATAGCCCTTGAGATGTCAAAACCCGTCGAGGGCGTCATACAGGCTGTATACATGTGCGGCGACAGCCAGAAAATACCGCTGATAAACAGCCTCCTCGCCGACAACCCTGATTATAACAGCATCCTGATATTCAGCTCCACCAAGAAGAAGGTGAGTGAGATTGTACGCGGACTGCGGTCGAAGAATTATAATGTCGAAGGCATCTCCTCTGATCTCGAGCAGAAAGAGAGGGAGAATACGCTGCAGAGGTTCCGGTCGCGCAAGACCCGGGTGCTGGTGGCTACCGACGTCCTGAGCCGTGGGATCGATATCAAGGATATCAACCTGGTAATCAATTTTGATACCCCGTCAGATGCGGAGGATTATGTGCACCGCATTGGCCGTACGGCACGTGCCGAAGCCACCGGTGTGGCAATAACGCTTGTCAACAGGATGGATATACAGAAAATGCAGCGGATAGAAAAACTGATCGGTTACGAGGTTTTTAAGGCGCCGCTGCCGGCATTCATTGCCGAAGTACATGACAAGACTCCCTCCCGCCACCCATCCTCGGACAGATCTCACAAGGGCGGCTTCAGGCGCAGGAAAGGCCTGAACTATTGCCTGTTGCCTATTGCCTATTGCCTTAATTATTATTTGCGCAATATCTCAGATTATTTCGTAAATTTGTTATTAAGTCGCTGATTTATAAACAAAGTACGAAAATATTTGTTTTTCATTATGAACAACTAAAATCTAATCCCTATGAAAACTAAAGTGACATTGTTCCTTGCAGCAGTCTTGCTGCTTACAGGGTGCGATCTGTTTAAGGATGCCGCAGAAATAACTATCTCAACAAACTTAACGGCAGATATCCCTGTAATTGTGGTCACCGGAAAATCGGCTGATCTTATCGCGGATGTAAATGCAGTAAATTTCTCAGGAACTGCAACACTTTCGCTTGCAGATAATCCTGATATTGAGGATTATCTCGATAAGATCAGGGAGATAGACCTGAAATCAGTTGTGATAACTGTTAACGGATTAAGTGCCGGTCAGACTATTAACTCCGTTACAGTGTCTGTTACCGGAAGTGGTGAATTAGGGACGCAAACAAATATTACTTCTGCCAGCAATTCCTTTACCCCGGCGGTGAATGCATCTGTGTACAGCCAGGCTGAAGCAGATCTTTTAGCAGACCAGGAGATCACAGTTACAGCTACCGGAAATGCCAGCGGAGCAATGACTTTTACTGTTCACCTGAATTTTACCACCGACGTCGTTGCCGGTGCCCTCGATTAGCAATCACCGTTGTTGCTCTTCCTGATTCCCCTGTTGCCTGATGCCTGTAACAGGTTTTGTAATACCTTTGTGCGATAATTCCTAAAATCGCATAGAGATGAAATCAATCACTCCTGTTGTACTTGTTGCGGTACTTCTGTTTTCGTGCCAGCCAAACAAAAATAAGGTTGAAAATATCCAGCCCTCCCCAGATACGGCCGCAGCCGCAGAAATAGTTGCGGTGAACAACGGCGATGTGCCATTCGACAAATACTTCCTGGATAAAACAATGCGCCTGGATTTCTTCCACACGGGCAACGCCAGGGAAGAGATGTTTGCCGTCGACAAGGTGCTTTCCGACGGCCCGTGGGGCGGCAGCAGGAAAATCCTGATAGATAAGACGGAACTGGGCCCGTACTTCTTCGAGGTGATTGACAGGGACACCAAAGTGTTGCTGTATTCCCGCGGTTTTGCAAACATTTTCGGCGAATGGCAGACCACCCCCGAAGCGGAAGCCGGATGGGGAACATTTCATGAATCACTCCGTTTTCCGTGGCCCGGAAAGCCTGTCACAGTGATAGTGAAAAAACGCAATGCGGAGAATAAATTCAGCCCGATATGGACTACTGATATCGATCCTTCATACCGCCAGGTCAATCCTGCCGACAGGATTAATCCATACAGGGTAAACGTTATTGCAGACAACGGCCCTGCTCAGGAGAAGCTCGATATTGTCATCCTCGGCGACGGTTACTCATCAGGTGAGATGGAGAAGTTCCGCAGCGATGCCAGACGTTTGTCAGGTGTCTTGCTTGGCGCTGAACCGTTTAAAAGCCGGAGCAACGATATCAACATCAGGTCTGTGGAGACTCCGGCTGAGCAATCGGGTGTGAACAAGCCCCATCACGGCGTTTTCAGACACACCCCGTTGTCAGTCAGCTACAGCGCCTTCGATTCGGAGCGCTACGCCCTGACATACGATAATAAAACCGTAAGGGATGTCGCCTCGGCCGTGCCCTACGAATTCATGGTCATCCTCCTGAATGAAAGAACCTACGGCGGAGGTGGGATCTACAATCTTTACACCACCGTCGCTGCCGACAACAAGTACTCTGACTACATCATGATCCACGAGATGGGCCATCACATGGCCGGCCTGGCAGATGAATACTATACTTCATCGGTATCATATGAGATGCCCCCGATCACTGTTGAACCCTGGGAGACCAATGTCACGGCCCTGCTCGATAAGGACAACCTGAAATGGAAGGATCTGGTTGCAGCGGGAACGCCCATCCCAACTCCGTGGAACAAGGAGGAGTTTGACGCATACGGATACAAGATCCAGGAAGAGCGTGACAGTATCAGGAAGAACCTTCTTCCGGAGACTGTGATGGAGGATCTGTTCATGCGCCAGGAGAAGGCAGAGGATGCGTTCTTCGCCACTGAACAGTACAAGGGTGCCGTCGGCGCCTTTGAAGGGGCCAACTACTGTCAGAAGGGCATGTACCGCTCACAGCTCGACTGCATCATGTACACCCGTCACCAGGTCTTCTGCGAGGTCTGCCGGAGGAACATTTCCGCAGTGATTGATCAGTACTCGAAGTGATTCCGGCGGGTTGACAGGGTTGATGGGGTTGAGGGGTTGATAGGTTGAGAAAGTTGATAGGTTGATGAGTTTGGAAGATGATGGTAATCAGCCGGTTCTGTCTGTCAGAAAGTCAATGATCTTATAGAGTTTGCCTTTCAGGTCAGTCAGTTCATTGACATCCATTGATCCTGCAGCGAGACCCTCACTCAGTTTCCCGGGTATACCGGCCGCCCTCGACTGCAGTTTCTTCCCTTTTGCGGTAAGGGCAATGATCACTTTTCTCTCGTCCTCACCCGATCGCCGCCTGGTTATCAGGCCCTGTGCCTCCAGCCGCTTAAGCAAGAGGCGTTGTGGTGTTGGTATTGAGGAAAAGCTTCCGGGATATTTCATTTACAGTAACCTCATCCCTTTCCCATAATACAAGCAGCACCAGGTACTGCGGGTATGTGATCCCTATCTCATCGAGGTAAGGCTGATAGATCCTGGTTATGAGCCTTGAAGCCGCATATACCGGGAAGCATAGCTGGTTTTCAAGTTTTAATTGTTCCCTGATCATGATCCGCGGTTTAGTTGAACATTATGTTCTGCAGATAGGTATCTATTTTGGCCGGTTCGGTTGCCGGCGAAAAACGTTTCACCGGTTTCCCTTCGCCATCGATGAGGAACTTGGTGAAATTCCACTTGATCCTGTTGCTGAGGAAGCCCGGCAATGCACTTTTAAGGTATTTGTAACAGAGGGTGGGCGTCAGGACCGTTGACATCGATCTTTGAGAACATCTGGAAGGTCACGCCATAGTTCAGGAGGCATCCTTCCGCGATCGATTTTTCATCGCCCGGTTCCTGGTTTGCAAACTGGTTGCACGGAAAACCAAGGATTACCAGCCCTTTATCGCTGTATTTCCTGTACAGTTCTTCAAGCCCCTCAAACTGCGGGGTCAATCCGCATTTGCTTGCTGTATTGACCACCAGTACTGTCTTTGCCCTTATATTCTTCCATGCTGATCTCTTTTCCTCCCAGGGATTTTGCTTTAAAATCGTAGAATGATGTTTTCATATTATTTATTTATTATTTTATCGTTTGCGATTTAATCTTTAACGATTCAAATATAATATAATTATTTATATCGCAAGCGATATTTTTGCATTTTTACTTTTTTTGCGAGAAATTGCATGTCCGGGGACTTAAAGTCGAAAATCGGAAAAGTCGATATAATCCATAGAGGTCTTAAAATTATTTTATCGAAAGGCTGAAAGTCAAAAGTCTTTTACGGTGCGGATTTTCGGTTTTTTTCCCTAACTTGATTGCCTTTAAAATCGTAATCAGTAAAACCACGGATATGAAAACTAAATCCTCCCTCCTGCTTATTGTGTTGGTCCTCTTCACCGTTCAGCTGACGCAGAGGTCAGTCGGCCGGAAACGCCGTTACCGATCTGCTGCTCTCGGCTTATTCTCCAAGGAACTTCACCGCGGAGCCGGTGACCGATCAGCAGCTTGATCTGATACTTAAATGCGGGATCAAGGCGCCCAGCGGAAGGAACCTGCAGCCATGGAGGTTCACCGTCGTGCGTGATGAGCCCTCAATGAAGGATATCATCGGCAATGTCGTTGCCGGTAATGTTCTGATCCTTGTATCAGGACCTGAAACCCAGGAGCGCGGCACGCCTGATTTCGACTGCGGACTGGCCACACAGAATATGTTCATAGCAGCCACCTCACTGGGTCTGGGTGCCAGGATCTACGGAGGACCTACAGCCGCTGCCAACGAAAAGCGTGAGGCTCTGCAGGTCCCGGCCGGCTATAAGGTCATAATCATCCTGCGTGTAGGCAATATTGAAAAGAGTGTTGACGCCATCTCCGGCGCCTCCACCAGGAAACCGCAGGAAGAGATCGTCAACTATAAGAAATAGAAGTCTGAAAATCTTAAGGCATTGTCAGCCGTTGCCTGAAGGGGTGGCTGTCTGAATTGATTTATATTAATTGCCCTTTGTATCCAGGGCACAAATGAACTGTCATGAAAGCACATTATTCAACCGCATACGGAGGATCTGAGGTATCAGCATACGGCGATCTGCCTGATCCCCTTCCTGGCATTAACCAGCTTCTTGTCGAGGTAAAAGCAGCTTCAATAAATCCAGTCGACTGGAAAATCAGGAACGGCGATGTGAAGTTTATTTCGGGGTCAAAGTTCCCGCGTATCTACGGTGCCGACTTTGCCGGTATCGTCCGCGAAGCCGGTAAGGGAGTGAATGATTTCAAAACGGGAGACAGGGTCTACGGATCCAGGTCAGTGATCTTTGACAGACACGGTGCCATGGCCCAGCTGCGGGCAGTGGATCAGAAAAATGTGAGAGTGATCCCTGAAGGGATGTCATTCAGCGAGGCGGCTGCGCTTCCCATAGCAGCTCTCACAGCTCTTAACGGACTGAGGAAGTGCGGCGTCAAAGCAGGTTCACGCGTGCTTATCAACGGAGGCACAGGCGGGGTGGGCCATTTTGCCGTTCAGATAGCCAGAGCCAGGGGTGCTCTTGTCACTGCAACATGCAGCACGGGAAACAGGGAGCTTGCCATGAAGCTTGGAGCTGATGAAGTCATGGGCTACAGCCCGGAGGAGCTGGCCGCCACTGACAAAAAGTTTGATGCTGTCGTGGATGCATACGGAAAAATGGAGCTCAGGCACGTCTGCCATCTCCTGAAACGTAAGGGGACCTATACCTCAACTTTATTCATACCTCCGCCCTATTTATCAATGATACTTATCCGCCTGTTCTTCGGCAAAAAACTGAAATCAGCAAATATGAGGAGGCATCCCGAAGACTGGACGGAAATTGAGAGCCTCTTCGCCGAAGGAAAACTCAAACCTCTTTTAGAGAACGTATTTCCTCTTGAAAAGGCCGCTGATGCTTTTGACCTAGCGGAAAATGGGAAGCTGCGGGGTAAGATCATAGTCACAGTGTAAGCTAGCCAGGCAGTTCATTCGGTCTCGCGGGATTTACTTTATTTCCTGCACTTAAGTAACATATCATACATCTTACAACAAACATCAGCTCAGCCCCATTTTATGAGGCTTTGAGATGGTTTTGGCATACCCTTTGCATTGATACCGGTGAAGAGCAATTCTTCATAATACTTAAAGAGATGAAAAACTTAATTATCACATCGATCCTCGCACTCCTGGTAGCTTCAGCGACGACAGTCAGGGCACAGGACTATCGCGAGGAATACCTGGGTCTCCCGGGTGACAACCTTAACCTCTACGCAGTCATGGACCTGTTCCGTAACTCAAAAACACTCGAAGGCTTTGAAAGAAGTCTCAACGATCCGAAGTCAAGGATCAACAACCTCGACCTCAACCGTGATAATTTTGTTGACTACATAACCGTCTCTGATTACATCGACAGGAAAGTCCATACGATAGTTTTACGCGCCGTGCTCGGCCGCAAAGAGTACCAGGACGTCGCTGTCTTCACCGTGCAGAAGCTGCGCAGGAATAAGGTGATAATACAGCTTATCGGTGATGAGGCTCTTTACGGAAGAAATTATATCATCGAGCCTGTTTATTCAAAGAAATTCAGACACGGATATTACGGAGACCCGATGTATGCTGATAATGTAAGCATCATCAACAATTACTACTATGACGTCTTCGAATGGCCGGTGATAGTGTATATCTACCGCCCGCACTACCACGGATGGTACTCGACATGGTACTGGGGATATTACCCAGCCTACTGGGATCCATGGAGACCTTCCTACTGGGATTACTACTACGGGTACCACTCATGCTGGAACCATCACTACGACACTTACTACCATCACCGGGACCATAACAGGTACGATCGCTACAACGACTTTTACTACCATGGTATCCGCCAGCAGTCGGATCAGGTTCACCGCCGGATCGCTGAGAGCAACTATAAAGAGACCTACTCGCGCCCCGAACTGAGGAGAGAAGGAACAGCTCTTTACACCACCACTCATGAAGCCAGGAATAGCGAAAGGCGCAGGGCTGACGCAGTAACAACAGTAAGAAGTGAGACCACTCAGGCTGCTTCCGCAGATAATACCAGGGGTGAACGCAGGACAACAGAGAAAAGTGCTGCTGAGAGCAGGGATGTTGAAAGAAGCGCATCTGAGATCAGGGATACCGAAAGAAGAGATGCAGAGATCAGAACTGCTGATACGGGAGCTGCTGAAGAAAGAGCTTCTGAAGCAAAAGATGCTGAAGACGGAGGGCCGGAAGCAGAGCTGGAAAACCGAAGCCAGGGAAGCTGAAAGAAGGTCTTCAGAGGGCCGAACAGAGCTACTGAGGCAAGAGCTGCAGAGGCAAGGGAAGCCCAGAACAGGGCATCTGAAGCAGAGCGCAGAGGCAAGGGAAGCCAGAGCAGGGCAGCTGAGGCAAGGGCGGCAGAGGCAAGGGAAGCCCAGGGCAGGGCAGCTGAAGCAAGAGCCGCAGAGGCAAGGGAAGCCCAGGGCAGGGCAGCTGAAGCAAGAGCCGCAGAGGCAAGGGAAGCTCAGAGCAGAGCTTCTGAAGCAAGGGCCGCAGAGGCAAGGGAAGCCCAGAGCAGAGCCGCTGAAGCAAGGGCTGCAGAGGCAAGGGAAGCTCAGGGCAGGGCAGCTGAAGCAAGAGCCGCAGAGGCAAGGGAAGCTCAGAGCAGAGCAGCTGAAGCAAGAGCCGCAGAGGCAAGGGAAACTGAAAGAAAGTCAGCTGAGAACAGAGAGGCTGAAGGCAAAGCCGCCGAAGCCAGAAGAAACTCAGGCAACAACGACTCAGCATCCAGAACCAACCGCCCCGATCGCTGACAATAGTCAGACGACAGATAACAAATCCCGCAGATCACCGGTCTGCGGGATTTCTTTTCAGATACTTTTCCTCACCCCTGCCCGTTAAAACAGATGGCCGGTATACCAACCCCTACACTTACAACTGCAGAACCCCGGATGAATAAAATATCTTCCATAGGCAAAAGAGAATTACTTATCCTGTTAATTATTGCTTGTCAGCCCTTTATTACCGGCTGTGCCAAAAAAGCATATCCCGAAACATCGCTCAGTAACGTAAGTACCCCGGCTGAAAAGCAAAAAATGGATGACTTTATAAGTGCAGGCATTGAAAAAGCAATAGATACTCACGATGCCACTCCTGATGAAATCATTAACACAGCCCGGCAATATATTGGTGTTCCGCATTGCATGGGCGGTACAACAATGAAATGCATGGATTGTTCCGGGCTGCTGGTAACGGTTTTTGCCGGTCATGGCATTCAGCTGCCCCATAGCTCGGAAGAGCAGGCCAGATACGGAACAGTCATATCAAAAAAGGAAGATCTCAGAAAAGGTGACCTTGTCTTTTTTATCAGATCGTACAGAACAAATAATTTCATCACCCATTCTGGCATTTTCCTGGGAGATAACAAGTTTATACACACTTCCTCAAGCGAAGGTGTGACAATCACCTCCCTGGATGATCCCTGGTGGAATGAAAGGTATCTTTTCGGGACAAGAGTGTTTAAATGATTACCACCCCCACTCCTTGCTGTTCAGGAGTTTCAGGCATAAAACCTAACGTCCAAAATGATATATAATTCCTAATTGGAAATTTAACCGATTTAATTTCATGGAGTTATACCCCATAGGCACCAGGTGCTGTTTGTATTGTACTGATCCATGCAGCAGAAAGCTCTCGCTGAAGTTATATCTGTAAATCAAGCTGAAATTCAGTGATGCCAACGGGTGTATGTTTTCCCAGGCTTTTACGGAGACACTGGATGATTTACTGATTTCTATCCGACTACTGTTTCATAGTACCGTACCTACTACTCCTGACCCAACGATACCGACAACTTCCGATAATTCCCGAATTCGAAATAAAGCAGCAAAACTGCCGGAATTTCAGTGGACAGCGTGTCTAAGTCATGAAGGTCTGAGGTCTGAGGATCAGATGCTATCAGGTCTTGCAGCCTAGCTTCTCACCCTGCATCA
The DNA here is from genome assembly GCA_963780735.1 of uncultured Bacteroidales bacterium. Lineage (GTDB taxonomy): Bacteria > Bacteroidota > Bacteroidia > Bacteroidales > VadinHA17 > SR-FBR-E99. Next base: position 141,968 of record CAWADB010000006.1, read on the forward strand.
GAACATGAGGTGCATTTTCTTTTTACTTCTCCAGCCCGCCTGTGATTCATACTCAACGAAATAGATTTTCAGGTCAGCCTGGTTCTCATACTCGACGAAGTAGATTTTCTTTTTAGCCTGGTTCTCATATTCGGTGAAGAACCACTTGCCGTCGTTCTCCCGGCCTGGTTTTCATATTTGACCTTGTACACCTTCAGGTCGCACTGGTTTTCATACTTAACGACAAATACCTTTACATCAGCCTGGTTTGGATACTCGACGCTGAATACCTTCTGAGCGGAAATGAAATCACAAACGCCAAGCAGTACAAGCGCTCCGACAAGTTTATTTATGATCATGGCTTTCATTTAAGTGTTTATCCGTCCTGTTACGGCAGTCAGGCAGTATCGTAACCACAACAATACACCCGACTTGATAAGCCTTCGCACCTCTAACATGGAAATTTCATGCCTCACTTACCGGCCTCGCCCCTTTCTCGTCACTCCATGTCCCAATCCCTCCCGCTTTGCGGGGCTGCCTCTCCACCATCCGCCAAATCACTGGCAAAACTCTTGCACTTCAGATAAATTTGACTTTCCCCTTTTCCTGTCGTAATTTTAATGAACTAATCATTGACTTGTTTCGGACAGACTAAACTCCAAAATTCAAAATGGCAGAAAAACCAAAATTGTTAATTATCAGGGCATTGGCGATGTATCTTTTCTCACTTCTCTTCGTGGTGCTGGTGATCTTCCTACCTGCCGGCTCAATTAAATTCTGGAATGGCTGGTTATTTATTGGCTTGTTATTTACTGCGATGTTTATCGTCCTGACCTGGCTTCTGGTAAAAGATCCTGAACTGCTAGCCAAAAGACTGAGGACAAAGGAAAAGGAGAAACCTCAGAAAGCATATGTGATCCTTTCAATTATTGTCTTTCTCATCACTTTTATTACTCCTGGCCTCGATTACAGATTTCACTGGTCAGTGGTTCCTGTTCCGGTCGTCATTATCTCAACCGTCATAATGATGGCAGGATACGTGATATTCTTTGCTGTAATGAGACAGAATTCCTATGCATCAAGAGTGATCGAGATCCAGGAAGGGCAAAAACTTATTGATACCGGGCTGTATTCACTGGTAAGGCACCCTATGTATCTGGGCGCATCGATACTCTATTTGTCTGCGCCTCTGCTACTGGGATCATGGTATGCTTTTATTACAGCATTGTTTATCCCCATACTTTTAGTAATCAGGATAATGAACGAAGAAAAAGTATTAATAAACGGACTGAAAGGTTATTCAGAGTATATGAAGAAGGTGAAATACAGATTAATCCCGTTTATCTGGTTTGTTTCAATTCCGCTCATCATACTGCTCCCCTCCTGTAAAAACAAACAGTCGGAACGATCCGATAAGGCACTCCGGGAGACAGCTCTGAAGATATGCCAGAATAATGTTATCCTGGATTCGCATATCGACTGGCCATATCGGCTTATGGAGAATCCTGAAGATATTTCAGAACAAACCGTGATGGGCGATTTCGATCTTGTCAGGGCACGGAAGGGAGGATTGAATGCCGCATTCACGGTTGCATATATCAATTCGGCAGACGACATGACTAAGGGCCGAAAAATGGTCGACTCAGTACTTAACCTGGCGAATTTTTATTTCAAAAAATATCCGGATAAATTTGCACCCGCACGTGTCCCTGCTGATGTAATTAAGAATTTTGAAAACAACCTCCTGTCACTTCCGGTCTGCCTGGAAAACGGTTCACCGATCGGAGATGACCTGGGATATCTGAAATACCTGAAGGATCAGGGGATCGTCTATATTACCCTATGCCATGACAGGACAAATCAGATCAGCGATTCAAATTTTGATGAGGAAAGGAAATGGAACGGACTGAGCCCTTTCGGAGCGGAGGTCATAAAGGAAATGAACCGCCTGGGTCTCATGATAGACATATCCCATTCTACCGATAGTACCGTATACCAAACTCTGCGATATTCAAAAGCCCCGATCGCAGCCACTCATTCGTCGTGCAGATATTTTACACCTGGCCTGGAGAGAAATCTGCCGGATACTTTAATTAAAGCTATAGCCGCGAAAAATGGTGTCATAATGGTGAATTTTGCTGCAATGTTTATCGATTCCGTATGCCTGAAGAATACAAATGATATCCTTGACACATTAGCCCGAAAGGGCCTGAGTTATGACTCAAATGAGGGAAGTGAATTAATACAGGAATTTATGAAAACACACAGGATGTTATCGGATTCAAAACAGCTTGTCGACCATATTGAACACATAATGAAGATTGCAGGTATAGATCATGTCGGGCTTGGTTCTGATTTTGACGGTATAGGGCCCTCCAAGCCGGCGGATCTGACTGATGTGTCAGGATACCCGGTAATTGTTTTTGAGTTGCTTAAACGTGGTTATACTGAAGAAGAGATAAAAAAGGTACTCTCTGAAAACTTCCTGCGCGTCTGGAACGACGTACTGAAGGCTGCGGAAGCCATGAATTGACCGCTTAAGGTCTAATGTCTGAGGGTCCAAAAGTCTGAGGGTCCTGCAATGCTGCAATCAAAACATCCTTAAATCAAAAATCGTTGATCCTTGTTCGATATTCAAGCACCTCTTGCTTTCCCACTTCGCAGGCCTGCCTCCACGCCGTATGCCTCTAAAATATGCCCGGCCTGACATTTCACGCTCCATGGGCTCTCTGCTACTGATGATGATTTCTTTTACTAATTCTTTCCTTCTCATAAGGAAATATCTGATGATTATTTCCTTTTATTACAAAATTATTACCCATTCCCGAAGTAATACTGCAGGAGACTTGTGCAAAATTTTCCCGACCTTTCCACGTTAATCTTTAAAGGCCGAAATGTTCTGTTCCAGATATATTCTTCTCACTGCCTTGCTTCTACTTGCCCCATGCTCTCCTGCTTCGCGGGATTTGGCTTCGCCGGGCTCCGCTTCGCTACGGCTCCTCACTTCGTTCGTCAACATGCTCCATGCCCAATCAGCGGGTGACGGTGCAGATTCACATGCATATTACAAGGTGACCCGCGTTGTCGACGGCGATACCTTCTGGATTGACGACGGCAGTGAGAAAGGACTGAAGATCAGGCTTATCGGCGTTGATGCACCCGAACCGCGGAACAACGGGAAGAAGCTGAAAGGCTATTTTGGCACTGAGTTGTCTGATTACATGAACCAGCTTATCGGAGGCAAAAAGGTAAGACTTGAATACGATGCCGGCCGGTTCGACCAGTACGGCCGTACGCTGGCTTATGTATATCTTGAGGATGGCACCTTTGTCAATGCAGACCTGGTGAAGAATGGCTACGCCACTGTCATGACAACCCCGCCCAATGTAAAATATGCCGACATCTTCGTCGACCTTGCCGCCAAGGCGCGGAAGCATAAAAAAGGACTTTGGAAGGAAAGCCCCCAGGGAGACTGAAGACCACTATGCCAATGACTAAAGAATGAAAAAAATAGAATCCGGAATTATTACTGCAATTTTCCTGGCAACCTGGACCCTCAGCCTCTCAGCCCAGGAAGTTCCTGAACCGGGTACTCCCGCTCTGAACGACTGGCGACAGGTACTTGCGGAATACCCTGATTCATCAGAGGAACTTTATATAAATGCCGAATCGGCTTATGCAGAGCTCTACCAGTCCACAGGAGAAAAGGCATATATTGATTCTGTGCTTATGATCCTGTCGCAGCGCACATTGTATTTCAATAATAAACCGTCGCATGATCTTCGCAAATCTGCTGTCCTTTATGAGCTGGGCGCAACCGATACGGTATACACGGAATATTGCTACAACCTGGTTAAGGTAGTGGCTGACAGCTATCCTGATTATATGGACGAAAACTATTCTGTTCTCCTGATGGCTGCTGCCGCCAGAACATATTCGCTGAGCCTGATTGATACCACGGAGGTTTTAGCTGCTTATTTAAAAGCTGCCGGAACAGTTGAAAAGCAACTTGAAATTCATCCTGGTGATTCAGGTTTTACAGAAGCTGCAGGTGATATATATTCAATTTTCATGTCAAGCGGAGCAATGACCTGCAGCAGCATCGAAGCAATTTACTCGCTTAAAGTCGATCAGAATTTCCATGATACTGTACTGATTAACAAGGTCTTCAACCTGCTCACGGAGAAAGATTGCACCCGTTCGGATTTTTATTACAGAATAGCTGTCAGGCTGTATGCCAACAACCGCTCTCCTGAAAATGCAGTAAGGCTGGCTGAACTGAACATTGCCCGAAAAAATAGTGATAAGGCTGTGGGGTATTTCGCCGAGGCCTTTAAGGCTGACACAAGTAAAGCAGTCCAGTCTGAGGTTCTGACCAGGGTTGCCGCATGGGAGCTGGCAGAAGGGAAAAGGCAGGAAGCGAGAGATCGCGGTGAGCACGCCTGGGAGCTGAACAAGAAAAACGGAAAGGCGCTTATGATCATCGCCGAAGCTTATGCGGGCAGCAAAATCGGAGATGCTTTTGACAACCACTCGGTTTACTGGGTGGCAGTCGACTACCTTATGTTCGCCAAAGCTGTTGATCCTTCCCTGAAAGAGACAGCTGATGCAAAGATAAAGGCCTGGTCCGGGCTTTTCCCCACAAGAGAGGAATGTTATTACAGGAACATTACCGATCAGGGTATAGCTTACAGTGTCGGAAGCTGGATAAGTGAAGTAACAAAAGTCAGGTTCAGGAAAGAGTAATCAGATATTCAAGGCTATTTTTAAAATGAGTTTTTTTGTAACATATACTATTCATTTTATGATCAATTATGTAATAAATACAGGGCATTTTCTTGTTTCTAAGGATTCTCATCGCGAAGCAGAAGAAACTGGCCTGACGGGCTTCGTCAGAACAACAGCGATAAACAGGTAAGGCCTCCGTCCATCTTTCTGAATTCCGACATCCCGAGTTCAATTATATTGTATCCGAGATCCGCAAGTTTCGTTTTTGATTTTGGAAATCCTCTGGCTATCAGCAGAAAATCATTTACCAGCAGACAATTGGCTGAATAGTACTCCTCCTGGTCCAGGATGATAGTATTTGCCGGGTAAACCATTTTTGAAAATGCCGGAGTAGAAATAAAATTTCCTTTACCGAGATAGGCAATGTCCGATTTCAGATGAAGGCCGGCTTCTACCGTAATTTCCGTTGAGGTAAACCCGTATTTTGACAGGATTGCAGACAGCTGCCTGGCACCTTCTCTGTTTGTTCTCCCGGAAAGCCCTATATAGTAATGGTTTTCCGCCCTTAAAATATCCCCGCCCTCCAGGGTGCCGGGAAATTGAATTGTCTCCAGGGCTCTGAATCCGGACAAAACCCGTGAGATCTCAGCCTCCTCGCCCCTCCTGGCGACAGCACCCGGGTTTGTAATGACGGCCACCTTGCTGTTGACAACAGCGGTATCCTCCACAAAACAACCGTCGGGGTATCTCTCATCAGCCTCCAGGAGTGTCAGTTCCACTCCGCATCTTTCAAGTGCATTGCAGTATGCGGCATGCTGTTCAAGTGCTTTTTCAAAATCAGGTTTCCCGAGGTTTGATGTTGTGATCCCGTTGGCGAAATTCCTGCCGGGTCTGCGGACTATTGCCTTGGTGTACATTTTTTTTCTTCTTTGGAATTGGAGAATCTAAACAGCTTCGATTTAATCAATTATTTTGAAAACACCATACCATTAATCAGTCCGTGAGAAGAATTAGAACAGTGATCAGGATCCACCTTTAAGAAAGAATCCGAAAGTATTTAGTCGTCATTACCACCAGGAAAGAGACTGCCTCCCTTTGATATGTTAATGACTTTACCGCCGGCACAATTCAGATAAGAGTGTTTGTCCGTTTCATGTTCCGGGTGATAGTTGATTATTTTGGTCTTAACTCTTCGATTACTCTGGCAGAAACCCAGAAGGGATGACTCTCTCCTTCGCGACCGCTTAAAAAGACAAGGTATTTTTTATCAGGAGTCACTAACGGACAGAGCTCAAAGCCGGTATTAACAGGACTGCCAAGGCTTTTTGACTCACTCCAGGTGCCGTCATTGTTGCGGAAACTTATGCGCAACTCCATCCCGCTGCAATAGATAAGATAATCACCATCCGGCGAGATGAAGGGTGTCATGTCAGTCTCAGCAGTATTAATCCTTTCTCCAAGGTTTTCCGGTTTTTCGTACTTCCCGTCCCTGAAAAGAGAGCAGTAAATATCCTGCATCCCGAAACCTCCCGCATTTTCTGATGCAAAATAGATGTTCCCTTTTTTGTCAACAGAGAACTGCCAGTGCATATCCATCAGGTTAATCACCTGACTTACAGGTTTTGGATCACTCCAACCGGATTCTGTTCTGTCAGCATACCAGATATTCTCTTTTCTCCTGTTATCCTGCGCTGGGATTAGGACGCGTTGAGTTAAAGTAAATTCTTTTGCCATCATGTGAGAAGAAGGGTTCTCCGTCAGTTATTTCTTCTGCACCGCTGAAAGGAGCTATCTGAGGGGGAGTCCATCTGTTGCTGACCTTTTTCATTAAAAAAATACTCCCTTTTGAATAAGGCTGACCGAGTAGCTCAATCATAGGCGACCAGTAAACCTCTGTCCCGTCAGGTGAAAAAGCCAGGCTGCTGTGCAATCCCCAAACTGAAGATATTATACCCGTTGCAAATATCACCGGAGTATCATCCGGAGGCACCTGACCCAGGTACTCACCCTCCATCAGCGGGAACTGCATCGGACTTTGGTCAGTGCCTTTTTTTACCAGGAATTCCTTTGACTGTACCTGGCCGAATTCATCTGCCACATTAAAAGCTGTCTGCCCCATCAGGTTCCTGGCATTAATGTCAGCGCCGTTATCTATAAGTGTTTGAAGGACATTGATATGGTTGTTCATTGCAGCATAATGCATGGGTGTCCAGCCAAATTTATCCCTTGAATCCATCTTAAGGCCCTTCTTAATAAGTGCTTCAACAATCTCAGGTGACCCTCCTTTGGCAGCATCATGAATAAGAGTGCCCTGCGAGTTATTGGGAATTGTGATGTCAATACCTTTCTCAACCTGGATCCTGAACAGATCATACAGGCCTTGCTGACAGGCACAGATCAGTATGGTTCTTGCCTTCTGTCCTGTGACAGGGATTTCTGCACCCTTTTCAATCAGTACACCTGTGATATCTTTGTATCCACGCCATGCCGCCAGTTCGAGAGGGGTAGATTCAAACTTGTCTTTTGCATTCACATCTGCTCCTGCCTCAATTAGCAGTCTGGCAATTTCAGGCGTACCCCGTTCCCTGGCACAAAGCAGCAACGGGGTCCGGCCGTAGCTGTTTTTTGCCTCCAGGGGAGCACCGTTCTTCACCAGGATTTCTGCAACCTCTTTGAATCCGTTGGCAGCGGCATAATGCAGCGGCGTTTGCAGCTGGAAATCGGCAAGCCTGACATCAGCACCTTTTTCGATAAGTAATCCGGTAATCTCAGGACTTCCCAGGGATGAGGAAAAATGCAGGGGTGTAAGCTTGTTCGTGTTCCCGCAGTTGACATCAGCGCCTTCACTGAGCAGATATGTGACCGTTTCATATTGCTTCTGGCTGACAGCAAGGTGCAGCGGGGTATTGCCTGACTCGTCCCTTGAGTCCAGCAGTTTGTGATCGGCTTCCACCAGGGTCTTTACTTTTGGCAGGTCATTGTTTTTCAATGCGTCAAATAATTCCTGCGACACAGCGGTTGATGCATTCAAAATGACGAATGCAATCATCAAAGCTAATTTCATAGATTTCATGACTGATAATTTTACTGTCCGATTAAATGTAGACAAAACTGCAGACACGGACTGACTGTCCCGAAGGGATTAACCTGCCATTAACAAAACGTAATGCTTTTTACTCACATGCAAACGAGAAGTGTTGCTGTACAATCTGCCATTTCCCGTTTCTCTTCTCAAGGACACCTGTCCAGCGCGTATTTTCCCAGCTGGCAGGCTGCCCCTTCCATTCATTTATGTCGTCCAGTATGCAGAACCACCACGCGACAGTGCCTGATTCTGAGATATTTATGCTAAGATCCTTAATTTGATATCTGACTGCTTTGAAATCAGGACTTATCCAGAACGTTTCAGCTTTCTTAAAATCGTTAAAGCCTCTGACTACTTTACCCTCCGGATGCACCTCAATAAAATTTGTATCATTGGCAATAACGCTGTAAAGCAGACCGAGGTCCTTTGTTTTTGCCCAGCCGATACAGTTGTTTACAGCCTTTTCAATAAGAAGCTTTTCGGCTTCAGTATTATAGCCGGAGCCGGTTTGTCTGCACTCCGATAATAATGCTGTAATAAAAGCCGCTATAACCAGGAAAAATAACAGTCTCAGACTTTTCATTTTTATCATTACGGGTTTTAATGGATATTTATTTAAATGATGATTGTTCGCGGATCCGGACTAAAATATTTTTAATAAGTAATACTCCAATAATTAAGACCTTTGATGATGATATTAACCCTATTAAATTAAGAAAGTCAATAATCGGCAAATCAAAGTTAAACCATACAAAGGCCAAAGTCAACTATCATGCACCTTGCCCTCCTGCTTAACGGGATTGCCTCACTTTGTTCGTCAACATGCTCTTTGCTCCTTACTCCGTTGCACAGTTGCCTCGCCCTTTTTGGCCGGACTGTATTTTGAAATCAGTGACAACAACACCTTTGCTGCTGAATATTTTAATTACATTAGTTAACATTTTCATAACACTTGTTGTTTGTAGCTTATAAACTGACATATGGAGACACCTGTTATATTCTGGATAATCTTTAATGCCTTTGTTCTTGTCATGCTGGCACTTGACCTGGGCGTATTCCATCGTAAAATTCATGAGGTAAAAGTTAAAGAGGCCCTGACCTGGACCTTTATCTGGATCTTTCTTGCCCTGGTCTTTAATGCTATTATTTATTACTGGAAAGGCCAGCAGCAGGCATTGGAATTCTTTACCGGGTATCTGGTCGAGAAGGCCTTAAGTATTGATAATATCTTTGTCTTCATAATGATCTTTACCTATTTCCAGATACCTTCCATATACCATCACAAAATCCTTTTCTGGGGTATAATCGGGGCATTGATCATGCGTGTCATCTTTATTTTTGCCGGTGTGGCACTGATGGAAAAGTTTCATTTTACGATTTATATATTCGGCGCATTGCTGATTTATACCGGGTACAAAATGTTTTTTCATAACAATGCGAAAATCCATCCTGAGAAAAACCCGGTTATCAGGTTCTTTAAGAAGTTCATGCCTGTCACACCTGATCTGCACGAAGACAGATTCTTTACAAAACTGAATGGCAGGCGCTATGCAACGCCTTTGTTTCTGGTATTGATTCTCATCGAAACAACCGATCTGATCTTTGCTGTTGACAGCATACCGGCGATCCTTGCAATTACTCAGGACCAGTTTATTGTCTACACATCAAACGTTTTTGCAATCCTCGGGCTTCGTTCATTATATTTTGCCCTGGCCGGAGTTGTGCACCGCTTCTGGCTTTTAAGCTACGGTCTGGCTGTTGTCCTCGTTTTTGTGGGTATTAAAATGTTACTGGTCGATGTTTATAAAATACCCATCGAATGGTCACTTTTATTTATCGCCGCAATAATTGCGGGAAGCATTTTCTTATCCCTGAAATATAAAAACAAAAAAGTCAGTTTATAATTTCAGCGGAAACAATCGGTTCATGATGGAGGCCCTCCCGTTAACAGACTACATCATGTCTGCCTGCCTGTTATAATAGTTCGTGCTTTCGAATATCTTGTCGGCGTTGGCGGCAATGAAGCCCGGATACTGCGTGCCGTCGGGCTGGTTATACCGAAGGGTAAACTCATAGAAGCACGATGGTATCTCATGTACCCCGTCGGTAAATTCAACAGGCTGAATCTCAGCCATTGTTGCAGACTGCTCCAGCAGCTCCGCAGGTGTTCCATAGATCTCACCTCCGACGGTAGTCATCAGATAACCGTTTCCTTTCACAAATTCATTGACCTCCTGCAAAGTTGAGAACTTCTTCAGCTCATTGACCTTAACGGCAAAATGGTTGGCCCGGTAACCATATACAAGCAGCCATGCTGCATACTCCGATTCTTCGCGCAGCCGGTTGTAGGCGGCAAACGGGATCTTACCCCATACGCTGCCTCCGTAAACAAGGTCCGGATCAGCATACGCACTGTCGCCCGGCCTGTTCAGGTAATCCCGGATGGTTGCCTGCAGATAATCACTGAACTGATCTGTCAGCAACTCACTGATAAAAACCTTGGGTGCTTTCGGGTCACTTTTATGCTCAAAATGCATCCCTCTCAGCTTTTTGAGCCTTAAACTCGTAGTTCCCCCTCGCCTCATAGCCGTTTTCGATAAATAACCGTGAAATTACATCGATATTCATCCTGGGGTCATCGAATGTTCTCAGGGCAATATGGTCATGAACAACCTTCTCGCCGCGGGCTGTAAAAAGATCAAAGATCCGTTTTGCATGGGGATTCTCAGTAGAAAATCGATTCCAGAACCGCTCAAATATCATTGATGTTTCCATATCTCAAAGCTCTTTTCCAACCAGTATCGCAAATCTAAATCAATTCCGGGAAACCGGTTGTCAATCATGATCAATATTTTATCTCCTCAGGGTGACGGGCCGGCAATACCACATAAAGGCGATGTAATTACTACCCCTGAATTTTTATTTGCTTTGTATTTTACCCTTGCATAACTTTGATTGAATCAAGGCATCAAATAAAAGGTTCATATAAACAAATAAAATCTAAAAATGAGAATTCTTATCACCGGATTTATTGTATTTGTTATCTGGTCTTTCTTTTCAACATGGTTGTATGTCGATGTATTAAAGCCTGCCACAACAAAGCAGGTCGAGGCACAACCAGTTACTGAAATCCAGATCACAGAGGCAGATACACTTATAAAGTTTTATGCCTCAATGCCCAAAGATCTTACGATCTGTTTTGAATTTGACAATTTCAAATTTGAAACTGATCAGCAAACAGACAGCAGTATCGCTGAATTCGATAAATGGCTGGATAAATACCCGGATTATATGCTGAGTGTTACAGGCCATACCGATTTTGTCGGCACTACGGAGTATAATCAGGCATTGGGCCTGGAAAGAGCTCAGGTTGTTGCTAAATATCTTGAATCAAAAGGAATTCCTGCCGAAAAAATGCTAATAGCTTCAAAGGGAAAAGAGCAACCTGTTGCCAAAAATATTTTCAGCGAGGGAAGGGCAAAAAACAGAAGAACAGAAATAACAATTAAGAAATAAGACCATGAATGCACAATTTATACTTTTGGCTCAGTCAGTGACAGCAGCTGTAATTGAAATTGTTTTGTTATTAATCGGAGCCGCCCTTATTGGTTTCCTGACTGCCTGGTTTTACCAGAAGCACTTCTATACTCCGATCGTTAAAAGACTTGAAGCTGAAAAAGTTGATCTGAACAACCAGATTACCGGTCTTAAGTCTGATATAGCTGATCTGAACGGTCAGGTTACCGGTCTTAAATCTGAGAACGGGAAGCTGAATGAAAAGATATCAGGACTGGAAAAGAATCTTGCAGAAAAGGAAAAGAAAATAGCAGATCTTTTAAAACCAAAGATGTGACCTGAGTCGCCACCATCCGGTGGTGTTCCGTTCCGTTCTGCTTTGCAAGACTATCACTTTTATCTTTTGTCTTTCTCTATTCCCCCTGCCCTTGCTCCTTGCTCCATGCTCCGTGCTCCGTGCTCCGCATGCCCCTTGCTCTTTGCTCCATGCCCCATGCCCCCTGCTCCATGCTCCATGCCTTCCCTTCTGACTGGCGCCTTCGCTAAAAATGCCCACCGGGCATTTTATTAACGCTCGGCCCTCTATTGCCTTATTTTATATATTTATACTCATCATTTGACCTGCCATAATGAGTTCAGCAAAAAAGCGACCCTTCTTCAGGTTCGGCCCCGGAGCCCTGGTCACTGCCGCTTTTATCGGACCGGGAACCATAACCACATGCTCCCTGGCCGGAGCACAGTTCGGCTACGCCCTGCTCTGGGGAATGGTTTTCTCAGTGCTGGCGACGATTATCCTGCAGGAGATGTCAGCACGACTGGGCATCATAACAAGGAACGGACTGGGCGAAGCACTGCGTATTCATTTCTCCAAGCCCGCCCCAAGGATCATCACTGCCATACTTGTCATCTCCGCCATCACCATCGGCAACGCCGCCTTTCAGACCGGGAACATACTCGGAGCCTCACTGGGACTGCAGACCTTATTCGGACCGGAGAAGCTCTCACTGAGGTTCTGGGTGGCATTGACCGGGATCGCTGCTTTCATCCTTCTCATGGCTGGAAGCTACAAGCTCATAGAAAAAATCCTGATAGCACTGGTGATAGTCATGAGCATTACATTCATTACGACCGCAATAATAATTTCACCAAAAATGCCGGAGCTGATGAAGGGCATGGCCGTTCCCTCAATCCCGCGCGGATCTGTGCTGACGCTGGTCGGACTTATAGGCACCACCGTGGTGCCCTATAACCTCTTCCTGCATGCCTCCGCCGTCCGGGAGCGATGGCAAAGCCCCTCGGATTTACCGGAAGCCAGGTGGGACTTATCCATCTCGGTGGTCCTCGGCGGACTGATATCCATGGCAATAATAGTGACATCCGCCGTTGCATTCTACGGCACAGGAAGAGACGTCACCACTGCCTCTGACCTGGCAGTGCAGCTGGAGCCCCTGCTGGGACGCTGGGCAAAATATGTCTTCAGCACCGGCCTCTTTGCAGCAGGCATATCATCCGCCATTACAGCTCCCCTGGCTGCAGCATACGCAACAGCAGGCATCATGGGATGGAAGAGAGACCTGCACTCATGGCGCTTCAGGATGATATGGATGTTCATCCTTCTGGCAGGAATGCTCTTCTCAATGATAGGCTTTAAGCCACTGCAGGCAATTCTCTTTGCGCAGGCTGCCAACGGCATCCTGCTGCCGTTGATAGCCGTGTACCTCCTCGTTGTGATGAACAGCAGGAAGATAATGGGCGACAATGTCAACACAGTCCTGTCAAATATCCTGGGAACCATTGTCGTTTTGACAGCCATGGGACTGGGATTGCGAAGTATCCTCCATGTTATAGGTATAATCTGATAGCTGAGAACAATGTACATAGATATTAACTGTGACCTTGGCGAGAGGGACCCGGCAGACAAAACCGGGAACGATGAGGTGCTCATGCCTTATATTACCTCCGTGAATATTGCCTGCGGATTCCATGCCGGTGATCCGCTGACGATAGAGAAGACCATCCGGTCAGCTATAAGGCATGGAGTTAGCATCGGAGCACACCCTGGATACCCCGACCGTGAAGGGTTTGGAAGAAGACCGGTGAAAATGAGCAATGAAGAGCTGCGGGCAATGATACTCTACCAGGCAGGAGCTGTTAAAGCCATGGCTGAAGCTGCAGGAGGAAAGATGCGCCATGTCAAGCCTCATGGAGCACTGTATAATACTGCCGCAAAAGACTACGAGGATTGCAATGGTTATAGCTCAGGCGGTGAAGGACCTCGACAGCTCGCTGATCCTCGTGGGTCAGTCAGGCTCACAGCTGATAAAAGCTGCCAGGGAGACAGGCCTCGCCTGCGCCTCAGAGGTGTTTGCCGACAGGGCGTACAATGATGACGGCACGTTCGTCGCGAGAGACATACCCGGGTCAGTGCTGCATGACACCGGCAAGATGATTGACAGGGTTATGAGGATGATAAAGGAAAAAGTGGTGGAGACCGTCTCAGGAAAAATAATCCCGGTAGAGGCAGATACCATCTGCATCCACGGCGATAATGAGACAGCTGCGAAGTTCGTAAAGAGCCTCGCAGAAGCTTTAAGGTCCGCGGGGATTGTAATGAAGCATCCCGGAAAAGAATAAGATGACACTAAAATATATTCCGTCGGGAGATTCGGCATTCATCATCAAGGCAGGTTATGAGATCTCAGAGGAGGTCAACAGAACTGTGAGGAAGCTGCTGATCAGGCTGGAAGAAGAAAAGATCAGCGGCATTACAGACTTCATCCCCTCATACAACGAGCTGATGGTCTGTTATGACCCCTTGGTGATAGATTACAGACAGCTCCCTGACATCTTCCGTTCATGTGCGGCTGACCTCGATACCATGGAACTGCCTGAAGAAGATGTCATTCATGTCCCTGTGCTTTATGGAGGCGGATATGGACCTGACCTTCAGTATGTTGCAGAATATAATAGTCTTGCAGAGGACGAGGTCATTGAAATACACAGTTCATCTGCCTGCCTTGTCTATATGCTTGGCTTTACTCCCGGCTTCTGCTACCTCGGAGGGATGGATCAGCGTATCGCAACACCACGCCGGGAGACACCGCGACTGAAGATACCGGCCGGTTCAGTGGGGATAGCCGATGGCCAGACAGGCATTTACCCCATTGAGAGCCCGGGCGGATGGCAGATAATAGGGAAAACGCCTGTCAGACTGTTTAATCCCGATCAGAAGCCTGAGTTCCTGTTTAACGCCGGAGATTATATTCAGTTCTTTCCTGTGACCGTGGATGAGTATAAGCATATCCTGGACGAGGTGAGCGAAGGTATTTACCAGGTCAGACGAACAAAAAGAATCTGATCATGCCGTCGGTAATCATTCATTCAGCAGGATTGTTAACCACGGTGCAGGATGCCGGGAGGTACGGCTATCAGCGGTATGGCATGCCTGTCTCAGGGGCAATGGATACCTTCTCTTATGAGCTGGCTAACCTCCTGGTGGGCAATGAACCTGGTGCTGCATGCCTGGAGGCGACAATAGCCGGACCCGAAATTGTCTTCACGGACGAAACAACTGTGGCTGTGACAGGCGCGGACATGGGGCCGCACATAAACGGGCAGGGCATCCCGATCAACACTACTGTAATTGTGAAGCAGGGCGACAAGCTTGGCTTCACAGGACTTAAGAGCGGCTGCAGGTCATACATCGCCTTTGCGGGTGGAATCGATGTCCCTCCGGTGATGGGCAGCCGGTCGACCTACCTGAGAGCCGGCATAGGAGGATTGGAGGGCCGAGCCCTCAGGGACGGTGACGAGCTTCCCCTGGGTGAGGCTAAAGGAAAGATCAAGGATCAGAAGTATCCCTGAAGGCCTTATCCCTGAATATGGGCACAGCCAGGTCATAAGGATCATCTCCGGGCCTGAGGCGCAGTGTTTTGAGACAGAGGGTCTCCGCAGTTTCCTGACGACGGAGTATCATGTGACAGCGCAGAGTGACCGTATGGGTTACCGGCTGTCAGGAGAAATGATAATGCATAAGGAAGGCAAGACCGGCATAATCTCGGCAGGGATTTCGGCGGGGACGGTGCAGGTGCCCGGCAACGGACAGCCTATTATCCTCATGGCCGACAGGCAGACCTCCGGAGGTTATGCCCGCATCGCAAATGTCATCACCGTTGACCTGACGCTGCTCGCCCAGATGAAGCCCGGCGACAGCCTTCGTTTCAAAGAGACAACCCTTGACCGTGCCCGGCAGCTTCTCCTTGACCGGCGCAGGCTGATACCCGGATCCTGACGCTTCGTCCTCCGACTTCGCCGCCCCCTCGCAGAGTCCCCCCTTCCATGCTCTCCCGCTTCACGGGACTGCCTCTCCGCCATCCGGCGGCTCGCCAGCATGCCCTTTGCTCCTTGCCCCTTGCCCCATGCCCCATGCTCCTATGCACCTTACCACATTCTGAAAAAATCTTAAATTGCACTAACAAACCTCACCACACATGATAGGTAAATATAAGATCATCACTCTCTGTGGCAGCACGAGATTTAAGGATGAATTCATGGAAGCCCAGAAACGTCTTACGCTGGAAGGCAATATAGTGATCAGTGTTGGTCTTTTGGTCATTCAGGCGACGAAGAGGTCTGGGCAGAGAATATCAAGCCCATGCTTGACGACATGCATTTCCGCAAGATCGACCTGGCGGATGAGATCTTTGTGGTCAATCCGGGAGGTTACATTGGCGCCTCAACACGCAGGGAGATTGAATACGCTCACAGTACCGGGAAAGATGTGAAATACACTGTACCAGTATCTGATATATAAACACGTTACATGACCGCTGGAGAATTCATTAAATCGTTTAAAAAATGAAATCAACAGCTGATCCGGATATCGATCCTGACACCAATTTCCCGGAATTACTCTAACTTTACTTTTTTTCATAAATCATCAGTCATGAAACCAAACGATAATTCGATCATCATTATCGGTGCCGGGTTTGCCGGACTGGCAGCCGGCATATACGGGCGCATGAACGGCTACAACACCCGTATCTTTGAAATGCATAACCAGCCTGGCGGACTATGCGCTTCATGGAAAAGAAATGGCTATACCTTCGACGGATGCATCCATTGGCTCGTTGGATCCAATCCTCAGAGCGGACTTAATCATATATGGAATGAAACAGGCATAGCGCAGGGAAGACGGCATTCCCTTCCGCACAGCATAGCTTTAGCGAAGATAGTCCTTGTTCGATATTCGAATCGCTCTCACCCGGGAAGAACTTGCAGACAAGTGTAATATAAGTGTCAAAACAGAATTTAAACAGAAATGAAAAAACATCTCCTTTTGGTCAGCATCCTGTTTTGCCTGGCAGGTGCATACCTGTATGGCCAGGACAGGGTTATCAAAATCGACTTTGACAAATCATCCGGACCATTGAATACCATGTTCAGGGAATGTATCGGAGCAGGCAGGGCGAATGAAGGATTAAGAGCGGACTGGCAGCAGCAGTTAGCCGTGGTTAAAAAAGAATGCGGATTCAAATACATCCGCATGCATGGATTGTTAACCGATGACATGGGCGTTTACCGCGAGGATGAGAAGGGTAACCCGGAGTATAATTATCAATACATCGATGTGCTGAATGATTATATCCTGAGTATTGGCATGAAGCCATTTATCGAATTGGGTTTTATGCCTGCGGCACTTGCAAGCGGCGACAAAACCATTTTCTGGTGGAGAGGCAATGTTACTCCCCCAAAGGATTATGGTAAATGGGAAGACCTGATTCGCAACTTAACCCATCACTTTACGGAGCGTTACGGAACTGAAGAAGTTAAAACATGGTACTTCGAGGTGTGGAATGAGCCTAATTTGAAGGATGCTTTCTGGACTGGCACGATGGAGGATTATTTTAAACTCTATAAGCATGCCGCCCGGGGGATAAAAAGCGTTAACCCCGCGTATAAAGTGGGCGGACCAGCTACAGCCGGAGCAGCATGGGTGCCTGAGATGATCCGGTTTTGCGAGGACGACTCTGTTCCGATCGATTTTATTTCCACCCATGCTTACGGGGTAAAGCAGGGATACCTCGACGAATCCGGAACTTCAGGAACGATTCTCGACAAGGCTGAATGGGCTGTCAGCGGTGATGTTATCAATTCGCGGAAACAGATTGAGAACTCAACCATGCCCTCTCTTGAATTACACTATACGGAGTGGAGCTCATCATATACACCGTCTGACCCTGTTCATGACAGCTACCACCAGGCGCCATACATTCTTGAAAAGCTGAAACAGGTGGGCAATGCCGCCAACTCCATGTCATATTGGGTATTCACCGATATTTTTGAAGAGGCCGGTCCACGGTTCACTCCTTTTCACGGCGGATTTGGATTAATGAATTACCAGGGAATCAAAAAACCCGCATACTATGCATTCAGTTTTTTAAACAAGCTGGGCGAAACAGAACTGACTAATGCCGACAGTTCCTCATGGGCATGCAAAAGCGAAAAAGGTGATCTTCAGGTATTGTTCTGGGACTATACCTATACACACCCGGGCGATTCAGTTCTTAACCAGATGTTTTATGCCAGGGATTTACCGTCGAAAACAAAAGGGAAAATATCCATCGAAATAAATAATATACCCCGGGGAAGCTATACCCTCGAAATATACAGGATCGGCTACAGGGTAAATGACCCCTATTCTGAATACTTATCCATAGGGAAACCGAAGCAGTTGACGAAACAACAGGTTGAAACTCTGAAACAACAAAACAACGGATTGCCAATTTCAACGGAAACTGTCGTCATAAATGGAAAACAACACTTCAGGAGAGAGATAAACATTAATGAAAATGATGTTTACCTGTTGAGCTTTCAAAAACCATAGAAGACTAATCCACAAACATTGTACATACAATGCAAAAAATGAGATTTCTACAAGTTGCTATTCTTGTTTTAGGAATTACATCTTCCTGCTCGCCGGACTTCTGAACTGAAGGAGGCATCTCCACTTTCAGTAAAGGTTTCTGAAGATCGGTTGATCCGCATTGATAAAATGCTACAGCAGAGCATCGATAGCGGATGGATTGCCGGTGCCGTCGGTTTTATTGCACGTGACGGGAAAATCGTTTATAACAAAGCCTTTGGTGTAAACGATATTGAGACAAAATCACCTATGCGTACCGATGATATTTTCCGTATCGCTTCACAAACAAAAGCTATAACCAGCGTTGCAGTGATGATGTTATTTGAGGAGGGGAAATTTCTCCTGGATGACCCGATATCTAAATATATCCCGGAATTTGCTAATCCTCGCGTTCTGGACCAGTTTAATGAAAAGGATACTACTTTTACTACTGTCCCCGCAAACCGTGAAATAACAATCAGAGATCTTTTAACCCACACTTCCGGGATTGATTATGCAGGTATAGGGTCAATGAATTTTAGAGCTATATATGCAAAATCAGGTATTCCCGCCGGATTTGGAAGTGACAAAATAATACTGGGTGACAAAATCAAGGCACTGGGCAAATTACCTCTTGCGCACCAGCCAGGGGAACATTTCACCTATGGGCTAAATGTGGATGTCCTCGGCTATCTTGTGGAGGTATTATCCGGTGAGAGTCTCGATCAATTTTTTCAAAAACATATCTTCGAACCATTGGGTATGACCGATACCTATTTCTATTTACCTTCATCAAAATTTGAAAGGCTGGTCACTGTTTCTACCGAAGATGACAGTCATCATCTCGTAAAATGGACAGATCAGACATTGTTAGGTATAAGCATGAATTATCCTATGGTTGAAGGAACCTATTTTTCAGGAGGTGCTGGATTAAGTTCAACAATAAAAGATTATGCAACTTTTTTGCAAATGTTATTGAACAAAGGGGAATATAACGGTAAAAGGCTTCTTTCAAGACGTACTGTAGAATTAATGACAACTAACCAGATCGGCGATTTGAATTCAGGAAGGGATAAGTTTGGCCTTGGATTTCAGATCACTACAAAAAATGGACAAGCTGTGCTAGGTGTTTCTGAAGGATCATTTGCATGGGGCGGATTTTTTGGTACTACTTACTGGGCTGATCCCCGGGAACGCCTTGTTTGCCTTATGTTCATACAACAATTCCCATTAAGCCATTCTGAAATTAAGAACAAATTTAAAGTTCTTGTATACCAGGCCTTAAATGACTAAAGAATTCAGCTCCGTTCAAACTTGAACCTTTCACCATAATCAAAAGAGATTAGTCATGGAAACCCCGTTTCCATTGTTCCGGTTGCAACTGAAATCACAACTCAGGCAGCAGCAGATCTTCCTGGCTGTTCCAGACTGCACATTGTACAGCTTCTCGAAGAAGGTATAATGCCTTACACGAAAGTGGGAAAACACAGAAGAATATAATATAATGCCCCCGGAGCCTAAATGTTATAAAAGTTAGTGCTTTCGAATATCTTGTCGGCGTTGGCAGCAATGAAGCCTGAATACTGTCTTCCGTCAGGCTGGTCATACCGAAGGGTAAACGTCCTGATTGTCAGATGGTCTGAAGGTAATAGTCAGTCTTCGTAAATCCTAACTCGTTAATTCTTGTTCGATATTCAAAAACCCTTTAACCGGTGAATATATCAAGTCATTAATGGATGTACTATGGAAAATAATTAAACATTAACTAACTAAAGAAGGTGTCAGTTTATGGACAAAGCATCTATCTGTAGGCGTGTTAGTCGGTAGTATGAAATAGAAAAACTGTTTTTCGCCAAAAAAAAATAGTTTTGAATATCTCAAATCGGATTATCAACCGTGAAAAACAGATGAAAGGAAATCGATATTCAGACAAGCGCAAACATATATGATAGCCAGAAATTTTCTAAAATATTACATGAAACCTCTGACTATTAGTCGAAAGTTATTTATATTTTTGTTTAGTCTGGTATCTGCAACCATAAACACAAGCTATGAACAGATTTACATTGCTCCCCCTTTTTTTACTCTTGTTTATCAACGCGAAAGCGCAGGATAAAATCATCAGTATTAACCAGGATACTATACATTGCAAAATAGTATCAATAAGCAATGAACGTATCTTTTACGAACAAAAAAACAATGACGGATCAATAACCGGCAAATCCATGCCATTATCCCAGGTGGCAGAATATCTGAAATTGCATCAGCCGGAAACAAATTCATATACGGATAAACCGGAAGAACCAAAAAGTAAATTCATTCCTGAAAACCGGTTCTCTTTGCGGCTGGAAGCAGGTTATTCGACCATGCCCTGGTACCTCGACAATCTTCAGTTATCATCTGAGATGCCTGATTATTATAACAAGCTGAAATCAGGATTTCATATAAATGCCGGCGCGCATTATATGATCAGGAGTTTTCTGGGTTTGGGCGCAGAATATTCGTTTTTCAAAACGGATGCAAGCGGAAGCATGCCAATAGAATACTTCTCTTCGGTATTTTTAATGCAGTCTGAAGAATGCCGCCAGTATATCAATTACCTGGGAGCATCGGTTCTTTTTCAGCAACATCCTGATGCACGGAAAAAGTTTACGCTTAGTGAATCTCTCTCGGCCGGGGTTTTATTCCTTCGTCTTGAAGATCAAAGTACTTATCCCGATGTCAGCATGTCGGGTTACAGCGATATTTCAGACAATTTGTTGCTTACCGGGAATTCTTTTAGCGCGAAAGTTGGTCTTACTGCCGAATACAAATTATTTGAATTTGTTTCGGTTGGATTAGGGGGCGATTTCATATGGTGTTCATTGAAAAAAGCGAGCTTTGAATCAAGAGGATCAGATAATGATAGCTATTCAAGCGATAAAGAGGAGCTTTCCGAACCTTTGAAAGTATCCCGAATCGATTATTCCCTTGTTTTACGCTTTTGTTTTTAATCCACTGAAAATAATTCACCTATGCAACATATTAAAAACATCATAGTATTTACGTCATTTTGCCTGCTGACAGGTTGTTCCAATGATTTTCTGGATGAAAATCTTACGCCGGATACTTTACCCATGGGCTTATCAAACATTTATATTTCACCCGATTGGGAAAGTTCCGATTATGCTTTTATGCTCCCGTCAGTTCAGGAAGCTGATTATAAAATTGCGTCAAAACCATCATGGCTCAATATAGATTCAAGGGACGGGCATTTGTCTGACTATACTGCAGTTGTCGAATGTTCTGCCACAAAGGATCCCGATTTCGATGCGGTGGGTATTTACCTGGATTTCATGACAGTAAAAGCAGACGGGAAGGATTTTAAAGTTCCTGTTGCCTATATAACAGAGGGAAATCCCACCATACAGGCACAGAGTACCATGACACTGTCCTACAGTACTGATGGTCGAACAAGTCTGCCGGTTCAGAATACAGGGTCAGGCATTTTAATCTGGGAAATCATAAGCATACCTGATTGGTTGGTTCTTGATACAGGCCGGCTTGGTTCAAGTGGCATTTTTATTCCTCCATACAGTACTTATGACATACCTTTTCTCCAAAATCCGGGTGAAGTCATTTCAGGGAGCTTGACAGGTACGGTTGTTCTCTCCACAAACGATAAGGAGCATCCGATTGTTACTATCAATGTAACAGCTGACCTGGGGACACCTCATTTGCTTATAAATACAAATGCAGTTAATTTCTCATTTACGGAGATGTCAAAACCATTTGCTTTCAGCAATACCGGAAACGGAAGGCTTTTCTGGGAGTTTACAGCCATTCCTGAATGGCTTACCATAACACCATCAAGTGGAATGTATGGTCCTTATTCATACGGTGATAACATAATTTTCAGCTGCGATCGGACAAAACTATCTCCGGGACAGAATTCAGCTACTGTAATTCTGAATACCAATGACAGCAGCCAGCCATCGTACAGCATCAGAGTAATGGCCAATGCGCCCGGAAACACTGAGAACATACGTACTGTTGACGGAAACATTACAGATGCCGTCTTCAATAAAAACACAAACACTTTGTACTATGTGACCAGTTCACCCAACAGGTTTGTTGCTTATGATGTAACCGGAAGAACGGTGTTGAATGAAATATCATTAAGCAAAGCTCCAACCAGTTTTGCCATCTCCGAAGATTGGGGCAGGGCTGCCGTGGGGCACAACGGGTACATGAGCGCCATCGATCTTTCAGCCAATACCGTGACAGCAGTCTACACGCTGAATTATTCGGTAAATGATATTGCATGGGCTGAAAACGACTGGTACTGTTTCACGCAGGTTGGTACTAACTTCACCTGTCTCCACTGGATAAATATGGCCGATGGCACTGTATACGACGACCCGGACGCTTATAGCCTGGATGGTAATTCAATCATCAGGAAAGTGCCAGGTCAGCCCTATCTCATAGCTACACGAAACGGCACTTCGCCAAGTGGCTTTTTTGCTTATGATATTGCCACAAAAAGCAAAAAAAGCTATTCGCATATGGACTTAACCAATTTCTGGTTTTCGGAAGATGGCGAATATGTTTTTGCCATGAACTCAAATATATACAGGACAACCAGTTCAACAGGATCAACTGATACCTTCGATGCAGACATCAGCGCAATTGGTAAAATCAATACAGGAGCTCAGAACTACTATGGGCTGCAATACGTTTATCACAATAATAACTACCTGTGGGTGTTACAAAATGACACATATCCATACGGTTCATCAACCAGCATTTACCAGGTTGAAGACAATGACTATACGCTAGTAAAAAAGTACGATTACGACTTATTCTACTATCCTGATGCGCAGGCCACCCCTCTTGACATAGCTGCAAATTTTGTTTTTGCCAATAAAGAAGAAACAGAAATTGCAGTTTTATGTAAAAGTCTTAACGGTAACTCCTGGGTTATACAGTTTGTTAGTATACAATAGCTGGTTAAACGTTTTACCGACAATTAAAATAACTTTTATTTAATATCAGGAGAAAGCGCAAACATCAGCCTCATGAATCCTGCCCGTCCAGAGTACCCTCAGGTTGCCGGAAAGGCCTATTCGCTGTTCGGACAGTCGGATTCTACATCCGGGTATTACAAAACGATACGTGAGCTGGCCGACAAGGTTGTCGCTATGTATCCGGACACCCGGGAGCTACTGGATGAGTTGGAGGCTTTTTCAAAACGGAAGAAGAGGCTGAAGGATGCATTGAAGCATAAGGATGACGGCGACCGGATGCATGAGATACTTAATCTCATTGATCCTCCGCTAAGGAAGTACACCGAAAACACAGAACAACATCTCCAAAGCCTGTCACTGACAAAGATCTGGGATCGGAGGCTCGCAACCTCACGGGAGCAGTATCATCTGTATATGCTCGAGGTCGAGCTGACTAATCGTTTGTTCCAGGAAGAGTTCAGAAAGGCACCCGGGAAGATCGCATTGCTGCCTTATTGCCTGCAGGATTTCTCGGTTAACTGCAAATCAGAAAAGGCAGGATTCGATTACCAGTGCAGGCACTGTTCGGCAAAGTGTTTTCAGAATCACGCCAGTATGATCCTCAAAGCGAATAATATCGAGCCATTCATATGGTCGGGAAGTAACATGAAAAAGCTTGCCGGGCACACTCCTGAAGAAAAGATGACGTTCGGCGTTCTGGGTATTGCTTGTATTCCCGAGCTGACCTTTGGAATGCGCAGTTGTCGTTCGAAAGGCATCCCGGTAGTGGGCATACCGTTAAATGCCAACCGTTGCATACGGTGGTTCGGTGAGTTCTTTCCAAACTCCGTGGACCTCTCCGAACTTGAAAGGCTCGTCCGGGGTTCCTGAGGGCCTGATGTTACCGGTTGTAAAATCTGACTTCAAAAATCGATATTCCTTCGGACATTGTAGCGGCCAAGTGGCAGTGAAAGTAGTTCTTGTTCGATATTCATTTTACTGTTGCTAAAATCAACCTGATTTACTAATTTTACGACAGCATTACGAATCCTTAGGTGGATGCCAACCGAGTTTAACCGCCACGGTGGCAAAACAATGCGGGCTTGCTGAAGCTAAAAACGGTTAACAATTCTTCAGTCTTTCCCATTCCCATTTGCGGATTTCCTGGTGCATTGAAGTATTAACTTAATAATCAATGTAATGGAAAACGAAATCAAATTCCCGGATTACTGCTGTTTCGGTAAACGGAAGTCCGGGCAGTTAATTGAAACTGCTGACGGCACTACTGCGGTCTATGAGATGTTCGGCATCAAGGTGCACGAACTGAGCTACAACAAGAGCAATGAGATCTGGACCCTCAGGAAGTTCTCCCCTGAGGGGAAATGGACGTTGCTTTCCTGTTATAAAACACAAGACAGGGCTATCTGCCAGCATATGCTGAGCATAGATGACGAGAAAGATGACTTGTTAAAGTTGCTCAGGGAAGAGCTGCAAAAGTTTGGTCCTGTCTGGCTTGCACCTTTACCTGTGATGAAGAATGGCGATGAGTGCATTGCGTACTCACCTGCGGGCAAGCTGCTGGCAGTAAGGCTCCTGCTGAGTGCTGGTGACGAATGTAAGCAACATCTGAAAACCATTCAGGGGCTATTTGAATATCATGATCCCGGGACAAGGCTCAACCTGAAGATGCACGATTTCTACGAAACAAGCCTTGTCATCACCAGGGATGATGGTTCTAATTACTGGCATCTGGCCTTTGTGGCAGAATATGTTGTCCCACTGGCTTTTGTTTATGATACCGTGAAGCTGTTCCATGAAAGGGGATTTATAAGTCTCAACGGTCTTGACAGGGTCATGGTTCAGGATGCGCCGCTTCTTACAAATAGTGAGGAAATGAGTTTCTACCTGAACACTATCCCAGGTGCTAAATCCTTCAACGTTCTTCTGAAAGGATTGCTTAAATCACATGAATATTTTGCAAAACAGCTCAAAAACTACGAACAGAAATATCATGTTGAAACATTTTAACTCAATGGGTCAACATGGTGCATGGCAGACAATAAGTAATTCTGTATCTGCACCTTGCATCCCGTGTTTTGCGCAATTATCATAGCTCTAACTATTGTCTAGGAACAACTGTAATTATTGAATTATTGTTGATTAATGATCCACTTCTAGCAGACAAGAATTATGATTAAGTTCAAATATGTCTAACTTTAGTTTCCATATAACAGAGTTATAGGCAAGCTATTGATTACCAGGACAGTTTCTGCTTCACGACAAAAATGATTCTGCTCCCTAGATAGCTTATTCTTGACATGACAATTTTCTTCTTTCTATCGGGACTTTGCCCTCGCAAAAAAATTTTAAAATTCCATGATAAAAAATTGACACATTTGCTTTTGCTCAGCCCTCAAAAGCCATCCCAAAATGCAAAATCAAAAGAGCCAATTTTTGTCGAATTATTCTTACAAATTAAGACTAAATTAGCAGGCTATTCTATAATATTACTTGATGAAATTTATTGATTTATTTGCAGGTTTGGGAGGATTTCACAAAGCATTACATGAACTTGGACATGAATGTGTCTTTGCGAGTGAACTAAACCCTACCTTACAAGATGTTTACAAGACAAATTGGGGAATAGAGCCCAAAGGAGACATCAAAAAAATAGTTGATCTTAGAATTGATTCTATCCCACCTCACGATATTCTTTGCGCTGGTTTTCCATGTCAACCATTTTCAAAAGCAGGGAAACAAAAAGGGATGAAAGATAAAGTTAGAGGAAATCTGTTTGATGAAATAGTAAAAGTTCTTAAATACCGAACGCCAACTTTTTTCATTCTAGAAAATGTACCCTTCATAAGACAACATGATAACGAAGAAACATGGAATTATATTCATGAACAATTGACAAAACTAGGATATGAAGTTAACCAAGAAGTTTATTCACCACAAGATTTTGGAATACCTCAACACAGAAAGAGGATTTTTATAGTTGGATCTTTAAAAGGACTTGATCATTTTTCATTTGATGATATCACCGAACAGAAGACACATTTAACAAACATTTTTCAGTTTATTGAAGAAAAGCCAAAGAATTTCAAGTCATTAACCAAAGCAAATCAAGACTGTATTAACTTATGGCAAAGATTCATAAACCAAATTCCAAGAGATACAATACTCCCTGGGTTTCCGATCTGGGGGATGGAGTTTGGGGCAACATATCCCTTCGAAAAGTCGTATCCACTTAAGCTTTCTAGTGAAGTACTTGGTGAATTTAGAGGAAATTTCGGATGCCATTTAAAATCTCTTTCAAAAAAAGAACAGGTTGCTAAACTACCTAGTTATGCTAGAGTAAAAAAAACATTTCCCGAGTGGAAGAGAAGTTATATAAGACAAAATAGAGAGTTCTATAATGACAATAAGAAATATATAAAAGACATAGTAAATGAAATTGCAAAATATCCATCACAAAGTTGGCAAAAGTTGGAATGGAATGTTGGTGAAAATGAACGTAATATTGCTAATTATATCTTACAGTTCAGAGCATCTGGGTTAAGAGTAAAAAAAGTTGATTTTTTCCCTTCCCTGGTATGTACAAACACACAAATTCCGATTATTGGTTGGCAAAATCGTTATATTACCAAGGAAGAAGGATTAAAACTTCAATCATTAGAAGGTTTAGAATTGCCGACTAACGACAATGCGGCATTCAAAGCGCTAGGTAATGCAGTAAATTCTAAAATTGTTAAATTGATAGCTGAACGACTATTAATTGAAGAACCAAAACAAAAGAAGCTTAATGGTAATGACATACTTAGCCCACAGAATCAATTAATTTTACATCGGCATGAAACAGCATGATAAAGTAAGTATAAGACCACAAGTTACAATGCTCTCGGTCCTAAAGTATTTGGAATACGAAACTTGGTTTGCATTAGCTGAATTCGTTGATAATTCGATTGCCAGTTACCTTATTAATGTAAAGAGATTAAATGAAATTGAGGGCCCTGATTTTAAGCTAATTGTTAGCATTGAGATTAACGAACCTGAGAATAAAATTACAATCAGGGACAATGCAGGCGGAATAAATGAAGAAGATTATCCTAGAGCTTTTCGTGCAGCAGAAATTCCTCCTGATACAACTGGGCTTGCAGAATTTGGGATGGGAATGAAATCAGCGGCTTGCTGGTTCGCTGATGAATGGTGCGTTACAACATCCGCATTAGGTGAGCATGTTGAGAAAAAAGTGTGCTTCAATATGAAGGAAATATTTGAGGATAAGTTGGAAGAATTAGATGTAGAAACTATAGCATGTAATAAGAATTTCCACTATACAACGATGGAACTCTTCAATGTAAACCGGATGCCGAGGCGAAGAGGAATTGGCAAAGTAAAAGATCACTTGAGAAGCATTTACAGAGAATTTATTAGGAATGGCGTTTTGATTTTAAAAGTTGAAGGCGAAGAATTAGCTTTTACTGAACCCAAGATTTTAAAAGTCCCTAGATATGATGACCCTAAAGGTGAACCGGTCCTTTGGAAAAAAGAAATAAAATTCCCTATTGAAGATGGATTAAGCGTCCATGGTTTTGTGGCAATCAGAGAAAGAGCATCTACATCAGAAGCTGGATTTGCACTGTTTCGACGTGGTAGAGTAATTGAAGGAAGTTTTGATAATGGATTTAGGCCTGAATTTATTTTTGGTGCTCCTAATAGCTATCGATATCAAAGAGTCTTTGGTGAATTACATTTGGAAGGCTTTGATGTCACATTTACTAAGAAGGGTATACAATGGGATGCAAACCTCGATATATTCTTACGCCTACTAAAAGATGATATTAGTAATAAAACTTTTCCCTTACTTCAACAAGCAGAGCAATATAGAGTTAGAGCAAGTGAAGCCGAATATAAAGCAGTCAGGAAAATTCTTGATGAGACTGCTAATGATCTTGAAAAGAGGGCATCTTTTGCTGTCTCGGATGTTGTAAACTCCTTCTCTGAGGTTCAGGAACCACAGCAACTAGAATTAACAAAAACGGAAAAAACGCTGCATAGAGAATTTGAGATTCGTTTTAATAAAGTCAATTGGAATGTATCGATAGAACTTTCATATGACCCTTCACTAAAAGAATTAATTGAAGTTGGAGACAGTTTCATAAAAGAAAAATCGACAAATGATTCTATAAGACAAATTGGCATTCGGCTTTCACTAACACATCCATTTATGGTTAAGTTCGCTGGTGTGGATACTGGCAAAATTGAAACTATTCTTAGGATAGCTGCAGCCATCGGACTATCTGAAGTAATTGCAAAGGGAAGTGGGATAAAAACTCAAGGCGAGGTCAGAAGAAATTTTAACGAACTTATTTTAAGTTTATCAAAATAGCAAATATCATGAAACAAGAAATTGCAGGTATTGGCAGAAGAAAACCTCAATTGGATATTCCAATTAACATTATAAATTTAGACAAGGAAAATCCACGAATTGTTCCTTACAATTCTGATGGAAAGAAACTTACTCAATTAGATTTGATCACTATTTTGTATGAATATTTTGATACCCAGGTTATTGCAATGTCTCTGGTTGCAAATGGATACTTTGATGAAGAACCTATAATTGTAATTCCTGAAAATCTTCCAAAGGGGTTTAAATTTTCTGACTTTTCAGATCCAGATGAATTGGCAAGTGAGTTAGACAAAATAATAAGCGAAGGTATTATTAGATTTACTGTTGTTGAGGGAAACAGACGAGTTGCAACTATTAAATTACTTATTGATAATGATTTAAGGGATAAAATTGGGATAGAAAAAAGTTACCCTGCTATTAGTAATCCTGTTACATTAGAAGATATTCAAAGCGTTCCCTGTATTATTTATGAAAATAGAGAGCAGGTTTCATCATATTTAGGAGTTAGACATATTGCAGGCCTATTAAAGTGGGAGGCTTTTGCAAAAGCCGCCTACATAACTGAAACAGTTCAGAAAGAAATTAAGAATGGAAGGGGAGTTGATGAAGCAATAATGCATGTACAATCTGTTGTTGGCGACAGATCTGATACTATTAGAAAACAGTATATTACCTACAAACTATTTCTTGAAGCTAAACACGATTTGTCTTTTGATGTAAATCCAATAATTGAAAATTTTTCATTATTAACTGTGCTTTACAATTCTCCAGGAATTAGAAAGTATATGGATGTCGAAAGTTATTCAAAGATTGATTTTAATAATAGAATCGTTCCAATTAATTCTCTAACTAAATTTTTGGATGTTCTAACGTGGATCTTTGGGAATTCACAAACTGGTGAAAAACCAGTTTTGACAGATTCAAGGAAGATAACTAATCAATTAAGTTTTGTCGTTAATTATAAAGAAGCGATAGATTATTTGAAGGATTATAGGGATTTAGATGGAGCGTTCGAAAGAACCAATGGCGAAAAGGAATACCTCTCCAAGAATTTAACTAAAGCATTTCGAGTAGTTCAATCCTCTCTTCAATTTGCCTACAAATTTAAGAAGGATGAAGAATTATTACTTAAAGTTTCAGAACTTGAGGAATTATTGGCAGTATTAAAGAGCAATTTAAAATAATATGAGTGAATATATTTCATTTAAGAAAGGGAGGGAAATTGAGTGGCTAGAATTAAATCTTCTCAAGACCAACAATCCAATATCAAAAGCTTTAATTTCAGATTTAGCTACTGGTATAGAGGAAGAAGAAATAGATAGCTGGCTAAATGAAATAAAAGATAGATCTGATAAATATAAGAATCCTTTTTATTCTGTAAAGAGTAATCGGATCATACCTCTTAAATCATGGTCTGAAATTCCTGAATACTATCTATGTGTATACTATTCCTTTTCAGGAGCTTCAGATGGTACAAATGGTACGAAATTGTTCGAAAATATTTCAGCTCAAGCTCTCAAAAACTTTCTGAATGGTGAAGTATATGCATTAGGGTTTCCAGAAGGTAAAGGCTTAAACACCTTTTTGAATGAGATTTCTAAGATGTGCAATGAAACTCGTGGTTTACCAGCAAATGGAACTTATAAAGATGATGGAGTGGATGTAATTGGTTATAAATTATTTGATGATAAAAGATCTGCAAATTTATATGTGCTTCTACAATGTGCCGCAGGCATTCATTGGAAAACCAAAAAGAAGATCGAATTAAATAGATGGACGAATTATATCATTTGGTATCCAGAAAGTATAATTTCATCTATCTCAACTGTTGATTATGTATCTCAAAAAGAATGGGATAAACAAGCCTCTTCATTTGGAATGCTACTTGATAGAGTTAGAATATATAATTCGTTATATGATAAACCTGTCTTGGGTACTTTGAGAAATGATGTTTTGTCCTGGTGTAACAATAATATGTAACAATTATGGCTGAAGTAATTGAAATTCTCCTGAATATTGAAGCTAAAGATTGGAATCCATTCGTTGGAGATGAAACAAATGAATTGCTAAGAAGTAAAGGCTTTGCAAATCCCGACAGAACGCTAAACGAAAGCGGTCAAAGAGTTTTAGATGAAACTTATCGCATAATGCAAGTTTGCGGTAACCCAAGCAGTACAATAAATAATGAAACTGGCATTGTTATTGGATATGTTCAAAGTGGAAAAACCCTATCATTTACCACGTTGACAGCTTTGGCACGAGACAACAATTACCAAATTGTAATAATCATTGGGGGAACATCCGTAAATTTACTTGATCAATCAACAAATCGGGTAAGAAAAGATTTACGTATCGATAGCCGTTATGGGTTTGAGCAGAAATGGACACAAATTACAAATCCGCGTTCCCAGGAAGACTTTGACACTATATTAAATGCATTAGACCAATGGTCGAACCCAACTTTTCCAAATGATCGTTGCCGAACAATATTGATAACAGTCATGAAAAACGGTTCTCATTTAAGAAACCTTTCTGATTTATTAAATAGTATGAATCTGGCTCGTGTACCGACCTTAATTATTGATGATGAGGGAGATCAAGCAAGTTTAAACACAAGAGCAAGATGGGCAGCAAGAGAGGGTATTGACGTTGAAGACTTAACAGAATCAGATGTTTCAACTATATATAGACGAATTACTACACTACGAAATATTTTCCCTCATCATACATTTTTACAATATACTGCAACTCCTCAGGCAAATTTGTTCATCAACATAATGGACAGACTATCGCCAAACTTTATAAAACTGCTCACACCAGGTGATGAATATACTGGTGGTATTCAGTTCTTCCAGGAAAATTCAAATCTAATTCGTGAAATTCCACTAAGCAATATTCCTGTTCCAAACCAACCGATCCATGAGCCACCAGAGAGTTTGTTAGAAGCATTAAGAATATTTTATTTAGGAGTTGTTGCAGGCACTGTATTAGAATTGTACAGATTGCCAAGTCAGCACAATCGTTCTATGCTTGTTCATCCTTCTAGGCTACAAGGGGATCATACAACTTTTTATGGTTGGGTAAATACAATCAAAGAAAGTTGGAGACGTTTATTATCAGGAAACGACAATGAAGAAAAAACTGAATTGCTGCGTGATTTCAGATCGACATATAATGATTTGCAGATTACAGTTCAGTCCTTACCACCATTTGAAGTGTTAACAGACTTTAATCTGATTCATGCAATTCAGTATACACCAATTATTGAAGTAAATTCAAGAAGAGGAGCAACTCCTCAAATAAACTGGCAAGATTCTGTATTCTTGGATTTTGGTAGGGGGGCAATCAATGGACCGTGGATTTACCGTTGAAGGATTGACCGTTACATATATGCCGAGAAATTTGGGTGTTGGGAATGTTGATACTATTCAACAGCGGGCAAGATTTTTTGGATACAAACGTAGCTATTTAGGTTATTGCCGTGTATTTCTTGATCAAGTTACAATTGATGCATACAGATTTATCATTGAACATGAAGAAGATGTCAGAAGCAGATTGGAAGAATTTGACATAAGCAATAAACATTTGAATGATTGGGACAGAGAAGCAGTTTTAGATCAAATGCTTAATCTGACAAGGGCAAATATTTTGTATGATGATATTGACCGAGACCGTTTCGGGAATGATTGGTTTAGAATTAATGCGCCCCATGACACGGAGTCTTTTATTGAGACAAACAGAAATGCTATATTTGAATTCTTGGCACCTAGGATTAATTTATTTGCTGAAGATGAAGGTCATGCCAACAGAACAGTAGACCAAAAACATTTAGTTACAAGTGTGCTTATTAGGGAAAGTTTGGAGCATTTATTAAACAAATTGAAATTTACCAGAGAAAGTGATTCCGCAACTTATTCAAGTTTAAGAGGAATTTTGAAAAGGTATATAGAAGAACATCCAGAAGATGAGTGTTTAATCTATTTGATGAGTGCCAAGAGCTTAGAAGATTGGAAAAGAAGAACTCGTAGATTGGATAGAAATGATGAAATACAACAACTTTTCCAAGGTAGAAACCCCAGAACAGGAGAAATTATTTATCCAGGAGACTCAGAAATTAAAAATGAAAATATATTAACTATTCAAATTCATTTACTTGACCTCAGAGACACAATTTACACAAGTGTCCCAACAGTTGCAATTTGGATTCCGGAGAATATTGGGAGAGATATAATTAGACAAGTATGAATTTAATTGATTTGTTTGATAGACTTACCATTCCAAATGGTAATGAAAAGATATTCAATGCTATTCAAATTGATGAATATTCAAATTTTAGAATAGCAGTAGATTGTGATGGCAACCCGGTAATACTTTTATCTGTCGCTGATGCAGTAAAAAGTATCGCTTTAAAAAACTTTAGGTTAAAATATTTACAACTTGAGCAAAATATTGAATGCAAAATTATTGAGAATGGTAAAATCAGTCATAAGACTTTTACTGTAATAACATTTACAAACTCTGAAAGAAATCTGCAGGAGTATTTCTTGATAATAACCGATACGCTTATAAAAACACTAGGGAACAAGCCCACACAACAACAATTAATTGAATCTCTAAATAAATTTGTTGAAGTTTTTCGTGCCTTGACTGATACACCAACGAATACAGTTCATGGGCTTTGGACAGAGTTATTTATAATTAGTAACTCTGAAAAACCCGAAACGTTGTTAAATTATTGGCATAGCATCCCCGAAGAAAAATTTGATTTTAATTCAGGTGAAGAAAAAATAGAAGTGAAAAGCAATTCTAATTTTGAACGTATTCATTTCTTTTCTTCCGAACAATTAAATCCACCTTTAGGATCAAATGTTTTAATCGCTTCTGTTTTTATAAGACAAAATAACACAGGTCAAAATATTCAACAACTTGTTGATAGTATTACAATTAAAATTAAAAACGACATTAACCTTACTGAGAAACTTAATAACATCGTTTGCAGGACACTAGGAAATTCATTAGCACAATCCATTAAAATTAAGTTTGACTATAATATTGCAAAAGATTCATTACTATTTTACAACTATCAGGATATTTATAAAATTGAAGAAATCAATATCCCGAATAAAGTATCAGAAGTGAAATATAAATCTGATTTGTCATCCCTCCAACCAATTAAATTGACAAATTTGAATAAATCAGGAGACTTGTTTAAAGGGCTTTAAATCTAAGCAGATGTAAGAGCATTTGCAATTCATGCGGGCTGGTATGCAAGCACAAAATTGCATGATCTCACACCAATACATCAGGTTGAATTTTAATTTATTTCTATCAGTCCGGCTTCAGATTGTATTTTGCGGTACAATTTGAAAAGGTCAACTAAGGCAATTTAAGGCAAAATGCCAACGCATTTATTTGATACCGAGACAAATAAAAAAGGTCTAGCCTATGACACGGACGGCATAATTAATAAGCATGTCAAGGTTTTGCAATTTGTTCCTACAACCAAGACGGCTTTGTAACTGGTGATAAATTCGGGCTGTGCCACTGCATAGTATATATCTTGTAAGCAAGGATAAATTTTAGTTAAAATTAAACTTTGCACCCCAGTTCGTTAGGCTCAGTCAGTTCCTTCGAAACGAAACACATAATGCACAATTACCAATTTACCTAGACCGCAAAAACAACACCATACCTTCTAAGCATCATGATAGTTTTCTGGATAAAATATCGGGAATCTACCTGATGTTGCACGCGGTAACACCTACTAACTTTGTTTCGGGCCTTAAGGTGTAAGGTTGGGTGCATTAAGACTTGACAGAAATAATTAACTTTATAAGATGAAAGATTCGTGGTCAAAAATAGAGGTAGCATTAATTGTTGCTGACTATTTTGATATGCTCATTAAAGAGCTTAACCGGATCCCCTATAAGAAAACAGATCACAGAAGACAAATATTACCTCTGCTTCATAACAGATCAGAAGGATCTATCGAATTTAAGCATCAAAATATCAGTGCAATACTGATAAATCTTGGCAGACCATATATTAATGGATATCTTCCAAGATATAACTACCAAGGCCTTTTAGAAGGCGAAGTAATTGACTATCTAATAGATCATTCTGAAATTGAATCCTATTTTCAACAGTTTGTAGAAAAGGATATTATAAAACCACAAATTAGACTTGACTTCGATAGAATTATTGTATCACCACCCGAGGTTATCAACGTGATTGATCCGAAAGTATTTTATCAACCTAAGCCAATTGAAATTAATTACTTAGAGAAAGAACAATTAAACAAGGCCCTTGGACTCTATGGAGAAGAAGTAGTAATTGAGTATGAAAAATGGAATCTTATCAAATTAGGGAAAGATAACTTAGCCGATAAAATTGAATGGGTTTCAAAAGAGATAGGAGATGGGGCAGGATTTGACATCCTATCAAAAAATCTAAATGGGACAGATAAATATATTGAAGTAAAAACAACAAGACTTGGAAAAGAAACTCCTTTTTTCTTTTCATCAAATGAACTTCAGTTCTCGATAAACAAAGCTTTGGATTATCACCTATATAGACTGTTCAACGCCGAAAATGACGTTAAACTTTTTCAAAAGAAAGGTGCCTTGAATGATATTTGCAAATCTGTCCCAACAATGTATAAAGGTTTCTTCTCTGGATAACGAATCTCCCGGTGGAACTGATCCCACTACCCTGATAGGTATAAGTAATGATGAATATTTTTAAGTAAATTATAGTATTAACCTGATGATCAAAAAATTACTTTCTCGGCTTAAGATATTTTTTAAGGTCATTTACATAGGATTCAAATGCCTTTACTCCTTTGTCAGTGATTGATAGCATCGTAAGCCGGTAATTATTCTTAAATGTTCTTTCAACTTTAATATACCCGGCATCCTCCAGTTTTTTTATCTGGATACTTATATTGCCTGCAGCAGCTTTAGTTTCACTTTGTATATGCGTAAATTCCACTTTTTCGGAAGACACCAGCATCGAAATAATTGCCAACCGCAGTTGCGAGTGCAACAAAGGATCTAAATCGTTGTACATGGCCTTATTCTTTTGCCGCTCTCAATAAATATCCTGGTATCAGGTAACCGCAAATTATAGCTGCACTAACAACTAATGCCAGATACTCATTTGTCACAAAGGTTGTAGCAATACTGAATATAAAAAATGACATACCTCCAATAATTAAGGGTCTGAACTTAATAACCAGGCCGGTGGTTGTAGTTGCTAAGCCTGCAATCAACAACATTATAGGCGGTGGAGTTATTCCTAATCTGATGCAAATAAATGCTCCAATAATAAATGAAGGTGCAGTTACCCACCATAGATTATCTATAAACTTATCAATATGGCTATGTACCTTCTTTTCCTTGTTCATTTTCCGGACCATAAAATACATGATTATGAATCCGATTAAAATAAACACAATCCAATTCCCGAGAATAAGATATCCCTTAAGTATCCACGGTTCCATGCTATGTACAAACTTTAAGATGATGAAATTAGAAATACTGGTAAGAGTTAAAATCCAACCCCAAAGCAGAAAGACTTTTGAACTTTCCTTATAATTAATCTTAAAGTATGCAATGGCTTTGTTAATTACATCAAAGCTTTCTTCCGGTGTTAAATCATTTTTTTCCATTTCGTTATAGTTAATGAAGTTAAATTGGTACAAATATAAACTAGTTAATTCTATTAACCAAATATTTTTTTACTTTTTTTCGTGTCCTTCCGATTCTGGTTGTTTGACCCTTTCCTCAGGGAAGGGATACAGTCATTGCCCCGTAGGACAATTCCAGCTATATCCAACCCTGGATTCAAAGAAAAACCTATTTAAGCTCCACAGTAATGAAAACCAAACCAGCATCGCTCCTGCTTGCATAAACCCCACCGATAAATTAAAATATGATTCAATTAATCACTTAAGACTTTGAGATTTGCCTATCTTTAAAAGGTATCTTAATGCTAGTATTATTAAAACTACAATTCCTTTTTAATCAACCCCCAGGCAAACAGAGTGTTTGACTTTAAAATTTAGAAAACATGAAAGCTGTAATTGGAAGGCAGGATATACCGGGTCTTGTAATAAGTGCCATAATAGGACTAGGCTTAACTTTTTTAGGTACAGTAAAGTTAAAGAATGCCTCAGAAACTAACAGATGGCCAATGACAAATGGCAAAGTAATAAGTTCAGAAGTGGGTGGTGTAATGAAATATTACCCTTTTGTAAGCTATACCTACACTGTTGACAGTACTGTTTACACTTCAGACAGAATCAGCAATATGAATTATAATACAAAAAACAGGAGTGTTGTGGAGGAAACTCTTAAAAAATATCCTTTGGATTCAGAGATAAAGGTTTATTACAATAGTATGGATCCTTCCAAGGCACTCCTCGAACCTGGTATCGAAACCGGGAATTTCCTTTTACTCGCCTTTGGTCTGATCGTTCTTGCTGTACCGGTTTTTTCGGTCTTATTCATGAAATTTGAAATAAAAAAAGTCGCTAAACCACAATAAAAGTGGTAAAGCTGACTTCACAGGTACCTGGACTTTGAATGAAGAGAAAAGTACCATGCCACAAGTTGGTATAGAATCCCCAAAAAATCTCAGGCCGGTCTTAAAGATTCTAAACTTCACAGCAAACAATAAAAAGCTCGCTTCATCCGGAAATTCTCTGAGACCAATCATTTAATAACGCAAGAATAAAAATGCGTCTGAACCGGAAAAGAACACCCCGACACTGGTCGGACAGGTACAACGACAAGAAATATTATTAATATTGCTTTCAGACAAACCTGAAAACAGATGGAAACGAATGCGCAGGAAAAACCAAAACGCCTGAAATCGCTCGATGCCTTACGCGGATTTGACATGTTCTTCATCTTCGGCGGCGAGAGCCTGTTCATCACCCTGGGCACCCTGACAAGCCTACCCTTGTTTAAATGGATCGAAATGCAGATGGAACACGTCGCGTGGAACGGATTCCATTTCTACGACAACATTTTCCCTATGTTCCTTTTCATTGCCGGAATATCATTCCCGTTTTCACTGATAAAGAGACAACAAAGCGAATCAAAAGGGAAAATCTATTACCACATCATCCTGCGCGGATTAATATTGGTCCTGCTCGGATTTATCTACAATGACTTCCTCTCCTTTGACTTTGCAAACCAGAGATATGCAAGCGTGCTTGGCAGGATAGGACTTGCATGGATGTTCGCCGCACTGATCTTCATGAATACAAACCGTTTGTGGCGATCAATAATAGTATCAGCCATTCTGCTCGGATACTGGCTGCTGCTCGCGACAGTCAAAGCCCCTGATGCTCCTCCTGATGCAGACAGCTATTCAATGGCGGGCAGCATAGTCGGCTACTTCGACAGGATACTGCTGCCGGGAAGGTTATACCTTACCATCCATGACCCAGAGGGGATCCTCAGCACAATCCCGGCCATTGCCACAGCCCTGCTGGGGATGCTGACAGGTGAGCTGCTGATGTTAAAAGATGCCAGGCTGACACCGTACAAGAAAGCGCTGGTGATGTTCCTTGCAGGATGCGTCTTACTGGTTATTGCGAAAATATGGGACCTTACATTTCCCATAAACAAGAACCTGTGGACCAGCTCGTTCGTGTGCATGTCAGCGGGTCTGACCCTTGTGCTTTTCTCGGTCTTCTACCTGATCATCGATATATG
Source organism: uncultured Bacteroidales bacterium (assembly GCA_963780735.1). Classification (GTDB taxonomy): domain Bacteria; phylum Bacteroidota; class Bacteroidia; order Bacteroidales; family VadinHA17; genus SR-FBR-E99. The sequence goes on from CAWADB010000006.1 coordinate 180,303, forward strand.
GAATTATTCAGGATGGGCATTCTTTTTCACAGTCATTGGCATGAATTCGATCGTTGCATATATGGCTTCCCATTTCATCAGTTTTGACTATACAGCCAGGGCTTTGTTCGGGGGATTAATTCATCTCCTGCCGCAGAACCTGCAACCGCTGTTTTCAATTATCGCCGGAATAAGTGTCGGATGGGCTTTCCTGTATTTCCTTTACAAAAAGAAATGGTTCCTTAAGGTCTAGGGTGACGAATTCAGGCTCTATCAGGTGATTCTTACTTTCTTGCCTTGATGCAAGGTGTTTATTCTTCCCTTCTTTGTCTTGATAGAAAGGAAGCAAAGAAAAATCAAGGCTTAAGATAATTCCCGGGCTCATACAATAACGCTCAGCATACCCTGTTTCCCGGATATGCGGGATAAATAAACACAATTTCAAATAAAATATTGCTTAAATAAGCAATTTATTCTATTTAAGATATATTATTAAAGCTTATTTATGTATATTTACATAAACAAATTCTTTATAATATGCTTAACAGAGTAACAAAAGATCAGATTATAGACAGGATCAGGTTTGAAAATCCCTGGTGGATCACTGGTCAGATTGAGGATGATTACAATCAGATGACACGTCGCTTGTATTTTGATTTGTTTGCTCCATTGGCCTACGAAAAAGATATAAGACGTGCTTTAGTACTTATGGGACCAAGAAGAGTCGGTAAAACAGTAATGTTGCACCATCTGGTACAAGACCTCCTGGATAATGGGGTCAAGCCCCAGAAGATTGTCTTTATTACTATCGAAAACCCAATCTACAATAACATCTCTCCTGAGGATTTATTCGCCTACTCAAGGCAGGCTGCCGGTATAGAAGAAAAAAGCGGCTGGTTCATAATTTTCGATGAAGTACAATACCTTAAAGACTGGGAAGTCCATTTAAAATCACTGGTTGACAGTTACCGCGAAAACAAATTCATAGTCTCAGGTTCCGCCGCAGTTGCCTTAAAATACAAGAGCAACGAGAGCGGAGCAGGCAGGTTCACCGACTTTATGCTTCCACCGCTGACATTTACTGAATATATAAAGCTTAAAGATCTTGAAAGAATAATCATACCGACCAAAATCAACTGGGACGGTAACATAACCTCCTTTTTTACATCGACACATTTAGATGAACTAAACAAGCATTTTCTTCACTACATCAACTTTGGAGGGTATCCGGAAGTTATTTTTTCAGAAAAAATCCAGCAAAATCCCGGCAGATACATCAGACAGGACATCGTTGACAAAGTCCTCTTAAGAGATTTACCAAGCCTTTATGGAATCAGGGATGTTCAGGAGTTAAACACCTTTTTTACTACTATTACATATAATTCGGGAAATGAATTCTCATTTGAAACACTGAACAGTCAATCGGGGGTACCGAAAGCTCTTATTAAAAGATACATTGAATACCTTGAATCTGCCTTCCTGGTAAAACAAGTAAGGCGGATCGATCAATCCGGTAAGAGATTTAAAAGAGAAAACTTCTTTAAACTATACTTAACTAACCCATCATTAAGAAGTGCTCTTTTTGCGCCGTTAAGTCCGAATGACAATTTGCTTGGCAATATGGTTGAGACAGCTATATTTTCCCAATGGATGCACCGGGAATGGTTTACACCATGGTATGCAAGGTGGCAAAACGGAGAGGTTGATATGGTTGGTTTAAGTGAGAAGAATCTTAAACCACTCTGGGCACTGGAAATCAAATGGACAAACAGATATTATGAAAAGCCTTCAGAACTGAAAAGCCTTATAAGCTTTTGTAAAAAATGTAAACTGAAAAATGCGCTGGTCACTTCAATTGACAAGGAAGGAATTGTCGGGTACGATGGTATACAACTTCAATTTGTGCCTGCAGCTGCTTACGCTTATACTGTCGGAAAGAACACTTTAGCAAAGAAAATGTTGAAATAAGCCCAGCTACTAACCTCCGTCGTGTCTTTTATCCGGAAAATATCAGGTCAACATTAAAGATCTTAAATATTGCAGCATGCAATAATAAATTTGCTTCATTTGGAAATAATCTCAGGGTGTTCCTTTCAGGCACGAAGCCGGGGGCATGGGGCATGGGGCAAGGGGCAAGGGGCAAGGGGCAGGAAGATGTGAGATTGGAGATTTGGGCAGAGAACAATGCGTAATGAGGGAGTGGCCCTCCGAAGGAACCAGCCAGAGAAAATGCTTGGGAACGATTTGAACAAACGAATATATGACTGATTTACAGACACTCTACCAGAAGGCGCTAAAATTTGCCGCTGAAAAACACGGCAGGCAGAAGGTCAAGGGAACGAGGAATCCATACGTGGTGCACCTCAGCAACGTGGCAATGGAACTGTTCGTGGCTGCACCTCACTCGCCCGGGTTTGACCTGCCCTTTGCAGTGCAGGTGGCACTGCTCCATGACACCATTGAGGACACCGCTACTAAACGCCCTGAGCTGGAAGCGACCTTCGGAAGTGATATTACCGATGCAGTATGGGCACTGACTAAAAATCCCAAACTGCTCGAGGATTACCGCCTGACCGACAGCCTGGCGAAGATACGCCAGTGCAGGAAAGAGGTGTGGGCTGTCAAACTGGCTGACCGGATCACCAACCTGCAGCCTCCTCCGAAAAACTGGACCTTAAATCATATCAGGGACTACCTCGATAATTCGATGCAGATACTCGAAGCCCTGAGAGGGAGCAATACATTCCTGGAGGAGAGACTATCCGGAAAGATCGAGGAGTACAGGCAGTATATCGAGAGATGACAGTATTAAGCAAAACATTTGTTGCAATACTTACCATATTAAGCATTGAATCGGTAACATCCAACACAATGGCAAAAACAGAAAAACAGAAATATGATGTTGTGTATTCCGAAAAGGAGTTCGAGATAAGGTTCTACCCTTCCGCTATCCTTGCAACAGTATATTCAGACGCCAGCACATACAGGGAGCTGGCATACCCGGGATTCAGGAAGCTTGCCGGGTATATCTTCGGCGGCAACGCGTCGGAAGAGAAGATCTCAATGACATCGCCGGTGCACATGGATATGAATACCGCCTCCATGAGCTTCGTGATGCCATCGTCGTTCAGTGAAGAGAACCTGCCGAAACCCGATGATCCCGGTGTAAAGATCGAGCGGACGGATGATGCATATGTTGCCGCAATACAATTTGGAGGATATGCGTCAGACAAGGACATAAGAAAATACTCGGAGAGGCTGAAGTCGCTCCTGGAGGCGAAAGGGATTAACTGGTACGGCAATTTCAGGTACCTCGGATATAATCCGCCCTTCCAGCCATTCGGCCGAAGGAACGAGATTATCGTGAATGTTGAATGGAAGGAAGATGCGGCAAAGGAATAACCTTGACAGCGCCTCCTCCCCTTACCTGAGGCAGCATGCCGGAAACCCAATTTGGTGGCAGGAATGGAACAGGGAGACCCTTGGCCATGCCGTTGCTGAGAACAAGCCGTTGCTGGTCTCGGTAGGATACGCTACATGCCACTGGTGTCACGTCATGGCCGCCGGGGCATTCTCGGATCCTGAGACCGCCAGGTACTTGAATGATAACTTCATCAGCATTAAAGTCGACCGTGAACAGCGTCCCGATATAGACCAGTACATGATGCACTTCATCCAGACGTTGACCGGGAGCGGGGGCTGGCCGCTAAATGTATTCCTTACAGCTGACCTCAGGCCTGTCCATGCTCTGACCTACGCACCGGCGAAGAGTGCCGGCGGCAGGACCTCCTTTCTTGACATAGCGCAGGCTGTAATTAACTATCTGCAGTCGAACGGTAACAGCATCAGGCCCTTCTCTGCAACGGAGGAGGAGGCAACGTCTGCTGATGCAGAGAAGCTGACAGAGAGTCTGTCAGAGTACTACGACCGCGAATCCGGGGGTTTCGGCTCAGGCCAGAAGTTCCCTCCGCACTCCACCCTACTCTTTATGCTGTATAAGCTCGCCGTCGCGCCTGATGAGTCGCTCAGCGAAATGGTCACCACAACGCTTGACGCCATGATGATGCGTGGACTGAATGACCACCTGCAGGGAGGCATCTATCGCTACTGCGTCGACCGCGAATGGACCATACCCCATTTCGAGAAGATGCTCTATGACCAGGCAATGGCGCTGTGGAGCTACTCTCTGGCGTACAGGGTTACGGGCAGAGAGCACTACAGGTCAATGGCGGAAAAGATCGTGAAATGTCTTGACGAGACCTTCCTGCATGACGGGATGTACGTCTCGGCCTTCAATGCCGACACTGACCATAAGGAGGGAGCCACATACCTTTGGAGCGAGGATGAGCTTGCAGCACTGCTGACGCCGGAGGAGTTCACCAGGTTCCGGGAGGTCTACGAGATAAGCAGCGAGGGAAACTTCGAGGGGCTCAACCATCTCATCAGGAAGAACAATGACCGCATTGACGATATCGAAGAGAAGCTGCTGGCGGCCAGGCTGAAGCGAAGCCAGCCCTCACGCGATGACAAGATCCTGAGCGGCCTCAACGCCCTGACCGCCGTGGCGCTGATGCAGGCGGCAAGGCATCTCAGTCGCCCTGACCTGGAGGCCGGGGCGGTGACACTGGTGTGGCGACTCCTCGAGACCTTTTGGGACGGATCGTCGCTGGCCCATTCATACTTTGACGGGGTGCTTCAGAGACAGGGCTTCCTGTCCGATGCAGCAGCCCTGCTGCTGGCAATCACTATGCTTTACGAGACTGATGAGTCGTGGGGAGAGACAATGACTTCTATGGCGGAATATGTCAGGTCGTTCCGCAAGAATGACAAGTGGGTTGAGTCGGATGCTGATGACTTCATGAAGATATATGCCTCATGGTTTGATCATCCTGTTCCTTCAGCTGTAAGCCTGGCAGAGATGGCTTTGACCCGTGTGGCTCTGCTCACCGGGGGAGATGTGGCCCAGGCTGTCTGCCGCAGGCCATACCAGTCCGATTTCTATAACATCAACGTCCTGATGACCGAGGATCTGTTCCACCTGTACACTACGAAGGAGCCTATGCCGTGGAGTGCCATCCCGGTCAACTCGCTTCAGAAGAGAGGGGATCCGGAGAGTATATGTTATAACAGGACCTGCAGGCCTATCAGGCAGCAGGCAATAGAGAAGCGACCGTAAAGTCCCGACATAGTATGTCGGGATAGGGAGCTGTCAGACTGCAGGGCGGGCAATAGACAATAATCCTCAGGCGGCAGTCAGCAATTTGAGTCTCCGACGCACGAGAAGACGCAATCCCGGCTACGAAGTGCATCGGGACGGCAGTCAAGAACGCATAAATACTTACTCGAGCGCCGCGTTTATTTTAGGGATATCCTCATTTCTCGCAACAATATTCCAGCTGATGAGATCGAACATCCATTTATCATTAACCTTTACTACTTTGTCTATGGACCTTACTTGTATTTTTGTACTTATCAGGGGTATAAAAAACTGTTCCACAACAATCGCAGACATCCCATCGGCTGCAACCATTATTTCGCGTCTGTCAATATTAAACTCAAGTTTCATGGTACTGTCAGTACCCTGTGCCATGAAATAATCAGTAATTTGCTTCTTGTCCCAGAACTCTGACGGATCAGATCCAAGAAACATTGCGTTGTCGTTGCATAATGCAGTCATTTTATTGATATCCATAGCCTTATAAGCCACGTTATACTCATCCATAAAAGTTGTCAGTTCAGCTTTTACGGCTTCGGGATCAACAGCTACAGTCACGGGTTTTTGCTGGCAGGATGTCATAATAATCACAACAGCGCACATCAGTAAAGGAGTCTTTTTCATATCTTATTATTTAAGAATTTAGTTATGATAAAGCTATGAAATATGTGAGGGCATGTCAAATATTTTTTCTTATGACGTAGCGCAACAACAGACGGGCTGATCGTTTATAAATTGTTCTATGGGCAGTTTTGGCGCATTTGGCATAGTTATTGTCCGGTTTATTACAATATTTGGAACCATGATCAGACGCAGTTACTTCATCATCGCTGGCTTAGCATTCCTGACCGGTTTGCTTTTTTCAGGTTGTGAGAAAACAGCTAACCAGGAAACCGGATTCCTTGAAGGTATAATTTCCATCGGACCAATCTGCCCGGTTGAGCCAGTTCCACCCGATCCGGGTTGCCTCCCGACAGCAGAGACATACAAAGCCTATCCTGTAAGTATATGGACATCAAACGGAAGGAGGAAAATTGCCCAGATATATCCTGCTTTGGATGGCTCTTACAAAACAGAGCTGAATCCGGGAAATTACCTTGTTAAGGTTCTGACCACAGGTAACACCATTGGCGGCAGTAATCTGCCTGTGCAAGTGACAATTACCTCACAGAAAAAGACAGTTCTTAATATAGATATTGATACGGGGATCCGATAATATCAACGACTGTTAACAGACAACAACAAGCGGCTGGCAGTCCACCTTCGCTGCAGCTTCAGTGGCCAAAGCCGGCAGGGAGCAGAAAAAGTCAATTAACTTCAGGTGCGGATCCGGTATCAGATATTTTTATATCTTCAGTCTCATAAAAAACCGTTTCCGTGAGCAGATCGCATCAGGATATTATCAAATCAATATTATTCGGTGTTGCCGTGGGCGATGCGCTGGGGGTCTCTGCCGAGTTCACCGGCAGGGAGGAGCTTCGCGCAAATCCTGTCACTGGCATGGCAGGCTATGGAAAACATGGCCAGCCCCCGGGTACCTGGTCTGACGACAGCTCCCTCACCTTCTGCCTGGCGGAGGCGCTGACAGAGGGGTTTGACCTTAAAACCATCGGGCAGAATTTTGTCAGATGGCGCCAGGAGGGGTTCTGGACTGCCCGGGGAAGGGTATTTGACATCGGGGGCACAACAGCACGGGCTATAACCCGGCTGGCATCAGGGGTAAAGCCAGAGACAGCAGGCGATGATGATGAAAACTCCAACGGCAACGGCTCTCTTATGAGGATACTCCCCTTGCTGCTTTATATTGCCGAAAAACCAGCCGGCGAACGTTTCCGCGTCACCCAACAGGTATCGTCGTTAACTCACCGGCACATAAGGTCAGTGACAGCATGTTTCATCTACCTCGAGCTGGCACGCTACCTCAGCATAGGCATGAAAAAAACGGATGCGTATAAATCTGTCAGGGTAGTCACAGCAGGCCACCTTTCCTCGCTCAACGTCCCGAACGATGAACGCAGACTGTTTGACAGGCTGCTTAAGGGCAATATCCAGGACATGCCTGAGGAGAGGATAAAAAGCACGGGGTATGTAATGGACACCCTCGAAGCTGCGATATGGTGCCTGATGACAACGGAGAGCTACAGGGAGGCTGTCCTGAAGGCGGTGAACCTCGGAGAGGATGCGGATACAACAGGTGCTGTCACCGGCGGTCTGGCTGGCCTTTTATATGGATTTAAATCCATACCTGAAGAATGGATCGACGTGCTTGCCAGGAAAGATGATATCGAGGATCTGGCTGCAAGGGTGAAACGGGCCGGGTATAGGGAAATTAAGAATTAAGAATTAAGAATTATTTGCGATTTGCGATTTTTAAGGCAGTGGGGTTGGCAGGTAGCAGGGAGTATAGAGCATGGAGCGGCTTCATTTGAGTTTCTTCAGTGCGTTGTATCCGAGGAGGGACTTCATCTGTGTGATTGCAATCGCGTTGAGTTGGCGCAACCGGTCACCTTGGTTTATAGCCTGATGTATCATAACCGCATTAATACTCTCAAGGTTGGATAATACAACCAGCTGCTCAAGAGTGGCATGATCACGAACATTGCCTTCTGCATCAGGATTGTCTGATCTCCAGTCTGCAGCAGTTAGACCGAACAGTGCGACATTTAATAAATCAGCCTCACTGGCATATGTCAGGTTCACCTGCTTTCCCGATACTTCCGGAGGAATAAGGTTTTCCCTGATAGCATCAGTGTGGATCCGGTAATTTATTTTAGCAAGCGTCCTTTGCAGATTCCATTCAAGTTTCAGCCGATTATTCTCATCCTCTTTTAGTCTCTGAAACTCTCTGATCAGGTAAAGCTTAAATTCAGGGCTTAACCAAGAGCCAAATTCGAATGCTATATCCTTATGGGCATAGGTTCCTCCGCCATATCTCCCGGCTTTTGAGATTAAGCCAATTGCATGCGTAGCAGTGATCCATTTCCTTGGTGTGAGATTGAACCTGTTTAGCCCAGCCTGCATTTTAAAGGTAACGAATTCGTTACCTTTAAAGTCAGGATTATTAAGCTCTTCCCAGATTCCAATGAATTCAAGGGTGTTTCTGTTGCGCATCCAGCTATAAATCAGCGTATCATCACCAAAGTTTACGGCCATATCCGTAAGTGAAATGTAATCAGAATCCTGATAATCAATTATATTGATGACGGATCCTTTCACAGAAATAGTTCTTTTTCTTACCATAGCGATAATAGTTTTAGTTACAATTTATACAGCGAGACCTGGAAGGTCAGTAACAAGTAAATTTAATAAAAATCAAGCCAATCTCAAATTGATTTCTCCTGAAAATGTTCAATAAGTTGAGGGCAAAAGTGATTTTAAACCCAGACGGACCGAAGAAGGCTGCCGGGCAGTATTGCTACTTGTTTTTCTAATACATTTGTATAAGACATACGACGAACTGAGGTATAAAACATTCAATTGAAATCATATGGACAGAAGAGACTGGTTGATTAAGACAGGCATGGCCGGCACAGGATTGATGCTCATGAATTATTTGAAAGCAGCTGACCGGTTAGGATATGTGACTATCGAAGACTTCATAAAAGCGGATTTCGGTCCGGACTTCAAATGGGGCGTGGCTGCTGCTGCATACCAGACAGAAGGTGCATGGAACCTCGACGGTAAAAGCGAATCAAACTGGGACTACTTTTCACATATCCCCGGCAAGATAGCAAACGGTGAAAATGCAGATGTCTCAGCTGATTTTTACCACAGGTATTCTGAAGACATTGACCTGATAAAATCCATGAACTTCAATGTGTTCAGGTTCTCTGTCTCATGGCCGCGCATTCTTCCGGCAGGGACAGGCGCTATAAATGCCAAGGGCATAGATTTTTATCACAGGGTGATCGACAAGTGCCTGTCCGTCGGCCTGGAACCGTGGGTCACAGTTTATCACTGGGATATGCCGCAGGTTCTGGAAGCCCAGGGAGGCTGGACCAACCGCAAAATAGTTGACTGGTTTTCAGAATACGTGAATGTCCTGACAAAAGAATACGGCGGCAAGGTAAAGAACTGGATGGTCATGAATGAACAGCTTGCCTTCACCGGAAACGGTTACATGAACGGCGTCTTTGCACCCGGCAAGAAAAGCCTGGGTGCTTTCATGAAAGCAGTTCATCATGCAACGCTCGCCAATGCCGAAGGAGGACGGATCATCCGGAGAAATGTTCCGGATGCCAATATTGGCACCACGCTGGCAAACACCTGGGTGGAGCCTGTTGACCAGGATGAAAAGAACATCGAGGCTGCTGCCCGGATGGATGCAATAATGAACCGCCTGTTCATTGAACCGGCTCTCGGTCTTGGGTATCCCGTGGATACAATCCCGATGCTGAAAAAGCTGAAATCATATTATGAAGAGGGTGATGAGAAGATGATGATCTTCGATTTTGATTTCATCGGAATCCAGTATTATTACAGGACTATCGCAAAGAAGTCGATAATACCCGGGATGAGGGCAAAGGAAATACCGGCCTCGGAACGGGGCGTTCCTTTTAATGAAATGGGAGGTGAGGTATATCCCGAAGGTTTATACAATATTCTCAAGAAATTCAGCCAGTACAAGGGGATAAGGAACTTAATCGTAACAGAGAACGGTACCTGCGTTCCTGACAGGCTTGAGAACGGACGGGTTCATGATAAGGAGAGAACCGACTATTATAAAAATCACCTCGCTGCTGTATTAAAGGCAAAGAAGGAAGGCGTCAATGTAAACGGTTATTTCGCATGGTCGCCGACTGATAACTTCGAATGGGACAAAGGCTACAGTCCTCGATTTCGGACTGGTCTACGTTGATTTTAAGACACTGGAGCGGTATATCAAAGATTCCGGTCTCTGGTTCAGGGAGTTTCTTAAATAAGGTTAGACACCCGTCAGACGCTTGTTCCCCGTCAGGTGTTTTTTCGTTCTATTTAACCCACTCCACCCGTGTTGACGGGTAGAAACTGATTCCCATGGCCGTCATCCTTACACCGTGATTTGCCAGCCGGACTTTATAATCATCCCAGCTGCGCAGTTCCTTTGGTGTCCATCCTATCTCGGCATAACCGGGCAGACGCGGGAAGAGAAGGTATTCAGCTTCGGCGCGGACAGCAATGGTTTCAGCCCAGAGAGGAGCCTCTATACCTAAGATGTTTTCCTTTTTTATTCCGGGAGTTAGGCTGGCAGGATCCCAGTTGTAAGCATCGTCGACCTCTATGTATGCAGCCCAGTGCAATCCGAAGATACTGGTCGAATCGTATTGCATGTCGATATAGGCATACTTTGACGGTGAAACCAGCACTTTCGCACCCTGGGCAATGCCTTTGAGGGCATTTGCCTCTTTGGCCCAGTACTGAACAGCGGAATTTGGTTTCAGGGTTGCCAGGGCAATCTCATCCCAGCCCAGCACCTGCTTGCCGTAGGCAGCCACAGTATCCTGCACCCTGTTGACAAAAGGAATATAATCTTCCAGTTTGGTCGAATGTGACTCATCGCCGCCAATGTGAAACCAGGGCCCGGGTGTCAGGGCGGACAGCTCACGGACGACATCACCGACGAATTTATATGTGACTTCCTTATGTGTTGCCAGCGAGCTGAAACCGACATCGGTGCCAGTGTACATCGCGGTGTCACTTCCTTTGGCATTCAGTTCGGGATAAGAAGCCAGTGCGGCATTAGTATGGCCCGGCATGTCGATCTCGGGGATAATGGTGATGAACCTCTCCTGCGCATATTTCACAATCTCCGAATATTGCTCCTGGGTATAGAATCCGCCTTCGCCCCCTCCTACTTCGGTCCTGCCGCCGTGGATAGTCAGGTTGGGCCACGATTTTATTTCGATCCTCCATCCCTGGTCGTCAGAAAGGTGCAGGTGCAGCACGTTCATCTTATAGGCTGCGAGCTGGTCGATGAAGATCTTAATATCCTCCACACCGAAGAAATGGCGTGCGACGTCGCGCATGGCTCCGCGGTAGCCGTATGCCGGATAATCGCGGATAGTACCTGTTGCTATCACCCAGGGGCCTTCCTGGAGTGTGGCCATCTCAATCTTAGCGGGCAGAAGCTGCCTGAGGGTCTGAACCCCGTAAAACAATCCTGCCGGCTTATTGGCAGTAAGCGTGACTGATTTTTCATCGATGATCAGTTGGTAGCCTTCATCACCCAACTCCGGATCATTATCTGAGAGTGCCAGGAGTATTTTCCCCCGGACAAGATCCTTCTCAGTCGTTTTTACTTCAAGGCCAAAGCCGGTTGCAGGATTCAGCCTGTCGGCAAGGTATTGGCCGATCCGAAGGAGTTCGGGGGATTCCCCTTTTACATAAACGTCAGAACGGTCTGTCAGGGTGAATGATCCTCCTGCCGGTGTTATTGATACCGGTTTCGGAATGACGTTTGCTTTTGAAAGATCAGTGGGTGTTGATGCTTTCGCAGGGTCGGCGGGTGCTGATGAGCAGGCAGCAGAAACCAATATTGCTGCTGAGGCCATAATGGCTACGATGGCGTTTAGTGTTTTCAACGGCAGGTTATTTAACGATTATACAATTCAGTTCTGAGGTTAAGCCGGAAATCCGGTGGGTTAAAGTTACTGATTTCAGTTGAAGAATACATCATGCGGCGTGGGGCATGGGGTTCAGGGCCCGGAGTACATAGAACCCTATTTGTAGCCACAAATAGGCCAGATTTTCACTTCTGACCTCTTGATTGGCTTGCTTCTGAACCCAAGCTTTACCGGAACTTCGAAAAAGCGCTGCGACAAACGTATGGAATCCTTACGTATGCAAGGCTGAAGCTTAGTAGCCAGTATTCTTACAGAGGGGAAAGGAATGTCGGGTTGAGTTAAATCAACAACAATAACTTCGGAATCAATTTCCTTCAAACATGATAATAATATCTCAATATTTTCTTTGATGTCTGATGTTGCGATATTTTTAAGGGCATCAAAATGAATTTCATCTGTGAGATTGGATAAATAATACTGAGTTGCTCCAGAATTGAGCCATTTCTTATGATTGACAGAGGGTGGAAGCAGTTGTATTGCCTCAGTCAAGGCACGCTCAAGGGCAAGAGCAGGATCGGGATAACAACCAAATGCAACAGAACAATTTGACGGATTCTTTTTGCAATGCAGGAAAACAGCTATAAAGGGGACTGGTATATCGGTAGTTCCAGATAGAATATAAACCTCAAAACCTTCGTCTACCAGACTATCAATTGTTGGTTTACAGTCTTTGGGAATACTTTCAGGAATGATTTTTTTAAATGGCAGCCGATTATACTCGCTAATAGTAACCTGGTCACGTTCAATAACTTCAAGAAGGCCGTGAAGGATTGCTTCTTCAATATTATTTCCTGAGGCAAGCCCGTTTGAATCAGAATTCCCAATGTATTTCTCAATACTGGATGCTAAATATGGACAAAAGACAAGATTTGCCGGAACCAAAACCGGTCCTTTTTTTGAAAAGGAATAGCCCCAGATCCAGTCAATTTTTTTTGCCCGATGAAAGTTGAAACTTTCAGCAAGACTGAAACGTTGCGGGTCTATTGCAAAATCACTGATCTCATCGAAAGATGATTCCACAATCTCATCATCATGGCTCATCCGGGCGTTATACCGCTCGAAGAATTCGAAACAGGCACTGGCTATGTTTTGATTTGTGCTGAGCCCTTTCCCAAAGTAATGCTGATCTTGTGATTGATCGAAGGGTGAATGATATGTCAGGATCGCCTTGTTGATTTTTCTGTATTTATTTTTGACGAAAGCAAACTGAACTTCGATTGGGGTTCTAAGAAAAAACTGCTCGATGTTTTTAATGGTTTCTTCAAGCGGAACAGATCGCTGACCGTTTTCTGCATAACGTACAGTCCGGTTTTTCAATCGAATTTTACATTTTTTCCCCCGCCTGGCTATTGAAGTAGTCTGGTCTGTTTTCAGCATATTAAATAAAATGCGAACAATAATTTCCTTAAATTTAATCCAGGAGTTATCTGAGCTTTATATTGGAGCAAGCTGCAGCCGCTGACTCAACAGTTTATCATTTTAACGACAGGCCGGCTTACAACTCCTTCAAAAGTGTCAATGGAACCTTCTTTTAAGGTAATAATAAATGCCTCTGTTTCTGCCATTTGTGAATTGAATTTATCTGTTTCACCGGTAACGACTTTAACATAAATTCTGGAATTGGCTACGTTTTTCAGATCCACAACAACAGAACCCGATCCTTTGGAGTCGATGATCCCTTTTGAATTCGGGAATGCACCGTAATTCTCTCTTTTGTCACTTGCGGCCACGGCCACGAAATAATGCCTTCCCGGCTTTCCATTAATCGTGACAGCCAATCTCGAACCCGAACCACTGATGACAGCCTTTTCCTGAACCTCCCGCGTCTTATTCTGTTGTGCCCGTGATAACTCAGATTTGGAATCCGTTTCACTTTCAGGAGAAATTTTTAAGCTTACAAAAAAATATGGTACTGCTCCCAGAAAAATTCCTGTTTTTCCGATAAGTCCAAGAGCTTCCCTCCGTGTTTTTCTTTCCTTTTTCATTTTCTGATCTCCCAAATATTTTGTTACGAACCTGAGATATGAAATTATAGATACTTTCTACCTGACCGGTGTATTAAAGAATTACAATCCTGAAATAATTGTCTTATCAAATTTAAAACAATTATAAGCCATAATCAATTATAATATATCCTGATATAGAATGCCACTAATTACAAATAAAAATGAGGATTATTTTGACAGTGTTTATGCATAGTATAACCCAGGAAAAGCAATCTCATGAAAAAAACCGGCAGGGAGAGGAAAGTGCAGAGCCGGGGCAGGGGGCAGGGGGCAAGGGGTATGGAGCATGCTGGAGAGTCGCCTGATGGTGGAGAGGCAGTCTCGCGTAATGGGAGAGCAGGAATACTTCAACGCTATTAAGGCATTGATTTAGTCGAAGTCCGGGCTTTAATGACTTTGACAGATACGACTGCAAGGGTAACAATACTGACAAGAATCCACACAGACAGTATCAGAATTGCCAGCAGGGTAAAACTGAAATCGATATCAAACTGGAACTGTTGCTGTTGGAATTTCCAAACCCCATCCTCCTTTACCATTATACCCGTCAGGCGCAATGGTATGACCAGGAGCCTTGACAGGTCAAATTCTACATAGCCTCTTGTCGAGAACCATGAAATGTCTCCCGCGGATGAGATGTTTGCACTGTCAATATTGAATATGCAATCGCCCCAGGATTCCCAGTCACTTCTCACCAGAGAGGTCGCTCTTTCATAACCGCTGAATACTTCTCCGGGCATTGTTCCCAGAATCAGTATATTTTCCCTGGAATAAAGTGATTCCATAAAAGCTTCGACCTGGCTGGTATCACGTCCGGAGTAGCCCTCCTGAAATCTATTTAACTGGTCAATGATCTCCATCCGGGTGCTGTCGGGAGCATTTCCTGCGGAATAAACAGCCGTTGCCGGGGATAAGATTTTTTGCTCATCAGCTCTTTTGAATATCCGGGTAACAAGGAAAAGAATTACCAGCAGGAATAATATCCTCAATAAGATCCTAAATATCTCTTTCATATTTTCAGTATAACTGTTAATCGTCCTGCCAGATGTAAGGCTGCTGCACATGCAGCTGTGCACATTTTTTCATGTGCGCAGGCTTAACTTTTTCAGTCTTTTTTAGTGAAAGTCCTTTGTGAAAACCTGGCTATAGCGACCCCTATCGATGCGCCCAAAGCCAGAATAAACCAGAATCCGGCATGATTTGGTTTACATTCAATTTTAGTGTAGAATACCAGGTACAGGCTAAGTGTTATTACCAATGGGATCAATGCAGTAATAACTCCATTTCTCTTTTTCATGTTTATGGTTTTAGTTTCACTGTTTAAAAGTCTAATTTATAACAAATTAGCGAATTGATACTTACTTTATTAAGATAATTTTTATAAAAGCTTTGGAATTAATGCGATACAAGAGTTGCTAAATCTTACTTTCTTGGCTTGACCCAAGAAAGTAAGCAAAGAAGGTCAAGGCTTAAGTTTTTTTTGGGAGTCGGCTTCTGCGGTCAGCCCTGCGCGTTACAACTCCCCCGACGACGGATTATGATTCCAATACTAATAACTATTCCTGACCGTGTCGGGGTCAAACAGTAACGCTCCAAAAGTCCTTCCCTCCTGCTGACCTTCGTCGCCGTCCCTTTTCCAAAAAAATCTAAGGCCAATCCATTGGATTTAAGGACGCAAATTCACCGACCGGTCACAATTTGTGACCAGTTCCTGCTTTTCTGTCTGTGTTAATTCAAACACAAAGTCTTCATCACTTTTTTACCCCTGATAGTAAAAACCGGACAAACATTTACCGTAGTGGTTTGTTTAAATGAATGATAAACAGATAACATGGAAAAGCTTATGTACATTCAGACCAGATCGGAAGCAGAGGCTGAGGGCAAGCTCCGCGTGATCTATGAAGGAGACCGTCAGAGTATGGGGTACGTGCCCAATCACGCAAAGGTTTTCAGTCTTCGTCCCGATGTGCTGGAAGCCTGGCGCGCCTTTCAGGGGAGTATTCGTAAAAACCTGCGGCTGAGGCGCTATGAGCTGGTGACGCTGGCGGCTGCAATGGAACTGAAATGCCGGTACTGTCTCCTCGCTCACGGAGCAATACTGCTAAAGAATGGAGTAAGTCCTGACCAGTTACGTAAGATACTGACGAATTTCAAGGATGCAGGGCTGGAGCCCGGTGAGGTCGCGATGATGGAGTTCGCCCGGAAGGTTATCCGGAATGCCAGCGAGATTACCAGGGCAGATATTGATGTGTTGCGGGCGATGGATCTCGAAGATGTCGAAATTCTCGATATTACACTTACTGCAACAATGCGCAGTTTTGCCAGCAAGACATTTGATGCTCTGGGAGCCGGCCCGGACGCTGTTTACTCCGAACTTGAGCACGAGCTGTCTGATCTGCTTCCCGGGCAGTGAGTCACTGTCACATGCAAAAGGCAGCAGCGTAACTGGCAAAGATAACGTACGCCATAGAGATACAATGCACACCCAATTTGTTTGTGTCAATGACTGAAGGTTATTGATCTGAATTATCTTCTACTCGAAGTAAGGTTTCTTTTGAAATACGCGAACGTAATCGATGTCGTGGTACTGCGGAAAGGTTGTGGTTGAATCCGGATTGCCGGGCCAGCTTCCTCCGACAGCAGTGTTAAGGATGATATAATGCGGTGCATGCGGAACCCCGTCAGTAGTAGAGTGGAGCAGATGTCCGTCGATATACCAGCGGATTGAATCTGGTTCCCATTCCAGCGCATAAATATGAAAGTCTTCGGTATAATCAGCAGTGTCAATCCATTTACCGGAACTCGATTTCCTTGACCCATCGAAAGAGCAGTAATGAAGTGTTCCGTAGAGGATATTTGGCTCATGGCCCAGGAATTCCATGATATCGATCTCAGTATACCAGGGTCTTTCTTCAGGGATCAGCCGTTCTTTCCCGCTGGCGACAGCGTCCTCCATAGTCTTTTCCATCAGCCAGTCACGGTTCTGAGGAAAAAGCCAGTGAGCAGGCCAGAGGCCCTGTCCTTTCGGCAGCCTGGCGCGGACCTCAAAACGGCCGTAAGTCGGAGCGAATTTACCATCTGTGCTCAGCCTGCCGCTGGTGTATTCTTTGGATCCGTATTTACGTTCGCGGCTTCTTATGCGGAGCAGCCCGTTCTCGATGTACACCTCATCAGGGACATAATATTGAAGTTCATTGTGCTTGCTTGTCTCACGTATCAGGATATTCCATTTAGCTGTATCGACACGTTTTCCGTCAAATTCATCCTGCCAGACCAGCTTCCAGTCGTTATTTGATTCAGTCCGGTTTTGCGACACTCCTATTCCGGGAAGGAGCAACATGAAGCAAAGAAAAAACGGTGTTACCCTGATTTTCATTTTGTTACTTATGGATTAAAGTCATGCTAATTAAATATCAAATGCAATTTATGCAATTATTATATAACCACGTTACGTGCAATGATCATGAAGGCCATAGATAAGCGACCGAAAAGAAATGATCCGGTGGATCATTTCAGGGAGCTATCAGATTGCAGGGCAGGCAATAGTGGTTCAATTAAGAGTTAAGAATTATGAATGCTGGCGATCCCGCGGAGCGGGAGAGGTAGTCCCGCAAAGCTGGAGGCATGGGGCTGACCGGCGAATGCGGATTGGCATACAAGGTCACACAGAAACGTGAACCGTAATAGCTACATTCCCCTTTTTGTGACCTTTATCGACATACTTGTGAGCCTCGGCAATTTGTTCCAATGAATAGTGTCTGTCTATGACTGGTATTATATTCCCCGCCTCGACAAGTTCTTTCAGGAAAACGAGATTTTCCTTTCTTTCGGTTGCTACTCCACCAATGACTTGTTTGCTGCTTGTTATTGAAGTCCAAAGGCCTTGAACAAATGGTAATAATGTCATGTGGACAGCTCTAAGATAGACCCCCTTTTGCTTTAATGATTTTACACAACCTGAAAACGGGCTTTTACCTGTAGTGTCAAAAATAATATCATAGATCAGGCCATTTTTGGTAAAGTCCTCTTTAGTGTAATCAATCACCTTGTCGGCTCCCAATGATTTAACCAGTTCTACATTCGCAGTACTGCATACACCGGTTACTTCCGCCCCAAAGTACTTAGCAAGCTGGATTGCAGCTGTACCTAAACTACCGGATGCACCATAGATAAGCACTTTTTGTCCAATCGTGATATTCCCTTTTCTGAGAAAATGCAATGCTGTATTTCCTCCGAAAGGAATGACAGATGCTTGTTCATAGGTTAAATTTGCCGGTTTTATTGCAAGAGTCCCATCTTCAGGCAGGCATATGTACTCGGCATTAGCACCAAGACTTAATCCTGCCTGGCCAAAAACCTTGTCGCCCGTACTAAACAGTTTTACATTTTTGCCAACTGCTTCAATTTCTCCGGCCAATTCATTTCCGAGTATTGTTATTTTTTTTGGTCTTGTGAGGCCATTGATAAATCTCACAGCAAATGGATCAGCCTTGCGCATCCGACAGTCTCCTGATGTTACGGTTGTCGCATATATTTTTATAAGTAATTCATTGTCGTCAGGCATAGGTTTTTCAACCTCTTTGAGCTGCAGAACTTCAGGAGATCCGTATTTTGTAAAGACAACTGCTTTCATGAGTAGTTATTCAGATTCTCCTTCAGGGTTACGCCATTTCCATGCATAAAAGACAATTAGTGCGGTACTCACAATTTCTATAACTGTAAAAAACAGATAATACATAGTTGGCTTTGCAACAAAAAGAGTCACTGGAAGCACCACTGTCATTATTGTGCCTGCGATTATGCTCGCACGGCGGCTTGCCCGATACTTTAATATCCTGGACAAAAGGACCATTGTAATCGGAATCATCATGAATATGGCTCCCCCTAACAGGAATCCTTCAGTCATTTGAATCGATCCGTGTTTAACAGGATCCATTAATGTTACAACATCGCCGTAAGTATAAGTGAGGATTGCAAATAGCCATAGTGCGGAGAGTCTCACTTTCATGTCCGGTGATTGAGTGGCCTTTTTGATGTCAGTCATACTTCTTTTTTTTCGTTATCCGTGCGGGTATTTGCTTTATTATTCGTCGCGAGAACTAATCCATTGATATTAACATTTTTAATAAGATAGAGTTCATCATCAGGTGTAATTTACTCTTCAAATGACTAATAGGCAAAGTATTTTCTAAAATGCAGGCCAACGTTCGTCGCAACCACTCCCTGCACCATATGGGTATCCCGCTTCCGCGTAGGAATAAAGCAAACAAAGAATGCTACAGCTTAAGATTTTTTTAGAATTCCGAAAACTGTCTCAGGCCAGTCCCGGTAGGCGTTTTTTGAAAAATGCCAGCAAAAGCATGACTGCCACAACGCCCAGGGCAACGGCTGCAACAATAAAAATAGTACGGTAATCGGCCTGACGTTTTATCATTATTCCTGCAAAAGCCCATACCACAGATAACCCGATGAATGGATTATCAAGCCTCCAGAGTGTCAGAGAAGCTATCAGGGCGCCGGCAAGGATCATTATGACTGTCCATGTCTCTTCAGATAATCCGAAGCCGTTCCAGCTGAAATTGACAAGGAGAGCCGTCACATTGGCTATAGTGGCAATGCAGATCCACCCCAGGTAAATGCCGAAAGCTATCTTGATCAGACCGTAGGGCAGGTCTTTGACAATAATGTTTATCCATATAAGTGATACAAGCAGTCCAAGCATAATGATTACCGAGAGCGGAAGTCTTCCGTAATGCCATGTGACTATCCATAAGGCATTAAAGATACATGTCACTGCAAAGAGCCATCCTATCCGCGAAATGACCACCTGATCCGGTGAGGTGAACTGTATGACACAGAAAACCAGCAGAAGGAGGTAGATTATGCCCCAGATCGAAAAGGTAATTCCTGCCGGGACAAAGAGGTTAGGGAATGCATCGGACAGTGCTCCGGTAGTCTTGCCGTTAAGTGGAATGGCATTGGCGAGATAATTCATGACTATCATGACAGCAAAGAAGAGAATGTTTACGTATCGTATCATGGCTTCTGTATTTAGTTTCGGACGATAAATTTATAAAAATCAGGAAACAAATTGATCCGGGCACCGGAAGAGATGCCGGAAATTATTTAAGGCCAGCTGCATAAGCAGAGAGTAAGGCAACCGACCATCTACTTATTTAATTCACTCAGCTCGAGACCGTAGTCGAACTGAAGATCTTCGTGCAGAGCGGGTATTTTCTTTATGATAGTATCGATCTGCCTGGTGTAGAGGTTCATGAGTGATGTGTTCCTTTTTATTGACGGGGAAAGTGCTTTCAGCTTTGTACAGAAATAAAGAAGCAGTTCGACTTCTGTCTGTTTCTTCTGCGAATACCTGATGTATTTCCTGGTGGTCTTTAAAATCTTCCTGACACTCTTTTTGATATAATACCAGGTTGTCTTGTTGATCTGTTCAAACTCCTCATCCATCTCTTTCTTCACGCCTGCTATGTATGACAGTTCGTCAGATGATTTAAACAGAAGGTAAGTCAGCAGCTCCTTGTTCTCCTTCTTGAATCTCGACAGGCGGAGACAGAGATCGCGAAGCTCCTTGGGCGTGCGGTACGTTAACTCCTGGCTTAGCTCTCTTACTGTGACGGTCTTCATTGACTGGCCTGTAAATTTACTGCCGGTAAATACTAGATGAAATTGCCGTCGTAGTCCATCCGGGGGTCGGCATTGGACAGATCGATGACCCTTTGAAAACCGGTGTTGCCATTCTTATGTGTCGATGATCCGGCATTGTAACACCGCGGGATACCCCAGACACCGTTAAAGATCTTGCCGGCAGTGACAGGATTGACATGATAATGCCCGAACAGGAGCATATCGACCCTATTTTCGATAACCACCTTCAAATCGATGCTGTCCTTAAGCTGCATCCCGAGCTTAAAATCGAACGGGTGATGATGCAGGTAGACAACCTTCTTACGGCTGATAACCTCCATCCTGTTCAGTATCCTCTTCAACCGCCTTAGCTGTGCCACTCCTATCTCACCCTCGGAGAGAAAACGGTCGCGCCAGTGCAGCTCGTCGGCATTTGAGTCAAGCCCGATAAAAGCAATTTTACCAATTATATCCACCTTTGGATAAGAGATCCTTTTCG
The DNA here is from genome assembly GCA_963780735.1 of uncultured Bacteroidales bacterium. Classification (GTDB taxonomy): domain Bacteria; phylum Bacteroidota; class Bacteroidia; order Bacteroidales; family VadinHA17; genus SR-FBR-E99. The sequence goes on from CAWADB010000006.1 coordinate 201,249, forward strand.
ACCCGAAATATCTCTCTTTAAACGAGGTGACAGATTTTGCATATCCCCTGGTGCCTGTGCCGTAGTCGTGATTACCGGGAACGACCAGCACCCTGTACCCGCGTTCTTCAAGCAGCCTGATGCCGGCAACTGCCTCATCGGTCTGTTCACTTTTCGTGGCATTGTCAACAATGTCGCCGGTAATCACAATCGTGTAATTGTCAGCCGGTTGTTTCAGGAAGGTGATGTTATCAATCAGGGCACGGAATTTATCTCCGCAGTCTTCGTGTCCGATATGCAGGTCGGACAAATGAATGATCTTTTTCACGGTACGCCTGTGGTGTTTAACTGTCCTTAAAAATAATACTTTGTACCTTTCAATATCTTACTTTCCTGTCTTGCTGAAAGAAAGTATTATTCTAAAAGCAGCTCTGCCCTGCGATCATTTTTGATTTTCCAGTTTTTCGACAACTGCTTTATATTTCTCGTAAACCATCTTCCGGTCTAATTCGCCGAATTCCGCAAGCATTGCCTCGTCTTCTTCATCGGTGAAGTAAGCTCTGGATGCAGGGTAAAATTTCTTATCCTCCTTCTCAATGTGTTTGGGGAAAAATTCAATAATGGTTTTGAGATTGTTGGCAATAACGATTAAGGCAATATCATCACCACCCCGGTACCGGTCATTGGCATTACTTATCAATGTGGTGGTCTGACGTACCAGCACATGCTCCCTGATCAGATCATTCATGACCTGCTCATCAGCGGTGGATAAAGTTTTTTTCTTCAATTCCCTTATGAGGATGTCTTCCTCCTTACCGTGATGTGTCCTGTCGGCGTATACTCTGATGAAATCAACAGCTATATCCACGAATACCGGGTCTATCTCGTGCTTGTATTCAATTTTTAACAGAGCGTCTTTTATAACAATAAGCATCCGCTCAATAAGACGATGCTCTATCATGAGCATACCATATGCATGCATTTGTAAAACTCCTTTCTGTTACTGTTGATCAAAAATTCGTTTACCAAGATAATATTATAAAATAAAATTCACGGCCCATTTATAAAAATCTAAATAAATTAATATATCGGGATCAAAGTGAGCGGGTGTCAACAGATAAATCCGGGCTCCTGCAAAGCATAAGGACATAGGACTTAACAGAATTTATTCTACTTTTATAAATCAAACTCTGATTGATGCCACAAGCAGGTAAGGTAATAATAATCACAGGCATAATTCTGGTCGTTGCCGGGCTGATTATTTATTTTGCAGGAAACAGGTTTGCCTGGTTCGGTCATCTTCCCGGCGATATACGGATTGAGAAAGAAAATATGAGGCTCTATTTCCCGATAACCACAATGCTTTTGCTGAGTATAGTGGCTTCAGTCGTTTTCTGGCTTATAAAGAAGTTATTTTAAGGAAAGCCACCAAACAAATACCATGAAGACCCTCATTATAAGGATATTTTTGCTGCTGCTTCTGCCAGCCCCGATCATTGATGCTCAGGATGTGGAGGTTACTATCACCGGGATCAGGAATACGGAGGGGCAGATGGTGCTAGGTGTGTTCAGGGACGATGAAAGCTTCAGAAAAGAAAAATCATACCGGGAGCTCAGATACACCAAAAAAGATGTCAGCGACGGCGAAATGAAGGTTCAGTTCACCATCCCGCCAGGCACCTACGGCATCTCCATCCTTGACGATGAGACCGGCGACGGCATAATGCAGTATAACTTCCTCGGGATGCCGAAAGAAGGGTTCGGATTCTCCGATTATTATCACACAGGACTGAAGTTACCAAAGTTTGATGCCTTCAAATTTGACCTGGCAGAAGGTCAGAAGAAGAGCATTATTGTCAGGATCAGGTATATACTGTGATCAGGCCGTGGCGAACCACAGCCGATGACCGACAACAGAGCTTAAGAATAAACTTTCTTTGCTGAAGCCCTGGCGAAATCATTTATCTGCTGTTTGATAACCGCCCCCGACTTGTAGGGGCTCTGCCCCGAAGCATGTCGCTGGCGCACAAAGTTGCCGAGCACAGCTAAAAAAGTGTCAATATCCTCCTCACGGTTTTCAATTCCCAAGCTTACCCTTGCGAGGCCCGGAAATCTTAGCCGGGGAACGAGGACTGCCAGGATGCGTTGTATCCATTCCAGTGAAGGCGGAACACCTACGAGATGTTTGACCAGGATATGAGCGCAGTGGCAGCCGTAACGCACACCTATTGCACCACGCTCAGCCAGGGCCCCGGCTACGGAGCCTGACAGTGCTCCCTTCACCTCAAACGCAATGACCCCAAGCTTACGGGCAAAAGCAGGTGAGTCCGGATCTTTTATCCCATGAACTTTTATGCCGTCTGTATGCGCCAGTCCGTTCAACGCCCGTGCAGTCAGCGCCTGTTCTTCCTTACGGATAACCTCCATGCCAATCCGTTGCAAAAGAACCAGCGCTTTGCCCAGAGCAGCTATGCCTCCGGTATTCTCTTCACCTGATGACCGGATCAGGTCCATTTCAGTCGGTGTGAATCTAAGTAGTCCCTTTCTAACAACCAGGGCTCCGCACCCGAAAGGTGCGTAGACCTTATGACCTGAGAAAGCAAGATAATCGATCCCCCATTCTTCCATCTCCACCCTGCGGTGGGCGGCCAGCTGTGCCGCATCGACGAGGAGTCGCGCCCCATACAAGTGAACTATGCGGCTGATCTCCGCAAGATCATTAACTGTTCCTAGGACATTTGATGCCCCGCTCACGGCTACAAGAGTGATCCTCCTCTTTCCATGCTCACCGTTCCTGTTGTATGATTTAAGCAGCGTGTCAAGCTGGTAAAGGTCTACAAAGCCGTCAGCGTCTATTGCCAGCCTGAGCAGCGGATAGTGCGATGCCTTTCGCCACGGCAAGTCGTTTGATGAGTGTTCGAGGAGCGTGTTTAGAAGTACAGGTTCTGTATCCTTACCGGTCTCACGGCAGAGGCTTTCGGCTGCCATGTTGATGGCCTCGGTGGTGTTGGATGTGAAGATCACGTCATAAGCAGTCTCCGGGGCACCGAGGAAGCTGGAACAGACGGACCTGACCTCATCAACAATATCTTGCTGCACATGTGCGGGCTGGTACCATGTAAGGCGCACTGCGTTCCATACCGGCATGAATGTGGGGGTGCTTGCGCTGTTGTCGAGGTTGATGAACGGCTTTTCTCCTTCCGTTGTCGGGACCATCAAGTCACGTCCCACAAGGGTCTGTCTGAGCTTATCCAGCAGCTCGTATCCGGAATATTCTTCAAGTTCATCGCTATAAATGATTTCACGGGCTGTAAGCTTTTTGCCGGCCGGATTGAAGACCGCTTCATTACCATGCTGACGGATCAGCTGAAGCGCCTTTGCAAACGCGATGACACTGACGATGGCCGGCGTGCCGGCCTCTAATCTGTCAGGTTTACCGGCCCAGACAACCCAGTCAGGTGAGATGATTCTCGTCGTCCCTCCTCCGGTCTGAAAGGGAGTGCCTGCAGGCAGTGCTTTTCTCTTAACAGCCAGTGCCCTGACACCCAGGGGCAAACCAATATCACGACTTGAGACACTCTTGTAATCATCCGGTTGAAGAAGTGCCTTCAGGGCCGCCTCTCTCGCGGGGGTGCAGAAGACGACAGCGTACCGGCGGCTATTCAGTCCGAGATATTGAAGGACTATTTCCCGTGCCTGTTCATATAAATGTGTAGAGACAATCGAATTGTGTCCGCTGCCGCGGTGAACATTGGAATACGTCTCCAGAGCGGCAACCACACTTCGCTCGAGATCCCCGAAAAGCTGATCTGTCATAACTGCTGACTGACCTTACTGGAACAGGCTGCCAAGCACTGAGCCGGCTTCCTTGCCCCTGTTTCTGCCCATGGGTGCCAGGGCTCTTATCAGTTTGCGTATAGGCATCGACTGTAGCCACACCTTACCGGTGCCTCTCATCGTAGCGAGGAATAATCCTTCACCGCCGAAGACCATCGACTTAAGGCTGCCGGTGGTTTCGATATCAAAATCGAGTGACGGTTCAAAAGCGACCACACACCCGGTATCAATGCGGAGCGTCTCGTTGTTCAGCTGTTTCTCTATCACCGTACCGCCGGCGTGGATGAAGGCCCTCCCGTCTCCTTCGAGCTTCTGGAGAATAAATCCTTCGCCTCCGAGAATTCCCGATCCTATCTTTTTGTTAAGGGTGACAGTGAGTTTTGTGCCATAGGCAGCGCACAGGAAGCCATCTTTCTGCACAAGAAGGGAGTTTCTGACCTCCCTGAGATCGACCGGTATGATCGTGCCGGGATAGGGTGCCGCGAAGGCCACCCTGCTTTTACCGCTTCCCCTGTTAGTAAAGTGGGTCAGGAAAAGAGATTCTCCCGTCAGCACGCGCGATCCGGCCTGGAACAGCTTTTCCATTACTCCCTTTTCCGCAGATGTGCCATCACCCATCCTGGCTTCGAAAGTTATTCCCTGTTCCATGTAAACCATGGAGCCTGCTTCGGCAATGACAGTCTCGTTGGGGTCGAGCTCGATCTCAACAAACTGGATGTCATCGCCAATAATTTTGTAATCAAGTTCATGTGATATCATTGGATAGAGGTTTAAGTGAGTGACGGTTTATTTTGTATCGAAGTTAGGATTATCGCGGGAGAAAATCAAGGGGAAATCGAAAGTCTGAAAGTCTGATGTCTGAATATCAGAAGATCTGTAACAATTTAAAAAGACTTCGGACACTCAGACCCTTAGACCTTCGGACAACCGACAACTTCAAGTAACACCCACCCGGGCTGCTATCCAATTCAATTTATTTATAACTTTAACCTATTCAGGAAGCTATGAATGTAAACGAAATAAAGTCGAAGACAATACTCTCTGCATCAAAGATTTATGATTATGTTATAAATCCGTATGTAGGATGCCAGCATGGTTGCACTTACTGCTATGCCCGCTTCATGAAGAGGTTCAGCGGTCATCTGGAGCCGTGGGGACTGTTTGCCGATGTTAAAATCAATGCTCCCGAGCTGCTTCGGAAAGAGATAACGAAAAAGAAACGCGGAAGAGTTTGGGTAAGCGGGTTGTGTGACCCATATCAGCCATTGGAGGTTAAATACGAAATTACAAGACAGTGCCTTGAGATACTGGCAGCCAATGAATGGCCGGTGACGATACAGACCCGTTCACCCCTGGTGCTGCGCGACCTTGATATTCTTAAGGGCGCAAAGGATCTTGAGGCAGGACTTTCTATAACAACGGCTGACGATAAGGTCAGGCGGTTGTTCGAACCCTATGCAACGTCTGTGGAAGACCGCCTTGACACGCTGGAAGAGCTGCATCAGAGCGGCATCAGGACTTATGCCATGATAGCACCGGTACTTCCCGGAGCAGAGGGGTTGGCAGAAGCACTGGCCGGCAAAGTTGATCATATCATCGTCGACCGGATGAACTATCACTATGCCGACTGGATCTACCGGAAAAACAAGATGGAAAATGCCCTTTCAGATGAATACTTCAGGAAGGTAAGTACCGGTATTACAGATGTATGCAAGAAAACAGGCATAACCTGTGAGGTGGTATATTAAAAATGAAAAGGTTACTTCCCCCGGTAATACTGATGCTAATTCTATGTTTCGGCATTCCGGTCAGCCTGTTCACTCAGCCATATTATGTAGCCTTAAACGGCTCTGACACAAACCAAGGCACGCTCAGCAGTCCTTTTCGTACAATTGAAAAAGCGGTCAGTGTGGTTCAGTCCGGACAGATCATTTATATCCGGGGCGGAACGTATAATCTGACTGCGACCATCACAATAGTCAAAAGCGGAGTGGTCAATTCCCTCATAACCCTGTCTGCATATCCGGACGAGCGACCTGTGCTCAACTTCTCGGGACAGGCTTTCGGCAGTGCAGGTATCAAGCTGACAGGAAGCTACTGGCATTTCCGGGGCATAGACATAACCGGTGCCGGTGACAACGGAATGAAGATAGAGGGAGGAAGTAACAACATCATTGAACTCTGTAATTTTTACAGGAACAGGGACAGCGGTCTGCAGCTTGACAACGGCGCTTCCGATAATACTGTCCGCAACTGTGATTCATATTTCAATGCCGACCCCACCGATTACGGCGATGCTGACGGATTCGCACCGAAGCTGACAGTGGGCAGCGGTAACTATTTCTACGGCTGCAGGGCCTGGAAGAACTGCGATGACGGCTGGGACGGATACATGAGAGGTGCTGATGACCCAAGTACCATAATCGAAAACTGCTGGGCATTCGGAAACGGCTACCTGGAAGACGGGAGCGATCCTGGTACCCAGGCCAACGGCAACGGCTTCAAGATGGGAGGCAGCGATGACAAGACGCTGAAGCATAATTTTACGCTGAAAAATTGTCTTGCCTTCAACAACAAGGCAAAAGGATTTGACCAGAACAGCAACATGGGATCGATGATCCTTTATAACTGCACGGGCCATGGCAACCTCGTGGCAAATTACAGGATAAAGACAGAGCTTGCCGCCGGAAAAGTGCTGGTGGTGAAGAACTGTGCCGAGCTCGGTGGTACGGCAGAGATAGGCACTTTTGCGGAGCAGGCGGCAAACAGCTGGATGTCGCCGTTTGTTGTCACTGCCGGGGACTTCAGAAGCACTGACCCCGTTGGCGCCGACGGTCCGCGTAAGGCAGACGGCAGCCTGCCTCACATCGAATATATGCACCTTGCCGCGGGCAGCGATCTCATTGATGCAGGAGTGAATGTGGGACTGACATTCATGGGAACAGCCCCTGACCTTGGGTGTTTTGAGACAGGGTTGACCGCAATATCTGACACAAGAATTTCTACGGTGATCGTTTGTTATCCCAACCCGATAAGCGAAAGAGGAGTACTTGAGTTCTCCCTTGCCAGGGGCGGCAGATGTGAAATTCGTCTGTTCGATGTTACGGGTCAATTTATCAGGACGCTTGCAGACAGTGACGTTGAACCAGGCGAGCAGCGGTTACCAATCAATGTATCAGGGTTAAAGGACGGACTTTATGTGTGCCAGGTAAGAGTAAATAAGGTTCCGGTTAGCGTAATAAGGATTATAAAGGCGATCTGAGGGGTTGACTTAGGGTAATATTTTTCGTAAATTTGGTATACCTGAGCAGGGAATGAACCTGCCCATCGATCTGATATTCCGGTAACAGAAGAAATCATATTTAAAACTTATAATCGGAGGTTAATATCATGAAAACAAGAAGTTCCTTTTCAGGATTGATCTTTTTTGTCATCATTGTCATCGGTGCAGTATTTACATATCTCAGTTATAATGCGCAGAACGTGACAGGAGCAATATGGATCGGAGTGATCACCTTTGTGATTGCCCTCATTGTTTCAGCTGCAATAAAGATTGCAGATCAATGGGAGAAGGCGGTGGTGCTGCGATTAGGGAAGTTCCACGCGCTAAGGGGACCAGGATTATTCTTGATTATACCAATTGTTGATACCGTTGCCTACTGGATTGACCTGCGGGTCATAAACACTACTTTCACAGCGGAAAAAACTCTTACAAAAGATACTGTTCCTGTTGATGTGGATGCAGTGCTGTTCTGGAAAGTTCTTGATGCCAAGAAAGCAGCTCTTGAAATTGCTGATTATAAGAGCGCAATAAACTGGGCTTCCCAAACAGCCCTGCGTGATGTGATTGGCAAGACGATGCTCTCTGAGATGCTGGAAGGCAGAGACAAAATGAGTCATATACTGCAGAAGATAATTGATGAACGTACCGAACCATGGGGAGTAAATGTGATATCGGTGGAGGTCAAAGATGTCAATATTCCCTTCTGCCCTGCAGGATGCTATGTCAATGCAGGCCCAGGCGGAAAGGGAACGCCAGGCAAGGGTGATCCTGGGCGATTCTGAACGGCAGGTTGCAGAGAAGTTCGGTGAAGCTGCCAAAACATACCATGACGACCCTGTTGCCCTTCATCTGAGGGCAATGAACATGCTTTATGAAGGCCTGAAGACCAACTCAACGATAGTAATAGTGCCCAGCTCGGCTCTGGAGACCATGCAGCTGGGTGGCCTTGTAGGGACAACAGCATTAACGATGGAACTGGCTAAGCAAACTAAGAAACAAGAGAGTGTGCCCGGGAAATAATGTTTTACTCAAGTTTTGTACTTTTATGGAAATATTTGTACGATGTTCATCGATTATTACAAGGTACTGGGAGTTGATAAAAAAGCGACCGTGCAGGAGATTAAGAGTGCCTACCGGAAGATGGCAAGAAAACTGCACCCCGATCTGAATCCCAATGATAAAGATGCAAAAAGGAAATTCCAGGAGATCAACGAAGCCAATGAGGTTTTGAGCGATCCCGAAAAGAGAAAGAAATACGATCAGTATGGGGAGAACTGGAAACATGCTGAAGAGTATCAGAATGCAGGTCAGTACAAGAATGCAGGCCAGTACCAGGGTCAGCCCCCCGATGATGGCAGACAGACTTTCACGTGGAGCCAGGGTGAAGGAGAATTCTCCGATTTCTTTGAGTCATTGTTCGGCAGCATGGGAGGTGCAGGAAGAGGCAGGCAGATCAAATACAGAGGAGAAGATTATTCCGCAGAGCTGCATCTTGATCTGACAGATGCCCTTGAGGCACACCAGAGGACTCTGACGTTACACGGTGACAAAATAAGGATCACGATTCCTGCCGGAATTGAGAACGACCAGACAATCAAGATTGCAGGCCACGGAGGGAAGGGCAGGAACGGAGGACCGAACGGTGACCTGTACATTACATTCAAGATAGCCGGTCATCCGAACTTCAGACGGTCCGGAAATAATCTCTATACAACCATTGAACTTGACCTCTACACTGCCGTTCTTGGCGGGGAGATCACAGTTGATACCCTCAGCGGGAAAGTGAAACTGAAGGTAAAGCCTGAAACACAGAACGGGAGCAAAATCAAGTTAAAAGGAAAAGGATTTCCTGTTTATAAGAGCAAGGGCGAATACGGAGACCTCTACATAACCTATATGGTTCAGATACCTGTTGATCTGACTGATAAACAGAGAGAACTGTTTACTGAATTGTCAAAATCTCATAAATAGAAGGCCATGAAAAACGAAAATATGATATCTGCAGCCGAATTCTGTGAATGTCACCATATTGAGATCTCATTCATCGATTCTCTTAAGGAGACAGGTCTGATAGAAATAGCTACTATCGAAGAAACATCTTACATCAGGGAAAGTCAGCTGAATGACCTTGAGAAGATTGTCCGGTTATATTATGATCTGGATATTAATATTGAGGGAATCGACACTGTTATCAATCTTTTACAACGCATGGAAGACATGCAACATGAGATTGCCCTGCTGAAGAACAGGCTTCGATTGTACGAAGACTGATCTCAGGACATCTCAGCCTTTCTTCAGAAGTTCGACTGCCTTATGCCAGTCGTCTGTCTGCGTACCTTTCTCGCCGCGACTGATACGCTGGTTGTATATCTCATAAGCCTTCATGCTTATTTCTTCAATTGTCGGTTCCGGTTTTACAGCTTTAGCTTTCCTGCTCTTCACCGCGGTGACTTTAGTTGCGCCGGTGCTCTTTACTGCTTTAACTGCCTTTGTTGTCTTCTTCGCTTTTCCGCTTGTTTTAACTTCTGCTTTCTTCATAACTTCAAAATTTAATATCTACAAAAAAATGTATTTGAAAAGGCAAATTTACATCAAAATTTCATCAGGGGATAACCGGGAGCTCACTGTCATACATTAATGCGTTCATTATTTGATCTTTACATGCCTAAAAGAATTATTTAAATTATGCCAGGAAACTATATTCAGGAAAACTACTTCTGTGGCTGGAGTACCAATGTATATTTTGCAGAAGAGAGAACGGCTTCCTCAGAAAAATGATCTTTATAGAACTGTCCGTTGAGGTAGGTCCGGACCTGCGACAGGTAGAACTCGCTGCCGGGAACGCCAGAGATGCCGCCAGGTATTACAGAATAAGATTCATCCCAGTCAGCTGTGTTGAAGATATGTCTCACCGATGCTCCCGCATTCACTTTAAATCCAGCCTTAAGGGAGAAAAACGGGCAGACGGTATTGTCGCAACCTCCTACTCCGTATCTGTCAGAAGACAGGTTAAAGATCAGGTTCAGTATTTTGACTGTCCCCAGCGGGTGCACAAAAGTTAGGGTATTGATTTTGCCCCATTTCCAGTTTTCCGGGTTTTTACCATGCTCTTTTATCAATGATGCCACACCGTCCCTAAAGCTCTGCATCACGACGTCGTCCAGGGTCTCCACCGTATCAGTGTTCACATTATCGATCCATGAATGTGGTTTATCGGTGATGATCCTGTATATGAAATATTCTCCCGTTAAGTAATTCAGGTGCTCATACAGGTTGCCCAGCTCGTCAGCGAGCAGATTCCTTTTGAAACTGATCCTGAAGAACTCAAGAACAGCCGGGGCAATCAGGGCAGGATCCATATTGTAATCCCAGTCTGTCAGGGCTTCCAGGGCCGTGATCTCTGCAGGAGACAGCTCAGCGGTCCGGTCTTTCAGCCTCAGGATAAAGGGAGTGAGCAATGCAGCGAGGTAAGAATGCTGGTCGTTCACCATCCGCTTAAAGTCATCAATGCTTAAAATTTCCTTTTCATCAAGCATTTGTCTTATCCTGTGGATCCTGTAAGGTAAGAAATAGTCCTGGCTGATAAAATACGGATAATCGCTGCCGACGGTTTTGTTATTCGCAGATGAGACGGAACCGTTTGCAGGGTTAAAGCTGTAAGGGAGCTGTTCGAACGGGACATATCCTTTCCAGTCATATTCATCTGTCCTTCCGCTGCGGATCATAATGCCGTTACCTTTTCTTACCGGGATGCCGCCGGCAGCATTCAGTCCGATATTACCATCTATATCCGCATAAACGACATTCTGGCTCACCAGCCTGAAGGTGCTCAGTGCCGACCTGAATTCGTCCCAATCCCCTGCCCTGTCGAGCTTATAGACAGACCTGACCTCATCGCTCATGTCATATCCTACCCATTTCATGCTTAAGGCAATACTGTCCACATGGTGAAAACCATCCAGATATTCGTAACCGGTCCAGTCTGTCTTATGTGAAGGATCGGGGGGTCTGAGCAGGCCAGACAGCAACGGTCCCCTGTGAGTTGACCTGATAACAACCGTATCGTGCTTCCCGCCTTTAATGGCAATAATTTCCTGCCTGTCAGTCATATCCTTCCACTCACCGTTGAAAAGATACTGGTCCGGGTTATCAGGATTAATTTTCTCAGTATAGATATCAATATCATCCGACAGGAGGTTAGTCATGCCCCAGGCTATCCTCTCATTATGTCCTGCGACTATGAACGGTTCTCCCGGAATCATGACGCCGGTGACATTGAGTGATCCGGGGATCACCTGGTGCATCTGCATCCATATTCCCGGGTTGGTCAGGGTCAGGTGCATGTCGTTTGACAGGATAGGCCGGCCGGTCGCGCTTCTGGCGCCGGAAACAGCCCAATTATTGCTTGCAGAGGAAGCAGATACTCCAAGATCCCTGACCATATCAGCCGAGGCAATAAGTGAACTGACGGCCGTGACCATGCTGTCGCTGATCTGAAAATCAGGATATGCAAAATCATTTGGCACATCCCAGTCGGGTATCAGTTCAGAGGCCTTCTGAGGTCCTGCCTTCATTATGATGCTATAGTTGAAGATCTCATCGGCCAGGTTTTTGGTACTCAGGTTCCAGCCCAGCAAGCCTAAAATGCCGACGATATCCACCGGTGTCCATGGTTCAGGTTCATAGGAGAGCACCCTGAATTCAAAAGGCAGCTTTCTGCCGGGAGTGTTGATAAATGCATTTACGCCATCGGCATAAGCCTGCATACACGCCACGATGACTGGATCTTCATCTTCCAGCATCGACTTTGCTTTTTCCTCTATCCGGAGGCACCTGGTAAGAATGTCAGTCTGGACAAAGGTCTTGCCGAATATCTCAGCCATACGACCGGTGGAGCTGCGTCTGACCAGGTCCATCTGCCAGAGTCTTTCCTGGGCGGTGATATAGCCTGTGGCCATATACAGATCGTGTTCGCAGGTTGCATAGATGTGAGGCATGCCCTTCTCATCCCTGTACACCGTGACGCTGCCGGTGAGGCCGGGAATGACAATTGTTCCGTCATACTGCGGGGATGACTTGCCGCTTTTGTCAGGGGGTGAAGCAAAGCCGGAGGTGAGTCCGGAGGTGATTTCGGCCATCAGAAGAAAAAACCCCGAGAACAGTATCCATGCAGGAGTTTTCACCTGGATTTTAATATATCTTCACAAAAGTTAGGAAATTCCAGGGATATAAAAAAATAAAAGACAACCTGGAAGTGATTATAAGGACCTGACATGGTACGTCGGGTCAGGAAGCTGTCAGAATGCAGGACTAATTTGACCTCAGCAGCGCAACCCTGACGCCTATCATTCGCTGATGCTCCTCGTCGCTGGTACTGGGATCTTTCATCTGCAGGAAGGTGGCGCAGGGCAGTTCGGCACACTGACCACAGTCCCTCAGCCCTTTCGTATTTACCGAGCAGTCATACAAAGGGCATACCTTTGAAGGCATCATTTCTTTGGCCCAGAAAGTGGAGCCTTTGACCATATGGCACCCGGTGCATGTCTTGTTGAAGAATTCGCACTCATCACATTTAAGTCCACAGGCGGAAAGTATCATGGCAGGATTATTTTTATGCAAGGTATAAAATTCATTTCAATAACAAGGAGTACGCCGGCTCTCAGCCCGATGGCGGAGAGGCGGACCGATGAGTCGGGAGAGCGTATTCAGAAAATGGACTTTAACCTTTAACCTTTGACTTTTCCACTTTAACCTTTAACCTTTCTACTTTAATCTTTCCTCCTTACGATCACCCATATGACAGCACTGATAAGGGCTGCGAAGAAGCACCATACCGAAGCGAGGTACTCCTTGAAGAAGATACCTGTGATAAGACATGAGACCGTTACCAGGAGACCAAACATCCACATTTTCCTGACGCTTGAGATAAAGAGAGGTGCAAGGGTAGCAATGAGATAGGCAATAAAAACCGGCAGCGCCAGCGGCCGCGGAAACTCTGGTGCATATTTAATGTGATGGCTGATTATCCTGGGGTCGATATCGGTGACCAGCAGGCTTAGTACATAGTAGGCCGCCGTCAACAGGCCCACAACAAGGAAGAAATAAAGCGCCAGCCTTCTGTTCTTCACTTTTTCCATTGCCAGCACTGACAATGGCAAAACCGATGGCCAAACGATTAACGCCGCTATCAGAAAAATATACATCGATATGCTGAGCATCAGATCATGTCCGGGCGACTGCAGTGCTACCCAGACAAATCCCTCAGAGATTTGCTGCACCCCAAAAATAAGCGGTATGGCTGAGAACATCCTGCGTGAAGGATCCCTGTTCGTGCGAACGGTCATCACACCTATTGCAGTGATCAAGGCACCTCCCACAAAGCTGGCTCCGGCTGAAAAACACATGATTAACTTCCTCCTTAGATTCTATTCCAAGGTAGGCTTATTTTGGAGATAAGAAACCTTTTATCCTGCGCTCTTAAGGTATTGACGTATTGCTGTCACTTCAAACCAAAAATCGTCATTACTTGTTCGATAATCCTTTTCTCATTATTATCTTGCTCATTGAAAAGTCAATAGATTATGAAGAAGAAGATTCTCCTCGCGGCACTGATAATGTGCCTGATACCCGTTGCAGCGCAGCAATCTGACGTTAACTTTCAGTTTGCACTGGTATCGGACACTCATCTTGGCGGGGAGGGCGCCGATGTGGATCTGCAACGTACTGTCAATGACATCAACGTAAATGATTCGCTGGACTTTGTAATAATATCTGGTGATGTGACTGAGTTCGGCTCAGACATGGAGTTGTTGCTGGCAAAAAAGATACTTGACGGGCTTAACAAACCATGGTATATCATTCCGGGTAACCATGACACAAAATGGTCAGAGAGCGGCGGCAACAGTTTTCGCAGGGTCTTCGGAGCAGAGGCCTTTGCATTCCGTCACGACGGATACCTTTTCATCGGCACAAACTCCGGTCCCAATATGCGCATGGGTCCCGGCCAGGTACCGCGTGAGAATATTGTCTGGCTTGATTCTGTGCTCAGTGTTCCGGAGAACAAGGCGATGAAGATCATATCCATCAACCATTATCCTCTTGACAACGGCCTCAACAACTGGTATGAGCTCACCGACAGGCTTAAAGAAGGAGACGTACGTTTGGCGTTATGCGGTCACGGTCACTCCAACCGGGTTCTGGACTTCGAAGGGATACCGGCTCTTATGGCACGCTCAAACCTGCACGCCAAAGACAGCGTCGGAGGGTATAACATCATACGCTTCCTCGGAGACACACTGCTGACAGCAGCCGTGCGAATTCCGGGGTTAGTAACACAGCCATCATGGGCTTCGGTGAAGATTGTCATGCATGACTACAGCAATGATACAACCTCCTATCCCCGTCCCGACTTCCTGGTGAACCGGAAATACCCGGAAGTAAAAGAGTTGTGGCGGGTGCAGGAGAAGTGTGATATTGGCACCGGGTCTGTGATTGCCGGAGGGTTGATCATAACGACAGGCACTGACGGGTACATCAAAGCCCTGGATATTGAATCCGGTCAGCAGAGGTGGCAGTTTGCCACTGGCGCCAAGATATACAGCACCCCGGCGGCCGGCCATAAGAGAGTGATCGTTGCAGCCACCGACGGCAGAGTGTATGCCCTGAAGCCAGGGTCAGGTAAAATGAGATGGACCTTCAATTCACAGCAGCCGATGGTAGCATCGCCGGTAATCCACGGTAAAAGGGTGTACATTACCGGATCATCAGGCAAATGCTTTGCACTCAGCCTGAGCAAGGGCTCGGTGATATGGAGCAATAATCAGATCGACGGTTTTGTGGAGACAATACCTGTAGTATATAAGGGCATGCTGATCTTCGGCACATGGAATAACCATCTCTATGCAATTGATAGTGAGACAGGTAATATTAAATGGGACTGGAATAACGGGTACAGCAACCGTATGCTTTCGCCTGCTGCATGTGTTCCGGTCGCAGTGAACAACAGGGTGTTCGTGGTTGCTCCGGACAGGAAAATGACATGTCTTGATGCTATGACAGGGAAGTTGATATGGCAGTCGGACCCGGGAGGAAACACCGTCAGGGAGTCTATGGGCATCTCTGCCGACAGCACCCTCGTCTATGCCAAGACGATGGACGGAAAGGTCATTAGTGTCAGGGTTGACAGTCCCGATGGCATTATTTATAATAAGGCCAACGTCGATATCGGTTATGATATAGCCCCGGGGGTAATATCCGAGAAGGATGGGGTGGTTTTTGTTCCGACGGACGACGGATTCATCTATGCCATTGCCAGAGAAGACGGCAGGCTGCTGTGGGAGCACAGGATCTCGTCATGTCTCATCAACCACATCCTGCCATTAGGCAGCAACTCACTGGTATGCAGCTCAATGGACGGGGTCATCACCAGGCTGGCGTACACGGTGACGGAGAGTGATGATCTTGAACACTGGCCAGTGGGATCATCGCCCCAGGAGATCGGTTTACGCATAGCCAATAAATTCCTTAAGACTCCGCACTCTCAACTAGGTTATCTGCAGTATGAAGTAACTCCATCGCAGATAACATATTCTGAAGCATGCAACTGGCTGGGGGGACTGTGGTTTGCCGGAGTGACGGATAATGCTGATCTGCTGGCCGGACTGAAACAGCGGTTTGATCCTCTTTTCGATATTGACAGGAAGCTATTACCTCCTCCCAATCATGTTGACAATAATGTGTTTGGCGCGGTGCCGTTCGAGCTTTTCATGCAGACAAAAGAGGAGAAATACCGTGACCTGGCGACGAACTATGCTGACTCGCAATGGATACTGCCTCCCGGTGCAGGTGACAAGGAGAAGGCATGGCATGACCAGGGTTATACATGGCAGACGAGGCTGTGGATTGATGACATGTTCATGATAACTGCGGTGCAGGCCCAGGCTTACCGGGCAACGGGTGACCGCCGGTATATTGACCGTGCCGCTCATGAGATGGTACTGTACCTTGATAGACTTCAGCTTGATAACGGTCTCTTTTACCACTCGCCTGATGCGCACTTCTGCTGGGGCCGTGGCAACGGGTGGATGGCAGCAGGCATGGCAGAGATACTGCGTGCACTGCCTGCCGATAATCCTGACAGGACACGCATCATGGAGGGGTACAGGGAGATGATGGCCACCCTGCTCAAATACCAGGCTGATGACGGGATGTGGCGGCAGGTGATCGATGATGATGCTTTCTGGAAGGAGACCTCATCGACGGCAATGTTCACATACGCCATGATCACCGGTGTGAAAGAGGGATGGCTTGACCACAAGAGCTATGGCAGCGCCGCCCGCAAAGCATGGCTTTCGCTGATAACCTACATCAATAACGACGACAATATTACGGAGGTGTGTGAAGGAACAGGCACCAGCAACAATCGTGACCATTACATGAACCGCCGTCGCAACACGGGTGATCCTCACGGCCAGGCGCCAATGCTGTGGTGTGCGGCTGCACTGCTCAGGTGAGGACAGGTGGCAGGGGGCATGGAGCATCGGGCTAAATAACAGCCTATATATTTAAGGTTAAATATTTTGTTTTTAATTGTGGTAAGCATAACTTTATATGTTTTCCCCTGATCGGGAAGCTATTTTCGTTTAACCATATTAAACTAAATTCAGATTCCAATGGCAGGATTACTTGACGAATTCATGAAAAGTTATGGTCCGGAAGTGACCAAACAATTATCATCTAACTTTAACATGGATCAGAGCACAGTCCAGAAACTTATTCCGCAGCTGGCACCGCTGATCATATCAGGATTGAAAGTACAGAAAGACACCCAGGGAGGTGACGCAAGAGTAGATCACATATTGAATAAATACGGTGATGCATCTGTTCTTAACAACATAAAGGATCTTATCTCCACAAAATCGCAGGCACAGACAGTTGACCCCAACCTGGGAGGTCTTCTCGGAGCCAATGGCGGACTCCAGGCAGCACAGGCGCTGGGCAAGAGTCTTAACATTGATGCCTCAACTATTATGAAGATGATCCCGACGCTTGCACCACTGCTGCTTGGCTTCCTGTCAAAGAAGCGTGACACTGGCGGAGCCGGAATAAGTGGTATCGGTTCACTCCTCGATGCTGACGGTGACGGCAGCATACTTGATGACGTTGCAGGCTACCTGATGAAGGGTGGTTCACAGACGGGAACGCCAACAAGAGGCAAAGGCATTCTTGGATCACTTCTCGGAGGGTTGACCCGCCGCAGGTAAACGACATCAACATGAGACAGCTTGTTTTTTCCCTGGCTGCTCTGCTGGTATTCTGGATAGCCGGTTCTTCCTGGTGGTATGTTTGCAAAGTCAGATGCGACTGCAAGGCAACAGTTCAGGTTCAACCGGTGGTTCAGGATACCAGTGTTGTTTTAGCCCAGACAGCAGAGCAGGCTCTTATGGCAGCCGTCGGTGATGCAAAAACATTCCTCACCGGGGCAGGCATCCAGAAAGGTTTTTTCGGAAGCTCTTCAGCCGTTGGCGATATGAGCTCTGTTTCTGATGAATACATCAAAAACCTGAAACTGGTTCTGGAAAACAATCCGTCAGCCAGAATTGAGGTGACGGGTCATACTGACAACACGGGCTCAGAATGGTTCAATAATGAGCTGGGGCTTCGAAGGGCTGAGTTTGTCAGATCATACCTCGTAAACGCAGGGATCAATGCGGATCAGATTGTGACGGCATCAAAAGGCTACAACGAGCCTGCTGCCACGAACAGCACACCAGAAGGGAGAGCCGCGAACAGAAGAACAGAAATCAAAGTAATAATTTAAAAGATATGGCAGAACGTTTTACAGCAGACCTGCTGTTCATCATCATTGTGCTGCTCATTGCAGCATTATTAGGCTTCCTGATTGGCTACTTCCTGGAAAAGGGCCGGTGTAAGAAAAAATGCGATATACTTGACGAAGAGATAGCTTCACTGAAGGCTAAGATCCGCAAACTGGAAGAAGAGAAACTGAAACTGCAGTCAGACATACGCATTGCAGATGAAGAGAAACTGAAACTGCAGTCAGACGTCCGCAAGGCGGAAGAGGAGAAGGTGACCCTTCTGTCAGGCGTCCGCAGGATGGACGACGAGATCGCAATGCTGAAGCTCACTATTGAAAATCTCGGGAAAGAGGGACGGCGGCGAACGTTACCGTATTCATAATCCAGAAACCTGGCCCCACCAGGCACAACTGCTTAATGAGGGCAGGTGGGACGAGCTGAAGGATCTACAGGAAAAGATAGGGATTTAGTAGTTCCTCCCAGGATATTTGCTGTTTACTGTTTGCACCTTTTACTGGTTCACCAGCTTTTCCAGCGACATGCCCTGGCGCAGGTGCGGCGTGAGATTGGTGAAAAATGTTATATTTGTTAGATGCCAGGTAAAATACCTGCGGATAACACATCCAAAAAGAGGGAAATGATGAAATATGACGAGGATTTTTTATACCATCCCCGGAAGTACAACACAATTCCGTTATGGAAAGATGTAACGCCCGGGCAGTGGAATGATCCGGCGTGGCAGAGGAAGAACTCTGTTCGCACCGTTGAGCAGCTGAAGGAGGTGATAAAGCTTAACGACCACCAGGAGGCCGGTATAAGAAGGACTTTGGACACGCTGCGTAAAGAGGGCAAGGAACCTCTCAGGATCACGCCATATTATGCTTCGCTGATGCAGGAGGATCCTTTCAATCCGACCTTCTTCGGAGAGGTCTCGGAGAAGAAGCTTGATCCGATATTCTGGCAGAGTGTGCCCACTCCTGCCAACCTGATGTTCCCTGATGCAGGTGTCGAGGGAGCCATGAGCGAAGGGTCGCGCAGCTACGGAGCTGCTTATCAGCGCTATCCTAACAGGGTGGCGCTGTTTGTTGCCGAGAACACCAGCTGTGCCTCTTACTGCGTGCACTGCCAGCGTGCAAAGTCGCTTGACACCACCGCTGACATGAGCATAAGAGAGGTAGACAAAGGGCTCTTTTACATCGGTTACAACAGAAACATTAACGAAGTGCTTGTCACTGGCGGCGATGCGCTGATGATAAGCCAGAAGAGGCTGAAGTACATCCTTGAGGAGCTCAGCCGCGTACCTCATCTCAGAGCAATAAGGATAGCCACGAGAGTGCCTGTGGTGCTGCCGATGCTTATCACCGATAAGCTGCTGGAGCTGATAAAAATCTCAGCCAACAGGTATAACAAAGGCAGAGACAAATACGTGTATTTCATGACTCATATCAATCACTTCCAGGAGCTGACGGAGGATCTGGCGCTGGCGGTGAAGAGGATCACCTCGCACGGTTTTACTATCCGTAACCAGACGGTGCTGCTCAATCATGTCAATGATACGTACCGCAGCCTGGCAGAGACCTTCAGGCGGATGTTCTGGGTTGGTGTACATCCCTATTACCTCCTGCAGTGTCACAAGGAGAGAGGCATAGTGCATTTCATCACTCCAATCCAGGTAGGCAAGATATATATGAAGCACCTGCAGGGCTGGATCAGCGGCATCACCCTGCCGCGTTATGCTGCCAATATCGAGGGCGGCGGCGGAAAGGTGCTCCTTATGCCTTCAGGACATGATACCCTTAACGAGGAAACCAGCCTCGATGACAAGATCTCAGAGAGCTTTGCCAATGTCGTAACATGGGATCACAAGAAGATCATAAGATACGAGGCGCTGGGAAGAGCTACCAGGGAAGAGTTCAACAGGGCAGTGAAGGTCATGGATGCTTTTATCGGGAGAAAAGGCGTATTCCGGCCGAGAATTATCATTATCGACAAAAAAGGAAATCATCTGGAGACCACCAACCGTACAAAGCTGCCGACATTTGAAAGGACCAGGAAGAGCACATTGCTGGGGTATGAGCTCTTTTCACATGACATGCCTCTAACCAATCCTGCAGACGCTTTTGATCAGATTGAGGCGGCGTTCAGCAGATCCAGATTCAACCGATAATTATTGCAGGTCCTTCACCACCTCGATAACCTCCGGGAAATCCATACCGATTCTTTTGAGGTGTTCGATGGTTGGGATCCCATTGTTGTTCCATCCGCGGCGTTTATAAACGGCGTCACGTAACAGGTCATATTGCTTTTCCCGGTAAACGCGCAGAGCCTTCATCTTCTCGATGGTGCTCTTTCCTTCAGGGTCGAAGCCTATCTTTTCCTTCAGCTGTTTGTCATACCTCTCCGCCCTTGATTCATACTCTTCGACGGTCACCGGGCCGCAGGCGCGGTAAGGCTGGTCATCATCCTTGCGCCGTCCGTAACCGCGCCGGATATTGAACACTCTCTGGAAATTATATACTCGCTCCGAGTCTTCTATCATGCGGTGCTTGTCGAATGGTCTTCCGGTGACAGCCTTATAGATGGTCACATAGTTATCGACATGCTCAGGCACTTTTGCAGGCTCATCGGTAGTGGCGTTGTTTTCCGGTTCAACATCGTTCCACGGAAGCTTGCAGAGGCCCACGAGACCGAACCATGTGCGGAACATCGGGAAGTAGTGCAGTGCTTCCGCCTTGTTCTCGAAGGTGGGAATATGGTTGTTCACCATATCCATAAAAATTAGCCATGCCTCGTCGTGCTGCGGGCCTTTGTTGGTGAGTGCATATCCGCCCTGCTGTGCCAGAGACTCTTTTGACATGTACTGTGAATATTCGAGTCCCTTGTTCTCCATGCCTATATCATTCATCAGGGCCGGGTCTCCCCATCCTTTTTCAGCAAAGATCTGCTTCATGCGGCGTATGCCCTGTCCGGCTATGAGGCCAAAACCTTCGCCGCGGGCCACCATGTGCAGAAGTTCAAGGGCATCAGGTATGTTGCCCCATGTCATCTCCAGTCCGCCGGTGCGTTCCTTGTTAAGGATGCCTTTCTCGTAACATTCCATTATGAAGGCTACGCTGGTACCCCAGGTGATGGTGCAGATACCGTATGTATCGCAATAGAAGTTGGCCTCGATGATATAACGGGGATCAAAGAAACCGCCGTTGGAGCCGAGACCGGCAGCGTTCTCATACTCAGGTCCGTCGACCATGACCGACTGTCCCTTGTAGGGTCCTGTGCTGAGCACAAAGTCGTCGACGGCCTTCGAGCATGCCATGTTACAGCCTATCCAGCAGCCGTCAGGAATTCCCTGGGTAAAGAATGACTTCCAGACGCCGGAGTCGATCTTTGGGGAGTCTTTATGGGAGCCAAACTTATAGTTATGTGTCGGCAGCAGGTCATGGTCATCCATGATTTCCATGAGGTGAGCTGTACCTATTGAACGCATCTTGCACTGCTTGTCGTCAAGGTCACGCATCTCCTTGTTAAAGCGTCGTCCCCTCTCCGTGATCGCCTCGAGGTCAACCACATTGTTAAGGTTACCCTTCACGCCGGGTATCTTGCACACCAGTGCCTTGATCTTTTTATCGCGGAATACGGTACCAATGCCACCGCGGCCGGCCTGCTTCATCCTTACCTTCTTGCGCTTGGGGTCATAGAAGCTGAAGTTGAGCATGCCAATGAGTGAGTGTTCTGCAGCAGATCCTGAAGAGACCACTCCAATGTTTCTCTTATCGGCATCATCGTTCGCGAACATTTCGGTGAGCTGTTCAACCATTAAATGGCTGTCCAGTGCCTCAGCGGGAGCCTCAAAGATCTCTATGTAATGATCAACACCGTTGATGAAGACGATAATATCTTCCTTCGATTTACCCTGGAGTTCCAGTGCATCAAATCCCGAGAATTTCAGGAAGGGACCGAAGAAACCACCTACGTTGCTGTCCATGATGGAGTCAGTCTGGGGTGAAACAGTTACGACAAGCGATTTGCCGGTGCCCGAATACTGTGTTATACCTCCTACGGGGCCCGAGGAAATGACGATCTCATTCTCCGGGTCATTCCATTTCGTTTGCGGCGTGGTGGCATCCCAAAGGTAGCGCAGCCCATAGCCTTTGCCGCCGATAAATTTCTCCTTCATCACGGGAGGTACGTCCTTCTCTTTAATGTCAAGTGTGCCAACGTTTACATAGAGTGTTTTGTCGGTATATCCTTTTGAAAGAGGAACCCATGTATAATCCCATCTTTTCAGAAGTTTGTGCTTTGACCTGATCTCGCTGATATCCATATTGTTCTTTTTGTGATTGTTTTCTGTGCTTATGACAAAGCAAGGGTATAAAGATCCATAATTCAATGATAATAATCAATATGCATTGTTTTACATGACGGAATGGGGAGGTAACTATAAGGCAATAGGCAGTGGGCAGTAGGCAATAGTGTTGGCTGCAGGTGTCAAAAATCGGAAATCGCAATTCGCAATTCGCAAATTCCGCTTCTTTGTCCGTATATTTGTCTCCCTGATATCAGTATATCAGCAATGCAAAGATGGAAATCACTCTTAATAATGAGCCGCTTACTATTGACGGTGAAAGCATTACCATAGCCAGGCTGCTTGAGCTTAAGAAGTACACATTCAGGCTCAGGATTGTAAAGATAAACGGGCGGCTGATCAGTCGCGACAGCTATGATGACGAGCTGGTCAGCAACGGAGACAATGTGTCGGTGATCTATCTGATGAGCGGTGGCTGATCTGAGAAGAAACATTAATTGAGAAAACTTTGAAACCAGATTTCTGGCAACGGTTCAGTTATAAAAGCCTGCTTGAGAAAATGCCGGCATGGATGAAGAACAGGTATGTTCTCACCGTGCTTGCGTTTCTTCTCTGGATCATATTGCTTGACCCCAACAACCTGATCTCACGGGTGAGTGAAGTGCGCACGCGCAATAAGCTTCTCAGGGAAAAGGAGTATTATACGGGGCGCATCGAAGAGGACCGGAGAAAGCTCAACGAGCTGCGGACCAGCAACGAGAATCTCGAGAAGTATGCGCGCGAACAGTACAGAATGAAAAGGCCTGATGAGGATTTGTTCATTATTGTCACTCCCGGTGAAGAGCGTAAGATCAGGCGTGACCGGAAGGTATCAAAAACAGCGAAGCCCGCTGAGAAGCAGGCTCCGGAAAGGTCAAAACGCTGAACCTATTTTTTCTCTTTTTCAGCTTTGTATTTTGTGTTCAGTCCTGTGATAACCGCAGTAGTGATATCAAGTGTTGAATCACTGTAGAGGATCGGGCCGGGGAACTGTTTTGCCAGGATATACTGATATCTTCCGTCAGAATTGAATTCAGCAAGGTAAAGGTTTATATATTCAAGAACCTGTCTCTGGGCCACGGTGCCTTCCTCATTAAGGTTATAAGCCATCTGGTCACGCAAAGCGATCAGTTGCTGTTGCTGCTGTGCAAGCGTCTGCTCCATCTCAGAGGCGGTAGCCCTTGTGATCAGCCCTTTCTGAGCTTTGTTCTGATAGTCCTTTACATCACGGTCAAAGGCCTGGGACTTGGCTGTCAGTTCTGCTTCGGAGTTTTTGGTCTTTTCCTCGAGTTCGGTGGTCTTGTCTGTTGCCATATCAAAGTGAGCGATGACAGAGTCAAGCTCGATATAAGCAATGCCCTTCTCAGCAGTCTTTACGGCCTCTGTTCCGGATCCTTTGTTTTTTCCGCAGCCTGTGAATGCCACAATACCTGCGACAGCAATGACAGCTGCTATAAGTGTGTTTTTTACAACGGACGATCTGTTCATGTCAGGAAATAGGATTAGGGTTTAACAAAATGTTGCACAAACATACACAAATTTTAAATATTACAAAGGGGGAAATGTTGTCTGAGTGAGGAAAGGGATGCGGCTGACGATCAGAACTCGGGGCAGGGTATTGCGTGTATCTTTGCTCCGCGCTTCACCTGTGCCGAGGTAAATGAATATATAAGTGAAAGCTCGTATGCACCACCTGATGATGTTATCAGGTTTGAAACGGTAAAGTCATAGCTAAATCCGATATTGAGCTGGTCTGTTTTTATTCCAATCATGCCTATAATGGCATCACCGGGCTGTGAAGTGACAAACGGTATACCCCTGTACCATACACCAAAAACCAGCGGATGCTTGTAATAGTAAAGCCCTATGTCTGACTGATAGAACTTGCCCTGATAAACAAAGTTTGCTGCTATGGACATCACCTCGGTGAGCTTCTTTTTAAGTCTTCCACGACTGATTAGCTGGAAGCCTCCATAGAAATCAAGCTTTATGGGAATAGTTTGTTCGTCGCCCCAGAACGATGTCTTTGGCCGGAGGAGGTGGTCAACGGTGAAACCTGCCCATATTTTGTCGTTATAGATCAGGCCCGAAGTGTTGAAATCTATATCCGCAACATTGTCAAACGGCGGCGGGGTTATTGGAGGAAGTGTTCCTCCGGTGGTAATCTGGCTGTTCCACAGGAGCTTGTTAATGTCCAGTCCGAGATAATAGAATTTAAAGCTTACGCCCGGTCTTATATGCCAGTCGTCGTTGATCTGAATGTCGTATGAATAGAGCAGTCCAATGTTTGTTGTACTGAGATCACCCGATCCTGCCACATCATAAGTAGCGAGTATTCCTATTCCTGAATTGAAATTAGGAACGGCCTTGTCGAATGAGAAGCTGTAAGTCTGATAAACGTGGGGTATTGAAGGCCACTGGTCGCGCCAGTTCATGGCAACACGATAGTCTTCGGTTGCACCTGCGAATGATGGAGCCAGGTAAAGCTGATTTGCATAGAACTGAGAGAACTGAGGGTCCTGCCCTTTTGCAAAAACAGAAATAAAAAAAAGCAAACCGACGATATATTTAGTCCTGGCTAGCAACTCGGTTTCATTTAAATTATATACGAAAGTTGCTAATTATACGGCTAAACTCAAGGAAGGTTACATCTGATAATATTAACAATCAGCCCTATTGGAGGACAAGATATCAACAGAAGCCACGCATGTAACTAAATATCAATAATTTAACAGGATCACATCACCAGCCATTACAATCTGCTGCCCATTGCGATAAGTGCCTCTTACTTTCCAGACATAGACGCCCGGGTTGCATATCTGTCCTTTGTAGTAGCCGTCCCATCCTATCTCCTGATCACTGCTTTCGAACACGAGCATGCCCGCCTTACTGTAAATTTTTAGATTGTATTCATCGATCCCTGAGGTCACCGGATGGAACACCTGGTTGTCCATGTCAGTGCGCTGGTTGTAGTATCCCCCGGAAGGTCCGCCTGTATTAGGCATGAAGGCGTTAGGGAACCTTATGAATGAGCCCTGGTCGGTGAAGACGTCATTAACGGTGAGTGAGTCTGCACAGCCGTTCTCTGAATACGCCAGCAGTGTCACGTCATAACGTCCGGGTTGCCGGTACTTGTATGAGGGGTCAGACATAGTAGAAAAAGTTCCGTCACCGAAGTTCCACAGGAACTGCACTGCACCGGAAGAGTGGTTGATGAAGAGAACCTTATCACCATCAGAGAACTGGTCGTTCTGACTGATCTCAAATGATGCCACCGGTCCTGCCCATGCTTCTATTTTGGCTGTTGCCGTGCTCATCCGCCCTCTGGTGTCAGTGACAGTGAGGGTGACTTCATATATTCCGGGAAGGTCATATATATAATCAGGGTTGTTCAATGATGACGAACCTCCGTCGCCAAAGCTCCATTCTGTTTTGAAGCCTTCAGTCCCCGGGCTGGTGAATCTTACATGCATAGGCACACAGCCGCTGGTGACGGAAGTTTCGATGACGGCCATAGGCGCTGAAGCCAGTGCCGCCGATGCATCATTCTGTCCGAAACCCTTAACCGTGATTTCACCACCAGCCGACCCGGCCGAAGTGTTGATTCCGCCCGGCCTGTCGGAGACACCGCCAGGTGCAGCCTCAGCCTTTACTGCAACTGATGCGGTTTTTGCAGGTGTCACTCCGGGTTTTATATTTTCAATCTTCCGGGAAACCGTGTCACCTGAGTTATCAACCATTACTGTCATTTCCGGTGGCTGTGCATGATCTTCCGGTACCATGTCTGTATTACGGGGGGAAGAAAAGAACAGCACTCCTGCTACTGTAAGTCCTGCAGCGGCAGCGGCAAGATAAAAGATATTGAAACGGGCGGGATTGAACCTGAGGAACTCCTTCCGGTCAAGACGGCGCATGACACGGCCGGTCAGGTCGCTCTCTGCTACCATCTCATTCTCTTCCAGCTTATTGCGGAAGAGATTCCCGAGGTCAATATCTCTTTCCTCTTCAGTCATTCCCTTTTCAGGTATATTTTCCTTTAAGTTTTGCCAGATCCTCAAGTTTCTTTCTGAGTATTGCCCTGGCCCTGCTATATTGTGATTTTGAAGTGTTTACATCAATACCAAGCATTTCTGCTATTTCCTGGTGTTTATAACCTTCTATTGTATAAAGGTTAAAAACCATTCTGTAACCGGGTGAGAGTTCATTAAGCACCCTGTAAAGATCTTCTGCCGTATAAAAATCCTCTTCGAACCCTCTGCTGCCGGTCTCAGCACTCACATAATCATCAATGTCGGTATGATGTTTATGACGCAAATTCTTATGATAATATGTGATTGCCGTGTTCACAGTCACTTTTCTCAACCATCCTTTAAAAGAACCCGTTCCGGAATATTCCCCCAGATTGAAATATATCCTGAGGAAGGCTTCCTGCAACATATCTTCAGCTTCCGGCCTGTCAGTTGCGTATCTCATACAAACACCCAACAGATAACCAGAATACTGTTTCCAGAGCATCTGCTGTGCCTTCCTGCTGTGCCTGACGCAGCCTTCAATTATATTCTGGTCGCTCATCATCAGCCTGACACAATATCAAGACAAGTAGTGTTTTTAAATGGTTGCACCGTCTTTTGGGTTTTTGCCAAAATGATTTAAAAATGTGATAAATCAGGTTTTACAAATGATAAACGTCATTTATAGCCGGATTATTGAGGTTTATCTTTGGAGGCACAAAAAAACAGCTGAAAGATGTTCAATAAATTCATTGCCTCAATCCTTCCATATTTCCCCAAGAAGTTCATATGGATCTTTTCACGTTCTTATATAGCCGGAGAAACGATGGCCGATGCCATTCGGGAATCGAAGGATCTGAACGCAAAGGGCATCAGGGTAACCCTGGATGTGCTGGGTGAATTCATCAAGACACTTGATGAGGCTGAGGAGAATAAAAGGGAGTACCTTGAACTGATAGAGGAGATACAAAGGAGTGGCATTAACGGCAATTTCTCGCTAAAACCGACAAGCTTCGGCCTCCTCATCGATCAGGAAGCATGTTACAGGCTCATGCAGGAGATCGTTGTGAAGGCTGCAGGATACAACAGCTTCTGCAGGATAGATATGGAAGACTCGCCATGCACTGACATGGAGATTGCGCTGTACAGGCGTCTTCATGCCGAATTCCCGAAAAATGTCGGGCTGGTGGTGCAGGCATACCTGAAGAGAACACACGGTGATCTCGAAAAAATGCTTGACATGAACAGTGCGGCTGTTCCTACTAGCTACAGGCTGTGCAAGGGTATCTATGTGGAGCCTGCCGCTATCTCATTCAAGAAATATGACGAGATAAACCAGAATTACCTGAATGACCTGGAATTCATGTTCAAAAACAAAATATTTGTCGGCATTGCAACACACGACAAGCCACTGATTGAGGGTGCATACGAGCTTATCAGGAAGCACAATGTGCCCAAGAATATGTACGAGTTCCAGATGCTCTACGGGGTGACTCCGAAGCTGAGGCAGAGCATAGTTGATGCCGGTCACGCGATGAGGGTATATGTTCCTTTCGGGAAAAAGTGGTTTGGTTATTCAACGCGCAGGCTGAAGGAGAATCCGAAGATGGCCTCACATATTATCAAGGCGATATTCCTTAAGGGATAACAGGCATTTGGCAATAGGCAGTAGTCGGGAGCTGAAATCAGATAATTCGAAATTCGCAAATCGCAAATCGCAGATTCCCCTGACCCTAAGGGCGGGGGGTTTTGTAGATCAGAGAATCGTGCAGAGCCGTGATGCGGTTCAGCTCTTTTGCAGAGATGTACGGCGTAGGGGCGGGAGGGTCTTCAGGAAGACCCTTGGCAAGGATATAAACAATAGGAATTATAACGAAGGGATTGAATGCGACCATCTGGTCAGAGGGGATGCCTCCTTTCTCTCCAGCGTCTCTAGCCTGCATATGCCTGATGACCTCGTAATGGGACGCTGGATCATCAAGCCTGGTGGCAGCTGTAAGTCCCTGGTAAGTTGATATCTTAAGATTATTAGTCGCGTTAATGGTTGCATTATCAACGCCGGGTTTCTCTGCCATAATCTCAGCCCTCATGTTAACAAGCCTGGGCATAACCACCACGGCAGGAATCATGAGTGTGTCACTTGTGAGGTAAATTCCCAGAACATACTCCTGTGCCAGCAGTGTATCGCCGATAACCATATTTAAATCCTTGTACCCTACGCATGAGAATCTTACAGTATCACGGTGTCGGGCATAGAATGATACCATACCCCTGTTATCTGCTGCCCCTGCTGTCCCGTTTCCTTTCATATAATGAGCACCGCTCAGTGGCTGACGCGTTTCAGTGTCAAGGACAAGTCCGTGAAACAGTATGGGTGCAGCCTGCTGGGCTGACAATCGCAGCAGCGATGATATGGCAAGAATAAAGAAAAAGAGGAGGAGGAACCTGCCGTTGCTATTTGCGCAGGATGATCTCGTCGAGCGTTCTTTTAGGAACGTGGTGAACGTGCGCATCATCTCTCCAGTATTTTACATCGTTATTCTGAATGGTCTCGAGGACCACCTTCTCAACCGGCTTGCCAAGGGCAAGGACAAGGAGCACTTCATATCCATTTGAAATATTCATGACAGCCCTCAGCTTTTCCTTTTTGACGGAAGCGATGATGCATCCTCCGAGGCCCTTTTCAGTGGCGCCGAGCATGATGCTCTGCGCTGCGACACCGTGATCAATGCCGAAAGAATCGGATATCTCCTTATCGCCGAGGACGATTATGTAGGCTGAAGGTCTCTCGCCGGGGTCAGGTCCTTCCCATGTTGTAAGGTAGCCGGCCCATGCGAGACAGGAATAAACAGCCGCGCGTTGTTCAGGATCATTGACGAGGATGTACTTCAGCGGCTGACGGTTGGCGCCGGAAGCCGACAGACGGGCCAGGTCAACCAATGAGACCAGGGTGTCTGTGTCAATTACAAACTTTTCTTCAAATCTGCGGTAAGTTCTCGTTTTTTCTATAAGCTGTCTGATATTCATGCGCTGAATTTTGGCCAAAGATACATAAAAAAACGAGGGTGGAAACAAAGTTAAATAAACCACCCCGTCCCGATAAATCGGGACACCCCTCCTTAAAAAAAGGAGGGGAATTATTTTCCTGACAAAGTTTTATTTACAGTATTTTATGCGGAGATTACCGCTTCAGCGCCTCGTCGTACCTGTCTCCAATGATGTTCCAGTCAAGCAGTTCCCAGAAATTCTTTATATAGTCGGGGCGCTTGTTCCTGTAGTCGATATAATAGGCATGCTCCCATACATCACATGTCATCAGCGGTACCAGGCCTGAACGCAAAGGGTTGCCGGCGTTCTGTTCCTGGGTAATGGTTAGCCTGCCGTCAGGCTTCATGCAGAGCCATGCCCAGCCTGAGCCAAAGAGTGAAGTGGCGGCTTTGGTAAATGCTTCCATGAAACCGGCGAACGACCCGAACTCAGACTCGATAGCCCGGGCAAGTGTTCCGTGCGGCTCCTTCTTTCCTGACGGTGAGAAGGTGGCAAAATAAAAGGTGTGATTCCATATCTGGGCAGCGTTGTTGAAAATGCCTCCCTCGGCTTTCTTGATCATCGTCTCAAGCGAAGCCTCCTCATACGGTGTTCCCGGGATGAGGTTGTTAAGGTTGTTTACATAGGCGAGATGATGCTTGCCATGATGATACTCGATGGTCTCCGGACTAATCTGAGGCGCAAGGGCATCAGGACTGTAATTCAGTGGCGGAAGTTCAAATTTCATGACCTGATCAGTTAGTTAGATTTAAATGTAAAGATAATAAATAGACTGCAGTGGAAAAAATACTCAAAGCAGAAATATCCTTTCGGGCATGGTACCTATAACTTTCCGCTCGGATGCAACCGAGTAGAGATTTGCTATAGCCGCCTTTCCCTCCTTCCCCAGGGATAGACTGAATTCATTTACATAGAGGCTGATATGATCTTTTGTCACCTTTGCATCAATCTCCCGGGCGTGTCTCCGGATAAAATCAACCGAAGCAGAAGGGTCGGCCCGGGCGTACTCGATACTGCGTCTTATTGACCTGCTGACTTTACCCGCGGTATCCTCACTTACACCGCGATTCACCACGATACCGCCAAGCGGGACAGGCATGCCGGTCATCTTCTCCCAGTATTCGCCTGTATCAGCAACCTTCTGTAATCCGAGCGACAGATAGGTGAACCTCGTTTCATGGATGATAAGGCCTGCGTCGGCCTCACCCGACATGACAGCTTCGGGAATATCGGAAAAGAGATACTCCCGCTTTCGCGATGCTCCGGGCCAGAAGATGCTGAACAGAAGATTGGCGGTGGTATATTTTCCGGGAATGGCAATGAGGGCATTATCCAGTTCATCAGGGTACATCTTATGACGGCTGACCACCAGGGGCCCGTTGTTGCGTCCGAGGGCGCTGCCTGAATCGAGGATAAGATAGCTGGATGCAGCCAAGGCATAAGCGTGGAAGCTCATCTTGGTAACATCGACGGTTCCCTCCATTGCCCGGCGGTTCAGTTCCTCAACATCGGCAAGGAACCAGTCGAAGCTGACCCCTTCCGTATCTACTCTTCCGTGCACCAGGGCCTCAAAGATGAATGTGTCATTGGGGCATGGCGAAAAACCGAGCGATAGTTTCATGCTGTCCTTATTATTCTGAGTATCGCTGTCATTTCCTTCTCAAGTCTGCTTAGTGCAAGCGGTATGTTCCAGTTCTTCAGGTTGCGCGGTTCGACCATGTTCGACACTGCCCTGACTGAAAGCCATTTGATGTGCATGACCGCACAGGCATAAGCCAGCCATGCTCCTTCCATGGTCTCGATATCAGGGCTCCATGCATCCATGATACGGTCAATGACCTGCTGTGATCCGGATGCCATGTTCACCGTTGCGGCGGTCACCACAGGGTAGTCTTTGGCCAGGAGTTCGAACGCTCTGCCCGTGCAGTGTATCCTGCCGTCACTGAATGGCCACCTGTCAGGGTCAGCCATGTTGGCGCTGAAAAGGGAAAGAAAAGTACCGTTATCATCCACTCCCATATCGGCAAAACAGTCGGAACGCGGTATCACCACGTCGCCGGGTGCAAGAGAGGCGGTGTAACTGCCTGCGATGCCCGGATTGATTACCAGGGCAGGCAGGGTGCCTGAGGTGAATCTCTTCTGCAAAGCCCATGACATAGATGCGCCGCCAACGCCTCCTACCAGTATTTCACATTCACATCCTGAGGCGCTGACAGCCTTCTGCAGAGCCTCAGCCTCAGAAGGGTGAGCAACAGCAATAAGTATATCTCCCCGCCTGTTCTCCATTATTTTGTTATTAAACTGATAAATATATTATTTTTGAACTATAAACCACTCATTTTAGTAAATCATTTAACGCAGCCTGTATGATCTACCTGACAAGACGAGAGAGGTTCAGCTCTGCACACAGAATGTTCCGGCAGGGTCTCAGTGATGAAGAGAACATGAAGGTCTACGGCAAATGCTCGAACCCTCTATGGCACGGTCATAACTACGTACTGAAGGTGACAGTCAAGGGTGAGCAGGACACTGAGGTGGGTTACTTCATGAATGCCACACGTCTGAAGGAGATCATCAATGAGAAGGTGATTGCAAAGCTTGATCACAAAAACATGAATGTCGAGACTGACTTCATGGCAGGCAAGGTAGCCACCACAGAGAATCTGGCAATAGCCATCTGGGATGAGCTAAAGGCTCCCCTGGCGGCTGAGGGTGCGCTGCTGCACTGTATCAGGGTGGAAGAGACAGAAAATAACTTCATCGAATACTACGGATAATATGGAAAAACTTAACGACGGCAGCGGAAGGCTGACAGACAGCTACAACAAGATCGAGAGATGGAATCCCGAAGTCATCAAAGAAATTTCGGAATACTACTACAAAATACTGAAGTTACTGGGCGAGGATCCTGACAGGGAGGGATTGCTCAAGACTCCTGAGAGGGTTGCCAAAGCCCTGAGTTTTCTTACGCGGGGATACGAACAGGATCCTGAAGAGCTCCTCCGCAGTGCCATCTTCAAGGAAGAATACCGGCAGATGGTGTTAGTGAAAGACATAGATATCTATTCTATGTGCGAGCATCACATGCTGCCCTTCTTCGGCAAGGCTCATGTTGCTTATATCCCTGACGGAACAATAACCGGTCTGAGCAAGATTGCCCGTGTGGTGGAGACCTATGCAGCGAGATTGCAGGTACAGGAGAGGCTCACAACACAGATACGCAACTGTATCCAGGATAACCTCAAGCCCCTGGGGGTGGCTGTTGTCATCGAGGCGCAGCACATGTGCATGCAGATCCGGGGCGTACAGAAGCAAAACTCTGTTACCACCACATCCGCCTTCACCGGATGTTTTCTCTCAAACCTCAACACCCGTGAGGAGTTTATTCACCTCATCGGCACCAGGCTGCACTGAAAATAATACGATCAAAACAGATTTATCTCCAGGCTATGAAAGCATTTGTATTCCCCGGACAGGGAGCGCAGTTCCCCGGTATGGGAAAAGATCTTTACGATAAGTTCCCGGCAGCACGCGATATGTTTGAGAAAGCCAATGAGATCCTTGGTTTCAGGATAACAGATATAATGTTCGCAGGAACGGACGAGGAGCTGCGGCAGACACGGGTTACGCAACCGGCTATCTTTCTTCATTCAGTGATCATGACAGCCGTGATGGGGAAGGATTTTGACCCGGCCATGGTTGCCGGTCATTCGCTTGGGGAGTTCTCGGCTCTTGTGGCCGCCGGGGCACTCTCCTTTGAAGAGGGGCTGAAACTGGTTGCCGGCAGGGCCGATGCCATGCAGAAGGCCTGCGCCCTCACTCCTTCTACTATGGCGGCTGTCCTTGGCATGGATGATGCAGTGGTTGAAGAGGTATGCCGTTCGATACCTGAGACCGTTGTGCCGGCCAACTACAACTGCCCCGGTCAGATAGTGATCTCCGGTACCATAGAGGGTATAAGCAAAGCTACCGAAGAGCTGAAGCTGAGGGGAGGCAAAAGAATCCTGCCTCTTTCCGTCAGCGGGGCTTTTCACTCGCCATGCATGGAGCCGGCACGTATGGAGCTTGAGGAGGCTATCAGGGCTGCACACTTCCGCAGCCCGTCATGCCCCGTGTATCAGAATGTCACAGGCATGCCTGTCACCGACCCCGGTCAGATCATGGATAACCTTATTGCACAGCTGACCTCTCCTGTAAGATGGACGCAGACAATAACGAGAATGATAGCTGACGGGGCTGTTTCGTTTGTGGAAGCAGGCCCGGGAAATGTTCTTCAGGGTCTTATAAAAAAGATTGACAGGGATGCGGTTACTTCAGCCGCTGCCGTCAGCTGCTGAAAGATATAACAGTCATACCCAGTTGTCCGTCCATGCGGATAACAAGCGGTTTTTCAAACCGTATATGAGTGAAGAATCTGCCATTGCTGATCACCTTCTGCTCTCTCAGCCTTTTCCACATAATAATTCCTTCTCCGGAATCCTCGTTGACCGAGAGATAGCCGATATTCATTGAGGTGACGTTATGAAAGAAATGGGAGCCCTGTGAGGCATCAAGACGGAAGTTAGGAAGTCCTATCTCAACGATGACCCTGGCATTGGATATCTGCGGCCATGCCACGGGAATACCAAGAAATCTGTCTTTCGTACCCCATCTGCCCGGTCCGATCAGCACATACCTCCTGCTTTCAAGCATCATCTTCCTGTTGATGGCTTCTATCTCTTCCGCCATCTCGGCAGTCTGCAGGTTGTCAAACTTATCCGGTTCAACATAAATAAGGTCGGTTATATCCTCCACCTGCCCGTTGCCCATGCTCTTTTTTGATACAAGAACCATATCTTCGGCAGAGACACTCTCAGGGTCGATGGAATATCCTGCACCGCTGCCGACAAGAGGTTTGACCTGAAGCAGATAGAATGATGCCTTATCATTATCATCTTTTGTGAGGTCCACAGCAAACTCAATCTCCACCGGTGCGCCAAAGGCTTCCCTGGTCACTTCAAGCACTTTTCTCAGCGTTGACGCCAGAGGTACATAATCATATTTAAGTATATCTGCAAAATTGACCACCCTGGGTCCGGGGTTATATAGTCCCGGTGTAAGTGTATCATTATCGGCGCTGAGCACTGATGCCGAGTGCTTCAGTGTGCCGTCGGCTTCTGCCCTGCTGATATCGAGCTTCACCAGGCTTGCACTCTCGCCCTGAAGCAGGTCAACTTCGCTCTGTGCCATGTTAAGGGCATAGAAATCAAGCTGTGAATGGCTCGCAAGGTCATCAATAGAGACTATGTCAAGTGAAGGATACGAGGGGGAGAACCTGAAGGCCCTCTCGCCGTCAAGAACATACTGGCCGAGACCCACGGCTATGACAGCGAAGCCGTCATGAGGAGTCATATTCGCAACAGGGTAGAAATTAAACGACTGTGCGGTACCGCTGATATGAGGGTAGAATATATCACCGTAACTGTTACCGACTACCGATTGTATAACCACAGCCATTTTCTCCTGTTCCACCTTGAAGTTTATTGCTTCAAAATAAATTCGTGAGTTGTCCGAATAAATGGAAGAAAAGACCAGCTTGACAGCGCCAAGCAGCTGTCTGAGCCTGACTTCCGGGTCAGGATGATTATTCGGCAGAATATAAGTCCCGAAAATTCCCGAGAAAGGCTGACTGAGAGAATCCTCAAACAGGCTTGATGACCTGACGGCCAGTGGTCCGGTGATACGGCTTATATAGGCCCGGAGCTTTTTCTCGAGACTGCTGCTGAGACTTCCGGCGAGGAACAGTTTCTGCAGTTCAATGAAGTGCTTATCGCTGTTTACCTCCTTCCACAGGTGATTACCCTCCATGAAACGGTCAAACTCATCCGTGCCGATGATAGCCGTGACAGGTGTCTTGATGTTGATGTCAGGCAGCAGGCGTCCGAGTTCAAAGCTGTATATCAGGGTGTTGATGAATGCGAGGCCGCGGCCCTTGCCTCCCAGCGAGCCGCTGGCAAGGCTGACAACGTTTGATTCATCGATGAGAAGCGACTCGTCAAAATTGACCACCTTGCCCTTGTTCATTTCAATCCTTCGCTTTCTGATGATATCTATCAGGAACTCCCTCAGGTCTTTCAGGCTGTCGAAATCGGACAGCTTAACGGGATTGATCATTTTTGCGACCTTCACCTCACCCCTTGCCATGAGCCAGAGCGAAAACTGGTTCTTCATCCCGTGGTAGACCAGGGAATCTTCAGGTACAGTCTGAAGATAAGCCTCAAACTCCTTCATCGACCTGGCGACAGCTATTTCCTTGCCGCTGGTGTCACGGTAAACAAAATGGCCAAATCCGAGGTAATAGGTGATGAACGATTTAAGATCCTGCAGCAGGGTCTCTGAGGTCTTGTTGATGAAGCTGGCCTTGAGCTCCGTAGCAAACCTGGCATTGTCAGGGTCAGATGACTGCAGGACAGTTGGCAGGTTGGGCTGTTCATGCCTGATTTGCTTAATAAGTTCATAACCTGCCATGTCATATAGTGCCCCGTCTTTTGGGAAGCGCATGTCGGAAATAATACCGAGGAGGCTGTCCTTGTACATGGTGTAAACTGACATTGCCTCTTCCCATGTGGTTGCCAGGAGAATCTTCGGCCTTGCCCTTAGCTTAAGCACCTTATAGAGCTCATCTGATGAGACATCCTCAATCAGATTACGGGTCTGTTCAAGGATCAGTGTGTACAGCATCGGCACATATTCAGAGTAATAGTCTGCCGCATCCTCAATCAGAAGAATGACCCCTGTAAGTCCTTTTTTGGTGTCATTCTCAACGTTAACCTTGTCTTCAAGCAGTTTGGCCATGGCAAAGAAGACCCTCGATTCGCCTGTCCAAATAAAATAGTTGTCGAAAGGCACACCCAGTTCTTTCTGGTTCTGTACAAAAGGTATGTCGCCAGGATTATTCAGAAGCAACAGGGTGGGGATATAGGGATATTTATCCTTGATCTTCCGGCAGAGTGTCATCGGGTTTCTTTTATCGACACCTACCATGATTATGATCATGTCGTAATGTCTCACCTCGAGGCGGGCAAAAGCCTCATCCTCTCCTGAGACGCCGGTGACCCTTGGTATAGACGTAAGGCTCATCTGATAATATTCACCCAGCATATGATCGGAGAAGCGTCCTTCGCCTTCGATTGAATATGCGTCATAAAGGCTGGCAACAAGCAGTATCTCCCTGACCATGAAAGGCATGAGATCATGGAATACATCTCTGTCAGCATTATGACGGTCGAGAAACTTCTGAAGCAGTTTCCTGCTCGAGAGCCCTGTTATGTTTTCGTCCTTGCTGTCGTCACCGCGTGCAGAAGTCATCATATCCCCTGCCTCCAGGCTGTTGATAAAACCGGTTATCAGTCCGGAGATATTTCTTATGAGGTCACGTTCCTCTTTCAGGAAGGGGCCTTCATATTCCTCCATGAACTCGCGGGTATAGCAGATCTCGACTGATCCTTCGCCTTCAACGGTAGTAAATCCCTGCACCATCTTCCAGGCAGTATCCTTAAATCCCGGAGTTTCAAAGGATTTGTCACGGTATCGTATGCGGGCAGCCGTATAATCAGGATACTGCCATGCGGCCGGGAGGGTCAGCACAAGATGCATAAGGGTCTCGTCAACAGGTTTCCTTTCCTTAAGGATCTGTGTTGCGCGGTTTAAGCATGACAGTTCTTTCAGGCGTTCCTGCTGTTCATGTAGAATGCGGTTATATCCCGCATTGTCTTTGGGCTGTTGCTCCATTGAGGCACCATTGAAATCAGACGCCAAAATTACTAAAATAGATTAAGACCGATGTGAATATTATCGGGATAGAACGGCTACTTCACAATCCAGGTCGAGCCGCTGTTCAGGAGGTCATCCATAGACTTTATCTTTGATGTGGCCTGAACCCTGACATGCTGTTCAAGCATGGCTCCGTCATACGTCTGCGATTTCACCGCTCTGATAACTCCCAGGGCCACAGGGTATTCAGGGTATTTCATGCCTGCAAGCATGTAATGGATACCCGGGTCTGCCTCCTCTGCATTATGCACAAGAAGATCCTTTTCCGTTACGCCGCCTTCGCCGATCTTCACCACTTTCAGCTTCAGGCCGTCGAGGATGAGGCCTTTGTCATGTTCCTTTCCGAATACCATCGGCTGGCCATGATGCAGCACAATAGTATTGTCATCCCTTGTATCCTTGTTGGTAATCTTGTCATGCACGCCATCGGCGAATATGACGCAGTTTTGTATGGCTTCAACCACGGCTGTACCATGGTAGAGAGCGGTTGCCTTATAAACCTCGGCTGAGAGCTGGAGGTTATAATCAACTGTACGAGCAAAGAAACGTCCATGGGCGCCTATGACCAGCTGGCCTATTATGAATGGTTCCTCAATAGTACCGTAAGGTGAAGTCTTTGTCACCAGTCCCTTTGACGATGTCGGGGAATACTGTCCTTTGGTCAGGCCGTATATTTCATTATTGAACAGAAGTATCTTGATGTCAATATTACGCCTGATTGCATGGATGAAATGATTTCCCCCTATGGCGAGTGCATCACCGTCACCTGTCATCTCCCAGACCATAAGGTCAGGATTGGCTATTTTGATACCTGTAGCTATTGCTGCAGCCCTTCCGTGAATGCTGTGGAAGCCGTAGGTATTCATATAGTAGGGCAACCGTGAAGAGCATCCTATGCCAGAGACGAACACATACTTTTCCTTTGGCACACCCATTTCAGCAAGGGTCTTCTGCAATGATGCAAGAATCCCGTGATCTCCGCATCCCGGACACCATCTCACTTCCTGGTCACTTTTAAAATCTTTTGCAGTGTACTGCAATGTATTTGTATCGGCCATGTTATTTACCCTCCAGTAATTTAATACAATAGTCCTTTATTTCCTTAACAGTGAATGGCAGTCCCTGAATCTTATTATACTGATGATAGGTGAATTTCTGATATTTCATCCTGAGGAAGTTTGCAAACTGTCCTGCGTTAAGCTCACATACAACCAGTTGCTTAAAACCTGCAAACACTTCTGCGGAGTTGGCAGGCAGGGGTCTGATATAGTTGAAATTTACTGACGAGACATTAAAGCCTTCTTCGTTCAGTTCGGTCACAGCGCTGACCAGGTGTCCGTATGTACTGCCCCATCCGATCAGCAGGAGGTCTCCGCTCTTATTTCCGGTTATCTCCAGGTCAGGGACATCTGAAACTACGCGCTCAACCTTTTCATCTCTCAGTTTAACCATGAGCTCATGGTTTTCGGGAGTATAAGACACGCTTCCCTTTATGGTTTTCTCGAGGCCTCCGATGCGGTGTTCCATTCCCGGCATACCGGGCACGGCCCAGCGGCGTGCCAGGGTTTCAGGATCTCTCTCATATGGAAGGTAATCTTTATCAGTTTTGACAGCCCACGGTACCTTAATGGCTGGCAAATCCTTCATTGCAGGTATCTTCCACGGCTCTGACCCGTTAGCCAGGTAACTGTCTGTCAGCAGTATCACCGGGGTCATATGTTCAATGGCTATTTTTCCGGCTTCGAAGGCATACTTAAAGCAGTCGGAAGGTGTTCCGGCGGCTATGACTACCACGGGGCTCTCGCCGTTGCGGCCGTACAATGCCTGCCACAGGTCAGCCTGTTCAGTCTTGGTAGGCAGGCCGGTGGAAGGGCCCGCTCTCTGAACGTCAATTATCACCAGGGGTAATTCAGTCATGACAGCCAGGTTGATGGCTTCAGACTTCAGTGCCAGTCCCGGCCCTGAGGTGCTTGTCACCGCCAGGCGTCCGGTATAACTTGCCCCTATAGCGGTGCATATTCCGGCTATCTCATCCTCTGCCTGAAGGCTCTTGGCGCCAAGATCCTTGCGCAGTGCCAGTTCTTCCAGAATACCAGTCGCAGGGGTGATGGGGTACGAGCCAATAAACAGCTTGAGGCCTGCTTTCTCAGCGGCAGCGAGGAGCCCCCATGCGGTTGCCTGGTTGCCGTTGATGTTACGGTAAACGCCTTCCTCTATCTGGGCAGGACTTACATGGTAAGAGGGTGTGAGTGCCTCAATGGTCTCGGCATAATAATATCCGGCCCTGAGAACCTTGCTGTTCGCCTCTGCAATGAGTGGCTTCTTGCCAAATTTATCTTCAATAAATTCTTCGGTATAGTTAAGCTTGCTGTCAAACAGCCAGTAGACCATTCCAAGGGCAAACATGTTCTTGGTCCTCAGAACAGTCTTTGCATCGATTTCCATGTCCTTCAGGACTTCCTTAACCATGGAGGTTATAGGTGCGGGAATAAGGTTCAGTGTGTCAAGCTTGTCCTCAGCGAAAGGGTCTGCGGTATAGCCTGCGCGCAGAATGGATTTCTCAGTGAAATTATCACTGTCATAAATGATCGTTGAATCCTTGGTGAGACAACGGGCATTGGCCCGTACAGCGGCCGGGTTCATTGCCACAAGCACATCTGCAAAATCTCCCGGTGTATTTATATGCCTGCGCCCTATGTGTACCTGGAAGCCGGAGACACCTCCCACTGTTCCCTGAGGAGCTCTTATCTCTGCAGGGTAATCGGGAAAGGTGGAGATATCATTCCCGAACAGTGCCGAGGTGTTTGAGAAGAGCGTGCCTGTAAGCTGCATCCCGTCACCCGAGTCACCTGAGAACTTGATCACCACAGCGTCCTTTTCTATGACCTTCAATCTTTTTGACATGATAATTATCTGGTTTTTTGTATCAATAAAACAGTTATAAAAGTAACCAATATAACGACGTTAAGTTCAGTATAACACTCTTATATGAGTATGATTTTGATCATGTTTGACACGACTGCATGACTAATTTATACAGCAGACAGATAAATACGAAGAAGCTGTAAAGGGAAATGGGCATCTGAGCCGTTTCACGACCAGATGTCGGCCTTCTGCAGATTGATATTGCTTTCGAAAAACATCCGGGCGATCTTTTCGAAATAATCCGTAAAATCTGAAACAAAGAAGAGATCTTCCCCTGCCCTGCCGCTGTTGAGAAGGTTATGCTTTTCAAGCACATCTCTCAGCCTGGCTGCAACTATCCTGGCAGAATCGACCACCTCAATCCTGAAATTGAAGAACTTGGTTATCTGGTTGCGTATTATCGGGTAGTGTGTGCATCCGAGAATAAGGGCGTCAATATCACTCAGACCCTTGTCAGAGAGATATGTACGTATGATGGCATTGCTTATGTCATCAAAGATGAAGCCCTCTTCAATCATCGGGACAAGCAGGGGTGTGGCGAGGGAGAAGACGCTGGTGGAAGGTGATGCCTCCCGGATCTTCTTTTCGTAGGTGCCGGAGCTGATTGTTCTCTTGGTGCCGATGACACCCAGTTTTTTGTAATTGCCGGTAGCCACATGTTCGACAACCGGATTGATAACATCGAGGATAAGGACCCGGTCACCGTATTCTTCGAGGAGGTTCTCATAAGCTGAAGCGGAAGCCGAGTTACAGGCAATAAGAACCATCTTGGCGTCATAGCCAAGCAGGAATTCAGTTATGCGCCTCGAGTAGTTGCGTATTGCCTCTTCAGATTTATCTCCGTAGGGAAGGTGGGCCGTGTCACCGAAGTAAATGATCCTTTCTCCCGGGAGGGTCTGTCTGATGGCATGTGCCACTGTCAGTCCGCCGACACCTGAATCAAAGACACCTATCGGGCGTTTTCCTGTTTCCATAATGTCTTTAAAAGAAAGGCTGTCTGCCTGTGGCGGACAGCCTTCCGACCATTGAGTTTATCTTATTTAAGTCCAAGCTTGGTCTTGACCAGCGGGGCAACATCGGTGCTTTTTGTTGCGTCAAAATAGATAAGGGTACGGACATCATATACATATACGAAGCCCTGGGCTTTGGCAACATCATTAATTGCGGCGGTTACCTTTTCTATTATAGGATTTAGCAGTTCAGTCTGTTTTTCCTGAAGCTGCACCTGAGCCTGCTGCTGGAAATTAGCGATGCGGCCCTGCATATCTGAAAGCTCCTGTTCCTTGTTGGTCTTTACCAGGTCAGTGAGGGTCTTGCTGTCCTTAACATACTGGTCAAGTTTGTTATTGTACTCAACCTGCATCAGTTCCAAAGCATTGGTCAGCTCCTGACCGTATGCATTATAAGCTTTCATTGCCGTATCGTAATCAGGCATGGCCATGATTATATCATCCCTGTTTATATGGCCTGTCTTGAATGACTGTGCAATACCATCCTGTGCTGTAAAAATAAGTGCAGCAGTCAGGAGTAATCCAAATACTTTTTTCATTGTTTTCGTTTTCAAATTAATCGTGCAAATGTAATTATTTAATTTTTATAACCGAGTTTCTGTAACACCTGGTCCGAGAGGTCATATCTCGGGTTGGCAAAGAGGATATTTGAACCTGCCGAAGTATCAAATATGACGGCGTAACTGCCTTCGACAGACATTTCCTTTATTGCTTTAAGAATCTCATCCTGAATTGGTTTTACCAGCTCTTCACGTTTCTTGTAGAGTTCACCTTCCATGCCGAAATAGGTGTTTTGCAGGTCTTT
Organism: uncultured Bacteroidales bacterium; assembly: GCA_963780735.1. Taxonomy (GTDB): domain Bacteria; phylum Bacteroidota; class Bacteroidia; order Bacteroidales; family VadinHA17; genus SR-FBR-E99. The sequence goes on from CAWADB010000006.1 coordinate 243,117, forward strand.
AATTTCCTTTTCCTTGGCAATGATTGCTTCCTCTCTTTTCTTCTTCTGGTCCTGAGACAGAAGCACAACTTCTGCCTGGTAATCCTTGTACATCTGTTCAACGGCAGCATAGCCGTTTGCAACTTCTTTCTCCCATCCTTCAGACAGTTTGTCGAGCTGCTGCTGGGCAGCGGTGAAAGCAGGGATATTATTCCTTATATACTCGCTGTCGACAAAAGCGAATTTCTGGGCTGTGCCGCTTAATGTAGCTGCGAACATCAACACTGTCAAAACAATAATCTTCCTCATAGCTTCTTTGTTTGTTTGTTATTTATTAAAACTGCTGACCTATTACAAAGTGGAACTGGCTTCCGTTAGCATCGGGATTTCCGGGGACAGGATCAAATCCGTAACCCCAGTCGATGCCGAGAAGGCCAAACATAGGCAGGTTGGCTCTCAGGCCAAAGCCTGCCGAGCGGTTCATTTTGAACGGGTTATATTCTTCCAGGCTGTACCATGCTCTTCCGGCCTCAAGGAACGCAAGGCCAAAAATAGTTGCCTGAGGATTTAGTGATATCGGATACCGGAGTTCGAAAGTCAGCTTGGAATAGACGTTACCCGCCTCAACCAGCATACCATTCTTTACAACTGTCGGTGTCAGTGATCCGTTTTCATAACCTCTCAGTGCAATCACTTCGCGGCCGTAGAAACTGTATCCTGTCATGCCGTCTCCTCCTACATAAAAGTTCTCGAACGGTGAGGGGCCGATATCAGGATTGTAAAAACCGAGATACCCGAACGCTGCTTTGGCGTTCAGGATAAGCTTGTCATTTGATGAAAGCGGAACATAGTAATCAGCCTTAAAGACGACTTTATAGAATTCGATCCATTTGTATTTTACCTGGTCTACGACAACTTTTGAAAAGTCCTTGCCGCTCAGCAAAGAATAGGGCGGTGTTGCCTGCAGTGAGAGGGAGAATGTTGAGCCGCCGCGGGGATATATAGTATTGGGTCCGGCAGAGAATCTTGTCAGCCTGACCATGAGTGAAGCCGAGGTTGGCAATTCCGTTATCGAACAGGAACTGGTACTGCGTATAATTGTGCATGTTATACCTCTGGTAACTGCCTTCATAATAGATCGAGAAATAATCGTCAGGCCATTCAAGTCTCTTTCCGAAGCCTACCGAGGCGCCGTCAATGATCATGTGCTGTCTCCCGTCTGAATTAACGGTCTGGCCGTTGGTCATGAGCGAGCGGTAATATGAGAGTGACAGTGTGTTTGGCTTCTTGCCGCCAAGCCACGGCTCGATGAAAGAGATATTATAAGACTGGTAAACACGTCCGTTAGTCTGGAACCTTATCTGCACCGACTGGCCGTCACCGGAAGGATACGGTCTCCATTCGTTCCATTTGAAAAAGTTTCGCATGGCGAAGTTGTTGAATCTCACTCCGACGGTTCCGACGAGCATGCCGGCGCCCCATCCTCCGGAAATCTCGAACTGGTCATTGGCTTTTTCCTCGAGCTCATAGAGCAGGTCAACCGTACCGTTTACCTGGTCAGGAATAGGCAGCGGGTTTATTTTTTCAGGGTCAAAATGACCAAGTACAGCCACCTGTCTTACGGAACGGATTATATTCTCCTTGCTGAACAGGTCACCCGGGAGGGTATAAAGTTCACGCCGTGCCACATGCTCATTGGTACGGGTATTGCCGGTAATCATGACATTGTTGAGGTTGGCAGGGTCACCCTCGAAAATTCGCACTTCGAGATCGATGGAATCGCCTTCCACGTTCTTTTCCACAGGGGTCAGCCTGGAGAAGAGATATCCGTAGTTGAGGTACAATGAGTTTACGGCATCCTCGTCCTCGATGAGTCTCTTGTTGATCATTGTCTGGTTATAGACGTCACCGCTGGGAAAGTTAAAGACCTTGTTGAGCTGATCCTTTGTATAAATGCTGTTCCCCACCCAGTCAACATTCCTGAGATAATACTGGTTTCCTTCATTTACCCTGACCACCAGGCTCAGTTTGCCTTTGTCGTCGGTGAAGGTATAGGACGAATCCTTAACAATCCTGAAATCACGGAAGCCGTTTTCATTATAGAACTTAATCAGGTTCTCCCTGTCTTCCTTGTATTTATCCTCAATGAACTTGGACCCTTTAAATGGATTAAGGTCTTTTTGCTTTGTTTCCTTCAGCTGTCTGCGCAGCTGTTTATCGGTAAAGAACTCATTGCCTTCGAACACATATCTGCTCAATCTTGACTTTTTCGCTCTTGTCGACAGTGAAAACAAGTATCACATTGTTAGGCATATCAGGATCATCTTTCTGAACGATGGTCACCCTGACGTTGAGGTAGCCTTTTTCAACATAATGGTCAGCTATGGTTCTTTCGGCCCTGTTGAGCAGGTGAGCTGTTACCTGTGATCCTGCGGGAAGGCTGAGTTTCTCTATGAGATCTGTTTCCTCCGATTTTTTGATGCCTTCGAACTTCACTGATGAAAGCCTTGGTCTCTCCTGAAGATAGATATCAAGCCAGACATTTTCTTCATCCTTGTTTACTATTGTGATCCTGACATCTGAGAACAGTCCCTGATCCCACAGCTTCTTGACCGAAGCAGTGATCTGCTCGCCCGGTATCGTAACCTTCTGCCCTATTCGCAGTCCTGAAATACCTATGAGCGCGTTTGGTTCAAGAAATTTGACTCCGGAAACAGTGATACCGGCAATTGTATATTCTTCAGGGTAAAGGTAGCTGGCATACTTATCTTCTGATTGTGCTGTGGCAATGGTGCCAGATATCAATAGAATGAAAAGGAAAAGTATCTGCCTGAATTGTTCTTTCATCATCTCAGTTGTTTTCGCCAATTTGCTCACTGGTCTTACCATATCTTCTTTCCCTCTTCTGGAAATCGGCCACAGCCTTGTAGAAATCCTCTTTACCAAAATCGGGCCAAAGTTTTTCCGTGAAATACAGTTCGGTATAAGCAAGTTGCCATAGCAGGAAATTGCTGATTCGCTTTTCTCCGCTGGTTCGTATCATCAGTTCAGGATCAGGAATACCTGAGGTCTCAAGGTTTTCTGTAACGGTATCCTCAGTTATATTGTCAGCATTCAGGAGGCCTGCCTTCACCGAACGGGCTATTTTGCGGCATGCCTCGGATATCTCCCACCTTGACGAGTAACTCAGGGCTACAATAAGTTTGAGCCGGGTGCATCCTTCAGTGACCCTGATGGTGTCACGGAGTCTTGTCCTGACTTTCTCCGACAGACGGCCAAGGTCACCTATCACGGTAATGGATATATTGTTTTTAAGCATGGTTTCCGTCTCGTTATTCAGTGATTCGACCATAATATCCATGAGAGCGGAAACTTCCTCATCAGGTCTGTTCCAGTTTTCGGTGGAGAAAGCGTAGAGGGTGAGGTAATTTATACCCAGTTCGGCCGCAGCTTCAATGACTTTCCGGACAGCTTTGACACCCTGATGATGGCCAAAGATCCTTTCCTGTCCTCTTCTGCGCGCCCAACGGCCGTTGCCGTCCATAATAACAGCAACATGTACCGGGAGTTTGTTTGTATTTATTTTATCCTTAAAAGCCAATGCTACTTCCTTCTTTTTTTCTCCTTACCCATTTCTGCAAACGCCGGACAACCAGCAAGTTTGTTGTACATTTTCCAGGTTACTGAAACGCCCATGAAGCTGTACCAGTCGTTGTTGTGTGTCCATGTCTGACTGCCAATATTTTCCTCATCGGTTTGGCCGTCAAATTTATCATTAAAAGTCTTACGAAATCCATATTCGAGTTCAAGGCCTATATTATTTGCAATATTTACCTTGATCCCGGCAGAGAATGGTATGGATAAAAAAGGGTTAAAGCTTTTTGCGGCTTCCTGGTTATAGACTGTTGAGAAGGCGGCGCCCAGGGCGATGTAAGGCGTGTAGTCGATGCGTCTGCTTCTCATTGTGGAATAGGGGAAGAAATTATATTCATAGGTTGCTCCCAGCTCGCTTAAAAAGACCTTCATCAGATCACTGGAGTTGCTGAAACGGAGTGATCCTGCGAGCAAATTTGCCCTTACGGCCTGCCTGGGATTGAAATTATACCTGTAAAAGAACTGTGCTGCGGGGCCCGGTCCGCTGATAACATTGGTGGGATTAATCTCGCCAAGGTAGTTGGTGGCGCCAAGGGAGAAGCCAAAGTCGGCACGTCTCTGTGCCACCGCGGGCAAAGCCAGAATAACTAAAATTATGAGTATGAATATCCTTTTCATTCCGTGGGTCATTTGAACATCACCTGAACGATTGTCTGAAAGAAGGTAATCCGTTGCGGGCTGTCCTGATCCTGTAATTAAATGTCAGGCTGAAGGTATGATAGACATCATTCCTTTCAGACCAATCAGATGTATACCCGTCGAGGTAATCAGAAAAGGCATATCGTCCTGACAACTCTATGCCAAAAAGAATATTCGGGTCCCAGGCAAGTTTGGCACCCACACCCAAAGGTATTATTGCTGTGAATCCGCTGGTTGGCTGATCGCGGGCCTCAAGTGCATCATTGGGATTAACTGAGAACCAGGCACCGCCAACTCCGGTAAGGGCGTAGACATCAACACTTCTGAAGAAGTCCTTCAGTTTGTTCCTCGATCTTCCCCTGTTCACCTGAAACAGGAAACTGTTTCGTTCCCGGTTCCTGACAAAATAATACTCGCCGATGACCGATGGTTCGAAGAGTGAGGTGACTGCTTCATATCCCCGGTTCTGGTTCGAGCCTCTTTCGTCGGTGGCGTGAAGCATTACATATGACAGGTTGATCCGCGCTGCAATATTATCAGCGAAGAAATACCTGAATGCGCCGTTGACGTTAAACCGGGTCTGCTTGAAAGTGAGGTCTTTCAGGCCCCATGCATTTTCCCCGTTTGTATACCCTCCGACATCACCGTAAAACTGTGAAGTGCCTGCCCCTCCGGTGACTTCATATCTCTTCATTTTCCAGAGCTGAGCTCCGGAATATGGTGCACACAAAAAGATCACCAAGCTGAAAAGAATTAACCGTCTCATTAAAAGTTTACCAGTAGGTTTGCGTACAAATATAAGGTATTGTATAATATCAGAAACTTAAAAATTCCTTAATTATTGTCAGTTACGGCGGTCTGCACCCCACATCAGCTTGTTCCTCAGGGTGCTGAAAAAATCGTTTCCGCGAGTAGTTACGGTAGGCAGTTTAAGCTTTGCCTGTCTTATTTCGATGTTAATGCCAAGGGGTGCCCTGACGGCTTTCGAATCGCATGTGATCATGCACTCATTGCTCCTTCCCCCTGTCTCCATCGTGATTGTGCTGCCTCCGGTGACTATAATGGGTCTTATAGTCAGGTTATGCGGTGACATGGGCGCTATGATGATGCTCTCATCCGAAGGTGAAAGAATAGGCCCGCCGACGCTGAGGTTATAAGCTGTTGAACCTGTGGCTGATGATATTATAAGGCCGTCAGCCCTGTATGTGTTGAGGAAGATACCGTTGACCCGGACAGTTATTGTGATCATGCCCTGGTCAGTCTTTTGAATCGTTACCTCATTGAGAGCCAGGGAATTTTTCTCTCCGAAGAGGCCTTCAGGAGTAACAATCTCAAGCATGGATCTGCTGATTACGTCATAGTCTCCTGAAAACAGCATTTCTATGGCTTTTCCGATATCGTCATCAGGTATATTTGCCAGAAAACCGAGCCGGCCGGTATTTATACCTGCGACAGGTATACCTGTTTCGCGCACCCGCATTGCCGTTTCAAGAAAGGTGCCGTCACCGCCCACGCTCATAATAAGATCAATATCTCCGGGCAGTTCGGAGACCTCCTCAAACAGTATTACCCTGGTATCGGAAGCAAACTGATTGCCGCCTGATTCCATAATATTAAGATAAATGACTGCGCCGTTGGTATGCAGGGCATCAATGAGACGTAACAGCCCTGCCATGGTCTTCTCTGTCAGACCCTTACTGTATAAAGCAATTTTTTTTGACATGCTTTAAACTGTTAAATATTGAGATATTTCATTAACAGGTTATACCTGTCGGTATAAAAACGGTCAAGCTCATCATTGTCGGTGACCCAGGTGGTGACCTCGTATGAATACCTTTCAAAGGTCTTAATGATGGAGGTCAGATCTGTTGTATTTACCTTTAATGTTATCTCCAGGTTTGTGGAATCCGGATTTGATGTGATATACATGCTGAGTATCCTTGCATCATTGCTTTCCACTATCTGCGAGATGCGGCTCATTGAGTAATCATGCGACAGGACCTGCAACACGATCAGTCCTCCGGGCTGGTCGACGGATGAGAACGATGCTATGCCCTTGATGATCTCGTTATAGGTGATTACACCCCTGAAGTGATTTTCTTCATCGAGTACAGGAACGACGGTAAGCCTGTGTCTCGCAGCGAGGGCGAGCACTTCGTAGATATGCTTGTTGCTTGTCACATAGGGCCTTGGCAGCGAAAGGGAGTGATTGCCTATTGGCTTCTTCAGGCTGGTTCAGGTCATAGATATCGCTGTCTGAGATAAGACCCAGGTAGTCGTGCTCATTCACAATGGGCAGGTGCGATACACGGAAGATCTCCATCCAGTTCAGGGCTGTCTGTCCTGTGTCGGATGTCTTCACCGCCGGGACCACATCGGATATCATCTCTTTGGCAAGCATTCAGTCATTCATTTAATGATAAAAGTACAAAAAACTATGGATCGTTGTAACTTTGCACGGCAGACAGTCAAGGAAGCCATGACAAGATTAAGCGTTAATATCAACAAAATTGCCACGTTGCGAAATGCCCGCGGCGGCAATGTTCCTGATGTAAGACTTGCGGCGATCAAATGCCAGGCATTCGGTGCCGAGGGCATCACCGTGCACCCGAGACCTGACGAAAGGCATATCAGGTACAGTGATGTCTATATTTTAAAGGAGGTAGTCACAACAGAATTCAATATCGAAGGCAATCCGGGAAAAGAATTCATCAGGCTCGTGCATGACATTGTACCTGAACAGGTTACTCTTGTTCCGGATGCACATGATGCGGTGACTTCCAATGCCGGGTGGGACACAAAAGCCAACCTCTCATTTCTTACTGATGTGATAGCAGGATTCAGGGAAAAAGGAATCCGTACTTCGATTTTTACCGGCACTGACCAGGTGATGCTGGAGTACGCTGCCAGGTGCGGTACTGACCGTGTTGAACTGTATACCGAACCCTATGCTGCAATGTTTCCGGAGGACAGGGAGGCAGCTGTTGGGCCGTTTGTAAAGGCAGCAGAGACAGCCCGCGACCTGGGGCTGGGGCTGAATGCCGGGCATGATCTGGATCTTGGTAACCTTGCATGGCTGCACAGCAGGATACCATGGCTGCTTGAAGTGTCAATCGGGCACGCACTTATTGCAGATGCACTCTATTTCGGGCTCGAAAACACAATTCAGATGTACCTTCGCGAGCTCAGACGCAACTGATTCCTATTTCAGGTGTTTCTCAATGATTGTCCTGAGCACCTCTATTGCCACGAGGTTCTCACCACCTCCGGGAACAATAATATCCGCATATCTTTTTGACGGCTCAATGAACTGGAGGTGTGATGGCTTCACCGTCTCGTTATATCGTTCCAGCACTTTGAGCACCGACCGGCCGCGTTCGACTATATCGCGCTGAATAACCCTTCCCAGCCTGTCGTCAGCATCGGCATCGACGAAGACCTTGATGTCGAGCATCGACCTCAGCCCGGGGTCAACAAGCACCATGATTCCTTCCACGACTACTACATCAGCAGGTTTCACAGGAATTGTCTCTTCAGACCTGACGCAGGTAAGGTATGAATAGATCGGCATTTTTATCGGTCGTCCGGCCTTCAGCTCAGCCAGGTGCGCCATCAGCAGCGGCCATTCGACCGAATCGGGATGATCAAAGTTTATTTTCTGCCTTTCCTCCATAGGAATATGACTGTTGTCTTTGTAGTAGCTGTCCTGAGGAAGTATCACGACCTCATCACGGGGAAGCATCTCGATCAGTTTACGGACAACGGTTGTCTTTCCTGAACCTGTTCCCCCGGCAATCCCGACGGTAAGCATAAAATGTTTATTTTTGTATCAAATGTAGCAAAAAACTCCATGATTAAGCATATAGTCATTTTCAAGCTTTCTGCGCCGTACACGCAGGAGGAGAAGGAGAAATCCATAAGGAAGCTGAAAGAGATCTACGGGCCCCTCGGGAATAAATTTGACTATATTATTGAATACAGGACCGGTGTTAACATTCTTGAGGCGGATCATGCCGGCGACTTCGTCATCGATTCGATCTTTGCCTCTCCTGAAGATCTTCGGCGGTACCAGTCGAGCGACCATCACAGGGAGGCTGTTTCGGTGTGCTCAGTAATTAAGAAGGCGAAGATTGTAATTGATTACGTTATCTGAGCATGAATTCACTCTATCCGATAAAGTTCAGGCCTGTACTCAAAGAGACGCTATGGGGAGGCAGTGCCCTCAGGGAGCGTTTCGGCAAGGAGGGCAAAGGCGGGGCAAACATTGGAGAGAGCTGGGAGATTAACGGCATGACCGGGGCAAGCTCGAGAATAGCCAACGGCTTTCTCAAGGGCAACACCCTCGAGGAGGTGATCGAAATATATATGGGAGATCTCGTGGGTGATTCCGTCTTTGAGAAGTTCGGAAGCGAATTCCCCCTGCTCATCAAGTTCATCGATGCCAGGGACACCCTGTCAATACAGGTACATCCCGGTGACAGGCTTGCATCAGAAAGGCACCATGCCTGGGGCAAGACAGAGATGTGGTATGTCATCGATGCAGCACCCGGTGCAATGATTTACACAGGGTTCAAAAGAAAGATCACCAGGGAAGAGTATCTCGGATATGTTGAAAGGAAAGAACTTGCCAGCCTCATCAATGCAACGCCGGTATTACCCGGTGATACATTCTTCATTCCGGCAGGCATGGTGCACTCCATTGGCGCAGGCGTACTCCTGACAGAAATACAGCAGACATCCGATATCACATACAGGATCTACGACTGGGACAGGGTTGACAGCAAGGGCAAGGCGCGTGAGATGCATGCGGAGCTTGCCATTGATGCAATCAACTTCGACCTTGACCAGCCGAACCTGATAAGAAAGGCTCCCGAAACAAATCATCCGGTAACGCTTGCCACATGTGAATATTTCCATACAAGTCTGCTCCGGCTTGACAAGCCTGTGATCAAGGACTGCAGCATGATTGACTCTTTTATAATATATATTTGTACAGAGAGCATGGTTGTCGTTGACTGTTTCGATCACAGTGAAGAGCTGAGAGCCGGGGAGGCAATCCTCATACCTGCTGCTGCGGACAGCGTGACTCTCATCCCGGGGGGAGCCGCCGTATTACTTGAAGTATATGTACCACAAATAGACACCTGACATGAAACAAATTGCATCTTTCTTAATGACACTGACATTCCTCATAGCTGTCTCATGCGGCAGCGGTACCGGCGATACCGGTGGGGAAAAGAAAAAAGGAAAACATGAGGCTGACACCGGTTATTCAGGGGTAAAGAGTTATTTCAAGGACGACATAAAAGTTAAGGAGGTTGCATTTGAGAACGGTGTCAGGCAGGGACTGTCGCGCACATTCAGCAAATCAGGCGTTCTCGAACAGGAGATCCTGTATGTCGACGGCCAGAAAAACGGAGAGGCAAAATGGTACTACCCTGACGGCAAGCTTTTCAGGGTCACCCCATATGTCAATGACACCATCAGCGGATCACAGATACAATACTATAAGAGCGGCCGTGTAAAGGCAAAGCTCGATTATCTGGACGGCAGGCGATTACCCGGCCTGGAGGAGTTCAATATGAGCGGGGAGAAAGTCACCGGTTATCCCACAGTGCAGTACAGAATGGAAGATCAGTACAAGGAAAAGGGAGTCTGCAAATTATTCATTGAGATGTCTGACATGGCTGAGAATGTCAAATACTACAGAGGCGATTTTACAGACGGTATGGTCGATCTAACCATTCTTACACCGCTGCTCCAGACAGCTACCACGGGTTATCTCGATATGAAAAAGACACCGGGGCACAGTGCAGACTCTGTAACTGTCGTGGCTGGTTATCTGACCGGCTTTGGCAACAGACTTTATTACCGGCTGTCAATACCGTTACCGTATAAAGATTTAAACTAAGCACGCTATGTCACAGATACTTGTACCGGGCATCAAGCTCACAATTACCAGGTCGGTCGGTGAAGGAGACACCGCATCTGTTTACGGTTCAGGTCTCCTTGATGTGCTTTCAACACCGGCAATGATCGCCTTCATGGAGCAGACAGCCATGAAAGCTGTGGAAGCATGTCTCAACGATGGCGAAGGCACCGTAGGGACAGAGGTCAGCGTAAAACACATCAAAGCCACCAGGGTGGGCAAAAGTGTGACTTGCACTGCTACCCTGAAAGAGGTGAATGGTAAAAGACTGCTGTTTTATGTCGAAGCGAGCGACGACGACGGAAAGATAGGCGAAGGCCTGCATGAAAGATTCATTATCGAGAACGAAAAGTTCGTGGCCAAATTAAAGAAGTAATGATCATCAGATCTGCTTCTTATGTCACCAGCAGCGCTAAGATCAGCCAGTTACCTCCTCCTGACCTGCCTGAGTATGCTTTCATCGGCAGGTCAAACGTTGGAAAGTCGTCGCTGATTAATATGCTGGTGGGAAGGAAAGGTCTTGCCAAAATTTCCGTCAATCCGGGTAAGACGCAAACCATCAATCACTTTCTTATCAATGAGAGCTGGTACCTTGTTGATCTCCCGGGTTACGGTTATGCCCGTCGCTCACAGAAAATGAGGGAGGAGTGGGACAGGCTCTTCAAGTCGTACATCACCCTTCGTGAGAACCTGATCTCCCTGTTTGTTCTGGTAGATTCCCGGCATGAGCCAATGCCTTCTGACATGGCCCTGATGGAAAGACTGGCTCTCAACGGTGTGCCATTCGCCAGGGTATTCACCAAGACAGACAAGACCGGGCCCCGCGTTGCAGAAAAAATCAGGCTCATTCATGACAGAATGATGCTTGAAACCTGGGAGAGCCTTCCACCGACGTTCGTCACCTCGGCCACAAAAGGTACCGGCAGGGACGAGCTGCTTGATTACATTAAGGATACCATGATATTTTATGAAAGGAAAAAATGATTGGCCCATTAATATTATTTTTGCATCAGCGTTCAGTGAAAACCATCTAACACCTCCAATATGATCGGCAGAGCTCCTTTTAAAATCTTTTCGTGTACATCGTCATTAAGCATTGCAGAAAAAATTGCAGATCATCTTGGCTTAGAGCTGGGCAAGAGCTCACTGCTGAGCTTCAGTGACGGAGAGTTTCAGACGTGCTTTGATGAATCTGTCAGAGGCTGCCATGTATTCATCATACAGTCGACCAACCCACCGGCAGAGAACCTGATGGAGCTTCTCCTGATGATCGATGCTGCCAAGAGGGCTTCGGCTTATAAGGTCAATGCGGTGATCCCATACTACGGTTATGCCAGGCAGGACCGCAAAGACAGGCCACGTGTCTCTCTCGGTGCCAAGCTCACTGCCGACCTGCTTACAAAGGCAGGTGTTGACCGCATCATTACGATGGACCTTCACGCCGACCAGATCCAGGGTTTCTTCGATGTTCCCGTTGACCACCTGTTTGGCTCGGCGCTTTTCGGGCCCTTTATAAAGAACCTGAGGCTGCCAAACCTGACCGTTTCAGCACCTGACATGGGCGGGTCAAAACGTGCCAACGCCTATGCACGCTACCTCCAGTGTGAGATGGTTCTCTGTTACAAACTGAGAAAAAAACCCAACGTTGTGGAGGAGATTTCTATCCTGGGCGAGGTTGAGGGACGTCATGTGGTCATTATTGATGATATGGTTGACACGGCCGGCACCCTGAGTTTTGCCGCCACCATGATGAGAGACCGCGGGGCTCTGAGTGTCAGGGCTGTCGCCACACACCCTGTACTGTCAGGAGATGCCATTGAAAAGATAGACAGCTCACCCCTCGAGGAGCTGGTGGTCACCGACAGCATACCCCTGACGAGGTATTCACCAAAAATCAAGATTCTGTCGGTTGGCGAAATATTCGGCGAGGCAATAAAAGCTGTCTACACCAACAGTTCAATCAGCACAGGTTTTGTTTTTTAACCTTTTTCGCTATATTTGCAGGCCAAATTTTAAAAAACGTCGAACGTGCAATGGGAGATTGTCCGGCAAGCAATCTTGAGTAGCACAACAAATTAAAGACTGATGAAGACTATTGAGATTAAGGCCGTCTCGCGCGAACATTTCGGAAAAAAGAGCTCAAACGCGCTGCGCGCTGAAAATAATGTACCATGCGTAATGTATGGCGGAAAAGAAAACCTGCATTTCTCTGCACATGAAAACGTATTCCGCGGACTGGTTTATACTCCTGATGTTTTTCTTGTCAACCTCAATGTTGACGGTAAAGAATATAAGGCAATAATGAAAGACCTGCAGTTCCATCCGGTAACTGATAAGCTGCTGCATATTGATTTCGTACAGGTAACTGAAGACAAGCCTGTTATCGTTGACATGCCTATCAGGATCACCGGCGAATCAGTCGGCGTAAAAGCTGGCGGCAGACTCAATCTCAAACGCAGGACACTCAAGCTAAAGGGTATGACAAATGACCTGCCTGAACATATTACAATTGACATTACAAACATTGAGATCGGACAGTCGATCAAGGTAGGTGATCTTGCATACGATAAGCTGGAGATCATTGACAACAAGAAGGCAATGATAGTTGGCGTTGCCATATCACGTGTGGTCATAAAAGAAGAGGAAGCTGCTCCGGTTGAAGGAGCCGAAGCTCCGGTTGCTGAAGCTGCCGGTGCAGAAAAGGAAGAGGCAGGCAAGAAGGATGCAGGGCATAAAGATGCCACTCACAAATAGATAATGTCTTGAAATATCTTATCGCCGGTCTTGGCAACATAGGCGAAGAGTATAAAAATACACGGCATAATGTCGGTTTTATGGTATTGGATGCGGCTGCAGCTGCATCCAATATTTCTTTTACGGACCGCCGTTACGGCTTTGTCTCAGAAATGAGGTACAAGAACGCTTCGGTGATCCTTCTGAAACCCTCTACGCTGATGAACCGGAGCGGCAACGCGGTGCGTTACTGGATGCAGAAGGAGAAGATAACTCCGGAGAACCTGCTTGTCATAGCCGATGATATAGCCATCCCTGCCGGCAGCATGCGCCTGCGGGCAAAGGGAGGTGACGGAGGGCACAATGGCCTGGCAAACATAAGCGAGATCCTCGGGACAAATGAATATGCCAGGCTGCGCATCGGTATAGGGAACAACTTCGGCAGGGGCGGACAAATAGATTATGTTCTGGGCGAATGGACAGAAGAGGAGCTGAAAATTATTAATAAAAGGCTGCCGATGACTGTTGAGATTATCCGGTCATTCGTCACCGCCGGATGCGAGCTGACGATGACAGCTTTTAACAAAGCAGGTAAATTTTTGGCGGATGACAACACCAGCGGGGGAAAGGATCGATAAGTTCCTCTGGTCAGTCAGGCTGTACAAATCGCGCAGCATCGCCACAGAGGAATGCCGGAAAGGGAGGATCACTGTGGCAGGCCAGCCGGTCAAACCGTCTCACATTGTAAATGAAGGAACAACCATCCTCGTCAGGAAACCGCCTGTGACTTATACCTATCGTGTCATCGCCCTTCCCTCCTCCAGGGTTGGCGCCAGACTTGTCAGCGATTACATCACCGACCTCACTCCCGAAGAGGAAAAAAACAGGATCAAGCCTGAGAGCGGAAAATTCTTTGGCTACAGGCCGCACGGTACCGGCCGCCCTACCAAAAGAGAAAGGCGCGACATTGAGAACTTCCTGGAATGAATTGTATGCCCGCCCCCGGTGATGGTGGTATAAATACCTAAAAGTACCCGGTCTCTGTCAAGAATCAATGATATTGAATTAATCGGGGAAAATCTTTATTTAACTTCGGGCAGCATAGAAACTTAGCTATCAGTATTTCAGGATTGTAGATTACAGGCTTTTCAGTTATGGGAAAGGAAAACATTGAGAAGTATGATTTGTTTTATCTGCTTCTGAAAAAATATGCCGATTTCTGGCACAACAATATCTTCTACCGCAGGGTTATTGCTTACGGCAAGGACCGCCTCGATTTTTCTGTCCCAACCATCCTCGCACCCAATCATCAGAATGCCCTCATGGATGCCCTGGCAATCATCTGCACCCTCGACAGGCAGCTGGTCTTTCTTGCAAGGGCAGACATTTTCAAAAAGAAACTTGTAGCACGCATTCTTTACCGACTGAAAATTCTACCTGTTTACCGGATAAGGGACGGCTTCGAAAACCTGAAACAGAATGATGACACCTTCCACGACACTCTCAGGGTCATGGAGCACCGTAACGGTGTAGTCATTCTTCCTGAAGGAAGTCATGACGTCCACAGAAAGCTCCGCCAGCTGAAGAAAGGCATATGCCGTATTGCCTTCCAGACAGCAGAAGCCTCTGACTATAAGAAGGAAATCAATATCGTGCCGGTTGGCATAGAGTATTCACACTACTGGAGGTTCAGGCAGGTGCTTACCGTTGTCTACGGCCATCCCATCCATGTCTCTGAATACTACGATTCATACAGGCAGAACCCGAACAGGGCAATAGTTGAACTGCGCGACAGACTCTCTTCCGATATGAAGAAAGTGATGGTGCATATAGAAGCAGAGCAGGACTACGAAGCTATCAACGAGCTTAGAAGCATCATCAACGAAAAATACAGTGACCGCATAAAGTATCCCAAACTGTTCCGTGACAACAGGCTGATCAGTAAGGTTAACGAGCTGCATCAGAAAGACCCTGAATCATATGAACGTTTATGCAGTGACAGTCTTGCCGTCAGGGACCTCTCTCAGGAGCTGAAGCTCACCTACCGTCACCTGAGAAAGAAAAAGCATCCTCTTGGGTGGCTTCTTCTCTCATGGATCCTGCTTCTTGTTACACTGCCGGTCTTTGTGGCAGGAGTATTACTTAACTTTATCATCTTTAAAGTTTCTGAAATTCAGTCGTTAAAAACGAAAGACCCGGGTTTCATCAGCACAACGAGATATGGTTTCCTGATCGGTATGGGCCTGATAATTGCACCTTTGTACCTGATTGTTGCACTGATACTGATCAAACCGTGGTGGCTGGCACTGGCCGCTTTCGTTCTTGTTCCGGTGCTGGGTATTCTTGCATGGAACTGGTCGCTTCTTTTCAAAAGAACGGTTGGAGGATTCAGGATCAGAAGACTCATCAGAACAAATAACTCCGTCTTTATCAGGTTACGAAACACCTATGGCAATCTCATTAAGACTGTGTCCGGGCTATAATCATGAATGATTTCTTCGCAGATAAGACAGTCTGGATAACGGGAGCCTCATCAGGCATCGGCGAGGCGCTGGTCAATGCATTCACGAAGGGAGGCAGCAGGGTTATTGCCTCATCAAATGATGAAGCCGGGCTGAAGAGAGTTGCCGAAAACTGCTCTGCAATGAAGGGAAGTATCACCACCGTTGCATTCGACCTGTCGGAAACAGCCGGAATTGAAAAGACAGTGGCTGACATAATAAAACAGGAAGGCAGGATAGACCTGTTGCTTAATATTGGCGGTATCAGCCAGAGGGCCCTGATAAAAGATACTCCCCTGTGGCTCGACCGCAAAATAATGGAGATAAACTATTTCGGGACTATCGCTCTGACGAAGGCTGTTCTGCCTTACATGATTAGTAACGGCGGTGGTCATATCGTGGCAACCAGTTCCATATCCGGACGCTTCGGATTCCCTCTCAGATCGGCATATTCAGCATCAAAACAAGCACTTCACGGTTTCTTTGAAACACTCCTCCTTGAACACAAAAGCGATAATATAAAAGTATCAGTGCTTATACCCGGAAGGGTAAGTACCAATATATCGCTTCATGCTCTTACAGCTTCAGGCAAAGAGCACGGCAAGCTCGATGAAGGGCTGGCAGGAGGAATCACACCTGTAAAAGCTGCTCAGCAGATCATAAGCGGTATCAGAAGGAACAAAAGAGAGATACTCGTCGGCAGCAGTGAATTGCTGATGCTCAAAATAAGAAAATACATGCCTGCTCTTTTCTTCAGGATTGCCGGCAGGATTAAACCAATGTGACAAAAAAGACATTATGAAAGGGTATATTGTAAGCGGGATACAGCAGGTCGGTATAGGTGTGCATGACCTGAAAGAAGCGTGGGAGTGGTACATAAAGGTATTCGGAATGGACTGCCGCATCTTTGAGGAAGAAGCCGAAGCAAAGCTGATGCTGCCTTATACCGGAGGCCAGCCACGCAGCAGGCACGCAGTGCTTGCACTCAACCTGCAGAGCGGCGGAGGCTTCGAAGTATGGCAGTACAAGGGAAGGGAGCCTGAATACCGTGACCGCGAGACAAAGCTGGGAGACATAGGCATTTTTGCCTGTAAAATGAAGGTCAGGAATGCTGAGAAAGCATGGAAGCAATTCCTGGATATGGGAGTTGATGTATTGGGAATGCCCACTGCCGATCCCTCAGGAAGGAAGAGCTTTTTTGTCAGGGACCCGTTTAAAAATATCTTTCATATTGTTGAGGCTACCGACTGGTTCATGAACCTGAAGAAAGTATCAGGCGGGTCATACGGAGCAATATTAGGGGTCACGGATATTGACAGGGCGCTTAAAGTCTATTCTGATATACTTGGATATGACAAGGTAGTATATGACATAACCGGTACATTTGATGACCTCGCTCCTCTTCCAGGGGGCAGCGGTACCTTCCGGCGCGTTCTCCTGGCTCCCGGAAAACCTTTTCACGGAAGCTTTAGTCCGGTCTTCGGACAGAGCACCATTGAGTTGATACAGGCTGGAGACATTAAAGGCACTAAAATCTATGAGGGAAGATTCTGGGGTGATCCCGGCTTCATACATTTATGCTATGATATCAGCGGCATGGACAACCTCCGTAAATACTGTGACAACGCAGGGTTTCCATTCAGTGTAGACAGCATGGAGAGCCATGCCGGCCAGAGCTTTGACATGGGTGAGGCAGCAGGTCACTTCGCTTATATAGAAGATCCTGACGGGACTCTCATCGAGTTCGTTGAGACACACAAGGTGCCTGTTGTTAAAGCATTGGGATTGTATCTTAACCTGAGGAAGAGGGACCCCAACAAGCCTCTGCCTTCATGGATTATCAGGATGCTGAGGTTTTCAAGGGTGAAGCAGAAGAAAGGCAATAGCCAATAGGCAGTAGGCAGTAGTGGACGCCCAAATTGGGCGTCGTCACGGTCACATCAGCAAATTAATTTATTCTGCCAGGGCCTGCACTGAGCTAAGGATGCGCATTGAGTTCTTTCCCCATATCTTTGCAATGTCTTCGCTGCTGTAACCGCGCGAGATAAGCTCTCTGGTGATGTTCTTCATCTGAGAAACATCCCGGCAATCGTCCAGTTCACCACCACCGTCGAAATCTGAGCCTATCCCCACATGATCAATCCCGATTATGTCAACAACATGCTGTATATGATTCACAGCATCGGCGACCGTCGCAAGTTTCTCATATTTGTTCTTTAGTGCCTGATACTCATCCCATATCTCTTCCTTCTGTTCGTCAGTAGCATCAGGACCAAGGTCTTTCATCCTCTGACGCAGTTCTTTCTCAAGCCTGTCAAATTCGGGGTTAGGTTCGGGCTGTTTAAGATATTCGCTGAGAAGGCATATCTGTATGACACCTCCGTTTTTCTTTAATGCCAGGAGCATGTCGTCGTTCAGGTTCCTGGGGTTTTCGCATAATGCCCTGCATGATGAGTGCGAGGCAAACACCGGCGCCTTTGATACCTTCAGCACATCATAAAAAGCCTCGTCAGACAGGTGCGACACATCAATTATCATCCCCAGTCTGTTCATCTCCTTCACCACCTCTTCTCCGTAGGCAGAAAGACCGCCGTGTTCGGGTCCCTTCGGGTCAGTTGAAGAATCACATATGTCGTTATTAGCTGAATGGCAGAGTGTTATATAGCGAGCGCCCAGGTCGTAATACTCCTTTACACGTGACAGGTCCTTGCCTATGGCATAGCCGTTCTCTATTCCGATGAACACGGCAATCCTGCCTTCAGCTTTAAGCCTGTATGCATCATCAGGTGTCAGTGCCAGGCCTGCCATTTCCGGATACCGTGCCACATTGCGGTGGATGGAATCAAAAATGGCCAGTGTTGCCTGGTGTTTCAGGTCCAGAGTCTCAGGGTCCCTTGGTCCCTGGCCGATGAAGATTGCGAAGAACTCAGCATCAAGTCCTCCCTCCTTCATCCTTGGGAAATCGACACAGCCTTTTTCATTCCTGCTGCCAAGGTCAAATCCTGACCTGGCGAGACGCATCGGGGTGTCGCAGTGGGTGTCGACTGTCAGCATGTTCAGATGCATCTTGTCAGCCTTGCGGATTACCTTTTCTTCCTGTGAGAGACAGCCTGTCAGCATGAACAAGGCGGTCAGGACCAGGTACATTAATTTCATTTTGATCAAGGTTTTTGGACGCGTAAATATAGGTATATCACAAGCTGGTTATCATCCATCCTGAGAGGCGAATATATAAAAAAGGTTAAATCAGGATGATGGCAGCAGGCATTGGGCAAAAGTTAAAAAAAAGCCCCGCTGAAAAAGCGGGGCAGCCATGAAAAGAATGGAAAAATTGCTTTTGGACAGTAAAAAGCAACACCAAAGATAATAAAAAATGTTTTTTCGACCAATAGCACAGTTAATTTTCAGGCGGGAGCAGCCAGCATAAAAAGAGGAAATGAGATTAAAAATGATTGATAATGCAACTTCCGTAAATTTGCAGTGTCATTTAGTAAAATGATCTGAGCTTGGCAATACCAGATGTGCATATTCATGATACTCTAATTGAGGAGTGCCGCCGGGGCAGCCGGAAAGCCCAGTTCAGGATCTATGAACTCTATTCCAGAGCCATGTTCAATGCCGCATACCGCATTGTCAATGACAGGGAAGAAGCAGAGGATATGCTGCAGGAAGCTTTTACTGACTGCTTCAGGAATATAGGTTCATACAGGTCTGAATCAACCTTCGGCGCATGGCTGAAGACGATAGTGATAAACAAGTGCATCAACAGGCTCAGAAAGAGAGAGACGGACCTGGTGTACATTGAAGACTACCAGTCCGTTGAGAGACCTGAGGAAGAAGAGGCGGAAGTGATCTGGCCTGACACATCTGTCATTGCGAAGGCGGCAGAAAAGCTGCCTGACGGATACAGGGTGGTCTTCAGCCTCTACCTGCTCGAGGGGTATGATCATGCTGAGATATCCCAGATCATGAATATCTCTGAATCAACGTCGAAGACCCAGTACTTAAGGGCAAAAAACAAACTGAAAGAAATACTCATAAACATGCAGAAAGATGGATGAGTTCGAGAAACATATCAGGAATGGCAGGGAGGGGATGGATATTCATGACCCTGACCCCGGCTTATGGAGCAGGATTGAACCTGACCTCCCCCGTCGTGAGAGGCACATAGGAAGCTGGCTCTGGAAGGCAGCCGCTATAGTGATAGTTGCAGGAGCCGGTCTGACCCTCATAATCAGAACAATCAGTGCACCTGGAAGAAATGCTGACCCGCAAATCACTGCTGTCAGGGAGACCTACCTGTATTACAACAGCCAGATCAGTTTACTGTACGCAGAGGCCGGCCCGCTACTGACAGACAACCCGGATATCAGCATGGAGCTGGATAAGAGCATGGGTGAGCTTGACAGCCTTTCAGTGGAGATCAGGAAGGATCTCAAGGACAACATAGCCAATGAGGAGGTGGTGGAGGCCCTTATACGGAACTACAGGCTCAGGATTCAGCTGCTGGAAGATATGCTCGTGCTGATGAAAGAGAAAGAGACAGAAAATACAAATTATTCAGATCATGAATTATAGAAACCACCTGATTGCGTTGATACTGTCGCTCGGCACCCTGACATTACAGGGTCAGCAGATGACTGACAGCAAGACCTTCATGAAGTCATTCAGAGCCGGTAATGACCCTGTCGTAGAGGTGACAAATAAATACGGCAATATTCATATCAGTCACGGCAATGCCGATTCTATCTCTGTCAAGGTTGAGGTGACCGCCTCATCGGATAAGGAAAGCAAGCTCAGCTCGATGATGTCTGATGTTGATGTAAGTATTACGATGACCAACGAGACGGTGCGGGCACAAACCAATTTTAACCAGGGTATCACCCCTCTGCTTGAGAGTTTTAAAGGCCTCACCAGGAACATCATTAACTATGGTTCAAGACTGAAGATCGATTACTTCATCGAGTGCCCTTCCTCAACCGTTCTGCGGCTTACCAACAGTTACGGAGATGTTTATATCGGTGATGAGACCCCTGAACTAACGCTGAAACTGTCGAACGGATCTCTCGATGCAGGAGTGATCAATAACGCCCGGCAGATTGATCTCACATTCTGCAAAGCAAATGTAAGAAGTGTAACGGAAGGAAAAATCATCCTCTCTTTCAGTGAATTGAGAATGAAAGAAACGAAGGAAATTAACCTGACCTCTACGTCTTCGAAGGTGTGGATTGACAGTTGCGGCACACTGGATATTGATTCCAAGAGTGACGATATAAACCTTGGCAGCGTATCTGTGCTCACAGGAACAACACACTTCAGTGACATAACTGCAGAGAATATTTCGAAGGAGCTGAGCCTTGTAATGAAATACGGCAACCTTTCATGCGAGAAGATTGATGAGAAGTTTTCACTTATAGACATCAACTCTTCATACACCGATGTTGATCTTCTCATGCCTGAGAAGGCAAGCTATGACCTGGAGATCCGTCACACCAACGCATTTGTCTCTCTTCCGGGAATTACGCCTGAGCCTGAACGCACAACCGTTAATGAAGAAGACAAGATATATATCACTTCCGGCAGGTACGGGAGCTCTTCCGGTTCATCGAAAATCAGGATTGATGCCACCAGGGGAGAAATCAGAATTCTGCAGAAGTGAAAAACTGCATTTACTGGCAGAGAAAATGGTATTGTTGTCAGATATGAATAATTTGCAAATAGTCATAAATTAGCATTAATTATGAAAAGACTTTTAATTACTACGATTGTGATCCTTGTTGTATCAGTATACAGAGGGTCGGCCCAGGAAGAACCTGGCCAGATGAAGACACTTTCAGGGTCCGAATCCTCCTCTGGCGGTTACGGTGCTTTCACGATGGGTTACTCTGTCATTGATGACAGAAGCTCATTTGAATTCGGTTTCCGCGGCATGTGGATCATGAATCACACTGTTGCGATGGGGTTAGGAGGCTCAGGCTTTATGACCCAGCCTGTTTACGATGCAGGTGATGACACTGATAATTTCCTCACAGGGGGATATGGCGGTTTTATCATTGAGCCGATAGTAATTCCGCTGGAACCGGTTCATGTTGCCTTTCCAATCCTGATTGGCGGAGGAGCAATCTCCAGTGTAAAAACAAATTGGGATGACTGGGATAACTGGGATGATTATGAGGATTATATTCCGCCAACTCAATTCTTTATGCTTATACAACCCGGAGCGGAGATTGAGCTGAACGTGACACGCTTCTTCAGGATGGGGCTTGGTGCTTCATACAGAATTCCGATTGAATTATATCATACCACGCCTGAGGTGCCTGAGCTTAGTCCGCAGGCAGTGAAAGGTTTTGTTTTCGGAATGTCATTCAAATTCGGCAAGTTCTGAAAAAAAGAGAGGCGCTTCCGGGCGCCTCTTTTTTTATGCAAGATCTATCTCGTTTCCATCGCGGTCAAAGAACTCATACTGCAGGAAGTGGTATGAGGGCACAGCCTGAACTTTTATGCTGACATCATGCTTCTTGTTGATCTTCCCTATCAGGGTAAAGAGTCCTTCCCTGAGGTAAGCTGCAACGAACGGATGGGTCCGGAGTATCAGCTTGCGGGTCTTCACTTTTTCAAGGATAGACACCAGTGTACGTTCCATCTCGTCAGTGAGGAGAATGGTCGATGCCGTTTTACCCCCTCCCCTGCATACGGGGCATTTCTCATCAGTGACGATGGTCATCTCGGGCCTTACCCTTTGCCGGGTTATCTGCATCAGTCCGAACTTACTCAGCGGCAATATATTATGCTTGGCCCTGTCCTCGCTCATCAGATCCTTCATCTTGTCAAAGAGTGCCTGCCGGTTTTCATTCGATTGCAGGTCAATGAAATCGATTACAATTATTCCGCCCATATCTCTCAGGCGCAGCTGTCGTGCGATTTCTCTGGCAGCCTCAAGATTCACGGAAAGGGCATTGGATTCCTGGTCACTGCCTGTCTTTGATCTGTTGCCGCTGTTCACGTCTACCACGTGCAGGGCTTCAGTATGCTCTATTATCAGGTATGAGCCGCCCTTGAATGAGATTGTGCGGCCGAAGAGCCCTTTTACCTGCCTGCTGATCTGAAAGTGGTCAAAGATCGGGAACTGCTCCTTGTAAACCTTGACTATCTTTTCTTTTTCAGGGGCTATCTCCCTGATGTAGCTTTTTACTTCGCCGGCTATGACTTCATCATCCACGATGACGCTGTTGAAGTCGGCACTGAGAATATCCCTGAGGATTGTCGTTGTACGGTTCATCTCCCCCAGGAGCAGCCGCGGCGATTTCACATCCTTGTGAATTGAATAAAGCGCTGTCTCCCATCTGCTGACAAGCTCTTTGAGCTCTGTGTCAAGAGCGGCAACCTTCTTTCCTTCCGCGACGGTGCGTACTATCACACCGTAATTCTTGGGTTTAATGCTCTGTATGAGCAGCTTGAGACGGTTTCGTTCATCGTTGTTCTCTATCTTTGAGGAGACGGAGACCTTATCCGCAAACGGCATAAGCACCAGGTTACGGCCTGCTATGCTTACTTCTGACGCCAGCCTCGGACCCTTGGTTGAAAT
Source organism: uncultured Bacteroidales bacterium (assembly GCA_963780735.1). Lineage (GTDB taxonomy): Bacteria > Bacteroidota > Bacteroidia > Bacteroidales > VadinHA17 > SR-FBR-E99. The sequence continues at coordinate 266,137 of CAWADB010000006.1, forward strand.
GGGCTCCTTGGTTATCTGCACTATCACTGTCTGTCCTGATGTCAGGACATCAGATATCTTACCCTCCTTGTCGATGTCAGGCTCAGGCTTGAATTTTGACACAGGCGGCATCTTGCCCCTGTTCAACGTAGCCTGAGAATAATACTTGTGAAGAGTCCTGAACTGAGCGCCCAGGTCAAGATAGTGAAGGAAGGCATCCTTTTCGAAACCTACATTGATAAACGCTGCGTTCAGCCCCGGCATAATCTTCTTTACCTTCCCCAGGTAAATGTCGCCGACAGAGAACTGAATATTGCGTTTTTCCTTATTTAACTCGACAAGCTGCTTATCCTCAAGAAGTGCAATGGATATCTCAGAATCACTTACGCTGATTATTAGATCCTTACTCACATTCTGAAATTTGTTGATTTGCGTATAGCCCTTTAAAAATGCAACTAACCTAAAGGCCTTGGGTCTTTAGGTTAGATTCAAAAGTATGGACTATGCATTAATTGCTATTTCTTCTTCTTATGCCTGTCTTTCCGCAAACGCTTCTTGCGTTTGTGGGTAGCCATCTTATGCCGTTTTCTCTTCTTTCCGCTTGGCATATTATTACTTCTTAACGTGAGATTTAACCTTGGTTATGAAAGTCTTGGCTGGTTTGAAGGCCGGAATGTTGTGTGCAGGAATAATAATGGTAGTATTCTTGGAGATATTCCTGGCGGTCTTCTTTGCGCGTTTCTTCACAATAAAGCTGCCAAAACCCCTTAGATAAACATTATTGCCGGATACCATAGAGTCTTTAACTGATTCCATAAACGCCTCAACGGTTTTCTGAACAGTCACTTTCTCAATTCCAGTGTTTTTGGCAATTTCGTTAACAATGTCTGCTTTTGTCATTTTGCAAGAATTTTAAATTCAACAAATTATTTTATGTTCTGTTTTTTCAGTTGTGCAAATATAAAATATTATTTCTCAATTATAATTTAATTATCTTTTTTTTCACTCCGAATACATTGATTTTTTGACAACTATATAAAAATAGCAGGTAAACAGCATGTTTTTGCCCCGGGTCTGTGGCAGGGACAGCAGCCGCGTTGAGCGGCTTTAATACTCTCAACAGATTTTTTTGTAACTTTACATTCTTCTTGTAACAAATTATATAATTAAAGTTATGTCATTCAATAAAGTCATATTGGTTGGTAACGTCGGGAAGGACCCGGAGATAAGACGTTTCGAGAATAATATCAAAGCATCGTTTTCACTTGCCACAAGTGAAACCTACACCCCAAAGGGAGGTGATAAGGTGACACAGACCGAATGGCACAATGTTGTGGCATGGAGACGGCTGGCCGAACTTGCCGAAAATTATATCCGCAAAGGTTCACAGATACTTGTGGAGGGAAAGATCCGCTACCGGTCATACGACGACCGCGATGGTAACAAGAAGTATATTGTTGAGATTGAGGCAGATACAATACAGCTCCTTGGAAGGAAACAGGACGGTCAGGGCCAGCAGGCTGCTTCTTCAGGTCAGCCGATGCAGAACAATTCAGGCGGTTATTCTGCACCCTCACAGCCTTCAGGACCGTCAGACAACAATGTAAGTGAAGATCTCACTTCGCGTGAAACAGCAGATGATCTGCCGTTTTAGCTAACCAAATTCCAAGATTTTGGAGACACTATTGTCATGCTCACATCCCGGTTTTTTTTCACTGACGGCTGTCACCGGGGTTGACTTCGCGCTGATAACCGAGATCATTTTTCTTATTTTGCTGATAATAGCGTCTGCTTTTATTTCCGGTTCGGAAGTTGCTTATTTCTCTCTTACCCCAAATGACCTGGAAGATCTCCGGGTCAGGAAGGGCAAGCGTCCGGCAACCGCCCTGCATCTCCTCTCCAAGCCCGACAGACTCCTGGGCACCATCCTGGTGGCTAACAACATGCTCAATATCGCCATCATTATCCTGGCAGCCTTTATCAGCTCAAGGCTTTTCGATCTGAGCAACAGCCCGGTCCTGTCGTTTATCATTGAAGTGGTTGTTATCACTTTCATCCTCCTCCTCTTCTGTGAGGTGATGCCAAAAGTGTACGCTTCCAAAAACCAGCTCAGGTTTGCCCTGATAATGGCTCCGTCACTTGCTTTGGCGTCAAAGGTGTTCAAGCCTCTTGCATCACTCCTCTCCGTCTCCTCTCACCTTGTCAGGCACAGCCCGAAGCAGAGAGACGGCAATATCAGCATAAATGATCTCTCAGACGCTCTCGAACTCACCTCTTCGGAGATAAAGGATGACAAGGAAATTCTCAAGGGAATAGTCCGTTTCGGAAATATTAACGTCAGTGCGGTCATGTGTCCGCGTATGGATGTCACCGCGCTGGACATCCGCAGGGGATTCAGTTCCATCATGCCGGAGGTGATCGAATCCGGATTCTCCAGGATACCTGTTTACTCCGGCTCGTTTGACAACGTAAAAGGAATACTGTTCATCAAGGACCTGCTGCCGCATCTGGGCAAGCCGGACACCTTCAAGTGGCAGTCCCTTGTCAGGCCGCCATATGTTGTCCCCGAGACAAAGAAGATCAGTGAGCTGATGAAGGAGTTTCAGGAAAAGAAGATCCACATGGCCATCGTGGTTGATGAATATGGAGGTACCAGCGGCATAGTAACCCTTGAGGATGTTCTGGAAGAGATAGTCGGGGAAATCACAGACGAGACAGACGAAGAAACCCCTCTCTACAGGGAGACAGGTAAGGGGAGCTGGATATTCGACGGCAAGATACTGATGAACGACTTTTACCGCATCACCGGCAGCGAAAGTGACCTGTTCGCCGATGTCAGGGGAGACTCTGAGACCCTTGCGGGCTTACTTCTGGAGCTCCTTGAGGAGATCCCTTTGAAAGGCCGTGTAATATCCACAGCAAGATTTATATTCACTATTGAAACGGTCGAGAAAAGGCGGATAAGGGAGATCCGCGCAGAAAAGAAAGAACCCGGTTTATGAAGCAGATAATCCCAATCGCCCTTATAGTTGCAGCGCTCATGTTTACAGCCTGTGGCCAGCCTTCCGTACCAAAACCGGCTGGTTATTTCAGGATTGATCTGCCGCAAAAGCAATACATCCGCTATGATTCCCCCTGCTCCTATTCAATAGAGTACCCGGCTTACGCCCGGATTAACATCCGGCCGTCAGCAGCCACCGACACATGCTGGATGGATATTGAATTTCCCACCCTGAAGGCAAAGGTACACCTCACTTATTTCAATCTTCACGGAGACCTGTCCAGCCTGACAGAATCGTCAAGAGAGCTGGCTTACAAGCATACTGTCAGGGCCGATGCCATAGAAGAAAAGCTGTGGTCAGATGCCTCTTCAAGTGTATATGGGATTCTGTACGATCTTAAGGGTAACACTGCTTCTGCGGTGCAGTTCTATGCCACTGACAGCACACAGCACTACCTGCGCGGGTCGCTTTACTTCATGGCTCAACCCAATGAAGACTCTCTTTTACCCGTTATCACCTTCCTGAGGGATGATATTATCCACCTGATGGAGACACTCACCTGGAGATAAGTATGGGCTGCATCACAAAACACTTCCTGGATAAGGATACTATTATCGGAGTATGGAAGATCGAGGAGGATCTGACTACCCTCCTTTCCATGGTGGAGATGAGTGCCGAGGACAGGAAAAGGTACAAGGTATTCAGGAGCACCTCGCGCAAGCTGGAGTTTCTCAGCGTGAGGGCCCTGCTCGCCGAGCTGCTGGGAAAGGACGCGAGGATAGTGTATAATAAGAATAACAAGCCGTTCATCAGGGACGGTTCATATTTCATCAGCATAACACATTCCAACAAGCTCACGGCAATACTGATAAGCAGGAATGCGAGAGTCGGCATTGACCTGGAGTATATGCGGGTCAACATAAATGCCTTCTCATCAAAGTTTCTTAATAAAAAGGAAAGAATTACGCGCAGATGGGCCGACCGCACTTATCACCTGTATATCCACTGGTGTGCAAAGGAATCTATATATAAGATATGCGACAAGGAAGGGATAAACATTGTACAGGATATTACAATCGAACCATTTGATGTTCAGCCGAACGGAGAGATAAAAGGGTACGTAAAGAATGAGAGGATCAATGATCAGTTCACGCTTTACTATTCGAAATATGATAATTACACCATAGTCTGGACGAAGAAGAAGCATGAAGATTGACATACCTTACAGGAAAAGGAAGGTAGTTGCCCAGCTTATTGATCCTGACAAATACAGTGACGACTCACTTATTGCCACGGCGAGCCGTGCGGCTGAGGTAAAGGTAGATTTCTTTCTTGCAGGCGGCAGCCTTACCGGTTCTCCTGTCAGTCAGCTGATTGACAGATTAAAGCAGCTCTCGAATATTCCTGTTGTTCTTTTTCCCGGCAATCTCACCCAGTTAACAGACACTGCAGATGCTGTTTTTCTGCTGTCGCTTATCAGTGGCCGTAATCCGGAACTTCTTATAGGCAATCATGTTATCGCTGCGCCCTTCCTCAGGCATATAAGAGAGAGAGTGATCGCGGTGGGCTATATCCTGGTCGATTGCGGCAGCCGCACTTCTGTTGAGTACATGAGCCAGACCTCGCCGGTGCCCCGCGACAAGAATGATATTGCAGTGGCTACAGCCCTTGCCGGGGAGATGCTGGGTATGAAGGCTATTTACCTTGAAGCCGGAAGCGGGGCGACCGTTCCTGTTGATCCTGCCATGATAAGGGCTGTGAGATCTGAAATAAAGATCCCCCTTATAACAGGCGGGGGACTCAATACTCCTGAAAAAATTGACGATGCGTTTTCTGCAGGTGCTGACATGATCGTTATCGGTAACGGCGGTGAGCAGAATCCACTGCTTATCGTTGACGCATGCCTCATAAGGGACACTTACAACAGGCGCGAACTGAGCGTCTGATCTGCTGATCTCCCCCTAATTACCTGAAGAGCTCGTGCAGCGGGTCTCCGCTGGATGCATTGGGCAGCGGAATCTTGCACAGGACGGAGAGGGTTCCGGCTATATCCCTGGTGCTGACACTGCGCGTGACCGATGTCTTGCTGGCAGTCCACCCGTACCATATCAGCGGCACATGACTGTCATATTCATACGGTGAATTATGACCGGTGACAAAATCCGTCTTTTCCACCCATCCCGGGTTCAGCGCTATCATCACATCACCTGACCGTTGCGGGCTGTAGTTGTTATTCATCTTCACCAGCAGGCCCACTTTAAAATCGCTCATCTCAAAGGCTGACGCCGGTACTGCAGTGGCAATACCGGAGAACTGAACCATGAACCTTGCCACCTTCTTCTGGATATCTTCAAGACTGATGTTTGCATCTTCAATCAGCCCCCTGTTCAGGAAGATCTGGTTATCGAAGAAACCCTTTACCCAGTCGCCCTGGCCATAGATGGCATTGAGGTAGCTGCGCAGGAGCTGCAGCGACTGGTTAAGCCGGAAGTATCCCGAGGGTATGCGGCTCTTCTCAAGCACCGCCGGTATCTCTGACACACCGTGTGCCGAGACAAAGTAAACAAGAACGTTTTTCTTGCCCAGAGTCTTGTCTATCTTATCGAGCAGCTTGCTGATGTTCCTGTCAAGTCGTGCCAGGGCATCAGAAGCTTCTACGGAGGAAGGTCCGAATCGATGCCCGATATAATCCGTGGCAGAGTATGTAATTGCAAGATAATCAGTGATATCATCCATACCAAGCTGTTCGTTGTCTATAAGGCGGAGCGCAAGCTCGGTGGTAAAATCATCGGCGAAAGGGGTCTGGCGCAGAACGGAATAATCCCTGGTGACATTCACCAGCTTCCCTGTGGTGGAGAGAGCCTTAAGGTCATACGGAAACCAGTTCCGCTTATTGAAGCCAAGCTCCAGTCCGTTCGAATCAGCCTGGCATCCCGGATAGAGCAAAGGATCGATCAGGGTAGTCCACGACTGGTTCAGGTACTGGCCAGGCATCAGCATGGCATTGAGATCCATTAGCCAGACCGGGAGTTTTTCGGCATAATAGGTGCTGGTCATCCAGGTGCCTGTGCGGTCATCATACCAGAATGCTCCGTCGGCGGCATGGCCTGCGGTGAGTATGGCGCCCATCTCCTTTATTCCAATGCCGTATATCTTTGAAGCACCGCATGTTGCCATCTGCAGCTCGTCAGCGAAGGTTGAAGAGAGCAGGTTTACCGGGGAGAAGAGCCCGGTTTCAAAACTGCCTCCCACGGAACTTGAGTTCGGGTCCTGAACACAGAATATCATCTGATCATTAAAGGGGTGAAACCATGTGTCAGAGGTGATGCCGTTCACCGCGGGAGCAGTGCCGGTCGAGATGGTAGCAAAACCGGGAGCTGCCTGCGTTGAAAGGTAATCAAGCGAAACATTCCGGTAGTAGGTGCCTTCATTGATCATTTTCCTCAGTCCGTTGTCAGGCAGGATGTCCCTTATACGCTCCAGCTGATCATACCGGAGCTGCTCAACAATGATCCCGATGACCAGTTTTGGCTTGTCTGGCGGAATGTACGCTGACTGTGCGCTTATTAAAGCTGAAACGGCAAAGAAATATATAATTATGAGTGTCCTTTTCATATCGACTTATATCAGAAAGTAAACAAGCCCCAAAAATACCTGTTTTGGATTTATCTGCAAGAGCGTGAAGGAAAGATATCAACCAGGATCATCCGGATATTAACCGGTTGATTATCACTTTTCCCCGCAGGAGCGGTCCGTCGGGCAGCTTTCTTACTGAAATGACGTAGACTCCGGGGGACAGCTTGCTATAGTCACAGATGAGAGGGATGCCTGACTGTGCCGTAGTCTGGTACGTATCAATTACAGCCCCTGTGACACTCATGAGAGTGACAATTATATCTCCCTCGACCGACGCGGGAGGCAACACCATGAATTTTCCGGTTGACGGAACAGGATAAATCAGCAGTCCGGATTCAGGAGGGTCGGGATAAACAGGAGGTTCTTCCGGTTCAAGGCTTATATTGGCTGAAACCGTGGAATTCCAGCTGCTGATTTCATAATCCGCAGAGTATGATTCGTAGCCCGGACAGGTAAATGTAAGAGTGTATGTACCCGGGAGCCAGGTACCTCCGGAATTCACCGGTAAGAGTGTCGGAGTAAACCTGTGATGAATCGGTGTCATGTCCGGCAATAAAAACTTTTGCACTGAGAGGGTTTCCTGATGAGGCGTCGGAGACAGTTCCACTGACGCCGTACAATGCTTCTTCAATGTAGTGCAGCAGTGACCTGCTGTTCCAGTCCCAGAGTGTTTCGAGGTCAGGGCCAGGGGTTTGTTTTGTTTCATCCATCTCGATAGTCACCTCCCTGCCCCCGAGGCTGTATGTGATGAAATCCTGCCTGCCGCCGGTGATGACATACCAGACAGAACCCCGGGTAACTCCGTCATCGAGAAATGTCATGTAGCCAGGGTCAGAATATAAGTGCACGGTGTCGGCATAGCGTCTGCTGATGCCGTAGAACCAGCTGTCATCAGCATGCAGCCTGGTCCATCTGTCCCAGGGATAATTTACCACCTCAACTCCTGAATGGAGATTGACAGAGAGGGCAAAACGGTTCTTTTCCATAAACGATATCATGTCAAGCGTCTCCTTTTGCACGGGAGGCGGGGAGGCTGCTGCCGGATCAGGGAAATTCCTGTTCAGGTCATAACCGTTGCTGTTGGATCTTACAGGGTAAATAATCGTGTCATTGTTTCTGTACATGCCGTCGGGGTTTGCCACAGGATTGATCCATATCTCACATCCGGAGGTAAGTGTCGCAGCAAGACTGCCGTTGCTGCTTTCTGAGGCAAGGTATTCAGCCAGTCGCATGAGCATAACAAATCCTGCCAGTTCGTCACCGTGGATGGCAGCGCTCAGCATCACCACGGGCTCCTGTTCGTCTGCGGAGGGATTATCAGATATCTTCAACGCCAGAACGGCTCTTCCCATGATGCTGAATCCGACAGTGTCAAGCAGGCATACCCCCGGCCAGGATTGAGCAATTTTATGCATGATTGTATCATACTGCTTCCACGTGGGGTATGTATGCCACTGCATTGCTTCAGCGACGGAAGAAGCGGTGAAAAAGCCTTTTGTCTCTTCAGGCAGAATGATCTTATAACTGATACCCGTACTTATAAAATCAGGTGCCGTGAGCGGCGAAAGTGTCAGCACGGCCTCCCTGCCGTCGCAGGAAGAGACTGAAAACCGTTTTGCCAGATCAGACATGGCTGCGAAACCCGGATATTCAATCAGGACTTCCGCCTGGCCAAACCTGCCGATAGCATCCCTGATGTCACCACCTCTCCCCTGACCCTGTCCGTATAGAGTGTTGCACGTCAGAATAAACAGGGCTGCAGATATGACAAAAAGTTGTTTCAACAGTTTTGTTCTGCGTTATACATTAAATCTGATATTAAGTATATCGCCGTCGCCAACCACGTAGTTTTTACCTTCGATAAACAGTTTGCCTGCATCCCTGCATGCATGCTCTGACCCGAGGGCCATGAAATCGTCATACTTCATAACCTCAGCCCTGATAAACCCTCTTTCGAGGTCTGAATGGATCACTCCAGCGGCCTGGGGAGCAGTCATGCCGGCGGTTATGGTCCAGGCTCTTATCTCCTTCGGTCCCACGGTAAAGAAAGTCTGGAGGCTGAGCATGCCGTAAGCGGCTCGTACCAGCTTGTTAACGCCCGGTTCCGTCAGTCCTGCAGCCAGCAGGAATTCCATCCTGTCAGCAGGGTCAGAAAGAGTTGCAATCTCCGCCTCCAGTGCGCCGGCGATTACCAGGGGCACTGCGCCCCTGCCTTTGAGAAAGGCTGAAACAGCCTCAACATACCTGTTGCCGCCTGCAGCAGATTTCTCGTCAACATTGCATACATAAAGCACCGGCTTCATTGTGAGCAGGAAGATGTCATCGACATGCCTCTTCTCTTCAGGCTTCATATGCAGGCTGACTGCGTTCTGAAAGCTCTCGAGGTGCTCTTTGTACCGGTTAAGTATTTCAATGCCGTGCTTTGCATCCTTGTCGCCTGTTTTGGCAGCACGCTCCAGCCTCTGGAGTTTCTTGTCTATTGATTCAATATCTTTTACCTGGAGCTCAAACTCCACGTTCTCAAGATCCCTGACGGGGTCAACCGAACCGTCAATATGAGAAAGCTTATCGTCATCAAAGCACCGCAGGACATGTATAAGGGCATCCGTGTTCCTGATCTCGCCGAGGAGCCGGCTGCCGGAGCTGTCACCCTGCCCTTTTACCAGGCCGGGGATATCGACAATATCAACAGTTGTATGGACGATACGCTGTGTTGGCTGATGCTTTTCGAGCTCGTACAGACGCTGGTCAGGTACCTGTATCACGCCGAGGTTGGCTTTCACGCCGGTACCGTAAGTATTTGTTTCACCACGGGTGTTGGAGATACAGTTGAAGATAGTTGTCTTGCCAACGCTGGTGATTCCTATTATTCCGCATTTCAATGGCATGGGGTTGTCATGTTTTGGTGCTTACTGTCAGGAGATCAAAGGACAGCAGACTGCAGGGAGAAGTAATAGTTTTCCTGACTTTATAAATAGCGGGAGCTCAGACACCGGAACGGTAGTCTGTTCCCCTGTTCGCATATCCTTGACCGTGGCTTTCTGTTCTGCAATCTCATTGCTGCCGGCGATGATCACACACGGGATCTTCCTTGCATCGGCATAGGCAAACTGCTTCTTCAGTTTCAGGGCGTCAGGATAAATCTCAGCAGGAATACCCGCCTCGCGCAGGGAGCGGATAATCTTCAGCAGCTCCGGCAGTTCATCTCGGCCAAAGTTAACCACCAATGCTTCTGTAGCTGCACCCGTCTGTTCGGGGAAGATGTTCAGCATGAGCATCACATCATATATCCTGTCTGCGCCAAAAGAGACGCCAACACCGGAGACGCCGGGCAGGCCGAAGATCCCTGTCAGGTCGTCATACCTTCCTCCGCCGCATACACTTCCGATAGCGACATCCTCAGCCCTTACCTCTATGATCGCTCCAGTGTAGTAATTCAGTCCGCGTGCAAGTGAGAGATCCAGCTCCACTGCTGATGCCACCGGCGCCATAGCCAGGTATCCGAAGAGCTCTTCCATCTCTGCAATACCCTTCATTCCTTCTTCCGATGCAGCGAGCGCTTTCCTGAGTTCGAGCAGCTTTGACGGCGTTGACCCGCTGAGGCTTATCACCGGTTCCAGTTTAGCAACGGCCTCTGGTGTTATACCGCGCTGAAGAAGCTCCTGTCTCACACCTTCTGCTCCTATCTTATCAAGCTTATCAACAGCTACGGTGATATCGGTTATTCTCTCCTTTTCTCCCGCAATTTCTGCGATGCCTGCAAGTATCTTGCGGTTGTTGACCCTGATTGTCACTCTTAACTTCAGTTCAGCAAAAATGCGGTCAATTATCTGTATGAGCTCAAGTTCGTTGAGCAGTGAGTTACTGCCGATGACATCCACATCACACTGAAAGAACTCCCTGTATCTTCCCTTCTGCGGCTTGTCAGCCCTCCAGACTGGCTGGATCTGGTATCTTCTGAACGGAAAGGTGATCTCATCACGATGCTGAACTACGTACCGTGCAAACGGGACGGTAAGGTCGTACCTGAGTCCTTTCTCGCTAATCAGCTGTGAGACTGCCGTGCTGCCGGCCGATGACATATCTGACGGATTAATATCCGCCAGGAAATTTCCCGAGTTGAGTATTCTGTAAATAAGCCTGTCGCCCTCCTCTCCGTACTTACCCAGCAGGGTTGAGAGGTTTTCCATCGCGGGCGTTTCAAGCGGCAGGTAACCGAAAAGAGAAAAGTTCTTCCGGATGATGTCGAAGATATAATTACGGCGCAGCATCTCTGCAGGAGAGAAGTCGCGCGTACCCCTCGGTATGGAAGGTTTCTGAGACATGACAATTTAATTTCCCAACAAAAATAGGGAAAAAAGGGGGGCGAGCGTAAAAAAATTGCCCGGTGGGCAATTTTAGCGAAGGCGCCAGAATGCAGGGCTGGCCGTTAAGTACCGACTTGGTATGTAGGGATAGCGAGAGGAGAGACCGTAGGGAGACGCTGACTCTTATTGTATAAAGGGTATAGCGAGCGGGTATTTGAAGACCTCACCTTTTGATGCTCTGATGCTTGCCACTATTACGCAGACGATCTTGAGAACAATAAGCATAATAATTATGGGTATCCCGATGATAATTAAACACAAAGGGGCTGCGAGGATAGTATAGAGCAGGATTGAGGCCTGGAAGTTGAGTGATGATTTTCCGTTTACATCAACCCATGCTGATGTGTCCTTTCTCGAGATCCAGCAGATGAGCGGGCCCAGGATTCCGCCGAAGGGGAAGAAGTACCCGGCAAATGCTGAAAGGTGGCAGAACATTGCCCAGTCACGTTCCGTCTGTGTGTATGTTTTTATCTCTTCCATAGCTTTTTTCTAAAAGACGGCCGGTCCCCGGAAATGTTGCATCACTTCCCTGACGGAATAAATACGGGATGCTTTTCGTTATACTTCCGCAGGTAAACGAACATCATTTTCTTCTGGTTCTTATTGTGCATCGAGACAAATTCCTCGTACAGCTCAGGATCCTTCATCAGCAGTGATTCCAGGTTTTCAAGGTCATACTCATATTCCTTCCCCGTCTCAAAATCGATCATAAACATCTCGAGATTGGTTCTTGTCGAATTGCTGTTGTAGGGATAGCCTCCGTAAGAGTATGGATTACCGTAGCTTGAATAAGGACTATAATAGTTTGAGTAGGGCGAATAATAGGACCCGTACGGTGAATAGGGACTATAGTACCCGTAAGGGTTATAGTTCGATGTGGTTGTTGTAACATCAGCCACAAAGTGGATTATCGAACCGAAGAAGGTGATCCTGTTGTAGTTATCCTGCACCTTGATATAGAGAACACCATTCCGTGCAAATCCCCATATCGATGACTTGTCAATCTCCTGCCTGACGCCCATACCGTCATAAAAATAGATCTTGTCGGATGAGAGCAACTGGTCAAAGAAATCCTTGTCGTTATAATCCACTGAAGTAAAAAGTTTTGCCTTAGGAATCGGGGCATTGTTCTTTACCATGTCAAAATTCAGGTAAATACCGTCCCTGAACTTGAAGTCAGGAGTATACTGAACAAGAGTATCACCTCCCTGTGCCCTGGTTATGCCGGAGGCAAAAAGAACTGCGATCAGTGTCACAACGGCCTTTCTCATCATGCGCTTTTATAAATCTTCCTCAAAAATTATACCGTTAAGCAAATTTAATCTTTTATATACATGGAAAACACCCCCGGCTTTATCTTTATTGAAATTCATGTATCTTTGAACTTCATATTTCTACTGCAATATACAACATGTCACAGAGATCAAAACCTGTTGCCATTCCGCAATCAGATCTGATGACCCGACGGACAAGAGATCACATTCTTCTCCCGGTGGCAGTTGCGCTGCTTCTGGTCATCATTGCCATATCCACCGCGGTGGCAAGTATGATATATTTCCCTCTGGCAGCAGGCGTGCTGGCTGTGGTGCCCCTGGTCTTTGCGATTATCGGTATACGGAACCTCATCGCCGAGAACAGGACGATCATGAAAGAGCTCTCATCGATTGCTGAAAGGAATGAGGAGGTCATCAACTCATTCTCACACAAGATCAGGGAACCTCTTAACAACCTTGTGCTTCTGGGAAGCATGCTCGGCGAGACGGGTGCAACACCCAAGCAGCAGGAGCTGATAGATACAGTCCTGGCTTCAACGGGTACCATGGTCGAAGTGGTCAATGAACTCACCATGGAGACAGCCGGGAATATGACCTCCGAACCGAGAGGAGAGATACGGTTCAAACTGGGCCCGACCATCCAGGACACCATTGAGCTGATGAAGCTTAACAAAAGGCACCTGCAGAGTCTGATAGTGTATGATGACAAGGGTGAAGGATCAAAGGAATATAAGGATGACCCGATCATCATAAAACAAATACTTATCGATCTGCTTAGCGCCGCCATTTCAGTCACTTCCGGCAAGATCACCATCAAAATACAGGTCAGGGAGGCCGGTATTCACAACGGGTTGCAGAAAGTCGAGTTCACACTGTCGTCAAACAACCCGGTGGTGTTTATCGGCGAGGGGCGTCAGCCCTATCCTCTCTCCGCCAGGCTCATTCGCAGCAGTGGCGGCAGCTGGCAGGAGACATCTGCCGGCTCAGGTTCATATTTTGTCTTCTTTATCCATCTCCGCCCAAGCGTGAAAATTGAGTCTCCGGCAGCTGCCAGCACTCTTATCAAGGGGTTACCCGGAGAAAAGAAGAAGAAAGAACTGAAGGACCTCAACATTCTGCTCGTGGAAGATAATCCGATAAACCAGCGTATCACCCAGCTCATGCTTGAGCCGCTGGTTAAGAGCGTCGAGGTGGCACGAAACGGCAAGGAAGCTCTTGATATGTTCGGTACTTCACGGTACGATCTTATCCTGATGGATGTCCAGATGCCGGTGATGAGCGGGCTGATCGCTGCCGAAAAGATAAGGGGCCTTGAGACAAGCACGCAGCTTCATGTTCCCATAGTAGCCATTACTGCCAACGCCATGCTGGGCGACATGGAACAGTGCCTTGCGGTAGGTATGGACGATTATATCAGCAAGCCGATAGATCCTGAGCTGCTCATTGAAAAAATCAGTGCCCTCGTCTGATCTCAGAAGGGTCTGACCCCAAGTATCATCATATCATCTATCTGATCGAATTCCCGCATCCATGTGGTGATGGTCTCATCAAGTATCCTCTGCTGGTCACCAAGCGGATATTTGCTGATTGTCAGCAAGATATGCCTCAACCGCCTGTACATGAACTTCTTGTTGTCGGGTCCTCCGAACTGGTCTGCATAGCCGTCTGAAAAGAGGTAGAGAATATCACCCTTCTGAAGTGTGAAGCTGCTCCGGTTAAATGTGACCCCGGGGACTGACTGAACGACGTTCTGCTTATCTCCCTTTATCTCAATAAGCTTGTCGTTACGCACTATATAAACCGGAAGAAACGCACCTGAAAATTCCATCTGCATCGACTTGCGGTCAATGACGCAGATACTCATCTCGACACCATCCTTGATCAGGGCTTTGCCGTCTTCTTCCTTGAAAAATGCTGATTCAAGCTCCCTGTTCAGTGTCAGCAGAATATTATCACTTTCATCGACCTTCATCTCATTGATAATTTTCTGAAGCAACTCCAGTCCTATCATTGACATGAGAGCGCCGGGCACGCCGTGGCCCGTACAGTCAGCAGCTGCGATGAAGTATTTTCCGCTTCTTTCGCTGATCCAGTAAAAGTCCCCGCTGACGATATGCTTCGGGCGGTAGTAAATAAAGTAGTCCGGAAAGACTTTTTTAATATGGTGCTCGGCAGGCAGCAGCGCTGTCTGGATGCGACGGGCATAGGTTAGACTGTCGGTAATGTCCTTGTTCCTCAGCTGAAGCTCCTCCCTCTGAAAATCGATCTCGTCATAGGCAGCCTTCATCTCCCTGAGATGCTTCCTTGTTCTGAAAAGCACCCAGTACTGCAGGACAGCCAGGTAGATGAGAGCCGCAACGATGAACACGGCGATTGCATAATTGATGGCCGGGTTGTCCCTGAGATTTTGAGCCAGTGAAAGGGCTGTTGCCGCTGTCAGGACACTGCTCACCCGCTTATGGTGTTTTCTGGTTCAACGGAGGCTTGCCCCGGCCGGAGAAGAGGCAATACTCTCAGAGAAGGCGATTGGCGGAATTCACCGATATTATAATCTTTCCACCGCCGGTCAACAAGGTCAATAGTTTCATTATCAGAGCATACCACATTCGGCCATTCCCTGGGAAATGCCGGTATTGAACCAGGCTTGGAGGTGGCATCAATGAATATCGAGCCTCCTTTCAGGCGGTAGAAGTCGCGTGACGGGTCACTGTTGCCTGTTACAAGCCACATAATCATTGATGTGTCTTCGGCATCAGCCCCATGATCAACAGCCACAGTCACTGTTCCCGGATTGGTAAGCGGGGCTTTGAGAGAATTTACCAGTCTCTTCATTTCAAGCCCTCCCCTGGGTTTCCTTATTGTCAGCACCACAACCGGAAGAGACCACTCAGCCATCGTCCTGACACCGGTGATGACATCATCGATTATTTCCGTATCGGTCAGCAGAAAAAGTGGCGCTGAACCACGTGCCGCTGTCCGCTCTTCCGGGAGCTTGACTGTGGCGTCAATCCCCAGCTTTCCTCCCATACTGAACCTGTCGGAAGAATGGTCAAGGATATCGAGGGGACCGTGAGTGAGCAGGAGGTCAATGTTATTCCTGACATTGCTGAACACGGCTTCCGCAACGCCGCGGTAATCATTTGCTGCAGTAGGACTGCTGACCACGATGATATACTTGCTGAACATCATCTGGCCTGCACCGAACAGGGCGTTAAGCACCTTCATTCCCTGTCCGGGGTACGTTTTGTCGATGCTGATTATGATCAGGTTATGTGCCACGCCTTCAGCGGGCATGTGCATGTCTCTGATCTCAGGGGCAATGGCAAGTCTTACCGGGGCCATAAATATCTTCTCGGTGGCTTTGCTTATCCACGCGTCCTCCATGGGAGGCACTCCGACTATGGTAGCAGGATAAATGGCATTCTTACGGTGGGTGATGCAGGTCACATGAAAGCGGGGATAGAGGTCCGCCAGAGAATAAAAGCCGGTATGGTCTCCGAAGGGGCCCTCCTTAATGAGTTCTTCGGCAGGATCGACATACCCTTCAATAACAAAATCCGAATCAGCGGGAACCCATAGATCGTTCGTCAGGCACTTGACCATGGTAACCCTTGTGCGGCGAAGGAATGCGGCCAGCAGGTACTCATTTATTTCCTCAGGCATGGGGGCTGTGGCAGCATAGGTATATACAGGGTCGCCTCCGAGGGTCACCGTTACCGGCATGCGTTTGCCTTCCTTCTTCCAGGCTTCAAAATGACGGGCACCGGTCTTGTGGCGGTGCCAGTGCATTCCGGTAACATCACTGCCCATCACCTGCATCCGGTACATGCCGAGATTGACCTTGCCTGTCACAGGGTGCCGGGTATGCACAAGAGGAAGGGTTATGTACCTGCCGCCGTCATAAGGCCAGCACTTCAGTACAGGCAGAATATTAAGGTCATTTACAGGAACCGTCACCTCCTGACATTCACCCCTGCCTCTCCGGCGGCGCGGGGCAAGTTTCAGGTAACTAAGTAAGTGCGGCAGACGTGCAAGCTTTGCCGAAAGAGTGCGGGCCCCGCTCATGGCTTCTGACAAAGCAAGTATTTCCTCACCGGCATCCTGAAGCGACTTCCTTCCAATGGCAGCAGCCATGCGATCGTCAGAAGCAAAAGCATTTATCAGCAGGGGAAAGGCAGTGCCGGTATCCTCAAAGAGCAGAGCCCTGCCGCGGTTCTTTACCATACGGTCAGCGACTTCCGCTATCTCGAGAATGGGATCAACGCGACATTTCACACGGTCAAGGTCGCCATGCGATTCAAGGTAGCTTACATACTGAGCCAGGCCGTTAAACGACATTGAGTTGCAGATTTATGCAAAGATAAAAATAAAAAAAGAGAGGCTGCCTCTTTTTGGACAGCCTCTTATGGGTGCAGTGACTTTGCGTGCCTGCATAATGCAATTATTCGCAGCCGTAGACGCCGTTATTGCCAAGCTCTTCCTCAATACGAAGCAGCTGATTATATTTTGCTATCCGGTCTGTACGGCTCAGCGAGCCTGTCTTGATCTGCCCTGAGTTGGTAGCAACCGCTACATCAGCGAGGGTAGTGTCTTCAGTCTCACCGGAGCGGTGTGAAGTGACTGTGGTATAACCTGCCCTGTGAGCCATCTCAATGCAGTTCAGGGTCTCTGTGAGGGTGCCTATCTGGTTCAGCTTGATAAGGATAGAGTTTGCACATCCCAGTGAGATACCCTTTTCGAGATACTGCACGTTGGTTACAAAGAGGTCATCACCGACGATCTGTATCTTCGATCCGAGCTTATCAGTGTGGAGTTTCCACCCATCCCAGTCGTTCTCAGCCATACCGTCTTCAATTGAGTCTATAATAGGATATTTCTCAACCAGTGAAGCCAGGTAGTCTGACTGCTGTGCCGGTGTAAGCTTCTTTGCCTTTGCTCCTTCGAATTTGGTATAGTCATACTGGCCATCCTCAAAGAATGAGCTTGCAGCGCAGTCGAGTGCTATTGCGACGTCAATGCCCGGCTTATATCCGGCAGCGGTAATGGCCTGGATGATGCTTTCGAGGGCATCTTCCGTTCCCTTGAGTGCAGGAGCAAAGCCTCCCTCATCACCTACAGCCGTGCTGAGGCCGCGTCCTTTAAGAACTTTTTTCAGGGAATGGAACACCTCTGCTCCCATCCTGAGCCCTTCCGCGAATGACGTAGCACCTTTCGGGCGTATCATGAACTCCTGGAATGCTATGGGAGCATCGGAATGGGCTCCGCCATTGATGATATTCATCATCGGTATCGGCAGTACGCGTGCATTGGTTCCTCCGATATACCTGTAGAGAGGCAGTCCGTGAAAAGCTGCAGCGGCCTTGGCACAAGCAAGTGAGACACCCAGTATGGCATTCGCTCCGAGGGTGCTCTTGGTCGGTGTGCCGTCGAGATCGAGCATCTTCTGGTCTATACCTATCTGGTCGGTGACATCCATGCCCATTACCTCTTCCGAGATAACACTGTTAACATTATAAACAGCCTTGAGGACTCCCTTGCCGAGATAGCGGGTTTTATCACCGTCCCTCAGTTCGAGAGCTTCATTTTCGCCTGTTGATGCTCCGGATGGCACTGCTGCCCTGCCGGAAGCGCCGCTGGCTGTTACCACTTCAACTTCAATTGTTGGATTACCCCTTGAATCAAGGATTTCCCTGGCGTGAACACTAACTATTTGACTCATTGTTTCTTATGGTTTTTTTGAATTTTCTGTAATATATAAAAAAGGGATACGGTCAGAACGACAATATCCCCTTATTCAATCAGCATAAAATGCTATTCTTTTGTTTCATCTTCAGCTTCGTGAGCCTTTTTTCCGGCAGGTTTTTCTTTTTCTGCGGGTGCAGCAACGTCTTCAGCGGCTTTCTTTTTAGGAGCCCGGCGGCGGCGTGTTGCCTTAGCCTTGGCAGCTTCACCGGCCTGCATGGTTTCGTTGAAATCAACGAGCTCAATAAGGCACATCTCAGCTGCATCCCCAAGGCGGTTTCCCAGCTTTAGTATGCGGGTATAACCACCTGGACGGCTTGCAATCTTTGGAGCCACTTCCCTGAACAGTTCTGAAACGGCGCTCTTGTTCTCAAGATAACTGAACACCACTCTGCGTGAGTTGGTTGAATCCTCTTTCGATTTAGTCAGGAGGGGTTCAACATACGATCTCAGTGCACGCGCCTTGGCTGCAGAAGTGGTGATACGCTTGTGCAGAATGAGTGATGATGCCATGTTCGACAACAATGACTTCCTGTCAGCACTCTTTCTCCCAAGATGATTTATAGTTCTTAAATGTCGCATTTCTGTTTATCCTTACCGGTTATTAATCTTTGTCGAGTTTGTACTTTGCCACATCCATACCGAATGAGAGACTCATGGTTTCAAGCAGCTCGTCAAGTTCAGTCAGCGACTTCTTGCCGAAGTTACGGAACTTGAGGAGGTCATTCTTATTGAATTTTACCAGGTCACCGAGAGACTCCACCTCTGCTGCCTTGAGGCAGTTCAGGGCTCTGACGGAAAGGTCAAGGTCTACAAGCTTTGTCTTAAGCAGCTGACGCATGTGAAGGATTTCCTCATCAAACTCTTCGTTTGCCATCTTGTCTTCATAATCGATGGTGATTTTATCCTCTGAGAAGAGCATGAAATGGTAAATCAGTATTTTGGCTGCCTCTTTGAGGGCATCCTTGGGATGAATTGATCCGTCAGTGCTTATCTCAATCAGAAGTTTTTCGTAGTCAGTCTTCTGTTCAACCCTGTAGTTTTCTATTGAGTACTTCACATTCCTGATGGGTGTGAAAATAGAGTCAATTGCTATCACTCCGAATTCAGCTTCAGCAGGCTGGTTTTCCTCAGCGGGAACATATCCCCTGCCTTTGCTGATGTTGAGCTCCATCTGCAGCTTAACATCATGTTCCAGACGGCAGATTACGAGTTCGGGGTTAAGAACCTCAAAGCTGCTCAGAGCATTATTGAGGTCGCCGGCTTTGAAAACATCCTGGCCGGTTATTTTGACCACTATCTTTTCACTGTCAACATCCTCAACCATTCTCTTAAAGCGTATCTGCTTAAGGTTCAGAATTACTTCGGTGATATCCTCCATTACTCCGGTGATGGTAGAGAATTCATGGTCTACACCCTCTATCTTTACGGTTGTAATTGCAAATCCTTCGAGTGATGAGAGGAGAATTCGTCTGAGAGCATTACCAACGGTTATGCCGTAGCCGGGTTCAAGCGGGCGGAATTCAAACTTTCCGTACTGATCGTCCGCTTCAAGTAATATTACTTTGTCAGGTTTCTGGAATGCTAATATGGCCATATGGACAGTATTACTTTATTACTTGGAATATAATTCAACGATAAGCTGTTCCTTTATATCTTCCGGTATTTCAGAACGTTCAGGCACACTCATGTATTTCCCGGCCATCTGTGTATCATCCCACTCGAGCCATGCCAGTTTTGAACGGCGGTTTGCACCGAGGCATTCAACGATGGTTTCAAGTGATTTGGATTTTTCGCGGACGCCGATAATGTCACCGGGGTGGAGGATAAAAGAAGGCACGTTCACCACATTACCGTTGACGGTAATATGACGGTGTGACACGAGCTGGCGTGCAGCTGCTCTCGTAGGAGCCACGCCGAGACGGTAGACCACGTTATCGATGCGTGATTCGAGCATCTGCAACAGCACTAATCCGGTAATACCTTTTGCTGAAGAGGCTTTCTCAAAGAAATTGCGGAACTGACGCTCGAGGAGGCCGTAAAGGTATTTCACCTTTTGCTTCTCGCGCAGCTGAACCCCATATTCAGAGGTTTTTTTCCGCTTTTTTGTCAGACCATGCTGTCCGGGGGGAAAGTTTTTACGATCCAGGTATTTGTCAGGGCCAAAAATGGGCTCTCCGAATTTCCGGGCTATTCTTGATCTGGGTCCTGTATATCTTGCCATTGAATTGAATATTTTTAGTTAAGAACAAATGTTATTAAAACCTGTTAAACTCTCCTGCGTGACGGCGGACGGCATCCGTTGTGCGGCATAGGAGTGACGTCAACTATTTCGGTCACTTCGACTCCGCTGTTGGAGATAGCGCGTATAGCTGATTCACGGCCTGATCCCGGGCCCTTAACATAAACCTTTACCTTACGGAGGCCAAGCTCAAAAGCCAGTTTGGTGCACTCCTCAGCAGCCATCTGTGCAGCATAGGGGGTGTTTTTCTTTGAACCCTTGAAGCCCATCTTTCCGGCTGATGCCCAGGAGATGACCTGCCCCGTGCTGTTTGTAAGGCTGATAATTATATTATTGAATGATGAATGAACGTGAGCCTGTCCCACGGGTTCCACCTTTACGACCTTCTTCTTTAGCGTCCCAGTCTTCTTTGCCATATGTTAATTATTTAGTAGCTTTTTTCTTGTTAGCAACAGTCTTCTTACGACCTTTACGGGTACGGGCATTATTCTTCGTGCTCTGCCCTCTCACCGGAAGTCCGATCCTGTGGCGGATACCGCGATAACAGCCTATATCCATCAGTCGCTTAATATTAAGCTGTGTCTCCGAACGAAGCTCACCTTCAAGTTTGTAGTTCTCAGAGAGGATCTGACGGATAGTGTTGATGTTATCGTCATTCCATTCTTCAACTTTCATATTGCGATCAACGCCAGCCCTGTCAAGCACTTTCTGTGCCGTGCTACGTCCGATACCATAGATGTAAGTCAGAGCTACTTCGCCCTGCTTATTCCTTGGCAGATCTACGCCATTAATACGTGCCATATACCTCTTTTAATTTGAAGTGCAAAGTTAATTAATTTTATCCCTGCCTCTGCTTGAACTTGGGATTTTTCTTATTTATCACATACAGACGCCCATTCCTCCTTACAATCTTGCAGTCGGCTGAGCGCTTTCTTACTGATGCTCTTACTTTCATCTTACTAATATTTTCTATTTAAATCTGAATGTTATTCTTCCTTTTGACAAGTCATAGGGTGACATTTCAACCTTAACTTTATCTCCGGGCAGGATTTTGATGTAATGCATTCTCATCTTGCCTGAGATATGAGCAGTGATTATATGCCCGTTTTCGAGCTTGACTCTGAACATCGCGTTTGAGAGCGCCTCGATGATCGTTCCGTCAATCTCTATTGATGGTTGTTTGGCCATATACTTACTTCGTTCGTAATACTTCTTCTATAAACTCAAATGTTGTGAGCAGGTCGGCTTTCCCCTCCCTGACCGCAACAGCGTATTCAAAGTGTGCTGACGGTTTGCTGTCACCTGTTTTGACCGTCCACCCGTCACTGAGGACGGTTGTGTTTTTTGTACCCATGTTGATCATCGGCTCGATGCAGATGACCAGGTTCCTCTCCAGTCTTGCTCCTGTTCCCCTCTTTCCGAAGTTTGGCACTTCAGGTCCCTCATGCAGGTGCTTTCCGATCCCATGTCCCACCAGTGTGCGCACCACAGAGTATCCTCCGCTTTCTGCTTTGGACTGCACTGCGTGCGAGATGTCACCCAACCGGTTGCCTGCTACTGCTTCTTTCACACCGGCATCAAGTGATGCCCTGGTGTATTCAAGGAGACGCAGGACCTCAGGATTGACTTCTCCCACAGCGAATGTGAAAGCGCTGTCACCGTAATAACCGTCGAGTATCACCCCGCAGTCAACTGAGACAATGTCTCCATCCTTAAGGACATAGGCTGAGGGTATACCATGAACTACCTCGTCATTGACTGATGTGCAGAGAGTGTTCGGAAAACCGGCATAGCCCTTAAAACCGGGCAGCGCTCCGTGATCGCGGATGAATGTTTCAGCGATGGTGTCGAGCTGCAGGGTGGTTACTCCCGCCCTGATATGTCCGGCTACTTCAGCAAGAGTCTTTGAGACCAGCATGTTGCTCGCCCTCAGTAACTCTACTTCTGCATCCGTCTTAATATAAATCATCAAAGAACGTAAACCTGTTAAATAGCCGTTGCGGATCCAGTCCTGCCCTTAACACGGCCCGATTTCATGAGACCGTCATAGTGACGCATAAGCAGATGACTTTCAATCTGCTGCAGGGTGTCAAGCACAACGCCCACAAGGATAAGCAGTGATGTGCCTCCGAAGAACTGTGCAAATGAACCGCTCACATTGAAGTTAACAGCAAATGCCGGCATGATCGCTATTATTGCCAGGAAAATCGATCCGGGCAGTGTAATACGCGACATGATGGTGTCTATAAATTCGACGGTTTTGCGCCCGGGTTTGATGCCGGGAATAAAACCACCGTTTTTCTTCATGTCTTCAGCCATCTGTACCGGGTTAATTGTAACGGCGGTGTAGAAGTATGTGAAGACTATTATCAGGATGGCGGTCACCAGGTTGTACCAGAAACCGTACATATTCGAAAACGCAACTACAAAACCTGAACCTGTCTCCCTGAATCCTGCCAGGATGACGGGCAGCATCATGATTGCCTGTGCAAAGATGATAGGCATCACACCTGCTGCGTTGACCTTAAGAGGTATATACTGACGAACGCCTCCGTACTGTTTGTTGCCGACAATGCGTCGTGCATACTGAACAGGTATGCGGCGTGTACCCTGTACAAGAAGTATTGAAGCAAGGATAACCGCAAAGAGGAACACCAGCTCCATCAGGAGTGCCACAAGCCCGCCGGAACCGTTAATACGGGTTCCTGCTTCGAAGATGAATGCCACGGGGAAGCGTGCAATAATACCTACCATTATTATAAGTGAGATACCGTTGCCGATACCCTTATCAGTAATTTTTTCACCGAGCCACATAACGAATATCGTACCGGCTGTCAGGATGATCACCGAGGAAACGGTAAACAACGTACCCGTTAGCACAAACGCCTGTGCCGGCAGTACAGCATGAAGGTTGGCAAGATAGGTAGGGGCCTGCAGTGCAAGGATCAGCACTGTGAGGTACCGTGTATACTGGTTCAGTTTCCGCCTGCCGCTCTCTCCCTCTTTCTGCATCTTCTGGAAATATGGGAAAACGATTCCCAGCAGCTGGATGACGATGGAGGCTGATATATAAGGCATGATACCAAGGGCAAAGATGGACGCCTGTGAAAAAGCTCCACCCGAAAACATATCCAGCAGCCCCATGATTCCGGAAGAGGTCTGACTACGTAATCCCTCAAGCATTGAAGGGTCTACACCGGGCAAGGTGATATATTTCCCCAGACGATAAAGGGCTACAATAATCAGGGTGTAAAGGATCCTTGCTCTCAGATCCTCTATCTTGAAGATATTTTTTATTGTCTGTATAAATTTCATGCCTTACAGTTTAACTGCGGTTCCCTGATTAGCTTCAATTGCTGCCTGGGCTGATTTGCTGAATGCGTGGGCATGCACCTCAAGTTTGTGTGTGAGGGTGCCGTTGCCCAGGATCTTCACCAGGCTGTTTTTGTTTATCAGACCGGATGTCATCATTGTCTGAAAATCGATACGATCAGTTTTCAGTCTTGTTGCCAGGTCCTCAAGAGTGCTCAGGTTAATGCCTTTGTACTCAACGCGGTTGATATTTTTAAAGCCGGACTTAGGCACTCTTCTCTGGAGGGGCATCTGGCCGCCTTCAAATCCGATCTTCTTGCTGTATCCGGAGCGTGATTTGGCGCCCTTATGACCGCGTGTTGATGTGCCACCGTGGCCCGAACCCTCGCCACGACCAATGCGCTTATCCCTCTTGATCGATCCCTTGGCAGGTTTTAAATTACTCAAATCCATAGCGAAATATATAATGCTGTTATTACCTTAAATGTTCTCGACCTTCACCAGGTGCTTCAACTTATTGACCATACCCATTATCTGAGGCGTGGCTTCGTGCTCAACAGTCTGGTGCATTTTTTTTATACCCAGGGCAATGAGAATCCTCTTTTGCCTTTCGGGTTGTCCTATCCCACTCTTGAACTGGGTTATTCTGACTCTTGCCATAACTGAAATATTTCTAACCGTTAAACACTTTCTCCAATGCAACTCCCCTGTTATCGGCCACTGCGCTTGCATCACGCAGTTCGAGCAATGCAGCTATTGTAGCCTTGACAAGGTTATGGGGGTTTGATGAGCCTTTTGATTTGGCAAGCACGTTCTTCACTCCCACGCTCTCAAGCACAGCGCGCATAGCACCTCCGGCCTTGACGCCTGTTCCCTCGGTAGCAGGCTTGATGAAGACATACGCTCCGCCAAACTTGCCATACTGTTCATGAGGTATGGTGCCTTTGTGTACCGGCACCTTTATCAGGTTTTTCTTGGCATCTTCAATTCCTTTTGCGATGGCAGTTGTCACTTCACTTGCCTTACCAAGGCCGTGGCCGACAATACCTTTCTCATCGCCGACTACGACGATAGCCGAGAAGCTGAATGTACGTCCGCCCTTGGTTACTTTGGTAACCCTGTTGATGCTTACCAGTCTGTCGGTAAGTTCAAGATCGCTGTTTTTTATTCTCTTTATTCCGTATGCCATCTGATTAGAATTTTAAGCCGCCTTCGCGAGCTCCGTCAGCTAATGATTTCACTCTGCCGTGATACTGGTAACCGCTCCTGTCAAAGACAACGTTTTCGATGCCTTTTTCTTTACAGGCAGCAGCGAAGTGCTTGCCAACGAGGGCTGCCACCTCACTCTTCTTTTTGCCCGTGACGGAAGCTATCTCTTTCTCCTTCGAGCATGCTGAAGCCAATGTCAGGCCATTGACGTCGTCAACTGCCTGGACATATATCTGCTTGTTGCTGCGGTACACCGAAATTCTTGGTTTTTCGGGGGTTCCCTTGATCCGCTTGCGGATCCTCAGTTTAATCTTTACTCTTTTTTCTGTCTTTGTTAAGGCCATGACTTCAATATTTAATCATGTTACACACCAGCCGATTTACCGGCTTTTCTCCTGAGCTGTTCACCCACGAATTTAATACCCTTGCCTTTGTAAGGTTCAGGCGGACGCAAAGATCTGATCTTTGCTGCGATATGGCCAATGAGCTGCTTGTCGATGCTTGAAAGCGTAATGACCGGATTACTTCTCTTTTCAGTTTTTGTCTCAACCCTGACTTCCTGCGGCAGTTCCATGACAATATCATGTGAGTAGCCGAGGCTCATCTCAAGTTGCTGACCTTTTGCTTCAGCGCGGTAGCCTACTCCAACGAGCTCAAGATCCTTCCTGTAGCCTTTTGAAACGCCCACGACCATATTGTCAATAAGGGCTCTGTAGAGGCCATGAAGCGACTTAAGGCGCTTCTCATCGTTAGGTCTTGAAAGAATAATCTCATTATTCTCAACTTCCACCCTGATGTCACTGTCAACCTTTTGTGACAACGTTCCCAGGGGGCCTTTAACACTGACCACGTTGGTGTCATCCACTGATATGGTGACGCCTGATGGCAGGTTTACAGGTAATTTTCCTATTCGTGACATTTAATCTCTCCTCCTGTTTAGTAAACATAACATATTACTTCACCTCCGACATTTTCCTTCACGGCCTCTTTCTCGGTCATAAGACCCCTGGAGGTTGAAAGGATTGAAATGCCCAGTCCGTTAAGGACTCTCGGGAGTTCATCAACACCTGCGTACTTTCTGAGGCCGGGACGGCTCACCCTCTGTATCGACTTGATAGCCGGCAGCTTGGTCTTGGGATGATACTTCAGGGCGATTTTTATCTTTCCCTGCAGATCATCATCAATGAACTTATAGCTGAGGATATACCCTTTTTCGAAGAGGATCCTTGTGATGTCCTTTGTCAGACCGCAGGCCGGTGTCTCAACAACTTTATGTCCAGCTTTCATGGCATTTCTTACTCTTGTAAGAAAATCTGCTATTGGATCTGTCATTTTGTATTCTGATTAATTGTTTATTACTCTGTCGGTGGTTACCAGCTTGCTTTTCTAACGCCTGGTATAAGGCCTTTTGAAGCCATCTCCCTGAAGGTTATTCTGCTCACGCCAAACTGTCTCATGTAGCCTCTTGGTCTTCCGGTCAGCTTGCATCTGTTGCGCAGTCTGATTGAGCTTGAGTTACGGGGCAGCTGGGCCATGGCAACATAATTGCCGTCAGCTTTCAGCGCAGCTCTTTTAGCTGCATACCTCTGCACAAGTTTTGCACGTTTGACCTCACGGGCTTTCATTGATTCCTTAGCCATATTCCGATCTGTTTATTTGTTTTTAAAAGGAATTCCAAATTCTTTAAGAAGGGCAAAAGCCTCTTCGTCGCTCCCTGCGTCTGTCACAAAGGTCATCTGCAGTCCCATGATCTTGGCAATCTTGTCAATATCAATCTCGGGGAAGATGATCTGTTCAGTGATTCCGAGGGTATAGTTCCCGCGGCCATCAAGCTTTGCGCTTACGCCCTTGAAGTCGCGGATACGCGGCAGGGCAACGGAGATGAGTCTCTCAAGAAACTCATACATCTTGTCTTTGCGCAGTGTAACCATGACACCGATCGGCATTGCCTTTCTCAGCTTGAAGTTTGAGATATCCTTTTTCGAAACTGTCTGAATAGCCTTTTGTCCGGCTATATCAGTCACCTCTTTGAGTCCCATCTCCAGGATCTTCTTATCGGCAATAGCCTGTCCCAGTCCCTGGCTGATAACTATTTTTTCGAGTTTCGGCACCTGCATGACAGTTTTATAATTAAACTGTTTCATCAGTGCAGGTGTGATCTCGTTCTTATACTTGGTCTTTAATGCAGGCGTGTACATTACTTGATCTCCTCTCCTGATTTTTTTGAATAACGCACTAGTTTGTTCTTATCATTCAGTCTGCGGCCAATGCGTGTCGGTTTGCCGCTTGTGGGGTCAACAACCATGAGGTTGGAAATATGAATGGGGGCTTCTTTTTTAAGAATGCCGCCCTGCGGGGCCTTGGCGTTGGGTTTGGTATGCTTCGATACCATATTAACTCCTTCTACAAGTGCCTTGTTCTTATCCCTGTTAACTTCAAGGACGCGACCCTTCTGGCCTTTTGACTCACCGGCAATGACCGTCACTGAGTCTCCTTTTTTGATGTGTAATTTCTTCTGCATCGGGTGTCAGTTTAAAAATTATAACACTTCAGGTGCAAGTGAAACGATCTTCATGTACTTGTCGCGCAGTTCCCTGGCGACGGGGCCGAAGATGCGTGTGCCGCGAACCTCATCGGTGTTTGTCAGCAAAACAACTGCATTGTCATCGAAGCGTATATAGGAACCGTCAGCGCGGCGTATCTCTTTCGTTGTTCTTACAACAACTGCCCTGCTCACAGTACCTTTCTTTGCTTCACCGGATGGCAGTGCGCTCTTCACGGAGACAACTATCTTGTCACCTACGCTTGCATACCTTCTCTTGCTTCCGCCGAGAACCCTGATGCAAAGTACCTCTTTGGCACCTGTGTTGTCGGCAACGGTCAACCTGCTTTCCTGCTGTATCATAATTACTTAGCTCTTTCGATTATTTCAACCAATCTCCAGGCTTTGTTCTTGCTGAGAGGCCTGGTCTCTGCTATGCGAACCGTATCACCTATCTTACAAGCGTTCTCTTCATCATGAGCCATAAGCTTTGTCGTTTTGTTGACGAACTTGCCATAAATGGGGTGCTTGACCTTTCTCCTGATGGCAACAACAATAGACTTTTCCATCTTGTTGCTGACTACAACACCTGTACGTTCTTTTCTAAGATTCCTTTCTTCCATACTGATAACGGCTATTTTGTTTTCTCAATCATGTCCCTCTTGCGCTTCTCTGTCATGAGCCTGGCAATTGTCTTCCTGCTCTCCTTGATCTTCTGGGGATTTTCAAGCGGTGAGATCGCGTGGTTTAATTTCATACGCACGAGACTGGTCTTCTCATTGTCGATATGCTCGAGAAGCTCCTGGTTGCTTAATTCTTTTATCTCTGAACTCTTCATCACTCTTATGTTTTATTCATGGATGTAATCACGGCGCACCACGAACCTGGTGGCAACGGGAAGTTTCTGTGCTCCGAGGCGCAGTGCTTCCTTGGCCACTTCGAAGGGAACACCTTCAGCTTCAATGACTATCCGTCCCGGTGTAACAGGGACAACGAATCCTTCAGGGGCACCTTTACCCTTACCCATACGCACCTCAGCAGGTTTCTTTGTTATGGGTTTGTCAGGGAAGACACGGATCCAGATCTGTCCTTCACGTTTCATATGACGGGTGACAGCCTGACGTGCAGCTTCCAGCTGACGGCCTGTGAGCCATGTCTCCTCAAGGATTTTGATGCCAAATGATCCGAATGCCAGCAGGTTTCCCCTCTGGGCATTACCCTTCATCTTGCCCTTCTGGGCCCTCCTGAATTTGGTCTTCTTCGGTTGTAACATCGCTTAATTATATTATAGTTTTATTACCTGTCGCGGCTATCTTTCTTGTTTCCGCTCTTTTTTCTGAAGCCTCCTGCCGGGGCCTTGCCTCCCTTGGGGTTCTTTGCGCCGAGGTTGGGGCTGAGGTCACGTTTGCCGTAGACTTCACCGTTGCAAATCCATACCTTTATACCGATCAGGCCTACTTTTGTAAGGGCTTCACCCAGGGCATAATCAATGTCGGCACGGAAAGTATGGAGCGGAATTCTTCCGTCCTTATATGTTTCATCACGGGCCATTTCAGCACCGCCGAGCCTGCCTGATATCACTACCTTGATACCTTCAGCGCCCATGCGCATTGTAGAAGCGATAGACATCTTGATAGCACGGCGGTATGAGATCTTGCCCTCCACCTGGCGTGCAATATTGCCGGCAACGATAGCGGCGTCAAGCTCCGGACGCTTCACCTCGAAGATGTTTATCTGAACCTCTTTCTTGGTGATCTTCTTGAGCTCTTCCTTCAGTTTGTCAACTTCCTGGCCTCCCTTACCGATAATGATACCGGGGCGTGCCGTATTAACCGTAACGGTGATGAGCTTAAGGGTGCGTTCAATGATAATCTTTGAAAGACTGGCTTTGGCGAGCCTGGCATTCAGGTATTCCCTGATCCTGGTGTCTTCAACAAGCTTGCTTGAGAAGTCACTTCCACCGTACCAGTTGGAATCCCATCCTCTGATGATTCCTACTCTGTTGCCTATCGGATTTACTTTTTGTCCCATTTTCTACTCTGAAATTTTTTCAACTTCCTGTTTTCTGCTACCCAGCTCAAGGGTTATATGGTTTGATCTCTTGCGGATACGGTAGGCCCTTCCCTGGGGCGCAGTCTGTATTCTCCGCAGGATGCGGCCACCGTCAACCTGTACTTCCTTGACATACAGGTTGCTGTCTTCAAGGCGGCTGCCTTCATTCTTTGCCTGCCAGTTGGCTATGGCTGAGAGAAGGAGTTTTTCCACCCTGCGTGAACTTTCCTTGGTACTGAACTTAAGGATATCAAGGGCCCTGTTGACCTCCTGTCCCCTGATCATGTCAGTTACCAGTCTCATCTTACGCGGGGAGGTGGGGACGTTACGCAGAACGGCCCTGGTCCTCTCTTTTGCGGCTTCCTTCCTGATGCCGGCGCTAATTCTTTTTCTTGCACCCATTTCTGATAGTTTTTCAGTTATTAAGATACATTACCTTATTTCTGTTTCCCACCATGACCGCGGAAGGTGCGGGTAGGGGCAAACTCACCCAGCTTATGACCAACCATGTTCTCGGTAATGTAAACAGGTATGAACTTGTTTCCGTTATGCACTGCCAGTGTATGACCGACAAAATCAGGAGAAATAACTGATCTTCTTGACCATGTCTTGATCACTGTCTTCTTTCCGCTATCATTCATTGTGTCCACCTTTTTGCCCAGGTGGAGATCGATGAAGGGGCCCTTTTTAATAGATCTGCTCATCGTATCAATTATTTTTTCCTTCTTTCAATAATATGCTTATTAGAATACTTGGTACGGCTTCTTGTCTTGAAGCCTTTGGCAGGCATTCCGTTGCGTGAGCGCGGATGACCACCGGAAGCCTTGCCTTCGCCGCCACCCATGGGGTGATCAACGGGGTTCATTGCTACACCTCTGGTTCTTGGCCTGCGACCCAGCCAGCGTTTGCGGCCGGCTTTGCCTGATCTCTCCTGGGAATGATCAGCATTTGAAACAGTACCAATTGTAGCACGGCAGGTTATAAGCACCATTCTTGTCTCCCCTGAAGGAAGCTTCATAATGGCATACTTGCCTTCACGTGCAGCCAGCTGGGCAAATGTGCCGGCACTGCGTGCCATGGCTGCACCCTTTCCGGGCTTGAGCTCAATATTATGCACTATCGTACCAAGCGGAATGTCTGCAAGGAACAGCGTGTTCCCGATTTCGGGGGTGGCTGTCTTGCCTGACATAACCGTCTGCCCGACCTTCAGGCCGTTGGGAGCGATAATGTATGTCTTCTCGCCGTCAGCATAGGTGAGAAGAGCGATCCTTGCCGAACGGTTAGGATCATATTCAACTGATGTCACATTAGCGGCTACGCCATCCTTGCTCCTCTGAAAATCAATCACACGGTACATCCTTTTGTGGCCACCGCCAATGTACCTCATAGTCCGCCTGCCGTTAACGTTCCTTCCTCCTGTCTTACTCAGCGGTGAGAGCAAGGATTTCTCCGGCACGTCACGAGTGATCTCCTCGAAGGAGCTCGCGACCTTATGTCTTTGTCCTGGTGTTACAGGCTTGATCTTTCTGACTGCCATCTTCTGTTATATGTTGCTGTAAAAATCAATCGTCTCCCCCTTGGCGAGCGTGACAATAGCTTTCTTCGTAGCTGCTGTCCGGCCGGCCATTACACCTGATTTGGTGTAACGCGACTTGGTTTTGCCACCGTAGTTGATGGTGTTCACTGTTTCAACATTCACGCCATAAAGCTCTTCAACTGCTTTTCTTATCTGCAGTTTGTTAGCTTTCCGTGATACCAGAAAACCATACCGGTTGAACTTTTCGCCCTGACTGGTCATTTTCTCGGTCACTATGGGTTTAAGTAATATTTCCATATCTCAATTCCCTGGTTTTAAAAAGTTGACTGCAAAACATCAACTGCGCTCTCGGTTAACACCAGAGTTGAAGCCTTCATAATGTTGTAAGTATTTAAATCACTTATAGTTACAACTTCAACTCCCTGTAAATTTCGAGATGACAAATATATGTTTTTATTTTCTTCCGGTAAAACAAATAGGGATTTTTTATTCATTATGTTGAGGTTTGTGCTCATACCCGCCATTTTTGACGTCTTCGGAGCCTCAAATGAAAAGTCCTCAAGAATGATAATCTTATTCTCCTTTGCCTTGTAAGACAGTGCTGATTTTCTTGCAAGCTGTTTTACCTTTTTATTGAGTTTGAACCCGTAAAATCTTGGTCTGGGGCCGAATATACGTCCTCCACCGCGGAATTCAGGGTTCTTTATGCTGCCGAAACGGGCTGTTCCGGTGCCTTTCTGTCTCTTGAGCTTGCGTGTGCTGCCCATGATCTCATTGCGCTCCTTTGATTTGGCGGTACCCTGTCTTTTATTGGCAAGAAACTGTTTGGTATCAAGGTAGATCGCATGATCGTTTGGTTCGATGCCGAAGATAGTGTCATTGAGATTGACCTTTCTTCCGGTCTCTTTACCCTCTATGTTTATTACTGCAACTTCCATTACTTTGTTATTATTACGTAACCACCTTTTGGGCCTGGAACGGCTCCCTTAACAAGCAGAAGGTTGGATTCGGGGAAGATTTTAACGACCCTCAGTTCCGTTTCCTGCATTCTGCCTCCCGTACGGCCTGCCATACGCATTCCGGGCATAACCCTTGAAGGCCATGATGAGGCGCCCACTGAACCGGGAGCCCTGAGTCTGTCATGCTGGCCGTGGGTTGTTCCGCCCACACCGCTGAAGCCATGACGTTTGATAACACCCTGAAAACCCTTGCCTTTGGTCCATCCTCTCACATCAAGGAAGGTATCATCATTGAAAAGATCCACGGTGATGACATCACCTCTCTTATATTTTCCGTCTTCGAATCCAACGAACTCGGCTGCTTTCCTCTTGGGTGCCGTGCCGGCCTGTTTGTAATGTCCTATTTCAGCCTTGTTGCTTGACTTTTCCCTCTTATCGCCAAAGCTGAGCTGCAATGCTGAATATCCGTCAGTCTCTTTGGTCTTGACCTGTGATACAACACACGGGCCCACTTCCAGGACTGTACATGGGAGGCTCTTTCCGTTTTCATCGAAAACGGTTGTCATCCCAACTTTTTTTCCTATTAATCCCTGCATAATTCAGTATTTTACCGGTTTCACACTTTGATTTCAACTTCTACCCCGCTCGGCAGTTCCAGCTTCATGAGAGCATCAATGGTTTTGGGTGTTGAGCTGTAGATATCAAGCAGGCGCTTGTATGAAGACAGTTCGAACTGCTCTCTTGCCTTTTTGTTTACGAACGGTGACCGGAGTACCGTATAAATTTTCTTATGGGTGGGCAGCGGGATAGGACCGCTTACGACTGCACCCGTCGATTTCACAGTCTTAACGATCTTTTCTGCCGATTTATCGACGAGGTTATGATCATAAGACTTGAGTTTGATGCGGATTTTCTGACTCATCTTTAAAGAATTTTTCCTGTTGTTACTTCAATAATTTTCTTCGATAATTCTGCAGGCACCTGTTCAAAATGGGAGAACTCCATTGTTGATGTTGCTCTTCCTGAGGTAAGGGTACGAAGTACTGTAACATAGCCGAAGTTTTCTGCCAGAGGTACTTTTGCTTTTATGACCCTTGCACCTGCTTTCGATTCCATACCTTCCACCTTGCCCCTGCGCTTGTTAAAGTCGCCGACGACGTCGCCCACGTATTCTTCGGGGGTGACCACTTCGGCAGACATTATCGGTTCAAGAAGCACAGGCTGGCATTTTGATGCCGCATGGCGGAATGCCTGTCTTGCTGCTATCTCAAACGAAAGCAAATCGGAGTCGACCGGATGGTACGAACCGTCCTTGAGGATAACCTTGAGGCTCTCAAGGGGGAAGCCGGCCATAGGGCCGTTCTGCATAGCCTCGCGGAATCCTTTCTCCACAGCCGGGATATATTCCCGGGGCACCCTGCCACCCTTGATTTCATTCACAAAGGTCAGACCCGGAACGCTGTCGTCGGCTGGCATAAGCTCAACGGTAATATCCGCGAACTTGCCCCTGCCGCCTGTCTGTTTCTTGAATAACTCCCTGTGAGTGTATGATGCAGTGATTGCCTCCTTATATGCAACCTGTGGTCTCCCCTGGTTGCATTCAACACCAAATTCTCTCTTAAGACGGTCAACGAGAATTTCAAGGTGAAGCTCTCCCATGCCGCTTATTACTGTCTGCCCGCTGTCGGGGTCAGTCCTGACCCGGAAAGTGGGATCTTCCTCAGCCAGCTTGCCGAGCGCCATTCCAAGTTTGTCGATATCAGACTGTGTCTTGGGTTCAATGGCTATTCCTATAACCGGTTCCGGGAACTCCATTGATTCCAGGACTATCGGCTTGTGAATTGCACACAGAGTATCGCCGGTCTTAAGATCCTTGAACCCCACACCTGCGCATATATCTCCTGCTGAGACGCTGTCGACGGGGTTCTGTTTGTTTGCATGCATCTGGAACAGGCGGTTGATCCTCTCCCGCTTGCCTGTCCTGATATTCAATACGGTGTCACCGGCATTGATTGTGCCTGAGTAAACTCTCATGAAGACCAGCCGTCCGACGTACGGATCGGTGGCAATTTTAAAGGCGAGGGCGGCAAAGGGCTCATCAGCATCGGGCTGGCGTGTGATCTCCTTTTCATCACGCGGATCTTTGCCTATAACGGCACCCACATCCATAGGCGATGGCAGGTACGCCACTACACCGTTAAGGAGACGCTGTACGCCCTTGTTCTTGAATGCTGCTCCGCAAAAGACCGGGACTATCACACCCTCAACGGTTTCACGGCGCAACACACGCATAAGTTCATCTTCCGTTATGCTTGCATGATCTCCGAGGTACCGTTCAAGGATGGAGTCATCCATTTCGGCACATGCCTCCACCAGCTTCATTCTCCACTCCTCGGCCTCCTCTGTCATATCGTCAGGTATTTCCTGCACGCTGAAGTTGACCAGCGGATCCTCGCTGTCCTCGAACATGATTGCCTTCATCTCAAGCAGGTCGATGAGCCCGATGAACTTATCTTCTGAGCCAATGGGTATCTGAACAGGTACCGGGTGTGCTCCAAGTTTATCGATCATCTGCTGAACCACGCCGTGAAAGTCGGCGCCGGAACGGTCCATCTTGTTCACGAAGGCCACGCGCGGTACCTTGTACTTGTCAGCCTGCCTCCAGACGGTCTCCGACTGCGGTTCAACGCCTCCAACGGCGCAGAAGACAGCAACGGCGCCGTCAAGGACCCTCAGCGATCTCTCAACCTCAACGGTGAAGTCGACGTGACCCGGGGTGTCAATAAGATTGATCTTGTAAAGCTCGTCCCTGTATTTCCAGAAAGTTGTTGTTGCAGCAGATGTGATGGTGATCCCTCTCTCCTGTTCCTGAACCATCCAGTCCATAGTGGCATTGCCGTCATGGACCTCGCCAAGACGGTGTACACGGCCGGTAAAATAAAGTATCCGCTCGGAAAGGGTTGTCTTTCCGGCATCTATGTGGGCCATGATGCCAATATTCCTGGTATATCTCAGATCGCTGCTCATCCTGTTATTATCGCTACCCCTCCGGTTATAATAAATTAAAACCTGAAATGGGCGAAGGCCTTGTTGGCTTCGGCCATGCGGTGGGTATCCTCTTTCTTCTTATAGGCTCCGCCTTCGTTGTTATAGGCAGCCATCACCTCGGCAGCAAGTTTCTCGGCCATGCTGTGGCCGGTACGTTTGCGTGCAAACAAAATGAGGTTTTTCATGCTCACGCTGACTTTGCGGTCAGGCCGTATCTCGAGGGGTACCTGGAATGTGGCACCGCCTACCCTGCGGCTTTTTACCTCGACATGAGGAGTGATATTGTCAAGAGCCTGCTTCCAGATCTCCAGGGGAGACTTCTCAGTGCTCTTCATCTTGTCACCCACTATATCAAGCGAGTCGTAAAAAATCCTGAAGGCAACGGTCTTTTTACCACTGAACATCAGATTATTGATGAACCGGGTAACATACGGATCGTTGAATTTCGGGTCCGGTAAGAGGATCCTCTTCTTTGGTTTAGCCTTTCTCATATTGTGAATCCTTTAACTGTTACTTCTTTGGTCTTTTTGTTCCGTATTTTGATCTTCTCTGCATACGGCCATCGACGCCTGAGGTGTCAAGTGCGCCACGGACAAGGTGATAACGGACACCGGGGAGGTCTTTTACCCTGCCGCCTCTGATAAGAACTATAGAGTGCTCCTGCAGGTTATGTCCTTCACCCGGAATATAGGCGTTGACCTCTTTCTGGTTTGTAAGCCTTACCCTGGCAACTTTTCTCATGGCTGAGTTAGGTTTCTTTGGCGTGGTAGTATATACACGGACACATACTCCCCTGCGCTGCGGGCAAGAATCAAGGGCTGGTGCCTTGCTCTTGTCAACCAGCTTCTTGCGGCCTTTTCTAACTAACTGCTGAATTGTTGGCATAATTCTTTTTTAATTAATTTCCTTTTAAAGTTTGATCTGCAATAATTATCCTATATCTCTCAAAATGCAGTTCTGCACTGCCTGAATTTCACGTAAATTACCCCAATCATTGCAGCGGCAACAAGCCGCCACAGTGCCACAGGGCAAAGTTTTCTGAAGATGTAACTTATGGTTTGTAAGTTAATTACAGGATTTTCTTCCCGACCTCTCTTCTGGATCTCTTTTGTAAACTTACGTTTGGAAAGAGAGACCGGTACTCCTGTTTTTCAAAAAACCGCTGCAAAGTAAATAAATATTTTTCAAACAAAGGCAACTTTTATGTACTCTTTTGGAAAATTGTTATTTTTGCGGTCCCACTGAGACGAATATACATATATAATATAATAACAAGCCGCAGATGAAGACATACTCAACAGACCACATCAGGAACATTGCACTGCTGGGAAACTCAGGCTCAGGTAAGACAACCCTCGCAGAAGCAATGCTTTTCAATGGTGGTGTCATCGAGAGACGGGGTACAGTGGAAGCAAAAAACACGGTATCCGACTATAAGCCGATAGAGCAGGAAAACCGCAACTCGATCTATTCCTCAGTTCTCTACACCGAGGTCAAGGATAAAAAAATAAACATTATTGATACCCCGGGGCTGGATGACTTTTCAGGCGGGGTTATTTCTGCAATGTATGCTGCTGATACTGTATTGCTTTCGATAAATGTACAGAATGGCGTTGAGGTAGGCACTGAGATTCATTTCAGGCATGCCGACAAGTTCCACAAGCCGCTCATCTTCGCGGTGAACGGTCTTGACCATGAGAAAGCCAATTTTGAGAAATCAATAGAAATGCTGCATGACCGTTTCGGCAACAACGTCACAATTGCACAGTTCCCGGTCAATGAGGGCCTTGGCTTCAATACAATAGTCGATGTCATCAGCATGAAGATGCTGCGTTACGGCAAGGATGGCGGCAAAGCCGAAGTACTTGACATACCTGCTGACCATAAAGACAGAGCTGAAGAGCTGCATTCAACCCTGACTGAAAAGGTTGCTGAGAGCGATGAATCACTGATGGAAATCTTCTTTGCAAACGATAAACTGACGGAAGAGGAGATCAATAAGGGTATGCGTGCAGGATTGCTGAAGAGAGGTATTTTCCCGGTATTCTGCGTGTCGTCAAAGGGCAACATCGGTGTTGACAGGCTGCTTGACTTTATTGCCTTTGCAGCTCCGTCACCGTCTGAGTTACCTGCCCCTAAAAACTCAAAGGGTGCTGAGGTTAAATGTTCTTCCACCGGTCCTGCGTCGGTATTCGTCTTCAAGACGACCGTTGAGGAGCACATAGGCGAGGTCAACTACTTCAGGGTAATGTCAGGCAAGATCACCGAGAATCTTGATGTCATCAACACAAGCAACGGAACAAAGGAACGTCTCTCGCAGATCTTTGTCTGTGCAGGCAAGAGCCGCACGCGTGTACCTGAGATACAGGCAGGAGACATCGGCGGGTTCGTCAAGCTTAAGAACACAAAGACCAACCACACGCTGAATGCACCGGGCAACGACTGGACCTTTGAACCAATGATGTTTCCCGCACCGAAGTACCGCACTGCCATCAAGCCTGTTAGCGAAAGCGATGAGGAAAAGATGGGTGAAGCGCTCGGCCGTATGCACCAGGAAGATCCTACAATCATTGTCGAGTACTCCAAGGAATTGAAACAGATCATTATCCACGGTCAGGGTGAATATCACCTCAATATCCTGAAATGGCATCTTGACAATATATACAAGATAGAGACCCAGTATATTGCGCCAAAGATTCCCTACCGTGAGACCATCACGAAGTCTGCACAGGCTGACTACAGGCACAAGAAGCAGTCAGGCGGTGCCGGACAGTTCGGTGAGGTCCACATGATCATCGAGCCTTTTGAAGAGGGGTCTGAAGCCAAGACTATGATGAAGATTGCCGGCAAGGATGTTAAACTGGCGAACCGTGACAAGCAGGAGGTTGACCTTCCATGGGGAGGCAAGCTCATTTACATGAACTGCATCGTCGGCGGATCTATTGACGCCCGTTTCATGCCGGCCATACTGAAAGGCATCATGGAAAAAATGGAGGTTGGCCCGCTGACAGGCTCATATGCCCGTGACATCAGGGTCTATGTCTATGACGGCAAGATGCACCCTGTTGACTCCAATGAAATATCGTTCCGTCTGGCAGGACGAAATGCTTTCAGCACTGCCTTCAAGAACGCCAGTCCGAAGATCCTTGAGCCGGTCTATGATGTTGAGATCATGGTTCCCGGTGACCGCATGGGTGATGTCATCAGCGACCTTCAGGGCCGTCGTGGCCTGGTGCTTGGCATGGCAAGTGAAAAGGGCTTTGAGATCATTAAGGCTAAAGTTCCCCTTGCCGAGATGAACAGGTATTCCACCGCATTAAGCTCACTCACCGGTGGCCGCGCAATGTTCTCAATGAAGTTTGCCGAGTACACTCAGGTGCCTGGTGAGGTTCAGGATGCCGTCATCAAGGCATACGCCGGAGAAGAGGAAGAGGAATAGTATCCAAAAAATCTCATATTTACAGACTGCAGCGACGCCCGGATCCGGGCGTCGCTCGTTTTATATAAACAAATCGCTGTACCGCCATGGCTTGGAGGCGGCGGTACATGGTACAAACAAATTAATCCCGCTATTTTACCACGGCAGGCTCTTTTACCACCCCCGGCTCCGGGAAGCGGAAGGGATTTGCCACCTTGCCGGTGCTGCCGTCGGAGTAATGGAACAGGAGAGTGTCAGTATTCAGGTAACCGAAAATATTCTCCGGCGTAGTCAGCGAATCAACGTACCAGACCGTTGCAAACTCCCCGTCATTCTCACCCAGCGATGTCTCAAACCCTACCACACCCTTGTCGTTCGAGAGATGACTGATGAGGTAGCTGTACCTGGCCTTGTATTCTGCATTTGATCCTATGGGAATAACATATCCGTTCAGCGCATCAGAAGTGTAACCTGAAAAACCGTTGAACAATGAAGAGGTGGGTGTGAACATCTGCCTGACATACTCCTGCTTTGAAATCTTCTCAGCAGGTTCACTGAATGTGACGACCCTGTAAGGCAGCTTAACATTGAATTCATTGCCGGCCGAGGTGAAGGTGAGCTTCTTCGATTCTATTACGCGTGTCAGTGTCTCCCTGTCAGGTTCACTGCCTGCAGGAAAATATATACGTATGATGACCGGGCAGGCAAAATCGCTCTGATAACCGCACGCACCTGTCTTCTGATCAAGAAGGTGCTGCAGGTAAATCGCGTCCAGCGGATCAAAAAACCCGTCAACTGTAAGAGTATAGAATGCCACCTCATTCACTTCTCCGGCCAAAGGCTTAACGGTCTTCTTCACCGGTACGAAAAGAAGCTCCTGAAGCTTCACATCGTCATACATTGTTGTGTCATACAGGATGTGAACCGTATGGCTTGCCACATAGGTTGAGACGCCGAAGACACCATCGACCTGCCTCATCTGGTTGGCAAAGGCGGTTGAGCTGCCGAAGCATTTTATGTTCTTCAGTCCGCTCATCTCAAAGAGACCTGCACTTTCAACCTGCTCAGGTGTTCCCCACTTCTGGTTTATTGTAGGCAATTCAAATAGTGTCCCTGCGGTGACACCAAGTATGATAAGAGCTCCCAGGACAACTGCCGGGAGCCATTTCATGTTCCGTTTATTGATCTGAAGTGTATCCTTCTCAGGACATGCATACAGACAGTCGCCGCACAGTGTGCAGTCAGTGTGGGTGACTTTCACGGAATGTGCAACATCAATACCCTGGGGGCATTTCTCCGAACAGAGACCGCAGTCAGTACAGGTTTCAGTATTTCGTGTGATATGCACCAGTGACGGTTTTACGCGGGTCATGCGCGCAACCTCCAGAATATAGCCTCCGGCAGTGATTATCAGGAGAGGATATATGTAAGGTATTTTCAGCCCGGCAAGAATAAGAATTACATAAATGCCAAGCACACCGGCAAACCACCATGTGAATTTAAAGATTATTGAGAGTGCTCCCAGGGGGCAAAGGTAACGGCACCAGAACAGCCTGAAGAACAGTGAGCCGATGACAAGGGCTCCGATTGCTATCAGCGACCAGAGCAGAACCACGTCGGTATTGAAGCCTGATGCTGCCGCATAATAAGGATCGAACTTCTTGCAGAACAGCTCACTCGATTTAAGAGTGAAATAGAATGTAATAAAGAGCAGGGCATACTTCAGAAAACGAAGTGCATAATCGGCAACGCCCTTCAGCGTTATCCGGACCTTCATCCTGTCGCCAAGCTTGCCGATCCATTCACTGACTGTGCCCAGGGGGCAGATATATCCGCAGAACAGCCTTGAGAAAAGGACTATGCCGATGAACAGTGCCACTCCCATCATGATCTGGGTGCTTGTCATGGCGCATGAAAGGGAGTCCATCGTGAAGAAACTGCCCAGGGCCTGGAGGCCGCCGAACGGACAGTAAGCTTCGAAATCAGGTGCGTAAGCCTTGTCAATGAGCAGGCGGATGCCCATGAATACCAGAATGCCGATGATGGCAAATTGATAAGCCAGTTTGTACCAGTTCTGTTTTTTCATTTAGGGAAATTGACGGTCACCAAATATATCATAATTCGGGTAAAACCAAAATGACAATTCCCATGTCATGAAATAAGTGACACCGCCCGGATTGGGCCACACAGCTTTCCGGCAATACAAAAATATGAGCGACGCCCTGTCCGGGCGTCGCTACATGGAATAATTACATCATATCTGAAACAGGTCAGACTGCCTGCTCCACCTCCCAGACAAATGCCCTGATGCCAACATCCTTGTTTATTGCATCGATTCGTTTCACGGCCTCCAGGAGAAGCGGTACCTTTTCGGCATCGACAAAGGTCAGAGTCACACCGTTTATCTCAGGCCATGTGTGTGTGCCAAGGTGCGGAACACCGGTCAACTGAGCCTACTCCTTCGACGTTATCCCACTGGGTATATCCCCTGATACCGAAATGTTCAAGCGTGTATTCGATCTTTTCTGTCAGGGCCAGGTTGTATATTATCATTACTGCCTTCATTAGTCCTTATTCTTTTATTGATTTTTCCTGTATGTCATCAAGGAATTTCATATCCCTGAAAGCCACCTTGTGTTTCTTGTCCCTTTCACCGTGACGTGCCATGAGCACATAGCCAACCGGTACGAGCACCAGTGTCACAATGGTTGAGAAGACAAGTCCTCCGATCACTGCTATACCCATCGGCTGCCACAGTTCTGAACCCTCGCCCGGATTTATTGCCAGGGGGAGCATTGCGAGGATTGTTGTAGCAGAGGTCATAAGCACAGGCCTTAACCTTGAACGGCCCGAGACCAGCACTGCTTGTATAACTCCACACCGCTGTCACGGGTAAGGTTTATGAAGTCTACCAAGACAATGGCGTTTTTGACCACGATACCTATCAGCATGATTGCTCCGATTGCAGCTATCAGGCTGAGGCTGGTTCCGGAAATGAAGAGTGCTATTGCCACTCCTGAGAATGCGAACGGTATTGAGAGCATAATAATGACGGGCATCTTGAGTGATTCAAACTGTGATGCCATGACAAGATAGACAAGTATCAGGGAGATGACCATCAGCAAGTCCGATATCCATGAATGATTCTGTCATATCCTGAAATGCTCCTGATATGTCCACCATTGATACCGATGGGTATTGCTATGCTGGTCAAGCTCTTTTTGAATATCAGCCACAATCTGGTTAAGCGGTCTCTTGTACGGTGTAACCGAGACAGTGACTATACGTTCCTTACGTTTCCTTTCAATGTTCGGAGGCGACCAGTACTCTTTGACCGTGGCAATCTCACCCAGCCTGATCACCTGCCCTGAGGGAGTGGATATGCCGATGTTTTCAGTCTCGGTCAGACTGGTTGCGGGCAGATTCCTTATACCTGACAATGACATCATACTCATCGCCGAACTGACGCAGGCGTGTAGCTGTCAAGTCCGTCGACACGGTTCTTGATCATTGTGGAGAGACCTGTGCTGTTGTAAGGCCATACATCAGAAGCTTGTCATGGTCAAACGCTATCTGAAGTTCGGGTTTGGACTTATCACGGCTTATCTCGACGTTTACCGCACCCTTGATCTTTTTCACTCTTGAAGCGAGCTCCTCGGCGATCAGATTTGTCTCAGTAATATCATAACCGTAGATCTCCAGGTTCACGGTGTTGCCTCCCATGCCTCCAAGACCCATGCTTTCAGTGGTTGAAACAGT
Source organism: uncultured Bacteroidales bacterium (assembly GCA_963780735.1). Taxonomy (GTDB): domain Bacteria; phylum Bacteroidota; class Bacteroidia; order Bacteroidales; family VadinHA17; genus SR-FBR-E99. The sequence continues at coordinate 308,215 of CAWADB010000006.1, forward strand.
ATAGTTGATAATCTCCGGCATAGGAGCGAGTATCTGTCTGATGCTCTCGGCCACTTCTTCCACGCTTCTTGATCTCTCACTCTGTCGGAACAAGTGAAAAAGTATATTGTATCATGTGGGTGCCACCCTGGCTGAAAATGGAAGCAAAACCGCCGGTATCATCATTACCGGTGGAAGTTGAGATAAGGGTAACCTCCGGGACTGTCGCATTAACAATAGAATCGATGCGGTCCGCAACAATCAGTGTCCGGTCAACCCTGGTTCCTGTCTGGAGCTCGACAGTGGCAGTACACCTCGATTCATCAGCCTGCGGCATGAATTCCTTGCCGATGAATTTAAAGAGATACATTGACCCGGCAAAGATCACGATGGCAAGTCCGATCACAACCTTTTTATGATGCAAAGCCCAGCTTACGGACTTAACGTAGATGTTATCGAGCCAGTTGAGGAACTTGCGTATAGATCCGTCCCATGTATAAAAAGGTGCATCCTTGCGCACAGGATGTAATTTCATCAGTTGTGCGCTCAGGGTGGGAGTTAGTGTTATAGCAGCAAAAACAGATACAACAATGGTGATTGAAACTATCATTCCAAGCTGTGAGAACATTACGCCTGTCAGTCCTTGCACAAAAGTCAGCGGGAAGAAGACGGCAACAACGGTCAGGGTTGTGACAATGACTGCCAGCCATACCTCATTTGTTGCATAGATGGCCGCCTCCCGTGGCCGGCTGCCTCTTTCAATATGTCTGTTAATGTTCTCCAGCACCACTATTGCATCATCAACCACCATACCTATCGCAATGGCAAGGGATGACAGCGAGATGATGTTTATTGAGGCACCTGTTATAAAGAGATATATGAAAGCAACGAGCAGTGAAATAGGAATAGTCAGAATAATAATGAACGTAGCCCTCCATCTTCCAAGGAAGAACAGAACGACGAGTATGACAAAGATGCCGGCATACATCAGTGTCTCGGTAAGGTTATTTATGGAACCGCGAATAAAATCCGAAGTGTCAAAGATCTTTTCAATCTTTACGTCATTCGGAAGATCTTTGGCCAGCTTCTTAAGTTCATTGTCAACATCACGACAAACCTGAACAGTGTTAGCACCTGACATTTTCTGAATGAACAGGTCCATTCCTCTCTCACCGTTGACCTTGGTGATAAGCTTGGATTCCCTGATTGTATCATTGACTGACAGCCACATCGCTCAGCAAAATGTTGCTTCCTGCATAGTTTCCGACAACGATGTTTTTGATTACGTCGCTTTCGGTAAACTCGCCCTGGATCCTGATGGGATAATCATTCCTGCCCATTTCAACAAAACCTGCGGGCATATTGATGTTCTCAGCCCGAAGAATATTTCCGATCTGTTCAATAGTCAGGTTGTATGCTTCCATCCGGCGGGGATCAACATCAATATAGATCTCCCTTCCCGGGACTCCTGAAAGCCCGACGTTGCCTACCCCGTCAATACGGTTCAGCGGATTGACAACCTTCTCGTCAAGAATTTTCTCAAGACCATTATAACTCTCTTTTGCAGTGATGGCATAAAAAATTATCGGCATCATGCTTGAGTTAAACTTCAGGATGGTAGGATCCTCAGCATCTTCGGGCAGATAACCCTGTATGAACGACAGGTTACTGCGGATATCATTTGATGCCTCATCAAGGTTTGTTTCATATTCAAACTGCAGGAAGATAACTGAAGTGTTGTCGCTGGACGTCGAGGTTATTTCTTTAAGTCCGCTCACTGCGCTGAGGGTATTCTCAATCGGACGCGTCACATTGGTTTCAATATCTGATGCACTCGCACCCGGGTAGCTGGTATAAACTGAGATGAACGGAAGTTCTATCTCCGGATACAGGTCAACCGGGAGCTGCATCAGTGAGTAGAGCCCGAGAATCATTGTGATCACAAAAATAAGGATCGTTGTGACGGGTCTTTTTACTGCACTGGCATATATACTCATGGTGGTAATTCTGAATTATTGATCTTTATTTCGCAATCTCTATACTAAGGCCATCTTTCAGCCGGGCCTGACCGTCAACCACAAGGTTATCACCCTCCTTCAGATCACCTTCAGCTATCTCAACCTTATCGTCAAACCTCTTACCCAGTCTCACAAGCCTGCGTGAAGCAGTATTCCCGTCAGCAACAAAAATGAACCTGTCATTAGTGCCCTCCTGAACAAGGACAGAGCTTGAGGGTACGACAAAGGCTTCAACCTCACCCATGTCGATATAAACCCTGGCAAACATTCCCGGTCGGAGCACCTCATTGCCATTGGATATCTGTATCTCAGCACGGAATGTACGTGACATCGGATCAATAGTGGGATGAACCCTGAAGATCTTGCCGGTGAACTCTTTATCAGGATATACGTCAGCTGTGATACGTGCAATCATACCGTTCTTAATGAGCGGATAATTCTGTTCGGAAATGCTTACCGTGATCTTTACCGGGTTGATCTGCATAAGTGTCACCACTGCTGCCTTACCTGATAATCCCGGGGGCTCCTGAATAGAGCTCACCGTCTTCAAGGTATCTGCCTGTGATGATTCCGCCAAAGGGAGCCTCAAGCAGGGTGTTTTCCTCCATGAAGTCCACGTTGGTTTTAGTTACATCATATTGTGCCTTTGTCTGATCGTAGGTCTGTGCCTTTATGCTTCCTACCTTCATCAGCGTATCCATCCTGGCAAGATCTTTTTCAAGATTTGCCAATTGAATTTTGTTGGCATAATACTGTGTACGGTCCATCAGAAAAAGCTTCTGTCCTTTTTGTACCCTGTCACCAACCTCGACATATATTTTATCGACACGGCCAGGTGTCGACGGAGCCATATTGACCTCCTCATAAGCCTGGATAGTTGCTGTATAATCCACAGTGCGTGATATCTTAGTCTTAGCTATCTGCATGACTCTTACGGGTATGGCAGCTACTGTATCAGCAGTAGCTGCTGCTGCGCCTCCGGCAGGTTTTTCCTTCGGGGCGCAGGCCGTGAAGAGCATGCCGCCGGCGAGGAATAATGATAGAATGTTGCGGTTCATTGTATGAGGTTTAGTTTTTATTGTTTCGGTATCTGAAATTTGTTCATAAGCTTGTCAAATGACACTTTGGTCTGAAGGAGGTTAATAATCGAATTGAGATAATTGCTCTGTGCAGCCAGATAGTTGTCATTAGCCTGGGTAAGGTCAAGACTCGAGGCCATGCCCACGTTGTATTTGTTTTGGAGGCTGGCGAGTACCCTTCCGGCAATTTCCACATTGTCCTTCTGGGTTCTGAACTGCTCATAGGCATTAATCAGGTTAAATCTCAGCTGCCGCTCCTGCAGCAGGAGCTGGTCAGACACCATTGACTTTGAATTCTGAGCTTTTTCATAATTTATCTGTGCCTTCTTTATCTTTGTATACCTTGAACCTGATGCGAATATCGGGACCTGAAGCTGTAAGCCGGCAGCCGAATAAGGGAAGTACTGCATGCTGGTAAGCTCATCCCCCATTCCCATCTTTTGATAATAGATGGAACCTGAAAGAGTAGGGTATGTGGTTGCTTTTGCACCCTTAAGCGACAACTCTGACATTTTAAGCTGACTCTCGATAAGCTGATAGTTAATATTGTTCTCAATGGCGAATTCCTCTGTGATCAGAGCATCAACATTGATAGCGGAAACAATGTCATCAAGCTTATCTGTCAGGGTTATCCCGGTCCCCCTTTCAACACCTAAAAGAAACCTGAGCATGTTATAGTTCAACTCCATATTCCGTTCCATGGACGACCTGGTGTTTTTCAGCATCGAGACGTTTGACCGCATCTGGTCGACATCAGTGGCCTCTGCCATTCCAACACTGTACATGGCCTCGGTCGAAGCCAATATCTCATTAAGATTAGCAAGGTTCTGATCTATTACCTTAATTGTTTCCTGTAATGTAAGGATCAGATGATAAGCATTTATGACACTTTCCGTTGTTTCAATTTTCGTCAGAGTCAGTCCCTGGCTCGCAAGAGTGGCTGCCAGCTTGGAGGTCTGTATACCAACAAACCAAGGCGCATTGAAAATAAGGGCGGTGGCTGATCCGCCAAAAGAATCATCGTACGCAGTGCCGAACTTCAACGGGGTAGGTACACCCCCAAAGTCAATAATCCTGGTCATAACGGCCAGATTATTACTGATTGTTGCGCTTGCATCGATGTTGGGCAAACCGGAAGCAATTGCCTCCCATTTTGCCTTTTCGGATGCAAGCAGATCATATCTTGCAGATGCAACGCTCTTGTTCTTGTCAAGGGCATATTCCACAGCCTGATCAACTGTCAGCGACAGGGAAACAGGTGCTTCCTGGGCAACGACACCCGGGCTTACGGCAAGAAATAATGCACTGACAAATGCTACAAATCTTCTTTTCATCATATTAAAATTTGATTTATAAGGTATGATGGAACACCCATGTTATTGATTTTATTGCTATTGTATTTGTGTTTTTCGAAACATGGGTGTTTCATATAGTCTCTTTTTACTTTTGGCTTTTACTTTCTAATCCGGATTCCACTTTGTCTAATGAGCTTGATCCCCTCACCGGTGGCAATGCCACGCAGATAGTTGATTACTACATTTTTTATCAGGTCGCTGTGAAGAAACTCATCTGTCGGGAAAACCTTACTGTCTCCGATCACGGTTTTCAGTTCGGTAAAAAACCTGCTTACAATCCCGTCATCGATGTCCTTCCTGAAAAGCCCCTGTTCCTTTCCTTTTAAAATGATCTTAAGGGCTCCCTCATAATCAGGATTCTCACATTTCTCTTTGATACGCACCAGGACTTTACTGTGATATTTCCGCAGGTCAGAGCCAATCACCGGGTTCATGGAAGCAGCATGATCTCTTCCAAGGTTAAGAAGGGTGAATATTGCAGAAATAATATCAGGAGATGATTCAATTATACTGTCGATCATTTCTTTTTGTTTTATTATCATGGAATTCATAACTGCAAAAAGCATCTCGTCTTTATCTCCGAACCGTTCATAAATGGTCCGTTTGGAAATACCCAGTTGCTCCGCTATCATATCCATGGTAACAGCCCTGATGCCGTAGACGCGAAATAATTCGGCTGCACCGTCAATGATCCTGTTATCGTATTCCTGTGACTGATTCACCCGGTTTTGTTAAATCGGGTGCAATAATCAGAAAACTTTGGGAGTTTTGCAAGTTTTTTTCGCTAATTATTTATAAATTCCGTCTGAGCGGCGGAAATTTACCGGTGAATTGAAACCAGACAGCAGATAAACGAGCGAAAACCGAAACCTTCTCAGCGGTAGAGATATAGTGCACCCCTGTACTCCCGTCCTTCGTATTCCTTTTCGTCATAACCGACGGCCCTGATCACATAGTAGTAGGCTCCGGGCTCGGCATACCGTTCAGATGAGTTGACCTTGCCGTCCCATCCCTGCCAGCTCTGGAGGTCTTCACCGTCACCCTCGTAATTATATACCCTGCGTCCGCTCTTTGAAAAAATCTGAAGGTTGAGAAACTTCAACGACTTCTTGTCCGGGATGAAGAAGTCGTTGATGCCATCCTCATTGGGAGTGAAAACATTTGGCATCTGCATTAACGAAGGTTCAACTTTTATGGCCACACTGTCTGCATCACTGCAGGTAAGTTCACTCTCAATCGTAAGCACGGCGTAATAAGTACCGGGTATATAATAAGTATGTGTACCGGGATCAGGCAAGGTTAGAGATCGAATCATCGCCGAAATTCCATGTATAATGAAATCCTCTTACCGATTTGTCAGTGAATGTTATCTCAAGGGGTGCTTCACCGTCAGTGGGTTCAGCCGTGAAATCGGCCTTCACATGTATTGATGTGTAGGGAAATGATGACGAGGCGGAGCATCCGAAGCTGTCAGTCACCTGTATCAGATACTGAACATCCACAAGGGGCGGGGATGATATCACAGGGTCGATCCTGACATCAGGAAACGGAATTAATGATTCAGGCGTGGAAGACCACAGGAAAACAATTCCGTTGGGCAGCCTTTTGGAAGCGCCTGTTGACGGATCGTAATAGTTAAAATGATCAGGGGCTGCAGTGCCGTCAAGAGCGACGTAGTCACAGGTGAAGTTCAGCAATGCGGCGTTTGCCACAGGCTTGTCTATGTTTACCCAGGCATACAGTTCTGTGCTGTAACCGCCTCCGTCTGATATACTGACCCTGTATCCTCCCTCGGAGAGACCGCCGGCAGTGGAAGTCACCCCTGTCTCCGTCTTCACGGGTATAGAGTAGCTACCTCCGGTCTGGTCGTACATAGTCCATACAAACGTGAATGGTGCCGTTCCTCCCGGACTGGCAGCCGTAAGCGCACCTTTTTCACCGGGATCGGCCACGCAGAAAATAAACACAGGATCGTGCCGTGATGTCACCGGGTAATCTGTCATGCGCATGGTCCGGCTTCCGGGAGCAGTGATCTGCGCCTGCAAAGCAAGGGGTAATAACACGATTATGAGGGCCAGGTATCTTGACACGCTTACTAAACGGATTAACTACCGGAAATGATATGCAAACCTAATAAAAAAATGCCGTTCTTTGAGACAGGAAAATCTGCTTTCTCTTACATGTTTCGCGAATATCTGAAAGAGCTTAATGAGGCACAGCACGATGCTGTAATCAATACTGAGGGTCCGGCCATGGTCATTGCCGGAGCCGGATCGGGCAAGACCAGGGTGCTGACCTACCGCGTGGCGTACCTCCTCAGTAAGGGAGCCCCTGCACACCGCATCCTCGCACTGACATTCACCAACAAGGCGGCCGGAGAGATGAAAGAGCGGATCAACAGGATTGTGGGCCCTGAGACAGCCCGCAGCCTTTGGATGGGTACATTCCATTCCATCTTTGCACGATTCCTCAGATATGACGGTCATTACCTCGGTTATAAAAGCAATTTCACCATCTATGACCAGGACAATTCCCGCAGCCTGATCCGCAGCATCATCAGGGAGATGAACCTTGATGACTTTGTTTATAAACCTGCCTCGATCGCTTCCAGAATATCCCATGCCAAGAACAACATGATTACTGCCCAGATGTACGGCACGGTGGACAATATAACCGAAGCTGACAAAGCATCGAGGGTGCCCGAGCTTGGGGCAATCTACCGGAATTATGCTGCAAGATGCTTCAAATCCAACGCAATGGATTTTGATGACCTGCTTATGAATATCAATATTCTCTTCCGTGACTTTCCCGCAGTGCTTGAACAATACCGCAACCGGTTCGATTACGTCCTTGTGGACGAATACCAGGATACCAACTATACCCAGTACCTGATCGTTCATAAGCTCTCCGAGCTTCACCGCAACCTGTGCGTTGTCGGCGATGATGCGCAGAGCATATATTCATTCCGCGGTGCACGCATAGAGAACATCCTCAACTTCAAAAATGACTACCCGGACTATCATCTCTTCAAGCTGGAGCAGAACTACCGCTCCACACAAACAATTGTCAATGCTGCCAACAGCGTCATTGAAAAGAATGTAGGACAGATAAAGAAGACCGTCTACTCAAAGAACGAAGAGGGTGAAAAAATCAGGGTCGTACAAACAACCGTCGACAGCGAGGAGGGTATCGTAACGGCTTCTGATATTCTTGACACACGCATGCGTGAGCGTCTCGAATGGAAGGATTTTGCAATCCTGTACCGCACCAATGCCCAGTCGCGTATCTTCGAGGAGATGCTGCGCAAACGGAACATTCCCTACAAGATATTCGGAGGGCAGTCGTTCTATGAACGCAAGGAGATACGTGACCTGATAGCTTACCTGAGGCTGGTGGTCAATCCTGATGATGAGGAAGCTCTAAAACGTATTATTAACTATCCCAGGAGGGGCATCGGCGATACAACCGTTCAGAGGCTGGCTGAGCTTGCCAGAACCCTGGATGTAAGCATATGGTCTATCATTTCGTCATCTGAGCTGAGTACGACCTACCTCACCCCTGCCCTGCGGTCGAAGCTTGCCGTTTTCACCTCCCTTATGCTTCCGGTCATGGCCACGGCAGAGACCACCACGGCATACGAGGTGACTGACAGGATAGCAGCTGCCAGCGGTATAATCACTGAACTCAGACAGGGGCAGGTGCCCGAAGAGATCGACAGGCTTGAGAATATTCAGGAGCTCCTCAACGGTATCAGGGAGTTCACCGACGCAGCCGTAAACAACGGTGAGCCGGCTGACATTGCCACCTGGCTGCAGACAGTGTCACTGCTGACTGATCAGGACATGGAGAAGCCGGAGGATAAGGACAAGGTGGCGATGATGACAATTCATTCTGCCAAGGGCCTCGAATTCAAATATGTATATATTGTAGGTCTGGAGGAAAACCTGTTTCCTTCAAATATGAATCTATATAACCCGCGTGAGCTGGAGGAGGAACGCCGGCTATTTTATGTAGCGCTGACAAGGGCGTGCAGGCGTGTCACCCTGAGCTATGCCCTCAACAGGTATAAGTGGGGATCACTTGAGAGCAGCTCTCCCAGCCGTTTCATCGGTGAGATTGAAAATGACTACCTTTTTTATCCGCATAGCGGCGGCAGGCCTTTCAGAAATGCAGTACGCTATGACGGTAATACCGCCGGAGAGAAAAAGGAGACATTTACTTCGACGTCCGCAGAAAAGAAACTCACGCAGATCAGGAATGCCGGTGCTACGGCCGGTCCGGCTATCTCCCCCGTCCTGACAGACTTGGCGGCGGGTGACCGGGTGACGCATGAACGATTCGGCCAGGGCGAAGTCAGATCGGTTGAGGGAGAGTTTCCCAATGCCACTGCCGTAATAGAATTTGATACCGCCGGAACGAAGAAGCTGTTACTGCGATTTGCAAAACTGACCAAAATTTAGGCAGAAGGCAGATAGGCAATTTGGAAGCGACCGTAAAGTCCCGGCATAGTATGTCGTGATAGGGAGCTGTCAGACTGCAGGGAAGGCCGGCAGATGTGCATGGGTATAAAAAAGCACGGGGCGTGATGCCCCGTGCCCGTGTTCAAGTAAATAAGTGAAGCTAATATTTATTTATGATACAGGTGCTTCATTAACCGGCGCTTCCGCAACCTGATACAATCCTTTTTCAATCAGCACCGACTGGTAAAGTGTGGCATACGAACTCTTGACCCACATATCCGAGACAAGCACTCCGATGAAGAAGCAGATGAAACCTGCTATGTAGATGAAGAAACTGAGGAAGCCCATGAGGAATATTGTCCAGCCGTGACCGCGGGTCAGTCTCCAGCTCTCCTCAGCTGCCTTGATCGGGTCAAGATTCTTGTCCATGACCAGGTAAGGCGTGAATGCAAGTCGGCACGCAATGATTATACCGGGGATAAAGAGACAGACGACTCCGATACCGACGAGCGCAGTGACAAGAAGATTGGCAAGTACAATATTAAGGTAGTTCTTGCGGAATCCGTTTATCAGCATGTCAAAGTCAGGCGAAAGCTGGCGAACCGACTGAACAAACATCATCTTGCTTCCGTATTTGAATACCGGCACAAGCAGGAAATAATAGAGTAAGCCTATCATCCCCATGAAGACGGCGGCAAGGCCCAGTGCACCGAACTTAAAGAAATCATCCATATTAAAGGGGATGCTTTCAAAATCGAAGTGGTCAACCTTGAAATTGCTGTTGCCGAAGATGCCCATAGGACCGGAGATAATCGCGAGAATTATTACGACGAGCAATAACCTCAGGAAGTTGTCAGACATGACCTTCCATCCGGTGTTATATGAAGCGCCGGTAGAAGCCACGAGACGGTAAGTTCTTTTTGTTTCCATTTTAATTTGCTTTTTACTGTTATGAAAAAATCGTTTGTTGAAGCAAATCTATATCTGTATCGTGAGATGGATTTCATACCTTAGTAGTGATTTTATAAAATCCTACTTTAGTATTAGCTATACTACTTTGGTAGTGACTGTTAATCAATATATTACAATAATTGATATATGGAACTGATCAGTTTGATCATATTTATTTCCTGTGCCGGGATGGCCGCAGGAGCAATTCTCCTGACCTCAAGGCTGATGAAAGAGTATACTGTTCCTTTTGCCAGGCCCCTCTTTTACCATATTATTTTCATGTTCGCCTTCGGCTTCTACGGCATATGGGGGCAGTTTATCATTTTTACCGTTGCAGGCAGCCGCCTCACTCCGGATATGCTGTCAACGGTATCAGTCATTTCCCTCTTGCTGGGTTTGCCATTCCTGGTCATCGGGTGGATGATGCTCCTGAGATTCGGAGCAGAGTGTGCTGGCCTGCGTATCAGGGGATATGTATACGTCTTATCCATTTTGATTAATCTCGGAATTATCATACTTATCGGGTATACATCGGGCGATACTGTCTTCAGTGAAGCATTGCCCCTGTTCAAGTATTACTACAGTGGTGCTGCCGTATTCTTTGCACTGGTCACAGGTTTTATATTATTAAGAGGCACCTCTTCCTCACCGGGAAAAGCGGACCGCAGGATTCTTGCAGCTCTGTCAGTGACAGGGGCGCTCTCGCAGTCAGCTGTACTGCTTCTGCTGCCGCATTCGGTATGGATGGCGCTCGTATTTGCCTTCCTGCTCTTTGCCGTAACGGCCCTTCTGCCTGTATATCTTGTATATAACGCTGAACTGCAGGCATATCAGCTTCCTGAGGAGCTGAAACCACTCAGAGGAATCGAGGATTTATGCATCAGGCACGAGATCTCACCGAGAGAGGCTGACATCATCAGGGAGATCTGTAACGGCCTAAGTAACCAGGAAATAGCCGACAAGCTCTTCATCAGCCTCCAGACTGTAAAGGATCATACATCGCGCATCTATTCAAAGACAAACGTCAGAAACAGGATGCAGCTGATGACCCTCGTACAGACAATCAACAACGGAGTATCAGACTAAGCTCTTCTGAACAGTCAAACCCGGGAGATCTCCCGGAAATTTCCCGGGAGCAAAGATCCGGTACGCCGTAGGCCACACCTTTGAAAGATATTTGTCCTGCTTATCCCTGATAACCACAGCCAGTTCATCCAACACAGGACTGTTACCGGGATTTCCGTACTTATAGCCGATCATGCCTGTAATCTGTGCCAGGTCATTATACTTGCCGAGATTCTGCGTGAGGTAGTCGAGCTTTTTCTCGAGCGACTTAATTGCGGGCTGGCTTAAATGGCGGAAGTAGTAAAGCTGGTACATAAGAGTCTTGGATTTCTTCCTGAACTCATGCAGCAGTCGTTGCCGGGGATCGTTCCTACAGTCAAGATAAGCTTTTGCGGCGATGAGGTAGTTACGCCCGAGCTCTTCCAGAAGCAATGATATATCCGGTTCTTTCAGGTTCAGAAACCGCACCCTGTATTGAGCTTTATTCAGTTGTGCCCTTATCACTTTTACCGATTTACTCTGTTCTCCTGCATTCGTCCAGGTAGAGTATGGCTTCCGGAGCAGGTTCTGTATCTTTTCATTATCCCACAGTTTAATGAAGAGCTTTGGGTTTTCCTTTTTAAGCGCCTTTGCAGTTTTGTACAGTACTGACATTTCACGCCATGAACACAGAATACGTCCAACCTCCCTTCCGGCAAGATATTCTCTCCGGTATGATTTTTCATCAAGCAGTGGTTTCACAAGCTTTATTGTAGCGCGCTGTCTCTTCATCAATACCCTTATATCATGGATGGCAGCATCGTCAGGGACAGGCAGCTGCCTGAGCAACACAAGCGAGTCTCTGATGTAACCTGTCAGGGCAGGCTTTAACTCCCTGAACTGTTTTGTTTCTTTTTCCGTCATTAAAAAGAATATAAGCGGCTGATAAAGTTACACAATTGCGGCAATTCACCCGTTCTGATCCAAAACACGTGTTTTGATCAGCTTTAAGTAATTCGGCAACAACGGTTTGTAGTTATATTGCGGTTTTTAGTACATTTGATCATAATTAAACAGCCTCAATTTTTTAAAAACATGAGCAAGAACACAGTACCCAGGAGAATTGGCATTTTAACTGCCGGCGGCGACTGCCCCGGGATCAATGCCGCCATAAGGGGCGTCGGCAAGACTGCCATTGTCAAATACGGCATGAAAGTCATCGGGATCAGTGACGGTTTTACAGGCCTGATAACCAAAGATTATGTCGAGCTGACAGAGAGTCACTTGTCAGGCATTCTTACTCTTGGTGGCACCATTCTCGGAACCTCCCGCGAAAAACCTTTCAAGGCTGATGGCAAAAAGAAGAATGAGAATGCAAAACCGCTGCTTATAAAAGAACATTATGAGCAGCTTGAACTCGACTGCCTGGTATGCATCGGCGGCAACGGTACGATGAAGAATGCTTTCATGCTCTCGGAAGAGGGTCTGAACGTGGTGGGCATACCAAAGACCATTGACAATGATGTCTGGGGAACGGATATGACATTCGGATTTGATTCCGCTGTCAATATTGCAACCGAGGCTGTTGACAGGCTTCATTCAACCGCCAACTCACACAAAAGGATAATGGTGATCGAGGTAATGGGACACAATGCAGGCTGGCTTGCACTCTATTCCGGGATGGCAGGTGGCGGCGATGTCATTCTGATACCAGAGATACCTCATGATGAGGATGTTATAATGAAGTATCTGAAAAAGCGTGCTGATAACAACAAACCTTATTCAATCGTTGTTGCAGCAGAAGGAATTCGTATTCCCGAAGATGAGGTCTCAGCAGGGAGATACCTGGCAAAACGGATAGAAGAGGTCACCGGCCTGGAGACAAGGGAAACAGTGCTTGGATACGTTCAGCGGGGCGGATCACCCTCGCCAATGGACAGGGTGCTGGCATCAAGGTTCGGTGCAGCAGCAGCAAACCTGATCGCAGGCAGCAACTTCGGAAAAATGGTTGCACACAGAAACGGCGAAATTACCTCGGTTAAGCTTTCCGATGTGGCCGGCAAAACCAAGCTTGTTGAAACTGATGACCCCATGGTCAAACAGGCAAGGGAAATGGGAACATGCTTCGGAATATGAAGCTCTGAAGAGTAAAGGATGAAACCAGTCAGGGACAGACAGACAAAAATGAAGAAGCTGATCTTTATAAGGCATGGCAAGGCAGAAGACCAGGTAGCTGATATTTCTGATTTTGAAAGATCACTTACCATCAGAGGCAAGAGTCAGTCGAAGCTCATGGCTCAGCTTCTCAGGTCACACGAGAAAGACCTCGGACTGATGATCACCAGCCCTGCGTTCAGGGCGATAGAGACAGCCATAATATTTGCAAGGGAGTTCGGGTTAAGTCCTGATACAATGAAGATATCTTCCGATCTTTACTTCGATCTTGAGCCAGGTGCATATATTTCTTTCTTCAGCTCACGGAGCGAGGATAATGATACCATCACTCTCTTCGGACATAATTTCCTGATTTCGGAAATGGCTGCCTTCTTCGCCGCGGATGAGACTGAGGTATTGCCAAAGTCAGGAGTACTGTGCCTGACCTTTGATGCTGACAAATGGTCATCTCTCAGGAAGGCGAGCGGGAAGACCGCATATTTTCTTACACCAAAAGCTCATTTATGAGTAAGGCATATATCCCCAAAGAGGTAAGCTGGCTCTCTTTTAACGAGAGGGTTCTGCAGGAAGCCGAGAACAAGGAAGTTCCACTGATGGAGAGATTTAACTTCCTCGGAATATATTCCAATAACCTCGACGAATACTTCAGGGTCAGGGTAGCCACTCTCAAGAGACTGTCACTGTTCGTCAGTAAGTCAAAGAATATTCTGGGCTACAACCCCAAGGAGACACTCAAAAGTGTTCAGAAGATAGTGCTTGCCCAGAATGTGAGGTTTGAAAAGATCTACCTCGACCTGCTTAAAGAACTGAAGAAACTCAATATTCATTTCATCAATGAGCAGCAGCTTGATACCGTACAGGCTGAGTTTGTCCGCAATTACTTTCACAAAGAGGTCAGACACAGGCTGATGCCCTTGATGCTTATCAAGGATGCGAAGCTGCCGAACCTCACTGATGATGCAATTTATTTTGCCATTCTCCTCAAGAACTCCGCGACGGATAAAAAATGGTATTCACTCCTTGAGATTCCAACGGATATCCTTCCAAGATTTATTATGCTTCCAGAGACAGACGGACGGAAAATATATCATCTTCCTTGACGATGTCATAAGGTTCGGGATGAAAGAGCTCTTCTTCATCTTCCCGTTCGATGACCTGCAGGCCTACACAATCAAGCTGACAAAAGACGCCGAGCTCGATATCGCTGATGATATCTCCGAAAGCTACATAGACAAGCTCTCCAAGAGCCTCCAGCAGCGCAAGAAGGGAACCCCGGTGAGATTCGTTTATGACAGGAATATTCCGGAGGGCTTCCTGAAGATTCTGACAAAGAAACTAAACCTTGGTCCTGCCGATGTTATGATACCCGGAGAGAGGTATCATAATTTCAAGGACTTTATGCACTTCATCCGTCTCGATGAAGATTTGTACTACAAAAAGCTGCCTCCGATTTTCCATCGTGACATACAGCGTGGCAGGAGTATCCTGTCGGTTATTAAGAAAAAGGATATCCTTCTTTATTTCCCATATAACCCGTTTGATCATTTCATCGACCTGCTGAGGGAAGCCTCCATTGATCCCAATGTAACATCGATACATATCACTCTTTACAGGCTGGCAAGAAACTCCAGCGTGATCAACGCCCTGATGAACGCTGCCCGAAACGGCAAGGATGTAACGACGGTTGTTGAGCTGCAGGCCCGCTTCGATGAGGAGGCTAATATCCTGTGGGGCAATAAGCTTCTTGATGAAGGCGTGAAGGTGATCTACGGTGTGCCCGGACTGAAAGTACATTCAAAGCTGTGTCTTATAACACGTGTCAAGAACGATGTCATACAGAGATTTGCGGCGGTGGGTACCGGCAACTTCAACGAGGACACTGCCAGGGTATATACCGACCATATGCTCCTTACCTCTGATAAAAAGATCACCAACGAGGTTCTGAAGGCTTTTAATTTCTTCATCGCCAATTACCGTAAAGACAAGTTCTATCACCTGCTGGTGTCGCCTTTCGGTCTTCGCAACAAACTGCTGATGCTCATTGAAAATGAGACGAAGAAGGCTAAGGCAGGGAAGGAAGCGTATATCTCCATCAAGATAAACAACCTTACCGATGAGGAGATCATAGGAAGGCTCTATAAAGCAGGCAAGGCGGGTGTTAAGATCAGACTTATCGTCAGGGGAATGCTATCGCTTATCCCGGAGATGAAGGATTTCAGTGCGAATATTAAGGCCATCGGAATAGTAGACAGGTTCCTGGAGCATTCAAGGTTCATGATCTTCTGCAACGGCGGCGACGAGCTTGTATATATCACTTCTGCTGATATCATGCCCAGAAACCTTGACCGCAGGATAGAGGTGACATGCCCTGTCTTTGACCCGGGCATTAAGAAGGAGATCAAGGATGTGTTTGAGATTCAGTGGAATGACAACGTAAAGGCGAGGGTCTTCGACGAGACGCAGTCTAACAAACTTGTAAAATCGTCAAAGAAGCCTTTGCGTTCCCAGATCGAGGTTCACAGTTATCTTACAGGAGTCAACCGAACACCTCCGGACGTTACTCCTTCCTGAACATCGGTGCTGTGCGGTACTTTGTGCCTGTCTCATAGGCATAGGCAATCTCCAGCAGCAACGGTTCGCTCCATGCTCTCCCGAAGAAGGAGATCCCCACCGGTAACCCGTCGACCAATCCCATCGGTACTGAAATGTTGGGGTAGCCTGCTATGGCAGCCGGCGACGAGCTGCTGAGAACGAATGCATCACCGTTGATCAGGTCTGTCTTCCACGCCGGTGATCCGGTCGGAGCCATGAAGGCATCAAGTTTGTTCTCAGTCATCACCTTATCGATACCCTCCTCGCGCACCAGGCGGTTCATTTTTGAAAGAATATCCTGGAATTCCCTGGATTCAACGCTGCCCTTCTTTTGTGCTTCGAGAAGCAGTTGCTGGTCGTAATACCTGAGCTCTGTTTCATCTCCCTTATTAAATTCAATCAGCTCCTCAACATTTTTTACCGGGGCTGAATCACCCAGTGAAGCAAAGTATTTGTTAAGCCCGTCCCTGAATTCCCAGAGGAGTACCTGGAAGGAGAGTGACTCCACTTCCCTGCTGTAAATATCTTCCACCTCTATTACTTCGGCTCCCCTGCTCCTTATATAGTCAACGGCTTTCTGCATCAGGGTATCGACCTTATAGTTCTGGCCTCTGCCTGAGGTGTACCATCCTATCCTTTTCCCCTGCAGCCCGTCTTCCTTAAGGAAAGGTGTATAATCAAGCAGCATCCTTCCCTCTGAGGCTGCCGTTTTGCTGTCGGCAGGGTCAATGCCTGTCATCGTACCCAGCATTATTGCTGCGTCACGCACTGTACGTGCCATGGGTCCGGGTGTGTCCTGGGTGAATGAGATGGGCACTATGCCGCTGCGGCTGAGGAGGCCCACGGTGGGTTTAATCCCGACAATACCGTTGGCTGTTGCAGGACACACTATGGAGCCGTTGGTCTCGGTACCCACAGCTGTCATGCAGAGGTTGGCCGATACGGCTACGGCAGAGCCTGAGCTCGATCCGCACGGGTTACGGTCAAGGATATATGGGTTTTTTGTCTGGCCTCCCACGCCGCTCCAGCCGCTTGACGACAGGTTACCGCGGAAGTTGGCCCACTCGCTCAGGTTGGCCTTGCCTATGATGACAGCGCCTGCCTCTCGCAGCTTCTGTGCCACAAAACTGTCTTTCGGCGGGTGTGATCCGCGCAGCGCTCTTGACCCTGCTGTCGTCTCCATGCTGTCATGCGTGTCAATATTGTCTTTCAGCAGGACAGGCACGCCGTGCATCGGACCGCGCAATTTGCCCTCCTTCATCTCCCGGTCAAGTTCAGCGGCTATTGTTAGTGCATCAGGATTGACCTGGATAACAGCGTTGAGCATCGGTCCGCTGTCATCGACAGCTTCTATGCGGTCAAGGTAAGCCTGTACAACCTCTGTAACCGTAAAGTCGCCGTTGCGATAGCCCTGCTGAAGCTGGTCAATAGTATACTCTTCAAACCGGAACAGCCCGGCTCCGGAGGTGGTTTTCCGGGTTTCATTTCTGCATGATCCCATTGTGAGCAGAACCGTTAAGGAAAATAGTGCCAGAGGGAGGGAGTTTTTCATAGGTTGGTCATTTTAATTGAACAAAGGAACAACAGAACAAACTAACATACGAAATTAGAATTATTATTCATTTTTGTGCTTGTTCTACTCAGGGTATTCCATGAATACTATGAGGCTGCCTCCTTCGAAAACAAGTGTAAAGTTATCGCCTGTTGCTTCGTTCAGGGTGCCGCGCCACCAGCTTGTGAGTTTAAGGTTTTGGAGTGGGTAACGCAGCCCTTTCGAGGTGACTTCCATGTTTGGATTGAGGCTGAAGAGGGACACCTGCTGACCCGGGAATGAATCAATTGTAACAGTGCGGTCAAAAACCCGGAAAGACCCGGTGTCAGTAAACATTGTGGCTTTTATATCGCAATTGTAGTCGGCCAGAAGGGAGATATTTCCAAGTGTATGGTCTTCGCGCAAGCCGGTGGCGCCAAGGATTGCAACCTCCTTAATTCCCTGCGACACGCACCACCTGACAGCCTTGGTAAGGTCATTGGTCTCCTGATCAGCATCAGCCACCAGTATGCTCTTATATTTTCTTTTCAGCTTCGGGGAGACTGAATCAAGGTCTCCGGTGATGATACCCGGCTCAAGGCCGTGAGATACAAGCTTCTCCGCTGCTCCGTCGCAACAGACTATCAGGTCAGCCTCTTCAAGGTATCTGACCGGCACCGAATGCGACGGGTACTGTCCGTTTGCCAGGATTACAATTTTCATTTTAAGTCTGAAGTCTTAAAGTCTAAAGTCTTAAGGTCTGTAAAAATTCTTAATTCTTAAGTTTTAATTCTTAATTGCTCCCTGCTCCATGCTCTCAGTCCGATTACAGCCATTGCCGTATAAACTGCAAACAGCACTGCGGTCGGGTACATATCCATTACAAGATATACAATAACGGCGATTGCGTTTGCCAGGATCCATACATACCATTGTTCAATGATCTTTTTCGTCAGCATCCATGTGGCCACCACAGAGAGGGAAGTGATCAGTCCGTCCCACAGCGGCACCGGAGAATCAGTCCACCTGTCCAGTGAAAACCACAGCAAAGCCCACAATGCTATGGCTGTTAACAGACAGATCAGAGCTGTTTTACCATCAATCTTACTGACATCGCTTTTCACTTCTGATCGTGAATCCTGTGCCCCTTGCCATTTGTACCAACCGTAAATGCTGATTACAACATAGTATCCCTGCAGAACCATACCTGCATAGAAACCGTTTCTGCCAAAAACGTAAATGTAAACTGCAGAGGTGAGTATGCCCAGTGGCCATAACAAAATGTTGCGTCTGATCTCGAGAATGACATAAGCTATTCCGGTGACAGCTCCAAAGACCTCGATGATATTTTCAGACAGCCATGTTATCATAATCATCAAAATGATAATGTGATACCGGCAGTGTAATTTATGCCTGCCTGTGGAAAAAAGTAGGCCCAGGTCTTTTCGGTACCGTCTTCGGTCCACATCCCGCCGTAGGCATTATTTTCATAGACGGCATTGAACAGGTTGTTTATAATAAACCGGAACATAAGCTCATCAGATCCTTTTAAATGAATCTTATAGCCTGCAGAAATGCTGCTGACAAAATACGGGTTGATGATCCTGTTTTCACTCATTGTATTGTCAAAGTACTGTTTGCCGACATACTTTCCTGTCAGATTCAGGGAAAGGTTTTTCATTGGATTGACCTCCACCTCCGCTGACCCTGTTATGCGAGGTGAATAGGCTATATCCACCGTACCGAGATTGGCTCGATGTATATTCTTCGCTCCAGTCGGATGTATCATAGTTGAAATAGTAATTCGTGAAGTCGGTTATCCTGCTCCGGCTGAGCGTCAGGTTCATCCTGAACGCAGCCAGAGGCGATGGCCTGTAGCTTCCCGAAAATTCAACACCTGTCCGGTAACTTTCCGGCACGTTTGTCATTATGGGGTACCCGGTGTTGCTTATCTTTCCGGTGGGGACAAGCTGATCGCGGTACAGCATATAGTAGAGATTGAGTCCCAGGGCAAGTGAAGCGTTTCTGAAGGTGTACCCTGCCCTCAAAATCCGTCAGGCGCTCCTGTCCGGGTGTGGCATCAGGGTCACCTGCAGCCTCCTTGAAGTCAGACCGCGTGGGTTCACGGTGAGCCACGGATACCGAAACAAAAGCATCGCTCCCTGCTGCCGTTACTCCAGAACAGTCCTGTCTTTGGGATTGAAGAACCGGTACTGATGATCCGCCGTGAGGTCTTTCATGTCGCTGTCAGGTCCGATCAAAATGATAACTGATGTGTCTGTATTGAAGATCAAGGAAAGCGTTCAGACTGCCGGTGACTTTCGCGTTGACCTTCCCGTAGATGCTGAACTCATCCTTCTTGCCGTTGTTCCTGTACCATTCATAATCAGGAGTGATATTTCCCGGGTGCTCCATCCATATTAACCTACCGAAGTGATCGCCGTCGTACCTGTTCAGTGCACCGCCAAAGGTCCACTCAGCGACACTGCCCGCCTTTACAAGTGACCATACCGCACCGTAGAAATAGTTTTCAAGCCACTTGCGCTGCACCAGGTCAGTCTCAATCACCTCCATTCCGTCGTCAGTCAGTCCGTACAGCCCGTATTCAGATGGGTCGCGGTCGCTCTCCTGCTCCTCATAGTATCCCGATCCGGCCGTCAGGTGCAGGCCGGTATTCAGGCTGACCTGTCCGGAAAAGAGATGAGTGTAGAAAAGGTTGTAGTGGTTCTGGGTGTAATTGTCAGTCTCATTTTCATAGTAGCGCAGGACACCGTTAGCGTCAGTGTACTCACCTGCAGGATTATAACGCCTGTTCTCCGGAAGCACCTCTGCCGGCACACCCCACCAGCTTATCCCTGTTTTTTCACTGCCGGTCAGGAAATTAAATCTCAGCCTGTTTGCAGGAGCGGACCAGATGCCTGTCACCATTGCCGATCGGATATCGGATGCGCTGTGATCAACATACCCGTCACTGCCAATGAGAGATGCCCTGACCATCATATTGAACCTGTCGCCCAGGATGCCTGTCCATGCTTTTGCCGAAGCCCTGACTGTGTTAAATGATCCGAAAGAGAGCGCTGCTTCGGCTCCCGGGTCATCCGGAGGTGTCATGGAGCTTATATTCACTGATGCCCCGAAGGCGCCGGCCCCGTTTGTCGATGTACCAACCCCGCGCTGTATCTGTATGCTGCCTGTCGAGGAAGCCAGGTCAGGCAGGTCGACCCAGAAAACCTGCTGTGATTCGGCATCATTGAGAGGTATCCCGTCGAGTGTGATATTTATCCTGCTGGCATCACTGCCCCGTATACGCAGCGAGGTATATCCGACACCGTTGCCTGCATCAGATGTCTCCACCACTGACGGGGTAAGAGCGAGAAGATACGGCATATCCCTTGTCAGATCGCGCGATCGCATCTCTGCAGCCAGAACGGTGCTGTGAGCCATTGGTGTACGGCTGCCGGCACGGCTTCCTCTTACGATCACATCGTCGGTCACAAACAGGGCTTCCTTCAACGAAGCATCAACGATTGTATTCCCGCTCACATTGACTACAGTATCAAAGGGCTCGAAGCCTGTGTAGCTGATCCGGAGAGCAAACCTGCCATAATTCATTCCCCGAAGGGCATAGTTCCCGTCGTTGCCGGTTGCCACACCGGCTTTAAGGCTGTCAATGACCACTGATGCACCTGCAAGAGGCGCACCATAGCTGTCAGTGACAGTGCCACTGATTACGCCACGGCTGGTCTGCCCCTGAGCTGCAGAACAGAGAAGCATCAATACAGATAATATTAACGAAAACTTCCTCACCATAATAACTTAAAAATGACTGACTGACTGTCAGAAGCGAGGGTGTGTCAACAGGCTGGAAATGATTACTCTCGTTCCCTACGCCGGCATTATCCGGATCAGGTTGTAAGGGTATGATCTCAGCCTGTATACCAGGCACCCCGTAATTCGACAGGACAAATATACTACAGATACGAATAAGTCAGTAAAAAGTTCATGTCAATCTTCCTGACCACTTATTAGTATATTTGTGTGGAATGCAGATTCATGAATATGGAGGAAATCCTAAAAAAACTCAAGTATGGTGATCAGGACCGCATAGCTGTACTGAACGCACCGAAAGATTTTATCAGGAAGCTGGACAAGACCTTACCCGGAGTTCAGATAGACACAGAGATCAATGCACGTTTCCTGTATGACTTCATGATTATTTTCACTCCTGATGCGAATGAGGTAAAAAGGCTTGGTCCGGCAGGCATTCACAACCTTGCTGATGACGGCAAACTCTGGATGGTTTATCCAAAGGGAACATCCAGAAAATATACCAGCGATATTAACCGTGACCACGGATGGGAAGCTGTTTTGGAGACCGGTATGAGACCTGTCAGCCAGGTGTCTGTTGATGATGACTGGTCAGCGCTGCGTTTCAGGAACGCCAGATATATAAGATCAGCAAATGGTAGTCACAGATGAAAAGACTGATAATAATATCATTCTTTTTTCTTTTGCTCCTCTCTTGTGCAGATAACGATTACGACAAGTTTTATACAGGGGAGGTGGAATTTCCTGCCAATCCGCCCCACGGTGTCAAGGAGGCTATGGCTGCGCGTGTCATACCCCACCCACGTCAGCTTGCCTGGCAGCAGCTTGAGATGACGGCGTTCATCCACTTCAGCATAAATACCTTCACGGACAAGGAATGGGGCAACGGTGATGAATCTCCGGAACTGTTCAATCCTGACGCTCTTGATGCGGAACAGTGGGTCAGGGTACTCAGTGAAGCAGGGATGAAGATGGTCATCATAACGGCGAAACATCACGACGGCTTTTGTCTCTGGCCGACAAAAACGACCAGCCACTCAGTAGCCTCAAGTCCATGGAAGGGAGGCAAGGGCGATGTGATACGGGAGCTCAGGGATGCTTGCGAAAAGTACAATATGAAATTCGGGATTTACCTCTCTCCGTGGGACCGTAATGCGGAGTGTTACGGAGATTCGCCGGCGTACAATAAATTCTACCTGGAGCAGCTGACTGAGCTGCTTACCTGGTATGGCAAGGTTGATGAGGTATGGTTTGACGGTGCCCAGGGGGTGGATCGCCGGGGCAGGAGGCAGGTATATGACTGGCAGTCCTGCTATGATCTCATCAGGAAACTGCAACCCGACGCCGTTACTGCCATCATGGGAGAAGATGTGAGATGGGTAGGTACGGAGACAGGCTACGGCCGCGAGACTGAGTGGAGCGTAACGGCGCTGGCCCCGGGCGGCACACCGGAGAGCCGGGCAATTAATGAAGCGCTGGGACTGAACCCTTCCTCGCTGGACCTCGGCAACAGCGCTCTTCTTCAAAAAGCCGGAAAGGTCTTCTGGTACCCGGCTGAGGTCGATGTTTCAATTCGACCGGGATGGTTCTGGCATGCAGCAGAAGACAGCCTCGTAAAAGATCCTGATAAGCTGCTCGATATCTATTTCAGCTCTGTGGGCCGTAATGCCGTTCTGCTTCTGAATGTCCCGCCCGACAACCGCGGACTTATAACAGATAATGATATTAATAGCCTGATGGGGTTCAGAGCACGGCTTGATGATCTCTATGACACTGACCTTCTTAACGGTGCCCGTCCGTACGGGAAAGGAGCAGCAAGGGCTATAGACGGTGACAGCACCACATCATGGACCCCCAATCACAAGAGGGTTGCGTCCTTCATTCCCGCGATAGCAGTTAATTTCAACGTGGCAATGTTGCAGGAAGATATCAGCAAGGGACAAAGGGTGGAGAAGTTTGTTGTTGAAGCACGGCTGGACCAGCAGTGGGATACTGTGGCTACGGGTTCCACCATAGGGTACAAGCGGCTGCTCCGTTTCCCAGATGTTAAGGCCGACGAGATAAGGCTCACGATAATTTCCTCACGGGCAAGACCTAACATCAGCACTTTCGCTCTTTACCATATAGAGTGAAACGGTTCCGTCGAACTGGTGATACTTTCAGAATTATCTGAAGCCCTTACCTCTTCAGGTGGCTCATCATCCACCAGCGCTGACGCTCTTCTTCTGATTTATGGAAGATCTTCTTGTTGACATATTTTATGGCTTCCACGGTGTACAGTGCACGGGGATTATAGAGATTGATAAGATCAAGCACTTCCTTAATCATGCTTCTCCGGGCAATGATATAGATGACAGCGACTTCTCCCTCTATTCCCTGCGCTTTGACGGTTGTGAAACCATAGCCCCTGTCGCTAAGTTCAGCGATCAGGTTGGTCGCATCCTTGCGGGTGATAACCCTTATCATTTCATGGCCTATTGCGAGCCTTTCCTCAAGCAGCATCCCGACAAAATTGCCCGTCGCAAACCCTGCGGCATATGCAACATAGCATACCCAGTTATCAAGGTCCTGCATTATACGGCTTATCGCCAGCAGCCAGATAAGAACCTCAAAGAAACCGACAAACGGGGCTACTCTCTTCATGCCCTTGGTGACAAAAATGATCCTCAGCGTGCCGAGGGAGACATCCATAATGCGGGCCACAAAGATGAAGAGCGGCAGCAATAGGTATGTAACTAATTCTGAGTTAGTGAATTCCATGATAAAGTCAACTTTTTTCGAAGTTCCTAAGTTATGATTATTTTTGAGACAGATACTCCATGAACAACTGCACATGAGATTTCTCAAGGTCTGCCTGTTTTTAGTTACCCTTCTCCTGCCCCGGCTTTCGGCCGGTCAGGAAGCTGACAGCGTATCAGTTATTGTGTCCGCCGGTCAGGAGGCTGATAGCGTACCAATTATTGTATCCGCCGGTCAGGAGGCTGACAGCGTGCTCACGGTCATGTTCACCGGAGACATCATGGGCCATGAACCACAGATCTCATCGGCATATAATGATTCCACCGGGACTTACTCCTACGACAGTGTTTTCAGATATGTCTCACCGCTTTTAAGCGCAGCTGATATTGCCATTGGCAACCTTGAAGTCACCCTTGGCGGAAAACCTTTTAAGGGGTACCCTACCTTCAGCTCACCCGATGCTTTGGCACTGGCATGCTGTAATGCCGGGTTTGACATACTGACCACGGCGAACAATCACGCTGCAGACCGCGGACCAAAAGGAATAGCCCGTACCATCAGGGTACTTGACAGTCTCAATATTAAGCATACAGGTACGTGGATAAACAGCGAAGCAAGAGATTCGCTATCGCCCCTGATGATTACTGCAAAAGGCATCAACCTGGCATTGCTCAGTTATACTTACGGTACCAACGGAATAGTGGTGCCTCCACCTGCCGTTGTATCTTATATAGACACAATACGAATTGGAAATGATATAAAGGCTTCTGCTGAAAAGGGAGCCGACCTGGTCATAGTGAGCGTTCATTGGGGAACGGAATATGACACCCTCCCCTCAGCTGAACAAAAGCTGCTGGCGGCTGCCATATTCAGAAGCGGCGCTGATATCATCATCGGATCGCATCCTCATGTGATACAGCCGATGACAGCATTTGTTGATTCCACGAAATTGACGGAACCTGTGGTCTGGTCAATGGGCAATTTCGTATCAAACCAGCGACAGCAGAGAAGAGACGGAGGTGCCATGATCTGTCTTGAGTTGACGAAAAGAGGTGACCGGGCCTTTATAACTGAAGCAGGATATATCCTTACATGGGTTTACACCCCGACAGAAAACGGGAAACGCAAATTCTGCATCCTGCCATGCTCCAAATTTGAGAACCATCCTGAATTCTTCCAGTCATCGTCTGACTACAATGCCATGATGGACTTTGTCACCGGAGCACGCCGGCTGCTCAGTACCTCGAACACCGGCTTCGGCGAGGTCATCAGTGCACTGGACATGTGGGAAACGCAGGAAAAGTAAAGGATCTCACAGAATTGATATATTTGTAAAAGATCAGGGAAATAATGGAAGGATCGACAATACTCCTCGCAGGTACGGCCGTCACAATCGGGTTCATTCACACACTGGTCGGGCCTGATCATTATCTCCCGTTCATTGTCATGGGAGAGGCACGCAAGTGGACTATTCGCAAGACAATGTTTATAACCTTTCTTTGCGGGATAGGGCATGTCCTCAGTTCTGTCCTCCTCGGATTTATAGGCATAGCAGCAGGTATTTCACTATCAAAACTGGAGTTTTTTGAATCATTCAGGGGTAATATTGCGGCCTGGCTTCTGATTGCTTTCGGTCTTGTCTATATGCTTATCAGCCTCCGGTCACTTTACCGCAAAAAGAAGCATGTTCATGGCCACCATCACACTGACGGTACTGATCATGAACATGAGCACGGTCATTTCAGCGGACACTCTCATATCCATCTGGAAGACAAAAAAAATCTTACCCCATGGGTTCTTTTCCTTATTTTCATCCTGGGACCCTGTGAGCCACTCATACCGATAGTGATGTACCCTGCCGCTGAGAACAATATCAGTGGTGTTGTAATAGTATCCCTGCTCTTCTCAGTGGTAACAATTGCCACTATGATGTCGGTCGTACTTGCTTTCAGGCTCGGGTTGAGCCATATAAATCTCAAGCCCCTCGAGCGATATGTAAACGTCATTGCAGGTGCCACAATACTTGTTTCAGGTGTTGCCATACAGTTTCTCGGCCTCTGAGACACAAATATTTATTAGCTTTGCCAAAAATTTCAACGGATGAGTTTCGATTACAATACACAGAGAAAAAAGATGTCCCTGCCGGAATACGGGAGGAATGTCCTCAAAATGATAGAGCATATTAAAACCATTAAAGATCCGGAGGAGAGGAACAGGGCTGCCAGAAGCATTATTCAGATAATGAGCAACCTCAATCCCAACCTGCGCGAAGTGACCGACTACAAGCACAAGCTCTGGGATCATCTTATGATAATTGCTGATTTTGACCTTGACGTCGATTCGCCTTACCCAGGTCCTGACAGAACAAAGCTCGATGCCAAACCCAACACGGTTCCGTATCATAACGGCGAGATTAAATATGCGCACTACGGCCGTATTGTTCCGGCACTCATCGAAGCAGCTTCGGCTATGGATGACGGAGATGAGAAAGAATATCTCACAGTCCTTATTCTCAATCAGATGAAGAAGGATTACATCACGTGGAACAAGGCAACGGTTGCAGACGAACTGATCATAAGAGATCTGTCTGCCATTTCAGGGGGAAGGCTTAAGGCCCCTGAAAACTTCAAAATGCCTGACATCAGGGAGATTCTGGCACCGCCGAAGAGCAAGACACAGGGGCGTTTCCAGGGCAGGCCGCAGGATAAATACCAGGGAAGATCAGGCAAGCCGGGCAAAAAGAAACATAAAACAGGTTATTGAAGAAACAAAACTGAGTATCATGAAGATCACCAGCATAAATACCTATGATGCCCCACTGCCGGCAGGCCACTACTCACAGGGCGCCGTCGCAGGTAACGTAATTTTTGTTTCAGGACAGCTGCCGGTCGTTCCACTGGCTGGCGACCAGATTTCCGGGGACATAAGCGATCAGACACTTCAGGCTCTTAATAATGTCCTGAGCATTGTCAAAGCTGCTGGCGGAGACATCACTACAATAGCCAGGACAACAATCTATACCACCGAGGTAAAACACTGGGAAGAAGTCAACAGGGTTTACGCCGACTTCTTCGGCCCGATTCAGCCTGCCAGATCAATCATCACCGTTGCAGGGCTTCATCATGGCGCCCTGGTGGAGATTGAGGCCGTTGCCTATACTCTTTAGGTTGACACTTTGTCATGTTTGTAAGTGTGGCCGGCATTTTGCTAAAAACGCCTTTAGAAAAGTATTTTTGTCATGGTAAAAAAGAAAAGTCACGAAGAGAGACCTGATGAACCCTTGTCATCAAACGAGTCAATTGATAATCAAATAAATACAGAAGAAGGAATCACTGATGGCTCAGTGACCGGTGAGGAAGCAAAGCCTTCTGAGGGGTCAGCATCAGTAGAAGATCTGTCGAGGAAACTGACAGAAATGCAGGATAAGTACATCCGTCTCTCAGCTGAGTTTGACAACTACAGGAAAAGAACGCTCCGTGAAAAGATCGAGCTCTCCAAAACAGGTGGAGAGTCTGTAATAATAAGCCTGCTTCCCGTTGTTGACGATTTTGACAGGGCTGTTACGTCAATGCGTGACACGGATAACTGCGAGTCCATCAGACAAGGCCTGGAGCTGATTCATGCAAAACTGTCCGCCTTTCTGAAACAGAATGGGGTCAGCGAGGTTGAAGCAATCCGCGAACAGTTCAATCCTGACATTCATGAGGCAGTAACCAGCATAGCAGTCGATGATGAATCACTGAAAGGCAGGGTAACAGAGGTGATACGGAAAGGATACACCCTTAACGGGAAGGTGATTCGCTTTCCAAAAGTGGTCGTCGGAGAATAAATACAATGCGTTTAAGCTGAAAAATGTCGAAAAGAGACTATTACGAGGTACTGGGTGTCAGCAAAGGGGCTACCAAGGATGAGATTAAAAAGTCCTACCGCAAACACGCCCTAAAATATCATCCTGACAAGAACCCCGGAAATAAGGAAGCTGAGGAGAAGTTCAAGGAAGCTGCCGAGGCTTACGAGGTGCTCAGCAATGATGAAAAGAAGGCCAGGTATGACCAGTTCGGACATGCCGGCATGGGAAATAACATGGGTGGCGGTTTTAACGGAGGCATGACCATGGAAGATATTTTCTCTTCCTTCGGTGATATCTTCGGTGATGCTTTTGGCGGTGCCTTCGGTTCACGTGGCAGAGGTGGCGGGCGTTCTTCACGCAACGTTAACAAGGGAACGAACCTGAGGCTGAAGGTGAAGCTTACTCTTGAAGAGTTTGCCAGGGGAGCTGAAAAGAAGGTCAGGGTCACCAAATATGTTGTCTGCAACACCTGTAATGGCAGCGGAGCTGCCTCAGACAGCGATGTCGCCACCTGCTCAGCCTGCAAGGGCACCGGTCATACCACCAGGGTAATGAATACCATACTGGGACAGATGCAGACTACAGCCGCGTGCAACGTATGCGGCGGCGAGGGCAAGGTCATTACAAAAAAATGTCATAAATGCTATGGCGAAGGGATAACCCAGGCAGAAGAGGTAATACCAATTTCAATTCCCGCCGGTCTTGCCCCCGGCATGCAGCTCTCAGTAACGGGTAAGGGTAACGCCGCCCGCCGCGGGGGAATTAACGGTGACCTGATTGTGCTTATTGACGAGGAGCCGCACGATGAACTGATCCGTGAGGGCAATGATCTGATATACAATCTTTTTATCAGTATTCCGGACGCTATCCTGGGCGCCAATGTTGAAGTGCCCACGCTCGATGGAAAGGTAAGGATCAAGATAGACCCGGGAACCCAGGGTGGAAAGATACTCCGCCTGAGAGGCAAGGGCCTGCCCGACGTCAACGGTTACGGCAAGGGTGATCTGCTGGTGAATGTCAATGTCTGGGTGCCGAAGAATCTTTCGAGGGAAGAACAGAAAATAATGGAACAGTACCGCAACTCGGAGACATTCGTTCCAAAACCGGACGCTGATGACAAAGGCTTCTTCGACAGGGTGAAGAACTACTTTTCCTGAAACATCACTAAACGAATAAGTGGGTTGATGCGCGATGCAATGTGCGTATCGACCTTTTTTTATATCTTTGAACTTCCCGGACTAACGTTTAATCAAGGAAAGAACCATGCCATTGTTTGAAGCACATAATGTGACCAAACGCTTTGCGACCACAACAGCTCTGGATGAAGTCAGCATAAGCGTTCCGGAACAGAGTATCTACGGACTCCTCGGCCCCAACGGTGCCGGAAAGACTACCCTGATCCGTATTATCAACCAGATCACCGCACCCGACAGCGGCACAGTGCTGCTTAACGGCAGGCCTATAAATTCTGACGACGTGCATAAGATCGGTTATCTCCCGGAAGAGCGGGGTCTCTATAAAAAAATGAAGGTGGGCGAACAGGCTCTCTACCTTGCCCAGCTCAAAGGACTTACCAGGGCTGAGGCCATGCGGCGTCTCAAATACTGGTTCAGGAAACTTGAAATAACCGACTGGTGGGGAAAGAAGGTCGAGGAGCTTTCAAAAGGAATGCAGCAGAAGGTGCAGTTTGCAACCACTGTGTTGCATGAACCGCAACTCCTCATTTTCGATGAACCTTTTACCGGGTTCGACCCGATAAATGTCAAACAGATAAAGGACGAGATCCTATTTTTGCGTGAGCGGGGAGCAACAATCATCTTTTCAACTCATAACATGGGCTCTGTTGAAGAACTGTGCGACAACATAACACTCATCAACAAGGCGAAAACCATCCTTGAAGGCAACGTGGATAAGATCAGGCACGACTGGTCGGCAAATGAATACGAAATTGTTTTTACCGGTGAGGTGACCCCTTCAGACAACGCACATTTCTCCGTTTTAAGCTCATCATTTGCAAAGGGCCGGAGTGCTGTCCGCATTAAAGCTGCCGGAACAGGCGATACAAATGAGATCATCAGGTCAATGACAACTGCAGGCACGGTAATCTCATTCAACCAGGTTCTGCCGTCAATGAACGATATCTTTATCAGGGTTGTGGAAGCAAAAAACAGTGAAGCTGCAAAAAACTGAGCCATGAACAAAATATCATTAATAATTCAGAGAGAATATTCGACCAGGGTGCGCAAAAAGTCATTTATCGTAATGACATTGCTGACACCGTTTCTCTTAGCCCTGGTATTTGTCGTTCCGGGCCTCATGATGTCAAACCAGGACAAGGATTTTAAGAAGATTGCCGTCGTCGGGGACAGCGACCTGTACCAGGATGTGATACCGGATACCAAGGAAGCGGATTTTGAATTCCTTCCGAATACCAGCGTGAACGATATCAAAGACAATTTCAGCGAGAAGGGCTATTACGGCGTATTATATATTTCAGACCTGCTTGTCGACGTACCTAATGCCGTACAGTTAATATCAAAGCAGCAGCCGCCGATAAGCCTTCTTGATCACATCACCGGTTCCCTCAAGAAGGAACTTGAGAAGAAAAAGCTTCAGTCGTACAATATCGAAAACCTGGACGCAATACTCAAAAGCATCAATGCGAGCGTCGATTTACAGACCATAAAGATTGATGAGGCAGGCGAAGTAAAGACAACCAGCACAGGAATCGCAATGGGTTTGGCTTATCTGAGCGGTTTCATGATGTATATGCTGGTCTTTATGTTCGGAGCACAGGTGATGCGCGGAGTGATTGAAGAAAAGACAAGCCGGATAGTGGAGGTGATCATATCTTCTGTAAAGCCTATCCAGCTGATGCTTGGCAAGATTATCGGTATCGCTCTTGTAGGTCTCACACAGTTCGCAATCTGGATTATGCTGACCCTGGCGATAGTTGCCGTAGCCCAGTCGAAATTGCTGCCGGAAGGTACCATGGAGCAGATGCAACAGCTCCCCCAGAGCTTTGCCCAGGCTGAACCTGGTGCGGGCAGTGCTGATGCAGCCGATGCAGTCGAAACACAGGTGACCAAGTTTCAGTCGATCTTCGCCAGCGCATTGAACCAGCAATGGGGACTTATCGCCTTCTGCTTCGTATTCTATTTTATCACAGGCTACTTGCTGTATGCCTCACTGTTCGCAGCCA
The DNA here is from genome assembly GCA_963780735.1 of uncultured Bacteroidales bacterium. Classification (GTDB taxonomy): domain Bacteria; phylum Bacteroidota; class Bacteroidia; order Bacteroidales; family VadinHA17; genus SR-FBR-E99. The sequence goes on from CAWADB010000006.1 coordinate 339,018, forward strand.
TCGGATCGGCAGTGGACAATGAGACGGAGACGCAACAGTTCATGCTGCCGGTAACCATCCCCATTATCTTTGCCCTGTTCGTGGCCATGGCAACAATGCAGAACCCCGAAAGCTCACTGTCATTCTGGTTTTCATTGATACCTCTTACATCTCCTATTGTCATGGTGGCAAGGATTCCTTTTGGTGTTGACGCCTGGGAGATCGCGCTATCGATGGCTATAATGCTGGTTACAATATTCGGTTGCATTTGGATGGCTGCAAGGATATACCGTACCGGAATACTCATGTACGGTAAGAAGACATCCTATAAGGAAATGTGGAAGTGGCTGACATACAAAGGATAATAAAGATCTGTAATGCCCAGGATATTAGTCGTTGACGACGAAAAATCAATCAGGAACACCCTGAAGGATGTTCTTGAATATGAGAAATATGAAGTCTTTCTTGCGGAAGATGGCGCTACAGGAATAGACCTGTTCACCCAGGAGGCGTTTGATGTCGTACTGTGCGACATCAAGATGGCCAAGATGGATGGCATAGAGGTTTTGCAGAAGCTCCTTGAGATTACTTCCGATGTGCCTGTCATAATGATTTCGGGTCACGGGAATATCGACACGGCTGTTGATTCAATCAAGAAGGGTGCCTTTGATTTCCTCGAAAAACCGCTTGACCTGAACCGCCTTCTCATTACCATCCGTAACGCTCTTGAAAGGGGCTCTCTTATCTCACAGACAAAAGTCCTGAAGAAACAGGTCAGCAAGAAATTCGAGATTGTTGGCAGTTCAACGCCCATCATGGTGGTCAAGGAGATGATAGACAGGGTGGCTCCAACAGAGGCACGAGTGCTCATCACGGGCGCCAACGGTACGGGAAAGGAGCTTGTTGCCCACCAGATACATGAGAAAAGCAATCGCGCCAGAGGACCTTTCGTTGAAGTCAACTGTGCCGCTATCCCTTCAGAATTGATTGAAAGTGAGCTTTTCGGCCATGAAAAAGGGTCATTTACATCAGCCATTAAGCAACGCATAGGCAAATTTGAGCAGGCCACCGGAGGTACAATCTTCCTTGATGAGGTGGGAGACATGAGCCTTGCCGCGCAGGCCAAGGTTCTCAGGGCCCTTCAGGAGAGCAAGATCACACGGGTGGGTTCAGACAAGGATATAAACGTCGATGTAAGGGTAATTGCCGCAACCAACAAGAATATTCGCAGCGAGATTGACCGCAATACTTTCAGGGAAGATCTTTACCACCGGCTGAGTGTCATTCTGATCCATGTGCCTACGCTTAATGAGCGAAGTGATGACATACCCCTCCTCGCTGACTACTTCAATACCCTTATCTGCAATGAGTACGGCATGGTAAAGAAAAAGATCAGGCCTGATGCCATAGCCGAGATGCAGAAGATCAAATGGACCGGGAATATAAGAGAGTTCAGAAATGTGCTCGAGAGGCTGATAATACTTTGTCCTGAAGAAATAGCCGGCAGGGATGTAATTACCTATGCACACCCTGTCTCGGGTTTTAACGAAATATAATGAAGAAAATATACATTGCCTTTGCGTACATCCTGGTGATAATGGCAGCACTCACCACGAGGTGCGACAGGCAGAGGCTTCCGGGACTACCGGTATCATTCAATGACCACTGGATGTTTATCAGGCAGGACTCAGCCAATATTGATAAAATTCTTCCGGGTATTATTCCCAACCATAAATGGGAAGATGTGACGCTGCCGCACACGGCATTCATCGAACCGCTTGTCGTCACCAATCAGCAGTGGACAGGAATCAGCTGGTACAAGAAAATTTACAGGGCACCCCGCAGGGATCACCGTCATCATACCGGCCTTCTTTTCGACGGGGTGATGAATGATGCCATCGTCTATCTTAACGGAGCCGAAATAGCCCGGCACACAGGTGGTTATGTGCCATTCTATGTCGATCTCAGCAATGACCTCAGGTTTGGCAGGGAGAATGAGATCCTTCTCAGGGTTGATAACAGGGATAATCCCTCAATTCCTCCGGGCAAACCTCTTTCTGAGCTTGATTTTCTTTATTACAGCGGTATATACCGCAATGTGTCCCTGTTTGTAAGTGACAAACTGCATATTACATCTGCTCCCGAAGCTGACACCCTCCTGGGAGGAGGTGTCATTACAGGCTTCCGCGATGTCAGTAAGGATGCTGCCACAGTCATCGTTTCAGTTCTGGTACAGAATGATGACAGGACGCCACGGTCATTCTACCTGAAAAATACTCTTCTTGATGCCGCAGGAACACAGGTATCTGCATCGCTCTCCGAAGAGATCGAGATGGAGCCCGGGCAGAGCAGACGGCTGCTGTCAGAGATAAGAGTGATGCAGCCGGCCCTCTGGTCAAATGAACAGCCTTTTCTGTACACCCTCAGGACAGAACTGCAGGCTGGCCAGAATGCCATAGACTGCAATGAGATACGCATTGGTATAAGGTCAGTTGAGATCACCAGGGACAACGGACTGTTGCTGAACGGAAACCGTGTCAGCATCACCGGAACCAACCGGCACCAGGAGTACCCGTACATTGGCTATGCGCTCTCAGACAATGCAGCTTACCGCGATGTTTATAAGATCAGGGAGGCCGGTTTTAATTTCGTGCGCTGTTCGCATTATCCCCCGGCCCCTGCCTTCCTTGATGCCTGTGATGAGCTTGGCCTTCTGGTTATGGATGCCATACCGGGCTGGCAGTTCATCGGAGACTCCATCTTCTGCGAGGCCTCCCTGCGTGACACGCGACTTATGTGCCGCCGTGACAGGAACCATCCGTCGGTGGTAATGTGGGAATCATCCCTGAATGAGACGATGATGCCGTACAGTTTCCTGACCAGGTTGAACAAGACAGTAAAGGAGGAGCTTCCTTTCGGCAATAACTGCACCTGCAGCTGGATGGACACAATCTGTGATGTCTTTATCCCTGCCCGGCAGCATGCCAAAGCACCTGATTACTGGAAAAACTACAGCAAGAATAAGCCGCTGCTCATCTGTGAATACGGCGACTGGGAATATTATGCACAGAATGCCGGCTTCAATCAGACTGAATTCAGTGATCTGGAACCCGCTGCACGAAATTCGAGGCAGTTGCGGTCTGCAGGCGAGAGAGGATTGCTGCAGCAGGCATATAATTTTCAGGAAGCCCATAATGACAATCTCTTCGGGCCATGCTTCGGAGATGCCAACTGGCTGATGTTCGATTATAACCGTGGTGATGCTGCAGACATAGAATCATCCGGGGTTATGGATATTTTCAGGATACCGAAATTCTCATACTGGTTCTATCGAAGCCAGTCTGATGACGGACCTGTTTGCTTCATTGCATATTATAACCTTCCCTCATCGGGAAAAACCCTGAGGGTCTACAGCAATGCAGACACCGTACAGCTTTTCCGCAATGACACTCTTATGGCAGTGCAGGGACCCGACAACGATGTAAGCGCTGCAAACCTCAGGCATCCTCCTTTTACTTTCACTGTTGATGAGTATATACCCGGCACCATCAGGGCTGTGGGATTAAAAAAAGGATCAGAGTTCGGCATGCACTCAGTGACCACCCCGGGCCCTCCTGCAGCGCTGAGGTTATCGGTAGACTTCAGTAACAAGCCTCTGCGGGCCGACGGTGCCGATGCCGTCTTTGTTTATGCCACACTGGTTGATTCACTGGGATATCCGGTTATGACTGCTGACTCATCCGTCAAATTTTCTGTAAGAGGAAATGCCACTCTGATAGGAGACAATCCTGTCAGGGCAGAAGCCGGCATTGCGACAATACTTCTCAGGGCAGGTCCCAACCCGGGGAAAGTGATGGTGCGCGCCTCTTCCGGCACGATGTCAGAGGCTGAGATAATGACGGAGACAAAGAGACAATAAGATCCCTGAGCCAATAAGATCAATTTGTCAGGCACAGGATTTTAAGGTCAGGACCCGTTCAGAACCGGAAGTAGATAAAAGGCTGAAGGACTTCCGTACCCACTTTATTAAGCAGAATGGCGACTCCTATCGCGATGAGAAACTTAACCACCATCGGCATCCTGATGAAGAGCCCCCTGTAAGATTCCTTGACGGTGACAGGGAGAAAATGGAGTATATAACCTGATGCAATAAGTATCATGACAGGCAGATACGCCATAAGTACCACCCTGTAGTTTCCCGGGCTGAAAGAAGAAAATATCTGTGTCAGCATCACTCCGGCATCTTCCAAGGACCCTGCACGGAAAAAGATCCAGGCAAAGCTCACGAAGTTAAAGGTTATGATAATGCCCGCCAGGTGTGCAATACGGCTTTTCCCTTTTACACCCCTGAAGATCCATTTCCATATCTTGTCTGTCACCAGGGCTATGCCGTGCAATCCTCCCCAGAGCACAAATCTTGTTGCCGCACCGTGCCACAGACCTCCGATCAGCATCGTCAGCAAAAGGTTGATTCCCGTGCGCACCGGTCCGTGCCGGTTTCCTCCGAGTGGTATATAAAGGTAATCTTTCAGCCACCTCGAGAGGGTAATATGCCACCGTTTCCAGAAATCACTGATGTCAGACGCCTTGTACGGAGAGTTGAAGTTCAGTGGCAGCCTGAATCCCATCAGCATGGCGACACCGATTGCAATATCAGTGTAGCCTGAGAAATCGCAGTAGATCTGAAGCCCGTATCCGTAAACTGACATAAGGTTCTCGAAGCCTGAATAGAGCGCAGGTGTATCAAAAACCCTGTCAATCAAACCAGCGGCTATGAAATCAGAAATGATCACCTTCTTTATCAGTCCCTGCAGGATAAGAAACAGGCTGTGTCCGAACTCATTACGGCTGATGGTGTAGTCTCCCTTCATCTGAGGGATGAACTCGGATGCCCTTACGATCGGGCCCGCAACCAGCTGCGGGAAAAAGGTATGATAGAAGGAATAGTCGATAAAGTTTCTGACCGGCTCTATCTTGCCCCTGTAAACATCTATGTTGTAGCTTAAAGCCTGAAAAGTGAAAAATGATATTCCAATAGGGAGTATAATCTGAGATACGTCAAAACTGGTACCGAATACATTGTTTGACCAGGCCGAGAAGAAATCATAACTCCTGAATGATGTGCCAAGAAGGGAATTAATGCTTTCTGTAAAGAAACCTGCATATTTGAAATAAGAAAGCAATCCAAGCGAAACAATAATATTCAGGATGAGCCAGAATCTCTTCATCGGTCTTCCATTGGCCCTGTTTGTGTACAATTGCCGTCAGGTAGGTTGAAACGCAGCTGAACAGCAGGAGGATAAAGAAGAGGCCTCCTGCCTTGTAATAAAAATAGAGACTGACCAGTAAGAGCCAGGTGTGAACACATCGCCCTTTTTTTCCTTATAAGGGCAAAACCGGCCATTACCACCAGGAGGAAGACCCAGAACGCCGGAGTTGTAAAAATAAAAGTCTTCTGCGGATTATATTTAAGGAATGTCAGAACAGAGCCCCGGTGCTCAGCTTGCGGCTTCTTCAACTGTTAACACATGTATCGGTCAACAGAAGCTTCTGCAGTCTTAGGTTCCGGAAGCACTACAGGGTCAGATGCCGCCAGAAGTGTATCAGGAGGTCTGCTTACTGCCATGGTCCTTGCTGTCAGCAGATCCGAGTAGATCTTTGATGCTATTGTGTCTGCCCCTGCATTGGAGAGATGGGTGAGGTCCTTTCCGGCCAGGGGAGGCATATGATTATACCATCTGACTATTGAGCCCCTGCCTCCCATGGCTTCCCAGGCATCCCAGAAAATCACCCCGCTTCGCACAGCTGCTCTTTTCTGGGCATCCCTGATGGCCGGGATGTTCTTGTACGGTATGATTGTATCCTCTGATTTCAGGGCCATATCGGTGAGGCTGACAAGGACCACCGGAGCGCCGCCTGAAACATTTCTGAGCCAGTTTACCTGCTTGGCAAGACCCTCCTCATAATAATGGTACTCGCTCCTGACATTTCTGACAACGTTAAGTCCGAACTGATGAAATATCATGTCAGGGTGAAGTTTCGAAAAACAACCTGCAACACCTTCCGGGTCAGTCATCACAAACTCGAGTCCGGCACTGCCTCTGACAGGAATATTATCAACAATCACCCCGTTTTTGCTTTCGAGACTGAGGGCATAAATATCCGGAGAGCTGCGTCCGGTGAACTCAATGGTTACATCTGAAAGTGAGGGCAGCGGTGTGCTGTATTCAAGAGGGCCCTCACCTGTCTCCAGCATTGCGAAATCAAGCAGTTTGCTGCCTGACCTTACGCTTACAAATACCGTATCAGGATTGTTTCCGTAAAATATCCGAAGATTCTCATATTTTGAAACTGATTCGTCGGCTCCGGGAACAGGAGTGATTTTAACCGAGGCATACAGAGGTGTTTTAAGTGTGTCTTGCGGAGGCTTGAAACGGCAGACAGCGAGCATCGGTCCGAGCCTGTTGTGCGGAAACACTCCGCTTCTGTAATCAAGCAGTGTGTATCTGACCCAGTTGGCCGATGACTTGACAACGTATGAGCGGGTATACATAACCGGCATGACAGGCGATATCAACCCGGGGCCTGTTCCGCCACCACTTTCTCTAAGCTGTTTGCGAAGGAAAGAGGTCATCCTGTCACCCTCAATCTGCGAATCACCGTAGAACATTATCCTTACCTGCTTTCCGGCGGCAAGAGAATCTCTTATCGCATCACCCGGGAAAAAAGGAGCGACACCAGGACGGCTCACGGAATCTTTCAATGCAGGGGCAGGCAGGTTGTCACGTCTGATCACCTCAGGGAGGGTTGTGTCCGGCAGAACGGTTGCATGAGTGGCCGTTTCTGTCTTAACTGACTGAACCGGAATTGTATCAGCCGGGGCAGATTGTTGCAGAGAGGTGTCAGAGGGTACTTTGAACAACGACTTATCACCCCAGAGCCTCCCGTCACCGACTGCAAGGCTCAGGATAAACAGTGTCAGAACGACTGCCAGCAAAAAAAGAAATATCCTGCCGGGGCGCATAAAATGTATCAGATCAACCTTTTCTTCTGATCCTCAGCTTCTGTCCCACCTGTATCCGGGAAGCATCGGAAATGTTGTTCAACTTAAGGATATCCGTTGCAGATACACCGTCAAACATTTTTGCTATGTCCCATATGGTGTCACCATTCCGGACTGTATAGAACTCATAGTCAGTGTCTGCCGAAGCAGTCACCGCAAGTTTGGCCGGCTCTGATGCCGTCGGAACACTTATGGCGCTGTTACCTGCCCTTTTCTGCTTATCAGCAAAACTCATTGCATTAACCTTACTGTAATATTCGGCCTTGGCAGGATCAACGTATATGGTAAGCTTCTGTCCTACTTTGATTGTATTGCGGTAGATATTATTCCAGTACCTCAGGTCAGAAAGTCCGACATTATACCATTCTGAAATGAACCCCAGGTTATCACCGTCCCTGACCACATAGGTCAGTTTCGTTCTCCCGTTTACATCGGGTGTGGAATAGGTCGACTGTGCAGGGGCTGACGTCTGATTGACCCTCGTAAGATACTGGTCCTTCCTGTAACCGGTTATGGTGTCAGCCATATCGATGAACTCCCCAAGCCTGTCGACGGGCAGGGTTATAGAGCTGGGTCTGGTTTTGCCCGGAACAAGTCCCGTACGGTACTGCGGATTAAGTGCCCTAAGCTCTTCCATGGGAAGGTCAAGAACAGCGGCGATCTGCTCAAGGTGTACGTCGCGTGAGACCATCACGGTGTCAACTGCAAGCGGAAGATCTATCTGTATCGGGGTGATATTATGTTCACGGTAGTAATTCATCGAGTAAGTGGCTGCAACATATGCGGGAATGTAACCACGCGTCTCCCTTGGCAGCCGGTAATATATCTCCCAGTAATCCTTGCGGTTTCCTGATCGTCTTATGGCTTTGTTTACGTTGCCCGGACCGCAGTTATAGGCTGCGATGACAAGAATCCAGTCATTATATATGCCGTAAAGGTCTTTCAGGTATTTTGCGGCGGCATGTGTCGCTTTCACGGGATCACGGCGCTCATCCACGACTGAATTGATAGTCAGTCCGCACATGCGGCCTGTACTGTACATAAACTGCCACAGTCCTGTAGCCCCCACCCTGCTGACAGCATTGGGGTTAAGGGCAGATTCGATGACAGCCATGTATTTAAGCTCGACAGGAAGACCGTACGAATCAAAGATATCTTCGATCATCGGGAAATAATAATCCTGCAGCCCAAGCATTATCCTGAATTTGTCAACCTTTTTTTCAGTGTAGACGTGAATGTGGTTCCTGATGATATTATTGTAAGGAAGGATTATGACCGAATTGATCCTGCCGATGCGGTCTTTATATACGGAATCGGAAAACTCACCGATAACTGAATCCTGCTGCTGCATATCACTTCTGTCAACAGACATGCGTATAAACCAGTTGTTAAGCAGGCTGTCGAGATCACGTTCAATAAGTTCCGTAGAGTCATCATTTCTGATTATAATGGTATCATTTACTGCATGAAGCATAAATGGGAACAGAACAACAAGAAGCGTGAGGACAATCCTTTTTATGGTCATTTTTTTTGTTTTAAAATGTTCGTGTAAGTGTAAGAGTTAACCCCGGCGCCAGGCCGTAAGGAGAAACAGTAACAGGGATCAGCAATGCCTTCAGGTCATCAGTAATATCATAGTCAAAAAGACTTGCGTCGACCTGGGCATCGATGATGGTCACCAGGTACCATGCAACTATTCCGATGTAAGAAAGGTCACGGTATCTGCGGTAATATTCCACCCCGTTCAGCAGCTGGGTTGTTACCCATGCCTCAGTGGAGGGATTGTAAGTTTCCGGATGCAGGACCGGGTCATACTCTTCAGGATTAAGATTGCTCATGCCTTTAATATCGAGGTAGCTGTCTGTCTCGGGAACAAGATCAGTGAAATCCTGGTAGGCATTGATGTAAGCATTATAATTGGTGCCGTTAAAGGAGGCGGCGTAACCCAATGCACCGAAGCCTGCATAGACAATCGGCAGTTTCCAGTATTTCCTGTTGTAGATCTGACCCATACCGGGAAGAGCTGCTGCATACATGGTAGCCCTTATAGGCTCAAGGGTATATTTTTTTGTCTTTTCAGCCGTGACAGGAATTGAATCCTGTGACCAGGCTTCGCAGGTTACAACACACATTAAAAAAAAGAATACCGCTATTTTTGTCAACAGCTTCAAAAGCAAACAGTTTTCGTTTGCCGGCAAATATAATTAATTACCTATTAAGTTTATCGAGCAGGGCGATAATGCGTTCCATTTCATCGTTATCCGCGAATGGTATCACTATTTTTCCCCTTCCCTTTTCGTTAATACGGAACTGCACCTCTGAAGCGAAAAGTTTGCTCAGTTGCCCGGCAAGTTCCCCATATTCGTTATTGAGTTTCTTCCTCTTATCTCCCCTGGCAGGGTCCTTTGCGGCCTGGGTCTGGAAGTGCCGTACCAGGTCTTCTGTAGCCCTGACGGACAGGTCTTCCTGAATTACGTGGTAGAAGATATTAATCTGTTTAATGGGATCTTCAATATTCACAAGTGTGCGGGCATGTCCCATGGTGAGGCTTCTGTTGCGTATGCCAAGCTGTATCTCGGCAGGCAGGCGGAGGAGACGAAGGTAATTCGACACTGTTGAGCGCTGCTTACCAACCCTGTCACTCATCTGCTCCTGAGTGAGGTTGCACTCTTCAATCAGTCGCTGGTAGGTGATTGCCACCTCCATGGCGTCAAGATCTTCTCTCTGGATATTCTCCACGAGGGCCATCTCGAGCATCGCAGTGTCATCTGCCGTACGCACATAGGCAGGCACATGTGTCAGTCCTGCTATACGTGCGGCACGCAGCCTGCGCTCACCTGCTATAAGCTGAAACCGTCCGTCGCCTGAATCCCTGACAGTGAGTGGCTGGACAATGCCCAGCTGACGTATTGAGGCTGCAAGCTCTTCCAGTGCCTGTGCGTCAAAACGTGTCCGCGGCTGAAAGGGGTTGCTGTCTATGGAGTTGATGTCTATCTGCAGATTCACCTCGACCTTTTTTTCGAGCACTTCTTTTTCAACACCATCTATAAGGGCTCCGAGGCCCCTGCCCAACGGGCTCTTTTTTACTGTGTTCATATGACGGATAGCAGTTTTTAGTTCTTCTGCCTGGCCTCCACCCTCTCGAGGAGTTCACGCGCCAGGTTGAGATAGTTGACCGTACCTCTTGATTCTGCATCGTAGAGTATTGCAGGCTGGCCATAACTCGGGGCCTCTGACAGCTTTACATTACGCTGGATGATAGTGTTGAAGACCATCTGCTGAAAATGCCTGGTGACCTCTTCAACCACCTGATTTGCCAGCCTCAGTCGCGAATCATACATTGTAAGGAGAAATCCTTCGATCTCAAGGGCGGGGTTCAGGTTGGTCTGAATAATCTTAATTGTATTCAGCAGCTTACCCAACCCTTCAAGTGCAAAATACTCGCACTGAACGGGGATAATAACAGAATCGGCCGCGGTAAGCGCATTGACAGTCAACAGCCCGAGCGAAGGGGAACAGTCAATAAGAATGAAATCATAGTCAGATGAAATTCCCACAAGCGCTTTCTTCAGGGTCTTCTCTCTCTCCGGCCTCTCAAGCATCTCAATCTCAGCACCCACCAGGTCAATGTTGGAAGGTATGACAGAAAGATTGTCAATGTTGCATTTGATAACAGCCTCGCGGGAATTCACCCCGTCAATGAGACAGTCGTAGATAGTCACCTTCACCTGCTTGGAGTCAATTCCCACACCTGAGGTGGCATTTGCCTGAGGGTCGGCATCAACTATCAGTACCTTCTTTTCGAGCGCTGCCAGGCTTGCAGCCAGATTGATTGCTGTAGTCGTCTTTCCTACTCCCCCCTTCTGATTTGCCAGTGCAATTATCCTTGCCATATAACCCTTTTTACCGTTAATTTAATGAGCTCCAAATTTACAATATATGCCTATCCCGGGAAGCCGGCACAAGTTTGTAATTGTAAACATTTCCCCTGTGGTTATTAACACTTTTTGAACATCCGCAGGAGCAAAACAGACCGGTTAATTCCGGGCATGGGCAGTGACAGTGATCTCAAAGAGCCGGGGCCAGTACTTGCCTGTCACAAAGAGACGCTTGTTTGCAGCATCCCAGGCAATGCCGTTCAGGACGTCTGTTTCCTGTGAGCGGTCTTCCCGGGGAAGGATATTTGCCAGCTCAACATATCCCAGAACCTTGCCTGACAACGGGTCAATTCGTGCAATATGATCTGTCTGCCAGATATTCGCCCAGAGCTCTCCATCGATCATTTCAAGCTCATTGAGACTTTCCACGATACCCTTATTATCCCATACCTCCACTGAGGAGAGGACGTTAAAGTCAGCATCAAGGAACCGGATGACATTCGTACCGTCACTCATAACCAGCTTGTTATCCATGGTTGTGAGACCCCACCCCTGAGTCTGGTAGTATATTTTGTTTAACTGGGTAAGTGTTTTCTTATCATATACGAACCCCACTTTTGTGGTCCATGTCAGCTGATAGATGCGGTCGTCAAGAAGTGCCACACCCTCGCCGAACAGAGACCCGTCAAGGTTAACCTGGCTGACCACTTTACCCGTCTCGACTTCTACCTTTCTGAGGGTTGACTGACCCTGCTGGCCGGTACCTTCATAAAAGTAACCCTCATCATAAACCAGTCCCTGTGTATAGGCATGCCTGTCATGCGGAAAACTCTTCACCAATTTATACCGATATGTAACCGGGGTGATGTCTGAGAGAAGCGACACAAAAAGGCTCACAGTCTGTGGTTTCGAAACCGGAGAGAAAGCTACAACCCTGAGCTGGAGTCTGCCAGGTTTGCCTGTCGGATCCAGTTCTACCGATGCCGGAAGCTCATAAAGTGTGCTTTTCCTGCTGCCGCCAACCCACAGCTGAACAGAGTCGATCTTAACCGATCCGGAAGCCTGAGTCACAGAGAAAGTTATTTTGTCAGAACAGATGAAACTGGCATTGTCCGCAGGTGACAGAACTTCTATAAGCCTCTTTGCAGGCAGTGCATCAGCCTCTGCATTGGTTTTTCCGGCGACTGCCCCAGGTTTATTGTCTGAAGACCCTGAACATGAGATAACAGATACAAGTATCAGCAGAAAAAGAATTGAATTTATGGTTTTTCTCTTCATCAGGCATGTCATTTTTTCCCAAACAAACTGAAGCGCCTTGTCTTGATGGCTCTCATTGCCTGTTCCTCCCTTTCGGCCCAGGGGTCTATCATATTGAGTATCTCGCCCCATCCCGGGAAGCCCCCGGCATTCTTATCGTCAATAAAAATATCCGCGTTTAGTTTCCGTGGAGTATCATCCGCCCACTTCTCTTCCGGGTAGTTACGGTTGACGGCGTAGAATTCAATGCCGTTTGAACGGCAGTATTCCACGGCTTCGTCAAGCTCTGTCCCTGTCCTGATCGTCCAGAGAATGAGCAATGCACCTCTCTTCTGCAGCTCCCTGAGCGTGATGAAGGCAAAGAGTCTTTCCTTTCCGATTTCAGGATAGTCGTGCTCAACGATTGTGCCGTCGAAGTCAACCGCAATTTTGATGTTGGTAAGATCTCTCATAATCCACCACAAAAATAAACAAATAATAGTTGTCTATAATATTGTAATTTTGCTATGCTTTTAAAATAGAAATGACAAAACACGTACCGAACTTCATTACTTTGCTCAACCTTCTTTCCGGTTTTGCGGCAACTGTTCTTGCCTCAAAAGGTTATAATGAGTATGCTGCGCTGTTAATCATTGCAGGAGGTGTCTTTGATTTTTGTGACGGTTTTGCGGCGCGTCTTCTGAAATCATATTCAGCCATCGGAAAGGAGCTTGACAGTCTTGCTGATGTGGTGACCTTTGGCATCGCTCCGGGTGCCATTGTCCTCAATCTGCTTATCGTTTCCGGAATGGCTGTGGCGCCTGCGTTCGTCCTTGCCTGTCTCATCCCTGCCGCCTCGGCGCTGCGCCTGGCGAAATTCAACACTGACGCCACTCAGAGCACTTCCTTCAGAGGCCTTGCCACACCGGCAAGCGCCTTCACAGTGATCTCATTTGTGATTGCCTCCGAATACAGCAGCTGTGCAGTCTGTGACACACTTGTGACATCATCATGGTTTATCGGGGCTCTTTCTCTCTTCCTGGCAGTGATGATGCTTGTCAACACCAGAATGTTTTCGCTGAAATTCTCTCATCTCAGGTGGGGCGGGAATGAAGAGAGGTATCTCCTGGCAGGAATCAGCCTGCTGCTTCTGCTGGTATTCCGTCTGGCCTCACCGCCGCTGATAATGGCAGCCTACATTGTGATATCACTCGTTTTCACTGTCATAAGGGGCAGAAAAAACCCTTATGTAGCTGCATAGCTGTTCCGTACCCTTGCCTTGCTTCCGGATCAATTCTTACCTGATCATACCAGGTACACCATATGCTATTTACCGCAATCTGTCAGTAGGTATGATCTTCTCCGGCCATCTCCTCCCTGGTGATCATCTTCCGGTTCATTGATCTCCACGCATACCATATATAGGCTGCTACGAACGGTATAATGAATGACACATACATCATCGTTTTCAGCGTAAACATGCTCGATGAGGCTTTAGCCAGCGTCAGCGAACTCTGCAGATCGGATGAAGAAGGATAGAATGCCGTGTTACCGTAACCGGCCATGAAAAAGAGAGCCATCACAACGGTAACAGTACCCGGGCCTGCGAACCAGATCGCTTTGCGCGAGTGCCGCATTATTCCAAACCATAGTGAGATAAGCACCATCACCACTCCTCCTCCGAAAAGGATGAGTGTGAATACGTTTGACAGCAGATTATGCAGGTAAAGGTATTTCACCATCGTGACCTCACCTGTTGATTTGTCTGCCATGAAGCCTTTTGCAAGGAGCAGGCAGCCGGTGAATGCCAGGAAAAAGACAAGGAATGGGATTGCATTTCTGACCAGTGCCTTTTTAATGGCAACAACCAGGTCACTGTCATCAATTGTGCTGAATAGGTACATCAGTCCCAGAACTCTTGCCAGAAAGATAACCGTTAGGCCGAGGAGCAGGTTCACCGGGTTAACCAGGGCTTCAAGACCGTGCCATCCTGAGCCCCACGTGACCCTGTTAAAGAGATCAAGCGAAAAATCGGAACCTGTAAAGAAGGTTGCGACAGCCACGCCAATCAGGAAGGGGCCAAGGCATCCGTTGACAAACAGAAAGGTGTCGAATACGCGTGTACCGTACACGTTGGAGGGCTTTGAGCGGTATTCGTAAGCCACAGCCTGTATGATGAAACTGAACAAAATTGCCATCCACACCCAGTACGCACCGCCGAAGCTGGTTGCATAAAAGAGAGGGAAGGAGGCAAAAAATGCCCCTCCGAAAGTGACGAGGGTGGTGAAGGTGAACTCCCACTTGCGGCCTAAAGCGTTGACTATCATCTTGCGCTGCATTTCGTTACGCGGCAGGGAAAAGATAAACGACTGTCCTCCCTGAACGAACATCAGGAAAACGAGAAGACCGGCAAGCAGTGATATTATCAGCCACCAGTAATTTTGCAGGAATGCGTGTGAGATCATTAATGTCATGACAGTGTCCTCCTAATGTTTTGGTCCGTTTTTAATCTGCCTCACCATTATTGAAACCTCCGCAATGAGCAGGGCGGTGAAGAGAACGGCGAAGAGACCGAAGGTGGTCTGCACCGCACCGGCACTTATGTTCGATACAGCCATGCTGACCGGCATGAGGTCCTGTATTATCCATGGCTGCCGGCCCATCTCGCAAACTACCCATCCCAGTTCGCTTGCGAGGTACGCCAGCGGTATGGAGAAGAGGGAGAGCCACAGAAACCAGCGGTTATTCTCAAGCGTCCCCCGCCTGTGAAAGGCAATTGCCAGGATAAAAAGCAGGATGAAGAGAAATCCCAGTCCGACCATAAGACGGAAACTGTAAAAGGTTACCGGCACAGATGGGATCACCTGCCAGGGATGATCGAAATAGCTGTAACCGAAATACCTGAAGTAGTTGTCGATAAAGTCCTGCTCCCTGAACCTGGCGCCGAGGGCAGCTATTGAAGCCTCATCCCCTATCTCCTTCGCCATCTTGTAATCAATGAGTACCTGACGGGCATACCTGCCGCGTTCCATCATCTCGCTAACCGGCAGTATTCCTTGACCGGGATTGCCGTTGACCAGGTCTTTCAGGCCGGGGACATAACCGTCTTCCTTGCCTGTTGTCATTATCGAAAGAAGGTTGGGGAATGCAATCTTCATTTTTATATCATGAACTGTCTTCTCTCCCATTCTTTCTCCGGTATCAGCAAGAGCGCCTATCACTGTCAGACCAGCCCCGCTTTTGCCTTCATAAAGTGCTTCCATGGAAGCAAACTTGACAGGCTGCACCCTGGAGATGGTGCGGGCGGAGCTGTCTCCTGTCATCGCCACCAGCAATGCGGAGACAAGCCCGAAAATACCTGCAATGAGGATACTCTTCTTTGCCAGTACCTCGTCCCTGTGCCGCAGGAGAAACCATGAGCTTATGCCCACGACAAAGACCGAACCAAGCACAAAGCCTGATGTCACGGTATGGGTGAATTTATCGATGGCAACAGGGTTCAGCAGGACATCTCGGAAGCTGCTCATCTCATTACGGGCGGTATCCGGATTGAATACCATTCCCACAGGATTTTCCATCCATGAGTTGGCAACAAGGATCCACAATGCCGAGAGGCTTGCTCCTATGGCCACAAGCCAGGTGGAGGCGAGATGAAATCTCTTTCCTACTTTGTTCCATCCGAAGAACATCACTGCCACAAATGTCGATTCCAGGAAGAAAGCGAGTAAGCCCTCCACAGCAAGAGGCGCACCGAAGATGTCACCAACGAACCATGAATAGTTCGACCAGTTGGTGCCGAATTCAAATTCGAGAATTATCCCGGTGGCTACTCCTATTGCGAAGTTGATGCCAAAAAGCGTCATCCAGAACTTCGTTATTTTCTTCCATATCTCATCTCCCGTGCGCACGTAGATTGTTTCCATGAACGCAAGTATAAATGAGAGTCCAAGGGTCAGGGGCACGAAGAGCCAGTGGTAGATAGCTGTCAGGGCGAACTGCGCTCTTGACCAGTTTACCAGTGAGAGATCAATGTTTTCAATCATAAGGTCACTTATTGCCGGTTAATTGTTCAATCACATAATCACTCCGCTCACTGTCTGACTTGAAATTACTCTTCAGAAAATCAGGAAAGAAAAAAAGCCTGAGTAAAAGGAAGATAATGCAGAGCTTGATAATAATGATAAGCCAGACTTTTTTGCCCCACCATGACAATGTCCGGAAGCCTTCATAATAAAAAAGGAATAAATTTCTGAGGGCGCAGGCCATTCTGGTCATTTTATAGCTTCATCAAGGTCTTTGCCAAACCCGGATGTAATTTTCCGGACAGGCCCGAAATTATTAAAGAACTCCCTGGCGAAAACACGCAAAGCAGTATAAGCCGGTACTGCCACAATCATTCCGGGGATACCAGCGAAGCTGCCAATAGCCATGATGACAATGAATATTTCAATCGGATGCGCATTGACGCTGCGGGAATAAATCATTGGCGCAAAAACGTTATTATCAAGTATTTGCGTACAGGCAATGACGATGACCATATAAATGACCAGCAGCCAGACAGCCGGGAATCCCCCGACTGTGATCGCCGTGGCAATACCCATCAGAACGGCAATACCTCCTCCAAGCCACGGACCAAGGTAAGGTATCACATTGAAAATGCCGATCAGCAATCCCATCACCAGTGCCTGGTGGAATGGAAAGCCCACGATAGTCATGCCGATAGTTACGATTATCAGCACTATGGAGCTCTGAATTATGATGCCTATAAAATACCTGATCAGGAGTTGTTTTATCGAGTGCAGCACGTTTCTGATCCTCTCTTCATACTGGGTAGGAACCATCACCATCATAGTCTCCTTGAACAGTCCTTCATCCTTCAGGAAGAAGAAAGAAAGAAATGTAACGGCAACGAATGCAACTACTACCTTACCCACTATGCCTACTAAATTTCCGGCCAGATTCGTAATGGATCCCGGTTTAAGTACCTCGGTGATTTTTTCGACTGCTATATCATACAGCGTAGTGTCAGCAGGCATGTTTTTATAAATTCTCCTGACAAGGTGGTCAAGTTTTTCAAGCTGTTCCTGGAGGCCACGGACTATTTCACCGGCATCAAAACCAGATAATGCATCTATCTGTTTAGATATCAACGGAATAAAGATCACAAAGAAGAGCGCCATCAAGCCGTAGAGGAGCAGCAGTGTCAAAAGAGAACTCAATGCCCTGGGGAATCTCATCTTCCGAATATGAATGCTGCTCAGCAGGTCAACAATAGGCTTTCCTATAAGGGATATGACTCCTGCAATAATTATATATGCAATGATGCTCCTGAAATACCAGGTAAGGTAAGCCGCCAGTGCTATGCCGATGATAATCAGAAAATTACGCAGAGTGGCATTCATTGTGTAAGTGGATAAGGTCTGCAACCCATGTCCTGACAGGGTGCTGTTAAAACTCTTCTCATCAAATTTAAAAAGAATTCCCGTTATTGCAACCCGAATATTATAATGTCATTATGTCATGCCATAATTTAAAATGCCTGCCATATTGGCACATATATTTCAATGGCACACAGATTGAAATATATCCGGTGAAAATGTTATTAATGTCGAACAATTATAAAAAGGAGGTCGTTATGTTACCAATGATCACAAGAAGAGGCTACAAGCCGCTTACGCTTTCAGATTTCTTCAATGAAGATTTCTTTCCCACGATGAACAGGAATACGAGCAGTCTGCCGTCAGTAAACATCAGGGAAGATGAAAAGGCATTTTATCTTGAGCTTGCCGTTCCGGGCATGGATAAGAAAGATCTTCGTATTGAGGTAAAGGATGATGTTCTTACAATCTCGTCCGAGCACAAGGAGGACAGGGAAGAGGATCTTGAAGGATACAGGCGCAGGGAATTCAGCTACAGCTCATTCTGCCGCAGTTTTTACCTGCCTGAGGATGTAAACGGCGAAAAGATCGGCGCTTCATACAAGGATGGCATCCTGAATGTTGAGATACCGAAGCTGGAAGAAGAGAAGAAAAAGGAAAAAATCCGTTCGGTATCGATCCAGTAATCCGGGAGTTATAAAACCGTAAATACGGTTGAGAATTACATCGTAGTAGAGACGCCCAAATTGGGCGTCTCTACATGTTTATATACCTACATTTTTCTACGATTCCTGGTTCGGCTTAACAAGTTCGCGAGCGAACCGTTCTCCGTATTCGATCAGGGTCTTCTCCTTATCGCTCTCAGGCATAAACTTCAATGCTGCCGGCTCCTCAAAAAAACGAAGCTTAAGATTTTTCAGCATCCCGGCTATCAGCGAGGGCGCCTCACCGCTCCATCCGTATGAGCCGAAGGAGCCTGCCAGCTTACCCTTGTCGCGCAGGGGACTGACCATTGCGGCAAGTTTATAAACAGGCAAAAGGGTATTCTGATTGATTGTAGGTGAGCCCACGATGAGCCCATCTGCAATGGTCAGCTTTGAGTCCATTTCGCCTGATTGTGCATTCTCAATATCCATCACCTCCACCGTGACATTCTTCACTGTGCGGGCCCCGCGGGCTATCAGTTCAGCCATCTTAGCCGTATAACCGTATGCCGACACATAGGTTATCAGCAGCCTCTTTCCCCCTGAAGCTGAGAGGAGTTTAAGATAATCACCTGCCAGTTGTTCTGTGGTGTCAACAATGGTCTTCCAGTTTTTTCTCAGCACCGGACCGTGACCGGTAGCTATCATGGAAATGTCCAGGGGCCTTATCTTTTCAATGGCCCTGATCATGAATTTGCTGTAAGGCTTCAGAATGACATCAAAATAATACCTGAAATATTTTTCATAATCGCCCGACAGATCGTCAAATATCTCCTCACTGCAATAATGCGCACCGAACGCATCGCATGTGAACAGTATCTTTTCCTCTTCGAGGTAGGTAAAGATGGTGTCTGGCCAGTGAAGGTTGGGTGCTGCAATGAACCTCAGTGTTTTGTTCCCAAGATCAAGGGTGTCTCCATCTTTCACCACCAGTGATTTGAAGGGCTTGTTGATGATGTCAGCCAGGTACCTGATGGCATTGCCGCTTCCCACCACAACTGCCTGCGGTGCAATTTCAAGAAGCTGCCTCAATGACCCTGAATGGTCGGGCTCTGTATGATCAAGAACAATATAGGATATCTCTGCCGGGTCAGTAACTTTTTTCAGCTTGCTGATATATGTCTGGCTGAACTTCTCCTTGGCCGTCTCAATCACAGTCTTTTTGTCAGCATTTATAAAATATGAGTTATAGGTGGAGCCGTGCTCGGTATGCATCACAATATCGAAAACCGTGATGTCGGGATCAAGTATCCCTATCCACTTAACATCCGGGGTGAGATCCAGTATTTTGTTATCTTCTTTCATGATCGTTGACTAAAGAACTTTTGCTATTATGGTCCTGCTGGCCCTTACCTGTTCAAACATCTGCACATCGATCTCAGTGCTTTCAGGAAGGAAGATGTCAACACGTGAACCGAACTTGATGAAACCCAGCTCATCGCCCTGACGTACACTCGCTCCCTTTTTCGAGTAGGTGACAATGCGGCGGGCCACCGCACCTGCCACCTGCCTGATAAGAATTTCAGTGCCGTTCTCTGATTTAACAACTACACTGCTCCTTTCGTTCAACTCTGACGATTTCGGACTGCGGGCATGATACTTCTTGCCGGCCTGATAATTGGTATAAGAGACCGTACCGGTGATCGGATACCTGTTGCTGTGCATGTTAAAAGGTGACATGAATATTGAAATCTGCAGCCTGTTGTCCTTGAAATACTCCTTTTCAAAAGTATCCTCTATCACAACTATCTTTCCGTCAGCGGGTGCGTAGATCAGCAGAGGGTCCGGATCAAGCTTACGCGCCGGGGTTCTGAAAAACAAGACAATAAAGGAGAAAAAAATCAGGGAGGCAGCCAGGAGCAGATAATGAAGAATGCGCAGGTCCGGCCAGATGGTCAGTGCTGCAGCATTGATCAGGACAAGCATAATGAATACAGCAATTATTATCTTGTATCCTTCCCGGTGTATTTTCAGTCTTTTTACTGCCATATTACCCTGAAATCGCAATATAAAGATATACCAGCGGAAATGAAATGACAACACTGTCGAACCTGTCGAGGAAGCCGCCGTGACCGGGCAGGATTGTACCCAAATCTTTCAGTTCAAGACTTCGCTTCAGCATTGATTCAAGCAGGTCGCCTGCAGTTCCGGCTATCGAGATGATCACTGCTATGATCATCCATCCTGTGGTGTCAGCCACTCCCAGCCATCCGCTGATCAGGCGTGCCACCAGCAGCGTCAGCAACAACCCTCCGAGAAAGCCTTCCCAGCTCTTCTTCGGTGACAGGCGCTCAAAGAGACGGTGCTTTCCTATGGCTGACCCCACCAGGTAAGCGCCGCTGTCGTTTGCCCACAGCAGTATGAAAAAACCTACAGGAATTCCCGGCGAATATACGACCTCGTTCATCCGGATCAGCGGTTCAAGGCCGGTATGGCCGAAAGCAGCGAAGGGCAGCAGTGATAATGGGACCGCAGTATATAAGATTGAAAAGAAAGTATGGGCAAGTGAATCAAACGGTCTCTCTACCTTCCTGAAAAGTTCTGCCACCAATATAATGGTTACCACAGGAATAAGTAACAGGAAGCTTTTGTCCGGAAGCCATCCGGCTGCCACCGTGGTTGAAATAAGGTAAATTACGAAACCGGCTATTATTCCCATGATGGTCTGTGGTCTGATCCCCGTACCCCTGACCATCATGTAATATTCATGCTGCGTCCCGGCTATCATCACTGCAACGACAATGAAGAAAGTCACAGGATGGAGCCACATCCCTCCAAGAACGCATATCACAAGGATGGCACCGGTAATGGTACGTCTGATAAAGTTGGTCACCTCACAGATCTTTGATTATTTCCATGGCTGGAATCACATTGTCACGGTGAACATACAATTCGATATCGCCGAATTTGTAGTTCCAGTCGCGCTTGTCCACAGCCACCGCTTCAATACTGTTATTGTGGAGCTGGTCGATAGCGATCTGACTCTTTACGTCATCACCGAATCTGGCTACGACCACCCATTCATCTTCCATCACTCCGTCTTTAATGGCTCTTCAGGTACTGTTGGTTCTTCCGGCTTGCCAGCCTCTTCGGATCCTGCGGGTTCAGCAACCTTTGCAGTCTCATCAGCCTTCGCGGGATCAGCAACCTTTGCAGTCTCTTCAACCTTCGCGGGCTCAGCAACCTTTGCAGTCTCTTCAGTCAGGCTTTTGGAAATGTCTCCTCTTCTCTTGCCGAAGATACGCTCCAGGTCCTCACTGAAGATGACTTCCTTTTCAAGCAGCTGCTCGGCAAGTTTGGTGAGTCCGGCAATATTTGCAGAAATAACCTCTTTTGCCTTATTGTATGACACTTCCACAATCTTTTTTGCCTCGTGATCAATAAGTTCGGCAGTTTTTTCGCTGTACGGCTTTGTAAAGCCATATTCTGACTGTCCTGATAAATCGTAGAAACTCACATTGCCAACCTCCTCCGACATACCAAAATAGGCCACCATGGCATAAGCCTGTTTGGTTACCTTCTCCAGGTCGCTGAGGGCTCCTGTGGATATCTTTCCAATTACCAGTTCTTCCGCAGCCCTTCCTCCGAGAGCATATGCAAGCTCATCAAGGATATGCTCACGGGTGGAAATCGACCTCTCCTCCGGCAGATACCATGCTGCTCCGAGGGCTTTGCCCCTGGGTATGATGGTAACCTTAAGCAGGGGACTGGCATATTCAAGGAGCCAGCTTACAGTGGCATGTCCTGCCTCATGATAGGCAATCGTCCTCTTTTCTTCAAAGGAAACGATCTTGTTTTTTTTCTCCAGCCCGCCTATGATCCTGTCAATGGCATCAAGGAAGTCCTGCTTCTCAACCACAGTTTTATTTCCCCTCGCTGCTATCAGCGCTGCTTCGTTACAGACGTTAGCGATGTCAGCGCCCGAGAAACCGGGTGTATTTTTGGCAAGGAAGGTTACATCAAAACCTTCCTCAAGCTTAATAGGACGGAGGTGCACCTTGAAGATGGCTTCACGCTCCCTTATGTCAGGCAGCTCGACATTTATCTGCCGGTCAAAGCGTCCTGCCCTGAGCAATGCCTTGTCCAGGATATCTGCCCTGTTTGTGGCGGCAAGTATTATGACCCCGCTGTTGGTTCCGAAACCGTCCATCTCGGTCAGGAGCTGGTTGAGAGTGTTCTCACGCTCGTCATTGGCTCCGAAGTTCGGGTTACGGCCACGGGCACGTCCCACGGCATCTATCTCATCAATGAAAACGATACAGGGAGCTTTCTCCTTTGCCTGTTTGAATAGATCCCTTACGCGCGATGCGCCTACACCCACAAACATCTCAACAAAGTCAGAGCCTGAAATGGAAAAGAAAGGCACGTTGGCTTCACCGGCCACAGCCTTGGCCAGCAGTGTCTTGCCAGTGCCGGGAGGGCCTACCAGCAAGGCACCCTTGGGTATCTTGCCTCCCAGGTTGGTATATTTTTTCGGGTTCTTGAGAAAGTCCACTATCTCCATCACCTCTGTCTTGGCCTCCTCGAGACCGGCTACATCGCTGAAATTAGTCTTGATGTGCGTGTCCTTGTCAAATATCTGAGCTTTCGATTTGCCAACGCTGAATATGTTACCTGCACCCCCGCCACCGGCACCTCCTGACATGCGTCTCATGAAGTAGATCCAGATCAGTGCTATAAGCAGGAACGGAAGGATAACACCAAGGAATGTCGACAGGTAATCTTTCCTGGTCTGGTATTCGGGATGTATCCACTCATCCTGGCTGTAGCCTGCTTTCTCCTGCATCGCGGAGAAAAATTCTTCAAACAGCTCTACAGTACCAAAGCTGTGATAGTACTGCGGCCTCGGAGGTTGTATCCCGAAGCCTTTCTGCCCGGCAAAATCAGAATATTTTTCCTTCTTCAGGGCTTCAGGCTTTAAATAAATCTCAGCCTGCTCCTTGTTAACCACAACCACCTTTTCAATGTCATGACTGGTGATCATGTCCTCTATTTCTCTCTGACTGGCCTTCTTTGTGTATTTGCCGTTAAAAAGCACCTGTATTGCTATAAAGGCCAGAAGAAGTATAAAAAAGAACCAGTTTGTATTAAACTTAGGCTTCAGCTTTTTATCATTCGTATTTGGCTTCAATGGATCCTTGTTCTCTGCCATATATTAAATACCTTTCTTTTCTTCTGTGTCCTCAAGCATTGTTAAGCGACCGTCAGCATACAGCGACTCGAGGTTATAAAACTCCCTGTAAGGCTGCTGGAAAATATGAACGAGTATGTCACCGTAATCAAGCAATACCCAGATACAATTCTCCCTGCCCTCAATATGAAAAGGTTTTTGCCCGGTCTCTTTCCGTACAATATCCTCGACCGACCATGCCAGTGAATCAACTTGTTTTGTCGATGCAGCGTGGGTGATCACGAAATAGTCACAAATCCTGTTTTCAATTTTTCTCAGATCGATAAGAGCCACCTTTTCTCCCTTCTTCTCAAACAATCCTTTTACAATACTATCCGTTATCTGGGCGGCCTCTTTTTTGGGTTTTCTCATCAATAATAGTTTCAGTTATAAACAGTTCCTTTTTGCTGGCGCAAAATTACGAACATTATCTGTAATTTCGTCCGGCCTCACTTCTTTTTACAATTAGGATGCCATTTTGTTCAGCAAACCGGTCAGCTTCGGAATGATTGAATAATAATATTTTAAATACCTGCCAGTCATGATTATAGGAACTGCCATAAGACATTATGAAAAGGTGTCGTCTACCAACGACCTGGCATCAGTCATGCTTCGGGGTGAAAAGCCTGCGGAAGGTACAGTAATAACAGCCTCTTTCCAGGATTCCGGCAGGGGTCAGCAGGGTAACAGCTGGGACAGCGAGCCGGATAAGAACCTGCTGATGAGCGTAATACTCTATCCGGTCATGGTCAGACCGGAGGAACAGTTTGTCATTTCCCAGATGGTTTCCCTTGCGGTACTTGACCTTGTCAGAGCTGAGACACCTGATGTGAAAATCAAATGGCCCAATGACATTTATGTCAGGGATGACAAAATAGCAGGTATCCTGATTGAGCACAGTATTATGGGCTATTCAATCAGCAGCACCGTGGCCGGTATCGGGCTCAATGTCAATCAGACAGAGTTCAGGAGCACACTCGCTAATCCCGTCTCGCTGGCACAGGTCACAGGCAGAAAACTTGATCTGTCACTGGTAACCGGTGAGCTGTTACGCCTTCTTGACATGAGGTATGCAATGGTCATCAGCGGCATGACAGACGAACTGACAAAAGCATATCATAATTCGCTTTACAGGTGCGGTGAATGGCACCGTTATGCTGACCGCAACGGAGAGTTCAGTGGAATGATTGAAGGCGTCGGGCCCGGCGGGATGCTAATGGTTCGAAGAGAAAAAGGCCCCGTCACAGGATACGCTTTCAAAGAGATTGACTATATCCTCTGATCTTGTCATAACCATCATAATTCACAATCATATCGATCAGTCTGTCAAGATATTGCGGAGCAGATTCTCCGATAAGCATCCTGAAAAAGGGGTTCATGTTCATATCAGCTGTGACATACACCTTTGAACTGTGGCTGGTCAGTGATTCTATAATTACCTGCAGTGACAAATTACCGGTAAAAAGATTTTCTGCCGTGTAACTGACCCTTGTGTGCGGAAGGGCTTCCTTCAGGCTGACAGTCACCTTGCCTGCCTTTTCCACCCTGAAGCTGCATTTATCCGGTGTAGCTTTCCATTCGGATAACATGCTGGCAGGCATGACTTCTTTGAAATTCCGAATGTCTGTCAGGAATGCATAGAGGTCCTTGTCGCCGCACGGCACCTCTCCTGTCTTGCTTGTGTATGATTTTGATTGACTCATCCTACAATAATTTGATGGTCTACGACCATCTACTTTAAACTTTAATCTTTCGCTACAGTCTGTCCCCTCGCTAAAAAAGCCCACCGGGCTTTTTATTAACGCTCGGTCCTCCACACTGCCGGATTTTTCCGCCATTCCCTGAGTGTCTCCACATCTGCATCCGAGATATAACCTGATGCAGCAGCCATGTCAACAAGGACCCCGTAGTTGCTGAGAGTATCAAGCCGGCATCCTTCATCCCTGAAGGCATCTGCCGATTTGCTGAAACCATAGGTGAAGATGGCTATCATGCCCTGTACATCACATTCCGCCTCACGAAGTGCCTTCACTGCTCCCAGGCTGCTGCCGCCGGTAGAGATAAGATCTTCTATCACCACAACCTTCTGCCCTTTTTTGTAATGACCTTCAATCTGGTTGCCCAGCCCGTGGTCCTTGGCGCCGGATCTGACATATATGAACGGAAGATTCAGGCGGTCGGCCACAAGCGCACCGTGGGCAATGGCACCGGTAGCCACACCGGCAATCACCTCTGCGTCAGGGTATAACTCCCTTACTCTTAAGGCAAACGAATCTCCAATAAAAGAACGCACCTCCGGAAATGACAGCGTCATGCGGTTATCACAATAAATGGGCGATTTCCAGCCTGATGCCCATGTAAAAGGTTTTGCCGGTTGCAATTTAATTGCTTTTATTTGTAAAAGATATTCTGCAGTTTTTCTGGCGATATCATCCATATGCTTAAGTATAAGGTATATTTTGACAACAGGGTTATTACCCTCTCTCCTGAACCTGACCGGCTGCAAAAATACGCTCTTTTTCACAATTACAGCGAGCCGGAGGCTATGTACAGCCAAATATCACAGTTTGCCGTCAATAATGACATCCCTTCCTTAAATATTTATTCATCTGATATCAACAACCTGTGGAATGCCTTCTGTGCATGGTTTGTTGTAATCGAGGCTGCCGGCGGACTCGTGAGCCACCCTTCGGGAAAGTACCTGTTCATTAAGCGCTATGGCAGGTGGGATGTTCCCAAGGGTCATATCGAAAAGGGTGAGACCCCGGAGGAATGCGCCCTCAGGGAGGTGACGGAAGAGTGTAACATAAGGGGTCATGTCATAAGGGGATCGCTGCCGGCAAGCTACCATACCTATCTTTATGATAACAAACCCCACATGAAAAAGACCTATTGGTTCACGATGAATTATGAAGGGGATATGATTACGGAACCTCAGGCTGAAGAGGGAATCACTCACGCCGAATGGCTCGCACCCGACGATATAGCCAAAATCAAATCAAACACCTACCAGTCCCTGCTTGACCTGATGAACATTACCCTGAGGGTAAAGTGATCATTTGGTGAGATAATCCGAAATCTTAATCACTGAGGGAACGAACGGCGAGGCATCGCCGCCATTCACTATGATATCACGGACAATTGTTGAATTGACAGGAGTGTGCTCAGTGCTCGTCAGCAGAAAGACCGTGTCAATCTCCGGAGCCATCTTCCTGTTCATCTGACCCATGGCCCTCTCATATTCAAAATCAGCTGCAGTGCGCAATCCTCTAATGATATAGCTTGCATTGCTCTTCCTGCAGAAATCGACTGTCAGGCCGCGGTACCTGGTGACAATCACCCTGCTTTCACCGTCAAAGACTTTTGAGATCATTTTTATGCGGTTCTCAATACTGAAGAGATTCTTTTTCTCCGTATTCTCACCGACGGCAATAATCACCTTGTCGAAAAGCATAATGGCCCTTCTGACCAGGGCTTCGTGACCCACAGTAAAAGGATCGAATGAACCGGGGAAGAGCGCTGTCTTATTCATGATGAAAAGTTTATCGGTTAGTTGAAATCTATCACCCTGGCGTTGGCCACTTTCTGACTGAGCAGCACCTGGTTGATGACATCCATAATAGTGTCAACATAATTGAACTTCAGCCCGCGTACATACTTTTCATTGATCTCCTCAACATCCTTGCGGTTAAGTTCTGAAAGCACTATCTCCCGAATACCCGCCCGCTTTGCAGCGAGGATCTTCTCCTTTATGCCGCCCACAGGCAATACCTTGCCCCTGAGTGTTATCTCACCCGTCATGGCCACATACTTTTTTACCTTGCGCTGGGTGAAGGCTGACGCTATGGAGACAGCCATTGTTATGCCGGCAGACGGACCATCTTTGGGAATAGCGCCCTCTGGAACATGTATGTGAATATTCCATTTCTCGGAGAACGTCTCCGGGAGATCAAGCATCGGAGCATGAGCCTTGAGATACTCAAGCGCAATCACTGCTGATTCCTTCATTACATCTCCCAGGTTACCTGTCAGTGTCAGGTTGCCTTTGCCCCTGCTGAGACTTGTCTCCACAAACAGTATTTCACCACCGGTTGCAGTCCAGGCCAGTCCTGTCACCACTCCGGCCTGATCATTGCCGTCATAAATATCCTTGATATACTTTGGCGGTCCGAGAATTTCCATCACATCGGCAATAGAAAGTTTCTCTTCCGGGGTTTTATCAAAGGCTATCTCCCTGGCCCTGTGCCTGACCAGTTTGGCAATACGTTTATCCAGCTCCCTGACCCCCGACTCGCGGGTATATTTCTGGATGACCTCTTCAATGACCTGCTTCGGCAGCGAGAACTGAGTGCTCTTTACTCCGTGGGCTTCCAATTGTTTGGGAATAAGGTGCTTAACAGCTATCTCCCTCTTCTCCTCCACAAGGTAGCCTGAAATCTCTATCAGCTCCATCCTGTCTCGCAGGGCAGGACTGACAGTTGCCAGGGTATTTGCCGTTGCGATGAAAAGTACCTTCGAAAGGTCATATTCCATCTCGAGGAAATTATCATAGAAGTGCGTGTTCTGCTCCGGATCGAGCACTTCCAGGAGGGCTGATGACGGATCACCCCTGAAGTCCTGCCCCACCTTGTCAATCTCATCAAGTATAAAGACAGGATTGGAAGATCCTGCGCGCCGTATGTTTTGCACAACCCTTCCGGGCATGGCACCTATATATGTTTTCCGGTGTCCCCTGATCTCTGCCTCGTCATGCAATCCGCCCAGTGACATACGGGCATACTTGCGTCCCAGCGCGCGGGCAACTGATTTTCCAAGCGAGGTCTTGCCAACACCCGGAGGGCCGTAAAGACACAGGATGGGAGACTTCATGTCGCCCTTAAGCTTCAGCACTGCCAGATGCTCCAGCATCCTTTCCTTGACCTCCTCAAGTCCGTAGTGGTCATCATCAAGAACACGCTGTGCGTTGTTAAGATCAAGATTATCGGGAGTATATTCATTCCACGGCAGTTCAAGCAGAGTCTGTATATAATTTACCTGCACCGAGTATTCCGCAGCGGCAGGGTTAAGCCGGGAGAGTTTGTCGAGCTCACGGTCGAACACCTTTGCCACATCCTCGTTCCAGAGTTTTTTGGTGCCTCTGGCGCGGAACTCCTCCACTTCCTTCTCAACAGGATTGCCGCCCAGTTCGTTCTGGATGGTCTTCATCTGCTGATGCAGGAGGAACTCACGCTGTTGCTGGTCTATCTCATACTTGACCTTTGACTGCAGCTCATTCTTCAGCTCCATGAGCTGTATCTCACGCACAAGGTGCTCAAGCAGCCTAAGTCCGCGCTCTTTCAGAGTCGATGCCTCAAGCAGTTTCTGCTTGTCGTTGACATTTATCTCGGTGTTGGCGCAGATGTAGTTAATAAGGTAGGTGCTGTTCTCAATATTCTTGACGGCAAAAGAAGCTTCAGGACTAATATTCGGGTTCAGTTTTACAATCTTCATCGAAAGGTCTTTCAGTGATCCGATGATCACCTCAAAATCCTTTTCATCTTCGCCACCCTTGTTATCGGGAATGGCTTTCACCTGGGCAGTGAGGTATGGCTCCGTCTGCACTATGTTAAGAACGGAGATACGTCTGCGGCCCTGGAGGATGGCGGTGGTTGTTCCGTCAGGCATCTCCAGCAGCTTCACTATCTGGCCAAGTGTGCCGACGACATTCAGGTCACGTATCTGCGGGTCATCAATCTCCGCGTCAAGCTGGGCCACTGCGGCAACGAGCTTATCACCGCGATAGGCTTCACGCACCAGCTGAACTGATTTTTTGCGTCCAACGGCAATGGGAATTACCACTCCGGGAAACAGCACCGTGTTTCGCAGCGGCAGCAAAGGCACGCTTCCCGGTATCTCCACTTCGTCAAGCTCCTGATCATCTCCATCTGAAAGAATGGGTATGATCTCCCTCCCTTCATCGATCAGCTCATGAAAGCCGACACTCTCCCACTTCTTAAAATCTCTTTTCTCCATAAAAAATGTAAACCATGCAAAATTAGTCAAATAAACTTTACTGCCTATTCAAAAAAAAAGCTGCCTTCCCGGCAGCTTTTATAAGTAAGATTGTCTTTTACTTCGTCTTCTTGTCAAGGTGAGACTTGTAGCGGTTCATGTACTTATCGACCCTTCCGGCAGTGTCAACGAGTTTCATCTTGCCGGTATAGAACGGATGTGAAGTATTTGAGATCTCAAGCTTGATAAGCGGATATTCATTGCCGTCTTCCCACTTGATGGTATCACGCGACGAGGCCGTTGAACGTGTGATAAAAGCTGTGCCGTTTGACATATCCTGAAATACAACCAACCTGTAATTGCCCGGATGTATACCTTCTTTCATCTCCTGATATAATTTGTTTCTGATTAAAAAAACCCTTTTCCAAGGGTTTGCAAAGATAATGAACTTTAGGAAAATACAAAAGGAGTGATAAAAATTTTCACGTTTTATGCCGGAGCTGACGCTCAGCCTTATTTTCCTCCATCTCAAGCCTGTACGTTTTAAACGGAAGTTTATCATTTATCATGTACCTGAAGGTCATGTGGGTTTTGGCTTTCGATGCCCCGAGTGCTTCATAAATGGCAATCATTTTAGGATTGAAATCGCCGACCCATGAGAGCTCGAGCTCCTTGTAAAAGCGTTTCCTGCGGAAGACATTGAAGAGCTGAAGGAAGATAGCCGACTCAATTCCGCTGTTCTGGTACGCGGGGTTTACTCCGGCCACAAGGGCCCGCATGCGGGTCATTTTGTGAGTGTGTTTGAACCATACGAACCTTATCATGTTCCACGGAGTGAGCTTACCGTTAAAGTATTTTATGATCTGGTTCAGGTCAGGGAAAATGACGAAGAAGGCTATCGGCTTGTCGTTGTGGTAGGCATACCATATCAGATCCTGGTCAATAAATGCCTTTGCCTGCTTCAGCGTATTACGCAGCATCCCCGGGTCGAGCGGGGTGAAGTCCTCCTTGAATACAGACCAGGTTGCATTATAAATGTCGACCATATCAGCAATGAACTTGTCCTGCTGACTGTACTCAAAATGCCGGAAGCTGTGACCCGGTCTTTTGGATACCCACTCTGCAATCTTCATGAACCGTTCCGGGAAAACCTCGACAGAACCTATATCCTTGTGATAGCTGTACTGCTCAAAATAGGTTTTAAAACCGTAGTCCTCAAAAAAGCGTCTGTAATACTTCTTATTATATGGCATTCCGAATCCCGGCTGGGTGAAGCCTTCAACGAGCAACCCCCAGTAATTGTCGTTCTCACCGAAGTTAATGGGCCCGTCCATTGCTTCCATGCCCCTGTCGGAAAGCCATTTGCGGGCTGTATCGAAGAGAACGGTTGCAGCTTCCGCTGAATCAATGACCTCAAAGAAACCAAATCCGCCGGTCGGCTGTCTGTTTGCCTTTGAACGTATCTTATCAATGAATGCAGCCACCCTTCCGATGGTATTGTTGTTGTCGTCAACAAGCAGCCACCGTATGGCTTCTCCGCGCCTGAAAGCCATATTCCTTGAAGGGTCAAAAACAGCCTCAACCTCACTGTCCAGAGGGCAGACCCAGTTGGGATCTCCCCTGTAGAGCCTCTTCGGGAATTCTGCAAACTCCTTCCTGTGGCCTTTTGCTGTCACTTCAACTGTTTTCATCTGTCAGCTCTGAAGGTTAAACCATGTCTTCACTTTCTCCCTGCCTGCTCCCGTGTCATCCTTATGTCTGTACTCGTTTGTCCGCCGGTCATAGGTATAATCTTTACTCCACTCTGAGGCATCAGCCTGTATCTCCGTAAGTGCGATGATGACGGAATCAAGTTCGTTGTCGGTCATCGTCGGATGAAGCGACAGTCTCACCCATCCCGGGTTTTTCTGAAAAGTCACCCTTATTGATCATCTCGGTAATTCTGTGGCTGTGATCATAGGTGACATCAAGCAGGAAATGGCCGTAAGTGCCTGCGCAGGCGCACCCTCCCCTGACCTGGATGCCGTACCTGTCGCTCAGGAGCTTGACAACCAGGTTGTAATGCATGCCGTCTATATAAAAAGATATAGCCCCCAGCCTCTCCTTAATGTCAGGTGCAAGTATATGCAGGCCTGGGATGCCCGAAAGTCCGTCCAATGCTTTTTTGACCAGCTCATCCTCACGTTCCCTGATCATCTCCGTCCCCATGAGATGTTTAAGCTCCATGGCCAGTGCAGCCCTGATCATCTGAAGGAAGCCCGGT
Organism: uncultured Bacteroidales bacterium; assembly: GCA_963780735.1. Classification (GTDB taxonomy): domain Bacteria; phylum Bacteroidota; class Bacteroidia; order Bacteroidales; family VadinHA17; genus SR-FBR-E99. The sequence goes on from CAWADB010000006.1 coordinate 370,680, forward strand.
GTACCGCCATCCTCCCTCGACTCAATGTTATCGACATACTTATATTCCCCCCAGGGGTTTGTCCAGTCAACCGTGCCGCCACCGGGCTGATCAGGTGCAGCTGCCTTGTAAAGGGATTTGTCAAAGAGCATTATCCCGGATGAACCCGGGCCGCCAAGAAACTTATGTGGCGAAAAGAATATTGCGTCAAGCTTCTCAATGCTGTCGGCAGGGTGCATATTGATGTCGACGTACGGAGCCGAGGCAGCAAAATCAATGAAGCACAGGCCGCCGTTCTCATGCATGATGCGCGCCAGCTGGTGATAGGGGGTGAATACGCCGGTGACATTGGAGCAGGCAGAGAATGAGCCAATTTTGAATTTACGGTCTTTGTAGGCGTCAAGAGCTTTCTGAAGGTTGTCGGGGTCAACTGTAAGACCCTGACCCGGCTCGATCATCACTACATCGGCAATTGTCTCATACCATGATGTCTGGTTTGAATGATGTTCAATATGTGTGATGAAAACGACCGGACGGTCAATGTCGCTCAGACAACGGGCTGTCCTGGGGTAACTGCATCCCTTCAGGCCCAGTATTCTCTGGAACTTGTTTATTACCGCGGTCATGCCTGATCCTGCAGCAATCAGCACATCATCACTGCCGGCGTTCACATGCTTCTTGATGATCTCCTGGGCATGATGGTATGCATAGGTCATCATCGACCCTGTCTCCGATGTCTCGGTGTGTGTATTGGCAACAAAGGGTCCGAAGACTTCCGATATCTTTTTTTCAATGGGTCCGTAGAGTCTTCCGCTGGCTATCCAGTCGCAGTAGATGATCCTCTTCCTTCCAAAGGGGGTTTCATACTCCTGGTTTATACCCACGATATTTTTGCGAATTTCCCCGAAATAGCTTTCTGACCGGCTCATCTGATCCCTGACATTTGCTGGCATAAATTATATGCCTCAAATATAATTCTTTTTGACTTCCGTGGCAGAGACGGCAGTCTGACTAATGGAAGTCAATGACCCTGTGGTCAATAAGGACAAAAAGAATTACCAGGATGGCAGAATATATAATCCATTTAACCACAGGAATATAATCTGTCGGTTTGATCTTCATCTTTTTCCATACATACCATATAAGGAAGATCTTTTCAAGTGAATAGACAATGAATGTTGCCAGTGCGACACCTACCACCCCATAGGGTTTGATCAGGAAGAGGCTGAGGGGGATATTTACCGCTATCTCGACTGACGCTGCGATCAGGGTGATATTTGTTTTCTTCCGGCCGATGATTATTGTCTGCGGAAATACCAGTCTTGGTATAATAAGCAGGAGATATATCATGAAGACATCCGCGCTGCGTCTGAACTCGGTAGTAAAGAGGCGGGGAAAAACCCATCGTGCCACGAGCATAGTAACCATGGATACCGGGAAAAGATAGTGCATCAGTTTTTCCGATTTCTCCTTCAGGGTGACAAGGGCTTCCCTCATCCCCTCCCTGGTGCCGAACCGTGGCAGGAGGGCATTGCTGAGACCGTTGGCAAGCAGCAGGACAAGGGGAAACTCCTTCGCACCGTAACGGTACATTGCAAAGACACCGGGGTCCTCATAACGGGCTGAAATGATGATGCCGTCAACATACTGGGCTGACCCGCTGATCAGGAACGTAAGTATAAGGGGCATGCCCACCCGAAGCTGTTCCCGGATAAAGTCAAACGATACCTTCATTAAGGTGTACCGCCTGAGGAGGATGATAAGCCATATCCACCTCATCAGCGTAATGGCAAGGAGACCGAGAATGGCGCTCTGCTCATCAAAACCGGCGATCACCGGTGAGATCACGAACAGCAGCTGGGCTAAATAGGTATAAACTCCGTATTGTAATATACGGTGTGGCCTGTTGTTAAGAAGATATATATATTCTATAAGAGCAACCGGGTTGCTGAAGAGGATATACAGGAGAAGAAGGTTGGCATAGGGGATTTCCCTCTTCAGGTCCATGGTGCCGAGTACGCTCTTTATGGGAATGCCAAGGGCGAAAACGAGGAAGCTGAAGAATAATATCAGCAGGAAAGCATTGAATATCTCCGGCGATTTTCTCCCCTCGGTCTCGCCGCTGACATGGAATGTTCTGTTCCGGTTATAGAGTGTAAGAAGCGACTGAATTATTCCGGAGACCCAGAAGAAGCTGAGCAGGCTGGAGATGAAAAGGAACAGCTCCCATGTTCCAATCTGTGGCCTCGAGAGATGGCTTTTGGTAAAAACGACGCTGATGATCAGGAAGGTGGCAAATCTGAGCAGTTGCACGGACTGCAATCCTGAGATATTGTCTATGAACTTAAACCTGGCCAATAGTGACGGTTAATGAAACAGGAACGCCGAAGAGTGTCAATAATTGTACCATTCGCTTTCCCGGCGACTAAGATACGATTTGGGATGTATGAATGACAAAATGAGGTTAAAAATTTGCAGAATGGGATTTTTGCTGTTTCTTTGCACTCCGTAAAACGGTGGTTGTAGCTCAGTTGGTTAGAGCGCCAGATTGTGGATCTGGAGGTCGCCGGTTCGAACCCGGTCTTCCACCCAAACAGTAAAGGCTGTCCGTGAAAACGGTCAGCCTTGTTTTTTTGGAAAGGATAAAGCTTGCTTTAGACTTTTAAAAAAAATAAGGATGAAGATGCCGTAGGCATCACAGCCTTTTCTGTCTGAGGTTCCTCTATACCGGCTCGCCACCCGAGCATCGCGAGGGTGGCAACCCGGTTCTCTGCCTTGTATGAGGTTCAAGGCTCACGCCCGAGAACTAGGGTGCCAACCCGCACAAAAAAAAATGTGCATTTCAGGTGTTTGTTTTTCTTAAAAATATTTTTTGTATCTTGCCCCACTTGAATTTTTAACCTAAATCTAAGTCTTATGAAGAAACTATTTCTGTTCTTTGTTTTGTTTGTGTTAGCGGGTGCAAGCACGCTGTGGGCACAGACAAAAGTCATTACAGGTACGGTAACATCCGCCACGGAGGGTGAAGGTACGATTCCAAGCGTATCAGTGTTCGTCAAGGGCACGACCGTAGCGACATCAACCGATGCCAATGGCAAGTATTCATTGAATGTTCCCGAAAATGCAACAACCCTCGTTTTTTCCTTCATCGGGATGAAACAGCAGGAAGTTGAAATTGCAGGTCGTTCAGTGGTAGACTGTGTTATGGAGTCTGATGTTGTTGATCTGAATGAGGTTGTTGTGACCGCTCTCGGTATTAAAAGAGAGAAGAGGGAAATAACCTACCAGACACAGAAGGTTGATAATGCTGAACTTGCAGTTGCTCAGCCGACAAGAGCTGGTAGTGCACTGGCTGGTAAGGTAGCCGGACTGCAGATCAACGTTCAGGATAACGGTGTTAATCCTTCAACACAGATCATCTTAAGAGGTCTAAGGTCAATATCATCATGACAACCAGGCACTGGTTGTTATTGACGGCGCTATTGCTTCTCTTGGCGCTTTTGATGACCTGAACCCTAACGATATTGCTGACCTCAGTATCCTGAAAGGCGCAACTGCCGCAGCACTGTACGGATCAATGGCAAGTAACGGTGCCGTGCTCGTGACAACCAAGAAAGGACAGGCAGGCCAGAAGTTCACGGTAGGACTGATCTCCACATACACGGCTGAGAAAGTAGCTTATATGCCCAAATTCCAGACTGAATACGGAACAGGCTGGGAAGGTGCTTATGACGCTATTGAAAATACCAACTGGGGACCGCGTTTTGACGGAACCATGCGCCAGATAGGCCCGACATTCCCTGACGGATCATTCCAGGAAGTGCCATACGCTCCAGTTAAAGATAACCTGCTTGATTTCTTCAATACAGGAAATACCTTTAACAATACTGTATATGTTAGCGGAAGCCATGAAACAAGCAAGTTCTACCTTTCTATAGGTGACCAGAGGTCTACAGGCATTGTTCCAAAAGACACTTACCAAAGAAACACTTTCAGGGTCAACGCCAGCAAGAAAGTCGGTGATGTTGAACTTTCTATTAACTCAAGTTTCTTCACTGATAAGACCGATCAGGTCGGAAATACAATAGGAGATCAGGATAGACCATTGTACTGGTTCCTGTTAAATACATCTGCAAATATTCCACTGTCAAGTTACTGGGACTGGCAGAATAATAAATATGCAGAACCCAGCGGTTATTATAATGGTTACTATGAGAATCCTTATTACTGCGTTGACGCAAACAGAAGAGTGGATTATACAAACAGGCTGACTGCCAACGTCCAGGCATCATGGGATATCGTCTCGTGGCTTAACCTGACAGCCAGGGCAGCTGCGAACAACTCATGGGGCGACGGTAAAAACCATCGTGACGGATATGTATTCGATACTGAGATCAAACCGACAGGAAGTGCTATTTCTTCATTCCTTGAAGATACTGAATTCCAGGTAACTGACTATGTGGGAGACCTCCTCTTAAGCGGAAACTGGAATTTCAGTGATATCTCACTTAAGGCTATCGTGGGCGGAACCGTTATGGCCTACGACTACAGGTACAGCTACATCAGGGTCAACAATTTAAGTATTCCCTATTTTTATGATATATCAAATGGAACAGGAAGCCCGCAAGTCACTGCTGATGCATCAACGGAACGCCAGTTTGGTTTCTTCGGTGATTTTACTGTTGGATATCGCAACTTTGTATTCCTGAACTTTTCCGGCAGAAATGACTGGACATCTACCCTGGCAAAAGGTAATAACAGCTATTTCTACCCGGGGTTTGGACTGTCATTTGTCCTCACCGATGCAATTGATGCTCTGAAAAACAATGCTATCCTTTCCTACGCAAAAATTACTGCCAGTAATTCAACTGTGTATAATGACCTTTCACCATACAGGATTAACGAGACTTACTCCAAGCCTTCTAATTTCCCGTATGGAACTGTTAACGGGTTTGCTCTCAGCGGCACTACAGTTGACGCCAATATTAAAAAGGAAAAGCTCAATACCACTGAGTTTGGAGTTAATCTAGGTTTCTTCAAGTCAAGGTTGATGCTTGATGCATCTTACTTTATGACAAAGACGACCGACCTTATTACCAATACAACTCCTTCTATTACTTCCGGAGCCACTGCATTCCTTACCAACATCGGTGAACTGCAAGGCAGAGGGTTTGAGTTGACACTGGGAGGTACAGTAATCCAGGCTAAAAACATCAGCTGGGATTTGAGCGTTAACTATACGACCAACGAGACCACAGTGGTAGAGATCAAGGAAGGTCTTAATGAAATCCTTTTATCAGGAACCAGCTCATGGGGTGTTTATGCCATAAAAGATATGGCTTTCCCGCAGATAAAGGCCAACACCTATGTCAGGGATCCCCAGGGAAGGATTGTCATAGATCCCGCAACAGGGTTTCCGCGGGAAAATGCATCCCTTTCACCACTTGGAAAGACAACACCTGACTACATCGTTGGTCTGAATACTGCATTAAACGTCTACGGAGTTACGGTGTCAGCAACCGTTGATTACAGAACCGGCCATGTATTCTATTCACAGGGAGCTGCCAGTATGGAGTTTACAGGAAGATCATTGGAAAGTGTCTCTGCAAACAGGCAGGATTTTGTAATCCCTAACTCAGTGATTGAAACCAGTGACGGTGTTTATGTTGAGAACACAAACATACCGGTATCCGGGGGACGCCAGAGCTATTGGACTGACGTTTACAATAATGTCTTTGAGAACTATATCAAGGATGCCACAGCATTAAAGGTAAGGGAGCTGGCAATCAGCTATAGCCTGCCGGCAAATCTTCTCACCAAGACTCCTCTGAGTAAAGTGTCTGTTGGTTTCATAGCCAGGAACCTGTTTACTCTGCTTCCGGCAGAAAACGCTTTCTCTGACCCTGAATTCAACAATACTAACAACAACGCTATTGGTGTTGGCGGTTACAACCAGATGCCACCGACAAAATCGTACGGTGTGAACATAAACATAGAATTTTAAAACAGATTACTATATGAAAAATATGATAAAATTCGCAAGCGTACTGATGGTCTTCGGACTTTTAGTATCATGTGAGGATTTTCTGGATGTGAATGTTGATCCAAATAATCCCACTACAGTAACACCCGATCTTGTTCTGGCTCCTGCCCAGTTTTACACTGCATACAGGCAACAGTCTGACAGAGGAATAAGTCACCTTGGAAACATGTTTATGGTAAACTGGAGCCAGAGTGACGGTTTCTCGTGGTATTCTGATGAATTCAAGTATAATGTTACTTCCTCTTTTTACGCTGGTACATTTAACAATGTTTATGCCAATCCGCTTAAACAGTATCAGATCCTGAATAACCTTGAAGACACCAGATATGACTACTATAAGGCTATAGCTAAGGTAATGAAGGCCTTTCACTTTCAGATACTGGTTGACACCTATGGAGATGTTCCTTATTCTGAAGCTTTAGGCAGAAGCCTTCTGGCCACTCCGAAATACGATGATGCACAGACGATCTATGAAGACCTTATTGTCCAGCTGACAGATGCAATCGCTATTATCAAGAATGCTCCTGAAAATGTTGTAATACCGGGTGCTGATGATTGTATGTTCGGTGGAGATATGGAAGACATGGATAAAATTTGCCAATACCCTGAAGCTCAGAATTCTTGTCCGCCAGTCTGATATGACCGGAAGAGAATCTTATATACAACCGAATTGGGTGTAATTAATACTGAAGGTTCCGGTTATATAACAACTGATGTAGGCATTAATCCTGGTTTCATTACCGGAGAAACAGATAAGCAGAACCCTATGTGGAACGAGCTCGGTTGGGATGCCTCCGGTACACAGACAATGTCAAGCAAAGCAACTTGTGCTACCGATTATATAATCAATTATCTGACTTCAACCAACGACCCGAGGATAGATTACATTTATGAAAAACCTAGCCACAGGTCATCTCGGTGTTCCTCAGGGTTTGCTTGACTATGACACACCAGTCGTTGATGCATTTATGCCTGAAAAAGTATCCAATATAGGCCCCGGCATCCTGCAATCAGGCGATATGGATGCAATAATCTTTACCCTGGCTGAAAGCTATTTCAACCAGGCTGAAGCAAGACTGAAAGGTTTAATAACCACAGGACCCAGCGTCAAGGAACTATATCGAGAGCGGAATCACGGCTTCGTTCGAATACCTCGGACTTGATGCCGCTGATGCAGTAACCTATTATTCACAAATTCAGGATCTTGTTAACTATGATAACTCTTCCAACAAACTGAAGGCTATCATTACCCAGAAATGGATTGCTGAAAACGGTATCACTGCCGAACAGTCATGGTTTGATTACAGCAGGACCGGATACCCCAGTGGTCTTCCAATTCCGCTTAATTATTCCGGATCAGCTGACAGACCAGTAAGATTATTTTATCCTTCTGGTGAATATTCCGCAAACGGAGATAACGTGCCGACTCAGCCAAATGCCTTTTCAGCAAAGATATTCTGGGCGAATTAATCTAAAACAGAAATAACTATGAAAACATTAAAATATATTTTGATGATTATCTTAAGCCTGGGTGCCTTCAACTCCTGTTTGGTTGACGATACAACCAATTATGACGCTAATGGCGAAGGACCAAATCTTGCAGGCTTTACCGATCCAAGAACTTCGTTTGGAATGACCGCAGATGGCAATGAATACGACTTTACTGTCAAGATGAGACTTATCGGTCCCACATCTATGGATATGACAAACGACATTGTAGTCACCGTTGGTGCTGATGAATTATCGACAGCGATAGAAGGAACACATTTCAAACTTGATCAGCCGACAATTACGCTGAAAAAGAGTGATAACTATCTGGGATGGATGCCGGTTACCGTTCTTACAGAGGGGATTGTAGCTCCTCTGGCCGTGTCTCCTAAACTGGTCCTCAAAGTTGTAAGTGCGACAGGTGACCCGAAAGTACTGAACAACGGAAAGAATCTGGAGATCACTCTTAACTACGGTTGCTTCTCCAACCTGGCAGGTGAATATGATGTACATCAAGTCATTACACGTACAATAAGCGGTGCTGTGACACAGTATGACTGGACTGAAACCATCACTCAGACCGGTATTGGTGAATATCGTACGACAATTGTTGCTTATGATGGTTATGTTAACCCGGCTCCTGCTAGGTGGTACTGACGGATTTACCTTCCTTGATGTGTGCAACGTCATTACAGTTCCTCAGCAGAATCTGGTCGACTATTACAGTAATCAGGTTTATGGTAACCTCCCGGGCTCAGTTGATCCCGCCACTGGAATTATAACTATTTCATATACAGTTGAAACCACTGCCGCTGCCGGGTTCAGAAGCTGTGTTTCGACCTATACACCAGTTGGAAAGAAGTAGATCATAAATACTGGATAAAATTTAAATACTATAAAAATGAGAAAATATATTAAATATAAGTTACTCGGACTGGCGTTTATCGTCATCGGCATGGTTGCCTGCGATCAGGCCAGCCAGGAACCAGAACCAATTGGAAGTCCTAGCGGTTATCCGGTGAGTACAGTTACACCATCGGTTACAACTGTTGTGGAAGGTAATTCTTTAATAGTCAATATCACTGTCGATAAAATGATCGACAGGGCGCTTACCTTCACTTTCACGCAAACGGGTGGTACTGCTACAGAAGAGGATTATACTGTTGCACCTGCAGTATTACAACCCTACACAAAATCAATCCAGATGGTGATAGGGACAATTGAGGACTTCGATATCGATCCAACTGAAACGTTGGTTGGAGAAATCGGTGTCTATGGGATCGCAGAAAAATATATGCTGAATCCCAGCACAGTCAATCCGGTGAACGTATCATTTACTATCACTAACTTTGTCTCTCCGGACCTCGAGGTAGCATTCTACTGGAATGCAGATGTGGTAATTGACGGGGATACTTATGATGCAGCTGATTATATTGACTTCGACTTTCTTGTTTCACCAGAAGCCGACTTTGACATTGCTGACCCGTGGGCTTCTGAAATAGGAATTTATGATGCAGCAACAGGCAGCCATCCGGAAGCAATGACTCTGGAAGGACTGGACGATGGAAGCTATTTGCTGTGGTGCGACCTGTATTATAACGATTTCGTAGGTTACAGCGATGGTTCAGTTAAGATACCTATTGTTGCTTCATTCACACGTCAGGGAACCTCTGTGATCGATACCGAAGTCGGAATGGATCCTGCAGAGATGATGGCTGACAATACAGCCGGTTTTGATAATGACCCGAGCGGCGTTTACAACGCAGTCATAGCAAAAGTCACTGTCGCAGGCGATAAGTACACCATCACCAAATACGACGACACAACAATCGGACCGTTCAAATCAGGTACTCCAAAAACACCAAGACCTCTTAACTATAAGACAAGATAGTTGACCGGATCTTCATAATAATAAGAGAGCCCCGCAAAAACGGGGCTCTCTTATTTTGTGCCGGCCCGGAAGCCATGAGCGTCATAATGCATGCCTGTTATTTCGATACAGCGACGCCCGGTTCGGGCGTCCTCAGTCTATGATTATGAGGTCTTCGTAATTGTACGTTTATACATCATGTACGCTGCCACGCCCAGGGACACCAGCACAATCACCGCAACATAAACAAACACCGGTACCGGTACTGCGTCTCCCCCGGCATAGGAATGGAGCCCTGATAAATAATAGTTGACCCCGAAATAGGTCATGAGCACTGAGGAAAATGCAAATAGCGAAAGAAGATTAAACGAATAAACATCCTTCATTCCGGGGATCATCCTTGAATGGGTTACCAAGAGTGTAGATAACTATTGTGATCAGTGACCATGTCTCCTTCGGATCCCATCCCCAGTAACGACCCCATGATTCGTTAGCCCAGACAGCACCCAGAAAGGTGCCGATGGTCAGAAAATAGAGCCCCAGTGTCAGCGTCCTGTAATTGATGACAGTAAGCTCGTCTATCGTAGCGCTGATCCTTTCCTGGTTCTTTTTATTGACAAAGAGCATCATGATCATCACAATCAGGCCAAGTATGGCCCCCAGACCCAGAAACCCGTAACTGCCCGTTATCACAGAGACATGCAGCGTGAGCCAGTATGATTTGAGTACGGGCACCAGGTTCGTTATCTCAGGGTCCATGAAACTCAGGTGCGCTACCATAAGCGTCATTCCGGCAAGAACGGCTGTGGCAGCCAGCGCCAGAAGCGACTTGCGGCTGAAGATAAAGCCGGCCAGCATCGTGACCCACGAGATGAAAAGCATTGACTCATACCCGTTGCTCATGGGCGAATGGCCGGAAATGTACCACCTTATGCCCAGACCCAGCGTATGAAAGATAAATCCGGCCACAGCCAGGCTGAACAGGATCTTCATAAAAACTGAGCCTCCTCCCTTGCCGGTAATGATAAAGCTGATAAGGGCAATGATCATTAGAAGACCCAGTGTGGCATAAAAAGGAAACAGCTTTTCAAATATATTGGCCCTGTAATAGAAGAGCTCTGCCCTGATCCTTGACTCCGACGGAAGATCATATTCGGAATTCAGCCCGCTGATATTCCTTTATTGCCCGGAGGTACTCATCAGGCTTTACCGGAGCGCCTCCCACAGCAGTGACAGCCTGGGCCCACATAGGTATGACATTGAGTACAAAAAGTGAATCATCAACACCTGAAGCGTGCCTGACGGCATCGCCGGAACTGCCCCAGTGATCTGTCCCGTCTTTGAGCGGGAAGATATTCAGGAATCCCCCTTCTGACATCATATAACATATATTTACCCTCTCGTCAACCTTGATAACCTCTTTGTCGAAACGGGTCCTCTCACTTGCCGGTTTTGCATATGCCTTTTCAACATACGATGAAAGCTTGTACCCTCCTTCGTCGCCAAAGGAAACAATATCCGAAAAAGCAGCCATGTCGCCTTTCAGTTTCAGCAGACCTGACAGCTCAGCATTTGAGACTTTAATAAGAGGCACATTATGCCAGTGTTCAGGATCAAGCGAATAACCCATGAAGACCTGCATAGGCGAGAGGCCCTCAAACTCCTTTTCCCTGGCAACCTTCCGGAGAATGTCACTGCTTATTGTATACAGAGGCTTGGTACGCCCCTTCTGATCCTGTGCAAGCACTTCCCCGAAACGGTTGGCTTCTTCACTGTCAAGGACCAGATGCTGGGCCTTTAAAGGTGAGAGGGAAGTAAGGGCAACAAGCATAACAATCAAAGCTGCCGGACGGCGGTACCGCGAATTCCAGTAACCCTTCTTTACGGTCCTGAAGAACGATCGTCTGTTGATTATCGAGAGAACGATGAACAGGAAAAGCAGGGCATAACCGGCATAGGTTGTAATCATACCGGCCGGATCGTGATTCACTGAAAGGACAGTGCCAAGCTCGTCCTTGTCATAAGACGACTGATAGAAGCGGTAGCCCTTGTACTTAAGTATATGGTTCATATATATATCATACTTAATGTCAGCATTGTGATTCTCATCTGTTAGTGTAACCCGGCTTTTAAAACCGGAAGGACTGTTGGAACCCGGATACCGTTCAATCATGAAATCGTCAAGAGTGAGACTGAAGGGCAGGTTAAGAACCCTGTTTCCATAGCTGACATTCACCTTAAGATCACCTGCAGTACCGTGCCATTCTGATCTTTCTGCTTCAGGATTGTTCCACAGGTAAATCTTCTTTTCATAGTCTTTACCTGACAGGGTGAACTCAAAGGCGCCGGAACCGGCCTGGCCCGTATTTTCAGAAGGCGGCGCCGGCACTGCCACTCCGCTGCGCGTCATCTGCCGTGGAACCAGTTTGTATCCTCCGATTGTATATACGGTGCCCGGAACTATGTTAATAAATGTATCAGGCGGGCATATTACCTTGGTCATATCCGTCATCCTGGTCAGCATCATCTCTTTTCCGGATCTGATAAGGAATGAAGAGCTGTCAAGTTCTATAGTTATATCCGCATCTGTGCCAAATCCCATTGTCATCTCTCCGGCCATAGCTGTTTCGCCCCGGGCAAGCACAATTATTTCACTTGTCCTCATATCACGGGTGGCAAGAAAAGCGACCATAGGGACCCCGTCGGGTGATTCTTCCACCTGTTTTTCGGCACCGGGAATGTATCTGTCAAGTTTCAGTTGCACTTCACTGCCACCGGCATTGAGTGTCTTCCTGTAACCGGTACGACCGCTCCCGGCAACAGACAGAGCTTTTGAGTGGCTTGCAAGCACATTGTTATCCTTGTCAGCCAATTCAAAAACAAGATCGCTGACCGAAGAATATGTCAATGAGGTGGCTTCCCCCTCTCTTATGTGCATCATGCCGTCGAAACCGGTAAAGCGGGTTATTGCCGCACCGATGACCATTACAATAAAAGCAAGATGGAATATCATAACCGTAATCTTCTCTTTCCGGTACAGCTTGTATTTTATTATCTGTCCGGCAAGATTGATAACAAGCAGCAGAAACAGCAGTTCAAACCAGCGGGTGTTGTAAACCATTGACCTGGCCGTGTCAGCTCCGAAATCATTCTCAATGAAGGTTGCTGCAGCCATGGCTGCGGCCAGCAGAATGAACAGTACACCCATAACTGCCGGAGTAAGAAGAAATCTTAATACTTTCATAATTTTAATTTGAGTGCAAAACTATCCTTTTTCGGAGATTAAACGAAGCTTTTCACGCTTGAGGATCTTAACTGAGCGTGGCGTCGCCTGAATGATCTTTTCATTCTCAAGCTCGCCCATTATCCTTACTACACTCTCTTTTGCCATATTGGTCATCTCTCCGAGCTCCTGGCGTGACAGCACCATCTCAAAACTGTCTGAATGAAAAAGTGTATCCGCAAAATAGAGCAGTGTCTCCGCGAGTCTTCCATGCATCTTCTTCTGTGTCAGGTTTACCACCTTATGATGCATCATGTATGCATTTTCACTGAGTTCTTCAATAAACCCGACGGCAAAATCCGGATTGCCGGCAATTAGCCGGCGGATGATGTCAAAGCTTATAAAGCAGGCTTGTACCGGGGTAATTGCAGCCACAGAATAGCAGTATCTTGAATTGACGTGAACACCCGGGCCGGCAAGCAATGTTGATTGTCCGGCAAGATCAAGAATCAGGTTTCTTCCCGAGTACCCTTCCATGTATACTTTCGTAAGACCTGAAAGAATGAAAACAGCATTTGAGGATGGTGAGCCCTGCTTGATAATTATTTCCCCCTGGTTAAAACCGGCTTCATAACGGTTCCTGTTGACCAGGTCAAGCTCTTCTTTTGAAAGATTTCTGAAGTTGTTCCAGCATTTGGAACAAACTTCACAACTTGATATTACGTTTTCGCTAAACATGGTTTCACTCTGAAATTTACGGCCAAACCTACTATAACGCATATGCAATTTAGGCAATTAATGATATATATCATATTTAAAATTGACCTTTATCAATCATGTTGCTCTTACTTATCAATCTGTTGTTATTGAAATATCAATGAAACACCAACCGTATACATCGCGGGTCTTGTTACCTTTCGCAATTGAAATATCACAAAAAACCTGAAAACCTATGAAGGGAAGTTTGAAGCTTTTTTCGTTATTAGTCATGACCGGGATGGTGATGATATCCTGTGAAGGTCCAATGGGTCCGACAGGTCCGCAGGGCGCACAGGGTCCAAAGGGAGAACCGGGAACAACCGTTGCCTGCACAGAGTGCCATAATCCTGATGTTGTTGAGGCAAAAGTAGTTGAGTACGATCACTCGGTGCATTTCAGCGGTGAAGCATTTGAAGAAGGAACCAGAAACGCTTGTGCACCGTGTCATTCAGATCAGGGTTTCAGGTATGTTGTGACGAACAACACACCGGTAACTTTTGTTCCGGATCCGGCCAATGCAGGAAAGTTTCTGAATAGTTATTCAGTCGACGCCATTACCGCATCACTGCCCGGACCAATAGGCTGTATGACCTGTCACAGCGCGCTCCATTCAACATATAGCGGAGACGACTTCTCACCACTTACGACAACTGCTGAAGTGCCAATGACGATGTGGGGCGGATCAAAAAGCATCAATTTTGCGAAGGCTAAAGGAAACCTTTGTACCAAGTGTCACCAGCCAAGGCCTGTAACAGCCTCAAGCGGAAATGTAATTGATTACTGCGCTGCTGGTTTCAGATCCGGCTACAAAATATACGCTCTCAAGCTTAAGCTACAGGACCGGTATTCATTACGGATCACAGGGTGCAATAGCAGCCGGTGTTGGAGGTATCCAGTTCGGAACAGGTTATGCAAACTCAGGACACACTGCAAATCTTGCGTGCTGAAACTGCCACATGGCAGAACCGAGGACCCTGTCAGGAGGACATTCATTCAGCGCAGCCGGCCTGTTTACGGGATGCAACGTGAGCGGATGCCACGCATCTCTGAGCGCCACAAGCCCGACATATACCAACGCTGTAAATGATATTACTGACCTGCTGAGTGATCTGGCAACAAAAATAAATGCCGTTGGTGCAGGGCACGATATTCTCCAGAAAGATCCTGCAGACGGCCAGTATCATGGTTACCTTGATATCTATGATGCAGGTTCAAATCCAACAGGATACTGGAAGAATCCCAGCCAGGGTAATGTTGCATTCCCGCCGATAACAAATGCCCAGTTCGGTGCAATTCTCAACTACCAGCTGGCATTCAGGGATGGAAGCATAGGCGTTCACAACTACACGTATACGAAGAAGCTGCTTGAAAACACTCTGGTAGCCTGGTAGAAAGAAATAATCTAAAAAGGAAGGCTGTCCCATGAGGGGCAGCCTTTTTTTTCGAGCTGCTTCGTTGAGGCAGCCTTCTTCAGTTCTTAAAGGAAGCTTTCCTTGTTATCTTAAAACTTCTCATGTGGTGGACTAATGCCCAGATCTCGTTTTCAGGGATTTTCTTGTCAAAAGAAGGCATTTCACCACGCCCGGTTTTGGTCCTGAAGAATATCTCACCGTCTGTAGAGCCCTGGAATTCAGCTGAAGAGAAGTTACCGGGATTGGTCTTGCACATCCTGCCCTTTACACCGTCACCAAGTCCGGTTTTACCGTGACATGACGCACAGTTCTTTGACCATGAAGACATACCCAGTTGCATGGTGGCATCATCAGCCTTAACCGGGTTTGCCTTGCTCTTCTCATTAGCAGGAACGGGCCACGGTTCAGCTTTCTTCTGACTCTGTGCATTCATCACCTGCGAAAATGAGAAGGCCAGAAGCAGAGCACAAACAAATACTGATTTGAATTTCATAGTTTACACATTTTAGTTATACATAACTTTTAGCACTTATCATGCCAAAAGTAAATATTTTTATTGCGGAGATTTATTATGCACAAAAAAAACCTGTCCGCAACGGGACAGGTTCTCCTGGATTTCCTGAAGCTTATTGCTTAAGAGATTTCATGTAAATAACCATCTTCCAGATATCGTTATCAGGAATTTTCTTGTCATAGGCAGGCATCTCTCCTCTTCCGGTTTTTGTCTGGTAAAACATAGTGCCCTCACTGTATGCCTGAAAGTCGGCTCCTGAGAAATCACCAGGGAATACTTTGCACATTCTTCCTTTGGGGCCATCACCCTTGCCAAGCTTGCCATGGCACGAAGCACAATTCTTGTCATAAGCTGTTTTGCCCGCTGCAATCGATGTTGCATCGCTGGCGACAGGATTCTTCATTGTTTTATACTCAGCCGGGATAGTCCACGGTTCATCCATGTATGCATAAAAAAACCTGTCACAACATGACAGGTTCTTTTAAATTTCAGGCAGCTTACTGCTTGAGAGATTTCATGTAAATAACCATCTTCCAGATATCGTTATCAGGAATTTTCTTGTCATAGGCAGGCATCTCGCCTCTTCCGGTTTTCGTCTGGTAATACATAGTGCCCTCACTGTATGCCTGAAAATCGGCTCCCGAGAAATCACCAGGGAATACCTTGCACATTCTTCCTTTGGGGCCATCACCCTTACCAAGCTTGCCATGGCATGAAGCACAATTCTTGTCATACGCTGTTTTGCCGGCTGCAATCGATGTTGCATCAGTGGCGACAGGATTCTTCATTGTTTTATACTCAGCCGGGATAATCCATGGTTCGCCCTTCTTCTGCTGACCATAAGCGGTGACAGACATCACGGCAAAGGCAGCTGTCAGCATCATGACTGAAATAGTTCTAAATGTTCTTTTCATACAAATTGTTTTTAATTAGACTCATATTAATGACTCTCCTGCCAGCCGGTGACGATGCTTCTGAAGTTACTCAGAGGCGACTTGCCCATTGTACTGACATAGAGATGAATAAACAAAAATATCACGATCAGGAAACCAAGAATCACATGAAACTGGTCCGTAAGGAAAATTCCGCTTAGCCCCAGGAATTTTTTGAGAATAAACTCAGGAAACATCAGGGCCCAGCCGGTGATAAAAAGCATCGGCAGGGCAAAATACATCACAGTTACATATGATACCTGCTGGAGGGGATTGAATTTCCGGTCACTTCCTACCGGGAAAGGAGCCTTTTCACCTTTAAAATATCCGAAGGCATAATAGTAGCCCTGCTTCCACAGCCTTGCACCCATTCCTTTAATCTCTGCCAGATAATGTTTTCCGTTCGGAGTGAAAAGATTACCGGCCAGAAACACCGTGTAACTGATTGTAAGCAGAATACCGCAAACGTTATGGACTGAAACGGCACGCTGAAAATTTACTACAAGAGCGTTATCAGGATTGGAATAAAGCATGCTGAACCCTGTGACAATGAGGAAAAGACACAAAATGGCATTTGAGAGGTGCCACAGTCTCACCCAGACAGGATAGTGATAGAAATTACTGCTCATGATAGCGTTTAACAGGTTTTATTATAATCCTGAAAATTGTATGTACCAAACCGATTACAAGAGTCATGCCAATAATGAACATCCCCGCTACGGAAATGAATTTGCTGTGGTTTGCCCCGATGACATAAGAATCGTTTCTAAGCATAACTCCGTTGACAAAACCCTTTTTCATCGCGGTTCTCCTTTGAAGCATACTTGTAGAGTGTACCCATCAGGATGGAATTCTTATTGTGACAGTCCGAGCAGGCTTTTACGGCACTGTCGGCTGGCATAACTTCATGTGCAATGAGGATGCTGTCACTCATTCGTGTATGGCAGTCGAGGCATCTAACCGCTTCCAGGTGTCTTTCGACATTGGGCAAGCCACTCATGCTTCGGAAGTACTTTCTCCAGACCTTTTTCCGATATCATGCCCATAATATCCGAATGTCCATGACAACTAAGACACATTTCATTTGACCTGATTATATAATCACGTCCACCGGTGGTCTGACGAGCCAGGGGGTTATAGTAATGAGCATTATGACACTTCCAGCAGGTAACAAGGCCGTCAGTTGCCGTAAAATGAATACTTCTCTGGTACTCGGCATCGATCTCCTCAAACCCGTACTGCGCATAGTTGGGGTCATTACCGTGACAGTCAATACAATTCCAGGAAGCCTCAAAACGAGTTTCCATGGAGTGAGGAAAGCTTTTAAAACCTTCCGAGTGACAGTCGAGACAGTTAAAGCTCCAGTGAACCGAGTTATAAAAAAGATCCGGGCTTATCACATTGTGCTGCGCCATAAGCTGTTTCCTGCTTTCCCCGGAAACCGTATCAGTCAGGGTATAAACCAGTTTGCCGTGACATTTAAGACAGTTCTGCTCGTTCTGTTCAGCATAGAGACTTAATTCAGCCCCTTTTTTTACCGTCGTATCCTGTTTATCACCCTGCAGATCCTGAGCACCTAAGGGACTCAGGCACAAGGATGCGAGCAGAAAAAAAAGTGAAAATTTTACCGGGTTCATCAGAAGCGCGGCTACCGTTAGAATCTTACAGTAATGTTCAGCCCGATCAGGAAGTTACCGTCAGCTATACTGTTCTGATTGTAAAGGAAATTGTACTGTCCCAGAATGTCATGGTAATTTGCGATGAATATCTGGAAGGCGTGCGTTGCAGTTCCGATCTCCCAGCCTGCAGCAAGCTGTGGCTTGGCATCAAAATCAGGATTATCCTGTTTGGTTAAAAGCTGATCGTACTCCAGAATCAGGCTGTGCGAGCCGAAAAGATTGTATTTTGCGCCTGCGGAGAAGCCAAAATTTGCATTCTTGTATCCGACTTCAACTGCATTGAAATAGATAAATGTGGGAGCCAACTGTAATGACAGTTTGCTGAATTGCCTTGCAACAAGCACCTGTGCGAAATAATTGAGCCTGTGAATTTCCCTCCAGTCGTCAGCAGCTGATCCGAAATTATCCTTGCTGCGAAGGTCGATTCCCATATCGCCGTAGAGCGCAAGTGAAACAGGCATTGAACCTGATTCTGTCTGCCGGAGAAGAGCATATTTCACGGAAAGATCCTGTGCCATATAGTTCTTTGAAGTGCCCGCTCCTATCACCAGCTTGTCAGTAATAGCGTAGTTAAGTCCTAAGCGGATATTACTCGGCCCCCAGAGACCGAACAGGTCATCAAAACCATTATTGACCGTGCCAAACCTGTGATGTATCTCAAACTCCAGCATACCTTTAAAGGGAGTTGTTACAGTTTGATTGTCAATTAAAATGCTGGTTTCAAATAATCTGACGGGATAATCCTCGCTTTCCTGGCTGAATGCAGGGACAAACAGCAGCGCGAGAAGAATCAATAAGAATGCCTTTTTCATAGTTATCTGGATTATTAGGTTTTTATTTTTTATTGTCTTTGGCTCCTTGTGACGCCCACAGCTTAATGACATCGTTAAAATAATATGTAACGGTGTCGTTAATCTGTACCGGAGTATTGAAGTTGTTTACGTTGGCATGAATCACAAATATGTGGCTGTTATCGGGATTTACAGTATCAACGTTTGCGAAACGAGTTCATTGTAGATCTTTGTATCCGCGTCCATGTATGACAGCCTGAGCACTTAGGCAGAATGTGCTGATCAAAGCTGATTATAATATCTTCATTTATTACCGGTGGTTCAGGTGGTGTCCATGAGTATTGCTCACATGATGAGAGGCCTGCAAGACCCATCGCAAGCACCGCGGAGGCAAGCACCCTGAAAAATCTGTCTTTTCTTGTCATCATTATATTTATTGTTAATTAAAAAACAAAGATATCAGAATAAGGTATCTGATTTTTTCAGACCGTATCTTATTTAGTTGATTGATAGCTGCTTCTTATCAATCATTAAATTGATATAAATCGCATTTATGAATGACAAATATCAAGTCAGTGATAAAATCAATCAGTCTCCTGACACTGCAATGTCAGAACTTGTACGAATTGTCCTCAATAAGCTTGTCAGCAATGCGTCGCCTGGCCTCTTTGACATTGACAAATTCCTCACTTGTAAGCTTTTCAATGGCCTGAACAAGAACAGGGTATGTCTCAGGTGAAGAGAATGAGGCTATTGCTTCCAGGGCAGAATTTCTGACTGTAACTGCCGTCTCAAACAGGTTGACGTCAAGCATATCCTTATACACTGAAATGTCACTCCTCATTGTGCCCAGCTTTTCCACCCTCAGCGCCAGCGATTCGGAAACATACGTCTCCATCATTATCTCGGCAATGTTGTTCAGCACTTCCTGCTCATTTATCAGTCCTTTGCCGAAGTTCTTCGTGGCAAAGTGCATACAGACCAGAATGGCCTTCTTGAAATTCCTGATATATCTTGTCCTTGTCTGGAAATAGCTTTCTCCTTCTGTTTTACCGTCGGTAATATCAGCCAGCCCGGAGCACAGTTTTTCTGCTTCACCGTACAGGTCGAAATCGCCCTTCAGGGCACGTTTCATCGCGGTGTCAACTACAAGCAGGCGGTTAATCTCATTGGTGCCTTCAAATATCCTGTTGATTCTGGAATCACGGTAACCCCTCTCCACCGCCATCTCTGCCGAGTAACCCATTCCCCCATGAATCTGGACTGCCTCGTCAATGATAAAATCAAGCATTTCAGACCCAATGACCTTAAGTATGGCAGCCTCAACTGCATAGTGGCTGATGCCCTCGATTGCAGCTCTTCCGTGGTCGCTTCCGGCGGACAGTTCGCTGATAAGGAGGTCGATATCCTTGCTTACCCTGTATACGGCTGATTCTGAGGCAAAAAGACGGATTACCTGTTCAGCAAGCTTGTGCTTTATAGCCCCGAACGATGAAATAAATACTCCGAACTGCTTCCTTTCATTTGCATACTTCACGGAATCATTGATGGCCTTTTTGGCAGCACCGATAACATTGGCGCCAAGCTTGAGCCTTCCCATATGAAGGATGCTCAGGGCGATCCTGAAGCCCTCTCCCCTCTTGCCCAGCAGGTTCTCAACCGGCACTTTGACATCATTGAAGTAAATCTGGGCCGTTGATGAGCCTTTGATGCCCATTTTATGCTCGTCAGGACCAATCACCACACCGGGATAGGCGGTTTCGACAATGAATGCGCTCAGCACCCTGTCGACGTCAATTTTGGCGAACACTATCAGCGTATCGGCGAAGCCGGCATTTGTTATCCACATCTTCTGCCCGTTAAGGATGTAATCTTTGCCATCCTCACTGAGCTTTGCATTTGTCTTGCCTGAGTTGGCATCGCTGCCTGCTCCCGGTTCGGTAAGGCAGTAGGCACCGAGAAACTCTCCTGAAGCCAGCTTCGGAACATAGCGTTCGCGCTGATCCTGGTTGCCGTAATACATGATCGGCATGGTCCCTATGCCGCAGTGTGCCATGAATGACACAGAGAAGGAATATCCTGCACCGATGGTCTCAGCCACCAGCATCTGAGTGACAAACGATTGTCCGAACCCACCATATTCTTCAGGAATGGAAATGCCCAGCAGGCCAAGCTCACCCGATTTTTTCAGAATGTTTTTCATCAGTTCCCTGTCGCTCTTCTCAACCTGTTCGAGGTTAGGATAAACTTCGGCCTGAAGAAAATCGTTGCATGTCTGGGCGATCATCTTCTGTTCCTCATCAAACTCTTCCGGGATGAAGATATCCTTTGCTTCTGTTTCCCTTATCAGGAATTCACCGCTTTTCAGAGTGTTACTTTTTTCCATGGTTATATATCAGGTATTTGATAATTCTATAATTCAAGAGACTGTGCAATCAGTTCAGCCATGTCAAGGTTGCGGACATCGTCTTCCCTGTTCTTGTATTTAAGTCCGTCAGTAAGCATTGTCATGCAGAACGGACAGGCTGATGCAATTACCTCCGCTCCCGTTCTGAGGGCCTCCTCGGTCCTTTCAATAAAAACTTCCTTATCCCCTTTCTCTGCCTCCTTGAACATCTGGGCCCCGCCGGCGCCACAGCATAATGCGAAGCTCCCGTGTCTTTCCATCTCGGTAAAGCCACCTGTCAGCCTGCTGAGAAGCGCCCTGGGCTCATCATAAATCTCATTTGCCCGGCCAAGATAACAGGGATCATGATATGTGACCTTCTTTCCCTTCAGCGACCCGGCATTGATACTCAGCTTGCCTTCTGTGGCATTCCTGTTCAGGAACTGGAGATAGTTGATCACCTCATAGCTGCCGCCCAGGTCAGGATACTCATTCTTAAAGATGTTGAAACAATGCGGGCAGGTGGTGATTATCTTTTTTACACCGTATGATTTCAGCACTTCTATCAGTTGCAGGGCCTGCATCTGGAAGAGCATCTCATTGCCTGCACGTCTTGCAGGGTCTCCGGTGCATGTCTCCTCACTGCCCAGAACGGCATAATCTACTTTCAGGTGGTTCAGTATTTTCGCGAATGCCCTGACAACTTTTTTATACCTGTCATCAAAAGCTCCTGCACAGCCTACCCAGAAAAGATACTCCGGGGTTGCGCCCCGGGCGGCATAATCAGACATGAGCGGCACGCTGAAGTTCAGGTCTTTGGCCCACAGCAATCTGTCTTCCGCAGAATATTGCCAGGGGGCCCCGTTATTCTCGATATTGCTGAATACTGCCTTGAGCTCGCCGGGAGCCGATGCCTCCTCCATGACAAGATATCTTCTCATGTCAACGATCAGGGAGGGATGGTTGATGTTTATCGGGCACTCGGTGGCACAGGCGTTACAGGTGGTACAGGCCCATAATTCCTCTTCGGTGATATAATCTCTCAGCAACGACTTATTGTCACTGTAATCCTTACCGTTCCTGGTCATCAGGGGTCCCTTTTCCTTCATCCTTGCCCTGAGGTCCATCATCACCTTGCGGGGTGACAGCTTCTTGCCTGTTATGTTTGCAGGACAAACGGAAGTGCAGCGTCCGCATTGGGTACATGAAAGTGAATCGAAATATGTTTTCCAGACCACATCCTCCGCATCCTTTACACCAAAACGCTCCACGGGCAGGTCTGAGGGAGCTGCTGCAAACGCGGTGTCAGGGTTCATCATAAGCCTTACTTCCCTGGTGACATTATCCATGTTTGTCAGTTTGCCGAGAGGCTCGAGACGTGACAGGAACACATTGGGAACTGACATGAAAACATGAAAATGCTTTGAATAGGGCAAAACATTCGCAAAAACGAATATGGAGAGTATGTGTGTCCACCAGCAAACCTCGTACAGGGTATGCATGGACTCCGGTGACTTATTTCCGATCAGTCCGGCAAGCCATGCGCTGACAGGATAAGTTCCCTTCATCGGTTCCCCTGAAAGGATTTTGCCTCCGGCATAACCTATGTTCATGCCTGCCAGTGAGATCATCAGCAGGAGAATCAGTGAAAGGGCGACAATAGCATCGATATGAGATATTTTCTTCATTTCAATGCCTTCGAAACGACTGATATGAAGAAATATACGTCTTACAAGAAAGATAATGACAGCAATGGCGACTATGTATGCGAAAATATCACCTGATCCCATCAGGAACCTGTAAAAACCGCCAAGGAATGATAATGACTTGTCTGTTCCTGCCAACCCGTCAATAACCATCTCGATACTGCCGAACAGGATTATGCAGAAACCCCAGAATACGAGTGCATGTGCCAATCCGATCACCGGTCTGCGGAAGATCTTGGTCTGCCCGAAGGCGACCTTAAGCATTACGCCAAACCTTTTTCCTAATTGTCTGACGGGGAATCCGCGCCTGGTTAATCTGAAGAAACTGACGATCCTGCGGGTGGTATAGGCGAACACGCCAAGCGTCACAAGCAGTGCCAGTGCGAACACTACCTGTCTGATCATTTTTTAAGCTCTTTTACTGCTTCAACGAGCTTTGGCAGCACCTTCTGTGCATCACCTACGATGCCGTACTGGGCAACCTCAAAGATCGGGGCATCCTTGTCAGTATTGACAGCCACGATATATTTTGATGAACTGACACCAGCAAGGTGCTGGGTTGCTCCTGAAATACCAACCGCAATATACAGATTGGGTGCAATAACCTTTCCCGTCTGTCCGGTATGCTCTTCATGAGACCTCCATCCCTCATCCGAGACAGGCCGTGAGCAGGCTGTCGCAGCGCCAAGCGCTCCTGCAAGCTCGACGAGGGGACCCCAGTTATCCGGTGACTTCATCCCCCTGCCGCCTGAAACAACTATCTCAGCATCGGTGAGCAGCAACTTTCCGGTCTGCTTCTGAGAATCTTTAACAACAGTCGTGACCAGCGAACTGTCAACAGTGATATTACTGTTTTCAATAAATGCATTGTTTGGCGTTTCCACCAGGTCAAAGGAATTCTGCGAAAGGGTGATTATTTTAATATCTGTGTTTATGACCATATGCGCGAAAGCATTGCCCGAGTAGGTCCTTTTATAGACGGTGAACGGGTCAAGGCTCAGAGGCAGCTTGCTTACACCTGAAGCCATGCCGGCTTTCAAGCGTACTGATAACCTCGGAGCAACAGCCTTTCCTTCGCTGTTGTTTGATATAATGATGACACGGGCATCTTCTTTCAGGGCTGCCTGTGCGATAATGTCTGTATACACCTGATTATCCAGTGTTTTACAGTACTCGCCGTCAACTCTGATAACTTTCTCCGCACCATAGTTACCGAGCTTCTTCAGTTCTTCATCACTGACTGTTCCTATTGACAGACAGACCAGGGATGTATTGAGCAGCTTCGCAACCTTTGATCCGTAGGAAACCAGTTCAAAAGATGATTTCTTAAATCTGCCGTCCCAGTTCTGGGTATATACTAAAACTGACATGGTTTATTTTTTTAATGTTTGATAATCAGATGACTTTGGCTTCGTTCTGGAGAAGAGTAATCAGCTGGCCGGCATTTTCGGGGTCAATGAATTTGCAGGCAGCGCGGGGAGATGGTTTTTCATAGACCAGGATACCGGTCAGAGGATCTGCCGCTTCCGGCTCATAGAGTCTTACCGGCTTTGTCCTTGCAGTCATTATACCACGCATTGCAGCAATCCTTGGTTCCTTTGCAATACCCTTCTGAACAATTGCCACGAAAGGCATCGGGACAGAGACTATTTCGCGGCCGCCGTCTATCTCACGGGTAAGGACCGGAGAACCGTTTTCGATCTTAATGTCTGATACGGCAGAAACCGATGGTATCCCGAGAAACTCAGCGATCATACCGCCCGTCATCGATCCGTTATAATCGCTTGATTCGATACCGCACAGAATGACATCAAACTGCTCCTTCCTGATCACAGCAGCCAGCTGGGCAGCCACAAAAAAAGAATCAGCCGGTGTGGCATTGACGCGGAACGCATCATCCGCCCCTATGGCCAGAGCTTTACGTATCGTCGGCTCTGATGTTGCAGGTCCGACATGTGCCACGGTTACCGATTTCACTCCTGTTGAAGCATCATCTTTTAACTCAAGGGCGCGCGTCAGCGAAAGCTCATCCCACGGGTTTATAACCCACTGTATACCAGTAGTGTCAAGCTTTGTGTCACTCTCCACGAATTTCACCTTCGTGGTAGTGTCAGGAACATTGCTTATGCAAACCAGGATCTTCATTGATGGTCTCTGTTTTTACTGATTAAATTTCAATATAGTGTATTCTCTGAAAAACTGCTTTCAGCGTGGCAAATATAATAATAAATCAATACTACCAAATGGCAGGCGGTCTGGACTATAAATCCGGTCGAAAGATATTCTGTTCATATATCGCTGCATATTAATTTATTATAAAACTTTTCTAAAACATTTTTGAATCTCATTCGAAAAGATGTGATCAATGATTATCTTCTCAGGTTAACGTTGAAAGCCTGGCTTCCCCGGATTTCGAAATAATAGCTAACTTCGCCCGCCGTTGAATCAGCATTATCGGCCTTAATGAAAGGAAGACAATATACAGCTCTCGTTTTTTCAATGATCTTCTGGTCATTCTCGTTTATATGGTTCAAGATCGCAAACAAGAGCTATGATCCCATCACAATTGTTTTCATTCGCCTATGCATTGCCACTGTTCTGCTTTCGACATTTCTCTGGCTTACCCATGGCTTTAAAGGGGTAAGGAAAGCAGACAGGAAATACTTCCTTCTGCTGGCAGTTTTTGAACCTTTTTTATACTTCCTCGGAGAGAGTTTCGGACTGACATATGTTTCATCCACGGTAGGGTCGGTGATAATCTCAACCATTCCCGTGTTTGCAGTGATTTTTGCCTGGATCTTTTACAGGGAGAGGCTTAAGCTTATCAATTATGCCGGGGTGGTTGTATCATTCATCGGGGTCGTTATTTTCATCACCAGCGGATCGGGAAGCATAGCGGTGAGTCTCAGGGGACTGCTGCTGATGTTCCTGGCGGTTGCCGCAGCAGTGGGATACAACATGGTGCTTGTCAGGCTGGCGACAGTTTATAATCCCGTCAGTATTGTGAACATACAGAATGCAATAGGTCTCGTCCTCTTCCTTCCCCTCTTCCTGATTTTTGATCTGAAGAAAGTCATTTCCACCGGCATTGTCGCGGAGAGCTTCACCTCGATAGTGCTTCTGGCTATCTTCGCCTCCAGTGGCGCGTTTGTGCTCTTCGCCTATTCTGTCAGGCACCTGGGGATCTCCCGGGCCAACATCTTCAGTAATCTGATTCCCGTTTTTACAGCTATTTTTGCCTTCTTTATTGTCGGAGACAAACTGACCTTACGGAATGCAGCAGGCATGGCGGTGGTCATCGCCGGGCTGTTTCTTTCTCAGATCGGGAAAAAGGAAGGTGCCGCGACAGATATTGATTTTGCCGGAAGAAGCGCTTAAAGCTTCATGAAATAACCTCTCCGGCCCCCCGTTTTACTGATAGTGTTATCTTTGCCTTCAAGATCCCGGGATATGAAGCGACCGCTCCTTGCATACTTTTTTACTCTTGCAATTCTGCCGGTAAGCGGTCAGACCGGCGGTGACAACACCTTTGAGTTTCTGAATCTCAGCCACTCTGCCTTTGCAACAGCCACAGGCGGAATGACGGTTTCTCAAAGCAGAAACGACCTCAGCCTGCCATATTTCAATCCTGCCCTGCTCACCGCGTCAATGAACAATGACATATCACTGAGCTTCTCCACATACTTTGCCGGCATAAATTACGGATACGCCGCATGGGCCAGGGACATGTACAAAAAAGGCACCCTCGCTGCCGGTCTGAGCTACATCAGCTACGGCAGCTTTACGGAGGCGGATGCTGAAGGAAACATCACCGGCACATTCACTGCATCTGAATACGCTTTCAATGTGATCTGGGCGTTCCGGATTGATTCATCATTTACCGTGGGAGTGAACCTGAAACCCGTCTTCTCCCATCTGGAACGGTATTTCGCGGCGGGAATTTGTGCAGATATAGGAGCAGCATATCATAACCAAAGGCTGCTCCTTGATGCCGGACTGGTTATCAGGAATGCCGGGTTCCAGATAAAAACATACACCGGGGAAGGCGGAGAGCCTCTTCCCTTTGAGATCATCGCCGGCGCCACCAAGAGACTTGAGCATGCACCCTTCAGCTTCTCTCTCACATTCAGACACCTGGAAAAACCTGATCTTACCTATGATTACGATACCGGAGATGATGTCCCGGCTGGCGGCTTCGGGGAGAACCTGCTCAGGCATGTCATCTTCGGGATTGAGATCTTACCTGCAGACATATTATGGTTGGGCGTGGGACTGAACTACCAGAGGAGATCTGAGATGCGCATCGAGCAGAGAGCAGGCATGACTGGTTTTACAGCAGGCTTTGGTATCAGGACAAAAGCTTTTGAGCTCGCGTACGGACGTGATGCCTTCCATCTTGCAGGTGCATCCAATCACCTGACAATCACACTCAGGCCTGAGGTGATTTTGAAAAAACCGGCACAGTGAACCTTATACCGCCCATTTCGTTTTAACTTTGGAGCCTGAATGAAGCATAGAAAAAAAATAATCATCACCGTCGACGGTTACTCATCATGCGGGAAAAGCACGTTCGCAAAAGCGATTGCTGCCGACCTCGGGTATCTCTATATTGACTCAGGGGCCATGTACAGGGCTGTGACCCTGTACTGCCACCGCCGTGGATACGTTAAGGACGGTGTGGCAGATACCACAGGGATCATTAGTGTGCTTCCCGAGATAATGATAACCTTCAGGATAAACCAGGACACCGGTTTTAATGAGACCCTTCTGAACGGCGAAAAGGTCGAAAGGGAATTGCGTGACAGGGCGGTGTCAGACAATGTCAGTGCCGTCAGCACCATAGCAGAGGTCAGGAAAAAGCTGGTGGAGCTGCAACGTGCGGCAGGAGCCCGTGGAGGGATAGTCATGGACGGGCGTGACATCGGAACCGTCGTTTTCCCCCAGGCCGAACTGAAGATATTTATGACCGCTTCGCCGGCAGTAAGAGCCAAACGCCGTTACCTGGAGCTCGTGGAAAAAGGACTGCAGGCAGATATCGCTGCCGTCGAAAAGAACATCAATGAACGTGACAGAATTGATTCCTCCCGTGAAATCAGCCCTCTGCGAAAAGCAGACGATGCTGTGGTGCTCGATAACAGCGAAATGACCGTGGGTGAACAGATGGTATGGTTCCGGGAACTGTTTAAACAGAAGATGAATGAAGGTTGAAATCGAACCCGGTTCCGGCTTCTGTTTCGGCGTGGAGAATGCAATAAGGATTGCCGAGGAGGAGCTCAGGGCAGGGGAAAAAGTATTTTGCCTCGGCGAAATAGTGCATAACGATACTGAAGTCGCCCGTCTGAAGGAGCTCGGACTGATCACAATCAGTCATGAAGAGTTTGCAAAGCTGAAAGACAATAAGGTCCTCATAAGGGCACATGGTGAGCCTCCTTCAACATATGAAACAGCCAGGCAGAACAATATTACAGTGATTGAAGCTACCTGCCCCATTGTGCACTCTCTCCAGGGAAAAGTCAAACAGGTTCTGATTTCCGCGCGTGAAAAAAACGGCCAGGTAGTGATTTTTGGCAAGGAGGATCATGCGGAAGTTATCGGGCTCCTCGGAGCTGCAAGTGAAAAAGGCGTGCTGATCACCGGATTGCACGACCTCGATAAAATTGACTTTACAAAGCCGGTGTGGCTGTTCTCGCAGACGACCAAAAGCAAGGCCGAATATGCCCTGATATCCAAAACCATCCAGGATAGACAGGAGAGCATGCGTGATAGAAACCCGGACATTTTCCTGAAGGTCTTTAACACTATATGCGGCCAGGTTTCCGGCCGTGAACCCAGGCTTAAGGTCTTTTCCAGAAAGAATGACGTGATAATCTTTGTCAGCGGGAAGAACAGTTCCAACGGACATATGCTGTACCAGGTTTGCCAGGAGGAAAACAAGCGATCGTATTTTATCTCCTCCCCTGAAGAGATCAATCCGGAGTGGTTCACCAATGCCGTAAGTGTCGGAGTCTGCGGAGCGACATCGACACCGCGATGGCTGATCCATAAGGTCGCAGAGACAATCGTAAAGATGTGACCGGGACCGGTAATTTACACTTGATAATGTAAAAATAGTAATACCTTTGTGACTGAAAAATCTGATGTCTCATGGGGAAAATTAATAAGATAGGTGTACTCACTTCCGGCGGTGACGCTCCGGGAATGAATGCAGCCATCCGGGCTGTCACACGTACGGCAATATATAACGGACTGGAAGTAATTGGTATAAGGCATGGTTATCTCGGGATGATAAATGCCAATTTCAAGCCTCTCCTTGCTCACAGTGTCTCTGACATGATTCAGCGTGGTGGGACTATGCTTAAGACAGCACGTTGCGAAGAATTCAGGACGCCTGAAGGCAGAAAAAAAGCATACGAGAATCTTAAGGCGGCAGAGATTGACGGTGTAGTCATCATCGGTGGAGATGGCTCGTTCATGGGAGCAAACATCTTTAACGAAGAGTATAACATACCGTTTGTGGGTGTGCCGGGGACGATAGACAATGACATTTACGGTACTGACTATACAATTGGATATGACACCGCACTTAACACCGTTGTGCAGTGTGTCGACAAGATACGTGACACAGCCAGCGCACTGAACCGTCTGTTCTTTGTTGAGGTGATGGGCGCAGAAGCCGGGCACATTGCCCTGTACAGCGGCATCGCCAGCGGTGCTGAAGCAATAATAATGCCTGAGATCAAAGGTGATGCGCGCGATATCCGCAAGATGCTGGAGACCGGAAATAAGAGAAAAAAATCAAGCAATATCATTATCGTTGCCGAAGGTGACGAAGGAGGTGGAGCAATGGCTATCGCCGAAAAACTCAAGGATGAGCTGAAGGATTATGAAGTCAGGGTCTCTATCCTGGGTCATCTCCAGAGAGGAGGCTCACCCTCCGCCCTCGACCGCGTAAACGCAAGCAGGCTGGGTAACGCTGCCGTCGAAGCACTGATGGACGGACAGCAGAGTGTGATGGTCGGGCTGCAGAATGACGAGATAGTACTCGTTCCGTTCCGCAAGGCGGTGAAACTGCATAAAAAACTGAACCAGAACCTGATTGATATTATTGACATACTGAACGTCTGATCATTAACATACATTTTATTCATGGGACCGTCTGAGGTATTCTTCACAGATATGCACAGCACCCCCTCGCTGAACTTGTTGAAGAAGCTTGGGAGACTGGTAAGGGCAGCCGGGTTCGACGATATAGATTTCGACCGTAAAATGACGGCTCTGAAGGTGCACTTTGGCGAACCGGGCAACCTGGCATACCTCCGGCCCAACTTTGCAGCATTGATTGCAAAGATGGTCAGGGAAAAGGGCGGCAAGCCCTATCTGACCGACTGCAATACACTTTATCATGGGATGCGGTCGAGCGGACCTGATCACCTTGAAGCGGCATTCTCCAACGGATATAACCCCCTGAGTGCAGGATGCCATGTGGTCATAGCAGACGGCATGAAGGGCACTGACTACCGGGAAATAGAGGTCAACCTTGACTATACGGACAAGGCTATGATCGGCGCCGCTATTGCGGATGCAGATATTATTATATCGCTCAACCACTTCAAGGGGCATGAGCAGACAGGTTTTGGCGGGGCCCTGAAAAATCTCGGGATGGGATGTGCATCCGTTGGCGGCAAGCTCTTTCTTCATTCCGGCAATCCGCCTGTGATCTATGAGCCAAATTGCACGGGATGCAACATGTGTGTCATTAACTGCGCTCATGATGCCGTTCACCTGCAGGAGAACAGGAAGGCGCATATTGACAACGATAAATGCACCGGTTGCGGACAGTGTGTGGCCGTATGCCAGTATGATTCCGCCAGGGTCGAATGGGGCGACGGTGGCGACACTCTCAGCAAAAAAATTGCCGAATATGCCTGGGCCGTCATCAAAGACAAGCCCTCTCTCCACATTAACTTCATCATGGATGTCTCGCCTGACTGCGATTGCTGGGGGTATAATGACATGCCCCTGGTGGCTGACATAGGCATAGCCGTATCGAAGGATCCTGTTGCACTTGACAGGGCATGTGCCGATATGGTTGTTGCTGCACCGGCATCGCCGCACCTGAGGGGAGATGAGGGAGATCTTTCAGGGGTGGACAAGTTCAGGATTGCCCATAAGAATGCCGACTGGAATACAATCCTGGAACATGGTGAGAAAATAAAGGCCGGAACAACTTCATATAAACTGACAAGGATATGAAAGAACCACTCTCATCTAAACGTATTACTGTACTTATAGTGGAGGACGATCCTCACAGCCAGCTGTATTTCAGGAAGCTGTTGTCAGGCATGTATGACACTGCCGTTGCCTCTTCCGCCAGGGAGGCGTGGGATCTGCTGCATAATGATTCTTTTGACATGGTGCTGATGGATATCTCCCTTAAAGGAGACGAGGACGGTCTATCGCTGACGCGCAGACTGCGGACTGAAGAAGCTTTTAAGAAGTTGCCCATCGTGGCAGTGACGGCATATGCATTTCCTGACGACAAGGTCAGGGCTCTTGAAGCGGGCTGCACTGATTATCTGTCGAAGCCGGTCAGCAGCAATGATCTGCACATGAAAATTGCTGAGCTTACAAAAAAATAGTTATTTTTGCAGACCATATTTTAAGGCCTCCGCCTCCGTCAGCAGACGGATACGGCGGTCAATTCGGGGTGTAGCGCAGTTGGTAGCGTACTACGTTCGGGACGTAGGGGTCGTGTGTTCGAGTCACATCACCCCGACAAATGAAAAAGCCTTTTCCGCCGCAGGCGGGAAGGGCTTTTTCTCTTTCAGCCGGCCTCATGGAAGTTCGTCCTGACAGATCCGCCAGGAATTAAATTTCATCACCTGGTTTCAAATAAAATCCGATTGCATTAAGTGATTCACTCTTACGGTAATATTCAGGTTCAGTCAGTTTTGTATTTTCCAGCCGTTTAACTCTGATCATTGAACTGCCATCCTTCGGTTTCATAACCTGAACCCCTTTTGTTGACCTGCTTCCCACAGCATTGATCTGAGATGTGTTGAACAAGACAACCTTCTTTATGCTGCTCATGGCAACCAGATCAATATCATGTTCAATGAGTTCAATAAAGATCAGACGAGATTCGTTACTGAAAGCATTCTTGAGTTTTTTCCTTGCATACTCGGTCTGATAACCTTCCATAGATATTTTTCCAATCTTGCCATTTTCAAATGCCACAATCAGAAAACCTTTATATCTCTTTTCACCTGTCAGATAGATTGGTTTTTCACCGGGTTCAAGATCAATTTTCTGCAGTGCCTGAAACTTGTCCATAAGTTCCTTTTTCTGAACTTTATAGACATTACACAGGGAAGTAAAGACAAGGATCTCGCTTGAATTTGAATCGTCCGATACTTTAATTGTTGTGGATTCGGAAGGAGATTCACTTCTGAAATCATTTCTTTCTGCCATTTCTATTCTCCTTTTTAGACTTTCTGCACTTTGCATTGTTATCAGGTTTTGATTAAAATCCAAATGTGGGAATTATTATTTTTCTCCCTGCATAACTCTTTGAATTTCTTTGCTGTGAACACTGCCAGGAGTCGGAGAGCGTCAGCGCTATCTTCTCCAACCATCCTTGTACGCGAATCTCCAATCGGCAGAGAGCATAGGGCTAAGAATACGTATTAATTATTTATACCCGATCGGGTATATTTATATGATAAAGTTTTATTTTTATACCCGAAAAGGTATATTTTAATAAATAATGCTATCTTTATACCCGAAAAGGTATAAACGAATGGAACAGACACCAATGACATTGTCTTACTTTCTTAAACATAAAAGAAAGCAATTAAATCTGACTCAGAAGCAATTGGCTGAAAAAGCCGGTGTAGGACTTCGCTTCGTTCGTGATCTTGAACAGGGAAAAACAACTCTGAGAATGGATAAAGTAAATCAGGTGCTGAAATTGTTTGGCCAGGAACTTGGACTGCAACCAATAAACCGAAATAAACTAATAAATGAATGAGAAAAGCAAAAGTCTTCATGCATAAAGAACTGGCCGGTTATTTGATTGAAAACGAGAATGGTTATTCATTCCTATATGACAAGGACTACTTGACCAGATCAACTGCCAAACCAGTCAGTTTGACACTCCCGTTACAGAAGGAACCTCACATAAGCAGGACAATGATTCCCTTTTTTGATGGATTAATCCCTGAAGGCTGGTTATTGGAAATTGCTGAAAAGAACTGGAAGCTAAATGCCCGTGACCGAATGGGCCTGTTGCTGGCTTGCTGCAGGGATTGCATTGGTGCTGTAAGTATTGAAGCAGATAACTCTTAACTATTGACTATGAGTAGATGTTTGTATTGTTATGGTGAATTACCAGAAGAAACATCTGATTTCCACCCGGCATGTTCCAGAAAAATATTTGGAACAGATGTTCCTCCTGAGTTGCCGTTTTCTGAAGATCAAATGCTTCAGCTTGCCGAACAAGTAATAAAGTCTCAGACCACAGTGACAGGAGCACAACCAAAACTATCTCTGGGAATAAGCAAAATATCAAGGAAAGATGAACCTCAACGGTTTACAATTGTCGGACTTTGGGGGGAGTATATTTTAAAGCCACCAACAAAGCAGTACCAATCACTTCCTGAACTTGAAGATCTTACAATGCATCTGGCTGAAATATCTGGAATAGAAGTGGTTCCCCATTCACTTATCAGGCTAATTTCCGGGAAACTTTCATATATAACAAAACGGATTGATCGAAAAAACGAGACCAAGATCCACATGGAAGATATGTGCCAGCTGACTGAAAGAATGACTGAGCAGAAATATAACGGATCATATGAACAGATAGGAAAAGCTATTGCCAGATACTCAGTCAATCCAGGCCTGGATATTACTAATTTCTTCGAACAGGTACTATTTTCTTTTCTGACAGGTAATGCAGATATGCATTTGAAAAACTTCTCATTGATTGATAATCCAGAAATGGGTTACGTGTTAAGTCCGGCATATGACATGGTTGCTTCCGGTCTTGTCGTGAAAGGTGATGAAGAAGAGTTGGCCCTGACTTTAAATGGCAAAAAGAAAAAGCTTAGAAAAAATGATTTTCTTGAAGCAATAAAAAGATTTGGTATTGACGCAAAAGCAGTTGAAAACATTTTTAACAGATACAGGAATTCTGTCGAAAAATGGCATGAATTCATAAACATAAGTTTTCTGCCGGATGACATGAAAAGTTCTTTTCATGATCTTATCACAGAACGGGTTGACAGGATATATAATTCCTGATAGAGGAATTATTCCGGACTACTTTTAATATGAAGTACGATTTCAGTCGCCTGATACGTAATCGAGCATTTCTGAAGCATTTTTATTCTCCGGATCAAGCGCCAGAGCCTGCTTGAAATATGTCTTCGCTTTATCGTAGTTGAAATTTTTCATATGAGTCCTTCCCAGGTGATAAAGCGCAGAAACATGTTTGTCTGTCTTGTTCAGCAGCTTTTCAAAAAAGGAGATCGCCTCATCATACTTCCCCGACGCCTTCAGGGCAATACCCATGTAGTAGTTCGCCATAAGCGTCTCGGGGCAGTACTCAAGAAGCTTCCTGTATGAAGCTATGCTCTTATCTTCCTTGCCCAGATGATAATAAGCCAGTCCCAGCCAGAGATACGTCATGGGAAGATGCTTGCCCGATTCAATTATCTTATTGAAAGTTTTAACAGCTTCCGAGAAATTAGTGGACCTGTACAGGGCCACTCCCAGCTTGTACATTACATACGGACTGTCGGGCTTAATCTTCAGTATCTTTTCAAGGTAGCTGATTGACTTTGACATCTCGCCAAGAATGTAGTACACATTTGAAAGCTCGAGCAGTATGTGTATGTTTTCAGGATTTTCCTTCTCAGCACATTCAAAATATGCTGCAGCCTCCTTCACATCCCCTTCGAGGAGTGTCATGAAGGCATCATCAATGCATTTGTGACCTAATTCAGCCATTGGATTTATTTTTTACTTTATTAACTATGATCGGTTTGAAATCGGGATATACTCCTGTTTCCCGAATACATTCTTGAATGCCGGTCTGATGATCCTCTTTGCAGAGAATGTAAGCTCCTCAATTCGGTGGGTGCACCAGCCCGAAACCCTCCCGATTGCAAACAGTGGGGTATACAGTTCCTTTGAAATATCAAGACACGAATAGACAAAACCGGAATAGAAATCAACATTGATACAAACTACCTTGGTTGATTTTTCTCCCTTGAACACTCTGAAAACTTCGGGTGTCAGTCTTTCCACAAGGGAATAGAGTTCAAATTCATCAAGCCGGCCTTTTTCTATTGCCAGTTCTTTTGCCTTGGATTTCAAAATTGCTGCCCTGGGATCAGAGATAGTGTAAACAGCGTGCCCTATTCCGTAAATCTTCCCGGATAAGTCATTCGCCTTCTTATTGAGGATTTTCAGAAGATGTGCTTTCACTTCCTCCTCGTCTTTCCAGTTCTTTACATTTACTTTCATATCTTCCATCATTTCCAGAACCCTGACGTTTGCCCCGCCATGCAATGGTCCTTTCAATGACCCTATAGCAGAAGTTATTGAAGAATAAATATCGGTTTCAGAGGAGCTGGTTACCCTCATCGTGAATGTGGAGTTATTTCCGCCTCCGTGTTCAGCATGAAGGACCAGGAGAAGGTCAAGCAGATCAGCCTCAAGTTTTGAGAAACCGTTGCAGTCACCTTTTATCAGATACAGGAAATTCTCAGCTGTACTCATCGTGGGCTGCGGGTGACGGATTGATAGTGTCTTCCCCTTGTAAAGGTGCCTCAGCGCCTGATATGAATAAGCAACTATTGTGGGAAATTTCGCAATAATATTCAGTGACTGCTTGATCATGTTATCGAGTGCGATACTGTCCGGCTTCTCATCCAGAGTATATAAACCCAGCACAGACCTTGCAAGAATATTCAGTACATCCTTGCCCTTCATCGAGAGTATCATGTCCTTGGTAAAATCATCGGGCAGGGCCCTCAGGGTAGCGAGATGTTCCGAGAACTCCTTCAGCTCCGGTGCGGTTGGCAGATGCCCGGTAAGCAGAAGAAAAACAGTTTCATCAAAACCGTGCCTCTGATCTTTCTGAAACCCGGCAACAATATCTTCAATATCAATTCCCCTGTACAATAACCTTCCCGGAACGGCAATAAACTTGTCGCCCTCCTTCTTATAACCAACCACTTCCCCGACTTTTGTCAGTCCGACAAGAACGCCTGATCCATCAGCATTGCGCAGTCCCCGTTTTACATCAAATTTCTCAAATAACTCACTGTCGATCTGGCATGATTCCCTCACAGATGCCTCTATGTGTGAAAATAAATTACTGTCTTGCATATGAGTATTATTATTAATGATTGTGTTTAAATATTTGAAATTATCGCATCAGCAAACTCAGAAGTTTTGAGAAGTTTTGCATTCTCGGTAAGCCTGTGAAAATCATAGGTCATCATTTTGTTCTGTAAGGTCTTTTCAAGCCCCTTGTATATTTTTTCTGCTGCCTCATCCCATCCCATATATTCGAACATCAGTCCGCCGGAAAGTATCACCGAACCGGGATTAACCTTATCCTGATCCGCGTATTTCGGCGCTGTGCCATGAGTGGCTTCGAATATTGCATGCCCTGTCTCATAATTGATATTTGCTCCGGGGGCAATTCCAATTCCGCCGACGATTGCTGCGAGGGCATCAGAAATATAATCCCCGTTAAGATTCAGTGTGGCAATGACCGAGTATTCTGCAGGCCTGGAAAGTATCTGCTGGAGAAATGCGTCAGCAATTACATCTTTAATAAGGAGCTTCCCTTCAAGTTCTGCCGTCTTCATTGCTTCGTTTGCGGCGGCCTCCCCTTTCTCAGATGAAATCTTCTTGTGCTGGTTCCATGTGAATACCTTATCGCCAAACTCCCTTTCAGCCAGGGCATATCCCCATTTCATAAATGCCCCTTCGGTAAACTTCATGATGTTTCCCTTGTGAACCAGTGTCACCGATGGCAAATTTTTCTTAAGGGCAAAAAGGATAGCCTGTCTTATCAGCCTTTCCGAACCTTCCCTTGAAACAGGCTTGATGCCAATTGATGATGTTTCGGGGAATCTTATTGATTTTACTCCCATATCCGCGATAAGGAATTTTTTCACCCTGTCGGCCTCCGGAGTACCATTCATGAATTCAATGCCGGCATAAATATCTTCCGTGTTTTCCCTGAAGATGTGCATATTGACATCTTCGGGTTTTTTAACGGGACTCGGAACGCCGGTGAAGTACCTTACCGGCCTGTAACATGTATAAAGGTCAAGTACCTGGCGCAGGGCAACATTGAGTGACCGCATACCTTCACCGACAGGAGTGGTGAGCGGGCCCTTGATGCCAACAAGGTACTCCCTGAATGCAGCCAGGGTCTCATCGGGAAGCCAGTTCCCGGTGAGGTTAAAGGCCTTCTCACCTGCAAGCACCTCTTTCCATTCCACTTTTCTTTTGCCGTTATAGGCTTTCGCTGTCACAGCATCAAACACCCTTACAGATGCCTTCCAGATATCCCTTCCTGTTCCGTCACCTTCTATGAATGGAATTATGGGGAAATCAGGCACAGTCAGTTTGCCATTTTCAATTCGGATTTTTTCGGCCATATCACTAATATTCATTTATATTTTTTCTGCTCATTTTGCATTGTTTCTTGTTCTTATCAGGTTCAATGCACTTCCGGCCCTGAACCATTCGATCTGTGCTTCATTGAAGGAATGGTTTGCATAGATGGTCTCTTCTTCACCGTCTGAATGATGTATTATTATTTTGATCTTCTTCCCCGGAGAGAACTCATTCAGACCGGGAATGTCAAATTTGTCGGTTTCCCTTATTCGTGCATAGTCATCTTTGTCTGCAAATGTCAGGGCAAGAACGCCCTGTTTTTTGAGATTCGTTTCATGAATTCTCGCGAATGACTTTGACAGAACGGCTTTTACATTCAGGAAGCGCGGTTCCATGGCTGCATGTTCCCTTGATGACCCTTCTCCGAAATTCTCCTCACCGACAACGACGGATCCCAGTCCTGAAGCCTTATAAGACCTTGCAACCTGCGGGACCGGCTCGTACCGTCCGGTAATCTGATTAATAATATTGTTTGCCTGATCATTGAAGCTGTTGATGGCTCCTATCATATAATTATCGGAAATCCTGTCGAGGTGTCCGCGATACCTGAGCCAGAATCCTGCCATTGAAATATGGTCGGTGGTACATTTGCCTTTAACTTTAATAAGTAAAGGCAAAGCTTTAAAGTCGCTCCCGTCCCATTCAGGGAATGGAGCCAATGCCTGAAGTCTTTCTGAATCCGGGCTGATTTTCACTGAAATTTTTGCCTTATCACCGGAAGGCTCCTGCAATCCGCTCTCAAAACCGGTAAGTCCTTTCGGGGGAAAATCAAATCCCGACGGCTCCGCCAGCTTCACTTTCTCTCCGTTCCTGTTCGTAAGGAAGTCGGTGACAGGATTAAATGTAAGGTCACCCGCTATGGCAAGTGCTGTAACAATTTCCGGCGATGCGACAAAGGCGTGCGTGTTTGGATTGCCATCAGTCCTTTTCGCGAAATTCCTGTTGAATGAATGGACAACGGTATTTACCTCTTTTTTATCGGCGCCCTCACGGTCCCACTGCCCGATGCATGGTCCGCACGCATTTGCAAAGACAGTGCCTCCGATTTTCTCAAATGTTTCAAGGAAACCATCCCTCGCGGCTATTGCGCGTATCTGCTCTGAGCCCGGAGTAATCGTAAACTGCGATTTTGCCACAAGATTCTTCTTTAATGCATCTGCTGCCACTGATGCAGCTCTTGACAGATCCTCATAGGAAGAGTTTGTACATGATCCGATCAGTCCAACCTCAACTTTCAGGGGCCAGCCGTTCTGAACTGCGACCTTTTTCATTTCCGATATCGGTGTTGCAAGGTCAGGAGTGAAAGGCCCGTTTATGTAAGGCTCAAGCTCTGAAAGATTTATCTCTAGAACACGGTCGAAGTATTTTTCAGGATCGGCATAGACCTCAGCATCAGCAGTAAGATGTTCGCTTACTCCCTGTGCAAGCTTTGATATTTCCGCACGGCCGGTCGAATCAAGGTACCTCGCCATTGCCTGATCATACCCGAATACCGAACAGGTTGCGCCAACCTCGGCGCCCATGTTGCAGATCGTTGCCTTCCCCGTGCAGGAGAGAGACTTTGCTCCTTCTCCGAAGTATTCAATGATGCTGCCCGTTCCGCCTTTTACCGTAAGCATTCCCGAAACTTTAAGGATAATATCCTTTGCCGAGGTCCACCCGTTCAGTCTTCCCGTAAGCTTAACACCAATTATTTCAGGAAATTTCAGTTCCCATCCCATTCCGGACATTACATCAACGGCATCGGCACCGCCAACGCCAATTGCTATCATTCCGAGACCAC
The DNA here is from genome assembly GCA_963780735.1 of uncultured Bacteroidales bacterium. Classification (GTDB taxonomy): domain Bacteria; phylum Bacteroidota; class Bacteroidia; order Bacteroidales; family VadinHA17; genus SR-FBR-E99. Next base: position 409,951 of record CAWADB010000006.1, read on the forward strand.
CGGCATTTACGGTGTGCGAGTCAGTACCGATCATCATGCCGCCGGGAAAGGCATAGTTCTCAAGTATTATCTGGTGGATAATCCCTGCACCAGGTTTCCAGAAATCAATATCATATTTATCACATATTGACTTCAGGAAATCATAGACCTCCCTGTTAGTCACATTTGAAGTCTTCAGATCATCTGCCGATCCTGATTTAGCCATAATGAGATGATCGCAGTGCACCGAAGCGGGAACTGCCGAGGCATCCCTGCCGGCCATAATGAACTGCAGCAGAGCCATCTGTGCGGTGGCATCCTGCATTGCAACCCTGTCCGGTGCAAAATCCACATAATCGACGCCGCGCACCCGGGATTTGATTTCTGTTTTGTCGAATAAATGTGCATAGAGTACCTTTTCGCTGAATGTGAGCGGTTTCCCAATGTTTTTCCTCACCTCTCCCATGAGGCGGGGAAGCTTATCGTAATATGATTTTATCAGTTCAATATTGAGAATCATTTGTGGAAGTCTTTTAGTTTGCAGCAGTAATAACAGTTCCCTTTTCAACAAGATCTTTTTCAAACTTGACCTTTTCGAAAGTAAACCTGCCTGAAAGGAATTCCATCAGTTTTGCGGTGTCTTCAAAGGCATTGCCCAGACAGGTTGATGCTCCCGGGGATGGTGTAATATTGAAGATAATATTTTCTCCCAGTATTTTTGCTTCTCCAAGTTCAAGCTTTTTTGTCTCATTGTTTATGATCTGGGGTCTGGTTCCTCCGACCTTTTTAGCGAATTTTATCTCATCGAGTTTTATGTTCGGGACAATCTTCCTGATCTCTTTAAGAAATAATCTTTTCCCTATCCAGGGGAAGTCATAAACTACATTTTTAAGAAGGTAGTTAAAAATTACCTTGTCCGAAGATATTTTGAATATGCTTAAAACGGCCCTGAAGCTGAAACCAAATGTTTTCCAATATTCCCAGAATGTGCTGTAGTTATATCTTTCCAGGAAGAATATCGGTTTTGCTGTCGGCCCGAACCGTGTAATATTTTCATTGTTCACTTCAGGATCGCCATGGACAGCTGCGAATGGAAGTTTGGGGATCTGCATCGTATAAACCTTGCCGTTGAGAACCCTTGGGCCTGTATAGAAACTGCCGGCCATAGACAGGATTGAAAAACTTTTACCATATCCGAGCGATTTGGCAAATTTCAGGCTATGGCTGCCGGCGGTGACAACGACGGCTCCCGTTTCAAAATCACCCTTATCAGTTTTAATTATGTAATTGCTCCCCTCACGAATTATTTTATCCACTTTCGTCGACATGTAAACAGATATGTCAGGGTTAATAGTTCTGGCATTCTCCGCAAAAGAGTGGCTTAACCTTCTGAAATCAACCGTATAACCATCTTCCGTCAACAATGCAAGGAGTTCCTGATCCGGGTCACGTCCTTCCAGAACCCTTGGTTCAATTTTGCCAATTTCTTCCCTGCCTATCATCTTCAGTTTTGGAAACAACTGGCCGAAAGCAGGATAGCGGTCACTCAGAGTCTTTACCTGATCCTTGCCAACAGCAAGCACCATCTTCGGGACCTTAATAAAAATAGCCTCATCGCCCTTTACGGCTTTTTCATGCTCAAGGTAATTCATCACCATGTCAGCATAACGTTTTACCTTCTTTGCCTTTTCCAGTGTATAGTTTGTTTCAATATCACCGAAATGAAGCGTCTGGCTGTTCATCCTGGGAGATGAGTTTACCAGTCCGAAGTCGGCATACTTCTCAATCAGGCCGATGTTTCTGACATTTGTGTATTTGCTCAGGGTATACAACAGTGCAGTTCCGCTTACTCCGCCACCGATAATTATTACATCGTGTTTCATTTTCAACCAGAGACTATTATGAATATTTAAATTTAAAATATATTATGAAATTTAATTTCCGAAATCATGCTACAAGAAAGTCTATTTTTAATAACAATACTCCGAAACATGTAATTATCAGGGCGAAAAATTGCCTTGAAAGTCAGTAAAATGACAAACGAATTTGTCTTTTGTTTAACAACCGGGGGGTGGTTTTGTTTAACGTCAGATAAGATTTGTAAATACTTTTAACGGAAAGCAAAAAAAATACCAGCGCCGTCAGGTGCTGGTCATTTTTCTTAACCGGCCGGGTCCATGGAAGTCAGTGTAACCACTAACCGGCGGAGCGGACAAAACTTACGATGCAGGATTTAATCTTTTATTTCCGTCCCAGCACCTTCAGTTTTTTTCACCGGAATCACCAGCTTCATGCCGGTCATGGGGAATATGAGTCCCTCATTTGCATCCTTGATTTCACGGACGCTGACATTATACTTCTGGGCAATGTCGGACAGGGTCTCCCCCTTTTGTACCTTGTGGTATGTCTTGGGTTCAGGCTTTGCTTTCTGTTTTTCAGGATCCGGCGAAGCAGCCTGGGGCTGAGGTTGGGTCTGGGTTTGGGTCTTGGTCTGAGTCTGAGCAGGGGGCTGTTCCTGGACCGGAACATTAGCCTTTGACTCAGCCGGTGAGGTCTTGACCTCCTTCTCCGCATCCCTGGCGACCTCTTCTGCCGGGGTTGATCCGGCCGGGGTCTCCTCCTTCACAAAAGTTACATAATCTGATGGCGGGATCTTAAGCATCTGGCCAACCTGGATCTCATTACGCGGGACATCATTTACCCTGATGATCGCTTCAACAGTGACCTTGTAATCTCTCGACAAAGAATAGAGTGTCTCCCCTTTCATGACTTTATGCATGCGGTAGCCCTCTGACTCAGCCTTTGCAGCAGGTTCGGCGGGCTTTTCTTCCCTGGTTGAAGAAACGGAGGCCGGCGGCGGTGTCTCCTTCTCCGGTGAAGCCTTGGCTTGCGGCTCATAAACAGCAACTGCTTTTGCAGGCGGTCCGGATTTGCTCATTGTCGCTGCAAGAGCACCTGATTGAGGTACCTTGAGTACCTGACCCTCCTGTATTCCGTTGGCGGGGATTACGTTATTGCTTGTGATGGCATCGATGGTAACCTTATAGGTCTTTGCTATCGAATAAAGTGTCTGATCTTTCAGCACAGGATGCATATAATAGGTAGTACCATCAAGTACCACTTTCTGATCTGATACCTGATAGCTAACCTGCCCTGATAATGTGGCCGGAGCCAGAAGCGCAACAATTATCAGGAGGACCGGTAGAGTTAGGGGTTTTAACATACTTCTTGCTTTGTACTATGCAAATGTAGTATTTTCACATAAATGATAACATTATTCATTGAAGGTCACAATCATGTTGTGAACTGCAGTTCTGTCAGGGTCTTGTAAAGGCCGGTGCCATTTGAGAGCAGTTCGGCATGAGTACCCTGCTCGACGATTGTTCCTTCATTCAGGACAATGATCGTGTCAGCTTTCCTGATGGTGGCCAGGCGGTGAGCTATGACCAACGACGTGCGCCCCTCCATGAGCTTCTCCAGTGCCTCCTGTACAAGCCTTTCAGATTCAGAATCAAGAGATGAGGTTGCCTCATCCAGGATCAGTACTTTAGGGTCCTTCAGTACTGCACGGGCAATGGCTATACGCTGACGTTGCCCACCTGAGAGCTGTACACCGCGTTCACCCACCACCGTGTCCAGTTTTTCCGGGAACGATCTGATAAAGTCCCATGCATTCGCCTTGACAGCAGCATTGATTATCTCCTCCTCACCTGCCCCCGGCTTTCCGTAACCGATGTTCTCGCGGATGGTTCCTCCGAACAGAAATACATCCTGCATCACAACAGCCATCTGCGCACGCAGGGCCGTGACCGGGAAAACGCTGCTGTCACGGCCATCCAAAAGGATCCGTCCACTGTTCGGCTCGTAAAACTTCAGTAACAAGGATGCAATGGTGGATTTCCCGGCGCCGCTGGGTCCAACAATTGCGACCTCCTGACCTGGTTCAACGCTGAAGCTGACATCCCTCAGTACAGTAACTTCATCACGTGACGGGTACCTGAAACCTACTTTCTCAAAGGTGATCTGCCCGTGAAGGGTCTGTGCAGGGTCAGGCAGGTAGTTATCATCTATCTTTTCGGTAGGCTCATCAAGCAGTAACAAAAGATTTTCAGCTGCCCCTATTGTCTTCTGCAGCCTGGTATATACACCTGCCATCCCTGCAATATTTCCTCCGATGAAACCTGAATAAATAACAAACGAGAACAGTTCCCCTGCTTCCATCTTTCCATCTGCTATCATCGCAGCACCACGCCACACCACCGCTGCCATTGAAATAAAGAAGCCAAGTACGATGAATGAGACTGCTGCCTGGTACTTGCCTCCCTTGATTCCGGTCCTGGCAACCTGTTCCGTTTTTTCGCGGTACCTGTTGCTTTCAAAAGTTTCGTTGGTGAACGCCTTTACATTCTGTATACCCTGCAGTGTTTCTTCTACGATTGTATTCGATTCTGCCACATATGACTGGGCCTTCTTTGAGTACCGGCGTATGGCCCTTCCTGAGTAAAAAGCGAACAAGCGCCATGGCAGGCACTATGGCAAGAGTGAACAGGGTAAGCTGGTAGGATGAGACCATCATGAAGGTTATGCCGCCGATAATGACAAGCATCTGCGAGAGGAGATCGGCCAGGGTGCCGGTGAGCGAGTCCTGCAGCAGCGATATATCCGATGAGATCCGGCTGTTCAGCTCTCCCACCCTGCGCTCGGAGAAGAATGACATGGGCAGCCTGATCAGATGATTGTACAGATGCTGGCGTATGGATGCCAGTGTCTTCTCCGTCACCATCACAAAGAGCCTGGTACGGAGATAGGAAAAGAGTGCCTGGGCAGTAAGAATGACGAGCAACAGAATTCCTGTACTGCGAATTTTTTCAAGCATCTCCCCCTTGTTGGCTATGTCGACCATGTCGCCGAGGAGCTTGGGAAATAAAAGGCTCGCACCTGTCGATACCAGACAGGCATATCAGACCAAGGGCAAAGAGCCATCCGTACGGCTTAAGGAACATGTACAGCTTCGACAGTTCCCGCAAACCACTGCCTGCCTTTTTGGTTTTCCTGTCTGACATTTTCACAGATACTTACACAAGGATGCAAATATAGGGCAAACTTCACCGTGTTGGAACGCCGGTGAATATTTACCCTGTGACAGAAATATAGTAAGGCAGAATGACCTGCTACCTGATAGCTTTGTATTTTTTAAGGATCTCGGATGTGCCCATCATGAAATCGATGTACTGGGCACGGTGGTAAGGAAGTTCGCTGACGGTGTTCTTCCTTGAGAGTTTACCTTTGAAGCTTGCAATGGTGTCGTATCCCTTCGAGTCCATCCATTCCTCCAGTTCCTTTATCATTACAGCGATTATATCTATACCGTTTTTATAGAGAGCGCTGACGACCTCAACACTGTCAGCACCGGCCAGGAGCATCTTTACCACGTCATGGCCGTTCAGAATTCCTGAGTTAGCACATACTGAGGCATTTATATTCCCGTAAAGCAGTCCTGCAAAACGCAAAGGAAGCCTGTGGTCATCGGAAGAGCTGAGGTTGTAAGGAAACACATGCCGTTCAGTTTGGGTGTTGATATCGGGCTGGAACAGGCGGTTGAACAGAACAAGGCCGTCAGCCTTCGCCTTGTCAAGGGATGAGATTAACCTTAGCGGGTTTGTGTAGAACGGACTCAGCTTCACCGAGACAGGAATTTTGACCGCTGCCTTCACATCCTGGAATATCTTGACCTGATTACTTTCAATATCAGCGTTTACCTCATCCATTTTCTCGGGAAGTGTATAAAAATTCAATTCAATGCCATTTACGCCTGTCTGTTCAATCATTTTAGCATATCCGACCCAGGTCTCGTCAACGATGGCATTCAGGCTTGCCAGAACCGGAATTGAAACCGCTTCCCTGGCCTTCCTTAAATTCAACAGATGTTCCTGAGGATCCTGAGGCCCGCTTTTAGAGTTTGGAAAAAGCGTGATCATTTCCGCATTCCGCTCTTCATACTCTGTCTTGAGCTCATACATCTCAAGATTTTCAAGAGTGACCTGCTCTTCAAAAAGTGTCTTGTAAACAACAGCTGCAGCACCCTTCTCTTCCATCTTTTTCAGATTGTCAATATTGGTGACCAGGTTACTGGCTCCTACGATAATGGGATTCTTCAGCTCAAGACCCATGTAACTTGTTTTCAAGTTTGCCATTACATTTCTATTTATAGGTTATCTACTCTTTTCTGACCAGACAATCGCCTTACTGCTTACGACTTTTTCAGAGGCTACAGTCCGGGAACTGTTGCATAAATATTAAACAAATCACTTTTATTATTGTTCAATGATTAACCAGGCAGCAATAAAAACGCTGTTAATCAAGGTTAGTTAGTAATTTTAGTACTTCATCAGGCAGAAAACAAGGTATGGAAGGACAACAGTTTATAGCTTTGTTAAGAGGCATAAATGTCGGTGGAAACAATATCATAAAAATGGCCGATTTAAAATCGTGCTTTGAGGGGATGGGCTTTACCGGGGTTTCGACATATATTCAGAGCGGTAATGTCATTTTCTCATCCGGTGAGCCCTACAAGGCAAAGCTTACCAGGAAGATAGAGAAGGTACTGTCTGACAGGTTCAGTTACAAATCACAGTTAGTACTGGTCACATACCAGGAGCTTGAAGCTATTGTTGCCGGAGCGCCATCCGGATTCGGGAAATTTCCGGGTGAATACAAATATGACGTGATGTTCCTGAGAGAAGGACTTTCCGCGCCTGATCTGCTCCGGCAAATACCTTTAACTGAAGGTGTCGATCAGGTCTGGAACGGAGCCGGAGTAATATATTTTTCGCGTCTGGGAAGCAAGTCATCGCAGAGCAGAATGAGCAAGATCATCACCATGCCTTTTTACAGGGAGATTACAATACGAAACTGGAACACGACAACCAAACTTCTTAATTTTTCATAATCAGCGTATTACATCATGGAAGAGCATATAGTCAGAATTATCAGAACAGAGCAGTTAACACATGACGTTAAAAGATTCCAGGTTGAGAAACCGCAGGGATATTCATTTATTCCAGGGCAGGCTACTGATGTATCGGTAAACAGGCCGGATCTCAAGAGCAAAAAGAGACCTTTCACATTCACCGGTTTAGCCATCGACCCTTATCTTGAATTTACAATTAAGATATATCCATCCCACAAAGGGGTTACGAGCGAAATGGATAAGCTCAAACCCGGTGATGAAATTATCATCCGTGATGTGTGGGGCGCAATAGCCTATAAGGGAAAGGGAGTTTTCATAGCCGGCGGTGCGGGCATTACCCCGTTTATTTCCATATTCAGGGATCTGCAGGAAAAGAATGAGGTCGCCGGCAACACACTGATCTTTGCGAATAAAACAAAAGCTGATATAATCCTGGAGCAGGAATTTCAAAAGTTACTGGGCAGGGATTTTATTAATATTCTCTCAGACGAAGTACTTGACGGATATTCTCACGGAATGCTGAGTGAGGATTTTCTTAAGGCCAATATCAGTGATTTCAGCAGAAAATTCTACGTATGCGGTCCTCCGCCAATGATGACTGCCGTGAAAAGCCAACTGGCAAACCTGGGAGTCGGTAAAAATTCAATTGTAGTGGAGTTCTAATAATGCATTTGGCTTTGGAACAAATCCTGCTAATTTTGTCTGTTGCCTTACCTATCCTTTTATGACCGAACTCGACAACCTTAAGAATCTTGTCCTTGCGCCGTATATCCTGAAAGCCACTGCACTGATCAGGGTGCAGCGCCAGGTTGGCGGCAACCAGTTCCGGCACTGTTTTTCAACTCTTGGGATCCTTCTTGATTACAAATTCTTTTAATGACAGCGTATTGCTTAAAGCCTCCCTGCTTCATGACCTCCTTGAAGATCTGCCTGAAACACAGGTGGATGAGATCAGGTGGATAGACGATGAAGGAAACCAGGTGGTAAATCTTGTTCTGGAAGTGACAAAGCAAAAAGAAGAATCAAAGATACAATACCTGCAACGGGTACTTGACTGGGGTTCAAAAAATGCATTGCTCCTTAAATGTGCCGACAGGATCAGCAATCTCACTGATCTTCACCGCGACACTCAAACTCCTGAGCATATTTCAGCTTATCTCGACCAGACCGAACAGTATATAATTCCTATGGCAAAACTTGTGAATGCCGATATGGTGATCGAACTCACTGACCTTGTCGATAGGAGAAGGAAAATACTGAAAATTATGCAAGGCGGTCAGTAATGGAGACCAACTTACTGTGTTCAGTACAAATACCTGTGGCACTCTGAACAGTTAGCTTCCTTCCAGCTTGCTCCAATATCTATCGGGTGCTCAAATTCCAGTGTATCCCTGATATTTGTGTACTTCATCATATCAGGTTTGCCCTGGCCGATGATAGTGTGGCATAAATTACAGTCCTTCGTAATTTTCTTCCCACTTTCTGACGTAAAAACATCATTGTGACACCTGAAGCATCCCTCTACCTCAAGATGTCCGATATGGTTGGGGTACACATCATAAGATACTTTCATAGCCGCAAAAGTATTCTGACTGTAGGCTTTTTGCAGTGCTGCAACCGACTGATCAATCCTGGTTTCATTTTTCTCAAAATAGTCGCCAAAGTCAGACTTGTAATAATTGATAATTCCATCCCTGATCTGCATAAATGCAGTGTCCTTATCGGTGAAAGTATTTCTGAGAATTCCCATCGCTGTTCTTTTTATAAAGGGAATTTCCTGAGACACTTCACCCGTAAGCATTGCCTTATCAAAATATACAGGCGGGGAATTGTAATTATGAGAGGGCCTGTTGTGGCAATCAATGCAATCCATCGCCCTGGGTAAAGTCGCAGCTATAGTACTGTCAGATATTTCGTTATCAGGATTTCTGTAGACTTCAATCTCTCCGGTGGCTTTATTGGTGCACTTCACATATGTTATTACCTCACGCTTATCGTTTTCAGAAATATATTCAATACTGATGTCCGGATTTATGTGCCAGTGTATTCCTTCAACAAATCCCAGGTCACTGTACACAGGTCCGGTCTTCAGCTGAAGAATAATATCCCACTCAGAGTTGAGTGAATCTGCCAGATAATACTTCTTCGTCTGAAGCTTCCGGGAATAGAATTTTTGAGGCCAATGGCATCTTTCGCAAGTTTCTCTTGCAGGACGCAGGTCATGAAGAGGTGTCTCAATAGGCGAAGGATATGTTTTTGTCGCCACGGCATAAACCTGATGCAATCCTGACAGCTTTGACTTGACGTACCATGATGTTCCTGACCCTACGTGACACTCAACACATGCTACATTGGCATGACTTGAATTCTGGTAAGCCGTATATTCGGGCTCCATGACCTTATGACAAAGGGTCCCGCAGAATTCAACCGATTCCGTCAGGTGATATGCTTCAAAGCTTCCAAAAGTGGAAAGGAACAGAATAATTACGGTAGCAACCGTAAAACCGATAAATGCCTTCCTGTGTTTTGGATTGTTCAGGTCAACCGACGGGAACCGTTTTTTTCCATCCGGGGCTGCCCTCATAGCTCTTTTCCTTGATACTATAATTCCTACCGGTATCATTATCAGTCCCAGCAGCATAAATCCGGGCAGGATAATGTAAATGAATAATCCCAGGTAAGTAGCATTCTTGCCCAAAACAGTCGACATAATAAAAAGTACAATTATCAGCAGCAGATTAATAATTGCAATCAAAGCTCCAATTATTGTAATCCAGTTCCTGTAGGAATACTTAAGTTTCATATATGAAATATTTTAACGTTTAACCAAGCAGTTCCTTTACTTTGGCTGAAATCTCTTTTCCGTCAGCCTTGCCAGCCAGCTCCTTTGTGGCTACACCCATCACCTTGCCCATATCTGACGGTGTTTTGGCGCCGACCCGTTCAATTATCCCCTTCAGGACGTCAACCAGCTCCTCTGCACTCATCTTTGCCGGGAGATATCCCTCGAGCACCGCAGCCTCGGATTCTTCCTTCTCATACAGGTCGGCCCGGTTCTGTTCCCTGTAGATAGTTGCGGATTCTTTCCTCTGCTTGACGAGCTTCTGGATGATTTTTATTTCTTCATCAGCAGTAAGGATTGTGGCAGAACCTTTCTCTGCTTTAGCCAGGATGAATGCCGTTTTTGCGGCTCTCAGGGCTTCAAGCTTTCCCTTATCCTGTGCTTTCATGGCGGCCATCAGGTCGCTGGCAATTTTTTCTGTGAGTGACATGGTTATGCAGTGTTATGTAACGGTATCTGATTCGAATCAATATATAAAGATAAGAAAAGCTGCGGTCTCCGTCAATTTATAAACCCTCGCTTTCGGGCGAACAAATTGAAGGGGGGCGGTATACTTTTTGACTGGTTTTTCATTTTACTGCCGTGCTCATTGAGTAAGGATATGATGCGGGATTTATACCCCTCTCCGTATCCGGTTCTGAACGCATCGTGAACTTCATCTTCCCTCCTGCCTGCAACTGTGAATGAGTTACAAAATTAACATTCAGTTTCCTGCCGTTGAGCAAAACTTCTTCCACATAGAAATTCTCCGCGCTGTTTTCCGGAGCTTCTATGACCAGCTTCCGTCCATCTTCAAATGTCACCGTAACCTTCCTGAACAAAGGCGATCCGAGAACATATTCCCCTGTTCCGGGAGTCACCGGGTAAAAGCCCAGTGCGCTGAAGACATACCATGCAGATGTCTGTCCGTTATCCTCGTCGCCGCAGTAGCCGTCAGGGGTATAGTTATAGAGCTTGTCCATAACCTCCCTGATCCGCATCTGCGCTTTCCACGGTTCGGGTGTATAGTTGTACAGATAGATCATATGCTGAACCGGCTGGTTGCCGTGAGCATAGTTGCCCATGTTCATAATCTGCATCTCGCGGATCTCATGAATTGGAAAACCGTAATAAGAATCATCAAAGACCGGTGGCACGATGAAAACCGAGTCCAGCATCTGTGCCATCTGTTGCGTACCTCCCATCATATCTGCCAGTCCCGCCACATCATGTAACACGCTCCAGGTATAGTGCCAGCTATTACCCTCTGTAAAGGCATCACCCCACTTGTACGGGACTGAAAGGGGATTGGAAAGTACCATCTTCGTTCCTGCCTCTCATCAGCTTACGCTCGCTGTCAAAGACATTCCTGTAATTCTGTGACCTGGTTGCATAAAGACCGGTCTCCTCCTGCGGCCTGCCAAGGACTGTTGCCAGACGCCACAGGCACCAGTCGGCATAGGCATATTCAAGTGTACGTGCAACATTTTCATCTATCCCGGCATCATAGGGTACATATCCGAGATTATTATAGTACTCAGCACCGTACCGCCCTACAGAATGCACGGGACCGCTGCCTTTTGTGTTCTTGACCAGTGCGCTCCATAGAGTGTCAATGTTGTAACCTCTTATCCCATTGAGGTAAGCGTCAGCGATCAGCGAGGCCGAGTTGCTGCCGATCATGCAGTCGCGGTGACCGGGACTGGCCCATTCGGGCAGCCAGCCGCTCTCGAGGTAAGCATTCACAAGACCCTCCATAATGTGTGAGCTGACCTCAGGGTAAAACAGTGTTATGAAGGGCATGGCAGCCCTGAAAGTGTCCCAGAAGCCGTTGTCGGTGAAGAGCCTTCCGGGGAGCACCTCCCCGTTATAAGGACTGTAATGGACAATATTCCCCTTGTCATCATACTCGTAGAACATCCGTGGAAAAAGAAGCGTGCGGTACAGTGTAGAGTAGAATGTCCTCATCCGGTCATCGGACCCTCCTTCCACCCGGAAACGTCCCAGCTCATCATTCCAGCGGTTTCTGGCGGCATCCCTGACCTCTTCAAAGCCACGATTGGCGATCTCACGGTCAAGATTCAGCAAGGCTTGCTCAGGCGATATGAATGACGAGGCCACACGGGCAGTGACAACCTCCCCGCGACGGGTCCGGAAACCAATCACAGCCACTGCATGATCACACTCCTGACCCGTGTTTTCGGGGACCGTCTTACCGTCGGTCCAGGTTGAATAAAAATCGAAATCACGGTCAAAGATTATAACAAAGTAGTTGTGAAAATTGTCCGGCACACCACCGTGGTTATTGCGGCAAAAACCGATGATCTTCCTTTCAGAGGGTATGACCTGAACCATCGACCCTCCGGCAAAGGCATCTATGACTACGGCGGAAGAATCATTTTCAGGGAAGGTGAACCTGAAATATGAGGCTCTTTCGGTGGGGGTGACCTCTGCCGTAATATCATGATCTGCAAGATAAACACTGTAGTAGTATGGTTTTGCAGTCTCTGCCTTGTGTGAGAACCATGAAGCCCGCTGTTCCTCAGTTATCTTATTACCGCCGGTGACGGGCATGAGCGAGAAAGCGGCATAATCATTGATCCAGGGGCTTGGCTGATGTGTCTGCTTGATCCCCACTATCTTGTGATCATCATAGGTATAACCCCATCCGTCACCGTTCCTGCGTGTCTGCGGGGTCCAGAAGTTCATCCCGAAAGGCAGAGCTACCGCCGGGTAGGTGTTGCCGTGTGACAGGAGGTACTCTGAATCAGTTCCCATAAGAGTGTTTACCAGGTCAGCCGGTTCATTCTTCTCCTCCGGTGAGGATGTGCAACCGGATATAAATAAAATAAAAAGCACTGCCAGGGCTGCCGCGCCCAATTTTATCAAGGTCATGTTTCTCATTATATTCGGATTATCTTTTCTTTCCCGTCTTTCTGACATCACTGTGTGTGATACCACTGTTTCCATAAAAAGATTTATTAATACTTAAATCTGACCTTTCCCGATTAAGGGCCAGCCGGCGGTCACTGAGGATCAACATCAGCATGTATCCGAAGCATCCCCTGGCGCGGCACCTTCAGTTCAACGTCCATTTCCTTTGCGGATCATCTCCTTCACCCTGGATGCAGAAAGATCTTTCCCCAGCTTGATCAGCAGGGTTTTTATATACCATTTCTGAACCTGCATGACAGCAGGGAATTCAGGTCCCAGAACAAATTTGCCAAGATGTTTCCGGAGGTTCTCGGCCAGTCTTGCAGATGATACATTCAACTCATCGAGATCACGGTGCCTGATCACAATCCTGATAATTTTCGTGAAGGGAGGATAACCGAACAGTTCGCGTTCTTCAAGCTGTGTTCTGCACATGGCCTGATAATCATGTTTCAGCACCTGTCGCAGTATTATATGGGACGGATCGGCTGTCTGTATGATCACCGTTCCTCTGCGTTCACGGCGCCCTGCCCTGCCGCTGACCTGTTCCATAAGCTGGAAGCTGCGTTCAAATGCCCTGAAATCGGGAAACCAAAGCATACTGTCAGCGTCAAGTATTCCAACCACGGTCAGCTTCTCAAAGTCCAGCCCCTTGGAGATCATCTGTGTGCCTATAAGAATATCAGTCGCGCCTCCGGCGAAGTCTGTCAGTATCTGTGATGCTGCGTTGCGCCGCTTTGTTGTGTCCTGATCCATCCTCGCCACTGAGGCCGAGGGAAACAGCAGTCTTATCTCCTCTTCTATCTTCTCTGTACCGAATCCCCTTGTTGTCAATTCTGTCGAGCCGCACTCAGGACACAGTGCCGGAAGGGCTTCACTCTTGCCGCAGTAGTGGCATTTCATTTTACCCGCACTCTTATGGTAGGTATAGCTTACCGAACAGTTAGTGCACTTAGGTACCCACCCGCAGTCAGAACACATAAGATAAGGTGAGAAACCACGTCTGTTCTGAAAGAGTATGACCTGTTCACCTTTTGCCAGCGCCCCGCCCACAGCGTCAAGCATGCGGGGTGAGAAGTGCGATGGTGTCTTTTTTTTCTTTGAGTGGTTGCGCGTGTCGGCGACTATCATTTCGGGCATCTTCACATCACCGTAGCGTGCTGTCAGCTCAACAAGGCCGTATCTTCCGACGGTGGCATTATGATAGCTCTCCACCGATGGTGTGGCTGACCCCAGCAATGTCACTCCGCCGTGGATCCGCGAAAGCATCATTGCCGCATCACGCGCATGATAACGGGGTGAAGGGTCATACTGCTTGTACGACGAATCGTGCTCTTCATCAACGATAATCAGACCAAGGTCTTTAAAAGGAAGAAAAAGCGACGACCGGACCCCCAGCACGGCACCGAGGCTGCCGTTGGCTGCTCTCCTCCAGACATCCTGGCGGGCTGCTGATGTCAGACGCGAATGATAGACGCCTATTGCGGCCCCGAAATGCTTCCGGAGGCGCTCAATGATCTGCGTGGTAAGTGCGATCTCCGGCAGCATGTAAAGAACCTGCCTTCCCCTGGCAAGCTGCTCCGTTATCAGATGAATATAGATCTCCGTCTTGCCGCTTGAGGTTACACCGCGGAGCAGAACGACTTCATGGTTGCTGAAAAGTTCTTTCACTTTTGTAAAAGCTTCATTCTGCAAGGCGGTCAGTTCCGCCGGCGGAGAGATATCTGCCTCACTGCTGTTGCCTGAACTGCGTTTTTTTCGCGGAACCGAGCGACTGACCAGATCATCGGCTGACGGTATGGCTGCCTTCATAACTTCTCCGGGCAATGCCATATAATAATCTGACACCCATAGGAGAAAATCCGTAAGGCGTTCATTAAGTGTGGTTTGTAATGGGATTATTCCTGTTATCTCCTTCGGTATAAATTCCGTTGGCGGAGTGTCATGAGTACTGATAACCAGACCCATGCAACTCCTGATCTGCCGGAAGGGGACTGTCACAAGTGTGCCACGCTGTATCTCGTCCCGGAGCCCCGGAGGGATGACATAGGTGTAACTGCCGGCCACTGCGACGGGTAAAATAATATCTGCAAAACCACTGCTCATCCTTTGACCGCAGTCCTGACTTTTTCCGCAGCATCGGTAAATGTGGATGCGGCAATGACCTTCAGGCCTGAGCTGTCAATCAGTTCTTTTGCCTCTGTGGCATTTGTTCCCTGAAGTCTTACAATGACGGGTACCTTTATGTCGCCAATTGTCTTGTAAGCCTCAATGATCCCTGCTGCCACGCGGTCGCACCTGACGATGCCTCCGAAAATATTTACCAGTATTGCCTTTACATTGGGATCTTTAAGAATTATTCTGAAGCCTGCCTCAACAGTCTTTGCATTGGCACCGCCTCCCACGTCAAGGAAGTTTGCCGGTTTGCCTCCGGAGAGTTGTATCAGGTCCATCGTTGCCATTGCCAGGCCGGCGCCGTTGACCATACAGCCCACATCGCCGTCAAGCTTCACGTAGTTGAGGTTATTGTCCGTAGCTTCCACCTCTGTGGGATCTTCTTCATTCAGGTCACGCATCGCTGCCAGTTCCGGGTGACGGAAGAGGGAGTTGTCATCGATTGTCACCTTGCAGTCGACAGCCAATATCTTATCATCACTTGTCTTCAGCAGAGGGTTTATTTCCATCAGTGAAGCATCAGAGGCAATAAAGGCATCCCACATGCCCCTGATGAACAGGGTCATCTCCTTCCAGGCTTTCCCTTTAAGACCCAGGTTGAAGGCGATAGTGCGTATCTGAAAGTCATGGAGGCAGCAAGTGGAGTCAATAACTTCCGAAAAGATCGCCTGCGGCATTTTATCAGCCACCTCCTCGATGTCCATCCCGCCTTCTGTCGAGTACATGATCACATACGCTGATCTCTTGCGGTCAAGAAGAACAGACATGTAAAACTCCTTTATTTCAGATTCCCCTTTATAATAGACATCGCGTGCGACCAGAACCTTCCTTACTAATTTTGCCTGCCGGGCCGGTCTGAGGTGTCACCAGGGTCATGCCAAGCATTTTAGAAGCAACCTCAGCGGCCTCGGCCGGTGAGCGGGCTATCTTTACCCCGCCGCCCTTACCTCTTCCGCCGGCATGGATCTGAGCCTTGATAACAAAAATCTCTGTCCCGAACTTCTTTCTCAGCTCTTCGGCGACAACCTTTGCCTGTTCGGGCGTTTCAGCAAGAAATCCTTCCTGCACCTGTACTCCGTGAGCCTGCAGTATCGACTTTCCCTGGTATTCGTGGATGTTCATAATAGTATCTTTAATCTTGTGCAGCTAAAAACATCTCTGTACAATTCAGGTATGTAATTTACTCTTTTTTATAATTATTTTCGCTAAAATTTCCCTGAATGAGGAAACTGTCCAATCCTGAACTGAACCGGAAAAGTGTCGGTGATTTTCGTGCAGCGCCAAAAGCTCCCTTCATACTGGTGCTTGACAATGTAAGAAGCATGAATAACGTCGGCTCAGTTTTTCGTACAGCCGATGCTTTTCTTGTAGAAGCAGTATGGCTCTGCGGCATCACCGCCACGCCCCCGCACAGGGAGATACAGAAGACTGCACTGGGAGCCACTGAATCTGTTGCGTGGAGATATTTCAGCACAACGGTGGAAGCAATAAAGGAACTGAAAGAGAAGGGATATGTTATTATTTCGGTCGAGCAGGCCGACGGTGCAGTATCACTTGACAGCTATGTACCTGCCGCCGGGGAAAAATATGCACTGGTTTTCGGACATGAGATTAAGGGTGTGAGCGAAGATGTTGTGGATATGTCAGACGCATGCATTGAGATACCGCAGTACGGCACCAAGCACTCATTCAATGTGGCAGTCAGCGCAGGTATAGTTCTCTGGGAGCTGACGGGAAAGATCACCCGCCACAAATAAAAAACCCCTCAGCCGAATGGTGAGGGGTTTCTTATTTACAGATTCAATTTATTTTGTCACTGCAATAAAAGCTTCGTCTGTGAAGTATTTCGCAAACTCGAGGTCAGTCATTGCATAGTTTTTCCAGTCAGTATTATAACCAACAGCCTCACGCAGGTTATTGATAACACCATCCTTGTTGTCAAGACGGGCAGCGATAACAGCTTTCAGGTATGAGGGAGCACCGCATTTGCATGCCGGAACTGCATCCATCGTTGTTTTGGCTTTGTTGATGTCACCTTTCAGCAGCTGTGCCAGTGCGAGGTTCATCGTAGGCTTGTCACCGAGCAGGTTGACTGCCTGATCATATTTGCCATCATGAATTGCTATTGTACCAAGACCGAATTTTGATTCCGGTGTTGCAGCTGACATTGAGCCGAAATACTCAGAAGCTGCTTTGAAATCTTGATTCAGCAGAGCAGCAAAGCCCATATTGTTCTTAACAACGTCATCATTCTTGATAGCTTTGGCATTTTCGAGAGCAACCATAGCCTCATCAGCCTTGCCCATATTCAGATACGCCCAACCTACGTTATTCCATGCGCGATAGCATTTAGGATCTTTTACGGTTGCCATCTGGTAGTACTTGAGCTGCTCGTTCACATCAGTTGTAAGGGTTGCAGCGTAAAGCATCTGCTCAAGGCTGAGGGCTGATGCATCACCTTTTATTGCAGCCAGGATCTCTTCATCGCTAAGGCCAATGAGATCAACGTCAACAATGAATTTTGACCTTCTCAGCTGAGGAAGAATTTCATCTGCCAGTGCCAGATAAGCTGTCGACATATTCTTTATCTCCTTTTCACGGACAACGGGATCCTGGTACATTGAAAGTACTCTCAGGATGAGATCCTTGTCAGCAAGTGAAGATTCCTGTACGAGTGCCTTGAAACCGTCCCAGTCTTCTGCAGTTGTCTTGCTTGAGAACAGGTTTGTCAGTTCGGGCATCTTGCCGTATTCTTTCTTGAGATATTTCTCAGCTGCCTGGCCTCTCTCTACCGACAGTTTCTCATTAAGTGTCAGAGGACCGTCAGGTGAGGCATACGAGCTCGTTGTAAAACCTTTAACAGCCATTCTGTCATTAAGTGCAACCATGGCAACATAATCCTTTAAAGCGGCGACATCAGCAGCCTTAAGTTCTGTTGTTTTAATGTCTGCCCTGTTTATTGAATAGAGAATATCAGCAATCTTTCTGTTCGGGAACAATGCGCTGATAGGCATCCTTCAATGACAGCGGCATTGGGTGGTATTCGAAAAGTGTTGATGTGGCGATAACACCGTCTGCAAGTTTGATAGGTGCAAATGCCAGGGTTTTATCTTTTCTGGAAGCGTCGATGCGAAGAAGGAACTCAGAGACTTTCATCTCGGGTTTGTAGGCAACATCACCTGACCAGCTGGCTGTGCCACCGGCCTTGGCAATAGATTTATTGTTTCCCTGTACATCTTCACCCTGGGTGTAAAGCAGTTCATCAAAAACTGTTTCACCACCTGTATAAGTAAGGACCGGGGTGATCTTCAGGGTGGTCTTCTTGTCAAAATACTTCTCCGGATAGGTTGCTTTAACCTGTGCGGCAACTATGCCTGCATGTGTCTCCAGCACCTTTGGAGTAATCTCATAAGTGACAAGATTGGCGTTTTTGCTCATTTTTTGAAGGGGACTGCAGCCCGTAACAAGAACGGCAGCCAGTAGAATGACAAAAAGGTTTCTGAAATTTTTCATAATTGATCTTTTATTAAGTTGCGATTAGTTACCTGTTTATAATGTTCATTTAATTCAATTTGCATTCCTGATCCGCAAAGATGACCCAATTAAATTAATTATTGTTACATATCCTTTGGGAAAAGTTATATCATTCACACATCTGGTGACCGGTATAACCCGGCTAATTTCGGTTTTATCAATAAACCGGTATTTATATAAGTTTCCCGATTTTGTCACAAATTTAAATAAAATTAATTATTTTCCGACATATGCAAGTGAAAAATTCAGATTTTCGGGAGATTTAATCCCGGTTGTATTTCCGCGGTAAATATTGCCTCTTTCAGTTTATTGTAGTCTTCTTCCCGCCTGACAAAGTCCAAGTCTTTCATATCGAGGATCAGGTAGCGGTTTTCCGGATTCTGTCTGAAGAATGTAAAATAACTCTCCTGAATGCCTTTCAGATAATCAGCTGTTATCGATTTCTCATATTCCCGGCCTCTGGCTGCAATATTATTAAGGAGGCGCTCCGGCTCCACATGAAGATAGACATACAGGTCAGGCTTTGGCAGGGAGCCATATATGATATGGAAGATCTGCCGGTAAAGACTGTATTCATCCTTTTCAAGGGTTTTTGATGCAAAGACCAGGGACTTCATAAAATAATAATCTGATACGGTGAAGCTCCGGAAGAGGTCCTGTTCCACCAGCTCCTCCTTCAGCTGGCGGTACCTGTCAGCCAGGAAAGATAGCTCGAGGGGAAATGAGTACCGTGACGGATCATCGTAGAATTTGGGGAGGAAAGGATTGTCAGCAAAACGTTCAAGTATCAGCTTGGCATTATAATCCTTTGCAATCCTAGAAGCCAGGGTGGTCTTGCCTGCGCCTATATTTCCTTCTATTACAATATAATTATACCTTACGGCTTCCATGTTGTTCCCTCATTGCATTCCTTATCAAAAATAGGAATTGACGGGAATAATACAAAAAGTAGCGACGGGCAATTTGCCCGTCGCTTCATTTATTATGCATGTTGCGATGCCCTGTTTGGGCGCCGTACCCTGTTATTTAGCGGTTATCATCGCGTCTGCGGTCATTCGACCGGTGATCGCGATCGCGGTCACGATCATGACCACCTCTTCCGCCGTCACGTGATCCGTGATATTCGCGTCTCTCTGAAGGCTCGCGCTTGGGAGGTTCAACATAACCTTCCGGCTTGGGTATGAGGGGCTTGCGTGACAACCGCATCTTGCCGGTCTTGGAATCGACCTCGATCAGCTGCACTTCAACCTCATCTCCTTCCTTATAGAGTTCCTCTACACTGCCGATCTTCTTCCAGTCCATCTCTGAAATGTGAAGAAGCCCGTCCTTGTTGGGAAGAATCTCAATAAAGGCACCGAACTGGGTGATGGTCTTAACCTTGCCTCTGTATACTTTTCCTACTTCAGGAACTGCACAGATTGAATTAATACGGTCAAGAGCAGCACGGATGACCTCATAATTATCACCAAAGACATCGACCATACCCTGGCCGTTGACCTCTTCAATGACAATTGTTGCACCGGTTGTGGCCTGAATATCCTGGATGATTTTTCCACCGGGACCGATAACGGCACCGATCATCTCTTTCGGGATGTATATCTTCTCTATCCTTGGGGCATGAGGTTTAAGATCCGGTCTTGGTACTGCGATGGTCTGCTCCATTATATCAAGTATATGAAGCCGGCCGTTGCGCGCCTGGTCAAGAGCCTGTTTCAGCACTTCAAATGAAAGGCCGTCAACCTTTATATCCATCTGGGTGGCAGTGATGCCGTCACGTGTGCCTGTAACCTTGAAGTCCATGTCACCAAGATGATCTTCGTCGCCGAGGATATCTGACAGTATGGCAAACTTCTTACCATCCTTGTCGGTAATAAGCCCCATGGCAATGCCTGATACCGGCTTGGCAAGCTTTATACCTGCATCCATCAGCGCCAGCGTTCCGGCACAGACGGTAGCCATTGATGACGAACCGTTTGACTCGAGGATGTCCGATACAACGCGTATTGCGTACGGATTGGTCTCATCAGGCGGCATCATATTCTTTAACGCCCTGTGTGCCAGGTTACCGTGACCTATCTCCCTGCGGCTGGTGCCGCGGGCTTGCTTGGCCTCGCCGGTAGCAAAAGGCGGGAAATTATAGTGAAGGGTGAACTTGTCTGAACCCTGTCTGAGCACTTCGTCGATCAGCTTCTGATCGAGCTTGGTGCCGAGGGTGACTGAAGTGAGCGACTGTGTCTCGCCACGGGTAAAGATGGCAGATCCGTGAGCTGCCGGCAGGGGATCGATCTCGCACCAAATGGGACGTATCTCGTCAAGTTTGCGGCCATCGAGGCGCTTGTGCTCATCGAGCACAAGACGGCGGGCTGCTTCTTTCTCAACGTCATGATAGTACCTGCTTACAAGCGCCTGGTTAACAGGCGTCTCCGGGGTATACTGTGCAAGGAACTCAGCTTTTATGGCCTCGAAACCTTCTGAACGGGTCTTTTTATCCGATCCGCTTGCTGACAGTGTATAGCATTTTTTGTAAGTCTCATCCCAGACCTTCTTGCGAAGATCCTCGTCGTTGATCTCGTGACAGTATTCTCTCTTGACAGTTGAGCCGACCATCTCCGCCAGTTCCTTCTGTGCCACGCACTGTTTTTTGATAGCCTCATGTGCAATACGAAGGGCCTCAAGCATGACTTCCTCAGCGACCTCTTTCATCTCACCCTCAACCATCATAATGTTTTCATAGGTTGCACCAACCATAATATCAAGGTCAGCATTCTCAACCTGCGGGAAAGTGGGGTTGATGATAAATTCACCGTTGACCCTTGCCACCCTGACTTCAGAGATGGGGCCGTGGAACGGAATGTCCGACACTGCCAGTGCCGCTGATGCGGCAAGCCCGGCCAGGGCGTCAGGCATGATATCCTTATCTGCCGAGATGAGGTTTATAGTTACAAACACTTCGGCATGATAGTTCTCGGGGAAGAGCGGGCGCAGAGCCCTGTCGACAAGACGTGAAATGAGTACTTCATTGTCACCCGGTCTGGCTTCTCTCTTGAGGAAACCCCCTGGGAAACGGCCTGAAGCCGCATATTTCTCCTTGTATTCAACGGAGAGAGGCATGAAATCCGTGTCTTCCTTCGCTTCTTTAGCGGCAACAACTGTGGCCAGAAGCATGGTACGACCCATTCTCACTACCACTGAGCCGTCAGCCTGTTTGGCCAGCTTGCCCGTTTCAATGACTATTGACCGGCCATCGCCAAGGTCAATGCTTTTTTCAATTAATTTATACATTTGTGTTACTGATTATTACGTAATAAAAGATAAGTAAAGGGAGTGATCTGTATTGAATTAAAAAAGGCAATCAGAAATTGCCTTTTTTTCTTTACTTACGCAGGTTCAGTGCTTTGATTATTTCACGATACCTGATGATATCCTTGAGCTTGAGGTAATCGAGCAGATGCCTTCTCTTGCTTACCAGTCTTATCAGCGCTCTCTGGGTACTGAAATCTTTCTTGTTTTTTTTCAGATGCTCGGTGAGATGCGCAATCCTGTAGGAGAAAAGAGCAATCTGACCCTCAGCGCTTCCCGTGTCAATCTCTGATGAGCCGAATGTCTTGAAAAAATCCTGTTTCTTCTCCGTTGTCAAATACATATCCTTATCCAATAAATTGTTAATAAATTCTTCAATTTTGGATCGCAAAGATACAACTCTTATTTGTAATAATTCAAACAATTTTGAATAATTTTTTGTATTTGACCTCTTAACGTCTGCACATTCATTTGGTGTTCCCATAAATGAATAGTCATCGTTTACATAGAAAAGACGCAAAAATAATGCCTACAGTTGCGTATAATGATAAATTTCTTTCGACAGCCGTCACATATTTTTCATCGCCCGTCACATGCTCCCTTTCAGGGTTCAAGGAAGAGTGAGGTTGAACCCCTCATTTTATGGCCCAAACTGATCAGTGATGAGCCTATGTGGCAGTCGAGGCATTTATGATATCTGCACCATGACGTCCGCAGTTCTATGAGTGCCTGGCTCGTAAAGGCTGAGTCCGGCCTGAGGCCAGCCTCCGTGAAGTCCTTTACTATATTGTTCTCTTCCGGGGGAAGCGAATCAAGCAAATCAACAGCCTTTTCACACCGGTCAGGCTGCTGCTTGAGTTTTCCGTAAACAAACAGCAGCGGTACCACGGCGTTGATGATCAGCAGGTCCACCGATTGTCTTCCTGCCTGCCCGTTGGTCCGGGGCACCTCCTTGCCGAAGAGGTAGTGAGTGCTCCAGTATCCCGACGCCCTGACACCCAGCAGGTCCCTGAGACTGTCAGTATGATCACATTCCAGCACCCTTGAAAAAAGACCGTCGCTGTGACTGAGCAACGCAGCAAGCTGCGACAGCCTTACAGTCGGGAAATTGGCAGGACGCAGCCGGTGAAATTTCCACATCCAGCCGTCAACGGGCTGCAACGAATACTTTGTCCGCAGCACTTTGTATTCTCTTGAAAGAAGGAGGTAGTATTCATCCTTTACGGCCTCCCTGAACAGCGCCTCATCGAGCAACCCTGCTGTGCCGAACAGCAGCGCCTCGACCTGCAGCAGGTTATCGGAATGTTTGCGGATTATCTTAAGGGGAAGGTGTGATGCGAGCATCTCAAAGGGATCAGTATTGACCCTGAAACCAAAATAACGGGAGACAAGCCTGTATAACGTCTCTTCCCAGTCGTTTCCTGTTCTGTCAAGCATCTCGCGGGTCTCAGCACTTTTCCTCTCAAGCCTCTCAACCGCAAGGGAGTAAATCCAGTGCCTGACCACGAAAGCGTCAGGCTTGCCGATAAGACCTGAGCAGGCAAGCAGGGAGGGATTGTTGACAAAGTCAAGATAGTTATCCCATATGGCTTCATCGTAACCCAAGCTGTGATGTCAGCAGCCTTCGTCCGGAAGCGGTAAAAGCCTCGGCATCATTGTTATGTACCAGGTGAAGTATGACATTGTCATAAGCATGGTCAGTATGATGGCCGTGCCGGTACCAGTCTGACGCGTTAATATGTATCTCGGTGTTCCCGGCCCATACTGTACCGTCTATTTTTAATCTTGTGCTGAAAAAATCGGGACCGGAATCGCGGTTATAATCACCGGGATGGATTACCTCGATGGGGCCGGCCTCCCTGTCAAATAAACGGTCAGCATCAAAGAGCCGGTTTTTCCACAGCCAGTGCAGAAATTCTTCTTTCATGTCAGTACGTTTAAAAATGCAGCATACCAAAGATATGAACAAACGAACAATAGAACAAGCGAAATTTGAACTGAAAATTTGACGAACTGGTTGAAATTGTTGTCAAATTGGAAAATATACAACTGAATAATATTGTAGATTTACTTAACTAATCTGTTCAGTAATTCAAACCTTAAATCCTTCTATAAAATGAAACCCTTACTTAAAATTTTATTCGTACTGGCTTTAATCAGCCTCACGGTGAATTTACAGGCTCAGATCAAAGTAGACTTTAAGAAAAAACTTGAGAACCAGGTAAACAGGAGGCTCAATCAGAAGACTGACCAGGCTATTGACAAGGTTCTTGATACTGCTGAAGACAGTATTGCAGCGGGACTTAAAAAGGACCCTAACGCAGACCAGCCTGCTGACGCCCAGAATGGCGAGGCGGCAGCAGGTGCTGCAGCAGGGACTGCAGCAGGCAAGAGCGCAGGGCAACAGACTGCTCTCGAGAGCTATTCGAAATATGACTTCATTCCCGGAGAGAAAGTGATTTTTTATGAAGATTTCAGCCAGGATGCTGTGGGAGATTTCCCTGCATTATGGAATACTAACGGTACGGCTGAAGTTGTTACCACAAATTTATTCCCGGGTAACTGGATGAAGTTCGTAATGAATCAATGTGTATGGACTGACGCCCTGCTCAAATTGCCGGATAATTATACTATTGAGTTCGATGTAATTCCTATCGGAGGCCTTGAAGGTGCAGGAATGTCAGGATGGAATATGAGACTGTTCCAGGCGAAGAATGCGAAAGCATGGGACGGCGGCTCGGCACCCGGGCAGGGAGGATTGTGGTTTGCGGTTGCATATTACGGCAGGCCAAGCTACAGTACTTGGCTTTACGGGACAGAATGTGAGCAATTAAAACTAACTGGCTATGTTGATGGTGATCAGTATAAAGAAAAGATAAACCAGAAATACCATATTGCCATCTGGGTTCAGAAATCAAGAGTTCGGGTATACCAGGATCAGAATAAGATTGTAGATCTTCCCAAAGCATTTCCCACAGGCTGTGTGAAACCTGACAGGCTGAGGTTTGAAGAGGGAGCAGCTATGATCAGCAATGTTCGTATAGCCGTTGGTGCTCCCGATATGCGCAACAAACTCATGACCGAAGGCAAACTGGTCACTTACGGTATTTATTTCGATGTAAATAAGGACGTTGTCAAGCCGGAATCATACGGTACATTGAAAGAAATTGCCAATATCCTTAATGAAGTGCCTGATGTAAAAGTTAAAATCGTTGGTCATACCGACAGCGATGGTGCCGATGCCGCCAACCTTGATCTCTCGAAACGCCGTGCTGCTTCCGTCAAAAATGAACTGGTCAAATCCTTTGGCGTGAACGGTGACCGCCTGGTGACTGACGGCATGGGAGAAAGCCAGCCTGTGGCCACCAATGACACTCCTGCCAACAAGGCACTTAACCGAAGGGTCGAATTCATAAAGCTGTAAGCCATGAGAAAAACAATCTGTTGCCTCGTTGCGATGAGTATTGCCGTTTTGGGATCCGCCCAGACCAAGACAGCTGACTATATGAAGAAACTTCCGGTTTTGCCCCGAGACTCGTGTAATGTGACAAGGGTTGATGCTGAAAGTTATAAAACTAAGGTCGGCAGCCTGGCGCAACAACTTCAGGCTGAAATCGACATGTTGAATGAGACAGTTGATCAGCATATGAAATCCAATGCGTCCACAGCTCAGGAAACTGCCATGAAACAAATGTCGCAGCAATACGGGTTGTCCGAGGCAGACATGGAAAAAATGAAAAACTCAAAGAACATGACAGCTGCAGAAAAGCAGGCACTGGCGAACAAGATGATGTCACAGCAGACCAACATGTCTATGGAAGATGTGCAGAAAATGGGAACCATGAGTGATGCCGGGAAAAAAGCTTATGCCGAAGCATATGCAACTGAGGCAATGGCAACTTCCCAGACAGATCCGAAACAACAGGCAAAAAACCAAAATGCACAAAGCCAGTATCAGCTAGTGACCTCCCAGCAGGCTGTAAACAGTAAGGTGTCTGCCATCACTCAGAAGATCGCTGATCTTTACTCTCCCATTGAATCTGACCCGGAGCGTCAGAAAATGCTGGACAGAATAGATGCGTGGCAGAGTAAGATAATGTCGATGACCGGGGTAGATTACGGACAGGGTAAACAAATGGATTCATTGGGATTACTTATAAAGAACGAAAAGACAGCGTACTGCAACAAGTACACCCCCAGGTACCGTTCAGCTCTCCGCAAACACCTTGAAATACTGAAAACCTCTCTGCCCGATTACCAGAGCCTTGGCAGTATCACCGCGGAAGTAACTAAAGCACAGACAGGTATTGAAATGCCTGCAGAAGGCAAGGAGATCCCGGCTCTGGAAGCCATAGATAATTACCTCGGTGCGCTTCAGGATGTCTATAAATACAAGCTTCACTTTCAGGAGGATGATAATTAACCCGTGATCCTGATATAGTTTATCTCCAATATTTTACTTAAACCGAGTTACATGCGATATGTGCTGATGGTATTGATGTTCTGTTTGCCAGCGCTTGTCAGTGCCCAGACGGGTCAGTCACCCGACCAGATAAGGGCACAGATGGCTGAGATCAGACGTACAACCAACTGGGATGACCCTGCTGCTGCAAAAAAAGCCAATGAAGATATCCGCGAGTTGGCAAAACAGCTAATGTCGGGAGGAAACCAGCAGATGGGTGCCGGCACCGGTTCAGGATCGGGATCAGGCAACCAGGGCGGGCAGGATGATTCAAATGACGGCGAAGAACTTGCAAAGATCAGTCAGGAGATGGCCCAGCAGAAGGCAGACATTTTCGGCCAGATATGGAAGGCCGCCGCCGGAGGCGAGGGAGCTGACATCCTTCTTGCCGAACCGCTGAGAGAAGAGATCGTAAACGAGTATAAGGAAGAAGACACCCCGCAATCTATACCCTTCGTTGCTGAAGAACTTGAAGTACTTGTGATTGATGTTTCGATGAAAGGCATACAAGCGATCATCGACAATATGCCTCTTTACAAATCGATAAAGACCCTGGTAATTACAAACAGCACCAGCCCTGTACCTGCAGACCTGACTTCGATTCTAAAGAACGCTGCCAACTATCCACTGAAGGAATTGTACATTGTTAACCTGGGCGTATATGTCACGACCCTTCCAAAGGAAATCTCACAATTCAGGAACCTTGTTACTCTTGGTATTTTCAGTAACTGGATAAGCACTCTGCCAGACAATATTGCCAGCCTCAGAAACCTGAAAAAGCTGTACGCCGATAACAATCCGCTGACGACGACTTTGCCGGTCCTGAACGAACTGCCTCAAATTGAAGAACTGGGACTTATTAATACCAAAGTGCCGGATTCTGAAATTACCCTGATAGAAAACATGTACCCGGCCTGTAAAGTAATTACCAGATGAAACGTTCAGCCCTCCTTATCCTGTTCATCGTTGCGTTTCTACCTTGTCAGCAGGTTGTCTGCCAGCATATGACTATGCTCCTGCTGCCCACGGCGGGCTCGGCGGATTCCAACCTCCTCTACCTTTCAAGGGGTCTGAATGCCATATTCATGACCGACGCATCAAACGAGATGAGAAGGAATTACCCCTGTGTGGGGATAACTGATCCGAAATCCATAGAGGCTTGCCTGGGAGAATTACGGCTGCAGTCAACTCCTGAATTCGGCAGCCGGGATGTAAGGCCGGTTGTAAACAAAATCGCCAATTCGCTGACAAATCCTGACTTCGCGGTCAAATACAGCGTGTATGTCAATTCGGAGGATATGGCGCAGGTATCAGTTCTCTGTGCAAACAGTGAGGGAGATATACTTGCCGATTTTACCGAGCCATTCTCTCCCGGTGAAGTGGATGGGAATTCAATCATTAAACCTGTGAAAAGGCTAATGGATCAGCTGAAGAAGCATGAGATCTGCCCCTACACCGGGACCGTAAACATCGAAGTAAAGAGCGAGAGGGAAGAATCATCATCCAGCTCGGTGCTATGTGATGCCGGATTGATAGTAACTGACGTTGAGATCAACAGCAATTCGACCCTCAGGTGGGAACTGGTGAAAGAAGACCTGGCAAGAACTTCCGGAACCGTCACTTATGACATGAAAGAGAATTACAAAACAGTGATAAGTAATTCCTGTTATGTCTGCGACGATGGCACTAAAGGCTTTGCAAAAACTACCGAAACAAAAGACTCAGAGGCAAAGGCTGAAGGGCTCTCAAATGAAAGCGTCTCTGACGGGGCTCAGGTTTCGGATGCAAGGATCAGGATAACTTTTCTTGATGACGGCACTTACCTCCTGACGGTTAAAGCCACTTCTGAAAAAGGACCGATGAAGATCACCACTGAGAAGAAATTCGATGGGCCATGCACGAGCAGTAATGAGAATGAACCCCCGGATACGAAGAACTAAGAGCATAGATGTGCCAATTACTGCCGTATTCGGTCCGTACAAGGGTACGCCGGAAGACAAGGTGTTGAGTCAGAATGAAGAAAAAGACGTATCACAGGGTAAGGAAAAATCAACAATAAAAATTGATTTCACGCTGACCCGTGAATGACCTTAATTGAAAAGAAAATTATGAACAGAAACCATGCAATTTTAATGTTTCTCATGATTGTGCTGCAATCCGGAATTTTTGCCCAGGAGCTTCCTCTTCTGACCGAAAAACAAGGTACCTTCGAAATTCTCAGCAGGACTGATTATGCCGGCTACGACTGCGGATTTACGAAGGCTGAAATAACCGCCAATCTCAAGAGAATAACCGATCTGGTCAATGTGGTCAGGCAAAACCCTGTCCTCAGTGAACTTAAAGGTTTCGACGGCAGGGCGAGGATCTATAATGTCAACTGCAAGTATGCCGGTGAGTACGGTATACCTTCAAGGATAAGTTTTGAATTTGCATCATGGTACAGGCTTAAGGACGGCACTCCTGAAAGGGGATTGATTGAACCTCCTGAATGGTCGCTTTATATCAATCAGGCAATACCAGGCTGGGGGGCATCCTACGGCCATGATGCCAAACACGGCTATTTCACTGCACCGCTCAGAAAGAAAACCCCTGAACCTGGGATTGATGTTTACGACGGTGAGTACTTCGTAGTTTATGATCCCTCCCGCCCCGCATACTGGATCCCTGTGACAGTCAACGAAGCCTTCGCTGCCGTAAGGGAAAGGTTAAAAAGCGAAAAGGATGACGTCGGTGCGAGCTATTTAAAGGAGTATGTAGACAAAGAGTATGCCGAGATACCCGAAGCAGACAGGGATAAGCGTGCATATTTTGGAGGAGGAGTCTCAAGGATAAGTGCATCGCACGGAGCGGAAGGCCAGGACAGCATATTCCCTTACATAATGAAGGTAAATCCTGAATACTGGAACAGGGACCTTCCAAGATCAGCCATCCAGATAATTAATTTCCATGCGGTACAGAATAAGGAATATTTGAGGAAAATTAAGGAGGAATATCTTCAGAATAACAGCACCAGCTATAATGTTAAACGTTTTGAGGAATCATATGGCATTGATGATATAAGGAGGCTGGTTCCGTTGATTGGAAAATAATCTGACCCGCTATTACATATTTTATAAAATGAAAAAAATACTGTTCCTATTCGTGCTGCTTTTGCTAAGCCGGGCTTCATTTTCCCAGGTTCCAAAACCTGGGAAGCCAGCATTTATCGTCAATTATAAGGAGAGCGGCAAAAACGCCAACGAATCGTGGAGCTATTCAGGAGTTGTTAAATTTTCGCTGTCCAACTGGAACGAACCACTCAGGGGAAAAGGATACACGCCGGAAGCCAGAAAACTGCCCCTTGACCTGGACCCCGGGGCAATTTTGAGACTAGAGCCTGGCCAGAAACTGACTTTCTATCCCAGTGAAGTGGATGAGTCCGGTTCCGGCTCCCATGGTAGCTATACCCGCTTCCTTGGTACTGATGGCGTGGAAACTATAACCGAAACAACTGATCAGGGCACTCGAACCCTTGTTATTGATGATGCCGGGTACCGGAAGGAACATGGCGTCCCGACCAACGAAAACTTTCTGCAGAATGCCCGTTATTACCAGCTCGACGAACTGGCAGAGCTTGAACGTACTGAAACAGGAGCTATTCTGCATGCTTATACAGCTATCGGCGACAACATGAGTGAATGGGCTGTCAGTGACGAAGCGTCTGAACAGGTCTGGCCGCAGGTGACAGAATTTGTACTCACCGACAAGGATATTCAGGCATGGCAACAGATATCGCGGACTAACACGCGATCAGGAAGTTACGATGAAGATAACATCACAATTACAATATCGGTGAAAATGGAGGTCGAAATGGCACAGGTCACCCTCGAAGGCTGTTCAGAACTTGGTGCCGGTGAAATCGGAAACATTACAGCATCCGGGAACCCTGGCGGAGGCACATACGAGTTCTGGGTCGATCCTTCTGACCTTATGTCTGTTGATGCCTCCGGGGCTTCGGCAACACTGACAGGTTCAAGACCGGGCCGGGGTACATTGTATGTTGAATATACTACTCCTGACGGAGCCAAAGCTCAGGCCACAAAGCCCGCATCAATGGTGCGTATTTATAATTATAACGGTGGAGAGGCCATTCCGCAGATACCACTGTATGATATCGACGGCAATAAACTGCCCGGTACATTGACAATACCTTATAGCTCAGAGCCGGATGAAGCACAGGAGCTGGTTGACTTCGTGTCGGGTAATCCTTCAGTATTTACAGTGGTTGCATCTGTGGACAATCTGGATCTTCAGGGTGTGAAAGCAGGAAAGACTACGTTTGATGCCAGGGACAACTGCGGCAACACCACGGGACCGACCGTTGAAGTGGAAGTGGTCAACTGCGATAAGGAAACTGTAGAAGCACTTGAAAGGATGAGGGAGGCAGCAATGGAAAACCTGCAGCAGGCTAACGAAGAACTGCAACGTGTCGCCAACTCGGAAGAATTTGAAAAAGCCAGGGATGAGATTGTAGAATCAACAGAAGAGCTGGCTGCAAAGACAGCCCTGACAATAATAGCTGCCGGAAAGACTGAGGGTGCTGTTGAAACTGCTGTTGAGATAGCTGAAGCCGGTGAAGCAGTTTCAGAAATGATAGGCAGCCGGAACCAGGAGGAATTTAATGAAAGAACTATACTCGCAACCTTGAAAGCAGTTGGGACAAAAGCTGTGAAGACACTGGCTGGGGTGGCCGGTGTTCACGAGGCTGCCAAAAAGTTCGGAGAAAATCTCGGACAAATACTTTATCATGAAGAGGTACTGAAAAGCGCCATGGAGAATTTCGAGAAAGCCTACAAGGATCTCGAGGAAATCACTCGTAAACAACAGATATGCAAAGGCGATAAAACAGGGCCCCAGCAACAGGAAGAACCAAAGGCAGACCAGACACCGGAACCGGCTGATCCGACCCCGCCAACTGAACCAGTGCCGCCTGTTGAACCCACCCCAAAGACTGATACTCCTCCGGCTAAAGACCAGCCAACGGAAGAACCCACAGCGCCGGAACCGGGAGATGAAGAACCTCCTGTCTCACCGCCGCCGCCAACAAGCGAAATCAGTCAGGTTGGACTGCCATACACACCTGATGAATGCGGGTGCAACAGCTCTAAAGGACTGACCGTAAGCTCGGAGGGATTTGAAGCCATAGGTTCGGGACTGAAAAACCTCGGCAATTGTGTCGACAAGTTTAACACCTTATCCCTTGCGGATTATCAGCAGGCACTGCAGGAGATGTCCGAGATGTCAGATTCACTATCCGTCGCAGTCAATTCGGGGCCCTCCGTTTTCCAGGTTAAAGCGATGGAAGCGAAACCACGCCTCGACTCGATTGTCCAGCGAGCAAAATCATATGACGAAGCAGGTAAGACTTTCCTTAAGCAAGTTGAGAAATGCCCTGATTCAGTATCCGCCGGAATGGATGTCCTGAAATCAGCCAACACTGTAACTGTCGATTCTATTAAAACCAAATACTGAAATCACCTGGTTTGGACGATATACAGAACTTTGCCCTTGTGATCGGGAAATAATTTGACACGCTTTAACATACTTCAGAAAATGAAAAAGTCTACGGTTCTTTTTGTGCTGCTGATGGTGAGTCTGTCATCCTTTGCACAGCCCAAACCAGGCAAACCGGCCTTCATCGTAACCTATGAGGAAAGCGGGAAGAATCCGAATGCATCATGGAACTATTCCGCCACGGTAAAATTCTCCCTTTCAAACTGGAACAAGTGGTACTATGAAGATAATTATAAAGTCATTGACAAGCAGCAACTTATTGATTTTGATGCGGCACTTTTTCTAAAGCTTGATCCGGGTACAATCATCAGTTTTTATCCAAGTGAGGTTGATGAATCAGGAGGATCAGAAGCAGATGGGGCGCATTATACACGTGTCCTTACACCTGACGGAACGGAAACGGTAATAGAGAAAGACGGAATGGGGGATCGAACCATTATCACTACGGAGGCCGACTTCCGGAGGGAACTTGGTATGACCACAGATGGGTCGGCCTACACGCTGAATGCCCGCTATTACCGAATTGATGAGCTGGCTGAACTTGAACGTACTGAAACAGGAGCCATCCTAAGGGCCTACACGGCTGTCGGCGACAACCTGGGAGAGTGGGGGGTTTCTCAGGAGACCATGGAACAGGTCTTTCCCAAAGTCGAAACTTTCGTGCTCACTGATCAGGATATCCAAGCGTGGGAGCAGATCTCAAGAACAAATGTTGCTTCCGGAAGCGGTGAAGATGAACATCTTACAGTCAAGCTATCGGTGAAAATGGAGGATGCTGATCTGGAAAAACCGGAGGTCACTCTTGAAGGTTGTTCGGAGATGGGCATTGAAGAGTCAGGCCAGCTGACAGCATCCGGAGAGCCCGGGGGAGGAACCTACCGTTTCTGGACTGAGCCTTCTGATGCCCTGACAATACAGGCTGACGGTGCCTCTGCTACATTGAAAGGCGCTTCACCCGGACGTGCGACCATTTTCGTGGAATACACCAGTCCGGAAGGAGTAACAGTACAGAAGACTAAGAACGGTGCCTGTGTGAAAGTCGATTCATACAACGGCGGCGAGGCCATACCGCAGATTGCCTTTTATGACGTCGCCGGAAAACGTCTACCAGGCCTTAAAAATATACCAGTTGCGATCCAGCCGGAAGATGGCGCTGATCTTTTAAAATATGTTCCGGTTGATCCCGGCGTCATATCAGCAACCGGCATCGGGGAAGAGGTAGTTGTTCAGGGTATCCGCCAGGGGAAAACCAGTTTTCAGGCAACAACGCCCTGCGGTGCAACCACAGGACCAGTTGTTGAGGTCGAAATTGTCAATTGTGACGACGAGACCATTGCAATTCTTGCGGAAGAAGCCCGCGCTGCCGGGGAAGCTCCTGAAAGCCCAATTAAAAGAAATGGAGCGTATACTCAGCTCTGAGGATTACAAAGAGGCGGTTGGCGGTATCGTTAAATCCGCAGCCCAGCTTGCCGTTAAGACCTCCGGCCTCATTATCGGTATGGCAGGAGGAGTGCCGGGAGCAGATCAGTCGGTCAAGGCTGCATCCGAAATCTTCGGCAGGGGTTCAGCTTTACTCGATATGTTAAGGAGTGGTAGCACCGGAGAAGCAGCAATAAATGCTGCAAAGATGGCCATAGAATTGTTTGGAAACAGTGTCATGCAGGTTGCTACAGGAGCCTCAGAGACATATGATGCGGCAAAAACATTTGGAAAGAATCTCGGAGTACTCGAAGGATCATCCGAGGAACTTGCGAATGTGTCAAAATGGACGGAACACTGGAAACGATATATCGATGATCTTGTCCGACGTCAGCAGTTGTGCAGCAGGAGCAACGAACAGCCTCAGGGACAGGAAGAACCTGCGACACAGCCAACTCCAAACCCGGTCGATCCGACCCAGGTTACTGAACCTGAGCCCTCTACTGAAACACCACCTGTAAAGGAACAACCTGCAGCTGATAATCCCACAGAGGAGCCAACAGACGATGAGCCTCCGACCGGGGAACCGCCGGTTTCACCACCGCCGCCAACCACTACCATAGGCCAGGTAGGTTTGCCTTACATGCCCGCCGAATGCGGATGCAACAGCTCAAAAAGTATTGGCTTAAGTCAGCAGGGATTCTCAGACCTCCAGGCAGGTATGAAAAACCTGGGCGAGTGTGTCGATAATTTCAGCGAGGGACCGCTTACTGATTATGTCAAAACTATTGAGGAGTGGCAATCCGTAACTGACTCACTTGCAACCTTCGTCAAATCAGGAGCAGTTGGATTGCAGCTGGCAGCCAAAGAAACAATCCCGCATATTGAATCGTTGCTGCAACGTACGCAATCGTTTGATGAGGCTGGTAAAACTTTCATTGGTGAGTTCAATAAATGTTCTGAGTCGGTGAACACAATTACAGAAATTCTTCGCACTGCTGAAACCGTAACAATTGACTCGATTAAGACAAAATATTGACTTGCATCTGAACATTAAAGAATTTTTGTACGGATTTATCCTGTGCATAAAATGAGAAAACAATTCACTGTCAGCCTTGCTGTTGCAGCTCTTATTCTAGTAGAGCCGGTTCTGTTTGCCCAGATTGATCATTACCTGCCTGAAAAAACCGGCGAATGGAAACCGGTTAATAAGTTTAGTAATGATAACTGTACATTTCTGGCTGAAAAATCAGCTTATCTGGCAAATATGATGTCTGTCGCCGAATGGATGCACAGGAATAATTCAGTGGTTGCAAATCCCACAGGCTTTAATGCAAAAGTCAGTTTCATTCAGCCATGCAGTGAAGTTGTAAACAGCTCTGCTTACAGGGGCTATGGCTATCAGGGCGAGTTCTTCATTCATTTTCAGCTCTTTTTCATCAATGTCAATACGGGTAAAGAGGACAGCTGGGATAATTATTGTCCCAATACAGGCATTTCAATTAATAACCCGGTATCCGGCATCTCCAGTCAGTACGATGAAACAGGATTTAAGACAGGCGATCCCCCGGCATTGAAACAACCCCTTGAAGAAGCGCTTGAAAACCTTAAGTGCTACTATAATGTGTCTCCTGTAGAAAAAGAAATCACCCCGGGTGTCAGAATGTATGCAAACGGAAATATTGTCGTGTTTAACCCTGACCTTCCGGACTTCTGGATACCGGTGACCGTAAAGGAAATAATGGAGGCAAAACTGGCTTACTATAAAGTCAAAAAGGAAATAGATGAGGCTAAAAACAGTAAATCTGTCCAGGAATGGGACAAGCTCGGCTTTGCACCGGCAGCAAGTTTTAAAATTTCCGTTTACGATGCAATCAAAAAGGAATATGAGAATTTTACCTCTGAAGAACTGATGAGCATGGCATATTATTCAACCGGGGATGAAACTATCTCCTGTATTAACGCCAATGGGAAAGGATGGCCGGTTATGAAGTTCAATCCTGAATGCTGGGATCGTACCCTTCCTCAGTCGGCTGTGCAATTCGTTTCAATGGCATATCAGCCGCGGTCAGAGGCTGAGCTGGAGGATTTCTATAAAAGCAACAACAATGCATATGATTATGTGGGAATGTTTGTTAATGCCATGCCTGTTGAAAAAATGGCAGAGCTTATTCAGAAGAGGTAGGGTCAAAACAGGCATCCTCACCGCTTGTTGGTAAACAAAACACAGCATTGTAAATTGGAAAAAGCGCAGAGAAAGAACTTCCCTGCGCTTTACGCTTTACGCTTTCTGCCCTGAGCCTTGAAACCCTATAACCTAAAACCCTAAAACTCTGATGCCCGTAGCTTTAATTCTGAATTATTGAAGCGTATTGCGTTATGTTAAAATTTTGGTTCTGTTATATTTATACTTCCATTAGTTTTATCTGATAATCAGATGAGTAATCCCGTAAATACAAAAAACGATTCCCAACAATCCGCTCAGCAGTATCCCATAGGTTACCAGAATTGCAAATGATAACCTGAAATTGGTCATGGGATCCTTCATTGATAAGTCATCTGTTTTTTTCATCACTAAGCTTGTCAGATTACAAATCAAAGGTCAGACTATTCCTTCTGACAGCCGTTACACAATTCCGGGAAAAATTTACATTATTCTCACATTATCATTCAAGCCTGCGGGTATATTGTTTAATATATCCTATCGTAATCAGCCACTGAGCTGCGATATAGGTACCCATGATGATCAGGGTTGATAAACTGACGGGGTCAACGAATTTATTGACTGCAAGGACTGAGTCGGATATGATGAACAGGATTGCTCCGGAGAGAACCATGACATAGCTTGTCCGGTTGACTTTTCCGATCCTGCTGACAGCGCCGGCAAGCATGGATATCATTGCTGTCTCATAAACAATAACCGGCAGGCGCATATCCCCGAGATGATCATAAAGGTAAAATCCCATGGCCAATCCGTAAAGCAGAACGGGAATTATTAAATAGAACCGGCTGTGAAAAACCTCATTTTTACCGGGAGTTGTGAAGAAGACAAAGGCATACATCAGCAGCGACAGCAAAAATCCTCCGAGACCTGCCATAAACATAACCTCGCCCCCTCCCGGCACCTCCAGAAGCACATCGCCGATCCACGAAAAAAATAATCCTGCAAACATAAATTTATGCAGACGGTTACTGCCAACCTTCAGGTTCATAATAAATATTACCATCAGCGGCGGCATTATCAGCACCTTTGAGATAAAAGCCACGTTTGAAAGATGGCAGTAATGAGAGATTATGAACAGTGCTCCGATAACGAAGTATAGTATTGACAGTACCCTTGTTTTCATCTTAATTTAGACTATTGTCAGCCTATTCCTGCTTAATTGCCTCCAAGTCATAATCAATTTGTGATATTCCGGAGTTCTGGTCAAGAGTTATCTCGAAACCCTTCTTTGAACCGAAAAAATCTCCTCTCAGGAACAGCCATTTGCCATCCCGCTGCAGATGCTTCCTGTCTTCAGCATCTACGGTCCAGTCTACCGGGTATATGGCATCAAGAGCTAACTCGAAAGTTATTGCATCGCCCTCACTCTTTATTGTAAAGTCCTTCTTCAATAGAGAGAAGAGGAAGTCAAGCGTTCTGGTTTCACTGAGATTTTCAAGTTCGGTTACCTTACCGTTATGGACTACCATAAAATACTCTTCGCACGATGCAATACCTCCATTGATATTGTATGTCGGAGTCACTCTGTAAAAAGTGCCGCTGAATACCTTCGCGAGCGCTTCGGATTCAATTACAACTTTATTAATCGTGATCGTTGAATTGATTAACTCATCTATCATCGCGGCGTCGTTTTCAGGTATTTTCTGGCCGATCACTCCTGCGAATGCAATACCACAGAGAATTAATGACATAATTGTTTTTTTCATAGGGAGTTTATTTTAACTAAAATTATGCAAAATGTTTCTTATGGGAAACAAACATTTAGTATTTGTCATCCTATGCTATAATTACAGACCGGATGAAAACCACCTCCCTCCCGCTTAGCGGTAGTACTCCTCCTTGCTAAGGAGGAGAAATATTCTATTGTAGAGTAATTTGCCTTGAAGCCTGGAAACCTTATGACGAACGAAAAAACGAAAACTAAAACCGCTTCGCCAGGTATCCTGCCATCTCTTCCTGCATCTCGCGGGCTTTTTCGCCCGCTGTTTCGGCAAAGTGTTCTGAGCTGTCAGCATAAATGATACCTCGTGACGAGTTGACCAGAAGGCCGCACTGTTTGTTCATTCCGTATTGCACCACCTCGGCCAGGCTGCCACCCTGAGCGCCAACACCGGGTACCAGGAGAAAATGATAAGGGACTATCTTCCTGATGTCAGCCAGCATCTCGGCACGGGTGGCCCCGACAACATACATGATATTATCCGTTGTACCCCATCTTTGTGAGACAGTTAATACTCTTTCAAACAACTTCTGCCCCTTTTCGGTATGATACTGAAAGTCATCAGCACCCTTGTTTGATGTCAGTGCAAGTATTATTGCCCATTTGCCCGGATATGAGAGAAAGGGTGTCACCGAATCTTCACCCATATACGGGGCAACGGTAACCGCATCAAAAGGCATCTCGCTGAAAACAGCCCTGGCGTACATTTTTGATGTGTTTCCTATGTCACCGCGCTTGGCATCGGCAATAATGAAGATATTCGTATCGAGCTTGTTTATGTACCTCACTGTTTTGTCGAGCGCTGCCATACCCTTCTGACCGTATGATTCATAGAAGGCAAAGTTTGGCTTGTATGCCGCTGTATACTTATGTGTTGCGTTAATGATCCGCCTGTTGAACTCGAAGATAGGGTCTTCTGCCCCGGCAACCGATGCCGGCAGCTTCGTAATCTCGGGATCAAGCCCGACACACAGGAATGACTTTTTCTTGAGTATGTTCTGAAAGAGTTCTTTCGAATTCATTGCTATGATATCAGTATGAGCTTTCCTTCAGTCGCTCAGCGTTCTCTGCCATCTGCAGTTTGTCGAGAAGCTCCTGTATGTTTCCGTCCATCACCACAGGCAGGTTGTAAAGAGTCGTGTTGATGCGGTGGTCAGTGACCCTGCTCTGAGGATAGTTGTATGTGCGTATCTTGGCTGAACGGTCACCCGTTGAAACCATTGTCTTGCGCTTGCGCGAGATATCATCAAGGTACTTCTGGTACTCAAGGTTATACAGACGTGTGCGGAGCTCCTTCATTGCCTTCTCAAGGTTCTTGATCTGGGACTTTTCATCCTGGCATGTGACAACGATACCGGTCGGAACATGGGTAAGCCTTATTGCCGAGTATGTGGTGTTGACACTCTGTCCGCCCGGCCCTGATGAACAATAGGTATCCTTTCGTATATCCTCGCTCTTGATTTCGACATCAAATTCGCTTGCTTCGGGCAGACACGGCCACCGTGGCGGCCGAGGTATGCAGGCGCCCCTGTGTCTCTGTCTGGGGCACACGCTGCACCCGGTGGACGCCTGATTCGTACTTCATAATACCGTAGACGCCCTCGCCTATGACATTAAAAACTATCTCCTTGAATCCTCCGGCAGTGCCTTCGGTGAAGTAGTTCATGTCAATCTTCCATCCGCGTGCTTCAACATATTTTGAATACATGCGGAAGAGGTCGCCGGCAAAGATACTGGCCTCATCGCCGCCTGTTCCGGCACGTATCTCCATCACGGCATTCTTGTCATCCTCGGGATCGACGGGAAGCAGGAGAAACCTGATATCCTCTTCCATGTCCGGTATCGTATTCAGAAGAATGTCTATCTCCGCCTTTGCCATCTCACGCATCTCAGCATCCTTCTCACCGGCCAGAAGCTGCTTTGAGCTCTCGAGGTTGTCAAGGGCGCTCTTGTATTTTTCATAAGCCGCAACAACGGGCTTAAGCTCTTTATATTCCTTGTTAAGCTTGATGAAGCGCTTCATATCCGACATAACGTCCTGACTGTTGAGCTGCTCACCCACCTCTATAAAACGGTTTTTCACCCCCTCAAGCTTTTCAAGTATAAGATAGTTTGCCATTATATATTAATTTTCAGGGTGCAAAGTTAGTGAAAGAGAGGCAATAGGCAATAGCCAATAGGCATTAGCGAAATGTCTCTTTTACAAACTACTGATTATAAATTTATTAGAGCCCCCACTACTGCCTATTGCCTGCTGCCTGAATAGCTGAATTCTCCAAACTCGCTTTTAATGGTGAGTTTCCCGGAAGGAGAAGCCTCACAGTGCCCCACAACCCGGGCTTCAAGACTGAAGGCGGCGGCAATGTCAATTATAGCCTGTGCATCACCGGGAGAGACATACAGCTCCATGCGGTGACCCATGTTGAAGACCCGATACATCTCCTCCCATGGTGTGGACGAGCTCCGCTGAATGAGGTCAAACAGCGGCGGGACAGGAAAGAGGTTGTCTTTAATAACATGCACTCTGTCAATAAAATGCAATATCTTGGTCTGCCCGCCACCGGTGCAGTGCACCATGCCGTGTATCGCGGGACGCATTGCCTCAAAAACTTTTCTGATGACGGGGGCGTAGGTGCGTGTTGGTGAGAGCACCAGTCTGCCGGCATTCACGCCCGGGACAGCTGTAGGTGCTGTGAGTGTCATCGCCCCGGAATAAACCAGTTTATCAGGCACTGAATGATCGTAGCTTTCAGGGTAGAGGGCAGCGAGGTATTTCTCAAAGACATCATGCCGCGCCGAGGTGAGACCGTTACTGCCCATGCCACCGTTATATTCACTCTCGTAAGTTGTCTGCCCGAACGAGGCCAGACCAACGATCACATCACCCGGACTGATATTACTGTTGTCTATCACCTCTGCCCTGCGCATGCGTGCCGTGACAGTTGAATCGACGATAATTGTCCTGACAAGATCACCCACATCGGCAGTCTCCCCTCCTGTCGACCAGATGCCAATACCCAGTTCACGCAACTCACTCAGGAATTCTTCAGAGCCTTCGATGATGGCTTTTATTACTTCACCGGGAATCAGATTCTTATTCCGGCCTATTGTAGATGAAATAAGTATGTTGTCGGTTGCGCCGGCACACAGCAGGTCGTCAAGGTTCATCACAATAGCATCGCGGGCTATGCCTTTCCAGACTGAAATATCTCCTGTCTCACGCCAGTAGACGTATGCCAGTGATGACTTGGTGCCGGCGCCGTCTGCGTGCATGATGTTGCAATACTCAGGATCGCCGCCCAGAACGTCCGGGATAATCTTGCAGAAAGCGCCGGGGAAGAGACCTTTGTCAATACGTCCGACAGCCCGGTGCACATCCTCCTTCCCTGCCGATACACCTCTTTCCGAGTATCGCGACCGGTCAGTCATAGTGTTGATGTTCGTTCTGCCACCGTTTTTATTTTGCAGGTACGTAATCAGTCCTCAGAACCCTGAACTCTGTCCGGCGGTTGATCTGATGGGCGATCTCCTTCTGTTCATCACTTGCCAGGGTGTTGATATACTGCTCCGTGAGAGTAACACCCGAGCGCAGGAAGGGAGAATCCTGAACAATAGATGCATCAACCATTTTAGGACTGCTTTCGCCATAACCTTTTGCCGTCAGCCTGTCCCTGGCGATACCTTTGGCAATGAGATAGTCAACAACAGCCTGAGCTCTTTTCTGAGAGAGTTCCATGTTATACTCCTCAGTGTCACGCGAGTCAGTATGAGACATAAGTTCAATAGTCACGTTGGGGTTGTCATTGAGGGTCTCGATCAGCTTATCAAGAGATACCATTGATTCAGGACGGAGGTCCCATTTGCCGAAATCGTAGAAAATATTCGGAAGCTCAATAGGCCTGTCGATAGGTGTGATCACAATTGTTGACATGAATTCACGGCTCTTGTCCTGCCCCCTTGTAGTCTCCTTCTCCTTGCCGTTAAGATACCCTTTCTTCGAAGCCAGGAAGATATAGTCCACCTCCGGTCTCAGGCTGAATTTGAAGTCTCCGACATTGCCTGTCTCTGCCTGCATATTCGCGCCATCGCTTGCAATGAGCTGTACCGTGGCACCCTGGACAGGCTGCCCGGTCTTTTCGTCCTTTACAAGTCCCGTGACGCTGAAGAGCAGCGGCGGCATCTCGAACATGAAGAGATCGTCATCGCCTTTGCCCTTGCGGGTTGAGCTGAAGATACCTTTTTCGGCCCCGACTTCAAAGGTTATGCCGAAGTCGTCAGCAAAGCTGTTGATTGGTGGCTTCATGTTCTCCACCAGCCACCTGTCTCCGGTCTGGGGGACAGCCCTGAAGATGTCAAGTCCGCCCATGCCAATATGGCCGTCAGATGCAAAATAAAGCGTTCCGTCATCACGAATGAACGGGAAGACTTCATTACCTCTTGTATTGATGTCCGTTCCAAGGTTTTCGGGACGAGACCATCCTCCTCCGTGTGTGCTGCGTGTTGAGCGGTAAATATCCTTTCCTCCGGTTCCGCCCGGGATGTCAGAAACGAAATAGAGGGTCATACCGTCATACGAGATGGAGGGATGTGCTGCAACAAGTGAATCGGCAAGCAACTCCAGCTTTTCCGGGGCAGACCATTGCGTGCCCTCACGTCTTGAATACATTACAACGCAACCTTTTTCCTCGCGTTTTCCTGCTTCGCAACGGGTGAAATACACTTCAGTAAAATCGGACGAGAAGGAAGGTGTGCCATCCTCGAACTCACTGTTCAGATAGTCAATGGGGACTGGGGTGCTCCATTTGCTTTTCTTGTCGAGCCTCGTCTCGAAGATATCCGTGAAATTCTGTCCGGTGGCCCCATGCTCATTTTTCCCCTGGGCATCGTCGCGTGATGAGGTGAACCACACAAGGCCATAATCATCGCGGGCGAAGGCGGGGCTGAAATCTGAGTCTTTTGAGTTGACATCCTTCAGCTCATCGACATTATATGCTTCCGGTGAAGCCAGCCACTCCATAGCCAGCTCGCAGGAACGAATCTCCTGCTCAGTACGGGGATCACCCGGAACAAGCTGTCTGTATCTCCTGAACTCCTCGATTGCTTCCGGGTACCGCCCCAGCTTTTTAATGCTTTCGGCCAGCCAGTACTGGGCTTCAGGTTTCGGGAAAGCCGATTTTATCGCTTTTTTATACCATAACTCGGCATTCTTCGGATCATTGATAAGACGATAACATTCAGATACCATAAAAACCATTTCAGACTTGAGCTGCTTTTCACGGGTCTTTGAATATACATCCTTGAACAGGTCAATGGCTTCATAATAGTTGCCTGATTCAAATGCTGTGCGGGCACGTTCCGATTTCTGTTTCTGCGCGTTAAGTGCAGCCGGAAGCAGCAGCAAAAGAATCAAAAACAGGATAAAGCTCTTTTTCATACAGGCAGCATTCGTTATACTGCAAAAATAACGAATGTAACCGATGTTTGCGTATTCTACCTCGTAAAAAGAAGCTCGCGGTATTTGGGCAATGGCCATATCTCATTATCCACCACCAGCTCAAGCCGGTCAATATGGGTCCTGATTTCATCAAGGTATGGCTTCACCTTGCTTTCATAGGCAAGAGCTTTTTTGTACTCATCGTCAATCATATTGGCCTTTCTCCTTTCACCGATCATATCATTCACCAGTTTCTTGATCATCGAAATATGATCTGAGATGGTCACTATAAGATCTTTACGGGCACCTGCCAGCCTCATATATTCATTTTCGTCGAAGATATCCCTCAGTCCCTTCACATTCTCCACCAATGTAGTCATATATGCTACCGCTGTCGGTACAATATGGTTTATAGCCAGGTCGCCCAGTACACGCCCTTCAATCTGCACCTTCTTAGTGAACTTTTCAAGCTCTACCTCAACACGGCTCTCAAGCTCGCGTTCGCTGAGAGTGCCTGTGCCTATCAGCGTTTCGCGCGCTGTTTCAGTCAGGTATGTCTTTATGGTTCTCGGAACACTCTCATCAGAGGAGAGGCCCCTCCGGGATGCTTCACGATGCCATTCCTCACTGTATCCGTCACCTTCAAACCTGATGCGCTCAGAATCAATTATGGATTTCTTGAGTACCTGGAAGATTGCTTCATCCTTCTTCCTTCCCTTCCCGATAAGGGCGTTCACCT
The DNA here is from genome assembly GCA_963780735.1 of uncultured Bacteroidales bacterium. GTDB lineage: Bacteria > Bacteroidota > Bacteroidia > Bacteroidales > VadinHA17 > SR-FBR-E99. The sequence continues at coordinate 453,215 of CAWADB010000006.1, forward strand.
CACGGGCAAAGAGAGTCAGCTGACGGGCTACGGCGGCGTTAAGAACGATCATGGCTGAACTGCAGTTGGCTGATGACCCCACAGCCCTGAATTCGAACCTGTTACCGGTAAAGGCGAAAGGCGATGTGCGGTTACGGTCGGTGTTGTCAAGAAAGATGCCGGGTATCTTACCCAGACCAAGCTTGATCTCGGTCTTTTCCTGCGGAGTCATCTTCTTGTCTTTCACCTTGCTGGCAATATCTTCAAGGATATTTGAAATGTAGCTTCCAAGGAAGACCGAGATGATTGACGGAGGAGCTTCGTGACCACCGAGCCTCCATGAGTTATTCTCATTGGTGACACTGGCGCGCAATAACTCCTGATTGTCATTGACAGCCTTAACCACATTTACAAGGAACGTCAGGAACTGCATGTTGCTCTTCGGATTCTTTCCGGGCGACAGCAGGTTAACACCGGTATCGGTGGCCATGGACCAGTTGTTGTGCTTTCCTGAGCCGTTAATATCAGCAAAAGGCTTTTCATGGAAGAGCACCCTGAACTTATGTTTTCTGGCAACCCTGCGCATCACATCCATGATAAGCTGGTTGTGGTCGACGGCAATGTTTATTTCCTCATAGACGGGAGCACATTCAAACTGATTGGGAGCCACCTCGTTATGGCGTGTCTTGACGGGAATACCAAGCTTATAAGCTTCAAATTCGAATTCCCTCATGAATGATTTGACCCTGTCAGGGATGGAACCAAAATAATGGTCTGAGAGCTGCTGGTCCTTTGCCGACTGATGGCCCATCAGCGTACGGTCGGCAAGTACCAGGTCAGGACGGGCATAATAAAGAGCCTCGTCAATGAGGAAATACTCCTGTTCCCATCCAAGTGTTCCGATAACCTTCTTTACATCCTTGTCGAAAAAATGGCATACTTCAACAGCTGCACGGTCAAGAGCGGAAAGCGACCGGAGGAGGGGTGTCTTGTAATCAAGCGCCTCCCCAGTATATGAAATAAAGACGGTGGGGATACAAAGTGTATAGTCAACGATGAAGGCAGGTGATGAAACATCCCAAGCAGTGTAACCGCGCGCTTCAAAAGTGTTGCGTATGCCTCCGCTGGGGAAGCTGGAGGCATCAGGCTCCTGCTGCACTAGCACCGCACCGGAAAAAACTTCGATGAAAGTCCCCCTTTCACCTCTGCCCACAAATGAATCATGCTTTTCTGCAGTAGCATCCGTGAGTGGATGAAACCAGTGTGTGAAATGGGTGACACCGCGTTCCATGGCCCATGCCTGCATTCCTGTGGCTACCTGGTCAGCTATTGGTCTGGTTATGGGAGTTCCCTCATCAATAGCTGTAACGACTGCCCTGTAGGCTTCGCGGGATAGATACCGCTCCATCTTCAGCAAGTCGAAAACGTTCTCTGAAAAATATGAAGATACTGTCTCTTTCGGAAGGTTTACCTCAACAGGTTCCCGTGAGAACACTTCCTTCAATGCACTGAAACGTAATTCTGCCATGATCTGATTTTTTTGCTAAAATAGATCATTTTGAAATACACCCCTGTATTTTTATATCTTTTTTTGACTTTTTATATATTTTTTGGATATGAACCCCTAAAATATAGGGGTCAACTTCAAATTTTATGATTTTTTTAATTCTGACAGACATTCAGCACGTCTGAAGATACCGTATATTGATTTCTCAAAATCCACTGACACTATCTTATATTCCGGAGTAAGGGTGAACTCATCGCCCACACCGCTGGTGAGGAAGTTAATTGCCGCCTCAGGTGTCAGCAGGGCAGGTTTATCATAAATTAAGGTGAAGATAAAAATTGAGAACCGGCCACGAACTTTTGTTTTACTGAATTTTGTTATATTTGTCGCCTGTATTTTTCAAGAGGCACATTCAATTATATAAACAGTATTTAAATGGCAATACTTCAAACTTTGAGAGAGAAGGCAGGGATCTTCGTGGCAGGTGCTATCGGATTATCGTTGTTTATCTTTGTCATCAGCGATTTCTTTGGCAACAGTAATTCTCAACGCCGGAAGCAGCAAAAATATTACCAGCTTGCAACCATAGGCGGCGAGTCAATCACCTACCAGGATTTTGAAGCCAAGGTCCAGGACCTGACAGAAATCTATAAGATGTCAGGGTCAAGTGAGATTGATGAGGAGATGTCACAGAACCTCAGGGAGCAGGTGTGGCAGCAGATGGTCTCTGATAAGGTCATGGGCAAAACTTATCAGAAGGCGGGCCTGAGTGTTTGTCCCGACGAGGTCGAGATGCTTGTTTTCGGTGATGACCCTCACCCTATTGTCAGGCAGCTCTTTACCGACCCTCAGACAGGTGCGTTCAATGAATCTTTCCTGGTTAACTTCCTCAAAGCAACAGAGACTGATGAAGCCACAAAGAAATACTGGCTATTCTTCGAGGACCAGATTATCAATGACAGGCTGAATACCAAACTGGTTAACCTTATGTCGAAAGGCCTCTATGTGACCAAACAGCAGTCAGAATATGAAGCAGGCCTGGCAAAGCAGACCGTTGGCTTCAGTTATATGGCTCAAAACTTTTCTGCCATCGCCGACAGCAGTGTAACAGTCAGCTCAGATGAGATAAGGGATTATTATGATGCTCATAAGGATACTTACAAACGTACCGCTCAGAGAGACATGGAATACATGGTGTTCGATATTGCTCCCTCAGAGTCAGATATGAAAGAGGCTGAGACATGGGCAACAAATGAAAAGGAAAACTTTGCTGCCGCAACAGATCTCGTTCAGTATATAAATCTCACAGCCGACACACGTCATGCCGGAATCTACCGGGCACTGTCAGCATTGCCCGAGAGCCTGCGCGGTCTGGCAGAGGCTGGTGACAAGTCTGTTGTTTTGGGCCCTTATTTTGAAGACGGATCATACAAGCTCGCCCGTATAGTTGCGATAGCCGAGAGACCTGATTCAGTCAGGGCGGCTCATATCCTTCTCTCACCCAATGCAGGGAGGAGTATGGCACAGGCAAGAAGAGAAGCTGACAGCCTGATGCAGCTGATAAATGCAGGGATTGAATTTAATCTCCTTGCCATGGCTACCTCTGATGACCAGGGATCAGCACAGGTCGGAGGTGACCTTGGCTGGTTCAGCGAAGGCATGATGATTGCACCATTCAACAACGCATGCTTCAGTGGCAAAAAAGGAGATCTTGTGACAGTGGAGTCCACTTTCGGCCTGCATATAATCAAGATCATTGATCAGAGCCGCAAGGTAAAAAAATATGATATCGGGATTGTTGACCGTAAGGTTATACCAAGCAGCGGCACCAATCAGCGCATCTACGCTGAGGCTTCGCAGTTTGCGGGCACCAACAACACGTATGAAAAATTCAATAAGGCAGTGGCTGCAGGCAACCTGAACAAAAAACTGGCTATGAATGTCACACCCGAGCAGAAAGAACTACCAGGTCTGACACAGGCAAGAGGACTGGTGATGGCACTCTTCCAGAACAGCGAGGAAGGGAGCATCGTTCTCGATAACAGCGACCAGGCTGTTTTTGAACTTGAAGACATGTATGTTGTGGCTTACTGCACAAGGGTGCAGGAAGAGGGAATTGCCCCGGTAGAATCAGTCTCTTCGGACATCAGGTTCATTCTTGCAAGGAAGAAAAAGGCGGAGGTGATCTCCGGCGAGATGAAGAAGCTGGCTGCCGAAGGCAAGTCGATATATGATATTGCATCTTATTACAACACCACAGTACAGGATGCCAGCGGAATCAATTTCAGGTCGTATTCAGTGCCGGGTGCCGGGATTGAACCGGGGCTGATAGCTGCTGCATCGGCATCAGAGGCAGGTGTGCTTTCAAAACCGGTAACGGGTGCCAACGGCGTTTACATGTTCGTTGTCAATACAGCAACTCCGGCAGCAGCAGAAGATATAGCGATGGTTACCGAACGCCTTAATTCCAACTACCAGATTCGTGCATCGTACGAGGCTTACCAGGCCATGCGCGACAAGAAAGAAGTGGTTGACATGAGGTATAAATTCTATTGATCCGCATCATATCAAAATAAAAAGCAGGGGCAGGTCTGAGACCTGCCCCTGCTTTTTTTATAATGCGGTTCCCGGCGGGGACTGATTTGTCGTTATTATCCCGAAGATTTGAACCGTTGCCTGACATTCTCCTCATCCATGTCCTTTGACAATGCATCGACAAAATCAGCCGGTATGTTGTAAACATCAAGCATTATAAGCCCGTCAAGGCAGTTGTTAAAGTCCGGATCGACATTGAAACCGATGATCCTGGCATTTAACTCAAGATATTTCTTCAGCAGCACTGGTATCCTGTACCCCTTGTCAACATCACTCACCACCTTCTCAACCCTGCTGATGTCTTTTTCGGCGGAATCGATGATGATCCTGCTGTCAACACGCTTGTCAACCTGTACGTTGTACTTCCTCCTCGGTCTGATGTGTTTTGCCATCTGAGTATCATATGAGTTGTCCCTGATAAACTCAACAATGAGCGATTTGGAGAAATCGGAAAATTCATTGCTAATGCTCACCGGACCAATGCAATACCGGTATTCAGCATGTTTAAGCAACACAGTCAGCAGTCCTTTCCACAGGAGGAACAACGGCAGTGTCTTCCGCTGATATTCCGGCACGATGAATGATCTACCCAGTTCAAGGGATTCTAGAAAGAATAGGCTCAAAAGACCTGTCCATCCTGAACAATGAGTTTATATAAAACCCTTTTACCCCGTACTGTTGCAATATCTCCCTGCCCTTTCCAAGCCTGTATGCCCCAACAACAGAATCTGTATTATTGTCCCATACTATCAGGTGATGATAGTAAAAGTCGTATTCATCAATGTCCATTGCCCTGTTGGTACCTTCCCCCACAGCCCTGAAGGTTATCTCACGCAGCCTGCCTGTCTCCTGAAAAATATTTGGGATAACCCGGGTAGGCGCAAATATCACGGTGAAATTTTTACTTGAGAAGAGCTCATACGACTGTCGTATGCTTTCGAACTCATCACGCAGCTTAGTCCTGTCAACAGGCGAAGCCACCGGAACCTGGCTGGGGCTGCGGCGTTGCCTGATACCCGTAAAGAAGGGCCTGGCCTCCAGCCCCGATCCCAGCGAGTAGGTCCTTGCCCTGAGGTAGCGCCCATACCGGGCAATGTCATGAAACTCATTCTGCTCACTGACTGTCACGGGCTTGCCAATGCGTACCCTGATCACCTTGTGTCGCTTGTTAATGAGCTCGGAAGCCAGCCTGGCCGTTCGCAGCAGAGGATGGATGCGTCCGAGTATATGGTACCAGCGCGAGTTGGTTCCGTGGAAATAGACCGGTATAACAGGTACTCCTGCCATCCTGATCAGCCTGAGCACCGGCACCTGCCATTCACGGTCAATGATCAGGTTCGATTCTGCCTGGTAAGTTGACACCTCTCCGGCAGGAAAGACAGCCGCCACATGTCCGTCCCTGACATAGCTGAGCGCTTCCTTTACCTTTTCAAAGGATGATATGAAGTCCCGGGGCTTTTCCGGGGGATTAACAGGAAGAATATGATCCTTCAGCGGGTCAATCTTCTGCATCAGGAAATTTGCCGTTGCCTTGACATCAGAACGGTTCAAAGTAAGTATTTTCAGAAGAATAAGTGTATCAATGCCTCCGAAAGGATGGTTTGAGACGGTGATGAAGGGACCTCCGGAGGGTATGTTCTCCAGATCCTTTTCTGATACCTCATACTTAATGTCGAGATGTTCGAGGATGGAGTTTATGAAGACAGTGGGATCGCTGTCATAGGCAGCCGAGTACACCCTGTTCAGCTTGTTATAGCGGAAGATCTGCATCAGGGCTTCTGAAATGATCATGCCGCCGGGTGTTTCAATGTTTGTTGCCCTTGCCAGCTCCCTTGAGGTAAGCAGCTTCATAGGACTTCCTTAAGTATCTGAGGAACTGCGGCTTCCCATCCAAGCGGCATTATGTGCACACCGCTGATCCCTTTCTTGCCTTTCAACCTGCGGATGGTCTCCGCCGCGATCTTAATACCCTCCTCCGCAACTTTGTCGCCGGCATCAGCCAGTCTTTGCATTATGGAATCAGGGACGGTTATGCCCGGGATCCTGTCATTCAGGTACCGCGCCAGGTGCAGTGTTTTGAGCGGACTTACGCCTACAAGGATAAAGACCCTGTCAAGCAACCCCTCCTTATCCAGGTTCTCAAGCCAGGGATCAAGCCTGTCCGGATCAAAGACAAGATTGGTCTGCATGAACTGTGCCCCGGCATTAATCTTCTTCCTGTCGCGTATAACCTGCAGTACCGGGTCCTGTGCAAAAGGTGATGCTGCTCCGCCAAGGAAGATTTTCGGCCTGTTCTTTATCTCCCTGCCGTCAAGGTAAATACCCTCGTCTCTCATCCTTCTCAGTATCCATAGCATCTGAACCGAGTCGACATCAATGATATTGAGGTTACCGGTTGGCTTCACACCTACGCGGGGACTGTCGCCGGAAAGGCAGAGAATGTTATGGATGCCCATGGCGTTGGCGCCTAAGGCAATCGACTGCAGGCTGTTACGGGTGTTGTCACGGGCCGAGATCTGCATTACCGGATCTGCGCCAAGCGAGGCAGCCACTGATGAGCAGGCTGCGCTGGACATTCTTGGCACCGCCGACGAGCCATCAGTGAAATTTATTGCAGTGACATAAGGTTTGACCAGGGATATTTTCTCCCTGAGCTTATCTGTGGCAGCCCCCAGCGGAGGCATTACCTCCGTTGTAATGACGAACCTGCCGCTGCGGAGCTCTTGCTCGAGCAAAGACTTAGGCTCAGAGACTGCCGGAGCATGATACTCCGAGTCTCCTTTCCACCATACAGGCTGACGTATCGGTTTGAATACATCTTCCTCGAGAATACTACCGGCACTCTTTCCTTTCCTCGCAGCCGGGAAGATTATTTTGCGCAAACCCGTCTCTCTGACTTTCCTGACTACCTCACCCCACGTCTCTGTCCCTGCCCTGTCCCAGTCCACCGGTGGCAGCACCTCAAGCAGCCTCTGCTCACGGTGCATCCTTTGCGAACGCTGATAGATCAGGTGCCATGTGCATCGCCGTGAAGGATCGACATAACAATAGCCGTTGTTCACTCCGCCGCAGGGACCGTTCCTGATGCCTTTCGGACACTCCATGTGACAGATAAAAGCCGTCTCCTGAAGGAGACAGTTTCCGCACATACGGCACCCGAAGAGAGGTCCCTTGATCAGCCGCTCATTGAATGCCAGCAGACGCGCTCCTGCTGACAACTTCCTGAAAGGACGGAAGGCAGGCTGCCACCGGCGAACAGGAGTGAAGACGGCCATTGGAAATCAGATGATATACATGTTTATCAGTTGCTCATAAAGCTCCTGTTTCCCGCTGATTTTCTTTGGTTCACCAACTTTCACTGACAGTTTGCGCAGGCCTTCAAGAGTAAGCTTGCCTTTCTCATAGAGTGCGCCATCACCCTTGTCAAACGAAGCATATCTGTTCTTTCTGAGTTTAAGATAGTTTGAATCCTTAAGTATTCTGTCAGCTATCACAAAAGCTCTGGCAAATGTATCCATACCGTTTACATGGGCAATGAAAAGATCTTCCGGGTCAGTGGAGTTGCGTCTCACGTGTGCGTCAAAATTGATGCCTCCTGTAGTGAACCCGCCAGCTTGCAGAATAACAAGCATAGCTTCTGTGATCTCATTGATGTTGGTCGGGAACTCATCGGTATCCCATCCATTCTGATAGTCGCCCCTGTTGGCGTCTATGCTGCCGAGCATGCCGGCGTCGGCGGCCGTCTGCAGATCATGCTGGAACGAATGTCCTGCAAGGGTTGCATGGTTGACCTCCACATTCAGCTTGAAGTCCTTGTCGAGGCCGTAGTGGCGCAGGAAGCCTATCACCGTGGCAGCGTCATAGTCGTACTGGTGCTTTGTGGGCTCCATGGGCTTGGGTTCAATGTAGAAGGTTCCTTTGAAACCCTGTTTCCTGCCGTAGTCCCTTGCCAGGGTAAGCATCATGGCCAGGTGCTCAAGCTCTCTCTTCATGTCGGTGTTCAGCAGGGAGAGATAGCCTTCACGACCGCCCCAGAAGACATAACCCTGTCCGCCGAGAGCGATGGTGGCATCAATTGCGTTTTTCAGCTGCACGGCCACATTCGTCAACACGTTGAAATCAGGGTTGGTGGCAGCGCCGTTCATGTAACGCGGGTTGCTGAAGACGTTTGCAGTGCCCCAGAGCAGCTTCACGCCGGTCTCTTTCTGCCTTGCCTTAATAACAGGAACAAACTTGTCAAGACGTTTCTCGATCTCAAAGACCGGACCGTCACCAACAAGGTCCGTGTCATGGAAGCAGTAGAAGGGAGCTCCTATCTTTTCAATGAACTCAAAAGCCATGTCGAGCTTCGCCTTTATGCGGTCATCACCTTTCAGATCGTCGTAGCGTAAAGTCCCTGGTCTTTGCTCCGAAGGTATCGGTGCCGTCACCGCAGAATGAATGCCAGTAAGCGATCGCATACCGGAGTACATCTTTCATCTTCCTGCCGCCGACCTTAGCCTCAGCGTCATACCATCTGAATGCAAGCGGATTTTTTGAATCTTTTCCTTCATACTTAATCTTCCCTATTCCGGGGAAAATTTCACCATTTGATTTTTTAGCCATAATTCTATTTTTTATTCATATAATTGATTTTCAAGTATATCAACCCAGGTATTGTATTTTTCATCATAAATCTGAGCCAGTTTTTTGTCAGGTTCACTTGTACCTGTTGTCTTCAGGCCGCCAAAGGCTTCCTTCTCTGAATGATAAAATCCGCACCCTATGCCGGCTCCCCTCGCTGCTCCGGCCGAGCCGTCAGTGTTATAGAGGGTGATCACCGTTGATGTGAGTGACGAAAGTACATCGCGGAAGACTTTACTCAGGAACAGGTTTGACTCACCCGCCCTGATGACTTTGGGATTAATTCCAGTCTCCTTCATTATCTCAAGACCATACCGGAATGAATATGCGATAGATTCCTGGGCAGCCCTGAAGAGGTGACCCTGACCGTGAATATTGAAATTCAGTCCGCGCAGGGAGGATGTTATGTCACGGTTCTGAAGCATGCGTTCAGCACCGTTGCCGAAAGGCAGGATGAGAAGTCCGTCGCTCCCTGGTTTAACGGAGGCAGACATCTCATTCATCTTCGGGTAGGTCATGCCTGCCCCCGCGTTTTTCTTCAGCCACGAGTACAGTATGCCCGTGCCGTTGATGCAGAGCAGCACCCCAAGTCTCGTTAGTTTCTTACTGTGATTGACATGAAGGAAAGTATTTATACGTGAAAGAGGGTCAAACTGAGTTTCTTCTGTGACGCCGTATATCACTCCGGAAGTGCCTGCGGTGGTTGCCACTTCACCCGGCGACAGCACGTTCAGCGAGAGGGCATTGTTCGGCTGGTCGCCGGCCCTGTATGAAACGGGTATCCCTGCACGCAGACCCAGCTCCTTTGCCATGGCGGCCGTAAGGTTGCCCTGGAGGGAAAACGACTGCACCGGTTCAGCAAGAAGGTCAGGCGAAATACCGTAATAGTCAAGCAGCTCAGCGGAGACGGAATCTCTCTTGAAATCCCAGAAGATGCCTTCCGAGAGGCCGGTATATGAAGTCTTTATTTCGCCGGTGAGCCTCATGGCGAGGTAATCACCCGGGAGCATGATCTTGTGTATTTTGTCAAACAGGGCAGGCTCATTTTCTTTTACCCATGCCAGTTTTGATGCTGTGAAATTGCCCGGTGAGTTCAGGAGGTGATGGAGGCAGAAATCTTTCCCCATCCTCTCAAATGCCCTTTCGCCAATCTCCACCGCCCTGCTGTCACACCATATGATTGATGGGCGCAATACATTTCCATTTCTGTCAACTGTCACCAGGCCATGCATCTGGTAGGCAACACCAATTGCTCCGATTGTTTCCTTCTTACCGCCCAGAGGTTCAAGGCAAGCCTGCAGCGCGAAGGTGAAGTTCTTCCACCAAACCTCAGGATCCTGCTCAGCCCATCCGGGTCTGGGAGCTGATATTTCCATTTCTGTCGGAGGATAAGAAGCTGAAGAGAGTGTCATTCCTGTTTCTCCGTCGATGACGGAGACCTTCACCGACGAACTGCCCAGATCAATGCCCAGTAGTAACATGTCTTTATTATTAAGAGTTTTCCCTGACTGTCGTTATAAAAGTACGGATATTTTCCGAAGAAACGTCAGGCGGCATACCTCCGCCGCAGGACCAGATTATACGAGTACGGTCAGTGACAGATCCCATCATGCTTTTCACTCCGGCCTCAACATCAGCCGGTTTACCAAGTGCCAGGACATCTCTCGGAGGCAGGTTGCCCAGAAGGGTCACACTGTCACCTGCCAGCCTTCTGATTTCATCAATCGGATGGTTAAAGCTGAAATTGAAAAGGTTGATGCCGATCTCTTTAAGATAACCTGCTGTTATGACCCCGGCAGCATCATTGTGAAAGAAACGTACCCTGGGATTGAAGGTCTTATATATTCTTTTAAGATGGGGAAGGACAAATGTTTCAAAGTCCGGCTGTCCAAGAAAACCGACTATATCATCCAGCAGGAAAACACCTTCAATATCTTTGAATTTCTCAAACTGGAGGGAGAGCCAGTCAATCACAAAGTCTGTAATCACTGTCAGTGCCTTCTGCGCTTCCTCGGGAGTGATTGCCAGGGCCAGCATGAAGTCGGTGGTGCCGAAAAGAAAAGAGGCTATGTTAAGAGGTCCCCGGCTGGAAGCGAACCTGTAATGACAGCCGTTCTCCTTCAGTTTGTTCTCGTATTTTGCCATCCTGCTTATAACGAATGGCAACAAACCGTCAGTCCTGACATTGGGCTTTGCAAGTGAGGAGATAGCTTCGACGGTGCATTGCAGTTTCACGGGGTGGGGAAAGTCGTCTTCGGTCCACACCAGCTTGGCTCCGAAGGCGGAGGGCTCAGTGCACATACCGTATTCGGCCCAGAAACCGGGAAGGAACATGACGTCGGGGAAGGTCTTATGTGCCATGAGATTGGCATCAAACCATGTCTCCCGGTCAGCAAAATACTCCAGTATCTTTGTTCCGTACCAGCCGGGAAGCCACGGACTGTCAATAATAAACCCCACAGGTTTTTCTTTCAGGACCTCTCCGTCGATTACCCTGAGAAGGGTCTCCCAGTGTCTGTCATTCATATACTCTCATTTGGAAATTCATGCCTGTTATTTTATGCCGGGGACATAATGAAATTTCAGCCCCCTGTAATACTCAAGAGTGCTGTCAGGCTTCTCAACACCGTCCGGGAAAGGCCTGCGCGAGAAGGTCTGAAAATATGCCAGGCAGGCATCCCTCCACCAGTGTGCCTCTCTGACCTGTATGTTTAAAAGCTGCAGCACATGGTTGTACTGCTCATCGTCAATCTTCCCTTCAAGCGTCTCCCAGTAAGCTTTATAGCCTGCTGCCTGAAGCGCTCCGTCATTGTACCTGTAGCAAAGCTCGTCCCAGAGTGTCCTGCCTGAGCTCATCCGGTAATCCCATGGCAGGTGATGGAACCAGAGCAGCAGGTTCTCAGGGCATGTTGCCGGATCATTGTAAATTTCGTTCAGGGGAGGGAAATACTGACTCACGGCGTTACTGCCGGTCGCTGTCCTGTCAAAGCCGATACCTGCCGTATCAGCCTTGTGGTAATAGACGGAAGTCCAGTCAGCCCTTCCTCCGTCGACCCATGGCCCGGGGCCCCAGTGGTGCCCCTGGGCCATGATATGGTGCAGGCCAAGAGGTGTCATATAGTTTACTGCCGTCTCCCGTGATGAAAGCATCATGTCTGCTGATGCCCTCCACCACCCCCGGGTCATGGCTGATTGTCATCCTGATCCATTCATCTGCTATCGATGCGGAGGTGAGTGACGGGCTTCCATGCGAGGCGCCCGAAGGCATACCAGTTTGCCTGACCGAAGAGGTGACCGGTCCAGTTTCTCTCCGTTCCGATATTAGCCACCCCGGCCATGCCGGTAAGGCTCTGACCGTACAGTGATCCGTCAATCACATCTGCAACCGTTGAACCCTTTCCGCGGGCATAGGTATCACTCCGCAGGCACTCTTCAAACAGCGGGGCAAGAAAGACGAGGTGAGTGGCACAGCCAAGATATTCCTGCGTTATCTGGAATTCGGGCATCTGGGATGTGGAAGGCATTGATCCGAAAAGCGGGTGAAAAGGCTCGCGAGGCTGAAAATCTATAGGGCCGTTCTTAACCTGGACAAGCACATTCGTACGAAAGAGACCGTCAAGCGGAATAAACTCGTTGAAGGCCTGCTTTGCCCTGTCGGCAGGCACATTGTTATCATATACAAATGCCCTCCACATTACAACACCGCCAAACGGAGCAACGGCGTCAGCCAGCATGTTTGCCCCGTCAGCATGTGTACGGCCATAGTTCTGCGGGCCGGGCTGACCCTCGGAATTTGCCTTGACAAGGAAACCGCCAAAGTCAGGTATGACGGAATAAATCTCAGCCGCCTTGTCACTCCACCACCTGATGACCCCGGGATCAAGAGGGTCAGAAGTGCCCAGTCCGCCGATCTCTGCCGGAGCGCTGAAGCGGGCGGTGAGATAGACCTTAATGCCGTAGGGGCGCATTACATCCGCCAGGGCTGCCACCTTGCGGAGATAAGGTGCAGTGAGCACAATGGCATCAGCATTGACATTCGTGATCACGGCTCCGTTAATGCCTATGGAAGCGTTCGCCCTTGCATAATCCTTATATAACGGTGATATATAATCAGGCAGCAGATGCCAGTTCCAGATCGAAAAGCCGGCATAGCCGCGCTCGACTGTCCTGTCAAGGTTGTCCCAGTGGTTCAGAAGCCTCAGTGCAACTGCAGGCTTTTCCAGCACCGCAAGATCCTTAATGGGTGAGCCCATGCTGACCAGCCGCAGAAGGTGAAAGATGCCGTAAAGCACTCCCTTTTCCCCGTCTGAGGCTATCACTGATAATCCTTTTCCCTTTAAGGGTGACTGATCTTATGATATAACCCTCTTCGCCTGTTGTTCCGGGCTGTACATCAGGCAGAAGAGTTGCTATCAGGGGTGACGATTCAAAGGTACCTGCCACCACTGTGCCTCCGCGGGTGAGGTTTTTCACATCAGTAATTTTACGGCCTGTCATGCCCCCCAGGCCGGCAAGCAGTTCCTCATGTGCAGCCTTCAGCACCGGAGAATCACCGGTTACCATCACACTTTTAAATGCTTTGCCGCACTCGTTCAGATAAGCTTTGTCACTGATCTGATCATACTTAAGCCACAGGCGGTACCCGTCATCGCCGCGGGCAGGCATCACCGAACCCAGCAGTAAAAACAGAAGTACTGTTACACCCCTGCCGTTCATGCTCCTGAGGTATTACCGGATTTAAGCGATGACTGCCTGATAATAAGCTCATGACTCAGTATGATTGAGTTGACCTTTTCAAACTGTGTTCCTTCAAGTATCCGGATCATAGTCGATGCAGCCACGTCACCCATAGCCCTTCCCGGGTAATGAACCGTCGTCAGGTTAGGCTCTACAATCCGTGGAAACCGGGTCGTCATTGAAACCGACAACAGCCACATCATCAGGAACACGGTAGCCTTTCTTTTTCAGTTCGCATATTATTGACACTGCCGAGGTGTCATTTGCCGTGAAGATGCCGTCGGGCATCGATCCCCGGCTGAGTCAGCCTCCGGATGATCACTTCACCCGGAGCTGTCCATAAGGTCAGTAATAATATGGGAGTTGTCATCAAACTCCAGCGAGTTTTCTGCAAGAGCCTGCCTGAATCCGCGGAATCTGTCACTGTAAACATTACGGTTCATGCTTCCCCCCACATGAATTATCTTTCTGCAACCCTGATCAATAAGATGCTTTGTCGCCTCATAGCCGGCCTTAAAATTATCAATGACCACGCTTACACAGTTGCTGCACTCAAAAACTCTGTCAAAGAACACGATAGGAATATCTTTCCGGAAGATATTCTTGAATGGAATCTATGTTCTTTGTCTCATATGACAGTGAAATGAGAAATCCGTCGACACGGCTGTTAAAGAGCGCCTGGATATTTACTTCCTCGAGTGAGGCCGATTCCTCACTCTGGCTTATCAGCAGCTGGTAACCGGAGTTGTTTGCCACCTTTTCCATCCCCGAGATGACTGACGACATGAAGTGACTGTCTATCCTGGGTATTACCACACCTATGGTTCGGGTTCTTTTTTGCCGCAGGTTTGCAGCGAACTTATTATGCTGATATCCCATCTCCTGGGCCGTGTGCATAATCTTTTTCCGAAGCTCTTTGCGGACCTGCGGGTTGTTGTTCAGGCCGCGGGAGACCGTTGAGGCTGAGATATTCAGCACTTTAGAGATGTCATAAATGGTGACCTCGGCTTTTTTCTTCATTCCGGCCATAATTCCTCAAAATAAGTAATAAAACAGAAATATTTGAAACAAAATCAAATATTTTTTGCAATCGGTTGCACATTTAAATCTTATTGTATACTTTGAGTTATGCTTAAAACTGTTCAGGGATGCGACCTGCAATGGAATGCGCAGCTTGTGTACAATAATGAACCTCTTATAATTAAATGATTATGCAACCGGAAACAGGAAAATTATCGGTTAAGGAGATGATTGGCTACAAGCTGATCGGTTATATCTGGTCTTTTCAGGAATGTTTTTCTTTCAGTCGTTTGTTAACATCATCAATTGTTCCACTAAACGGGCCGGGTGTTTCCATTTTGATTGATACAAGAGCAGCAGCAAACTTCAACGACTCCGGAACTTCGTGATCCAATCTGTGTGAGAGGTATGCAGCAAATGTTGTATCGCCCCTGCCAGTTCTGCCAGCTACACTATTGTTGGAGAATTTTTCATAATATGTTTCCCCTTTAACTCTCGCAAGCACTCCCTCGGAATGTGTAATTAAAATTTCGGGACAACCCCATGATTCGACGATTATTGCAGCTTTTTCAAGATCATCTGTACCAGTAAGAAGTTTGGCTTCTACAACATCCAATTTTAGTTTGTTCATCATAGCAGCAATTTCTTTTTTATCAGCAACGTCACTAAATTCGTGATTTTTGGTTTCCGGATTTATATGACGTACGAAACTCTGCATGTCAACAGACAAACTTGGGTAATTTCTTGCCTTCAAGCCCTTCATCAGCGCCATATCGAATTCTGTATCCGAAATTCCGGCCAGGTGAACACATGTAGAATCCAATTCAGGAACATCTTTGATGTCGATTATTCCGGCCGATTTGATAAGGGTCATTTCACGTTCATCAACATTTGCGGAAAAGTGTACCACCCTGTTATACGAAGTTTCTGCGCTGGGAATAAGATAACAATCAATGCCCAGATCTTTCATGGGCTGAAGGATCTCCTCGTCCTTTTTGGCCATTTTAGCAACGACAGCAACCTTCTTGCCAACCCTTGCGGCCACCATGGCTCCGCATAAAACAGCACTTCCCGGAGCTACACGTGGTTTCCCTCCGAAAGGAACGATCTCATCATAGCACATGTGCCCTATAAATGTAATATCATATTTTTTGCTCATACTAATCGACTTCTGATTTTTTGTACTTTAAATTAATTTGTGTTTATTTAATTTATTCTTCTGAACCACTCAGCAACCAGGGATAGAAAGACATCAGGTCTTTCGGCTCGATGGTCTTGGTCTTGTTTTTCGCCTGCAGATCCTTGATGTAATTCATCACCAGGTGTGACCATACTGCGCCAGGCCGGGGATACGCTGCAACAATATAATGCGGACAGGGTTCTTTTTCACCAGCTTCCAGTTCCAGCTCTGCCCGAAGATTATCCGGAGTTGTCAGGGTATTTGCATAATTAAATACTACGCGATCCATATATTTGTATACCTCTTTACTTTCGTCGACCATTCCGTAATAATCCAGCAACTGGGCGAAAACATAATTCGTAGTGGTATACACATCCTGCCCCTGTTCCGATTCAACAGGCTCTCCATCCTTCGTTTTGCACATGGCCCAACCCATATACGAACGATTTGTATTATAAATAGCTTTGAGAATCTTTTTAACACGTTCTTCCGGAATTGCAGGTGCTTCTCCAATTGCAGTTAAGTACCACAAAGCGTCAAGCTGATTAGTCCATACATCCGTATTTGTATTGCCTGATTCAGGATCAAAGCAGGTAATGTAATATTCGAGTTTCTCACCTTTTTTATTTACATCTTCGCGCCATAATTTCTCAAAACTGCTCCAGGCTTTATCGTACTTTTTTTGGATGTGTTCCTCATCGGCCTTTTCACCAAGCATTTGGGCCATTTTGATTAATGCCTGGCATCCACCCAGAAACTGAGTTGCATCATACGCATCAGCTCCAAACAGTACCAGGTTATCAAACGTATTTTTAACATCGTCCGGATGCCCTTCAGGAATACCATCGTTGTCAAAATCGAGTTTCAGCAATGATTCCAGTCCGAACTTAAGGGTTTCCCAGTTCGATTTAAGAAATTCCATATCCCCCGTGAATTTTACATTGCGTAATACACGCATCATCAGTTTGGGATACAGATCGACCCAGTAATTATTATTATACCATGCGTAATCACTCACGTTACGCAGGGGATGGCCCTTAGGCATGGCACCGACATCATGGGCGACACTGCCTTTGGTCTTGAAATCATCACGGATCTGCGTAAGGGATACACCTTCATATTCCTCGCGATGTTCATTAAAATGCATCTGTGCCTGTACAAAAGAAGCATGATGATGATACCATCGGGGCGTTGGATCCACTGCCTGTATGGAATTGATAAACGCCTGGCACAGGTCTTTTTCCACCTTTGGGAAAAGCATCAGCAGTACCATCGAATACCAATCCACATCTGAAGGATCGATATACGCATAGTCAAAACATTCCAGGAAGCGGGCCCGCTCACCGTTTTCATCATCGACCCAGACTATAGCGTTGGACAATGGAAAATGAAGCTCATTCAGCATTAACCTTGTCAGACGCAATGCTCCTTCACGGTCATTCTGATAGGCTGGCGTTGAGGAAATGCTATCAAAAATTCTTTTCTGGATTGTTATTGTGCGGTTCCACCATTGAGGATAACTGGTTAAAGCAATCTTTACCATATCCAGAGTCCGCGTTTTCTCTTCTTTGAAGTTTTTCAGATATTTTCTGTCGAATGTCTTACCGTCAATATAATCCTGTACCGGATAATCCAGAACCACAGCGAAAGGAATTGTCTTGGATTCATTCGGATTCAAAGTAAAAGTCAAACTGACAGCCGCGCCATAATCATTACGAATAACTGGTCCACGCTTTTCATAAAAACTTCCATCTCCGCTTAAAAGAAGATCCCCTGAGTATTTATTCAGGCAGAAATAGGGTTGGGTATCCACGGCAACTCCAGGAACGTCTGCAACGGCAATCGCCATTCTGTTCTGACTTTCCTTGCTGCCCATAATTACACCACGGATACCGTCCAGCCGGAATTCTTCATGCTTCTGTCCTTTTACTGCCGCAGTGGCTACGAAAACACTATCCTGATCGGTGGGTTTAAGCTCTTTTTCCTGGAGATTGACCAATGATGGTCTTGGTATTACGAGTGTGATCTGTTGATCGTATCCGGTAACATTTTCAACTACATATTCTTCAACGCCGAGCGGCATTAAAGTCTGTTCTCCGCCGGATAGTAAAGGAGAAATCAGTCTTCTGGTGACTTTTACCTTTTCAAATTTATAAGCAATCTCCAGTGAGGGAGTTGCAATGGTCAACGCAATGTTCTCTTTTTCAATCGGAGAAGGATAATAATTTTTAACTGCGGGGATATCATCGGGAAGTTCTGTTTCACCTGGTAATTTCTGCGTCAGCATAATACAATCATCGCCAATACGAATATAGGGCGCTGAGCCGAACTGAACCGCTTTCTGATTCAACAGGATAAGACGACCAGCATCGTTAAACCGGTTATATAAACCGTACGGTGAAATACCGATCGAACAGGTAGGCGCGCCTTGCAATGCCACAGTATGCGGAAACTGAAGACATTTGGACATTCCCTGGAAATGCACCGACATGAAGTTCTCTTCGTAGATCTTTGCTATTTCAGTTCCATTAATTGTGTATATATCCTGAATGTTAAAGGAAGTTGATTTTGTCATTTTATTCTCGCTTAGTGTTGATTATGATAAATATAAAAGGAGGCAACTTGCAGGCGCTATCACCCTTTAGATTAATCTGAACGCCAGTGTGGGATTTATAATCTTCACCGGCGCTCAGCATGTTAATTTAATCTTTCTGTTTTATAAGTCTCAGCACTTTCCTCCCCATACATTACCAGGTTTCTTCTCTTGCGATTTTACGGGCGCAGGGGTTGGTTCTTCCGGCAGATTCTTTTCAGCACTCAGATCGATCGGCATCCTGGTCGTCGGGTACGGTTTGATAGCACCAAACAGAAGATCAACTGAAGCCCTGATTGAATCAGGAGTGCCGGAGAAGTTGCAGACTACAGCATCAGCTACGGTGGTAGTGCCCTTCCGGTAAGGAAAGTTTGTTACAATAACTACAGTATGGCCAGCTGCCTTCAGCGCCTTGACCAGATGTGTATTATTACCCCGCTTTTCAATACGTGCGTAGTAGTTGGTCATGACAACAAGATCGGCCTCTTTGGCAAGTCGCAGTGCTTCTTCGATGTCTTCCTCTTCAGCATGGAATGGGGCATCGTCGAGAATGAGGTTAGTGGAATACTTGACCATTTGCTCGCAGAACATATGGGCATGACTGTACAAATCCTTTCCGAGAAATTCATAGGGGATGGTTTGCTCGATCACCAGAATTTTCTTGTCTTTGCTTAGGGGCAGCAGCTTTTTATCATCGCGGACTACCAGCAGAGCTTTATGCGCAACTTCCCGGGAGAAGTCCCTGTTTTCCTTACTTCTGACAATCCTGGTGGTTTCTTTCGGATCCATCTTACCGGCTTTTTTGAACAGGCCCTGATCGTATTTCCTGCAGAGCAGACGGCGTACAGCATCGTTCACACGCTCTTCAGACAAAGTACCGTTCTCCACAGCGCTCTTTATACCGAACAGACATTGTGAGCGGGATTCGTCGTCGGCCTTGAGCAGGATGGTGTCAACACCTGCTTTGATCGCCATGGCACATGCCAGTGGCAGGGGCCATTTCTTCAGGATTGCGGCCATACCGATTGCATCGGATACTATGATTCCGTCAAATCCCATTTCACCTCTCAGCAGATCGGTGAGGATCTTTTTCGAAAGGGTTGCCGGATATTCTTCATCATAGGCAGGAAAAATAGTATGGGCAGTCATAAGAGCCGATGCACCGGCATCCACACCAGCCTGGAAGGCAGCCAGTTCGACTTCCTTCATACGTTTCTTATCGCCACGACACACATCAAGTACATCATGCGCGTCGGTTGCCGAATCTCCACGGCCGGCAAAGTGTTTAATAGTTGCAGTGATGCCTGCATCCTCATATCCCCGGACAGTAGCATCGATGAATTTTGAGATAACGCTAACATTATCCCCGAATGAACGGACACCGATCTCAGGATTCAGCGGATTAATATTTACATCGCAAACCGGATGATAGAACTGGGTTACACCAATTGCGGCCATTTGACGGCCCATCAGATTTGCTATTTTGTAAGCAAGATCTACATCACCAATAGCCGTAATACCCATCGGAGGAATAAACTGAAGAACACCGCCGGAAGTATAATCGTTCTTAAAATCACCTTCCATATCAATCGTTACGTGCAGAGGAATTCCCGAAGCGCGGTTCATAGCAATTTTCTGCAGATTGTTGAGTGCTTCGGTAAGCTCTTCAGGCGTTACACTCACGCCAAAGGCACGGGAATTGAACCATGTGTGCGCAATGTCGAAATAATCCTTGGGTTTCTTGAAATTCGGATCAACCTGTGAGCGTCCCCAATATAGATTTTTGCATGTTTCAAGTGCATACGGTTCCAAACAAATGCCGCCTGCATGCAGTTTAGTAATTTGTTCGATCCCCGATGGTGTAGGGATAGCACCTCTCCAGGTGAAGGTTAGCAGCTGGCCGCATTTTTCCAGCAGACTCATTTTCGCGATTTTCGCGGCAACAAAAACATCTCTTTCTTGTGACATTGTGTTTCTCCTTATAATTTATTGTTTTCTTTAATATTGCGTTTGTCAGATGCGATTCGGATTACTTCAACATTATTTGGACTTGTATTTTTTTGCCATCTTGATCATTTCATCAACCACACTCTTGGGCTGGTTATTGCGGTCGAAAAGTACAGGATAATCCTTTCTGCCGCGTATCGGGAAATTGTTTAACCATGATAAGCCATCGTTCAATCCCCAAACTGTGACGCGATCCACTACATCATTGTATTTTAGAAAGAGTTCGAACATATCAAGTACGCGTTTATTCCATTCTTGCTGAACTGATTCGGGTACAGCTTCACGATAGGGGTCCATTTCCTTTGAATAAGCGAAATTAGTAGAAATGTTTGCCCCGGAATACGGACTTGGAAGAATCGAAATATCCCATTCAGTAATATGTATTTTCACCCCGGCAGCTTTAAGTTTTTTAAAGCTGGTTTCTGTAGCGTCAAGCGTAGGGCTATCCATATGCATGTGCGCTTGTGAACCAACCGCATCAATTCTGCATCCTGCCGCCTTGAGTTCTTTTACAAGTTCCGCAATTGCATCGCATTTTGCCGGAGTTTCTACATTATAATCGTTGTAGTACAATTCTGCATTTGGGTCGGCCTCATGAGCAAACTGAAAAGCATATTTGATGAAATCCTTGCCCAGTATTTGGTAGAACTTGCTGTTACGGTATGTGCCATCGTCTTCAAAAGCTTCGTTGACAACGTCCCAGCCTTTTACACGACCCTTATAACGACCTACAATTGTAATAATATGCTGACGCATCCTTTCTTTCAGAACTTCAGGAGTGACATCTTTCCCACTGTCATCAACAAAGAACCACCTGCCTATTTGAGAATGCCAGATAAGACAATGCCCTGTTATAGCCTGCTTATTTTTTTCTCCAAACGCTACAACTTTGTCTGCATCTGTCCATACGAATTTGTTTTCTTCCGGATGGATAGGCTGGGGCTTCATACAGTTTTCGGCAACAATGGTATTGAACTCTTTAGCAATCAATTCTGATTCTTTGGGGTTAACACCGTTAACTTGTTGCATATTAACAGCTACTCCGAAAAGAAATTTGCCTTTGGTAGCCCCGGCTAATGTCTTTTGCGCCATAGTGTATATGTTTGAAAGCATAATAATGGCAATTATTGCAGAAATAGTCTTGATTTTCATTTTATTCGATTGACTCAATTAGCATCGTCTATTCACGCACTTTCCCTCTTCGTTCCTTCAGTTCTGTCTCAATTTTTACTTCCATTTTCTTATCAATCACATAGAAAAACAGTAAACCAACACCTAGAAGGAATGGGATGGAAGGATAAATACTGACAAGCATTTTTGCTCCGGTAGCGACAGTTTCAGGCTGAATAATTTCCGTCCCGGCAACCGCACTGTGAATAGGGATGTACCCGTATAAACCTAAAATCCAGGTAAGCAAAGCACCTCCAATTGAAAGCCCTGCTTTAAGGCCTACCATCATAGCAGAAAAGATAATTGCAGTTGCCCTGCGATTTGTTTTCCATTCTGAAAAGTCGGCAACATCAGCAATCATGGCCCAAAGAATTGGGATGGTAATCCCATAAGAAAATCCATGCAGAATTTGCGAAGTGAACATTAAGATTACACTCTCGGGTTTGAAAAAGATAAAGATCAGAACAAAAAGGGTAGCAACTAGTAAGCCATACTTATAAACATCCCGTTTACCGTATTTATCTGCAAGTTTTTTTGATAATGAAATTCCAACAATCATAAAGATTATGCCTCCGGCATTAAATAAACCAAAACCGGCAGAAACCGGGTCTGACCCAAAGAAATTAATACCTAAACCTGAAAGTGCAGTAATAACCGGGTTAATAAATTTAGCAAGGGCAGCTTTATCTACGTAATTATTAAAATAATACACATAAGAACCTCCTTTCATCGCAAGAGTGATGAACACTAATATGGTTAATACAAGCATTATCAGCCAGGGTCTGTTTTTTGAAAGATCAGACAGGTCATCTTTAATAGATGAATTTTGTTCCACATCTGGAATAATACGCTCTCTGGTTGTAAAAAATGTTATAAGTAACATTACAGTACCTATGGCAGCCATCCATGTCATTACTGATTCAATCCCGGCGGCTTTATCTCCGTGGCCGGCATATTCAATAATTGGCAGCATAAATACCTGTACAAAGAATTGTGCAAACATTACTGCAACAAAACGATATGATGAGATACTATTTCTTTCTCCCATATCACCGGTTAATACACCGCTCAAAGCTGCATACGGAAGATTACTGGAAGCATACATCAACAACAAAAGAGTATACGTTACAGCAGCATAAATTAATTTCCCCTTGTATGAAAAATCTGGTGTTGAAAAGGCCAGTAAAGCCATAACGCCAAGAGGAATAGCAGTGTATAATATCCAGGGCCGGAATTTGCCCCATCTCGAATTGGTTCTGTCAGCCAGTAATCCAATTAGTGGATTAAAACCAAATGCGGCAACTAAACCGACAGTTAACATCACAATTGAGGCATCAGTGTTTTTCAGCCCATAAATATCTGTATAGAAATAAGCTAAATAAGTAATTAATGTTTGGAAAACCAGGTTCGCGGCAAGGTCTCCCAGACTATACCCTATTTTTTCGAATACTGTGACTTTTTGAGAAGTTGGGCTCATACTTTTTTATTATTAATTGATTATTTGCATACACCTGTTAATCTGATCCCATTCCGCGGACCCAATTGATCCCATTGAAGTTGGTCCAATAAAAAAACTTCTTCACGGAAAAAATGATTTGGCAAATCTATCATTTTAATTAATAATTTCAATTCTTTTAAAACTATCCTTGCCTTTAGTTCATAATTTTCCAATAATGGTCTTTCCTGCGTGTATCAGAAATGTAGTATTGTTGTGGTTCATTTAGAAAGGGATACATTGACAATTAATCACTATCTTTGTTTTAATGTAAAATTGATATGGAACGTATTGTAAATCTGCACTTAGAGAAATTATCGGAAGGCTTTTATCTTGCCATAGGTGAGAATGAACACCTTTGCCGTGAAGGATGGGCAATAAAGAAGGGCGGCCCGTCATTGCGCGAGCAGTACCTGCAGAAAACCGTACTCACAGTAAAATGAGAGGAGAGAAGTTCTCATTGATCATTTTCTTCTTGTTTGTGTCTGTTCTTACGACCGTGGCGCAGCCTTCCGGGCAGAAGTGGGACAGTATAAGGAAAGTGACGGCAGCTGATCATCAGCTTATGATGTCAGTGCTTGGCATAAAATCGCTCAGGCCGGGAGTTGACGGCATGAATCCAAACGCTCCCAATGCCGCCAACTACGATGAGTCCAAAGCCAATCCTTACCCTCTGCTGCCCGATCCCCTGAAGCTCAAAAGCGGCAGGCAGGTGAAAAATGCAAAAGCATGGTGGAAGAAGAGACGGCCGGAGATAGTTGAGGATTTTGACAGGGAGGTCTACGGACGTATGCCGGAGGGAATTCCCCCGGTTGAATGGAAAGTTCTCTCTGAAACCCGCGATACCGTTGGCCTGTATCATGTGAAGATCAGAACTCTTGAAGGGCATGTGCGGAACCCCTCCTTCCCCGGCCTGACTGTTGACATACAGCTGACACTGACAGTCCCGGCAGACGCTGAAAAGGCTGTTCCGGTAATCATGGAGCTTGGTTTTATCTGGCCTGCCGGCATGCAGCCTCCCCCTTCAACAGGCGACCAGCCCTCATGGCAGGAGCAGGTGCTGGGCAGAGGCTGGGGCTATGCCATCTACCTGCCTTACAGTGTCCAGGCTGACTACGGCGCCGGACTGACGCAGGGCATTATCGGGCTGATGAACCGGGGAGAGCCACGCAAGCCAGACGACTGGGGTGCACTCCGCGCATGGGCCTGGGGCGCAAGCCGGGCCCTTGATTATTTTGAGACTGACACATGGGCAGATGCCTCACGCGTAGGTATTGAGGGTCACTCGCGGTTTGGTAAGGCAGCCCTGGTGGCTATGGCTTATGACCGGCGTTTTGCAATAGGATTTATAAGTTCGTCCGGCGCCGGCGGTGCAAAGCTCTACCGTCGCAATGCCGGGGAGACAGTTGAGAACCTCGCAGCTGATGGCGAATATCACTGGATGGCGGGTAACTTCCTTAAATATGCCGGACCGCTGACATGGGATGATCTGCCGGTTGACTCACATGAGCTGATAGCACTCTGTGCACCGCGTCCCGTTTTTATAAGCAGTGGAGATAAAGGCGACAGCTGGGTCGACGCCAGGGGTATGTTCATGGCAGCTTCTGCTGCCGGCCCGGTATACCGGCTATTGGGTATAAAGGATTTGGGGACTGATCTGTTTCCCCCGGTCGGCCAGGCGCTCACAGAAGGAGAGATCGCCTTCCGCCAGCACAGCGGAGGTCATACACCAGGCCCGAACTGGCCGGTATTCCTGGATTATGCCGGCAGGTATTTTAATAAATAAATATTATGAAAAACACCGCCCCGTTTGTACTGATACTTTGCCTTGCAGCACTGTGCCATTCATGTAAGGAAAAACCGGGCAGTGAGGTTGATGACCCGGTGGTTTATACCCTGGCTGTTGACCCCACAATAACATATCAGGAGATGATTGGGTTCGGCGGTTCGCTGACATGGTACTCTGAGAGAATTATGTCCAGCCCGGACAAGAACAAGATATGCCAGTTGCTGTTCGAGGATATGGGTATGGACATTGTCAGGTTCAAAAACAATTATTATCCGCAGGGGTACCCGGCTGTGAAAACGACTGATGTGATGGAGAATTCAGGACTGAAAAATCTATTCACTGTGACCGGTCAGCTTAACGATATTGCCAAACTGTATAACCCGGGAATCATGACCCTGATCAGTTCATGGACTCCTCCGTCAGCTCTGAAGAGCAACAACAATCTCAGGCAGGGAACGCTGAAAAAAGAGGGAGGCGCATATATGTATGAAGCTTTTGCCGACTACTGGGTTGATATGCTTGATAATCTTTCGTTCAATCCTGACTATATCAGCATTCAGAACGAACCTTCGTGGATCACCCCCGACTGGGAGACGTCTGAATGGCGCCCCACGGAGACGGCAGATTTTCCGGGATATGTAAATGCCTTTGATCTCGTTTACGAAAAGATCGGAACACGGCCCAATGCTCCAAAACTGATCGGACCGGAAGCCGAGAATCTCGGTGTCAGCAAATTCGGCGGAAACACTTTTGCGGCATTTTCCGACCCGATCAGGGACAAACCGTATCTGGCGGCCTATGCCTATCATACATATAACTGGTCTGCCACAACGCCAATATCCGAAACTACATCCATGCTGAACATGGTACGTGACAACTACGGTAATAAGCCATGCATAATGACGGAATACTCCAACTTTTCATGGCTAAAAACGGCACAGTTTATAATTAATAATATCAATGAAGCGAACGCTTCAGCATATCTGTACTGGCTTATGGCATGGGATGATGCCAACGCACTGTCAATGATACGGATTACCAGCAGCGGCAGTTTTACAGTCACTCCTTTTTACTATGTAATGAAGCACTTCGCCAAAAATGTGGATAAGGGTTATGACAGGATAAATGCCACCAGCAGTACCTCTTCAATAATATTTTCTGCGTTTGCCAATCCTTCCGGCACAAAAATCACTGTCGTAATTGTCAACCCGCTATCGTCGGCTGCCAATGTCGATTTCACGGTTAAGAACAAGACCATAAAAACAGTGAGTGCAGTACAAACCGTGGAAGGGAGTATGTATAAGGACCTTGGGTCAATAGCTGCAGGTAAATATTTTACACTGAAGCCATCCTCTGTTACAACAGCTGTTATTGAACTTCAGTAAAATCCTGAAATATGATGAACCGGATCATTATCATTAACCTCATCGCTGCCGGGCTTCTTCTGTCTTTGGTTGCTCTGGACGGGTGTCCGGCGGTAGTTTCGGCTGATACTTCATCCATTGTATCAACAAAAAAAGCAGCATCAGCCTTCACCCTGGCTTCTTCGGGAAGTTCTGCTCCGCTCGTCATCAGTTCCGAAGACTGGCCCGGAGTGATCAGGGCATATACAGACCTTCAGACAGATATTGGAAGCGTAACCGGTGCAACGCCGAAGATGATTTTTGATAAACCTCCCCGCAAAAAAGAGATAGTCATTGCCGGTACAATCGGAAAGAGCCTGATCATTGAAAACCTCATCAGAAAGGGGAAGATCAATGTTGATGATATTTCGGGAAAATGGGAGTGCTATCTTATTCAGACAGTGACAGATCCTTTCCCGGGGGTAAAGAAAGCCCTTGTTATAGCGGGGAGCGACAAGCGCGGGACAATCTACGGCATTTATGAGGTCTCAAAACAGATCGGAGTCTCGCCATGGTACTGGTGGGCTGAGGTTCCCGTCAGGAAAAACAGTGAATTATATGTCACCCCGGGACGCCGTGTTTACGGGGAGCCATCAGTCAGATACCGGGGTATCTTCCTGAATGATGAGTATCCTGCCCTTACCAGGTGGGTACAGTACAAATACGGTACAGTGACCCCTTCGGTCAACCCTCCAGTACCCCCGGGTGTGGCAAACTACGGCAGTGAATTCTATTCGCGCCTCTTCGAGTTGATACTCAGGCTGAAAGGCAACTATCTCTGGCCTGCCATGTGGAACAATGCCTTCAATGAAGACGACACACTCAATCCTGAACTTGCCGATGAATACGGAATTGTCATGGGTACCACTCACCAGGAGCCGATGCTGCGGGCACAGAAAGAGTGGGACCGCCGTTACAAGGAGACCCTGGGCAGCTGGAGCTGGACAAGTCACTCTGACACCCTGATAAAATTCTGGCGCGAGGGCATCGTGCGCAACAAGGATTATGAGAGCATACTCACAGTGGGTCTGCGCGGTGCAGATGATACCGAGATGGGCCCGGGGGGCCCTGCAGCAAACATTGCCAGGCTGGAAAAGATCGTTGACGTTCAGCGCCGGCTCATTGCTGAAGAGCTGAATCCGGATGTGACAAAAGTGCCTCAGCTATGGTGCCTGTACAAGGAGGTGATGGATTATTATAACGAGGGCCTAAGGGTTCCTGATGACGTAACCCTCCTGTGGGCAGAGGATAACTGGGGTAACGTGAGGAGACTGCCTACATCTGATGAACGTCTTCGCACTGGCGGGGCAGGCGTCTACTATCACTTCGACTATCATGGAGGTCCGCGCAGCTACCAGTGGATCAATACCAACCCGATCCCGAAGATATGGGACCAGATGTCACTTGCAAAACAGTATGGAGCCGACAGGATATGGATCGTAAATGTCGGGCATTTCAAGGGTTATGAATTCCCCATTGAGTATTTTCTTTCACTCGCCTGGGATACCAAATCACATGGCAGCGACGATCTCCAGGAATATACAAGAGGATGGTGTGCCCGTGAGTTCGGACCTGACTATGCAGATGAGATTGCTGATATCATTTCACAGTATACCAAATTCAACGGCCGCCGCAAGCCTGAGCTTCTGAGCCCTTTCACCTACAGTCTGACTGACTACCGCGAGGCGGAATGGGTGGTCAATGAATACAATGCTCTTGCTGCCAGGGCTGAGGAGATACAGAACGAGCTGCCGGAGGAGATGCATAACGCTTTCTACGACCTGGTACTCTTCCCCGTAAAAGCCAGTGCACTTGTCAATGAACTGTACGTCACCGCAGGGAAGAATGCACTCTATGCATCACAGGGAAGAGCGCTTACAAATGAGATGGCCCAAAGAACAGAGGCCCTCTTCCAGGCCGACACCGTACTGATGGGCTACTATAACCGCACTTTTGCCGGAGGAAAATGGAACCACTTTATGGATCAGTCACACCTGGGATACACAAACTGGGCTGACCCTCCGTTCAACAGCCTCAGAGCAATAAAGCTCAGCCGCCTCGAGGTACCTGAGGCTGCATCCATGGGAGTGGCTGTCGAAGGGTCAGACAAGTCCTGGCCGGGAGAGAAAACGCTTCCTTCACTGCCGCAGTTTGATATTTTTAACATGCAGGAACGTTACATAGAGGTGTTTAACAAAGGCACGGAGCCCTTTGAATACTCGGTTACAACAGATAATCCATGGATAATCGTTAGCCACACCGGAGGTACTGTCACAGGTGAGCAGCGGATTGACGTCAGGATAGACTGGGATATGCTGACCTATGGCACACATGAGGGGACCATTACGGTACAGGGAACGGGCAGCGAGGTAAAAATAAGCCTCTCTGCATTCAATCCTGCAGTACCTCAGGCTGCCACGCTGAAAGGATTTGTTGAGGCTGAAGGGTACGTCTCGATCGAAGCGGAACATTATACGGCTCTGAAAAATACTGAAGAGAGGTACTGGGAACGGATCGGAGACTACGGCCGCACACTGTCAGCCATGCGTGCCACAGCAGTAACGGATGCACAGCCGGCAATGCCGGGTAAAGATTCTCCCTGTCTTGAGTACCAGGTGTACCTCTTCTACGACAGGTGAGTTTGAAATCCGTGTTGCACTTTGCACCCTCTTTGAATTTCCTGCCGGACAGGGATTTTAAAATAGGAATATCATTTGATGATAAGCTTCCCCAGATTATAACTGTTGTGCCGAAGGAATTCAATGCACAGAATGGCAACAGGGAGTGGGAAAAGACGGTGATGGATAATACCAGGTACGTCAAGGCAGCCCTTTCAGTAAGCGAGGCGGGCTATCATACTCTCAAAATATGGATGGTTGATCCCGGTATCGTACTGGAAAAGATCGTTCTGGATACCGGCGGTGTCAGACCGTCATACCTGGGCCCTCCGGAAAGCTTCAGGAACTTTTGATTTGCGATTTGCGATTTGCGATTAAGACCCTCAGACCTTCAGACTTTCAGACATCATAAATCAGACCTTCAGACATGAGACTACAAACAAAACAATTACTGATAATCCTCCTGGCATTACTTTGTTCGGTTGGTGCGAACGGCCAGGTAAGACTGCCGCGGCTGATCAGCGACGGCATGGTGCTGCAGCACGGCGACAGCGTGAAAATATGGGGCTGGGCTACTCCCGGCGAAAAAGTCACGGTTAACTTTATTGACCATGATTATCAGGCAACCGCCGGCACCTCCGGAGAATGGATGGTATGGCTCTCCGGACTGAATCCTGGTGGTCCCTTCAGCATGAAGATCGAGGCCGGTAATACGGTTACAGTCAATGACATCCTTATTGGCGACGTATGGCTCTGCTCCGGGCAGTCGAACATGGAGCTGCCCGTAAGACGAGTCCGGCCACTGTATGAAGCAGAAATAGCAGCATCCTCTAATAATTATATCCGGTCATTTACTGTGCCGAAGTACTACGTATTCAAAGAACCGCAAAAGGATATAGCATCAGGCAGCTGGAAAGCTGCAGATCCTGAGACCGTGCTTGACTTTTCTGCCGCCGCATGGTTCTTTGCCAGGGATTTGTATGAAGCATATCATATACCTGTCGGACTGATCACCTCAGCTTTTGGCGGATCACCCGCAGAAGCATGGGTCAGTGAAGAAGCTCTGAAAGAATTCCCTGTCCATTACAATGAACTTCAGCAATGGAAGTCAGACTCGCTGATAAATGCCATCGCTGCCAGCGATCAGAAAAGGATTGAGGAATGGTACAGAAAGCTTCAGCAGGCGGATGAAGGGTACAAAACTCCCGGTAAGAAGTGGTACGATGCTTCGCTGAATACAGACGACTGGAAAACAATGACAATTCCCGGTTTCTGGTCGGCCACTGAAATGAAAGGCATCAACGGGGCTGTATGGTTCAGAAAAGAGATCATTGTCCCGGCAGCAGCGGCAGGTCAGCCCGGCACCCTCAACCTGGGCAGGATCGTTGATGCAGATTCTGCATTTCTGAACGGAACATTCATCGGCACCGTATCCTACCAGTACCCTCCGAGACGGTATACGATCCCGTCTGGTGTATTGAAGGAAGGAAGCAATATTCTGTCTGTAAGGGTGATCAGCAATATCGGTGACGGCGGTTTCGTGCCGGACAAACCATATGATCTGTCTGCAGGCGGCTTCACAACCAGCCTGGAGGGTGAGTGGAAATACAAGGTTGGTGCGGTCATGCCTCCGCTGAGAGGCCAGACTTTCCTCGGATACAAGCCCGGAGGTCTCTATAATGCCATGCTGGCACCCTTGCTGAACTACCGTATAAAAGGGTTTTTATGGTACCAGGGAGAATCCAATGCCGGGAGACCGGATGAATACCGGACCCTCCTGCCCGCCATGATCAGGGACTGGAGGCAGAACTTCGGTCAGGGCGACATTCCGTTTATACTGGTGCAGCTTCCCAACTTCATGGAAGCAAAGAGCACACCCTCGGAAAGCAACTGGGCTCTCATGAGGGAAGCCCAGGCGGAAGCGCTGAAACTGCCTGCGACAGGGATGGCTGTAACTATTGATGTGGGTGAATGGAATGACATCCATCCGCTGAATAAAAAGGACGTTGGGGCAAGGCTGGCTCTGGCAGCCAGGAAAGTAGCCTACGGAGATAATGATGTCATTTATTCCGGACCGACTTATAAATCGATGCAAATTAAAAGACGGAAAATTATCATAACATTTGACAATACCGGTTCAGGACTCATTGCAAAAGGAGGCGGAAATCTTAAACAGTTTGCAATTGCCGGAGCAGACAAGCAGTTTGTGTGGGCGAACGCAAGGATAAGAGGAGACAGGGTAATTGTCAGGAGCAAAGTGATAAAGAAGCCTGTGGCGGTGAGATATGCCTGGGCTGATAATCCGGAAGGAGCAAACCTGTTTAATCGCGAAGGCCTTCCCTCCGCCCCGTTCCGTACTGACCGGTAGGTGCAGACTTCAGACCCTCAGACCTTTGCCTTCCTGTTACGATAAATACAGTTCTTATCGTCGCAGAGCTTGCACTGATACGGTGTAAACCGGACATTCCTGCCAATGCCAATGACCCCGCTGACAGATTTGACCGGGTTCATAAGGGCTGATTCCGTAAGGGTGATCCCGCAGAAATTGTCCTTGAAGAAGCTGAACAGCTGATGCTGTTCGGCCACATCCCAACCGCAATACCCGGGACTGAAGCGGTTGGTAATGCCTTTTCCGGCAGGAGACATGCTTTTGCGCAGTTCCTCCTGCATCAGGTCAGCGGCAGCTTCAACAACCTCCGAGCCGATGACATCGTAAACATAACCTTTCAACAGGTCACCGCCTTTCATGCTGTTACGGCTCATCTCCCCGATAACCGGCCCGGCAGTGCAGATAAAGAGGGCAGCCTCATCGGCTTCTTTCATCTGGCGGTAAATAATTGGTTTTATATTGAATGTGACGCCTTCAATCTGCAGGGATTTCTCCTCACGGTTTAAACCAATTCCAGGAAAAATTATATACTCAGCCTTGATGCCACCAAGCGGTAAAAGCTCTTCGGTGATTTCGTTAATAAGAATGGTGACGGGCTCGGGCGCTGTACCCGACTGGTATCCCATCGTCTTCTCCAGGTCATCAGCGCCGGGAAGCAGCTCTCTGAACGTATATGTGAATCTGTTCAGGGGAGTATGGTGCTTTGATAGTGTTCAATGAATCTGACGGCATAATCATCCCGGCCCAGAATGAGGTCGGCTGCACGCACAATACCTGTAATCTTCTCGGGATTTGCTATGGGGCATGTAAGTCCGTACATGATAGACATTGCCATATAGGCGCTGTTGATATTCTCGCGGTGGGGAAGCCCGAAGGAGATATTGCTGGCTCCCTGTGTGATGTTATGCCCAAGCTTGTCATGCACCAGCCTGATGGTTTCCAGAGTCACCCTGCATGCGTTCGGGTCAGCGCTGACAGCCATAGCCATCGGGTCAATGATCACATCTTCCTGCTTTTATCCCTGCCTGAACAGCCCGGTTAATTATCTTCTCAGCTATTTTCAGCCTTTTCTCCGGGTCATTGGTTATGCCGTCGTCATCAAGAACGAGCCCGATGATGGCGGCTCCATATTCTTTTGCTATGGGCAGAAGCCTCTGCAGCGAGGCTTCCTCGGCATTCACCGAATTGATGAGGCATTTCCCTTTTGCTACCTTCAGGGCTGCTTCTATTGCCCTCGGGTTCGGTGAGTCCAGACATAATGGAATGTCAAAATTATCCTGCAATGCGATGACTGCTTCGGGCAACAGTTCTTCATCCACAACACCCGGGAAGCCCACATTCACATCGAGGACGTCAGCCATGGCTTCAATCTGAGACTTCGCCAGGGAGAGCATGTATTCAAAATTTCTTTCCTGGAGAGTGGAGACCAGTTTCTTTCGCCTCGTCGGGTTGATGCATTCTCCAATTATAACAATCGGTCCCGCGGTATCAATCACAACTTCCCTCGATCGGCCGGAAAGAATTGTTTTCATTCAGTATCTTTTAGTTTAACCACAGATTCACAATGAGTTAATACAGAGTAACTGTTTTTATTATTATAACAGATGAAGCTCAGACCTTAACTCTGTGTTACTCTCCCGACAAGCCGGGACAAGTTGTGGTAAAATAACAAAATTTTGATCTATCCTAAGCAAGAGTCTTAAGATATTCGACTGCTCCCTGCGGATCCGGGGAATAGAAGTCGGCTCCAATCTTATTGCAGAATTCAGCTGTTACAGGTGCTCCTCCGATAAGGATCTTCTGTGCCGGATTCTTTGATCTCAGGGAGGTGACTGTTTTCCTCATATTTTCCATCGTGGTCGTCAGCAGGGCAGATAATCCTATGACGGCACCCGGGTGCTTGTCAGCAGCCTGCATGAATTTATCAGCGCTCACATCGACACCGAGGTCAATTATCTCCCACCCGGCACCTTCTATCATCATGGCAACAAGGTTTTTCCCGATATCATGAAGGTCACCTGTAACTGTCCCGATAATAAAAACGCCCCTCCTCTTTGCCTGGCCGTTCAGGTAATAAGGTTTGAGGTGAATCATGGAGCTGCTCATTGCCTTGGCAGCCATAAGCATCTGCGGAACAAATATCTCATTCCTGCTGAACTTCTGCCCCACTCTTGACATGGCGGGAATGAGTGCCTCCTCAAGTATTTCGACGGACTGATGCCGTCGTCAAGAGCGCTCTTTGTCAGCTCAAAAGCACCCTCCTGGTCCTTCATGGCGGGAGGATATGGTGATTTGATGTCGATTTTGCCAAACTCGACACAAACTGATAGTTTTTCAAGAAGGTCAGTCATACCAGAAGTTTATAATTGTGAAATAAGCCTTCCGCGGCACATGGTCTAAGGAACGGAAATCGGATAAAATCAATACGTTTAAATAAGGGATTAAGTGTCCGTGGAGCTCTTCTCCACGGACACTTTACCCTAAATCAATCCTAATTACTAAAACTCACTATTCTTTGAAAACAAACTTTTCATTATACATGGCAAACACAATACTGCCATTTCATCAGACTAATATCCCGGGTTCTGATAAGCAGCTTTTTCGTCTGCGGTCATTTCCATGCCATCAAGCTGACCTTGCGGAATTGGACGCAGATAGTGATACGGTTCAATGGTACGCGTAACCAATACCGGTGTACGGTCTGCATAGGCGGTTCCGCAAATTTCGTATGTATGTGCAATAGTTGCCCATGTTTGCGTACGCACCAGGTCGAACCAGCGGTAACCTTCGCCAAAAAATTCACGCGAACGTTCTGCCAGGATATAGTCAAGGGTAATTGTTGCCGGTGTGGCAGCGATCATAGCAGCACTGTTGTCTGCCACTTTGGCTACATTTCCGTTGTTGTCCCAGCGCCATTTTCCGGCACGGGTACGAAGAACATTGACCAGATCATAAGCGCTTTTGCCGGCTTGTGTAGTTGCGCCCTTCACAGCCGCTTCGGCAGCTATCAGGTAGAGCTCCGAGAATTTGGCAATGTTGAAAGGACGGGTACTGCCGGCATTAGGTTGTCCCAATCCGGTGCCATTGTCAGTGCGGTAGACGCCAAGCTTCCATAGCCCCGGATATGTTATTCTGCTTATGCCGCGCGGCCCTATAACAAAATCGGCTCTTCCGGGTAATACACCTGCACCGATATTACCATTTGCAGTAGCGTAAACAATAGTTGGATCATCATCGTTCAGGAAAGTCAGTATTGCATCACCGGGGACAACTGTCAGACCGTTTGCATTAACCAAAGATGCATTAGTGGTGCCACCTTTAGGCCAGTTGCCACGGTAAACGGTTGTAAATGTGCCGTCGTACCGGGAATCATTGGTTTTGTCGGCAAAGGTGTTTTGAATTACACCGATAGGTGGGCACATACGTGTCCACGGACGGCCTAAGTGCTGTTCTGCTTCACGCTGAACAGAACTTACACCGGAACTTCTGATGACTGTATAGTTCCAGGTCAACATCCAGACGGCAAAGTTATCCGGAGCTCCGCCGCTTCCATAAGTAAGGCTGCCTGCATTATAAAATTCGCTTTTCTCAGTGTGGTCGGCGTACAGCAGTATTTCCTTGTTGCGGTCGTTTTGCGCCAGGTTAACGTCATAGTATGTTGCCTGTAAGCCGAAAGGTCCCGGATTATCAATGGCGGTTACAGCCACATTGTATGCCTCCTGAAAATACCAGGCGGCATTATGTCCGTCAGGGTCAGTCCGGGGAGTATCCGGATAGGTAGGAATGTTGTTTGGGTTTTCGAGCCACCATGCGTATGTCAGGTAAGCTTTTGCCAGGAAAAGCCGCGCAAGCGTTTTGGTTGCACCGCCGGTTACACGTCCTGTTTCCGGTAAATCGTTTATCGCTGTCAGCAGGTCCGGGAATATGGCTTTGGTATAGACCTCCGGCACGGTGTTGCGCACAGAGGTTCTCACGGGAGCAGTGTTGAACTTCAGCTCCCCGGCAGCCCAGATCCAAAGGCACCCCGCCGAAAGTCTGTACCAGCTGAAAGTAGTCGAATGCGCGAAAGAATCTGGCCTCAGCAATCCACGCATCCGGAATGGTACCTACTGCGGCAGCATTTTCAATAACACCGCTGGCGGTGTTGATGTTGGAGAATGCGGCTCCCCACAATACGTCAGAACGGCTGCTGGTGGAAGAAATCGTCCCCACGCCGGAAAGGTCATGGTCCTTAAAGTTTCCATCGGCACTCTGAGCGTATGTTGCTTCATCGGTACCGGTCAGGCAGGCGTTATAGTAGTAGGCTTGTCCGTATATGTAGCGCAGGTGGGCGTACATTGCAGTCAATCCTCCCATAACACCTTTTTCGGTTTTGAAATATTCGGGTGTATAAATACTGCGCGGCTGTTTCTTCCAAAATATCAGTGCACGCTCCCAGGAACAAAGCCAAGGCTAATGTTCCTATACAAGTTTTTATATATTTACTTTTCATCATTTTTCTTTTTTAAAATGCCAAATCAAGACCAATCAAGTAGTTGCGTGTCGTAGGCGTGTTGGTGCCTATGGTCAGCAGACGTCTCAGGTTAGAACCAATGCGTACTGCAGCATTTTCGTTACCGTATGAGTTGGTTTCGGGATCCATACCTGATTCTTTGTTGTATGGCGAGAACATTACAAACGGGTTCTGTACAGTGAAGTAAAGTCCTCAGTCTGTCAAAACCTGCATTTTTAATCCCGTTGATATTGTCGATGTTATAACCAAGTGTCAGGGCACGTATCTTCAGGTACGATGCATCGAAATAACCCAGGGTATTGCCATACTTTGGATTGTCGCCGCTTAATACGCCGGCCGGGTTTGGATACTTGGCGTCAGTGTTCTCCGGTGTCCAGTAGTCCACCTTTACGTTCCCCCTGCGTCCGGTCATCAGGTTGAGGTAGCCTGATGCCGAGTAGAGGGTACTGATGAGGATACCTCCGCTTTTAAAGGCGCCGACAGCGGTCAGGTCAAATCCTTTGTAAGCCAGGCGGGTGTTGAAGCCACCCATAAAATCAGGTTCTACGCTCATGATTTGACGGTCTTCGGGTCCGATTTTTCTTGTTGGTGAACCATCCTCGTTGTAATCGCCGACATATTTCACCTTAATCATACCTACATTCCCTCCCGGTTCCAGAATGCTCAGATACTCATCTCCCTCCTGCCAGAGTCCTATTTTCTCGTTGTCGTAGATTACATTAATGGGATAGCCTACAAACCACCAGTTGGCTTCATCCCTTGTTTGTCCCGAAGCAAGGGCTACCAGCTCGTTACGGTTGGAATACAGGTTGAAGCCGAGTTCCCATGTAAAGCCGCTGGGGTTGTCCACTATCACGCCATTGAGTGAAAGTTCCACGCCTTTGTTTTGGGTTTCCCCTATATTTGCCATGTAGCTGCTCACACCGGAGGTGGGGGGCAGACTTAACACTCAGCAGAATATCTTTGGTATTCGTTACATAGTACTCTATGGTACCTGACAGGCGACTATTCAGTAAGGCGAAGTCCAGGCCAAAGTTATATGTGTCAGAATACTCCCATCCTAAGTTTTCGTTAGGCAGTTGGGATACATAAAACCCGGTGGAGTAAGCAGTGCCAAAGTTGTAAGGTCTGGAGCTTAATCGTCCAAGTGTAGCGTAGGGGTCAATGGCCTGGTTGGAGGTTTGTCCATAACCCACACGCAGCTTCAGCATATCTACCCAGGTGATATTCTTCATAAACGATTCGTTGCCAATATTCCATCCGACCGATACTGCAGGATAGGTATGCCACTTATGTCCCTCTGCCAGCCTTGATGATCCATCGGAGCGGACGGTAGCCGATCATCATATAGCGGTTGTCGTATGAGTACATTACACGTCCCATCCACGACATCAAGCCGGTCTGATAATAGTTCTGGTAATCAGGGTTAACAGTAATTTCGCCGGCAGCCCGTCCCAGATTGTAGAATTGGAAAGCGTCGGCCGGAATATCCTTTGCCGCAACATTTGAACTGTTGTACATGGTTTGCTCGGCAGAGTACAACGCTACTGCATTCACCTGATGCTTCCCGGCAAAGGTGCGGTCGTAGGTCAGCAGGTTTTCAACTGCCCAGCCGGTGCCAAGTGAGTTACTGATAGAAGCAGTTGAAACGGTAGTAGGTGTGGAACTGAATACACCCTCTCCTGTGTAGCTGCCACCGTTAGTCATGCGGAAGTTCAAGCCAAGATTGAGGCGATACTTTAAGCCCTCAACGCCGGGAATTTTTACCTCGCCGAACAGTGTGTTGTATGAGCCATACGCTTTGGTCTGGTCTATCCATTTATCACCAAGCTCGTCTATAGTTTCTCTTGTATAAACCCAGTTTTCATCCAATGGCATCTTTACGGTTCTTTTAAAAGTAGCCATCTTCGTTATACGGGTCAGCAATAGGTGAAGTGCTTATGTTACCGTACAACCCCAGGTTGTTACCCATTGAAATGGAATAGTTGTTGTTTGTGATGAAGCCGAAGCGGAAATATTTGCCTATTTCCTGGTCAAGATGTACCGCGTATCGAAAAACGGCTGTAGCTCTGCCCTGGCAATACGGCTTCATCGCGATAGTAGCCCGCACCGAAACTGTAGTTTCCCTTTTCGGTGCCACCCGAAACACCTAAATCGTGGCTTGTTACCATTCCGTTTCGTATAAAACAAGTCCTGCCAGTTGGTATTTACATCATCGGATTCATCGACCCCGTTTGTGTACCTGCCGGATGCTGCACGGAGAGCAACAAATTCAGGCCCGTCCATCATGGGGAATTCGGCAAAAACTTTTTTCAAACCATAATAACTATTGTAGGTAAACTGTGCTTTTTGTCCGGTTTGCCCTTTGTTGGTTGTTATCAATATAACACCGTTGGCACCGCGCGAGCCGTAAATGGCGGTAGCTGATGCATCCTTCAGGATATCAATGCTCTTGATGGAGCTGGGGTTGATGTCGCCGATAGATCCTCCAAAGGGGATACCATCGAGCACCACCAGCGGATCATTGCTGGCATTCAGCGAACGTGTACCGCGAACACGGATTTGCATTGTGGCACCCGGTTTGGTTGAAGTCTGCTCCATGTCCACCCCTGCTATACGTCCCTGCAAGGCCTGCGTGATATTGGCCGATGGCACATCGCGCATCTCATCTCCACGCATTGAAGCAACTGAACCTGTTACAGATTCTTTCCGCTGGGTACCGTAACCCACAACCACTATTTCCTCAAGACCTGTCTCACTAAGCGCCATTGTCACATTTACAACGGTCCGGGAACCTACTGCCACCTCCTGTGAAGCATACCCAACAAAAGAGAAAACCAAAACCTGATCAACAGTTGTCAGGGTAATCCTGTAAGCACCGGAGTCGTCTGATAAAACACCGTTAGTGGTACCTTTTTCCAAAATACTGACAGACGGTAAAGCATTACCGTCACTGTCTAAAACAACTCCTGTCACAACTTTCGGTTGTATACGTTCAATCCGTCAGGGACGGATCCTGAGGCAAATGCCAGACCGGATTGCACCAGTATCAGCACCGCCGTGAGCATGAAGCTCAAAAGTAGTTTCCCGAAGTATTTCCTCGTCGGAATACTCAGGCTGGAAGGATTTTTAATCATAAGATTTGAGTTTTAAGGTTAAAATTCTTGGTTATTAATTGAGCAAATGATCGGCGATCATTGTCTCATACTTTAGACTTTCGGAAGAGGTTTCTTGTTTCACGAAGAATTGTCGTTTGTTCTCATAAGTGTTAATTTGTCTGATGTTATTCTGAAATTATTATTACGTCTGCTTAAACAGCAATAAAGTTCCTTCAGCACGAGGCAGGGAACCAGGTAAAACTCAGAACATCCTGATTCTCGGCCATATTTTCAAACAAATCCCTTCGATATTACCCTGAAAAAATATCTACGACATTGTAAATATAATAAACTTTATTAAAAATGCAACCGATTGCAAAGAAATTTTTATAATATCGGTGATAGAATATGTTTTAAAGAGAAACACAGGCAGTAGTGATTAATAAACCGAAGCGACGGCCACGCTGGGCACTGTCAGGTTTGGTTCAATTGGCTTTGTAATATATTCACGAGGCTGTCCCTCCGCTTCTGTCTACTCCTCCTATTAAGGAAGAATACGATACTTAATATCAAAGAAAGGAGGGGTGTCATGACAGGGGAGTGGTAAAAGCAGCTTTGATTATTCAATAATTATACGTCGGGACAGCCTATTTCTTGCTCATTTTGACTTTTGTACCAGTTGCAATCCCTGATTCATTAAATGCGTCTATACTGAAATAGTATGCCACATCTTTGTTCAGGCCAGTAAGAATCAAGAGAACTTGTATCATAGACCATTACTGAAGAATAGAGCTTGCTGTTATCAATACCATAGTTTATAATGAAACCGGTGGCATTATCGTCCTTCGGGCCATTCCAGTCTTGCTTTTCTTGGATCGGCATCTTCCCTGATTACCGTGAAATCATCAACAGTTGCAGGCACCTTACCTTCTCTGCTGCCAAATATCCTCAGATCATAAATGGAAAACTTCCCGTCAGGAACCCTGACATTTTCAATTTTAATATATTTCGCCTTAACAGGCATTTCAAGTTCTGTATAGTCATGACAGGCATCTGCAGTATTATTGCTTTTATCAACAATGACATCCCATGATTTCCCGTCATCTGAAGCAAGAATACGATAACAATAAGAGTATGTTTTTGCTCTCAGGTTTAAGATTTGATTCATTGTCAGCGAAGTTTACCTGGATTGCATTCACAGTTGAGTTGTCATCCAGTTCTACGCTGAGCCACTCTCCCGGGTCACCGGTACTGGCCGACCACCAGGTTCTGATATCTTCATCAAAGGCATTTTTTACCGGATAGTTATCCATTGCGGATGATGCTTCAGCTTTCTTTTTATAAGACAGAAGCATCCATCCTTTAAAAAGACTTTCTTTTTCAAAATCAATCTTACGGTCAGGCATAATAGTCGGATAATCTCCGAAAGCCGTAAAGGTTCTCAGCACGCCATCCTTGTCGAAGGCTGCAGGGAACAATCCGAGACGGCGTTCGAACATATGACGTATAGAAATCGACATTGTGGAAATATGCCAGTAATTTCCGTATTTGTCCTGGAATGTTGAGCTGTGTCCTGCACCTCCTGCAAAACCTCCCGGTTTATAGGAAAAAGGACTGTAGGTTTCATATTCAAACGGCCCCAGGGGTGAATCGGAAGTATAAACACCGTCGGCATAAGTTTTAAATTCTGTTCCGGGTGCAGCGTACTGGAGGTAATACCGGTTGTTGTATTTTGTCATCCAGGCTCCTTCGTTCCAGCCATTTCTTGTCAACTCATTCTGTTCCCCCGGCACTTCCCAACCGTACTTATCAGGATTATGTTCAATCAGGATTTCGGGTTCAGTGACAGCCTGCATTTTTGAATTGAGCCGAACCCCATAAATAGGAAGGGAATTTGAACATCCCCAGTAAAGATATCTTTGTCCGTCATCATCAAGGAAAAAATGCGGATCCCACACTGCAAACGGCAGAGTATCACTCATGGCTGTCCAGTTATCCCGGAACGGATCGGTGGTGTAATAGAATGGTTTCCTGACTGTTGCGGACGCAGAAAAATACACTGTGTCATTTATTGCTATTGCATCGGGAGCATAGTCCTCGATCGGCAGTGATTTGACAGGAAGATAGTCCCATCCCAGCAAATCGTCCGAATACCAGTATCCGCCGCTGTGCGATACGAACAGAATATATTTGTCCCTGTATCTTATCATTGTCGGATCAGCAGCTTCCCGGTAGGATGCGCTGTCGGTGAATTGAAACCTGTAGTTAAGATTAAGGGGATTGCAGTAAGTTTTAACTTCCTGAGGGGTTTCTCCTGAACAGGAAACCAGGATGAGGAGATAAAATATGAATGTCTTTTTCATTTCTCTGATCAATTAATAATGTGTTGCCCTGATAATGTCTATTTGAACAGCAGTTGAGCAGTCTCAGTAAGGAATTTCTTGCAGTTCATCCATGTATGACCACCAGTGGTAACAAAGGTCTGATGCTTTATATTTTTCTGATCCAGCACCTGGATATATTCCTGGAAGACACCATAAAGTCCGTCTTCCTTACCGCAGCCAAGCCAGAATAGTTTCAGCCTGCTGTTGGTAAGTTCAGGATCTGCAAAGGGAACGGCATTATTGCGGTCGAATTCTTCTTTTCGCATGCCCGGAGCATACCCGCAGACATAGGCGAACAGGTCAGGATTGCCAAGTCCAATATAAAGGGATGTGCCGCCACCCCCTGAGAATCCGGCAATAGCTCTTCCTTCCCTGTCGGTCCTTACCCTGTAGTTCTTCTCCACAAACGGGAGGATGCAATTTTTAAAATCCTTCTGGAATTCCTGCAGGTTTTCCCAGTTTCTCAATGAGCCTGATTCCTTGCTGATAACCGGGAAGGCCCTTCCATAAGGCATGACCACAATCATGGGTTTGGCCTTACCCTGTGCAATAAGATTATCCAGTATAATATTCGCCCTGCCGACCTTGGTCCATGTTTCCTCAGTATCCGTCGTCCCATGCAGCAGAAAAAAGACCGGATAGTTCTCATTTAAGGACTGGTCATAACCTGGCGGAGTATAAATAAGTATAGGTCGTGTTCCAAGTTCATTTGAATAATAATACCTGTATGAGACTGTTCCGTGAGGTAC
Organism: uncultured Bacteroidales bacterium; assembly: GCA_963780735.1. Lineage (GTDB taxonomy): Bacteria > Bacteroidota > Bacteroidia > Bacteroidales > VadinHA17 > SR-FBR-E99. The sequence continues at coordinate 495,064 of CAWADB010000006.1, forward strand.
ATTCTGTACGGTGTAAACCTGCGGGTTTTCGGAAGGTATCTCAACAAGACTGTTCTGGAATCCTTCATTGGGAAATATCCGGGAATTCTTAGGATCAGCCACCTGTATGCCGTCGACAATAAAACAATACGGATAAATGTCAGGTTCGACTGGTCCAAGGGTTATGCTCCATACCCCTTTATCATCTTTTGTCATGTTTTGCTGCCCGGCAATAAACTGGGTACTGAGCTTTACCTCTTTTGCATTGGGAGCCATGAAACGGAAAGTGACAGTTCTGTCCTTCTGCACTTCCGGCGAGATGAACACCGGACCACCCGGCTGGCCTGAAGTCACATACGGAAACAGGATCATTGCCAGGAGTGTTCCAGTCACAACTTTATTTAAATATTTCATAGGAAAATTATTGAGTTATACAAATGTCAAAACAGAATGCATAGTGCCCTGATCAATGGCGAAGGGAAAGATAAAAAATCCTGTCCGATAAAAATTCACCTGAAATGAAACTTCTGCTGAAGACGCAGTTTTTTCCCCTGGTTCGTATTGTGTGACTTATTTTTAAAAATCTCTGACTAAAAATCGAAAGAAATCCCTGCAGTTTATTACGTCAAACATCAAAATATATCTATATTTCAGCATAGTTATAATGATATGAAAAATTCAAAAGTTTTACTCAGTTGCATGATCATTTGCGGTTTGGTATCCGCAAATCTTATGTCACAGGAAACAGCTTTGATCAAAATTGATTTTGACCGCAGGATAGGGGCGGTTGACCCGAACATCTATGGTGCTTTTGTTGAACCTATACGTACTGTAGTATATGGCAGCATATATGATCCTAAATCTTCTTTTGCTGATGAGAACGGTTTCAGGAAAGATTTCATTCAGCTTATCAGTGAGCTGAAGATACCGGTTGTCAGATGGCCCGGTGGTAATTATGTGTCAGGATATAACTGGGAGGATGGCATCGGCCCGAAGGAACTGCGCCCGGCAAGGCTTGATCTTGCATGGAACCAGGTGGAGACCAACCATATGGGAACTGATGAATATGTCAAGCTCTGCAGCCTTATCGGATCGGAGAACTTCATCTGCATAAATGCCGGGACAGGCACTCTTGACGATGCAAGGCACTGGGTGGAATATTGTAATGTTGAAAAAGGAACATACTATTCAGATCTCAGGAGGAAGTATGGCAATGAAAAACCTTTTAATGTAAAATACTGGGGCCTTGGAAATGAGATCGACGGACCATGGCAGATGGGACAAAAAAGTGCTGAAGACTATGTCAAGTTCGCCCTTGAGGCAGGTAAACTGATGCAGCTGGTTGACAAGAACATTAAGTTGATCGCCTCCGGCGCTTCAAATTACAAGCCGGATAACAAATGGATAGACTGGAATGATTATGTGTTAACCAATATGGCCGGCAACATTGATTACCTGTCAGTACACAGGTATGCAACCGAAGCCCTTACACCGGGCGACAGGAGTTTCTCCGGCATGATGTGCCTGGGCCTTGATGTTGATCAGAAGACAGAGATGGTACAGGCATCTGATTGAAAAGGCAATGCTGAAATCCGGATCTAAAAGACCTGTCTATATCTCATTCGATGAATGGGCAGGCGGCTTCAGCAACAGCATTACTTCGTCATTACTTGCGGCACAGCATCTGAACTCGTTCATCAGGCATGCCGATATAGTTAAAATGGCTAATGTCACCATGCTGTCAAGCCTTGTGGGAAATTCCCCGGACGGTGATTTCAAGAATGCATTATTCCATGCATTCTACCTGTTCTCCAATAATTGCCACGGGACAGCTCTCGATGTTTATACAAGCTGTGAAAAATACAGTAATGATGTATTTAAAGATATACCTTATCTTGATGTCACTGCTGTACTGAATGATTCAGCCAGAATGCTGGTGGTAAACGTAGTCAACAGGCATGAGGCAAATGCCATCACTGCAGATGTAGTTCTGCAGAGCGGCGATTTTGCCGGGAGTGCTAAGGTAAACGAGGTAAACGGGAAAATACCGGCTCCCGGTGATCCCAGGGCTCAGGAACCTGTAAACACAGTCACAAGTGACATTAAATTCAAGGGTAATACAATTAAATACAGTTTCCCTGCACACTCACTTACGCAGCTCCGGATTCCTTTAAAATAGCGTTATTCTCCGGACTGACCGTATTATAATGTGAACCAATAACTGAACTTCACCAGGAACATATTATTCGGAAATACATCAAACAGCTGATTCAGGGATTCTCCATAAGAGGCCTGGGATGAGCTTGTATTTCCTGTCCTGTCACTGGACCATACCAGGTAGACAGATGATCCGAGGCGATATTCCCATTTAGCTACAAGATTTGACCGGAATTGATGGAAATTGAAATCCGGATTGTCAATCGCATAATCCGATATCATATCACCATTCTCGTCAAGCAGGTATTGTCCGCCGGACATCTGTGCATTTTCATAAATAATGAACCTGTCGTTGAATTCCTTTGCTTCAGGGTCCACAATGTATTTGAATTCTGAATAGCTGCCGCGGGAGACAAACGGACTGCCGTAATACTGAATTGAAAACTCGGGAGTGATGTTAAGATCTGCCCTGAAGGTAAGACCGACAGTCTTCTGATCGATGGTGCCAAAAATGTAGCGATCCGAAGAATTATAATCCAGGGTGGTGATATATTGCAGCAGATCATGGTTTTGCATTATACTGGCGCTGAACCCGATCCTCAGAACCTGGAACGGTCTGACAGAAATTCCCGGTTCGACAGAATAATTGGTGCCGGAATTATTGCCTCTGCCCTGATAACCGTAACTGAGATTAAAAACAACTTTTTTTGACTGGTCAGTTGACAAATGACCCGATTCAGTAATTGTGAACGGTAACTTCATCTGAGGGCCACCCCTGAGAAATCTGGTGTCAGTTGCACCTGTCAGGTAAACGAGATCATTGCTGAAAATCCAGTTGTTCTTAAATTCTGAGTAGAAAGAGAGCTTTCCTCCGGAACCCAGGTAAGTTCCGTTAAAGTTCCATGTATTGAACTGGTTAAAATCGATGCTGTAAGTGTGAAATACTGAAACCGGTTTAGTGATCTGGTATGTAATAATATTATCATTCTTAATTTCATCTGCAAATGTCATATATCCGAGGTCATTCAGCTCAAGTCCGGGTGACAGCAAGGTAAGGCTGGTTGAATATTTCCAGTGTTCTTTGTGTAATCTTCCGATCTTGAATTTTCCTCCAAAACCTCTTAGTTGTGTCAGTGTGGTGTCATATTCCAGGTATCCGGCATCAGGACGCTGATAATACCGGACAGAGGATTCCTGCAGAGCAGTAATGGCTTCCGTGCTGCCATTGATATTACTCCCGATCAGCCGTGCATCAATGTAATATTCCTTGTCATGCCAGTAATGCAGGACATCAAGACCTCCTGTGAAGGCATTCTTTGAGAGGAATTCCAGGTCCGGATCATCGATAAATCTGCGGACCGAGGTGATCATGCCTCCCACGAAAGTGTTGCCGGCATTATATCCTTTCTGGATTCGTGCTACAGTGTAGCTGGTCAGAGGTTCAACCTGTCTGTTGGTTATATCACCCTCCGGATTACTTACCTGAGCCTTTTCTTCAGCGGTCAGGCTTTGAATTATGCCGATGGATAATCCGTTTGAGGTTGTCCCGCTGAATTTAAGTGCACTCAGGATAGTCGTTTTATCCGGAGACTTAACGAATGTAGAGTCATTTGCCTCCGGGATCAGGGAGGGAGCATGGCCGATGCGTCTCGAATAGAACAGGCTTTGATCATCAAATTTATAATCGAAAATGGTAAGTCCCTCCATGAAGAACGGCCGTTTTTCTTCATAATAAGTCTCGAAAGCAGTGAGGTTCATTACAGACGGATCTGATTCTACCTGACCAAAATCAGGATTTACAGTCAGATCGATCGTAAAATTGCTGGAGATCCCGATTTTCGCGTCCAGGCCTGCATTACCTCCCCATGCCTTTCCGTTGTTCGTGAAAGGATTTCCTTCCACTTCTTCCATTGTCTCGAGGCTTCCGAGGGCAAAAGGCATGATCTCTATCCTGCGTGACTTTTTCAATCCCGTAATACCTCTCAGCTCGGCAAAATTATAAAGCATCCCGGGACCGTTTTTGGTCTGTTGTTCAAAATTACTCTCCTCGGAAAGTCGTGCAATCCACCTCCATGTATGCATTCCCCAGACCTGATCTGTTTCATTGCTGTACCTGAGCTGGTTGAGTGGTATTTCGTATTCAGCGACCCATGCTGAATCTTCCAGTCCTGTTTTTACTTTCCAGACAGCATCCCAGTTGAAATCCCAGTTAATAGGATTAAATAATATAAGGTCTACCTTCTGACCCCAGGCTGATACGGTAAATTCGAAACCGGTTTTGTAGTTGCGGTAGCTGTCAAATGTAATGCCAAGCATGTCGCCATTAAATTCATCACGATTCCCGGGAATACTCAAAATCTTCTCAGGTTCACCGTCGAAAGCCCGCATGGCAACATAAAGGTAATGATCGTCATACTGGATGTTCATCTCAGTGGGATATGTAGGTTCGGCTCCCTCGTTCGGAATAAACTGATGCCAGTTACCGGCCCATGTACCTTTCTTCCAGCACTCATCATCCAGCTTTCCGTTAATAACAGGTGGCGGTGTCGTAAGCCGCTGTGTGACATAAACAGGTTGCCTGTTTGCTGTTTGTACTGATTTAACAGTGTCTTGCAGGGGATCTGTTCCCTGAAGCGGTGGATTGGCGTACCCCTGAGCCTGAATCCCTGAAAATAGCAGCACAAGCCAGAACAGGGTTGTAAAAAGCTTTTTCAATGGTTTGTTATTATACTCCCCACGGACGAATTGTAAATATATTAAATGCATTTACACAAAATTAATCGATTATTCAGTACAATATCGGAAAACAGGAAATAATCCGACAAGGCCGCGATATACATCACTATCTATGATTCCCGCCTGAACTAATCTTTTTAGCCTGATTTCTTTATAACTTTTAATTCTTTGTCATCATTTGCATAAAACGCGAAGACTTCTTAAATTTATAATTGTGAATTTTACACTTATTAGAATTCATTCCCTGCTTTCAGACAATGAATAAACCAACTCTGAATGAGATAAATATGAAAAGAATTCTAGCCTTATTGATAATTATGCTGCTCCTGGTTGATAATCTGTGTAATGGTCAGGCGCAGGAAGAACAGAAGAGCAGGGTCATTATTCTGACTGACGTCGAAAATGAACCAGACGATACCGAATCACTTGTCCGCTTGCTTTTATACTCCAATGTGCTTGACATAAAAGGAATAATTGCAACAACCTCCGTTCATATGAAGAAGGAGGTACACCCCGAATCGGTTCAGAGGGTCATTCAGGCCTACGGTAAGGTTCAGGATAACCTTTTAAAGCACGAACCGGGCTTCCCTGAGGCTGATTCGCTGTTACAGATCGTAAAGCAGGGTTTGCCGGAATACGGGATGGGTGGCGTCGGAAAAGGTAAAGATTTACCGGGGTCGGACTGGATTATTAAAATCCTTGACGAAATAGATGCCCGGCCGTTATGGATATGCGTCTGGGGTGGCCCGAATACCCTTGCTCAGGCATTGTATAAAATACGGCAGACAAGATCTGAAGAAGAGGCCGCCAGGATGATAAAAAAGCTCCGGGTCTATACAATCTCGGACCAGGATGACAGTGGTATCTGGATGAGGAAAAACTTTCCCGACCTGTTTTATATTGTCAGTCCGGGTGGCTATGGAAGTTCTACATGGACTGCAGTAAACACTGCGATTGCAGGATTGAACAATGAAACGATAAGCAATAAATGGATTGCACAAAATGTCCAGCAGAACCATGGCCCTCTTGGGGCTGTATACCCTGATGTTGCTTATGGAATGGAAGGAGACACACCCACATTCCTTTCGTTGATCCCAAATGGTCTTAATAATCCCGAACACCCTGACTGGGGTGGATGGGGTGGTCGTTATGAATTTTATCAGCCTGACTATTCGACACTGGATACCAAAGGATTCACAGGTGGTGTGCCGGTGGAGCCCGAACCAAGGGCGATCTGGACCAACGCTGCAGACAGGTATGCTCCTTATATATATAATGAATACGGACGGGCGGTCAGGAAAGATACCGTGGTCTTTAATGACAACAAGGCCACCCTGTTCCGCTGGAGGGATGATTTTCAGAATGATTTTGCAGCCAGGATGGACTGGTGCACTAAACCCTACCAGGAGGCCAATCATCCACCCGTTCCTGCATTGGGGCATCCGGAGCAGATTACAGTAAAATCGGGTGAAGGATTTAAGCTGGATGCCAGTGGTACCTCAGATCCTGACGGGGATAATCTCAGCTATCTCTGGTTCCAATATCCCGAAGCCGGATCATATAAACAGATTATCCCGATGACTATGGCAGAGAACCTGTACAGGATCCCCTATTTAGAAGCACCGGTGGTGGATAAGGCAGAGACAACTCATTTTATTCTAAGGGTGACAGATAAGGGGAACCCTCCTCTTACAAGATACAAAAGGGTAATAGTTAATATCTTACCTCAATGATCATTACGGTTTTAATTTTCAGCGGAGGGACTATTGCCACGGTCGAAAAAAATATCTTTATTGTGAATTTCAGTAATATAATTTAAATTGTAACCAGATGAAATACAGACAATTAATTGTGTTATCGGTAATGTTGATAACCGGGGGCTTATGCTTTGCCCAGACTGACAAACCGGCGATAATCGAAGATTTCAAACCCTCAACCCTGAACCAGCCCGGACAGGAATTTCCACAGGTTAACTCGCAGGGCTATGCAAGATTTCGCATCATAGCGCCGGAAGCGCAAAGTGTTGTTGTGAGTCTTGGACTGGGCGGCACCAGGGGTGGAACACCACTCACCAAGGCTGCCGACACCTCATGGGTCGGCACCACTGCCGGACCAATGGAGGAAGGCTTCCACTATTATCACGTGACAATTGACGGGGGTGTTTTTAATGATCCCGGTACGTTGAATTTCTATGGTTCCACCCGCTGGGAAAGCGGTATTGAAATACCTGCCCATGATCAGGATTTTTACGCATTGAAGGATGTGCCTCATGGTAAAGTACAGCAAATCCTGTTCCCATCTAAAAGCACAAACACCTCCAGGCGGGCTTTCGTATATACACCTCCCGCTTATGACAAGGAGCTATCGAAACGATATCCGGTATTGTATCTTCAGCATGGCTGGGGCGAGGATGAGACTGCATGGACTAACCAGGGCCGGGCTAATGTGATTATGGATAATCTGATTGCTGAAGGGAAAATAAAACCCTTTATGATTGTGATGACCTACGGAATGACCAACGATGTTAAAATGGGTGGTCTCAGAAATTTCGATATAACACCCTTCCAGACAGTCCTCGTGAACGAACTGATTCCCTACATTGATGACAATTTCCGTACCCTGGCCGATCAGCCTCACCGTGCCATGGCCGGGCTCTCGATGGGGGGAATGGAAACCAAGACAATTACCCTGGCAAGACCAGATCTCTTCTCTCATTACGCACTTCTCAGCGGCGGAATTTATGCACCGGAAGATATTAAGGATAAGTCGTCGGTCAAACTCATTTTCCTGAGCTGTGGCAGCTTCGAAAATCCCACTGGAATTAATAAGTCTGTAACCGCACTGAAGGATGCCGGTATTAATGCCGTCTCATTTATTTCTGAGAATACACGCCATGAGTTCCAGACGTGGCGGCGCAGTCTCCTTGAACTCGCTCCGCTACTGTTTGTCAAATGAGACTATTAATAACAAACAGATGAATAATAAAAATGTCTTCCGTCCATTGCTTGTATTGGCAATGATGTCTTTTGCCGGTTTTACAGCCGGTCAACCCCCGAGGGGGCCGCTGGTGATATCACCACAGGTTAATCCTGATAAAACAATTGTATTTCGCTACCTGGCTCCGTCAGCCAATGATGTCAGGCTGAGTGCACAGTTCGAAAAGGAACCGGTGGCAATGACAAAAGACACTATCGGCATCTGGAGTGTTAAAGTAGGTCCTGTGAAACCCGATATCTATCCTTACAGTTTTCTGGTTGATGGCATCCAGGTCATGGATCCCGGAAATGTGGCATACTTTCCTAACGAGTTTTTCAAGGCAAGCCTGGTCGATATTCCCGGTGACACCCCTCTGATTCATTCACTGCAGGATGTGCCGCACGGTACTGTCACCTATACCATGTTCAAATCAAACGTCATGAAAGGGATCGACAGGCCCCTGGTTGTTTATACCCCACCAGGATACGAAAGCAATCCTGACAGAAAGTATCCTGTACTTTACCTGATCAGCGGTACAACTGATACCGAAGAAACATGGTACAAAGTAGGACGAGCCAATCTTATTCTCGATAACCTTATTGCCCGGGGAAAGGCGGAACCAATGATTATTGTGATGCCTTACGGTAATAATTTCATTCCGATCAGCGGTCCGGCATCTCCCGACGTTGTTCCGATGTACCAGACCTTCAGCAATGAATTAATAAATGACATCATACCATTTTGCGAGAAGAATTTCAGGATAATATCTGACAGGGAACACAGGGCTGTTGCCGGCTTTTCGCGAGGAGGCGGACAAACTCTGTGGGCCGGCTTATCCAACACCGACAAGTTTGCTTATATATGTTCTTTCAGCGCCTACCTTACAAAAGAGGTATTCGAGCAAAACTTCAGCAAATTCTATTCAGACCCTGATGATACCAATAAACGGATGAAGCTTTTCTGGCTCGGTGTTGGCAATGAGGACTTCCTGTACCAGCAGGCAGTTGAATTCATGGACCTGCTCAAGTCAAAGAGAATCGAAACAGAAACACTGATTACCAGCGGTGGTCATACATGGATGAATTGTAAATATTTCCTGTCGGAATCAGCTCCCCTCCTTTTCAAGTAATCATTGTCCCTGATAAAACGATATTATCATGTTAAAGAAATTCTTTGTAACCCTGTCAGCATTCATTGCACTTTTATCATTGCCGCTTGCTGTATCGTCTCAGCAGCGGTCAGCCCCGTTTATTTCTCCTGAAATCCATCCGGATAAAACTGTCACTTTCCGGTTCAGGGCGCCCAATGCGAAAGATGTGAAGCTCGACTCCCAGATAACATCTGAACGGCTGCAAATGACGAAGGATGAAAAGGGAATATGGTCAGTAACTATTGGGCCCGTCAAACCAGATATTTATCCTTACTGCTTTGTCGTCGATAACGTTCAGGTGGCAGATCCTAACAACGGGCTTTTATTTGCAAATGAACGATTTAAATTCAGCCTGGTTGACATCCCCGGAGACCAGCCGCTGGTTCATTCTCTTCAGAACGTTCCTCACGGAAATTTAAGCTACAGGTATTATAATTCTTCGACACTTGGGAAGACACGCACACTGGTAATTTACACCCCTCCCGGATTTGACATGAGCGGTAAAACAAAGTATCCGGTGCTCTATCTTATTCACGGAGGATCAGATACTGAAGAGACATGGACCAAAGTTGGCCGTGCCAACCTCATTGCCGATAACCTGATTGCCCAGGGAAAAGCCAGGCCAATGATCATCGTGATGCCTTATGCGAATGTTTTTCCCGGTCCGATGGATGGATTTACAAAGGATATGATCAATGATATCATCCCTTTTGTTGAGGCAAACTATCCTGTAGTGCCTGAGAGCAAATACCGTGCTGTGGCGGGTTTTTCTGTGGGCGGAGGCCAGACCCTTAACATCGGACTGACCAATCCCGACAAATTTGCGTATGTATGTTCATATGCCCCTTACACGGAAACTGAAGAATTCAGGAAGAACTTCACCAACTGGTCACCGGATGCTGAACTAATGAACAGACAACTGAAATTATTCTCCATCAGCATTGCCACCGAAGATTTTCTTTATGAAAGTGTCAGGAAGAATATTGCAATGTTCAAAGAGAAGAATCTTAACCTCCAGACCCTTATCGTTCCGGGCGGTCATACCTGGATGAACTGCAAACTGTATCTTGCCAATACTTTGCAGCAGATATTCAAGGAGGAAATTGTTAAGGAGGATTTTGAAAGACATGCTCCAGCGGGATTTGATTCTCTCAGAACCGGCATAGCCCACGGGAAAATAGACACCATAACGTATGCTTCAAAGACAGTAGGTACAACCCGTAAAGTATTGATTTATACACCTCCCTCCTATTCAAAAAGTAAAAGATACCCTGTTTTGTATCTCCTGCATGGCATAGGAGGTGATGAAAAGGAGTGGCTTAACGGAGGACAGCCGCAGGTTATCCTGGATAATCTTTATGCGGAAAACAAGATCGAGCCAATGATCGTGGTAATGCCTAATGGCAGGGCTATGAAGGATGACCGTGCTACAGGAAATATCATGGCACCGGATAAGGTACAGGCATTTGCCGATTTCGAGAAAGATCTTCTTAATGACCTCATTCCCTTTATCGAGAAAAAGTACCCCGTAATTAAGGACCGTGAACACCGTGCAATAGCAGGTCTCTCTATGGGCGGCGGACAGTCACTGAACTTCGGGCTTGGTAACCTTGACAAATTTGCCTGGATAGGCGGTTTCTCCTCAGCTCCAAACACCAGGGCTCCTGAAGAACTGGTACCTGATCCGGAGGAAGCAAGGAAAAAACTTAAGTTACTGTGGATCTCCTGCGGTGACAATGACGGCCTGATAACATTCAGCCAGCGCACTCATGAGTACCTGAGCAAAAATGATGTCCCGCATATCTATTATATCGAACCGGGTGTACATGACTTCAAAGTCTGGAAAAACAGCTTGTACATGTTTTCACAACTGCTTTTCAAACCGGTAGATGTCTCAAAGTTCAATAAATACAGTCTTCTTGGTACACCAGCTCCCTCAAATGTGAGAAGGGCAAAATATCCTCAGATTTTACCGGATGGCCGGGCTGTCTTTCGCGTCAATGCACCTGATGCACAAAAGATCCAGCTTGATCTGGCAAAGAAATATGACATGGTTAAAAACGGTGAGGGAGTATGGGAGGTGACAACCGATTCACTGACCGAAGGATTTCATTACTATTCACTGATGATCGACGGGTTGGCTGTTGCCGATCCGGCAAGCGAAACATTTTACGGAATGGGCAGGATGGCAAGCGGTATTGAGGTTCCGTTCAGAGGAGATGACTATTACGCGATAAAAGATGTTCCTCATGGGGAAATAAGGATAAAGCGGTATTATTCCACCGTCTTTAACAAATGGCGGCAGTTTTATATCTATACGCCTCCCGGTTATGATACCAGTATAAACGAAAAATACCCGGTATTGTACATTCTGCATGGAGGCGGCGAAGATGAAAGAGGATGGGCCACACAGGGCAAAACGGATCTGATACTCGATAACCTCATCGCTGAAAAGAAGGCAAAACCTATGATCATCGTAATGCCTGACGGAAATGTCGATGCCCAGGGATTCGGTGATATTACCTTGAAAATGTTTGAAAGAGAACTGAAACAATGTATCATCCCCTTTGTGGAAAAGAATTACCGTACGGAACCCGGACCCGGTAACCGTGCTCTTGCCGGGTTATCAATGGGTGGAATACAGACTCTCTATGTCGGAATAAACAACACTGAAATGTTTTCGTATCTTGGAGTATTCAGTTCAGGCTGGATCATGCCGGCACAGAATAGCCTGGCTGACAAGCAATATGAATTCATGAAAGAGAACCTTGACAAGATCAACGGCAATCTGAAGCAACTCTGGATTTCAATGGGCGGCAAGGAAGACATTGCATATAACAACTGTCAGACAATGATGTCGAAATTCGATGAACTCGGGGTTAAATATACCTACAGTGAATATCCCGGAGGTCATACATGGCCGGTATGGAGAAATAACCTGTACAATTTTGCACAACTGTTGTTCAGGTAGCATATAGTCAAACTGATATTTACTGTTAAGGTGAAAAACATTAATCTATGAAACTACTAAACTCCGCTTTTCTGGTTCTTTCAATTACTGGATAATTGGAATGACCTCATGTCAGACTAAGAAACAGGACTTTCAACCTGATTTTGCATCATTGGAGAAAGTAAATCCTGTTCCCGAATGGTTCAAGGATGCCAAGTTTGGCATATATTTCCATTGGGGTGTATACTCTGTGCCGGCCTTTGCAAATGAATGGTATCCCCGCAACATGTATATCGATGGATCGAATGGAAAACAAGCACCATATGGAAGTATATGGCACACCTTCTGATTGGCCTTACAACAACTTCATCACCGGAGCGAATGACCGGCAGGGTAATTTTGTGCAGTTCGCACCCAGGCTCAAATCTGAAGGTGGTAATTTTGACCCTGATGAATGGGCTCAGCTCTTTGCTGATGCAGGTGCTAAATTTGCAGGCCCGGTAGCCGAGCACCATGATGGTTTTTCAATGTGGGCAAGCAAGGTCAATCCATGGAATGCAAAAGATACGGGGCCGAAACTTGACCTGGTGGGTCTGTTGACGGATGCCATCCGCAGGCAGAATCTGAAAGTTATACTTTCAATGCACCATGCTTTTAATATCACCGGCTTTTATGATGCTGTGCCTCCGGCAAGCGATCCAAGACTTCAGATGCTTTACGGACAGCAGGGCAAAGAGAAGAACGAAGCTTTCTGGTTAAGCAAACATAAAGAAATCATCGATAACTATAAGCCTGATATCATCTGGCAGGATTTCAATCTGCCCAAAATTTCAGAAAATGTCCTTCTCGGGTTTTTATCTTACTACTATAATAAGGCAGAAGAATGGAATAAAGAGGTTGTAGCGACATATAAGGATGGTCTGAACCCTAAATGCGCGGTGCTGGATTTTGAACGTGGCGGTGCTTCTGACATCACCGAAAATTACTGGCTTACTGATGATGCAATCAGTTCATCCAGCTGGTGTTATACCGAGGGAATTGAATATTATTCGAAGAAACAAGTACTTCATGGTTTTCTCGACAGAATAAGTAAAAACGGCAACCTGTTATTAAATATCTCCCCGAAAGCTGATGGCACAATACCACAGGAGCAAAAGGACATATTATTAGCGATGGGGGCATGGCTGAAAAAATACGGTGAAGCGGTTTATGCTACCCGTGCATGGGAAAAATATGGTGAAGGACCAACATTAATGGGAGCCAAACATGGCGTATTCACCGCACCTGCAGAGGGTACAGCCAAAGATGTCAGATATACCAGATCAAAAGACAACACTACACTTTACGCAATCTTACTGGGCTGGGATGCGGGTCAGAAAGAGATAACCCTGACTTCATTGGCATCGAAAAGTATTGATCTTAAAACATCTTAAATCTGTTATGCTTATTGATGGAGCAGCCGGAAAATACCTCCCCCTGGCATACAGACAGGATGATGAAGGATTGACTATCAGCTTGCCGGAGCGATCTTTTGAAGAGATGGCATATGTCATTAAACTCACCTTCAGAAGAAAAATCCCGGCATTATTATCAGTTCAGAAGTGAGAAACGCCGGACTGGTTGAGCTGTATTGATTTGGACGAACTTATAAAACAGATATGAGAAGACTATGAAAAGAGGTGTATTCATTGCCCTGGGTATAGTATCCACATTAAATCTATGGGGCCAGCAATTCCCTTACCAAAATCCCGGTTTAAGCTCCGAAGAACGTGCCAGGGATCTGATTTCACGGTTAACATTAAGCGAGAAAGCAACCTTGATGTGCGATGTGTCAGATGCCATCCCCCGCCTTGGCATCAAGAAATTTAACTGGTGGAGCGAGGCGTTGCATGGCCTCGCCAACAATGACAGCGTGACTGTATATCCCCAGCCTATTGGCATGGCTGCCTCATTTGACGATGAGCTTGTATATCGTATCTTCAGCACCGTATCGGACGAAACACGGGCCAAATACAATGAAGCCAGTGCGGAGAGGACAGGAAAATAAACGTTTCCTGAGTCTTTCTGTCTGGACACCAAACGTTAATATCTTCCGTGATCCGCGGTGGGGACGTGGCCAGGAAACCTATGGTGAAGATCCTTACCTTACATCGCGGATGGGTATTTCGGTAGTAAAAGGATTGCAGGGCCCCGCAGAGGCAAAATACAGAAAACTCCTGGCCTGCGCCAAGCATTATGCTGTCCATTCAGGACCTGAATGGAGCCGTCATTCACTCAATGTCGCTAATGTTGATCCGCGTGATCTCTATGAAACCTACCTGCCGGCATTCAAGGCACTGGTGCAGGAAGCGGATGTAAGGGAGGTGATGTGTGCCTATCAGCGCCTTGAAGATGAACCCTGCTGCAGCAATACAAGGTTGTTACAAAGAATTCTGCGTGATGACTGGGGCTTTAAATACCTTGTCGTCTCCGATTGCGATGCTATTGCCGACTTTTATCACGGCCATAAATTTTCATCTGATGCAACTCATGCGGTAGCACAGAGCATACCTGCCGGAACCGACCTTGAATGTGCATGGAACAATTATAATTATATGAAATCACCGGATGCTGTCTCAATGGACCTGATCAGGGAAGAGGATATGAATAAAAGCTTATTGCGCGTGCTGACCGGTCGTTTTGACCTGGGCGAAATGGATGATGACGCTATTGTCCCCTGGACAAAAATCCCGGCTTCTGTGATAAACAATGAGGAACACAGAAAACTGGCGCTGGATATGGCACATGAAACCATGACCTTGCTGCAGAACAAAAATAATATCCTTCCATTGAAAAAATCAGGGAAAAAGATAGCCGTAATAGGTCCGAATGCTGATAATGCAAGAATGTTATGGGGTAACTACAACGGAACTCCATGTCCGCACAATTACGGTTCTTGACGGTATCAGGTCAAAGTTGCCCGGCAAATAAAATAATATATGACAAGGCATGTGATATAGTTGACAGCAAGGTAATTGTCAGTTTTGCTCCGGAATGTTCCATTGATGGCAGGCAGGGTTTTAAAGCCACCTACTGGAATAACATGACTCTGGCCGGTGACCCTGTTGCTGATCAGCAGGCTCTACCGGCCCCCTGAAGCTGGCCACAGAAGGAAAGAATGAACTGGCTCCCGGAGTGAAGCTTGAAGGATTCTCTGCCAGGTTTGAAACTGAATTCACAGCCTCCCAAACTGAAGATATTGTTTTCAGGTGCGGTGCTGTCGGTTCTTTTGAGCTGCTGGTAAACGGTGAATCTGTAAGAAAGTTCGAAGACTGGCGGGCGATGACTTCAAAAATCTCATATAAGGTTGAAGAGGGCAAAAAATACAAAATAGAAATACGGTTTACTCAGCGTTACAACTGGCAGGCTGCCATTGAATTTGACTTCGGAAGAGAGATTGATCAGGATTTTTCAGGGCTGATTGGCAAAGCTAAAGGGGATTGATGTTGTGATATTTGCAGGAGGCCTCTCAAACGAGCTGGAGGGAGAAGAAATGCCTGTTTTATTGCCGGGTTTCAGAGGGTGGTGACCGTACGGATATTGAATTACCTGCAGTACAGCGTAATTGCATAAAAACGCTGAAACAGGCAGGAAAGAAAGTAATTCTTGTGAACTGCTCGGGCTCTGCAATTGGATTAGTACCTGAGACAGAAACCTGTGAAGCTATTCTTCAGGCATGGTATGCGGGCGAATCAGGCGGGCAGGCAGTTGCCGACGTGCTTTTTGGCGATTTTAACCCCTCAGGCAAACTGCCTGTTACTTTCTACAAGAGCATACAACAACTTCCCGATTTCGAGGATTACTCAATGAAGGGACGTACGTACCGTTATATGTCTGATCCTCTTTTCCCGTTTGGTTTCGGACTGAGCTATACTACTTTCTCGATCGGGACTGCTCAGGTCAGCAAGAATGAAATCAACAGCGGCGGAAGCGTTAAACTTGCTGTTCCAGTGTCAAACAAAGGCAAACGTGACGGAACAGAAATCGTTCAGGTCTACATTCGCAAACCAGACGACAGCAACGGCCCGCTTAAGACCCTTAGAGATTTTCAGCGCGTGAACATATCCGCAGGCAAAACCCGTGAGATAACCATTGATCTGCCCCGTTCAGCTTTTGAATTCTTCGACAGGGTAAGCGGTAAAATGGCTGTTGTCCCCGGTGAATACGAGGTTTGGTATGGAAACAGTTCAGACACAAAAGATTTGAAGATGGTGAATATCACAGTTCAATAATTAAAAGTCTGTTCGCATACGTAATATCAGATATTAGTTATGCTACCGGATTGTTTAAATGATCTGATTAAATGTATAAACATGTTCCTGAACCAAGTTACTAAGCATACTGATCATGAAGCGTTTTAATATATTTCTGTGTGCAGTACTATTAATAAGTACAGGCAGCTACGGACAATCTTATAGCAGGACCGATCTGGGCATCAAATCTACAGTCGATACTATCGGGATTGAAATTCAATTTTATGGCCCATCAATTGTAAGGGTACTGAAATGGCCCGAAGGGCAGGACTTACGTATAAAGAGAGCCTTTCTGTTGTCAAGACACCTCAAAAGACGGTTTTTGGCATTAAGCAAAAAGGAAATGACCTGATCCTGAACAGTGAAAACCTTAAGGTATCGTTAAACCTAAATAATGGACAGATATCATTCATGACATCAAAGTCCGGGTTGCTGCTTAGCGAAAAAGAGGCAAGCGCCAGGTTTACCGGTTTCAACGATACCGGTGTCGAAACATTCAATGTGCACCAGGCATTTATTCTGGATAAAGACGAAGCCATATACGGACTGGGCCAGCAGCAGCAGGGAAAAATGATCCAGCGTAACCTGACATTAAATATGATACAGGGGAATACCGATGATTATATTCCTTTTTTCCTTTCGGTAAAAGGTTACGGCTTGTTCTGGGACAATTATTCACCTACTGTTTTTGAGGACAACCCTGAAAGCACATCGTTCAAATCAGATGTTGGTGACTGCATCGATTACTATTTTATGTACGGAGGCAATGCCGACGGCGTGATTGCACGTATGCGCGATCTGACAGGTCAGGTGCCGATGTTACCGCTGTGGACATTTGGCTACTGGCAAAGCAAGGAACGTTATAAAAGCCAGGATGAACTCGTAGGGGTGGTTAAGAAATATCGTGAACTTGGAGTACCGCTTGATGGCATTATCCAGGACTGGCAGTACTGGGGGAACAATTACCTCTGGAATGCCATGGAATTCCTCAATCCTGAGTTTTACAATCCTCAGAAGATGGTTGATGACATTCACAACCTGAATGCACACATAATTATTTCTATCTGGAATTCATTTGGTCCTGAGACAAAACAATACAAGGAGCTGGAGAAGATCGGGGCGCTCATGGATTTTAAAACCTGGCCGGAATCCGGTTCGGAAAAATGGCCGCCTAATCCCGACTACCCGTCAGGTGTAAGAGCTTACGATCCTTATAATCCTGAAGCCCGTGATATTTACTGGAAATATCTTAATAAAGGTCTTTTCTCTCTCGGTATTGACGGATGGTGGATGGATTCGTCAGAACCTGACCATTTGCAATTCAAACCTTCCGATTTTGACAATAAAACATATCTTGGTTCATTCCGGAAAGTGCGAAATGCTTTCCCGTTAATGACAGTTGGTGGTTTATACCAGCACCAGCGTGCCGTAACTTCCGATAAGCGTGTTTTTATCCTTACCCGTTCAGCATTTGCCGGCCAGCAGCGCTACGGAGCCAATACCTGGTCCGGTGATGTTGTGGCATCATGGGACGCATTAAGGAATCAGATTTCGGCAGGATTGAACTTCTCGCTTTGCGGAATCCCATACTGGAACAGCGATATCGGCGGATTCTTCCTGTGGAATTTCAAAAATACCTTGAACGATCCTGAGTATCGCGAACTTTATGCGCGCTGGATGCAGTTCGGGGCGTTCAGCCCAATGATGCGTTCACATGGCACTGATGCCCCCCGTGAAATATACCAGTTTGGGAAAAAAGGAGATAAGGTGTACGATGCGATTGAAAAATCTATAAATCTGCGATATAGCCTGCTGCCCTATATTTATTCTGCGTCATGGGATGTCACGGCCAATCAGTCAACCATGATGCGGGCCCTGATGATGGATTTTCCGGAAGACAAACAGGTTCTGGATATCAACGATCAGTATATGTTTGGCAAATCACTGCTGGTTTGCCCCGTAACCAACCCGATGTATTCAAAGGAAACCAAAGAAGATTTCAGCACTGTCAGAACAAGAGAACTTTACCTGCCGAAGGGAGCGGACTGGTATGATTTCTGGACCGGTGAAAAATAGACGGGCGGACAAACAGTGAAAAAAGAAACACCTATAGATATCATTCCGCTGTTCGTAAAAGCAGGTTCAATTATTCCTTTCGGACCAGAAGTTCAGTTTGCCACCGAAAAAAAATGGGATAACCTGGAAATACGGATTTATGATGGCGCCAATGGTTCTTTCATTTTATATGAGGACGAAAACGACAATTACAATTATGAGAAAGGGGCATATTCGACAATTGCTTTTAGCTGGAACGACAGCAAAAAGACATTGACCATCAATGACCGCAAAGGTTCCTTCCCCGGAATGCCGGCTGAACGCAAATTCAATATCATAAAGGTAACCTCCGGCAATGGTACCGGTATGGATGCGGTTCAAAAGTACAATACAGTCGTAGATTACAAGGGAACGAAAGTCATGGTTAAACTTTAGTGTCGGGCAATAACTTTCATTAAGTAAATGAATTAATAACTATTCATGTTGAAATATTCAAGGTTTCTTATAATAGCAATTGTATTAATTACAGGCTATGTATCGGGCATTAATGCGCAGGTGAATATCCAGCGAAAACAGCTTTTCGATTATGACTGGAAATTCTTTTTGGGAGATGAACCATCGGCTTCTGCCAAGGATTTTATTGATAATAACTGGAGGTGTCTTGATTTACCACATGACTGGAGCATTGAAGGAAAAATAGATCCGGAAAACCCAACTGGTGGCGGTGGCGGTTATTTCCCCGCTGGCATAGGATGGTACCGGAAAACATTCGATGTTCCTCCTGCATGGAAGGGTAAATTCATTTCAGTTTATTTCGAAGGTGTTTACATGAATTCCGAGGTATTTATTAATGGAAAATCACTTGGTGTACATCCGTATGGTTATACAACATTCAGTTACGACCTTACTCCTTACCTGGATTTTGGCGGGGAAAATGTACTGTCGGTAAAAGTCGACAATTCAAAGCAGATGAACTGCCGCTGGTACAGTGGGTCGGGAATATACCGCCATGTATGGATGATAGTTACAAACCCTGTACATGTTGCCACCTGGGGTGTTAATATCACCACTCCGCAGGTATCTGCGGAAAAGGCGACAATTCAGATAAAAACGCTGGTTAAGAACCAAACGAACCTGTCACAAAGCATCATTCTCAAAACCAGCCTTCTGAACATAAATGCTGACAATACAGGACACAATCAGACAGAAGCGGTAATTCCTGCAAACAGCGAAAAGGAAATTGAACAGCACATCACTATATCAGATCCATTGTTATGGACCCCTGAAACGCCTCATCTTTATCAGGCTGAGGTAAAAGTTTTAACAGATAACACAGTGATTGATGATACCAAAACTACTTTTGGTATACGTTCAATTAAATTCACAACTGAGAATGGGTTTCAGCTTAATGGAAAAACCGTAAAGATTAACGGTGGATGCGTCCATCATGATAATGGTTGTCTGGGTGCTGCCGCTTTTGACCGGGCTGAAGAACGACGGGTAGAGCTTCTTAAATCCGCAGGATTTAATGCGATACGCACATCGCACAACCCTCCGTCTGAAGCATTTCTTAATGCGTGCGACAGATTGGGGATGATGGTAATTGACGAAGCTTTCGACGGCTGGAAAACCAGCAAAACCCCCTTCGATTATGCAATTTATTTTGATGAATGGTGGCAACGCGACATAGAAGCGATGGTATTGCGTGACCGTAACCATCCTTCCATTATTATCTGGAGCACAGGTAATGAAATAATTGAAAGGAAGACCCCTGAAGCTGTTGAAACTGCAAATATGCTGGCAGAGTGCATTCGTAAAAATTGATCCCACCCGTCCCGTTACTTCAGCAATGACCACCTGGGACAACGAATGGGCAATATTCGATCCTTTATTTGCTGCACATGATATTGGCGGATACAATTATCAGTTACACAGGGCTCCGTCTGACCATGAAAGAGTTCCTTCGCGGATTATGATTCAAACGGAATCGTATCCGCGAGATGCTTTCGCAAATTGGAAAATGGTGCAAAGCCATAATTATATCCTGGGAGATTTTGTCTGGACAGCACTTGATTATTTAGGCGAATCAGGCATTGGACGCTGGTATTATTCCGGCGAAAAACCTGGCGAACACTGGGAAAGTGATTTATTCCCATGGCATGCCGCTTATTGTGGTGATATTGATCTGACAGGCTGGAGAAAACCAATTTCTCACTACCGCAGCTTGCTGTACAATAATACCGAACAGATCTATATGGCAGTTCGGGAGCCTGAAAATGATACCTTAAAAATCAAGGAAACTTTATGGTCCGTCTGGCCAACCTGGGAAAGCTGGACATGGCCGGGTTTCGAAGGAAAAAAAATACAGGTTGAGGTGTATTCCAGATATCCAAAAGTCCGGCTCTATTTAAATAAGAAACTAATTGGTGAACAGGCAACAACCGAAGAACAACAGTTCAAAGCAGTATTTGATGTAACCTATGCTCCCGGAATCTTATCTGCTGTTGGCGTTACTGATAATAAAGAATCAGACCCAATAATCTTCAGAACGTCAGGTAATTCCGCAAAAATCAGGCTGATACCTGACCGCATAAAGATCTCAGCCGACGGACAGGACTTATCCTTTATTACAGTTGAAGTGACCGATGAGGATGGAATACTTCAGCCAAATGCACAAAACCAATTACATTTCAGTGTTAGCGGACCCGGAATAATTGCGGGGGTTGATAATGCAGATATCAAAGACCCTGATCCTTACAGTGGCACTACCCGCAAGGCATGGCATGGACGTGCTTTAGTTGTTGTCAGAAGTACAGGAGACACCGGTAATATTAGGCTTACAGTCAGTTCCGAAGGTATAACCGAAGCTTCTGTAATGATTAATGCTGATTTGAAATAATTTGAATAATGAAAAGAAAAAATATTGATGAAAGGAATCATAATCTTCCTGTCATTTTTTGCCTTATCTGCATTATTGTGCAGGACAGGCATTAATGTCTTATAAACAGTCTGCTGAAGGAATTGATGTAAGTCTTGCCGGGGGAACTTTGAGCATTCTCCCGATGGCAGATAACACTATGAGAATCAGGTTCTTTAAAGATTCACAACCAAAAGATACGGAACTTATCTTCATCAAGACAACACAGAAACCCGTTTTTAAAGTAACAGATACCCGGGATGCCTTACTTGTTAAGGGAAAAAAGATAACAGTTTCTGTCAGTAAACGATCAGGAACATTATCATTCGCTGACGATAAAGGGATAATATTCCTCAGGGAAAAAGAAAATACCCGCCAACTGATCCCCGGAACCGTTGGAGGCGAATCCTGCTTCAGGGCAGAACAAAGTTTTGAATCCCCGGTTGATGAGTATTTGTTTGGACTTGGTCAGTTCCAGGATGGACATTATAACATTAAAAATATCACCCGAAGGCTGACTCAGGTTAATTCTCAGATTTCGATACCTTTTATCTATTCAAGCAAAGGATACGGGTTACTCTGGCACCAGTACGGACTTACAGATTTTAATCCGGCAGATAATTTTATTGCACTCGAAAAACAGGAGGTATCAACAGAGAATAACCAGTCAGCCGATGTTACAACAACCTCCGGAACACAGCAGCAATCGCAAATACAATCAGTTTATAACGGTACCTTTAAGGTTCCTGCCGATGGACTTTATTCTTTGTTTATTGATTACGGCGATATGGAAAGCCGTCATTTTGTGATTATTGACGGGAAAACCTGTATCGATCAGAGTAACATGTGGCTTCCTCCAACAGTAAGCACACTGGTAAATCTTACAGGAGGAGAACATCAGATACAACTCTCGTGTAAGGCGACCAATAATCCGGAAGTGTCCTGGAAACTTGCGGACAATCTTACCACTTTCAGATCACCCAATGCAAAGCTCCTGGATTATGTTGTTTTCTTCGGTCCTTCGGCTGATAACGTTATTGCCGCTTACCGCGATCTTTCAGGCAGTGTTCCCCTGTTCCCTCTCTGGGCTTATGGTTTCTGGCAATGCCGCGAACGATATACTTCCGGTAAGTCAGTTGGTGGAGACGGTAAAAGAGTTTCGAAAAAGAAATATCCCTGTGGATGTAATTGTACAGGACTGGCAATACTGGGGTAAAAATGGCTGGGGTGTTCCTGTATTTGATGAAACCAATTATTCCAATCCGGCAGGTTTTATCAAAGAGATACACGATTTGAATGCACACTTCAACATTTCAATCTGGTCAAACCCTGATAGAAATTCTGCAACAGGTAAAGATTACGTGGCAAACAATCTTTATATACCCGATAGCAAGTGGTTGGATTATTTCAATCCCGTTACAAGGGAGACCTACTGGAACACCTTAAGAGATAATCTGTTTGCTTACGGTGTGGATTCGTGGTGGATGGATGCCACTGAACCCGAAAACGATGCACTTAAAGGACAAGAAACCTACCTGGGACCCGGTGATTTTTATCGTCTTACATATCCGCTGTTTGTCAGCCAGGCTGTTTATGAAGGTCAACGGCAAACATCATCCGACAAGCGTGTGTGCATTCTGACAAGGTCGGCTTTCCTCGGGCAGCATAGATATGGTATCATAAACTGGTCAGGCGATGTTGGCGGTACCTGGGACGCATATAAAAGGCAGATTGTGGCAGGGTTAAATTATACCATTACCGGCCTGCCTTACTGGACGACTGATATTGGAGGATTCTTCCGCCCGGGGAAATCGCAGTATACGGATGAAAAGTATCATGAGTTACTTATCCGCTGGTATCAGTGGGGAGCGTTTAATCCCATCTTCCGGATACATGGTTATCAGTCTGATACTGAACCCTGGAACTATGGTCAGGAGGTTGAGAATAATATGCGGAAAATGCTGAATTTGCGTTATCGCCTTCTGCCGTATATTTATTCAGAAGCTTATAAGGTCACAAAAAATGGCTCCACAATGATGCGTCCGCTTGTAATGGATTTTATCGAAGATCCCACAGCCATTAAACAACCTTATCAATATATGTTTGGAAAAGCTTTCCTGGTTGCGCCCGTAACGGAACCAGATGCAGAAGAGTGGAATATTTACCTCCCGAAGGAAGCAGAATGGTATGATTTCTGGACCGGTGAAAAGTAGACGGGCGGACAAACAGTGAAAAAAGAAACACCGATAGACATCATTCCACTGTTTGTAAAAGCAGGTTCAATTATTCCTTTCGGACCAGAAGTTCAGTTTGCCACCGAAAAAAAATGGGATAACCTGGAAATACGGGTATATGAAGGTGCCAATGGAGAGTTCACTCTTTATGAAGATGAGAACGATAATTACAACTATGAGAAAGGAGCTTATTCAACAATTACTTTTACCTGGAACGACAGCAAAAAGACATTGACCATCAATGACTGTCAGGGTTCGTTCCCCGGAATGCTGGCTGAACGTAAATTCAGCATCGTGCGAGTGGCAGCAGACAAGGGTACAGGGATCGAGGTGGTTGAAAAGTTCGACAGAGAGATAACATATGAAGGAAAGAAGATTACGATTAAATTTTAATATCCCAATAAAACCCTGATTATGAAGATACTTCATTTCAGCTTGTTGTTACTGATCAACACCCTTTTCGGTATTTCAGTTTCAGCACAGCTAAACCAGGCCCAAAACCCTGTTATCTGGGCTGACGTTCCTGACATGTCTGTGATCAGGGTGGGTGACACCTATTATATGAGCAGCACTACAATGCACATGACTCCCGGTGTGCCCATAATGAAGTCAGAAGATCTTGTCAACTGGAAACTTGTGAGTTATGCCTATGACATTCTTGATAGACGGTGACGCCATGACCCTCAGCAATGGGAAAAACGACTATGGAAGAGGGTCCTGGGCAAGCAGCCTGCGTTATCATGACGGCACTTACTATGTTTCTACCTTCTCCCACACAACCGGAAAAACTTATGTGTATTCGACACAAGGATATTGAAAGAGGACCATGGAGAGAATCGTCCTTCACTCCTGCCCTGCATGATAATACCCTGTTCTTTGATGACGATGGCCGTGTATACATGATTTACAGCGCAGGAAAGCTAATGCTGGTTGAGCTCAGTTCCGATGCTTCAGGAATTAAACCGGGAACAACAGAGCAGGTGATAATCGAAAATGCGAGCGCCCCGGCAGGCGACAACATCATGCTTCCGGCAGAGGGTTCTCAGCTCTTTAAAGTAAATGGCAAATACTATCTTTTTAACATTACATGGCCAAGAGGCGGAATGCGAACCGTTGTCATTCACAGGGCCGACAAAATAACCGGACCGTGGGAAGGAAGGCTTGCCATGCAGGATAAGGGTGTGGCACAGGGAGGCCTGATTGACACTCCGGATGGCAGATGGTTTGCCTGTCTTTTCCGCGATCAGGGTTCAGTTGGCCGTATTCCCTACCTTGTTCCGGTAAAATGGGAGGATGGCTGGCCGATACTGGGCATTGACGGCAAGGTACCCGAAAACCTCGATCTCCCTGCCAGCCAAGGTTTGATCCCTGGAATTGTGGCTTCAGATGAGTTCAAACGCCATAAAGGAGAGCCTGCCCTTCCACTGGTCTGGCAATGGAACCATAATCCGGAAAACTCCCTCTGGTCAGTAAACCGGAGGAAAGGCTATCTCCGCCTGACAACCGGCAGGGTTGATACAACCTTCACCCAGGCAAGAAATACCCTCACTCAGCGAACCTTCGGACCTGTGTGCTCAGGATCAACTGCAATAAATGTTGCCCGCATGAAGGAAGGTGATTTTGCAGGCCTGGCACTGCTGCAGAAAAAATTCGGTCAGGTGGGTGTAATGGTGGATGACGGAGCCGCTTCGGTAGTCATGGTAAATGCACAGACAGGCAGACCGGTGGTGGAAGAGAGTGTTCCGTTGAAACAAAAGAGGGTATTTCTGAAAGCTGAATGCGATTTCAGAAACCTTGCCGACAGAGGTCATTTCTTTTACAGCCTCGATGGTAAAACCTGGATTCCGATCGGAACATCACTTGAAATGGAGTACTCAATGCCACATTTTATGGGCTATCGCTTTGGGTTGTTCAATTACGCTACCGGAACCCCGGGCGGATATGTTGATTTTGACTGGTTCAGGATCGGTCAGGAAATAAGTAATACCAGATAATTCAACTAACTATATATCAAGACTATGATGAATAATTTTAAAAGAAGATCTGGCGCCGCCAGAGTGTCATGGCACACTTCTAAAGTCCTTGCAGGTATTTTCAGAATTGCATCGCTGACAGTAATTCTGAATTTCTGCCTTATTTTATTCTCAGACTATTCCGTTGGGCAGGACACTGAAATTGAACAACCTGGGATACTTTGAAACCCAGGGGGTTAATGTCCTTGTTTACAGTAATCAGTATAACGGAATGTTTTATGATGAAAAAACTGCCGGGATAGAGATCATTCATCACGGTGTGAGAACATCAACCGGTGGTGCGGTAAGACTGCAGAACACGCCTGAACAGTGGGACCTGATACCCACAGTCGTAAGCCGGAAGGTTGATACTCTGAACAACAGTATTGATGTGGTTCTGAAATATACCGATTATGATTTTACTTCCAGGATCAATGTAACTGCAAAAGATAAAGGTGTAATAATAAGCGTTTATCTTGACAATCCCCTGCCAAAGGAACTTGAGGGACACGCCGGGTTGAATCTTGAATTTCTGCCAGCTTCATATTTTGAGAAAACATTCCTGGCAGACGGGAAGCCGGGTCTGTTTCCATTATATCCTTCCAGTTCTACCACCATTGAACCTGCCAGCAATAAGATCAGGCAGTTTGCCGGTCATTCAACATTTGACGACAGAGGAAAAGGTGAATTTATAGTTCCCGAACCTATTGCTTCAGGTAAGACTATCATTCTGGCGCCCGAGGACCCTGAACGTTTGGTGAAGATCCAATCTGCCGATGCGGAACTGATGCTGTTTGACGGACGAAACCTGGCACAGAACGGATGGTACATTGTGCGCTCACTCCTTCCTTCAGGCAGAACAGGGAAGGTGCTGCAATGGTATCTTGAACCAAATGCAATCCCCGGATGGAAGAGGGATCCGGTTATTGAATTTTCACAGGTGGGTTATCTCCCCGGCCAGGAGAAGATAGCCGTTATCGAGCTGGATAAAAATGATTCTCCATTAAAAACTGCAACAGTGTTCCAGGTAACACCGGAAGGAAAAACAGTGGAAAAGTTCAGTTCGGAGGTTAAGCTATGGGGCAAATATTATAGATATAATTACCTTAAATTTGATTTTACTCCCGTCAAAGATCCAGGTATCTATTATATTAAATACGGCAATGAATCCACCAATACATTTGTGATTGATCCCGGTGTTTACCGGGATATATGGCATCCGACGCTGGATGTCTGGTTTCCTGTGCAGATGGATCATATGATGGTAAATGAAGCCTACCGGACCTGGCACGGTGCTCCTTACATGGATGATGCACTGCAGGCACCGGTAAATCATCAGCATTTTGACGGTTACAGGATGGGGCCAACAACAGAAACAAAATACAAGCCCCTGGAGCGTATCCCGGGTCTGAACGTGGGCGGCTGGTTTGATGCAGGTGACTTTGACATTCAGACCTTTTCACATGTGAGCGTCTTGCTCAGTTTCGTTGATGCCTGGGAGAAATTCAAGGTTGACCGTGATCAGACGTATATTGACCAGGCAACACGTTTTGTGGATATACATCGTCCTGATGGCAAACCGGATATTTTGCAGCAGATTGAGCACGGGGCATTAAACATGGTTGCACAGGTTGAAAACATAGGATATCCGGTAAGGGGTATCATTGTCCCCAACCTGTACCAGTATCATCATCTCGGTGATGCAATGACTGAAACTGACAATCTTCCTTATAATCCCGATCTGAAGCCGTATGAGACGGACGGCAAGTCCAGCGGCACACCTGATGACAGGTGGGTATTTACAGGCAGGTCAGCATTCCTCGATTATGCTACCGCCGGTGCACTGGCTGCTTCAAGCCGCGCTCTTAAAGGCTATAATGCATCCCTTGGGGACAGATGTCTGGCTGCTGCTGTAAAACTCTGGAATGAAAACGTCGATAAACCCCAGGACGCCAGCATACCTGCAGGAATGCAGATGTTTGCAGCCGGTAGTGAAATGTCTGCGGCTCTTCAATTGTTTATCACCACCAGGGAAGATAAATACTCCAAACGGTTCACCGATTTATTATGGCCGTCGCTTGACATGTCTCCCGTCATGGGTGGGATGACTGCAGCCCTGCAGGCGTTGCCTTATATGAACAATGACTACAAGACAAAACTTAAGGATTATGTCATTAAATACAGGGAGGCTATTGACGGATATGACAAAAATAACCCTTATGGTGTTCCGTTGAATCCCAGGGGATGGGGCGAAAGCACAGTGATAATAAACTTTGCAATAACCAACTACTATGCTAATAAGGCGTTCCCTGAAATTATCGGTAATGAATATGTTTACAAAGGCCTGAATTATATATTCGGCTGCCATCCATATTCCAATATCTCTTATGTTTCCTCGGTCGGAACACGATCAAAGAAAATCACCTACGGCAACAACAGGGCAGATTTCACATTTATTGCCGGAGGTGTTGTTCCCGGCCTGCTTCTGTTAAAGCCTGATTTCCTGGAAAACAAGGAAGACTGGCCTTTCTTCTGGGGTGAAAATGAATGTGTCATAGATGGCTGTGCCGCATATATATTTCTTTCAAATGCCGTAAATGATCTGAAATGACGAATCGCTTGTCAGTTATTTTTTTATTTGCATCAGCTTTATTATGCCTGAGGAATGCGGATGCGCAGAATCCAGTTATTACTGACCAGTTCACAGCTGATCCGTCAGCAAGGGTGTTCAATGGCAGAGTGTATGTTTACCCGTCGCATGATATACCTGCTCCTGAAAGTGTTACCCGGAAAGACTGGTTCTGCATGGAGGATTATCATGTGTTCTCATCATCAAACCTCACAGACTGGACCGATCATGGCGTTATTGTAACCCAGGAGAAAGTCGAATGGGTCAATCCTGCCTCTTACAGCATGTGGGCTCCAGATTGCATTGAGAGAAATGGAAAGTACTATTTCTATTTCCCTGCAAATATCAAACCCGGTTCCGGAAGAGGTTTCGGAATCGGGGTTGCAGTTGCCGATTCTCCTGCCGGGCCGTTTATCCCGCAGCCTGAGCCGATAAAAAATGTCCGCGGTATTGATCCCTGCACTTTTATTGACAAAGATGGTCAGGCATATATATACTATTCCCTTGGCAAAATCTTCGCAGCCAAACTGAATGACAACATGCTTGAACTTGCATCAGAACCGGCGGTTATGGAAGATCTGCCAAAGCAGGGGCTGGTTGAAGGTCCTTTTCTCTTTGAAAGAAATGGTATCTATTATATGACCTATCCGCATGTGCAGAATACTATTGAAAGACTTGAATACGCAATTGGTGATAATCCGATGGGGCCCTTTAAAGTAACTGGTGTGATAATGGATGAATCGCCCAGCGGTTGCTGGACAAATCAACAGTCGATCATCGAATTCAATGATCAGTGGTACCTGTTCTATCATGACAACGATCTGTCACCAAAGTTCGACAAGAACAGATCGGTCAGGGTTGACAGCCTCTTCTTTAATGCGGACGGCACTATTCAGAAAGTCAGGCCCACATTACGTGGCGCAGGGATAACCAGTGCAGCCGGGCAGATTGAAACAGACCGCTACAGCCGCATCAGCCCGGAAGGTGTGTCAGTTTCTTTCCTGGATACTCTCAATCTCTTCAGGGGCTGGAAGACGATATTTCACAGCAGTGACGGATGGATACAATATAATGCAGTTGATTTTGGAAAAGATAAGCTGAAAAGGGTTGAAGTAAATGCATCTTCATCAGGCGACGGCAAACTGCAGATCAGGCTCGATAACCCGGGCGGACCCATTATTGCAGAGTTGAAAATTAAGAAGAGTTCCGGATGGAATGTTTGCGAGGCGAGACTGTCAAAGTATCTGCCGGGGATGCATAACCTGATTGTGATATCAGGAAGCGATACTCCTGTTGAAGTTGATTGGGTAAGGTTTAAATAGATTATCTCTCATATTTTCAAGATGAAGACAATAAAAAGTAAACTGCTGCAATTTTGGATTCTACTCTTATTATCGTCTTCGTGTTTTGCACAGGTAAATCCGGTTAACAGGGTATTAGCTGATAGTGCAGATTATCATGTATTCCGCTATACCAACCCTGTTACCCGGGATACTGGTATCTCAATGAGAGACCATTATATAATTAAGGTCGGCAACCAGTGGTTTTGTACGGGGACATCCAATCCTGTATGGACAGGGCATAACCCTGGTGTTCGACTGCTTGTCTCTGATGACCTTATTAATTGGAAGCAGCACTCATGGATCATTGATGCAGGCAGACTGCCTGCTGACTGTCCGTATAACGGAAGATTCTGGGCACCGGAAATCCATTATATCCAGAATAAATACTGGCTGACAGTTAACAGTGGAAAAATTACTGAAGAAGACCCAAAAGGCATGAAGACACACAGCATCTGGCTTTTTGTATCTGACAGTGTAACTGGACCATTTAAACTTGTCAACGGACCGCTTACCCCTCAGTACAACAATGATGCTACCATTTTTGAAGATGATAACGGGCAGACATATCTTTACTGCAGCGGGAACGGTCTTTTTCAGGCTGAAATTGACCTTCCAACCGGAAAGATCATCGGTAATCTTCAAAAATTCCTCGATAAAAGGGAGCCGGGTTATCCTGATTGGATGACCGGAGGAATTGAGGGTCCTTTTGTTATAAAGAAAGACGGAACTTATTTCATGTTTTTTTCAACCTGGACCCGTGGCTATGAAGTGGGGCTTTTAAAATCAGGATCACCGCTTGGTCCGTGGGAACTGGTATCACGTGAACCAATTTTTGGTACCCGGAAAAAGGAATATCGGCCTGAGCTCGCTATCAGCGGAGGATATGCTGATTTGAAATTTCAGGATAGTGAAGATCCCTATTGCGAAACCGGACATAATGCCTTGTTCGAGGGGCCTGACGGGAAGCTGTGGAGCTCATGTCACTACCTGATGTACGATAAGCGGCCATATCCGTATTGTTCTGACCTCCGGTCATGGGAAAAGACACCTCAGATGGGAATTGAGCCTGTTATTTATGAGAATGGAGTTTTCTCTATCAGCGGTCCAAGCTGGACAGAGCAGGTCGTGGAATATTAAATTCTTTGGATTGTATTATTGGGAGTCCTGTTTCGTAAAAGCCCAGGAGGCAGAACACAACAAAAAAGCCCCGACTGTTTCCAATCGGGGCTTTTGTTATAAAGTCGGCGGCGACCTACTCTCCCACATTTTGCTCTGCAGTACCATCGGCGCAGGAGGGCTTAACTTCTCTGTTCGGAATGGGAAGAGGTGGAACCCCTCCGCTATAGCCACCTTAAGACTTTAATATCGTGACATACTGGTTTTATTGTAAGTTTAATAAGACATTTCTCAGAAAGCTCACGGGTAATTAGTACTGCTCAGCTTTGATGTTGCCACCTTTACACTTGCAGCCTATCAACGTCGTAGTCTACAACGACCCTTAAGGGAGATCTCATCTTGAGACGAGCTTCGTACTTAGATGCTTTCAGTGCTTATCTCTTCCAAACATAGCTACCCTGCGATGCAGCTGGCGCCACAACAGGTACACTAGAGGTCTGTCCAACACGGTCCTCTCGTACTAGTGTCAGGTTCTCTCAAATCTCCTACGCCCACAACAGATAGGGACCGAACTGTCTCACGACGTTCTGAACCCAGCTCGCGTGCCACTTTAATCGGCGAACAGCCGAACCCTTGGGACCTTCTCCAGCCCCAGGATGTGACGAGCCGACATCGAGGTGCCAAACCGCCGCGTCGATATGAGCTCTTGGCGGCGATCAGCCTGTTATCCCCGGAGTACCTTTTATCCTTTGAGCGATGGCCCTTCCATACGGAACCACCGGATCACTATGCTCTACTTTCGTACCTGATCGACTTGTCGGTCTCACAGTCAAGCGCCCTTGTGCCATTACACTCTCCGCACGGTTACCAATCGTGCTGAGGGCACCTTGAGGAGCCTCCGTTACTCTTTTGGAGGCGACCACCCCAGTCAAACTACCCACCAAACAATGTCTCCCTTGCGGGATTAGATTCCAGGTAAATAAAGGGTCGTATTTCAACGTTGACTCCCCGACGCCTAGCGACGCCGGTTCACAGTCTCCGACCTATCCTACACATTACTTACCCAAAATCAATGTTAAGCTATAGTAAAGGTTCACGGGGTCTTTCCGTCCCGTTGCGGGTATCCGGCATCTTCACCGGAACTACAATTTCACCGAGCTCATGGCTGAGACAGTGCCCAGATCGTTACACCATTCGTGCAGGTCGGAACTTACCCGACAAGGAATTTCGCTACCTTAGGACCGTTATAGTTACGGCCGCCGTTTACCGGGGCTTCGATTTAGAGCTTCTTCCCATTGCTGAGAATAACCCCCCCTCTTAACCTTCCGGCACCGGGCAGGTGTCAGGCCTTATACTTCATCTTTCAATTTCGCAAAGCCTTGTGTTTTTGTTAAACAGTCGCCTGGGCCATTTATCTGCGCCCCCATTAAAAACAGGGGAACCTTTTTCCCTAAGTTACAGGTTTAATTTGCCTAGTTCCTTAGCCATGGATCACTCGAGCACCTTAGGATTCTCTCCTCGACTACCTGTGTCGGTTTGTGGTACGGGCACCATATGTCTGAAGCTTAGGGGATTTTCTTGGAAGTCTGATTAGGAACACTATCCGTTCAGCCGAAGCCTCGCGGTACTATCAGGTTCGTCATCTCACAGCTATTAACCGTATGATATAACTACTCCCTTTAACCCGGTATTCCGTCACCGGGCGGTTCTTTCACTCCTCCGTCTCCCCATCGCAACACGCGGTGGTATTGGAATATTAACCAATTGTCCATCGAGATCGCCTCTCGGCTTACCCTTAGGTCCCGACTAACCCTGATCCGATTAACGTTGATCAGGAAACCTTAGTCTTTCGGTGGGCAGGTTTCTCACCTGCCTTATCGTTACTTATGCCTACATTTTCTTTTCCAGCCGCTCCAGTATACCTTACAGTACGCCTTCAACGCAACTGGAATGCTCCCCTACCAATGATGCTGTTACACACTATTCCATAGCTTCGGTGATATGTTTATGCCCGATTATTATCCACGCACAACCGCTCGACTAGTGAGCTGTTACGCACTCTTTAAATGAATGGCTGCTTCCAAGCCAACATCCTAGCTGTCTGGGCAGTCGCACTTCGTTTTTCCAACTTAACATATACTTCGGGACCTTAGCTGATGGTCTGGGTTATTTCCCTTTCGGCCACGGATCTTAGCACCCATAGCCTCACTCCTGAGCACCGTTTTGCAGCATTCGGAGTTTGTCAAGGTTTGATAGGCGATGAAGCCCTCTAGCCTTATCAGTAGCTCTACCTCTGCAAAACTCGACTCAAGGCTGCACCTAAATGCATTTCGGGGAGTACGAGCTATTTCTCAGTTTGATTGGCCTTTCACCCCTATCCTCAGTTCATCCAAAAACTTTTCAACGTTTACTGGTTCGGCCCTCCATCCCGTGTTACCGGAACTTCAGCCTGACCAAGGATAGATCACAAAGTTTCGCGTCTACCCCTACTAACTATACGCCCTATTCAGACTCGCTTTCGCTTCGGCTCCAACTCTTAAAGTTTTAACCTTGCTAGTAAGGGTAACTCGTAGGCTCATTATGCAAAAGGCACGCCGTCACCCCAACTTGCGTCGAGGCTCCGACCGATTGTAAGCAAATGGTTTCAGGTACTATTTCACTCCCCTGTGCGGGGTGCTTTTCACCTTTCCCTCACGGTACTAGTCCACTATCGGTCTCTCAGGAGTATTTAGCCTTGCGGGATGGTCCCCGCGGGTTCAGACAGGATTTCTCGTGTCCCGCCTTACTCAGGATACCAGCTATATCATAAATACGCTCCCGTACAGGGGTTTCACCTTCTGTGCCCTACCTTTCCAGGTAGTTTCAGTCTGTATTCATGATCATTATGCCGGTCCTACAACCCCGACTATGCCTAAACATTGTCGGTTTGGGCTATTCCCATTTCGATCGCCACTACTCTGGGAATCACTTTTGTTTTATTTTCCTCCGGGTACTTAGATGTTTCAGTTCTCCAGGTTTGCTCTCCGATTTGCATCGGAGTTCCAGGCCTTCAGCCTGGAGGGTTGCCCCATTCGGACACCTGCGGATATAACGGATATTTGCTCCTCCCCGCAGCTTTTCGCAGCTTGTCACGTCCTTCATCGCCTCTGAGAGCCAAGGCATCCACCATTTGCTCTTAATTACTTTCTTGAGTAATCTCTTATTAATCTTACAATATAAAAATTTATCAAATTTGATATCTTCTCTAAAAACCAGTATGTCAAAGAACCTATCGGGTCAACTTCTGACCCAAATATTTTAAATAATGAAGTAGTCACAGGCAATCAAGATATACCGTATTTGATCATCTCCAGAAAGGAGGTGTTCCAGCCGCACCTTCCGGTACGGCTACCTTGTTACGACTTAGCCCCAGTCACTAGTTTTACCCTAGGCCGCTCCTTTCGGTGACGGACTTCAGGCACCCCCAGCTTCCATGGCTTGACGGGCGGTGTGTACAAGGCCCGGGAACGTATTCACCGCGCCATAGCTGATGCGCGATTACTAGCGAATCCAGCTTCACGAAGTCGAGTTGCAGACTTCGATCCGAACTGAGACCGGTTTTCGAGATTAGCATCCTGTCACCAGGTAGCTGCCCTCTGTACCGACCATTGTAACACGTGTGTAGCCCTGGACATAAGGGCCGTGCTGATTTGACGTCATCCCCACCTTCCTCTCACCTTACGGTGGCAGTTTCGCTAGAGTCCCCTGCATTACCAGATGGCAACTAACGATAAGGGTTGCGCTCGTTATGGGACTTAACCCGACACCTCACGGCACGAGCTGACGACAACCATGCAGCACCTTGCAGAAAGCCCCGAAGGGAATTTCTATCTCTAAAAAATGCACTCTACATTTAAGCCCAGGTAAGGTTCCTCGCGTACCATCGAATTAAACCACATGTTCCTCCGCTTGTGCGGGCCCCCGTCAATTCCTTTGAGTTTCAGCCTTGCGGCCGTACTCCCCAGGTGGATTACTTATTGCTTTTGCTTAGCCGCTGACAGTGTATCGCCAACAGCGAGTAATCATCGTTTACGGCGTGGACTACCAGGGTATCTAATCCTGTTCGATCCCCACGCTTTCGTGCCTCAGCGTCAGTGTCGGCTCAGTAAGCTGCCTACGCAATCGGTGTTCTGTGTAATATCTAAGCATTTCACCGCTACATTACACATTCCGCCTACCTTAACCAAACTCAAGACTATCAGTATCAACGGCAGTTCTGCAGTTAAGCTGCAGGATTTCACCACTGACTTAATAGTCCGCCTACGCACCCTTTAAACCCAATGAATCCGGATAACGCTTGCATCCTCCGTATTACCGCGGCTGCTGGCACGGAGTTAGCCGATGCTTATTCCCAGGGTACCGTCAATCCCGTATCACGTACGAGAGTTTCTCCTCCTGGAAAAGCAGTTTACAACCCATAGGGCCGTCTTCCTGCACGCGGGATGGCTGGTTCAGGCTTTCGCCCATTGACCAATATTCCTCACTGCTGCCTCCCGTAGGAGTCTGGTCCGTGTCTCAGTACCAGTGTGGGGGATCACCCTCTCAGGACCCCTAAACATCAAAGCCTTGGTAAGCCGTTACCTTACCAACTAGCTAATGTTACGCATGCCCATCCCGTACCGTCGAAACTTTAAATATTTCAAGATGCCTCTCTATATCTCTATGGGGTATTAGTCCGAATTTCTCCGGGTTATCCCCCAGTACAGGGTAGGTTACATACGCGTTACTCACCCGTCTGCCGGTCGCCACCAAAGTATTGCTACCTCGTGCTGCCCCTCGACTTGCATGTGTTAAGCCTCCCGCTAGCGTTCATCCTGAGCCAGGATCAAACTCTTCATTGTAATATTTATTTTTTAAATTTCCTTTGAAGATCAATCCGGTCTCTACAAAAACTCAAACAAAATCGCTAGGTTTTTGGCGAGTATCTCTCTCGCCTGTGTGCTACTACTTCATCATTAATTCAAAGAACTTGTTCCCTTTTTTTTTCTCGAAAGGGTTACAAAGATAATGAACTCTTCTCTCTCTACCAAACTTTTTTCAAAGTTTTATTCTTTTCTTTTTCTGCCTCCGTTTCCGGGTGCACCCGAGATTTCATTCTGCTGTAACCGATCTTCAAGGAACGTGCTTTTCTTCAAAAGCGGGTGCAAATATATGGACATATTTTTATAAAACAATTCTTTTGCACTTTTTTTTCATTTTTTTTCTGAAACCTCTGTTATTCCCCTCAATCTTTCCCCCCTGCTTCACCATCTGTAAACCTATATATATAAGGTATTGTTCAATGCAGGCATAATAAACTTGACTTCGGCTTCTGTCCGGCCCACGGAGGCCTTCAAGGCGATCTGCCTGAGGGACTGCCTTTTTATTTATCACAACTCCCGCGTTTGATACACGCCTTCATGATGAAGCGGATCTGCTCAGGAGTAAAGTATGGGGTAGTGATGGGGGTTGTGGTAAGAGTCATCTCAACGATTGGGCCTTCAGTTCCGGGGAATTTTAATAAATATACTTGATTCCGGCATTTCGCTGATGTAACTTCGCATTTCGCACAGACCGTTCAAGAACCCTGACTATGGAACATGTTTTATTCCTGTTGATTTTCAACCTTTCAATGACCGCATCATATCCGCAGGGAAACGGTACAGAACTCACACATTACATTTTTCCTGAATTTACCCCGGGAGTTGTTTTGATGAATTCCGGGAAAAAGCATAATGCTTTACTTAATTATAATTCACTGACTGAAGAAATGATTTTCGATGATAAGGGCAAAAAATTAGCAATAGGAAAAGAGGAACAGGAACGGGTTGACACAGTTTATATCAACGGCAGAAAGTTTTTTATATTAAACGGCAATTTCGTTGAATTAATAGAGCATTCCGAATGGGATCTGTATGCCGGACACAAATGCAGTGTGAAAGACCCCGCTAAACCGGCTCCATACGGAATGACATCAGAGACGTCAGCTGTCGACTCATATTCTTCGATGTATTCCAGAGGAATAATGTATGAACTGAAATTGCCTGACGGCTTTGAAGTAAAACCATATATCGTTTATTGGCTGAAGAAAAAAGGGGAATTGACCAAGTTTGTCAGCCTCAAACAATTGATGAAATTTTATGATGACAAAAAGGTTCTATTCAAAGACTATGTCAATAATAATGATGTAAAATACGATGATCCGGAGTGCATCCTTCAATTGATCAAATATTTGGAATCAAACTGAAGAACCTGATCCGGGCTTAATCCAGGATTATACTTCAAAAAAAAAGAGCCTTCTTCCGAAGACTCTTTGTGGAGAATAAGGGAGTCGAACCCTTGACCCTCTGCGTGCAAGGCAGATGCTCTGACCAACTGAGCTAATTCCCCTGGTTAATTTGCGATTTGTGATTTGCGAATTGCGATTTAAACCGTCAGTCGAAAATCGCCAATCTCCAATTCTGGTAGTCCCACTCAGAGTTGAACTGAGGACCTCTACATTATCAGTGTAGCGCTCTAACCAACTGAGCTATGGGACTGATAAGCGCATACAGCGTGATAAAGAACTTCCCCCTGATTTTCGATCATTTGGGGTGACAAAAGTAACGCTTCCTCTTTAACATGCAAAATATTTCGCAAAATATTTTAAGTCCGTGACCTTGTGCCGGCGATTTCAAATTCACTCCCTCCAATTACTTCCACATTAGTGATGCAAATGCGAAAATGACGATCCTGTCAGCAAAAAATGACTAAATTTGCATAATTAGCGGCACCGGATGTCCAACCTTGTCATCATACCTACATATAACGAGAAAGAGAATATCACTGAGCTCGTGAAGGCCATTTCATCCCTGACCGTTCCCTTCGACATACTGGTCATTGATGACAACTCGCCCGACGGCACGGCAAGAATCGTTAAGGAGATGATGCCCTCATTCCCCAACCTGCACATCCTTGAGCGGCCGGCAAAAGCAGGACTCGGCAGGGCCTATATCGCCGGCTTCGAGTGGGCACTGCAAAGGGATTATAAATATATATGTGAGATGGATGCCGATTTCTCTCATAACCCGGATGACCTCGTAAGACTGCAGCAGGCATGCGCCCTCGACGGGGCTGACCTGGCCATCGGCTCAAGATATATCTCGGGCGTAAACGTGATCAACTGGCCCATGGGGAGGGTGCTGATGTCATACATCGCCTCCATCTATGTCAGACTTATCACCGGGATGAAAATCATGGACACAACGGCAGGCTTCAAGTGTTACCGGCGCGAGGTGCTGAGAAGCATCGATCCGGGGCATATCAGGTCGGTCGGATACTGCTTCCAGATCGAGATGAAATTTTCCGCGTGGAGACTTGGCTATAAGATTGTTGAGATACCTATTGTCTTTACTGACCGGAAAGCGGGAACGTCAAAAATGTCCGGAGGTATTTTCTCTGAGGCTGTGTGGGGAGTTCTGCGCATGAAGATCGTGAGCTTCTTCAAGAAGCCTCACAGGATTGAAGACTAATCCTTGCACCGGGCAAAAAGAGCAGAGATGAATCATATCCTGATCAGGAATGCCCTGATAATAAACGAAGAAAGCACAGTCGCAGCTGATGTTCTTGTAACCGGCGACCGGATAGCCGGCATCTTCAGTCGCGGTAAAGCCCCATCTTTTAAAGAAGCGACCGTCATAGATGCCACTGGCCTGTGGCTCATGCCGGGTATCATCGATGATCATGTTCATTTCAGGGAACCGGGACTGACTCATAAAGGTGATATCAGCAGTGAAAGCGCTGCTGCTGCTGCCGGCGGAGTGACCTCGTTCATGGAGATGCCAAATACCATTCCTCAGACAGTCACCCTGGCAGAGTGGGAGAAAAAGAATGAGCTGGCAGCTGGCAAATCGTACATAAATTATTCATTCTACCTGGGCGCAACCGACGTTAACAGTGATGAGATACTCAGGGCTGACCCGTCAAAAGTACCGGGTATTAAGCTCTTTCTGGGGGCATCGACGGGTAACATGTTTGTCGCCAATGAACAAGCCCTAGACACAATATTCAGCATCAGGAAGCTGCTCCTGGCCTGCCATTGCGAAGATGAAAAAATCATAAAAGCCAACATCGCTGCCTTTAAAGAAAAGTACGGCGATGAGATCGATCCTTCCTTCCATCCGCTTATCAGAAGCCGCGAGGCATGCCTGGTTTCGTCAACCGCCGCTGTGAAAAGGGCTCTCAGGCTTGGCACCAGGCTCCATCTTCTTCATCTGTCCACAGCCGAGGAGACAGAGCTTCTGACTGCCGGGAATGACCCGGCCATTAAACAGATTACCGGTGAGGCATGCGTGCATCACCTCTGGTTCGACGATTCATTTTACAAAGAGAAGGGTAACCTTATAAAATGGAACCCTGCCGTCAAAAAAGCATCGGACCGCGAAGCCCTGATCGAGGCCGTAAAGAACGGCTCAATAGATATTATTGCCACAGACCACTCCCCTCATACACTTGCCGAAAAATCAGCTCCGTATTTCAGTGCTCCGTCAGGCGGCCCGCTGGTACAACACTCACTCGTAATGATGCTGGAGCTGTGCCACAGGGGTATCCTTACTCCAGAGATTGTAGTTCGTAAAATGTGCCATAACCCGGCAATCGTTTTCAATATAAACGGGAGAGGATTTATCCGTACCGGCTACAAGGCTGATCTTGTGCTGGTTGATCCTGATGCACCGTGGACCGTCAGCAGCGACAATATAAAATATAAGTGCGGCTGGTCGCCTCTTGAAGGAACAACCTTCCGCAGCCGCGTAGTTGCCACCATAGTCAACGGAAAACCGGTAGTTATGAAGGGTGAGCTTACCGGCTTAAGAGCACCAGAAATGCTCCGTTTTGAAAGATAAAATATTCCCATGCAATGAAAAGAACCATTATCCTGCTGCTCCTGATCGCTTTGATCACCTCCTGCAATGAGCGCAGGAGCGAACCGAAAACCACTTCTGCCCCTTTGACGAAAGGTGTCCCCGAGGGAGCGATAATCATCGCCCGTGATATTGTCACGGAAGTAATAATCAGGCCTGACCCCGAAGGTGATCCCTGGGAGATTGAGAAAGTTGCAGGTTATAACGGTGAGGCGATGGTGAACGGTGTCTTTGAACGTGTATATGACGGCACACTTACTGTGTACGACTATCACAGCGACGAAGTTTTAACAGCAAATGATGTGAAGGAAATTGAAGCCGAGTTCAAAAACGATCGTACCAAAATCGGCAAGCTTTCATTTACCGAAGACTGGTATTACTACCCGGCAGCCAACACCCTTGAGAAGAAGGCCAGATCAGTGGTCTTCGGTTACGAGTTGTACAACAACCTTGGAAAGGTCTATGCATACAGGGCAGCTTTCAAGGCAAACCTGGGCGAAGAAGTAACCAAATAAAATACCTGCAGAATGCCAAGTTATGATATTACCAGCCTGAATGATTTTATAATCAGGAAACAGAAGGATTTTCCCTATGCGCACGGGGAGCTCTCCAGCCTACTGCATCATATAGGTACCGCCGCAAAGATGGTTAATGCGAAGATACGCAAGGCAGGACTGGTAGAGATACTGGGAAGGTCCGGAAAGGAGAATCCACAGGGGGAGGATCAGCAGAAGCTGGACCGCTACGCTGATGAGGTATTCATTGACGCTCTTGAAGCAAGCGGAGAATGCTGCGGTGTTGCCTCTGAGGAGAACCAGAATGAGGTGATTTTCACAGAGACATTCGCCCGCAGGGGCAAATACGTTGTCTGCATGGATCCGCTTGACGGTTCATCAAACATCGACTATAATGTTTCTGTAGGGTCAATCTTCTCGATCTACAGGCGTGTGACCGAACGTGATGCCGAAGCCGGGGTGATTGATTTTCTCCAGGAAGGTGACAAGCAGGTGGCAGCCGGTTATGTTATCTACGGATCATCGACGATGTTTGTTTATACAACGGGCAACGGCGTCAACGGATTTACCCTCGATCCTACGATAGGGGAATTTTGTCTGTCGCACCCGAATATTAAATCCCCTTCAACGGGAAGAATTTATTCCATTAATGAAGGCAATTACGTAAAGTTTCCTGACGGGGTAAAGAAATTTATAAAGTATTGTCAGGAGAATGATCCCGCAACCGGACGGCCTTACGCATCAAGGTATATCGGTTCCCTTGTATCTGATGTGCACCGCAACATGCTGACAGGAGGTATCTTTCTTTATCCGCCATCGGAAATTTATCAATCAGGCAAATTGAGGCTGGTATATGAATGCAATCCTGTCTCTTTCATAATCGAACAGGCAGGGGGAAAAGCGTTCGACGGAAAAAACAGGATACTGTCGGTCATGCCGGAATCCCTCCACCAGCGGTCACCCTTCTACTGCGGATCGTCAGAAATGACAGCTAAGCTCGGGGAAATGCTTATTTAAGGCGCATCACGTCATATTATCAGGCTGTTTTGTTTTGAGGTGAGCGCCCGCTTTGCTACTTTTGCACGCTCAAATCATTTTAATGGCCAGCACCGTCTTCAGAGATTATTACAGGCAGCATCCTTCCTTTGTCAGGCTTGAGAAACTTCTTGAGGGAGACAACAGGGAGCCGTTGATAATCAACGGCCTGACGGGATCAGCAAAAGCTGTTGTGATGGCCGGAGTGCTTTCGCAGCAGCCTACAACTCATGTTGTGATCCTGCCGGAAAAAGAAGACGCAGCCTATTTTTATAACGACCTAACCTCGCTGATCGGCGAGGAGACTATCTTTTTCTTTCCCGGAACTTACAAGAGGTCGGTCATGTATGACCAGACCGAACCGGCAAACATCATACTAAGGACTGAAGTACTGAACTTCCTCGGCTCAGGAAAGAGAAAATGCATCATAGTGACCTACCCCGAGTCAATCATGGAAAAGGTGGTCAGCAAAAGCAACCTCAGGAAGAACACATTCGAAATCAGAAAGGGAGCACACCTGTCAATTGACTTTCTAGAGGAGGTTTTGAGGGAATATAACTTCAGGAGGACAGATTTCGTTTATGAGCCGGGCCAGTACTCTGTCAGGGGAAGTATCACCGACCTCTTCTCCTATTCGGCAGACAAACCTTACAGGATAGATTTCTTCGGCGAGGAAGTCGAATCAATCCGCTCTTTCAGTCCTGATGATCAGCTCTCCCTCCAGCTTCATGATGAAATACAGGTGATACCTGACATACAGGAACTGGCCTCGCATGAGCGCACCGACAACTTCATCGATTTTATCCCTCCCTCATCAATAATCTGGAGCGAAAATTTCGATTATATAATTGAGAAAACAGACAATATTTGGTCACAGGCGCGCATCCGAAGCAGCAAGGGAGAGATAACCGACCGGCGTGACGTAATTATCACAGGGCGCCATCTCGACGAGCTCTGTTCGCAGCACCGCCAGGTCTTTTTCGGCAGAGGCCGTGAAGAGAGCAGTGCCATAACCGTCTCATTCCATACTGAACCCCAGCCATCGTTCAACAAGAACTTTGATCTTCTTACAGCAAGGCTGATAGCCAATAAAAAAGAGGGCTACCGCAGTTTTATTATCTCTGAGAGCGAGGTCCAGGAAGAGCGGCTGAAAGAAATTTTTTCGGAGACCGGCCCTGAAGCAGAATTCACCCCGTTGCTGCTCAATCTGCACCAGGGATTCACCGACCATGACCTGAAGATCTCTGTATACACTGATCATCAGATCTTTGACCGCTATCATAAATTCAGGATAAAAGGTTTCTTCACACGGCGTGACAGCATGACTGTCAGGGAGCTGACCGATCTGAACCCCGGTGATTATGTTGTTCATGTCGACCACGGTATCGGACGCTTCGGCGGGCTGGAGAAGATAGAGGTTAACGGCCACACACAGGAAGCCATCAAGCTCGTCTTCCGTGACAACGACATCCTCTTCGTTGGCATTCATGCCCTGCACCGGATCTCAAAATACAAAGGCAAGGATGACACACCTCCGCGTATCAGCAAGCTGGGGTCGGCAGCATGGCAGAAGCTGAAGCAGAACACCAAGAAGAAAGTAAAGGATATTGCCCGTGACCTGATCAGGCTCTATGCTATGAGAAAAGCCGAAGGCGGTTTTGCCTACTCGCCTGATTCGTATCTTCAGCGGGAGCTTGAAGCGTCGTTCATCTATGAGGATACACCGGATCAGCTGGCCAGCACAAAGGCTGTCAAGGAGGATATGGAATCTGCCACCCCAATGGACCGGCTTGTCTGCGGCGACGTTGGATTTGGCAAGACGGAGGTGGCTGTCAGGGCAGCATTCAAGGCTGCTACCGACGGTAAACAGACCGCTGTGCTGGTTCCAACCACTATCCTTGCCCTGCAGCATTACAGAACATTCACCTCCCGGCTCGAGAACTTTCCCTGCCGTGTTGATTATATCAGCAGACACCGCAAACCCTCTGAACAGAAGAAAATCCTGAAACAACTGGCTGATGGCGAGATAGACATAATAGTAGGCACTCATAAGCTTACCGGCAAAGATGTTAAATTCAAGGACCTGGGGCTGCTTGTTATAGATGAGGAACAGCGTTTTGGTGTGGCTGTGAAAGAGAGACTGAAAAAGATCCGTGCAGGCGTCGACACCCTTACGCTGACAGCCACGCCGATTCCGCGTACACTTCAGTTTTCCCTCATGGGTGCCCGTGACCTGTCGGTCATAACCACACCCCCGCCCAACAGAATGCCCATCATCACCGAGCTGCACGGCTTTAATGAGGATATAATCCGCGAAGGTATCGTCTATGAGGTGAGCCGGAACGGACAGGTCTTCTTTATAAATAACAGGATTGAGAACATCACCATGGTTCAGGATACCATACGCCGGATCTGCCCTGGCGTCAAAACGGCAGTTGTACACGGACGGATGGAAGGTGAGGAGATAGAGAACGTAATGTTCGACTTCATCAGGGGTGACTATGACGTCCTGATAGCCACCACCATCATCGAGTCCGGTTTGGATATTCCCAACGCCAACACGATCTTCATCAATGACGCCCATACCTTCGGGCTGTCTGAGCTGCACCAGCTGCGCGGAAGGGTTGGCAGATCAAATAAAAAGGCATTCTGCTACCTGCTCACCCCTCCGCTTTCCTCGCTGACGAAC
Source organism: uncultured Bacteroidales bacterium (assembly GCA_963780735.1). Classification (GTDB taxonomy): domain Bacteria; phylum Bacteroidota; class Bacteroidia; order Bacteroidales; family VadinHA17; genus SR-FBR-E99. The sequence goes on from CAWADB010000006.1 coordinate 538,767, forward strand.
GAGGCCAGGCGAAGACTGAAAGCCATTGAGGAAAACTACGAACTCGGAAGCGGATTCAACATTGCACTGCAGGATCTGGACATACGCGGCGCCGGTAATCTTCTCGGAGGCGAACAGAGCGGTTTTATCACAGATGTGGGATATGAAACATATCAGAAAATTCTCAATGAAGCGGTCAGGGAGCTGAAGCACGAAGAGTTCGGCGATATCTTTGCTGACAAGGAACAGAAGGATGAGCAGGGGACTTCCCGGGAAGCAAAACTTTTCGTTTCTGATATCACTGTTGATACCGATCATGAGATAATGTTTCCGGATGATTATGTATCAAGCATTCCTGAGAGAATCAGGCTGTACAAGGAGCTGAACGAGATCAGGGATGAGAGTACGCTCTCGTCATATGAAACACATCTGAAAGACCGGTTCGGGCCTTTGCCTGCTCCTGCCCTGGCTCTCCTTGACCTCGTCAGGCTTAAATGGATCGCTTCGGAAACAGGTATCGAAAAGATTATACTTAAAAATAACACTCTTGTTGCTAACTTTGTGTCTGATCCGTCGTCACAATTCTACCGCAGCCCTCTTTTTCAATCGGTAATGAATTTTGTGAACAGGAAACAAGGGACTATGACCGTAAAGCAAAACAATAATAAACTCAGCCTGACGGTGCGGGAAGTATCATCGGTAGTCCAGGCGATTGCTTTGTTTAACAGGATACAGGCCTTCCATGCCTCATCGTTGAAACCATCGCTGAATTAATGAATCTGGCCGTCGACATAGGGAACACAAGCACGAAGATCGCCCTTTATGAGGGCAGTGCGATTATAAAAAAGGAGAGGCTGAAATCTCCCGACACCGGTACTGTCGGCAGTTTTATAGGGAAAAAGCCTGTCAACAGGGTCATCATCGCGAGTGTGAATCATGATCCCTCAGCGCTGATGAACTTCTTCAGGGCCACGGGTGCGGCGGTTCATCTGTTGTCGTGTAAATCGCGTTATCCTTTCACGATCGCTTATGAGACACCGGAGACAATGGGAGTTGACCGTCTTGCTGCGGCTGCCGGAGCCTTCCTGCATCATCCGGGAGCGAACCTCCTTGTAATTGATGCCGGCAGTGCCCTCACCCTTGATGTTGTGGTTGACGGATCATTCCTGGGAGGAAGCATTTCTCCCGGACTTTCAATGAGGTTCCGTGCACTTCATGAATTTACCGGCCGGCTGCCGCTGACGGACATCAGCAACGACTTCTCCTTTCCCGGCAGATCAACGAAGGACGCCATCACCGGCGGAGTGGTCATGGGTCTGGTATTTGAAATAAATGAGTATATTCGCACGTTCGAAAAAAAGCACGAAAAACTCGTCACGGTTATCACCGGAGGTGACAGTGAAATAATAACATCGTTCACCGACAGGAAAATGTTCCTTCACCCCGACCTGGTGACTGACGGTTTAAATTTTTTACTTGATTATAATGTACAAGACCAGAAGGTTTAGTCTCATATGTCTCTTTGCACTCCTTGCAGCAGGAGTGGCAGGCCAGAAAGAAATCTCATCCCCTTATGCCAGGTACGGCATTGGCAACCTTTCTCCACAGGGTTCATTCAGGACTCTTGCCATGGGAGGCATAAGCAGCGGCATACGTAATAATCTTACATTAAACTACCTGACACCTGCTTCTTACAGCAGCATTGATACAGCATCATTCATCTTTGATTTCGGCATTGATTACGGCTTCACACACCTGAAGGAAGGCGACCTTACTTTCTATTCCCAGGACCTTAATTTTTCTCACCTGATGCTTGGCTTCCCGCTTAAGAAAGGATGGGGATTTGCTGCAGGAATTGTACCTTTCAGTGATGGTTTTTACAACATTACAGACAAGTCTGTCCTGGAGGGCTCCGGAACAGCTTCGTCAGATGATATACTTGAATCTCACAGAGGATCAGGAGGTTATCATAAGGTCTACCTCGGAACTGCCTATAACTTCTTAGATTTCTTTTCAGCAGGGCTGAATGCCTTTGTCATTTTCGGAGAGATAACCAGGTATAATGATTTCATATTCACAACTGACAACAATTACTTTAACAGCAGGGACAAGAGTACCAACTCAATGGATGGCATCGGTTATGAAGCCTCCGTCCAGTTCATGGTACCTCTTGCTGAAAACAGGTTTTTCAATGCCGGCCTGACTTATACTCCGCAATACAGCCTGTGGACTACGAATGAGGATCTGACAATCAGGTACTCCAATGTTCAGACTTCCGGCTATGCCTTTGACACTCTCAACCAGGCTCTGACAGATACCATCAGTCATTTCCCCCGGTCAATCAGGGGTGGAGTATCTTTCGGGAAGACCGACAAGCTGACTTTCGGAGCTGATATCCTTTATTCTTACTGGTCAGAGGCTTCTCTGCCGGGCAACTACGGAACATATACAAACACCCTTTCGCTTAGCGGAGGAGCTGAATACATCCCCAATAAGTTCTCAAATTACAATTTTTTTGATCGTATGGAGTACCGCATTGGCGGCCGCTATGATGAGAGTTATGCCCTGTATAACGGCGTAAAGGTCAAAGAGTACGGCATAACATTTGGAACAGGTATTCCATTGAGGAAATCGAGATCGAGAATTTCCCTGTATGTGGATCTTTCTACCAGGGGCAATCCTGATGACAACCTTCCAAGGGAAAGAACGATATCGGTCGGAGCCAGCCTCAATCTTTTTGACTACTGGTTCCTCAAGGCCAAGTATGATTAAAAAAGTATTCAGAGATGACAAGAACAGCCGCCACGATTTTCACAGGAGCACTCCTGGCAGCATTTGCGATTAACTCCAATGCCCAGAGTGGTGCTCAAACCGGTACTCCATTCGGACGAGGCGATGACAGTACAAGGTGTTTGCGTAACACATCGCTTTATTCAACCTATTACGATAATAAAGACTATAACATGGCCGTGCAGTTCTGGAGGGATGTCCTCAAAGAGTGCCCCGGTTCCTCAAAGAACACTTATATCAAGGGTGAGGTGATGTACAAGGAATTCTTCCGCAAGACCGGCGATAAGGCCTACATCGATACCGTGTTAATGATCCTTGACCAGCGTACCAGGTATTTTAACGAGGCACAAGCCAACAGTCTTCGGAAGGCGTTCGCTCTTTACGAGTTTGGCGGGAATGATACAGCCCGGGCAAGGCTGAGTTATAATCTCCTCAGTGACGTCATGAAGGTGTCTCCCCAGAGTTTTGACCATACATATTCAAGTCTTTATATGGCTGTTGCTGCCAGGTGCTACTTCCTGAAGCTCATAGATGCTTCCGGAGTCATGGATGCCTATGCACAGTCTATGAAAGTCGTGGATGATCTGTCTGCCAGGAAACCGGGTGACACAAAATACGCCGAGGCAAGAAAAAACATAGATCTTGTCTTCAAGTCGAGCGGAGTCGCTACATGTGACAATATTGAGAAGCTGTTCACTGCCAGCGTGGAAAAGACACCTTCCGACACAGCTATGCTCAAGAGGGTTATCACTATGCTGACCGAGACAGGTTGCCAGGGTTCTGAACTGTTTTACAGGGCAACGACCATTCTCTATAACACGGAGCGTTCAGCTGCCTCTGCCGCCCGGTTGGCAGAGATGAATGTGGCACGCAAAAAATACGGCGAAGCCGAAAAATACTACACCGAAGCTATCGAACTTGAAACGAACAGTGTTATCAAATCCGGCCTGCTGACCAAGCTGGCCACGATTGAACTCAGCTCGGAAAACAAGCAGGCAGCACGTGATTTTGCCAAGGCTGCATATTCACTTGATCCGGTTAATGGCAATGCACTGTATATCATCGCTGAAGCATATGCCGGTGCACGCATCGGTGAAGCTTTTGAAAACCAGACGGTTTACTGGGTGGTGGTCGATTACCTTGTACGTGCAAAGAATACCGACCCGGGCCTGAAGAACCAGGCCGATGAAAGAATAGCCATCTATTCAAGACTCTATCCGACAAAGGAAGAGTGTTTCTTCAGAAGCCTTGTGAATGAAGGCGCTGCCTACAATGTAGGCGGATGGGTCAATGAATCAACGACCATAAGATTCAGAAAGCAGTAATTGCAGGTGACAGCACGCAGAAGATATCTGTCAATAGTGCCGGCAATCATGATCAGCGGGATTGCCTTACTTTCATCATGCGAAAAGAAGCCGGCTATTGTGAAGGACCTTCAGATCAAGGAGCTGCCTTCACTTTCAGGCAAAAACGTTGAGACAATGTACACTGACTCAGGCAAGGTCACTCTGATTGTCAGGACACCTCTTGTTCAGCAGTTTACAACTAAGGCGGACCCGCACACACTGTTCCCTGAGGGGTTGACCGTGCTCTTTTACGACAAAAAGACCAAACCGCAGGCAAGCATAACAGCTCACTATGCCCGCTATACCGAAAAAGATGAACAGTGGGAGCTGCGTGACAGTGTCGTTGCCGTCAACACGGATGGAGATATTCTTGAAACGGAATTACTCTACTGGAGTGAGCCAAAAGAGCGTGTGTGGTCTGACAGGTTCGTCAGATTCACCCTTAAGGATAAAATTATAATGGGTACGGGCTTTGAATCAGATTCCCGTCTCACAAACGGGACTATAAAAAACGTCTCCGGCACCATATATGTTAACGATGAACAAAAAGGGAATACTGGGAATTGAAATAATCTGGATCCTCATCGGTTTCATATGTCTGGGCATAGCTGTCAGGGAGATGATCATAAATGGATTCAGCAGGGCCTGGCTCTCCCTGGTAATGTCTGGAGTCGCTTTTGTCATGGCATGGATTCGCGACAGACAGCGAAAAAAAGTGTAACTTTGGGTCATGAACCCGCTGGTGATCATTCCGTTTGCTATACTTCTTGCAGCATTCTTTTCGGCAATGGAGCTCTCTTTCATTGCATCAAACAAGCTGCGTATAGAGCTTGACCGCAAACAGGGTCATTTCGGCTCCGGCGTTGTCTCTGTGTATACCCGTAATCCCGGCCAGTATATTGCAACCATGCTGATAGGCGTTAATATCGCCACTGTCATATTCAGTATGCTCTCTGCGGACCTGCTTGAACGATGGATGGCAAACCTGATTCCCTCTGATCTGATAATATTTATCATCCAGACAATAGTCACCACTTTAATAATACTTGTTTTTGCCGACTTTCTCCCTAAATCCATTGTGAGGATCAACCCTAATTCCTTCCTGAAACTTTTTGCAGTTCCCACCTCGGTATTTTACTACCTCTTTTACCCGGTCAGCAAGTTGACTTTATGGATCAGCAACCTGTTCATGAGGCTCTTTTTCGGGATCAGGCCGGAACGGAAGGAACAGGAAAACAAAATCTTCACGCGCGTTGACCTTGACCATTTTGTGAATGACCTGGTGGAAACGGAAGAAGAAAAGGAGGAAGAGTACAACAGCCTCAGGATATTTCAGAATGCCCTGGATTTTTCCTCTGTCAGAGCCCGCGAGTGTATGGTTCCGCGTACTGAGATAGTGGCACTGCCTGTCGGGAGCACCACGGAGGAGCTGAAACAGCAGTTCATTGAATCAGGCCACTCCAAGATACTGCTCTTCAGGGAGCATCTTGACAATATGGTCGGATACTACGAGCTTAAGGATATCCTTCATGAGCCTGCTGATATTGAAACGGGAATGAGAAAGTTGCCTGTGGTGCCTGAGACCATGACAGCAAATAAGGTTTTGAAGCTGCTCTCCGAGGCAAAAAAGAGCATCGCCCTGGTTGTTGATGAATTTGGAGGTACATCAGGCATTGTGACCATTGAGGATGTGCTGGAAGAGATAGTCGGTGATATCGAAGATGAGCATGATACCAGCGATCTCATCGATAAAAAGATCAGTGATAAGGAATTTATTTTCTCGGGAAGGCTTAATATTGACTATCTGAACGAAGAGTATGAGCTTGGGCTTCCGGAGAGCGATGATTACACCACTCTTGCAGGCCTTATGCTCTACACACATGGCAATATCCCGCGCCTGCAGGAAAATATCAGGGTGGGAAGGTACCTCTTTACAGTTATCCGCGGTTCAACAACAAAGGTCGAACTGCTGAAACTGAAAATTGACTAGACAGCTGTCACACAGAACTTTTCATCTCTGTATAATACCGGTAATACAGCGGAATAGCCCGCATCCCGGCAAACAGGTTTTCCAGGGGATAGTTCTCATTGGGTGAGTGTATTGCATCCGACTCCAGACCAAATCCCATCAGTATGGATTTGACTCCCAGTATTTTCTCAAATGTTGCAATGATGGGGATGCTGCCTCCGCTGCGGACTGGTATGGGTTTCTTGCCGAATACCTCTTCGTAGGCTCTTTCGGCAGCAAGATACTCAGGCGTATCAAGGGGACTGACATAAGCCTCTCCTCCGTGGAGATATTCGGCGCTGATCTTCACGCCTGCCGGGGCTAAAGTCCGGATATGCTTTATGGCAAGGTCCGCAATGGCTTCAGCTTTCTGATAAGGAACAAGTCTCATCGAAATCTTTGCTGATGCCTTCGATGGCAGGATGGTCTTCGCTCCTTCACCTGTATACCCTCCCCAGATGCCATTGACATCCAGCGTGGGTCTGATGCCAACACTCTCGAGTGTCGAGAATCCTTTTTCGGAAGCCAGAGCATCCACTCCAATAGCTTTTTTATATTCTGAAGGATTGAAAGGTCTCTCAGCCATTTTGGCTCTTTCAGCGGCAGAAGGCACCATCACATCATCATAAAACCCGGGTATGGTAATTTTTCCGTCGCTGTCCTTCAGCCTGGCGATTATATCGCACAGGACGTTGCACGGATTGACCACGGCGCCACCGTACAATCCCGAATGAAGATCATGATCAGGGCCCTCGACTTCAACCTGGATATATGACAGTCCCCGCAGGCCTGAAGTGACTGATGGAATAGCCGTTGAGATCATAGTTGTATCTGAAATGAGTATCACGTCAGATCGCAGCATCTCCCTGTAGTCTGCACAGAAGCCCCCGATACTTTCAGATCCTGCCTCTTCTTCTCCCTCGATCATGAACTTGACATTGCACGGGAGTGTACCCGTGGCATTCATCATTTCAAATGCCTTCAGGTGCATGAATAGCTGGCCCTTGTCATCATCGGCACCGCGGGCATAAATCTTCCCGTCGCGTATCTCCGGCTCGAAAGGCGGTGAAACCCACTTTTCAACCGGCTCAGGAGGCTGAACATCATAATGTCCGTAAACCAGTATCGTGGGGAGTGACTTGCCGATAATTTTTTCTCCGTACACTATCGGGTGTCCTTTGGTAGGAAAAACTTCCGCACGGTCAGCCCCGTTTACCAGGAGCATGTCGCGTATATATTCCGCTGCCCTGACCATGTCATGCTTATTGGCTGCTGAGGCACTGATGGACGGAATCCTTATAAGCCCGAAGAGCTCCTCAATGAATCTGTCCCTGTTGGACTCAATGTAGTTGATTATTTTTTCCATGATTCCCTGTTTTTATTGTATTCGTTTGCTGACCACTGCAGCTTGTCATACCACTCTTCGCCGAAGGCCCTTACAAGAGGTTCGCGGAGATAGCTCCAGAGCGGAGAATTCTGTTTTACGCCTGCCGCCACACCCGGCCGGCAGATGGGCCATTCCTCGTAGTTCACGCCTTTGAAATCACGGTATTTCTTCACCCTTACAGGGAAAAGATGACATGACAACGGTTTTCTGAATCCGACGGCTCCCGCAGTAAATGCTGTTTCAATGCCGCATTTGAATATGTCATCTTCCATGACTGTATAGGCACATTCTTCATTATTTATGAGCGGAGTGACAAGTTCTCCCTCGATATCTCTCAGGCTTGTGCCCTGCACCTCTATCGCCCTTATCCCCTCCGGGCGCAGGAAAGGCCACAGTTCCGGCCATATACGCTCAAGCGTTGCCGCTTCCTCATCGGTGAGCGGGGCACCTGTGTCGCCGTAACGGCAGCAACTGCCTTTACATGCTTTGAGGTCACATGAGAATTTCTTCTCAATAAGAGCAAGTGATATTATTGTTTCGTCTATCTGCAGCATATTTTTCTACACCAGTGACCGGCCTGTCATTTCCTCCGGTACGGGAAGACCCATCATGGTCAGGATTGTAGGAGCAATATCGGCCAGCCTGCCGCTGCTGACAGTTTTGTACCTGTCACTTATAAGGTAAATCGGCACCGGATTAAGGGAGTGTGCAGTGTTCGGCGAACCGTCAGGGTTTATGGCATAATCGGCATTCCCATGATCAGCTATTATCACTACATCATAACCGTTGGCGCGTGCAGCTTTAACGACATCACCAGCGCATTCATCCACTGTTCTGACTGCTTTCTGAATTGCTTCATAAACTCCGGTGTGACCCACCATGTCACCGTTGGCGAAATTGAGGCATATGAAATCAAACTTTTGTTTGCCGATCTCAGCAATGATGGCATCCCTGACCTTATATGCGCTCATCTCAGGCTGAAGGTCATAGGTTGCCACTTTTGGTGATGGTACAAGCACCCTTTCCTCTCCGGGAAACTCCTTTTCCCTTCCGCCCGAGAAAAAGAATGTCACATGAGCATACTTCTCCGTCTCTGCTATCCGGAGCTGTTTTTTACCTAGATCGCCCAAAATCTCTCCCAGGGTCCTGTTCACATTATCTTTCGGGAAAATAATCTCCAGGCCCCTGAACTTGTCATCGTAAGGGGTCATTGTCAGATAACGCAGAGGGATGGTCTTCATTCCCAGTTCCGGCATATCCTGCTGTGTCAGGACGATTGTCAGCTCACGCGCGCGATCATTTCTGAAGTTGATGAAGACAACAACATCTCCTTCTGATATCGTGGCAAGTGGTCTCCCGTCGTCATTCGTCACCACTATGGGTTTCATGAACTCGTCAGTCACGCCCCCGTTGTACGAATCCTGCATTGCCTCAATGATATCTGTGGTCTTATGTCCTTCCCCGTTTACGAGGAGATCATAAGCCTCTTTTATACGTTCCCATCTTTTATCACGGTCCATGGCATAGTACCTCCCGACAAACGATGCCACCCTGCCGTTGCTGTGTTTCAGGTGGCTGATCAGTTCAGTCATATAGCCCTTGCCGCTTCTCGGGTCAGTATCGCGGCCGTCTCCGAAACCGTGGATGTATACCTCTTTCAGTCCGTAATCCATTGTCATATCGCAGAGTGCATAAAGATGCTTGTCAAGGGAGTGAACCCCTCCGTCAGACAACAGCCCCATGAAATGAACCTTTACGCCCTTGTCGCGGGCATAGGTGAAAGCTTCGGTGAGAGGCTTGTTCGCCCGTATTTCGCCGGTGCGGCAAGCCCTGTTTATTTTGACAAGATCCTGGTAGACAATGCGTCCGGCGCCTATATTCAGGTGACCGACCTCCGAGTTGCCCATCTGGCCTTCAGGCAAGCCGACATCCTCTCCGGATGTCAGAAGGGATGAGGAAGGGTATGCTTTTTTCAGGGCATCAATGGAAGGTGTCCCGGTGGAACATATGACATCACTCTTCGTGCAGTCACCTATTCCCCAGCCGTCAAGGATCATCAGTAAGACTCTCTTTTCTTTCATTCAGTCGTCAGTATATTAATTAAATCCGGTAGCAAAAATAGACAATTACTCCATACAGAGGAGATGCGCCTTAGAAGAACAAAATCCGTGTTAAAAAGTTTGCCTTAAAGTGCTCCTGTCACAGATCTGACCTTGATCTTGTAGGTTCTGTCAGGGCAGGTAGGTTCATATTCTATATTACGACCGACATATGCGGTCCACTCGACCGGTGACAGGTTCCGTGTAACCATGGAGCAGAGTCCGCCGGTCATGCATCTTACATGGGCCGGCCTTTGTGTTACCTCTGACCGCGTTGCTGCAAGAAATGAGTTACCGTCAGGATTGAAGGCCATGTTCATGACTTCTTCTTTACTGTCCGATATGACCACTGGTGGTATGGCAAGGTCAGAAAGTGTCCATATTCTCATACAGCCTGTATTGTCGGCGGTAATCATCTGGTTATCAATTTTGTTGTAAGCGATGACATTAACGGCAGACATGTGGCCTTCAACACTCGCCGTGACAGTTCCTGATCCTGTGTCCCATATATCGATAATACCTGTTTCGTCCCCGGTGGCTAACTTTTCTCTTCCCGCCAGGAATTTCAGCGAGGTAATCACTCTTTCTCCGGCATCAAGGGTATGACTGTCTGCCAGGTGTTTCAGGATTCCAGAGCATGACCCTGCCATCCTTTGTAAGTGCTGCCACCAGATTGTTGTCATCGGATATTGCAAGCGCAGTTACTCCTGCAGAATCGCCGGCAACGATGTTGCCCTTGCGCGATCTCAGATCCCATGCCGTAACAGCCCCTTCAGTGGCTGAGGTGAACAGAAGGTTGCCCGTTGTGTTAAAGATCAGTGCGGTAATACTGCCTCCGGCATTCTGCATCTGGTAACCGATGGAATCGTCTGCGAGTGGTATCATGATGACCTCTGATGTCGATGTACCGCATGCGAGCCATGACGCATCAGGACTGACTGACATGGCTTTTATGACTTTGTCACCTGACCAGATAAGGTTATATCCCTTGCCTGGCTGGTCATTCTGCCAGCGTAACACCCTGCCTTCAGTGTCAGCCGTATAGAAGAAATAACCACCTGGCTCCAGTGCCATGGCTGTCACAGATGCGTCATCAGGACTGAATCTGCAATAGTATTTATTGCCGTAACGCTTACTCACTTCGTAGAGTGCGGAAAATATATCTCCATCATCTTCGATGCCTGCATGTCTCTCATTGAAGAGATAAGCCTGCCATGCAAGCAGTATCTGCAGATCCTGTTCCCCGGAATGGTTGATTGACCGCATCGCCAGTGATCTTGCCACAGCCAGCATTTTGCTCCGGTTCTCCACTGTTGCCATAACTACGGCAGCAGTCTTTTCATTTTCTGCTTCCTTCAGCATGTTACCTGTTGCTGATACTTTCTTCTCAGCCTCCTGTGCCCTGTTGATTGCAGAAATGGAATTCAGCTTCTCCAGGCCGGCCTCCTGTTCGGCAGTTCTATAAGTATCTGCCAGGAGGTTCAGGCTGTCACTCAGAACATTTGTGTAGGCAACTGCCTCATCTTTCAGCTGCACGGCCACTGACTTCTGTTTCTCAGACCGGCTTCTGAGTGAATAGAGTGTGCCCAGTGCAATGAGGGCAAGCAGGATCATAATTCCCAGTATACCTGCAATAAGGCGTGAGCGTTTTATCTTACCGTAGTCTGCCTTCTTGTTGTACTCCTCCAGGGAAGCGTATTCCTCCTCCGAATTTTTAAGGAATAGCATTGTTCTTTCAAATGCCGGGTCAATCTTCTCGGCCCAGGCCAGTGTGGGATGGTTCTCTTCACGCCACTTGATGGCAATGAACAGGTCAGGGGCGGTCCACAGTTTCCCGTTACCTTCCTGATACTGTTCGGCAGCTGCGGCAAGCCTGAGATAAAGCCTCCTTGAAGCATCCTCATCATCAAGCCATTTTCTGAGTGTACTCCACAGCTTTATAATGCTTTCATGACTCAGGTCAATGACACTGTCCTTATTAAGAGGAATATCAGAAGCAGGTGTGAGAAACGAATAATCGGGATGCCTGAAAACCTCAGCGACATTAATTATCTCTTCAACGGTGCAGGCTGTCTGGGTTGCTATGGTGGCTATTGTTTCCGGCTGGCGAATCTCTCTGCCGTCTTCGGTACGGACAGTTATGGCGCGGAAGAGTCTTGAACAGACATACCGGTGCCTCTCGTTAAGCTCTTCAAGTGCCTGTCCTGCATGCTGTGATATGGCGCCCTTAAGCGTACCCACAGCCTCATAATCGGCAATGCTCAGCGGACGGCTCATATCACCGGCTTTGTTCCAGTGATTCCACATCCTCATAAGAAGGTGCTGCAGTACCGGCAATTGTCCGGGGTTATCAGAAAGTTCACCCAGTATGATCTTAACCAGTGAGCGGTCTATGGTTGCCCCTGACACTTTTACCGGCTCTTCTATCACAGCACCGAGCAAGTCGCGGCCTATCTGCGGAAGAAGAAAGCTGCTGGTGTTCATCAGGTTGGTCAGCGAATGAAAACGGGAACACTCAGAGACATATTCAGACCGGAGTGTAAGAATGAGATATAGCCCCTGGTCAGGCTGCTGCACAGCATTTACGAGGAGATCAATAAAGTCGGTGGCTTCATCGCCTTCTGTGCCCCTGGTTGAGACGGGACTGTACCTGAAGATCTCTTCAAACTGATCAATAACTATGACAATCTGCTGACGCAGGCTTTTTCTGATCTTATTGATCACGTCAGTGATCCCTTCACTCCTGTTGTGCAGGGAGGCAGCGATGCTGGCCTGTGAAAGCTGGGTGAAGCCCGCGCCGGCAGACAGCGTTGACAACTCTGCCGCCAGATTATCTATAGGGTTAATATCGGGCCTGAAAACCAGGTATGACCAAAGCTTCTTTCCTTCAGCATTCTCCCTGATGAGAGCCGGGATCACTCCAGAAAGCACCAGTGACGACTTGCCGCTGCCTGAGGCCCCAATTACAGAAACAAACCTGTTGTCCTTGAGCCGTGCTGTTACTTTTGTTGTGCTCTCCATCCGGCCGAAGAACAGGTGACCCTCATCGGGTCTGTAAGCTCTTAGTCCCGGGAACGGGTTTGACTTTACTATCGTTATTCTTTCAGCCATGGATGACTAATAATTAAACAGCATCAGTGCCTTGTTTGTCTATATAATCAGCAAAGATATCAGTGTATTCCGAATAGTGAAAAACAAAGTTGGTAATATCGCTCACCGGCAATGAATAGAGTCCGCTTTTACCCTGGTCGGAAGGGACAATCCATGTAATAAGCCCGGGTAATGGCCCTGCATCATAAGATTCCGAGTAGCGCATACATGAAGCCAGCATGATCATTCTTTCTTCAGGTATCTTATTGAAGCACAGGCTGAGAAAGCGCGTTTTGCCGAATATCATTGCCACCTCCGGCAGGGTGTTGTTGACCACCCCTGCAACCCTGTTTCTTACCTGTTCCGTAAGACGGCCCTCCACCTCGGTGTACCAGTCCCGGTCAACGGTACGTATCACCATTGCGGCTTCTTCCTGCAGCAGCTGGCTGTTGCTGAAGAGATATGACACAACTATCTCTTTTGCCGCTCCCCGCCCCTCCCGGGCTGCCTTATGCAGAGCGCAGGCTTTTGTCCATACACCGGTGATATTCTGATCTGATGAGAGTATCATGGTTGCCAGCGATCCGTCTGTCACTGGCCTTATAGGGAAATACAGCGATAGTTCGTTCAATCTGGCTCTGTCTGAGTTATTTCCGAGCAGGGCCTGCAGCGGACGGCGTAATGAACCGGTAATCATGGTCTCAATGACCTCCGACGCTATGCCTGCCCCATCTGCCGTTCCGCAGAAAGCATTAATTCTGATCAGTCCGGCGGTTGCATTCCCTGATGAAAGTGAGAGAAGGGAAAACAGCAGTTCATAGTTCATGCTCTTTTCCCAGCCGATGGCTCCGGACATAATAAAGTATCTGTTCCTCTCCGCCTCTGTCTGAAGTGCAATAAGCCGTCCGATATTGTATACGGTTCCATTTATGATGTCTTCTATCCGCTGTCGCTGATTCATCTCAGGGACAAACCCCTGTTCACACATGTATTTCGCGGCTTTCAGTCTTACTGTAACAGGCCCGCCCTCTATTAAATTACTCAGACATGGTGTAACCTGTTCAAGAGGCATCATACTCATAAGCCGCATGACCATCAGGCTTACACTTTCCCTGTTCTGAGGCCTGAAGTCAGTTCCGATTATTTCACCGTAAGTGTCAGGTCCGAAATAATGAAGAAGGTAAAATGCCTCTCTCTCTGTCTCCGGCATATAGAGGGCCTTCAGCGCCTCTTCATGCAGTTCTTTCATCCCGTAGAGACCTGCCGCTGCCAGCCCTATCCTCCTGATTTCAGGATTTAAATCGTTCAGCATCCTGGTTATTTCTGATGTCTGCGGAGCTTTTTTTCCGGTCAGTATCGCCCTGGCAACAGCAGTCTTTTCGCTTATCCCTGGCAATCTGAGCATTTCACTGTTCCTGACAGGGTCAGAAAAGTACTTTTCAATATGGGCAATTACACCGGATGCTCCGTGCCTGACAGCCTCGCTGAATTTCTGTCCGGAGACGATGGCCTTCAGGGCGGGTATAAGGGCAGGATCAAAAGTACGGCCTGCAACCCGTACAACCTCTGAGGCATAACTGTCATCTGCACGGTTAATCAGGTAGTCAAGCTTCCCGCATACAATATCAAGATAATGACTTGGATAAAGCAACACACTTCTGAAACCGCTGACAGTTTCACCCGATGGAACCTGATTTTCAGCAGGCACTGTTAATGCCTCCATGCTCCGGATCCTGGCCATGATGATATTCCTGAATCCGGCCAAAACGATAATGTCCAGAATGACCTGAACCAATGCCATTAACGGAATCAGGAGAACCAATCCCGATGAATTGTATCCTGTAAATCTTTTGATCAGAATTAAAAGCAGCAGAAGCAAAGTAATGGCTGCGATCGTCTTTGCCCTGACGTTTCTGACCCGGCGCCACCGTGCCCCTTCCTCAGCGTACAGCTTCGAGATTGCCGCCAGGGCAGGCAGGGTGTAAGTTAAAAAAGATGCAAAAAAGAAGATGGCAGCCAGAGAAGTGAAGAGTGCCGAGAGTAACTTAAGGGTTTCCTTCCCGTTAAGATCATAATAAATATATATCAGGGATGCGGGGACCGAAAGGATTAGAAGCGTAAGAGCGGAGATCAGCAGTCTCCCTCGCAGCTGCAGATCTTTCAACATGGGCAGATAAGAGCGGTTCCGGATTGCCAGGGCCAGGCCGGTTGTGGCTAGCCACGACGGAGACTGTATAAAAAAACGGTGTTGCTTCAAAGAGAGATAAATCTGTAATTATTGTCAGCAGGGCAGCAGAAGTTATAACTGACAAAATCAGGACCAGCCATAATACATACGGATACCCGGGCTTCATTTACCTTTCAGTTTTGACATGTTCCGGAATACATACAGACTCACTTTACAAGATACAAAGAATAAAATCTATAAAAAAGCTCCCCGGGCCCTTATGAGTTCAGCAAGCTGACCTGTAAGTTTCTCAGTGGCGCCCTGACCGTCAGTGATAAGATCTGCCTGCTCATACCACACGGTTCTCTTTTCGAGCAGTTCCGGCACTCTCTCCTTCAGGTCAGTCTTCCCGTTATTCATCAGAAGAGGACGTACGGTCTTTGACTTTTCAAGCCTTGAAACCAGTATGTCAACTGGTAGTTTAAGGTAAAGTATCACGCCCGTTTCTTTCATTATGTCGAATGTTCTCCTCCGAACATGGAGTACCACCTCCGCAGGCAACCACTGTGCGTGATCTTACCGAAGCTGCCATCAAAGCCTTTCTCTCAGCCTCCCTGAAATACTGCTCACCCCGGAGAGTAAACAGCTCTGCAACCGAAAATCCATTTTGCTCTTCTATCAGTCTGTCAGTATCGATAAAACTCCACCGGAGGGAAGATGCAATCTTTCTTCCGGTGGTGCTTTTACCACTTCCCATGAAACCTATCAGGTAGATATTCACGCTGAGCTAGAGATCTAATTTCATCTGTGCCGGGTCTTCCGGAGGAAGCACCTGCGTTTCAGTATTAAGGGGTTTCTCCTCTTCGGCTCCGGGCTGAGGTACTGCCTCACTTTTTACAACAGGTTCAAGCTCCTTAATATTTGACACACTGTAGTTCGACAGTCGCTTGCCCTTGGCGCGGAAACTCTTCACCCCGATAAAACCAGCCACCTCAATAATCTCGTTGCTGCGTCCCTCGTTCTTGCCGCCAAAACTGATCTCGAGACGCGGATACTCGACCTCTGTCAGGCTGACGAGCTTTGAACCCTCGCTGTCAGCGATGAAGTACTGCAGTCTTTCCGACTCTTCAAAGACGAACCTCTTAACGTAATATAGTTCCTGGCTCTGATCCCAATAAACGGCGGAAAAGACTTTTGATTCCCTGAATTTCTCGATCAGCAGCAAGTCATCCTCAAAATGAAGTGAGAGATCTGTGCCTGATGTACGGAAACAGCCTGTTTTTGTCACAACCAGAAGTATTTCTTCCGAAGCGAACTCACCCAGGAATTTGCCCCTGCCATCAGCATTAAGCCTCATCACGGCATCATCAAACCACAGCTTACGGCCACCCAGTGTCGATAAACCCTTTTCTTTCAGAGTGATTTTATGAATGGGATTCTTTGTCAGAATATTACCCATCGAGGAGCGACCCTTGATCGCCAGTTCACCAAAATCAAACTCAAAGGTGAGTTTCTTCAGCCTGGCACGCGGCTTATGGTTAACCTTAATGACCTCTGCTTCACCGTTGGGATTGACACTCAGGTAATGTATACGGGTGCCATCGGTTCCCCGGCCGAGGTTGTACTCCTTGTCCCGCGTCAGGCCAGTAAGGGCACAACGTTTGATATACAGCGGGCCATCGCGTCCGTCCTGGTAAACAATATTGTAAATGGTACGGGTGTCATTCCGCAGAAAGACCTGGACATAAATCACATCTTTCCCCACAAACTGCTTTTCAGCCACCTTCGTGATGAGATAGGTGCCGTCTTTCCTTATCACAATGATATCATCGATATCAGAACAGTCACATACAAACTCGTCCTTTTTGAGGCCGGTGCCAATAAAACCCTCCAGGCGGTTGACATAGAGTTTGGAGTTGACAGCCACTACTTTGGATGCCTCAATGGTTTCAAAACTTCTTATCTCAGTGCGGCGTTCTGAGTTTTTACCGTATTTCTTTTTTATCTGACGGTAGTAATTGATGGTGTAGGGTATAATGTTACCCAGATGGTTAGCCACCTCTTCAAGCTCTCCCTCAATTCCCCTGATATGCTCATCAGCACGCGAAGAGTCAAACTTCGATATACGTTTGATCTTTATCTCGGTCAGCTTGATAATATCTTCACGTGTAATCTGGCGCCGGAAAAGTTTCTTGTAGGGCTTCAGCCCCTTATCTATTGCACTGATTACAGCCTCCCATGTCTCGCTTTCTTCAATGTCGCGGTATATCCTTTTCTCTATGAAGATCTTTTCGAGAGATGCGAAGTGCCAGTCTTCATCAAGCTCAGCCTTGCGTATCTCAAGCTCACGTTTCAGAAGCTTGACCGACTGATCAGTTGAATGCCTCAGGATATCACTTACCCCCACAAAAGCAGGCTTGTTTTCGTCAGTGATGATGCAGGCGTTGGGTGATATTGAAAGTTCACAGTCGGTGAAGGCATACAGGGCGTCAATGGTTTTGTCAGGCGAAATTCCGGACTGCAGCTGGATAACTATCTCAACTCCCCCTGAAGTGTTGTCGTCTATCTTTTTTACCTTGATCTTGCCCTTGTCATTGGCCCTGACAATCGATTCGATGAGCGAGCCTGTTGTGCGGCCAAAAGGTATTTCGGTGATAACCAGTCCTTTTTTATCGACCTTTTCAATCTTCGCCCTCACTTTGACTGTCCCGCCCCTGATGCCGTCATTGTACCTCGCCACATCTATCATTCCGCCTGTCGGGAAATCAGGATAAAGAACAAAGGGTTTGCCCTGGAGATAGCTTATTGATGCATCAATGAGTTCATTGAAATTATGCGGAAGTATTTTTGATGCCAGTCCCACCGCTATACCTTCGACACCCATTGCCAGAAGAAGTGGAAATTTCACCGGCAGGGTGACAGGCTCCTTGTTACGTCCGTCGTAGGAGCTCATCCACTCAGTGGTCTTGTTGTTGAAGGCCACCTCGAGGGCGAACTTTGAAAGTCGTGCTTCGATATAACGGGGTGCAGCAGCACCGTCGCCCGTCAGAATATTTCCCCAGTTTCCCTGAGCATCCACCAGCAGGTCCTTCTGCCCGAGCTGCACCAGTGCATCGCCAATGGAAGCATCACCGTGGGGATGGAACTGCATGGTATGACCAATGATATTGGCCACCTTATTGAAGCGGCCGTCATCCATGCGTTTCATTGAATACAGGATCCTTCGCTGGACAGGCTTCAGACCATCAGAAATATGAGGTACGGCACGCTCGAGTATAACATACGACGCATAATCCAGGAACCAGTCCTGGTACATCCCTGACAACGCCGTGACCGCATGAAGGGCGGCGGGGATAAAACCGTTCCTTGTCTCTTTTGACTCCTCACCGTTTCCGGTGAAGGTATCATCTTCATGATCAATCTCTTTCATCTTCTGCAACAATCTCCTCTCACGCCAGCGCTGTCTCCGGCAACTCCTCCTCAACCCTCAGGTTGTCAATTATAAAGTCCTGACGTTCAGGGGTATTTTTACCCATGAAAAACTCAAGGAACTGGGTATATGGGTCTGCCTTCTTCATGATTACAGGCTCAAGCCGTATATCCTTCCCGATGAAACGTCCAAACTCATCAGGCGATATCTCACCCAGACCCTTAAATCTTGTAATCTCCGGGTCAGGCCCCAGGTCCTTAATCGCCTTAAGCCTTTCATTATCACTGTAACAGTAACGTGTTTCCTTTTTGTTCCGTACCCTGAAAAGCGGTGTCTGCAGGATGTATACATGGCCTTTCCTGACAAGATCAGGGAAGAACTGAAGGAAGAATGTCAGAAGAAGCAGACGGATATGCATGCCGTCAACATCTGCATCAGTGGCTACGACGACGTTGTTGTAACGCAGGTCTTCCACAGACTCCTCAATATTCAGTGCGGCCTGCAGCAGGTTGAACTCTTCATTCTCATAAACGATCTTTTTCGTGAGGCCAAAACTGTTCAGCGGCTTGCCTCTCAGGCTGAAGACGGCCTGTGTCTCCACATTACGCGATTTGGTTATGGAACCGCTGGCTGAGTCTCCCTCAGTGATAAATATGGTTGAGTCAAGACGTCTGTCATCGTTTGAATTGTAATGGATGCGGCAGTCACGAAGCTTCCGGTTATGGAGGCTGACTTTCTTTGATCTTTCACGCGCAAGCTTCTGAATTGAGCTGATGGCCTTGCGCTCCTTCTCCGATTCCTGAATCTTCTTCAGCAGTATTTGTGCTGTCTCGCTGTTCTTATGAAGATAGTCATCAAGGTGCTTGTGAATGAATTCAATGATATAATACCGGACTGAAGGTCCCTCAGGGCCCATATCCTTGGATCCGAGCTTTGTCTTTGTCTGCGATTCGAAAATAGGCTCTTCGATTTTGACTGAAATGGCAGCTATGATTGATGTACGTATGTCTGAGGGGTCAAAATCCTTTTTATAGAACTCCCTTATGGTCTTTACTATCCCTTCACGGAAAGCCATGAGATGGGTGCCTCCCTGGGATGTGTGCTGGCCGTTGACAAAACTGTAATAGTCTTCACCGTACTGCAGTCCGTGAGTGATGGCAATCTCGATATCCTCTCCCTTCAGATGGATTATAGGATATAGGCCCTCGCTGTTCATGTTGTCATTGAGCAGGTCTACAAGGCCGTTGCGTGAAATGATCCTGTTTCCGTTGAAATTTATCACCATACCTGCGTTGAGGTAGGTGTAATTTTTCAGCATGTTCTCAACATACTCAGTGATATAGTGGTAGTTGCCGAACATTAATTCGTCGGGAGTAAAGATTACCTCTGTACCGTTATCCTCCTTTGATGCCTTCAGTGCTTCATCCCTGACCACATTGCCGGCATTGAATTCAATCTCCTTCACCTGCCCGTCACGTACTGACCGCAGGACAAACATTGAAGACAGGGCATTGACTGCCTTGATACCCACTCCGTTAAGTCCGACTGATTTCTTGAATGCCTTCGAGTCGTATTTGGCCCCGGTATTCATACGTGATGTGACATCGAGCACTTTGCCAAGCGGTATGCCGCGGCCGTAATCACGTACCCTGACCTCCCTGCCGATGATGCCTACATCGATCTTGCGGCCGTATCCCATCATATACTCATCAACCGCATTGTCCATAACCTCCTTAAGCATGACATATATGCCGTCATCGAGGGATGAACCGTCACCCAGCTTACCGATGTACATACCGGGCCTCAGCCTGATATGCTCCTTCCACTCAAGGGTTTTGATGTTGTCTTCTGTATAGTTGCCGTCCATCATCCCGAATTTTCGGCAAATATAAAGATTTAGGAGAGGCCTTTACACCCGATTTATCAACAACAGCAGTGATTTTTTACCTTGCAATAAGGCAGGAAGGGCGTCCGGGACGGTTATTTTACTTTGACCGGCTCACTTCTGAGCTGATCCATGGCACTGACCATCTTAGCCTGAACCATCGCCGCAAGTTCGTCCGGATCTCCGGTTTTGAAGTTCCCGGGAAAGATAGGATCCAGGACCCTGATCCTTACCACACTTCGACTCCCGAAGAGGAATCCTTTTTTTGGCAGTATATCGCCGGTGCCGTCTATCAGTACCGGAAGCAGGGGTTTGTCAGTCTTCACCGCAATCTGAAAAGCGCCTGCCTTGAACTTCCCTATCGCTCCGGTAAGTGAGCGTGTGCCCTCGGGGAAGATCACAACGGAAATGCCATCCTGCAGTGATTTTACGCAACTCTCCATCATCTTCACAACGCTGGCCTTGTTGCCCCTGACAAGCTCAATGTACTTTACCATCCTCATCTCCCATCCGACTATCGGAAGCTTGAACACCTCGATCTTTGAAACCCATCTCAGCCTGTGATGCAGCATGTTGAAGAAAACAATATCCAGCATTGACTGATGATTGGGTACGATAACATAAGCCTGGTTCTGGTCAATCTTTTCACGTCCATCGACGACCACCTTCCAGAAGGGACTCATCTTTGTGAGAACAATCCCCTGGATAACCATCCATCTGTTGTTCATCAACCTGCGTTTGTCGAACGGGATTGATATCAGCCAGAGAATAAATGCAACGGGCAGTGCAAGCGTGATGAATATGATGCTTGACACCCAGACCCAGACAGATTTTATCAGTTCCATGATACTATTCGTTTTTCTGTTTCTGCTGCGGCAAGAGCCAGCCCTGTGCCGGCAAGCAGTCCGAGCAAGGCTCCTCCGATGACATCACCGGGATAATGCACTCCGAGGTAGATTCTGGAATAGGATACCAGTGCCGCCCAGACGAAGATACTCCATGTATACCATTTCTTACCCAGCAGCGGGGAAGTAAATGAGGCCAGTCCGAAGGCGTTGGCGGCATGCCCTGAAATAAAACCGTACATACCGACGCCTGGTCTTTTTACAGTATGAACAAGCCCCTGAAGCAGAGGATCATTACAAGGCCTGAGCCGTCCGAAGAAGCTCTTCATCATTACTGAAACCTGATCAGTGATTACAACCAGCAGTAAAGCAAAGAGAAGGATCAGCCATATGTTTTTTCTGTATTTGGCGGCAAGGAGATATATAATAAAAAGATATAGCGGTATCCATACCGCCCTGAGACTGAGGGTCCACATGACCTTGTCAAAGAAGGTCGAGTGCATGGAGTTAAGGAAAAGGAATATGGTGCGATCCAGCTTAACCATGCTCAGTTGTTTATGGCTCTCCAGAGGAAATCCTTGAGGCTGGCAATACCGGTACCGTTTATCGATGAAATGAACACAACCGGGATGTTGTCAGGCAATCCGGGTCTTATACCATCCTTAAGCTCTTCATCAATAAGATCACATTTGGATATTGCCATCACCCTTGGTTTATCGAGCAGCTCGGGGTTGTATTTTCTGAGCTCTTCAACAAGGATCTGGTATTCCCTGTTCACGTCGTCGCTGTCTGAGGGGATCATAAAGAGGAGCACCGAGTTACGTTCAATATGCCTGAGGAACCTCAGGCCAAGGCCTTTGCCCTCGGCGGCGCCTTCAATGATACCCGGGATATCAGCCATGACAAAAGATTTGTCATTTCGGTAACTAACAATGCCCAGGTTGGGGGTAAGGGTAGTGAAAGGATAGTTATCTATCCTGGGGCGGGCGGCGCTGACCACCGAAAGCAACGTCGACTTGCCGGCATTTGGAAAACCTACGAGGCCGACATCAGCGAGAACCTTCAGTTCCAGAATGTACCAGCCCTCAATGGACGGCTCGCCGGGCTGAGCGAAGCGCGGTGTCTGAAAGGTTGATGACTTGAAATGGGTATTGCCCTGTCCTCCGCGGCCTCCCTTGACAAGAATCTTCTCTTCGCCGTCATGGGTTATCTCAAACAGAACATTTTCTGTCTCGGCGTCTTTTGCTATTGTTCCAAGGGGCACATTTATGATTACATCCTCTCCGTCGGCACCCGATTTATTATTCGAGGAACCCACCCCTCCGTGACCGGCGAAGATATGTTTTCTGAACTTGAGGTGCAGCAGGGTCCAGAGCTGTGAGTCACCTCTCAGGATTACGTCTCCACCTCTTCCGCCGTCGCCGCCGTCAGGTCCGCCTTTTGGTTGAAATTTTTCCCGTCGCAGGTGTGTCGAGCCGGCTCCGCCCTTTCCCGATCGTCCGAAAATCTTTACATAGTCAACGAAGTTTGTCTCTGCCATCCGTCAGATTATTGTTTCAACCTGTCTGCAGAGCCTGGCGAAGATGTCATCGATGGTTCCTACCCCGTCAACCATGCGTGAGACGCCTGCCCTGCGGCCGAAGTCTATCACCGGTTCGGTTTTGGCCTGGTAAACGGCAATGCGGTTGTTTATGACTGCTTCGTCAGCATCATCAGCCCTTCCTGATACCAAAGCCCTTTTCTTCATGCGGTCCATCAGTTCAATGTCGTTTACTTCCAGGACGAGCATCAGATCTATCTTCATGCCGCGCTCCTTAAGCATCTCCTGAAGCGCATCGGCCTGTTCAACCGTTCGCGGGAATCCGTCAAAGATAAAGCCCGCTTTACCTGTTGTGGCATCGATCTTTTGCGCTATCATGGCTATCACCACATCATCGGGCACCAGCTCGCCTGCAGCCATTATAGCCGCCATCTTCTTGCCCAGCTCGGTGCCGGCAGCCAGCTCGGCCCTTAGCATGTCTCCGGTTGACAGGTGGAGAAGGTTATACTTCTCAGCAAGGGTCACCGACTGTGTTCCCTTCCCTGATCCGGGAGGGCCGAACATAAGAACATTGATCATTTAATTACTATTTAATGATTTTGTAAATTGATTTCAGATTGCGGCCATAGCCGTCATAGTCAAGGCCGTACCCCACAACAAAATTGTTTGGAATTTCAAACCCTATATAATCGATGGGGATATCCCGGGTATAAGCCTCAGGTTTAAAGAGGAGCGTACATATTTTGACGTCTTTGGCTTTTCGCAGGGTGAGCTCGCCGATGATCCTTTCCATGGTACTGCCGGTATCGATGATATCCTCAATGACAACGACAGTCTTGCCGGTTATATCCTCATTCCATCCTATCAGCTCCTTGATCTTGCCGGTGCTCCCTGTACCTTCATACGATGCAAGTTTGATGAATGAAATCTGTGCATTAAGGTTTACCTGCCTGAAGAGGTCGGCGGCGAACAGGAAGGCTCCGTTGAGTATTCCAAAGAAGAGAACATCATGACCTTTCAGGTCTTCGTTGAGCTTCTCCGCCAGGGCAGTGATCCGGCTCTGTATCTCATCTTCGGTAATATAAACCGAAAACTCTCTGTCAAGGACTTTTATCTCATTCATAGTGCAGGTGGTTGATGATGCAAAATTATAAATTTAAAGTTTAAATTTGCCTAAGTATCACAGTAACATTAAAAAAGAGCATATGAACCCAGTTGTAAGCATAATAATGGGAAGCACTTCCGACCTGAAGGTGATGGAGAAGGCAGCGGAGTTTCTTGACAGCATTGGTATTCCCTTCGAGATGAACGCTCTCTCGGCCCACCGCACCCCTGATGAGGTTGAGAAGTTTGCCCACGGCGCTGCCGGACGTGGAATAAAGGTGATCATCGCCGGCGCCGGCATGGCTGCTCATCTGCCGGGCGTCATAGCCGCCATGACTCCTATACCTGTGATAGGTGTACCGGTTAAAGCCTCGCTTGACGGTATGGACTCACTTCTGGCGATTGTGCAGATGCCTCCCGGAATACCCGTTGCCACCGTAGCCATTGACGGCGCACTCAACGCAGGTATTCTGGCGGCGCAGATGATCGCCACCGGCGACACGGCAGTCATGGAAAAACTTATTGCGTACAAGGACGGACTTAAGAAGAAGATTGTTCAAGCTAATGAGGAGCTGGGGGCTGTAAAGTATAAGTTCAAAACAAATTGATAATCAGGCAATAGGCAGTAGGCAGTAGTGGTTATTTTTTAAGTGGGCTTGAGGAGAGTTTGTTAATAAGGCTGTTTAGCATTTTACCCAGCTCATCACATTCACTCAAATCACTATTGATCTCACTTAGGTAACCCAGGCTCTCAGCAATCTCGAGCTGGGTAACCAACTCATTAAGTGAGCCTCGGGCAATCTGCAGAAATCTTATATACTCTAATGTATGCTGACGTCCATAACCCTCTGCAATATTGGAAGGTATTGAAACAGCGCACCTTCTGATTTGTAGCTTCAGTCCAAAAATCTCTTCTTTGGGAAATCCTTTTTATTCTCTCATATATCCGGATAACCATATTGATACCTTTCTGCCATACAATTAATTCTCTAAAACTTTTCATTTTTATCTGTATTTAACACTATTGACTACTGCCTACTGCCTATTGCCTCTTAAAACATTATCTGGCACTGCACCCTCACCTCCTGCTTTATCTCTTTTACAAACTCAACCTTTGATGCTGTAACGGCATATTTAGCTCTTAGTTCTATTTTTTCGACAGGTTTCCACGAGATCATCACAAACGCCCGGCTGCACTCACCGTACATTGCGGGGACGCTAAATGAATGAAGGAGGTCGTTCTCCCAGGCATAGAGACGGCTGTCATAGCCGTCACTTGAGCACAATGCGTACCTGAACCACAACCTCAGCGGAACGGTTTGAAAAGAATACGAGATATCCTGACACAGCAGGAACCCTTTTTCTCCGGAAGGGATGATATGACTTGCGGAGACACGTGTAGTGAGAGTGATGTTTTCAACCGGGGAGCACGAGAAGGTAAAGGCCAGCAACCTTCTGTTCCTGGTTTCCGAAAGCGAGATGCCGGATTTATTTTCCAGGTCATACTCCCGTCCTGCTGAAGTGTACGTCAGCCTCAATGAAAGATCGCTGCGCGGAAGGTATTCACACTTAATCTCTGCCCGGTTGCCATAGGCAGGAGAAGAGGAGCGGTACCGCGGCCACGGCACACGGTAATGATCAGCGCCGGCACTGACAAAGAGATGGCGGGCGACCTCCAGGTGCAAGGAGGCAGCCAGGCCTGTTTCGTTTGTGGCAGCTGTCGATGCACTGAAAGCTCCGGAATGGAACGCATGATAGCCCGGGGATAAATGACGTGCAAGGATGTTGAATGTAATCCTGTCGGAAGGTCTGGCTCTTATGCCTCCGGTGGCAGCCCATGAGCCTGGAAAACTAAATCCCGCCTCTGCGAAAAACAGCAAAGGACCGGTTCCTGCCTTGAAGTCAGCAGCCACATTCAGCAGGCGGTCTCCGGTGAAGGCATTTATATTCTCCGCTTTCATGGTGTCAGGCTGAAACTCGAGGGAGAACCATGTTAATGCGGATGTAACCCCGGCTCTTATCTTATCTGTACCCCATGAAAGGTGCACCCCTGCCATGGATTCAACCAGGCTGTTGCGCGCCTCGCGTGCCGAAGGAGTGTCGTGGAGGCCTCCTTTGACCAGGTTGGACACGGCCACGGTATTACTGTCGTCGTCAAAGAGCGGGCGTGCATCAATCGTGTTGGAAGAGGCAAAGATCGTAACACCTTTTGCTGTGCTCCCCAGAAGACAGCTCACGCCTCTGAAAAAATTGTTCTCCTCCGAAGAGGTGTACGGTGACATGGCGCTCCTGCCAGTCATAAACGACGGTGAGCTCAGCCATGATCCCTGAAACGAGCCGCTGTTGAACACAAGACCCTCACCGAACCGCAGGAAGAAATCTCCAATAATAATATGATCAATGAACCTCCGGCCCTTATACATAAGATGGCCCGAGAGAAAATCCGGCCCGGCTGCTCCGTCAAAAGTGAATGGTTCACCCGGATCATTCTCTGCAGTCACACCATAGCTGAGTGTCTGTCCCTCATGCCTGAAACGTACCAGTGACCTGATGCCCCTTGCAGTATTGTCTTCTGTGGCGAAGCGTGTGCTTGCCGTCATAATGACAGTGGTTTTGCCGTACTTATAACCACCTTTTCTGCCCGATGGTTCCAGGGTGATGTAAGGCGCCATAAGCATTACGGTTTCCCGGTCAAAAGCGGGGAGCAGTGCCAATTCATACAATGAGACAATATCACCTTTGCTTTTCACATAATCTGCCAGCACCTTGACCTGGAACTCCGTAAGGAAAAAGAGCCGTGCTATCTCCTCTTCATCACCTGTGTTTATGGCTGCCGGTCTCTCTTCAATCTCAGACAATCGCTCAAGTAGAAAGGAGGCCTCATATTCATCTGTCAGTGACATGATCCCGGCAACAGCGTCTGTGATACCTGATGCCTCCTTCTGAGATTGTGCTGAGGAGGTCACAAGAGTAAGAAAGAGAAGGATGAAAGGGAAACACCCTATTTTCCTCTTATGTTCCATATAAATGATACAGAGGAAGTTACTCCCGTTAAACTGTTTATAAGAAATCCTGCATCAGTCTGCAGCGAGCCAAGTTTATAGCCCATTCCAAAAGAGAAGGATGACGGGAAGCTCATATAACCTGTTCTCAGGGTCAGCTTTTCGAGAACCTTCCAGCTGATCCCGCCCTGAACGGACAGCGGTTCGCCGGTGACCTTACCGGTCTCAATGACCACGAAAAGATCTTCCGTATGCTTCCATTCTATGCCGGCATTAATAGATGACGGAAGCTCGTTGATGGGTGCCAGCGGATTAAATACATGGAGCCCCAGGGTCAGCGACGACGACAGTAGAACTGTCATCCCCGTCTCAAAGGTGAGATGCGACACATCCCTGTAATCACCAATACTCCTTTCCGTGATATAATCAACCTGTACTCCCAGTGAGACGCCCTTTGTCAGGGTGACAGCACTGCCTATTCCTGTGAATATGCGATAATAGTCACCGTTACCATAGTGCGTAATGATGAGCCCAAGCGGTACAGACTTACCTGCCATAATGCAGCTGACAGCTTTTGATGATAACGGTGTCATCATGAAGCGTGTCTCGAGGGCTAATGCAACGCTTGTACCCGGGCGTGATGTCATCAGCGCCTGGTTATGAAAACAGCTCCAGTGCCCTGAGGATGCTGACGAAGCAAAAGAGACGCCCATTTCAGCGGCTCCGTGAGGCACATAGACAGGTTCACCGGCCCGCAAAAGGGCAGCCGCTATAAAAGACAACAATAATACCGCATTCCACCGCAGCATCACGAGACATAATTACACAACTAAATTACGCCTGATTCAGATAAAAGTCAAGTATTTCTTAAAAAAAGGCAATAGATATTAGGCAATAGGCAATAGTGGGTGGAGTCACATGGTTTTGTCAACACTACTGCCTAATGCCTACTGCCTAATGCCTGCCTGTTCTAAGCTTTTATATCTTTAATATTGAGCTGCACCGTGCTCTTGCCCCTGAACACATTGAGTTCGACTGAATATGCTATATCAACCACGCCTCCGCATTCCCTGAAGATTTCTATTGTGTCAGACTGTCCGAATGCAATGGCACCAATCGGCTCCGCATTCTGGCGTGCAAAACTCAGCTTGAGATGCGTGCCGTTGTTACCGACAGGCTGGCATGACATGGTCTTTACCCTGCGCGATGCAAACACCGGTGCCATATTCTCGGGACCAAAAGGCTGGAAACGCTCCAGGTAACGGTACATGTCAATCCCCACATCTTCGATAAGTACCTCAGCATCAATGTTCACTGAAGGCACGAGGTGCTCTTCCCTGATGGTGTCGCTGACAAATTTCTCGAACCGTTCACGGAATTCCTGAAGGTTTTCCTGTTTAAGTGTCAGTCCAGCGGCGAACATGTGGCCCCCGAAGCTCTCGAGCAGGTCAGAGCATGACTCGATGGCCTGGTAAAGATCATAGCCGGGTACACTTCGTGCCGACCCCGTTGCAAAGCCATCCTTAGATTCAGTCAGGATGACCGTCGGACGATAATAGGTCTCTATCAGCCTTGAAGCAACGATCCCTATAACACCTTTGTGCCATCCCTGGTGGAACAGCACGGTGGTGCGGGCGTTATTCATACGGTTGTCTTCACTGACCATTCGGCGCGCCTCCGTGGTTATCTCGTTGTCCTTCTTTCTTCTGTCATCGTTGCTGTGGTCTATGTCATCACAGATGGCAACGGCCAGATCCGAATCCTGTGATACCAGCAGCTCCACAGCCTTGCTTCCTGACTCCATGCGCCCGGCAGCGTTGATGCGCGGTCCTATGCGAAAAACGACATCTTCCACAGCAAGCGGCATGCGTATCTTTGCCTTCTCTATGATCTTCTGGAACCCGAGGCGGGGCGCCTCGTTCAGTTGTTTCAGTCCGAAAAAGGCAAGAGTCCTGTTCTCTCCGGTCATCGGCACAATGTCAGAGCATATGCTGACAGCCACCAGGTCAAGGTATGGTATAATCTTTTCGAAGGGTATCTTCTGCAGCTGGCAATAAGCCTGTATCAGTTTAAATCCGACACCGCAACCCGACAGCTCCTTATAGGGATAACTGCACCCTGGCTGCTTTGGATCAAGCACTGCCGTTGCATCAGGTATCTCGTCTCCCGGAAGGTGGTGATCACAGATGATGATGTCAATACCTTTCGAGCGTGCATACTTCACCTTTTCCACCGCTTTTATTCCGCAGTCGAGTGCCACGATGAGGCGGCAGCCGGTCTCTGCAGCATAATCGACCCCCTTCAGTGAAAGGCCGTAGCCCTCATGGTATCTGTCAGGAATATAATAATCGAGGCTCGTATGCCTCTCACGGAGGAATGCATACATCATGGCAACCGAAGTGGTGCCGTCAACGTCATAGTCGCCGTAGACAAGTATCTTCTCATTGCGTGCTATTGCAGTGGAGATACGGTCAACGGCCCTGTTCATGTCTTTCATCAGGAAAGGGTCATGCAGGGTTTTCAGTGATGGGTTAAAGAATTCTTCAGCCTGTTTTTTGCTCGTGATGCCACGCTGCACCATGAGGTTGGCGATAGCGGCAGGCACCGCCATCTCTGTCGCCAGGGCCGTGACAACAGACTCGCCGCCCCCTTCTCTCAAGAGCCACTTTTTTTCCATTATATTTTATTTTAATAATATTCATATCCGAAGACCTCCCTCATTGTGTTTTTCAGGATCTCTTTAACTTCGATCATACTCACGCTCCTGCCCGTTTCCTTTGCAATGCTCGTCACTCCTTTATCGGTGAAGCCGCAGGGGTTAATATGATTAAAATAAGAGAGGTCGGTGCTGACGTTGAGAGCAAAGCCGTGCATTGTCACGTACCTCGATGCCCTGACGCCTATGGCACAAATTTTCCTGGCCCTGGCGCTGCCGGGGTCAATCCAGACACCTGTGGCACCCTCAAGGCGCCCGCCCGTGATGCCGAACCGTGAGATACACCTTATAACTGCATCTTCCAGGAGGTGTATGTATTCCTTCAGACCCACCTTCATGACTTCGAGGTCGAATATCGGGTATCCGACCAGCTGGCCCGGACCGTGATATGTTATGTCTCCGCCCCTGTCAATATGGTAGAATGACGCATCATGAGCCTGCAGCTGGATATAGTCCAGCAGCATGTTCTGCTCTGATCCGCTCTTGCCGAGGGTATAAACATGATTATGTTCAACAAAGATGAGGCGGTCAGGGGTTCTGTTTTGGCCGCCGTTCACGCCGGCCTTCATGTCGCCTTTCTCTTTGACCTTTACATTGAAGAACTGTTCCTGGTAATCCCAGGTCTCCTTGTAGTCCCTGAAGCCCAGATCATCGTAAATGACTTGTGCATGGGGCATGGGGTCCGTGGCATGTTTTTCGGCATGAAAAGAGCTTCTCACAAGAGGACTGCTCTCAACAAATCTGAAACCGATCTCCAGCCCTTTCCTTCTGTAGTCGTTGAACTTCTCAGGCGTAATATATTCTGCCACAGGAATGTGACTCAGAGTAGGTGCCAGGTATTGCCCTATCGTCACAATACTGCAACCGGTTGCATAAAGGTCATGCAAGGCTTCGATCACATCCTCTTCACTCTCACCCAGTCCAAGCATCAGTCCCGACTTGGCCACAGTGCCCGTGGAAGCTACGTGCCTCAGAACGCTGAGACTCACGTCATACTTTGCAACTGATCTTATCAGTGGCGTCAGCCGCCTTACGGTTTCGATGTTGTGAGAAATGACATCCGGCCCGGCATCGATCACCATGTCAATACCTGAAATGCTTCCCCGGAAGTCGGGTATCAGCGTCTCTATGGTCACTCCCGGGTTGACCTCCCTGATCCTTCGGATGGTGTCAGCCCAGTGCTGTGCTCCTCCGTCGGGCAGGTCGTCGCGGTCAACAGAAGTTATGACGCAGTGTTTTAGTCCCATCGTCTTCACCGCCTGTGCCACCCTGTCAGGTTCGCCTTCGTCGGGCGGAAGAGGCTTGCCGCTGGTGGTGCCGCAGAATTTGCATGAGCGGGTGCATATATCCCCCAGAATCATCAGGGTGGCTGTGCCGGCATTCCAGCACTCACCGATGTTGGGGCAGTTGCCGCTGGTACATATCGTATGAAGGTGATTATCCTCAACCATGCGTTTCACCATGGTGTAGGTCTCCCCGCTTGCCCGCTGCATCCTGAGCCATGATGGCAATCTCCTGCTACCTGACATACCCTGTTCCTGCCCTGATTTAAATAACAGGCAAAGGTAAGGAATTAATGAGGAGAAGACAAAAGTCACAATGCGAAAGCCGAACGGCAAAAGGGGAAAGATTTATGACTTCAGACCCTCAGACCTCAGACCCTTATACCTTAACTCCTTACCGTACCTTAAAATAGGATTCCAGTTCCTCCAGGGTATCCTCGCCGGTTGTTTTGTCCTTGATCAGCGAGCCTTCTTCAAGCAGCAGTACCCTGGTGCTGATTTCGGAAATATGGTTGAGGTCGTGGCTCGAGATCACCATTGTCACCCCATCTGAGTTCAGCTCCCGCAGCTTGAACTTTAACCACGACTGCGAGGTGGGGTCCAGGTTTGCGAAGGGTTCATCAAGCAACAGCACCTCAGGTCTCCAGAGCATGGAAGCGAGTATTCCAATCTTGTTCTTATTCCCCGAGGAGAGTTCCCTGATATATTTCTTGGCAGTGATGTCTTCATTATAGAACCCTTTGTTTGAGCCGAGGAAAGCGGTCACATCCTCCATGTTAAGGCCATGCAGCCCTGCAATAAATTCAAAATATTCCATCGGAGTCAGAAAAGGTATGAGAAAACCCTCGTTAAGGTAAGATCCCGTGTAATTCTTCCAGTCGTCAGTCTCTGAAACCCTTACCCCCTTTGATGTTATGTACCCTTCGTCAGGTTTTATCAGATCGAGTATCAGGCTGAGCATAGTTGTCTTGCCTGCGCCGTTATTTCCCACGAGGCCGGCGCATTCCCTCGGTCTTATGACCAGGTTATCTATCGCCAGGGCTGTCTTTTTATCATAACATTTCCTGATATTGTGAAGCTCTATCATAGGATTATTTTTTTCTGAAGCCCGAAGCCATTTTGTATTTGTTCTTCAATAAGATCCGGGCTGTAAATTTCAGCAGGTAATCATTGAAAATTATCCCGGCCACACCAAGAATAATAAAGGCATAATAACAATACTGAGCAATTCCCATAGTCTTAAAGATCAGCACTATCAGGCATGGTATAGCAAATAAAACCATTACCATGAGAAACTGAAAAGCATTTGTTCCCTCGTAGTTCATGAATGTAGACTTGCCGATATCGATCGGTGATCTGTACAAGGTGCCGAAAAGCAGCATGATGATTGAAGTTATTCCGGTGTTATAAATAAAAAGAGAGATACTGATAAGCCACAGGTCTGACAGGAGAAAACCGTAAGGCAGGCACAAAATGAAATTAACGAGGTTCATCGCAGCGAAGAGTATCCACTTTGCCTTCAGGTAACCGAGGGCAGATATTTTATTTGCAAGTATTGCGTCAAAGAAGGAGCTCTCCCACATGAAAATAAACTGTCCGTAATTCAATGACATTATGCCTGTCAGAAAAAACCCGAGAAAAATCAAAAAGAGCTGGCTATCCTTTAACGGATTATCAACAAATAATAACCCGTATAGCATGAATAGCAACCCTATAATAGCGGTTGTTCTCGGGCGCTTGTTTCTCAAAATTAACCTGAGTTCATTGCGGATCAGGCTTCCTGTCTCACCATACCGTGAAAGAAAGGATAAGTCAACGGAGCGCCTCCTGCTCATTATTTTCTCTTCTTCGATGTAGGAGTTTCTCTTAAGCACGGCATAAGCAAGGAGATATGAAAGTACAGCCAGTAAAACAGGCATGACAGTCATGATGGGCCTGTTGGTGATATACAGAAATGCATTCCCGAAAACAGATGAGAGCATAACCTTTCCTGTGATTTCAAGATAGAAAAGCGAAGCAATGGCTGTCAGTATGAGAAAGATGATCAGCGGCCGCTTGACAAGATACTTTTTAAGGGAGAAGCAGATAAAATTATTTATAATGACAAGAGATAAAATTACAAGGCACCATGAAAGTGAGGCGACAACCGGACTGGCAGGGGAGACAACCTTAATAATAAAAGGAAACGTAAGCAGTACTGTCAGGATATTAAAATAAGAAGGAACTGTCTTTAATAGGGGATAATTAAGAAGAGTCCTTTTTTTTATCGGCAGGGTAAGATACGGCAGTATTGAAATCACGGGAGTCTTCTGCAGTAAGAAGCGCAGCATCAGCTCGATGATAAAATAATAGAATAATATCCTGGCAAAAGCATTTATAATACTGGTATCCTTATATACCACCCCGATCAGCTCATCTGCAAAATAGCCCATCATGGCTCCGACGAAGAGGAGGTACAGATTCATCAGCCCCAGCAGTATATTGAGCCAGATGCTTT
The DNA here is from genome assembly GCA_963780735.1 of uncultured Bacteroidales bacterium. GTDB lineage: Bacteria > Bacteroidota > Bacteroidia > Bacteroidales > VadinHA17 > SR-FBR-E99. The sequence continues at coordinate 571,935 of CAWADB010000006.1, forward strand.
TCTGCCAGAATGGCGACCTTAACTTTTCCTTCCATTCATGGCCGAGTAATTTAATTATCGGGCTCCCGGATAAAAGCATGTATTGCAGCAATTGATTGACTGACTGACAATGCAATTTACTAAAATTCCTGAAATTAACCTGTACAAGCAAAGACAAAGATTACAAACGAAAAAGTTATCTTTGATCAGGAAGTTAAACATCTAAAAGTGTCAGTTTTTCTTAGTGAAGCCGCCAGAAATATGATTGATGAGACAGCTCAGGTGGCAGGCTTTCTCTGGCAGCGTGGCTGGGCTGAACGCAATGCAGGAAATATTTCGGTAAGGATGGAGGCTGAGGATATTGCCGAATCCTTATCCACACATAACGAACTGCTTATCCCGCTCACAAAAAGCTTTCAGGAAATCGGGGGTCATTTCTTTCTTGTCACTGGAAAGAACACCAGGATGCGTGATGTGGCCGCCAGGCCAATGGACAATATGCTTGTCATCAGGCTGAGCGATGACGGCGCCGGATATCATATCCTGTCACCGGAAAGCGAAACGCCGTTGCGTCCGACCAGCGAACTGTCAACGCACCTGGAGATCCATTCCATGATTGCAAGAAGGAAAACAGAGCAGCGCGTTGTGATGCATACCCATGTCACCGAGCTGATTGCACTGACTCATATCAAAGAACTCTGCAAAGAGGATCAGCTGAACAGGGTGCTCTGGGGGATGCACCCCGAAACGAAAGTATTTGTACCTGCAGGGGCAGGATTTGTCCCGTATGTTTTACCGGGAACAACAGCCATAGGTGAAGCAACTGTCAGTGCTCTTGAAAAGCATGACATAGCTATCTGGGAAAAGCATGGGGTCTTCGCCATTGGCAAGACTCCTTCTGAAACCTTTGACCTGATTGATATCATGGCTAAATGTGCCTCGGTATATTTCTTATGCCGCTCGGCCGGAGTTGAGCCCGAAGGACTTACAGCCAGCCAACTGGATGAACTTGGTAAATTGAAATTCTGAATACTATGGAAACTGTTTATTTGAACGGAAAATATGTTCCCCGCGAACAGGCTGTGATCAGTCCTGACGACCGCGGCTTTCTCTTTGGCGACAGTGTGTATGAGGTAGTGAGATGGTACGGCGGGTACTTCTTCGATATGGAGGGCCATATGAACCGTTTGCGCCGCAGCCTTAATGAGACCAGGATCATCTGGCACGATATTGACAGTATGCCTGAAATTGCTGAGAAGCTGATTAATGAAAATAATCTTGGCGACGGATGCTCGATTGTATACATCCAGATTACCAGGGGGGCCGCACCGCGCAACCACGCTTTTCCTGATCCTCCCGTGACACCGACCGTCTATCTTTATGTTCGCAGGCAAAGCATTGACACGCTGCTCTGGGAGAGAGGTATAGCCATCTTCCCCGTGACTGATCCCCGCTGGAACCGCTGTGATATTAAGTCGACAGCCCTGCTGGCCAATATACTGCCGTATCAGGAAGCACATGACAAGGGTTTTGCAGAGGTATGTTTTATCCGTGACGGTTTTGTTACCGAGGGTGCACATTCCAACATTTTCTTTGTCCGGGGCGATACTCTCTTTACGCATCCGGAGTCAAACCGTATTCTTTCAGGCATTACGCGCAAGAACGTTATCTCAATAGCGGCAGAAAACGGCATAAAGATGGTTGAGGAGGCTCAGTCTGCAGATATGATTCCGTATATGAACGAAGCTTTTATCACAAACACATCAGGTGAAGTTGTTCCTGTCATCCGGATCGGTGACCAGACAATCGGTAACGGCACCCCGGGTGAAATCACAATGAAACTTCACAGGCTCTTCCGGGAGAGAGTTATAGCTCTGAGCTCAGAGAACAAATGAATTAGGTATTTCTTACATGGTCAGGGATGACACTGTTGCCTAATGCCTTACGAATATTACCTTTGCACAAATTTTAAACCAGCATGACCACTCCCCACATCAGCGAACAGGAACAGGTTCGCAGACAATCGCTTGAAGAGATAAGAAAGCTTGGCATCGATCCATACCCGGCAGCAATGTATCCGGTAAATATAACAGCCACTGAAATACTTGCCGGCTTCAGGGATGAAGAGAACAATTATCAGGAAGTATGCCTGGCAGGACGTCTGATGTCGCGCCGGATCATGGGAAACGCTTCTTTTGCAGAGCTGATGGATTCTTCAGGCCGCATACAGTTCTATGTGCGGCGCGACGACCTGTGTCCCGGGGAAGATAAAATCTTATACAATACTCTCTTCAAAAAACTGCTTGACATAGGTGATATCATAGGGATTAAAGGATTTGTTTTCAGAACACAGATGGGTGAGATAACGGTGCACGTTAAGGAGCTGACCCTTCTGAGCAAGTCCCTTCGCCCGCTACCCATAGTAAAAGAGAAGGATGGAGTTCTTTATGATGCCGTCACTGATCCTGAAATGCGTTACCGCCAGCGTTACGTTGATCTTATCATCAATCCTGATGTGCGCGAGACCTTCCGCAAACGAACACAGATAGTAAGGTCGATGCGGGAGCTCTTTGATAAACACGGCTTTCTTGAGGTGGAGACGCCGGTGCTGCAGCCTATCCCCGGCGGCGCCGCAGCAAGGCCGTTCATTACGCATCATAACGCACTTGATATACCTCTTTACCTCCGTATCGCCAATGAGCTCTATCTGAAGAGACTTATAGTGGGGGGTTATGACGGCGTTTATGAGTTCTCAAAAGACTTCCGCAATGAGGGGATGGACCGTACTCATAATCCCGAGTTCACGGTGATGGAGATATATGTCGCCTATAAAGACTATAACTGGATGATGAAGTTCACCGAGGAAATAATGGAAAAGGTGGCGATGGATCTTTATGCGACTACTAAAGTCCCCCTGGGAGATAAGATAATTGACTATGCGGCACCTTACAGGCGGATATCCATGACTGATGCCATAAAGGAATATGCCGGCATTGACATCACTGGAATGAGCGAGGATGACCTGCGAAAAGAATGTGACAGGCTGGGCATAGGCCACTCGCCGTCAATGGGAACGGGGAAACTGATCGATCTGATCTTCGGGGAGAAGTGCGAACATAACTTCATTCAGCCAACATTTATAATCGATTACCCGCAGGAAACATCACCACTTACCAAGAAGCACAGAAGCAAGGAAGGGCTCACCGAGCGTTTTGAGCTGATGGTCAACGGTAAGGAGCTGGCCAACGCCTACTCCGAGTTGAATGACCCCATCGATCAGCTGGAACGGTTCCAGGAGCAGCTTCGCCTGTCAGAAAAAGGTGATGATGAGGCGATGTTCATCGATATGGATTTTGTAAGAGCGCTTGAATATGGTATGCCTCCCACATCAGGGATGGGCATCGGCATCGACAGGCTGGCAATGTTCATGACCAACCAGCCTTCCATACAGGATGTGCTGTTCTTTCCGCAGATGAAGCCCGAGGACAGGCAATAGCCAATGGGCAAGAGGCAGAAGTGAAAGATGAATGCATAAATTGCTGAAGGAACTTAGACCGGTTGATGAAACCGTTGAGTTCTCCGATCAAAATCCAGGAGTACCTGGACTCTATTCCTTACAACACCACAAAACGGACTCTCTCACCATTATTGGTGATGAAGGAGCGTATGGCGCACTGCATGGACGGAGGGATGTTTGCTGCATCAGCCCTGCGACGGCTGGGATACCCACCGCTGATCGTCGACCTGACTGCAGATAACGATGACGACCATATCATAGCTGTCTTCCGCGAAGGAAACTGCTGGGGCGCCATAGCAAAATCAAACACTACGGTGCTTCGGTTCCGTGAGCCGGTGTACCGTTCACTGCGTGAGCTGGCGATGTCATATTTCGAAGTGTATTACAATCTTAATTCAGAAAAGACACTCAGGGGCTATTCAAGGGCAATGGATCTGTCGCGGTTTGACGACCGAAACTGGGAAACAACAAATGAAGACCTGGAATTTATCGGAGATTATACTTATAAGGTAAGACATTATCCCCTTCTGTCTAAAAAGCAGATCAGGTCTCTCAACAAGGTACCGAAATATCTCTATGATGCAGGATTTGCAGGGGCGGATATGGACGGTCTCTTCAAGCCCTTGTAGTCCATAATGTCTGAAAGTCTGAAGGTCTCAGGTCTGAAGGTCCAAAAAAAATCCCCTCTGTCGGAGGGGATCTTTTTATCTAGAGATTATGTTTTTTCACGAAATCATCTATCACCTCTTCAAGGTTTGGACTTCCAATCTCCTGCAGATCATAGTAAACCCTTGTGTTGGGCTTTTTGATTTTGATGATCCTGTTAAGATCTATCGGAGTGGCTATTATGACTGTATCACAATCGGTTTTATTGATGGTGGTCTCCAGGTCCTTCAGCTGCTGCTCTCCATAACCCATTGCCGGCAGAAGAGTGCCGATATTGGGATATTTCTCGAAGGTTTCAGTGAGCCTGCCTACGGTGAATGGTCTCGGATCAACCAGCTCGGCAGCGCCAAACTTACGTGCAGCGACTACTCCGGCACCTATCTTCATCTCACCGTGTGTGAGTGTGGGGCCATCCTCTACAACCAGTACGCGTTTGCCTTTTATTACAGACGGATCATCAACCTTTATAGGTGAGGCGCCGTCAATGACAATTGCGTTCGGTGCAACTTTTTCAATGCTCTCACGGACTGTCTGTATGTCTTCAGGAGCTGCACTGTCCATCTTGTTGATCACAACCACGTCAGCAAGGCGGAGGGTTACTTCACCCGGGTAATACCTCAGTTCGTGTCCCGCACGGTGAGGATCCGTAACCGTGATCATCAGGTCCGGGTTATAGAACGGGAAGTCGTTGTTGCCGCCATCCCACAACACCACATCACAGCCTGCCGGATCATTCTCCGCAGCCCTCAGAATAGCTTCATAATCAACCCCGGCATAAATGACATTACCGCGGACTACATGGGGTTCGTACTCTTCCATCTCCTCGACAGTGCATTTGTGCTTCTCGAGATCAGAGACAACGGCAAAGCGCTGAACCTTCTGTTCCACAAGGTTGCCGTAAGGCATCGGGTGGCGTACTGCCACGACCTTTAAACCCTTTTTCATAAGCAGTTCAATGACCCTTCTCGATGTCTGGCTCTTGCCGCACCCTGTCCGGATAGCTCCGACAGCAATGACCGGCTTGGTGCTTTTCACCATGGTCTCTCTCCATCCAAGGAGGATGAAATTGGCTCCTGCAGCATTGACAACGGCACTCACTGCCATCACCCTCTGATAGGGGACATCGCTGTAAGCGAAGACACAGTCAACAACTTTAAGATCTTTAATAAGCTTCGGCAGGTCATTCTCCGAATAGATCGGGATGCCTGATGGATAAAGCTTGCCTGCCAGCTCGACAGGATATTTTCTGCCGTCGATATCCGGTATCTGGGCAGCCGTGAAAGCTACAACATTGTAAAGCTCATTATCACGGAAGTAAGTATTGAAGTTGTGGAAATCCCTTCCGGCAGCTCCGATAATGATCACATTCCTTTTTAACATAAAACCTCCTGGTTAAATTATTGTTAATTTTTAAATTTTGTCGGTTAACGGGGTCATCAGTATTCGGCAAATTTATAATTTGTAACTGAATTTAGATGTGATATAAGTCAGTATAATTCTTTCTTTGTAATTGGCATAATATTTTGATAATATGTAAGTTAATAAATATAAGGGGTTTTATTGACTAAAATCTCCCTTAATATTTTAAACCTCAGTTTATTGACAGAATCTTTATCGTAACTTTTCCGGATGAATGTCCTTGCCCATATATACCTCTCAGGTGACTCGGATAATATAATTATTGGGAACTATATAGGCGACTATGTCAAAGGGCGTGATTATCTGAAATATCCTGAAAGCATACGTAAGGGCATCATCCTGCATCGGCACATCGATGACTTCACGGACAGGCATCCGGTAGTGCACCGCAGCAAACTCCATTTCACGGGCAAGTACAGGAAATATGCCGGTGTAATTGTTGATATCATCTATGATCATTATCTCACCAGGGAGTGGGATCTTTATTCAAGGCGGCCCCTCGAGAGTGTGACATACAACTTCTACAGGGCCATGGTGAATAACTTCGAGATATTACCTGAAAATGTCCGCGAAAAGATGCCCTTTTTTATCATCGACAACTGGCTTGAGACCTATCAGACCATATCGGGTATCAGGAGGGTTCTGAAAACACTTAGTTCCGTGACATCGCTGCCCAAAGAGACAAGATGGGCCATGAGGACATGGAAGAAACAATACTATCCGATTGAAGAGGACTTTATGGAGTTCTTTCCCCAGCTTATTAACTATGTCGAAACAGAGTTCGGGATAGTCTTGTCTCCGGGTATCAGCATGCCCTTCTGATCATCCGAGGTATTCTGTTCTGCCCGCGTCAAGCCTGATAAAGATAAACAGGAGTATGGTGAATCCCCACAGGGAGCTGCCGCCGTAACTGAAGAAAGGCAGTGGAATGCCAATTACAGGCATGACGCCAATGGTCATTCCTATGTTAACGAAAAAGTGGACCAGGAACAGGGCAAAGACACTGTATCCGTAAGCACGGATAAAAGGTGTCCGCTGTCTTTCGGCAAGTATCAGCAGCCTCAGCAGTAACCAGACAAACAGTCCTATTACAAGGGCTGATCCCAGGAAGCCCCATTCTTCCCCGACGGTACAGAAGATGAAGTCAGTGCTTTGTTCCGGCACAAATTTGAACTTGGTCTGTGTGCCGTTAAGGTAACCCTTGCCTGAAAAACCTCCTGAGCCGATCGAAATCAGCGACTGATTAAGGTTATAGCCTTCCCCGTAAGGGTCAGAATCCAATCCCATCATAATATTGATCCTGTCCTGCTGATGCGGTTTGAGTATTTCGTGGAAAGCATAGTCCACCGTAAAAAGATAGAGCATTCCGCAGAGGAGGAAGGCATAGATGACAGCAGGATTTTTCAGTTTATGCCGGTAGGTGTACCATCCGTAAACCACTCCCGCCAGCACGACTGCCATGACAATAATAATATCCGTTCCGGCGTCAAGAAGATAGTGCCCCAGAAGGAAGGAGATGCCGCCAGTGACGGCCATCACCGCCATCGCCTTCAGCGCGGTCGGGAATCCTGAAAAAACAATAAGTATTATGAATGATACAACAATAATTCCGATTGCCACAGGGACATTTCCGAAGATCAGGGTCAGGAGAAACAGCACAACGGCCAGCACAGCCGAAATAAAAACATAAAGGCTCATCCCTTCACGGAAGAGGACAATGAAGAAGGCAAAATATGTGACCACAGACCCCATGTCAGGCTGGAGGGCGATAAGCATTACAGGACCCATTATTATGGCTGTGGCAGGAACCATGACCCTGAAACCGTTTGCCTGCCTTCGTGCATTGAGAAATGAGGCAAGGGCAAGCCCCGTACCAAACTTGGCAAATTCAGATGGCTGGAGGCCGAACGGGCCAAAATCAAACCAGGCCCTTGCTCCGTTAATCTCCTTTCCCACTACCAGTACAAGCAACAGGAGCAGAAGGAAAAAGCCGTATATGAACCATGCGAAGAAAAACCAGAGTTTGTTGTCTGTCACCAAGATAAATACAGCGAGAACCAAAGCGGCAAGAATAAACGTCAGTTGCTTGCCATACCGCTGTGACAGGTCGAATATGCTTGTATGATTCTCATTGTAAACCGCGGCATAAATATTCAGCCACCCCATGATCATCATCACGGCCCACAGCATAACTGTAACCCAGTCGAGCCTGCTCAGTATGTTGCTATTCTTTTGCATCCGGCTTGATTACAAGTTTAAGAACATAGTCCTCAAGATATTCCCTCTTTATTTTGCCTGTAAGGTACTTTTCTATCAGCAGGCTGGCAATAGGCGCGGCAAAGGTGGAGCCAAAGCCGGCGTTCTCAACGTAAACGGCAATGGCTATCTGAGGGTTGTCTTTCGGCGCAAAGGCCACGAATATTGAGTGATCCTTACCATGGGGGTTCTGTGCCGTTCCTGTCTTCCCGCAGATGATTATGCTGTCGAGTTTTGCACCCCGGGCTGTAGACCCCGGTCCTCCGTTTACGGCGCCCTCCATACCCTCCACTATCGGTTCGAAGTTCTCCGGAGAGATGCCGGTTATATATTTCTGAGTGTAGAGCGGCGCAGGAGTCCCGTCATTCCCTATTTTCCTTATCACGTGAGGTATATAAAACGATCCTCTGTTGGCTATTACGGCAGCCATATTGGCCATCTGCAGCGGGGTGGCGCCAATCTCTCCCTGACCTATTGCCAGTGAGATGACTGTCAATGCTTTCCATCTGTCCTTGCCGTAATACCTGTCATAGTATGACCGTGCCGGTATGAACCCTGAGAGTTCATTGGGGAGATCAATGCCGAGCTTGTTTCCGAAGCCGCAGGCGACAAGGTAATCTCTCCAGTGGTCATATGATTCTCCCACGGATGCATATTTCGGATTCTCAAGAGTGCGCCTGAAGGCATTGCAAAACCATGCGTTGCATGACATACTTACTGCGTGGGGAAGGTCATTCGGCGAGCTGTGCGTGTGACACCCAACCGTGATAGGTCCTGCGTGGTACCCGTTACTGCACCCGAACAACGTTGAAGATTGTATTACACCCTCCTGCAAGCCGATAAGGCCATTCATGATCTTGAAGGTAGAACCCGGAGGATATGAGGCCATCAGCGCCCTGTCAAAGAGTGGCTTGACTGTGTCAGCCTGTAGTCGTGAGAAATTGTCAGATCTGATCCTGCCCACAAGCAGGGAGGGATCATACGAGGGTGACGATACCAGAGCAAGTATCTCCCCGGTGGAAGGCTCAATAGCCACAATTGACCCGGTCTTGTTCACCATCAGTTTTTCACCGTACTCCTGCAGCTCCAGATCGATAGTGGACCAGAGGTTGGTACCCGGTATTGCAGTGGTATCAAATCTGCCGTCGGCATAGGAACCCTTGACATTATTATGGACATCAACAAGTAGTATATTGACCCCCTTCCTTCCCCTCAGCTGCTCCTCATAAGTCTTTTCAATCCCGCTGGTGCCAATATAATCGCCTGACCTGTAATACTTGTTCCTGGCAATCAGCTTATCGTCAACTTCACCGACATAGCCCAGAAGGTGCGCCCCGACCGGAGCGGTATATTTTCTAAGTGTTCTGGCCTGCACATAAAACCCCGGAAACCTGTAAAGTTCTTCCTGCAGGGTACCGTATGTCTCTGAAGAGATCATTTTCATGAATACTGATGGGGCACGCCGTGAGTACTTCACGGCTGCCTTCATCCTGCCCCTGAAATCTTCAATGGTGATACCCAGTATACTGTTGAACCTCGCCGTATCAAAAGCGCTTGTCTGAATTGGTATAACCAGAAGGTCATAAGCGGCCTGATTATATACTATCAGGGCACCGTTACGGTCATAAATGAGCCCGCGTGCAGGGTACTGCGTGATGGAACGCAGTGCATTATTTGCTGCAGAGACACGGTAAGTCTTGTCAACGATCTGAATATAGAATAGTCTGATGATAAGAATGGCAGCCGCGACCAGGACCAGGGCCATCAAAATATATTTCCTGTTTGCATAACGGTCTTTCATGACTGCCTGATCATCTTCGTGGCCTGATGATGTCAAAAAGGATAATAAAGAATGTCGTTACCATTGTGCTGAGCAGCACCCGCAGTAATGTATGAAAGAAGTTCGTGAAGCCGAAGACCTCTACAAAGAAGAGGGAGAAATGATGTATGAACACCACGGTAGTGGTATATATAAAGAACCAGCGCAGGCCATTGGTATGAGATGAGGGTGACATCTCCGGCTCGGAGGCCTCCGCAGTGATATTGAGTGACAGTACCCAGGGCCTTGCGAAACCTGCCATGACAGTTGCAAATGCATGCACTCCCATAGTGCCTGCAAAAATGTCAATGACAATTCCTGTCATGAAAGAGAGGAGGAGAAGTATCCATGTAGGAATGGCCATCGGCAGAATCAGGATGAACATCACATAGACATACGGATTCACGAAACCACTGAACTGTATATTATTGAATATCAGCAGCTGCAATACGATGAGCACTACAAATGGAATCAGATACGTGAACCACCTATTCATTTTTAACCTCCTTTTCAAGGGTTTCCCTCTCATTTCTGGTGAGGTTCCCGATGAGGTATACGTTGGTCAGCTTCTTGAAATCGGCTGAGAGCAGGACCTTCAGGGTCACAAAGTCGCCACCCCTCTTCTGATCGCCGGTAAGAGTGCCGACCATAAGTCCCGCAGGATAAATTGCCGAATATCCGCTTGTCACAATAGTGTCTCCCTCCGTTACAGCCACATGGTGGGGTATTTCCGACAACTGTGCATACCGGTGGTTTCTGCCGTCCCAGGCAAGTGAACCGAAATAATCATTTCGTGCAATGCTGGCACTGAGCTTGAAGTCCGTGTTAAGCAGCGACATGGCGACTGAGTAATTGCGTGATACTCCCACCACCACCCCGACCACTCCGGTGGATGAAGCAACGCCCATGCCTGTTGTGACCCCATGACGGGTGCCCTTGTCAAGAGTGATGAAATTCTTCTGCTTGTTGACTGAGTTATTTATCACCAGTGCACTCAGGTAGTTATATGTAATTCCTGAGAGAGTGTCCTTTATTGTGGTTAAGCCTGTCTGAGGCACTGCCTCAAGGTCTTCTATACGGCGTCTGAGCATCAGGTTCTCCGTGACAAGCTCGTCATTAACCTGCCGGAGATTGAAATACGAATGGCCGTTCTCTACCCTTTTGGCCACGAACCCTGTAATACTCCGGGCCGCGCCAAATGTAACAGACTGATGATAATCATGAGAAGATGAGATCATTACTAAAGCCACTGCTTCCAGTATGAAAAATATAATCAGGTTTTTATACCTGAGCAGGAAGTTCAGCAGGCTTCTCATTCATGCAATCGCTTATCTCATCAGGAAAGGATACTTTTCAACATTCTTAAGTGCAACACCGGTACCTCTGACCACAGCGTGCAACGGATCTTCGGATACCCTGAACGGAATGTTTATCTTATCTGTCAGACGCTTGTCGAGACCTCTCAGCAGAGCTCCGCCTCCGGCCAGGAACACACCCCTGTTCACAATATCGGCGTACAGTTCCGGAGGTGTCTGTTCAAGGACCTGGAGCACCGAAGCCTCAATTTTCGTCAGTGACTTGTCAAGGCAATAGGCAATCTCCTGATATGACACCGGTATCTCGATGGGAAGCGAAGTCATCAGGTTCGGACCGCGAACCACAAAATCGGCAGGTGGGTTATCAATGTCAGGCAGTGCAGCGCCAACAGCGATTTTAATATCCTCAGCAGTCTTTTCACCTATTTTTATATTATGCTGATGTCTCATGTATGCCTGTATATCAGACGTGAATCCGTCGCCGGCTACACGTATCGACCTGTTGCAGACAATGCCACCGAGTGCGATGACGGCGATCTCCGTTGTTCCGCCGCCGATATCCACTACCATGCATCCCTCAGGCGCCTCAACGTCAAGGCCAATACCTATTGCGGCGGCCATGGGTTCGTAGATGAGATATACATCCCTTCCGCCTGCATGCTCCGACGAGTCACGCACAGCCCTTATCTCAACCTCTGTGCTTCCGCATGGGATTCCCACCACCATCTTCAGCGACGGGGAGAAAAATCTGGGGCCTGTATTGATCATCTTGATCATACCCCTGATCATCAGCTCTGCAGCATTGAAGTCAGCAATTACACCATCCCTGAGGGGCCTGATGACACGTATGTTCTCATGTGTTCTGCCGTGCATCTGGCGGGCTTTCTCGCCTATGGCGATCAGTTTTCCCGTATTCCGGTCAATAGCCACTATAGACGGCTCATCGACAACCAGCTTGTCGTTGGCAATTATATTAGTATTGGCTGTGCCAAGGTCTATTGCAACCTCCTGTGAAAGAAATGAAAATAAGCCCATGGATCTTTTATGATATTCTGTTTATATGATTAGTGTTTAAAATGTCTTATACCTGTAAAAACCATCGAAAGGTTGTTTTTATTGCAGTAATCAATAGATTCCTGATCGCGTACTGATCCTCCAGGCTGAACAATGGCAGTTATACCTGCTTCATGAGCCGTGGCAACTGAATCGGCGAAGGGGAAAAATGCATCAGAGGCCATCACAGCTCCTTCAAGGGGAAGACCGAAGGCGCGGGCTTTGTCTATGGCCTGGCGAAGCGAATCAATCCGTGATGTCTGGCCTATGCCGCTGGCGCATAGCTGTCTCCCTTTTGCCAGCACAATGGCGTTCGACCGGCTCTGCCTGACAATCCTGTTGGCAAAGACCAGGTCTTTATATTCTTCGTCAGTCGGATGCCTCCCTGTAACAGGTTTCATATCAGCGGCAGTCTCATTTACCCTGTCGCGTTCCTGCCATAGAACCCCGCCGAGCATTGACCTGAATGACACACTGTCGGCGTGGGTTGATTTGCGGCGGAGGATTATCCTGTTCTTCTTCTGTTTGAGTATTTCAAGTGCGCCGGCGGTGAAATCAGGTGCCATCACAACCTCCAGAAAAATCTTGTCCATTTCGGTGGCGACAGGCTCATCAATAACCCTGTTGGTGATTGCCACCCCACCGTACGCTGACAAAGGGTCACAGGCAAGTGCGGATTCCCATGCGCTTTTTAAATCATGGCGCGATGCAACTCCGCAGGCATTGTTATGCTTCATGATGGCGCACGTGATCTCTTCGAACTCGTCAATGAGGGTGATCGCGGCATCTATATCAAGAATGTTATTGTACGATATCTCCTTCCCGTGCAGATGTTCGAAGATGAGTCCGGGTTCACCGTAAAAGAGACCTTTCTGGTGCGGATTCTCGCCGTAACGCAGTTGGTGCCCCGTCAATATGCTCTGTTTAAATGCAGCAACATCATTCCTGCGGTTAAACCAGTTGAAGATAGCAGTGTCATAATGTGAGGTCAGATTGAATGCCTCGAGGGCAAACCTGTAACGCTCCTCTTCAGTTATTACTCCTTCATTGCGGTCAAGGATCTGCAGCAGGGCATCATACTGATTCCTGGAAGAGATGATGAGCACATCCGCATAATTTTTTGCCCCGGCCCTGATCAGCGAAATACCGCCAATATCAATCTTCTCAATTATTTCCTGGTCAGAAGCGCCTGAAGCTACCGTCTCTTCAAAAGGGTAAAGGTCTACAATGACCAGGTCGAAAAGATGGATTTTGTATTCAGCCACCTGTTTCATGTCGGTCTCATTATCCCTCCGCGCCAGGATGCCGCCGAAAATGCCCGGATGGAGTGTCTTGACCCTTCCTCCAAGTATCGACGGATAAGTGGTTATATCCTCTACCCTGCCGGCCTTTACGCCTGTCCCGGTAATGAACTCATATGATCCCCCGGTGGAAACGATAGAAACGCCAAGGCTGTCAAGCCTTTTCACGATAGCCTCAAGACCGTCTTTGTAAAAAACCGAAACAAAGGCACTCTTTATTTTTATGTCACTCATAATCAGTAAATCAGGTAATCGTCCCCGGGAGTTTTGCGATCGGATAAAAATAGATAAATTTTTTGATAAGCAACGTTTACTTAAATAATTGAATGGTTGAATTATTGGGGCTATATGCATGTTTCATATTTGACTATCTTTGGCAGTAAATTATGATTGGACCATGTGGCTGAAAATGTTTAAGGAGAGTTTCCTTTTTGCTTACAACTCTGTGTCAGTTAATAAATTCCGTACATTTCTTTCGCTGTTTGGGATTACAATAGGTATTGTTTCTATTATTTCAGTATTCACAGTTTTTGACTGGATGGAAAACGGAATTAGGACAAGCATCGAATCTTTGGGTGACAATACCATTTATATTGAAAAATGGCCCTGGACTCCGGATCCTGATCTCAAATGGTGGGATATTATGAAATGGCCGGCCCCGTCAACGGATGACTACGAGGCGATACTGAGGAAATCAAAATCGACCAAGGCTGTTTGCTTTACCGTATTTTCCGGCGAAACGATGAAATACCGCAGCAACTCAGTAACCGATTCATATATAACAGCTGCGACCCATGACTTTGAGAAGGTAAGGTCATTCGAGATAGAAGATGGCCGTTACTTCACTGAATCGGAATCGATGTCCGGAAAACCCGTTGCCATAATCGGTATTGAAATAAAAGACAAACTGTTTGATGATGTTAATCCTATCGGAAAGGAGATAACGATATCAGGGTACAAAGCTGAAGTCATCGGCGTGTTTAAGAAGGAGGGCAAGGGAGGACTGAGTGACAGCGGTATGGATGAGACAGTTCTGGTTCCGGTGAATTTCAGCCGGCAGTTCATCAACTTCCGTCAGCCTTTCCTTAACGCCGATGTAATGATCAGGGGTAAGGATGGTGTGTCAGTGGAGCAGCTGAGCGATGAGGTTACGATGATATTGCGTGCCGCCAGGAGACTCAGTCCTGAGGAGGTCAGCAATTTCTCCATAAACCAGGCCAGCCAGATAACCAAGACACTTGAGCCTGTCTTTAAAGGCATTAACATAGCCGGATGGATCATAGGAGGATTTTCCATTCTTGTCGGCGGGTTCGGAATCGCAAATATTATGTTTGTATCTGTCAGGGAGCGCACGAGCATTATCGGAATCCAGATGGCTCTCGGTGCCAAGAGAAGGTATATCCTTCTTCAGTTCCTTATCGAATCAGTGCTCCTCTCGATTACAGGGGGTATCCTGGGATTGATTATCGTCTTCCTGGGAACACTGTTCGTGAATTATTTCTATGATCTTGACATGTTCCTTACTGCAGGCAACATCATGCTGGCAATAGGTATATCCGGTGCCATCGGTATCGTTGCAGGATTTGCCCCGGCCTCAGCCGCAGCAAAAATGAACCCTGTAGAAGCAATAGGATATACGTTCTGAAAGATTATAAGGATTATCCACCGGTATTACCTGTGGGCGGCCACCCAGTTGGTCAATTCTACAAACTGTTCTACCGGGAGTTGCTCGGCTCTCAGTGACAGAAGAGGCATGGTACCTGCATCAGGACTGACCATCACCTTAACCGGATTGCGGATCATCTTTCGACGCTGATTGAAACAGCGTTTGACAACACTGAAAAATAGTTTCTCATCACAGTCAAGTCTTTCCCTGCCATTGCGTTTAAGATGTATGACTGCAGATTTGACCTTGGGCGGCGGTGAGAAGACATTTTCGCTTACAGTGAAGAGGTATTCAATATCATACCAGGCACTGAGAAGCACGCTGAGAATACCGTATACACGGCTTCCCGGGGCAGAGCAGATGCGCTCCGCCACTTCTTTCTGCACCATGCAGGTCACCTCTGTCACAGCGTCACGGTTTTCGAGGATTTTAAAGAAGATCTGGCTGGAAATATTATAGGGGAAATTACCTATTACCGAAATCCTATTGCCCATAGTATGAAGGTCAAGTTCCAGAAAATCGCCCCTGATGATCTGATCAATACCTTTAATATTATTCTGAAGATAGTCCACTGACTCGGCATCAATCTCCACCACCGTCAGCGAAGGAAAATTCCTTCCCACAAGGAATTCTGTCAGAACTCCCATACCCGGACCCACTTCAATGACGGCGTCACAGTCATTGGCATTCAGGGAGTCTACAATTGCTGCAGCAATCCTTTTGTCTTTCAAAAAGTGCTGACCCAGATGCTTCTTGGCCCTTACTCTTTCATTTCTCATCGAGGCCCCGTTCTGACAGGTTTGAAACCAGGGATATTTATTCGTTCAAGAAAATTTAACAGCTTCCTGAGCAGGTCGAAATAAAGAATTAAAAAGAATGTTGTGTTCGTCCACCATACATAGAGCAGGTTGAACCAAAGAGTTCCGATCCGGAGGTTGCCGATCATCTTGTATGGAGCATAGAAGTGAGCCCTTCCGATGTGTGATACCGGCTCCATCAGTACGGGATCAGATTTCTGGATGATCCGGTCAGGTGTATCATACACCTTTTTCTGCACTGTACGGTTCAGAACCAGGTCGGCAAGCTCCTCATTATATGTGGTTTCACGCAGCCTGACAAGTTCGTCATGCCCGATAGTACGCGTGAGGCTGTCGGTTATCTGATCCTTGATACCTGTCCAATACAGATACTTCCCCCTTATTACCTTTTGAAGGGTGTCAAGGTAGTCACTCACCACGTATGCATCATCAGAGGTGAACGGTTCCTTAGCGATCACCCTGATTGCATTCGACGGATCAAGACCTGCCTCCTTGCTGAGGGTCTTAATATGATAATTGAGTTTCGTTATGTTGCCGTCATAGGCCGCCCTGAATTCTGGTTTACCCCATGCCCAGACACATTCCCTGCTCTTCTTCTTCAGTTCGGGGACAAGGAACGATGATTGCCAGTCATAGCGGCTGATCATCATTTCAGTGTTAAAATACGGTTTCATATATTTCCCTGAACGGAACTGCTCCACGGCAATAGCCTCATAAGACCACCGTGTGGTCATCACATCTCCGATCACCGGGACGTTAATTTTATCCGTCATCGATTTATGGAGGTCGTCAAATCTGATCATGGCACCGCCCAGAAGAATCTGGGGAACCAGTACGACAGGTATCAGGATGTAAATGCTGATGGCAGATTTCATCCCGGCAGAGATATTGAGTCCGACCATATTCCCGAAACATGATGTGGAAAAAAGTATAAGCCAGTGCCTCCACATCATCCCATCGACGTCAAGGATCGCCTGAGAGATTAAAACATACATCAGTGTCTGCACAGCCGACAGCCCGAAGAGAAAGAAAACCTTTGAGATCAGGTAGCTGAAGCGGCTTATATTAAGGTATTTTTCACGTTCAAGAATCTTGCGGTCCCTGAATATCTCTTCAGCGCTCACAGTGAGGCCGATAAACAGGGCTACCACCACGCTCATGAAAAGAAAAACCGGATAGCTCTTGTTATCCGTGAACAGATAAGTGCCGTCCTGCATGTATTTCGAAACATAGCCGAGGATAAATGCCAGCAAGGGTGGTTCGAGAAGGTTAATGGAAAGATATTGTTTGTCGGCATACTTACTCACTATGTTCCTTCTCAGATAGGTACGGATCTGTTTCAGTTTATCCGGGACTCTGAAATTGCTTGGAGGCAGAGGTTTAACCTCAGGCTTGCCGCTCACCGGCGGCTCCATCTTCTGCTTGTACCTGTGGTACCATTCCACCGGCGATACCTGCCGTTCCTGCCCCTTGTTCCCATCAATGTCAACCACCTTGGCTTCCACAATCTGGAGTATCTCATCAGTCTCCACATTGCCACAGTTCGGACATTCACTCTCTGCCGCATTGGCCTGTGAAGTCTCTGTCTTGAAGTACACCAGAGCTTCAACGGGATCACCGTCATAGATCATGTAACCACCCTTGTCAAGCACCCACAATCTGTCAAACATCTTGAGAATGTTTGATGATGGCTGATGGATGATGGCGAAGATGAGCTTGCCTGAGACAGCCTGGTCTTTAAGCATCTCCATGACGTTATTGGAATCAGATGATGAGAGCCCTGAGATTGGCTCATCTGCAAAGAGAACAGCGGGCTCACGCATAAGCTCAAGGCCTATGTTAAGACGCTTACGCTGTCCTCCGCTGACTTTTTTATTCAGCGGGTCACCCACAACCAGGTCTCTGATCTCAAAGAGATCAAGCTGCTTCAGTACAGAGACAACAACATCGTTAAGTTTTTCCTCGTCGTAATCCCCGAATGTCAGCCTTGCATTATAGTATAAGTTCTGGTAGACAGTTAGTTCTTCAATAAGGAGGTCATCCTGAGGAACATATCCTATAAGCCCTGTAAGTTCGTCAGGTTGGTTATGTAGATCGTAGCCGTTAATATAAACGGAACCCTTTTCCGGTTTGAGTTTTCCGTTCAATATATTAAGGAGTGTGCTTTTGCCTACGCCGCTTCCCCCCATTATGCCAATCAGGTTACCTGACTTGACACTGAAGCTCATTGGCTGGATACCGTTGTCAGACCCCCTGAAGTGATATTCAATGTCATGACCCTCAAAGACTATATCCTCGACAAAATTAGCGTGAACGAATTTCCGGAATATTGTTGTATAGTACAGGGGAGCCATCCCATGCCCTCTCAGGTTCACACCAGGGTCAAGAAGGAAGGGACGCAGCGGAACCACGTTACGTCCCTTGAAATGCAGTGGAACCTTACCCTGGTAAACGAACAGCATATGTTCGGTGCTCTCAATAAAAAGTACATAAATGGTCCCTTTCAGCCCTCTTGCAACCATGTGGTGCCACTCATGGTAATTGGCGTAGCTGGATGCTGCCTCGCCTATATTGTCTTCACCTTCAATGGCCAGGAAACAATCGGTGCTGATCTTGTCATACTGCATCCCGAGCATGAATGACGAGGCGTTGTTTTTCTCCTTTTGAGGGATGTTGAATGTGCGCGCTACAATATCAACGATCGAAGACTCCTGTTCTGAAACGGTGCTGTCTTCATAGACAAACTCGAGCAGCTGAAGAAATACTATCATCCTCTCCTCAAGGAACAGTCCCTTCTTTATCTGCCGGCAAATGTTTGTTATCTGGAATGCTATGAGAGAATTTTCGTCGGAGAGCTCTCCTTCATCTACGGCTTTGAGCTCTTTCTCATAGAAATGAAGGTTGTTCTCGTAAAGCTTGAAATACTCTTCCTCAAGCTCCTGGTTAAGGTAACGCCGTAGATAACCGCGGAGAATCTTCTTGCCTCTTGAGGTCACTCCTGCAGGATTGACGGTAGACAAAATGGCAAAAATATGTATCAGCGCATGTAGTACGGATTCCCTCATCGTCTTAAAAAAAGACCGCAAATTTATTTTTGCGGTCTCACAGGATTATTGCTGTTTACTTGATCAAAGCCGTCCTTACCGTGTTAACTGCCTTCTTCAGGTCTTCTATATTCTGCATCGTAAGGCTGGTCCCAAGGGTTGCATACATGTCCTTTATTGGCTTCATGTCTGTAAGCATTTTCGATACAAGTGCGTCATCGGTGTGAGGAGCTGCCAGTTCCTCGAGAAGCTCGAAAGATTTTTTCTGTTCCAGCAGGACAGACTCAAAGCCTGAGACGTGAGCACCGGACTCAGATACTGCCATCGTAAGATACATCCCTTCGACCCATGCACCGCCTACCATCAGAAGGGCCAGATTAACCTGCCCTCCGTCAACCATTAATGAATAGGTACGGTCAAAGGCATCGGTAAGAATATTTACAAGGGAATCCCTGTTGTCAAAATTTTCTCTTATCAGATCATATAAAGATTCGTCATAGATCTTATTAAGGTTCAGATCACCGGCCAGGGTACGCAGGGCGGCAAGATAATCTATTACATCCTGCTGCATGTTGTAAAGAGTGGCGTAACTCAGGTCTGCACCAAAAACACCCAGGTTAACCGACCTGTTGTAGCTGGAGACATAATTCCTCGAATTTGCAGGCGGATTGGTTGCCCCAAGGATATAGCCAAGATCCAGGTCAGCAAGCTTCTTAAGAACCTCTGCCGAGGTAGGAAGCGGATAGACATTTTCTTCAATCTTCTGCTCCAGTCCCTGCTTCTCCATCTCATTTAATTCATTCAATTTCGGGGTATTACTCCTGTTCTTGCAGGAATAGGTACCGGCAACCGTAAGGATAATCACAGCCACCAGTATTTTTGTGATAGTCTTTTTCATAAGCCTGTTTTTTGGTACTTGTATTTGTCACGTAAAATTAAGACTTTTCCTTTTCTGAGGAAGTTTATTATCAGAAAATTTAATTTAAAGTCCTTCCATCTTCATAACACCACATAAACAGACGGACAACACATCTTGTTCATACCCTTTTTTACATATCTTTACATCCCGGATTAATTTAACCCCTGATGTGGAATTTTGATGCAGAGATCGACCGGGAAAATACCAGTTGCATAAAATACGATCTCAGAAAAGAAGTCTTCGGAAGAGCCGATGTAATCCCGATGTGGGTGGCGGATATGGACTTCCGGACTCCGTCTTTCATCACCGACGCACTGGCCGCACGGCTGAAACATGAAATACTGGGATATTCATTCAGACCCGATACTTATTATAATTCAATTATCAAATGGATTTCTGACCGGCACGGATGGAACATAAACCGTGAGTGGATTGAATTCAGCCCTGGGGTTGTGCCGGCCCTGAACATGTGCACTCTTGCCTATACCCAAAAAGGTGAAGGAATAATTATTCAGCCTCCCGTTTACACACCTTTTCACGGGGCAGCAAAGGATCATGAGCGCATACTGTTATTTAATAACCTCCTGGAGACAGAGAAAGGATGGGTGATGGATTTTGACGGGCTCCGCAAACTTTTTTCTCCGCCAGCTAAAATGATAATAATATCCAATCCGCACAATCCGGTCGGACGCGTGTGGCGGAGGGAAGAGCTGGAGGAGCTTGTGGATATTTGTTACCGGAACGGGATAATTATTCTCTCGGATGAGATCCATTCCGACCTGATACTGTCTGGAAACAGACACGTTCCAATTGCATCACTTTCGGAAAAGGCTGCCTCCATCACTGTCACCTGCATGGCACCGAGTAAAACATTTAACCTGGCCGGACTGTCAACCTCATCAATGATAATACCTGACCCGGGTCTGATGGATAAATACAGGAAAACACTGGTCGGTCTTCATATGCACCTGGGTAACATCTTTGGTAACGTGGCCTCTGAGGCCGCATACACCCACGGGCATGAATGGCTCAATGAGATGATGGCATATATTCAGGGTAACATTGACCTGGTTATAAACTACTGCCATGAGCGCCTGCCGCAGATAAAGCCGCTGAGGCCTGAGGCAACGTACATGATCTGGCTCGATTGCCGGTCGATGGGCATGAGCGGGAAATTGCTTCACCGCTTCTTTATTGATAAGGCAGGCGTGGGAATGAATGAAGGATCACTATTCGGTCCGGGTGGCGAAGGATTCATGCGGATGAACCTGGCCTGCCCCAGATCAACGGTGGAGAGGGCACTGAGACAAATTGACACTGCAATAAATGCCTGAGATGAATCCGGCGAACAGATTAAGTGTAAAACTGACGCTCGAGGACGGATCCGTTTACCGGGGCTGGTCATTCGGTGCGCCGGTGGCTGCTGCCGGGGAGGTGGTCTTTAATACTGCCATGACAGGATACCCCGAGAGCCTGACAGACCCTTCATACAGGGGACAGGTGCTGTGCCTGACTTACCCTCTGGTGGGCAATTACGGGGCACCCGGAAAGAGTGAGCAGGATGACCTTTATCTCTTTTATGAATCATCCGGTGTCCATATCTCAGCTCTTATTGTGTCGGATTATTCTTTTGAATACAGTCATTGGAACGCCATAGAGAGCCTCCATGACTGGCTCCGGAAAAGCAACGTGCCGGGTATATATGGCATTGACACCAGGGCACTGACAAAGAGAATACGTGAGAAGGGCGCCATGCTGGGCAAAGTCGAGCCCGAAGGCACTGCCACGGAATTTTATGACCCAAACAAGGTCAACCTGGTTGCCGAGGTAAGTACCACGGCACGGCAGGTTTATGGCAGCGGGAAGTACCGCATTGTGCTTGTAGACTGCGGAGTAAAATATAACATTATCAGGAACCTTTTAAAACGCGATACAACCATTATCAGGGTTCCGTGGGATTATGACTACAGCGTGGAGGATTATGACGGGCTGTTTCTCTCCAACGGGCCCGGTGATCCCAAGATGTGCAGTGCCGCTATTGACAATATCAGGAAATCGCTGGAGGGTGACAAACCCGTCTTCGGCATTTGCCTTGGTAACCAGCTCATGGCGCTGGCAGTGGGAGCTGACACCTACAAGATGCGATACGGCCACCGGAGCCATAACCAGCCGGTTCAGATGGTGGGCACCGAAAGAGCATATATCACCTCACAGAACCACGGTTTTGCAGTTAACAACAAAACGCTGCCGGAAGGATGGGAGCCGCTCTTTATTAACGTCAATGACAACACCAACGAGGGCATGAAGCATGTCTCAAAGCCCTTTTTCTCCACCCAGTTCCACCCCGAGGCCTCCGGCGGACCTACGGACACGGATTTTTTGTTTGATGTGTTTATCGGGAATATTGAAAAGGCATTAGGCAATAGGCAGTAGGCAATAGTGACAGTAAAGGGAGCTGTCAGACTGCAGGGGAGGCTTGATGCCAATGTCTCAATACTTCTCCGGGACGTGAGTCTGTTCTGTTTTAGGGGGTCTCACATATGCCACACCTCGTTTCAGAGGAGGCAGTTTAAAAGGTTTTGGAGTAAGATCTTCATAAGGAAGAAGCGAAAGCAGATGATTTATCGTATTGAGTCTTGCCCGTTTCTTATCATCGCCTTCCACCACAAACCAGGGACATTGCTTGGTATCGGTGTATGAGAACATTTTGTCCTTGGCCATTGAATATTCAACCCATTTGTCTCGTGATTCCACATCCATCGGGCTGATCTTCCATCTTTTGGTGGGATCATTGATCCTGTCCTGGAACCTTTTTTCCTGTTCATGATCACTTACTGAAAACCAATATTTTACAAGTATTATTCCTGATCTGATCAGCATTTTTTCAAATTCAGGACACGATCTGAGGAACTCATCATACTCATCATTCGTGCAAAATCCCATCACCTTCTCCACTCCTGCCCTGTTGTACCAGCTCCTGTCGAACAGCACAATTTCACCACCAGCCGGCAGAAACGGCACATACCGCTGAAAGTACCACTGGGTCTTTTCTTTTTCCGTCGGAGTGCCAAGAGCTACCACCCGGCAGATACGGGGATTAAGGCACCCTGCGATAGTTTTAATCACACCTCCCTTGCCGGCGGCATCACGGCCTTCAAAAATCACTACCATTTTAAGCTTATTGGCCTTTACCCATTCCTGAAGCTTGATAAGCTCTATTTCGAGTTTTCTCAGCTCCTTGAAATACTTTTTGTTTTTCATTGTGGAGTGATTCTCATCCTCAATGTCGTGGTAAAGGTCAGCCATGTCAAACTTCTCTTTTTTCCCGGTTTTTACCGCTTTTTCCGGTTTTTCGGTTTTTACTGTTTTTTTGGCTATTTCAGGTTTCCCGGTTTTTTCGATTATTTCCGGATTTTCGGCTTTTCCCAACTTTTCGGCTTTTCCCGGTTTGGTATTTTTCTTATCTGCCATTTGATTAATTCTTAACCGTTATAAATTTAACGATATTTCTTCCGCCAGGAAAATAAATGAATGGAAATTAAGCCACAACGCCGATCGGGACGGAGTGGTCTGTCACAAATTACTCTTTATTGAATCAAATAATTCCTGAGGCGAATACGCCTTTTTGAACCTGATCATTATTTTTTCAATACGCTTCTTTATAAGCCTGCTCCCAATGTTCCCAATGCTTCCGATATGACTGTAATCTGAAGGCCCGGTTACTTCAAATGTTCCTGAACCGGCCTTACCGGCCACAATCCTGTATGCATCCCTGAAAGGCACACCCCGGAGGACCATCTTATTAGCCTCTTCAACTGAGAATATGTCGTTATACCTGCCATCTTTCATTATCCCGTGATTGATTATAAGGCCTCCTGCCGCTACCTGAACAGCAGCCACAATCTCATTGATCTCATCGAAGGTTTCAAAGAGAACGGACTTAAGCTCCTGATAGTCTCGATTATACCCCGGAGGCAGGCCGGTTGTCATCATCACAATCTCGTTGGGCACACTCTGCAATTTATTGCACCGTGCCCTGATCAGCTCAAAGAGATCAGGGTTCTTTTTATGAGGCATGATAGAGGAGCCTGTCGTAAGGTCATCCGGCAGTGAAACAAATCCGTAACCCGGCGACATGAACAGTACCACATCAGATGCAAACTTTCCAAGTGTGTTTGCAACAGAGGCAATGGCGCCTGTGATGACTCTTTCTGTACGGCCCCTGCTCATCTGGGCATAGGGAGAGGTCACTATCAGCCTTTCAAACTGCAGCAGGGAGGCAGTCAGCTTACGGTCAACAGCCAGGGTTGTTCCGTAACCTGCAGCCGTACCCAGCGGTGAAGCGTTTGTAAAAGCTGAAGCATCAGATAATATCTGCAGGTCATCACAGAGGCTTTCGGCAAAGGCAGCAAACCAGAGACCGAATGATGATACCATGGCCGTCTGCATATGCGTGAAACCCGGCATCAGAACAGCTTCATGCTTCATGCTGAGCTCAAGAAAGAGAGATGAAAGTTTTTTAAGCTCAGCAGCCAGCATCGCTGACTGATGGCGCAACCACATATATATATCAGTTACAATCTGGTCATTACGTGAACGGCCGGTGTTCACTTTCCCGGCAGCTTCACCGGCAATATCACGCAGGCGGAACTCAACATAAGAATGGATGTCCTCATACTCCCTGCCTATGTGCAGGTTCCCTTTTCCGCTCTCTGAAAAAAGAACCGAGAGGCCGGTGATAAGCCGGTCCTTCTCGTCAGAGCCCAGGAGCCCGCACTTTTCAAGCATTACAACGTGAGCCATGCAGCCAACTATATCATAAGGTGCCAGTCTCTCATCATAATACCTGTCGCGATCGCACGTGAAGCTCATGATGCTTTCGTGCGTCTTATTGCCTTTATCCCACAGGTACATTTTCAGTTACTTTTTTTCTGTTGGCTTCCATTATGGCATGGTGAGCCATCAGACGTATGGCATTAATTCGTATGAACCCCAGGCTGTCTCCCTGGTTAAATCCTCCTTCAATATCCATGCTCGACAACTCCTTATTATATAGTGAGGATGGAGATTCACGACCTTCAATAATAATATTGCCCTTGTAAAGTACCATATTCACAACACCATCGATAGCCTCCTGACTCTTATCCATGGCTGCCTGGAGGAACTCCATCTCAGGTGAGAACCAGAAGCCGTTATATACCAGTTCGGCAAAGACCGGTGCCAGCATGTTACGAAGGCGCATCACTTCGCGGTCCATGGCAATACCTTCAATATCTTTATGAGCTGCATACAGTATTGTGGCCCCGGGCGTTTCGTAAATACCCCTTGACTTAATTCCCACAAACCTGTTCTCAACCATATCGAGGAGGCCAATGCCATTCACACCGCCCAGTTTATTAAGATAGGTTAACAGCTCAAGAGGGTCTTCATAACTTGTTCCGTCATCCCTGTTTATGACTTTCAGGGGTATGCCATCCTTGAAAGTGATTGAGATATGCGTCTCTTTATCAGGTGCATCCATCGGCATGACCATTTTCGACAGGATTTCCTTACCGGCACAGTAGAGCGGATCTTCAAGGATACCTGCCTCATGGCTTATATGCATCAGGTTATCATCCTCGCTGTACGGTTTTGAGATGGAGGCTTTAACCGGAATGCGGTGTCCGGCGGCATACCTGATCATGTCAGAACGGCCCTGGAACTGGGAGAGGAATTCAGGGTCCTTCCATGGGGATATGACCTTAATGTCGGGCTTGAGTGAATAATATGCCAGCTCAAACCGCACCTGGTCGTTACCCTTGCCTGTAGCGCCGTGAGCGACATAATCAGCGCCGTATTCTATGGCGGCTTCGATCTGCTTCTTTGCAATGAGGGGACGTGCCAGCGCCGTGCCAAGAAGGTAACGGTCCTCATAGATTGCATGGGCTTTGACAGCCTTGAAGATATAATCGGTGACGAACTCCTTTTTCAGATCTTCAATGATCACTTTTGATGCGCCAATTGCCAGAGCCTTTTCGCGCACTGCTTCAAAATCGTCATCCTGGCCTACATCAGCCACAAATGCAATGACATCGTATCCCTTTTTTATCAGCCATTTAAGTATCACGGAGGTGTCAAGTCCCCCGGAATATGCCAGCATTACTTTTTTCATTTTGCTATTTTTTTTGTGTAATATTTTTAAATATCAGGCTGAGACATTCTTCCACAGCCTCATTGCTTATGTTATCTCTGGGGATCAGCAGTATTGTGTCATCACCGGCAACGGTGCCGGCAATTTCATATCTTCCTGCACTGTCAATTTTCAGAGCTACTGCGGATGCAAATCCCGGATGGGTATGAATCAGCATCATACCCCTGGCCCATGTTATGCCCGTTACAGCTTCGCCTTCATGTCCGGGTATTGTCTCAGCCGTCCGGGCTTTTTTTCCCGGGAACATGTAGCGGTAACCGCCTTTGCCGTCGAAGCCCCTGCTTATGCCCAGCTGCCTTAAGTCGCGGGATAGTGTCGCCTGCGTACACTTTATCCCTGTTCCCTCCATCAGTCTGAGCAACTCCTCCTGGGAGATGATGATTTTTTCTGATACCAGTTTCTCAATAAGAATGAGTCGTGATGCTCTTGTCATAATGTATATTTATTCATTTAGAATGCAAATTTATACATTTATTTCAATTGCAAATGTTCCGGCAGGATTTTATTTGATGACCTGTGGCCATCATGTTCAGGATTTAATGTTTAATTTAATCATGTTAGATGATCCAATTATTCCAAATATTCAGGTAATCCGGATGTTTTGATCCCCGATGATCAATTAACAAATGACCTCAGTTATTCACATTGATGAGGAGAGCCAATTTGTTGTATTTTTACCTGGAAGAAAATGACGATGAAGGAAGAGATAAAGAAGGTTCTGCTGCTTGGCTCGGGAGCCCTGAAAATAGGAGAGGCCGGCGAGTTTGACTATTCAGGATCACAGGCTCTCAAAGCGCTGCGCGAAGAGGGTATATTTACCGTTCTCATCAACCCCAATATCGCTACCGTCCAGACCTCTGAAAAAATCGCGGACAAGATATATTTCCTCCCGGTCACACCGAAATTCGTTGAGCGCGTGATAGCCCGCGAGAAGCCTGACGGCGTTCTCCTGGCTTTCGGCGGACAGACAGCGCTGAACTGCGGGACTGCACTCTTCCGCGACGGTGTGTTTGAGAAATATGGCGTTAAAGTGCTGGGTACTCCCGTAAGCGCCATCATGGAGACAGAAGATCGCGAGCTCTTCGTAAAAAAGCTCGATGAGATAAACATTAAAACTCCCCGCAGCATTGCTGTCACAAATGTCGAAGACGCATTGACGGCATCGGGAAAGCTTGGGTTCCCTATCATCATTCGGGCAGCTTATGCCCTGGGCGGACTGGGCAGCGGGTTCTGTTCAAACACCGAAGAACTGAAGGCCCTTGCCGGCAGGGCATTCACCTTCTCGGAACAGATACTGGTGGAGGAGTCATTGAAGGGCTGGAAAGAGGTTGAATATGAGGTGGTGCGCGACCGCTTTGACAACTGTATCACCGTCTGCAACATGGAGAACTTCGACCCGCTTGGCATTCACACCGGCGAGAGCATCGTCGTCGCTCCTTCACAGACACTGACCAACAGCGAATATCACAAGCTCAGGGAGCTGTCAATAAAGATCATACGTCACATCGGCATCATCGGCGAATGCAATGTGCAGTATGCCCTCGACCCCAATTCAGAGGATTACAGGGTCATTGAGGTCAACGCGCGTCTCTCGCGTTCAAGCGCCCTGGCTTCAAAAGCTACGGGATATCCGCTGGCGTTTGTAGCAGCCAAGCTGGCACTGGGGTACGGCCTGCACCAGCTGAAGAACTCGGTAACCAAAACCACTACGGCATGCTTCGAGCCTGCCCTTGATTATATCGTATGCAAGATACCGCGCTGGGATCTTAACAAGTTCCAGGGCGTGGCCCACGAAATAGGAAGCAGCATGAAGAGCGTGGGAGAGATCATGGCAATTGGGCGTACCTTTGAGGAAGCGATACAGAAAGGACTACGAATGATAGGCCAGGGGATGCACGGTTTCGTCAGCAACCGCAACCTTAGCTTCAAGGATATCGAAAAGGAACTCTCCGAACCGACTGACATGCGCATCTTTTCAATTGCCGAGGCGCTGGAGAAAGGCTTTGACATTGACCGCATCTGCGAGCTCACCAAAATCGACAGGTGGTTCCTGTATAAGCTGCAGAACATCGAAAACATTAAGAAAAGCCTTGAGAAATACAATACCATAGAGAGTGTTCCGGCACAGGAACTGCTTCATGCAAAAATTAACGGCTTCAGCGATTTTCAGCTGGCCCGCCACGTGTTAAAGGCAGATAACAAAACGATCAATGATGCCATGCTCAGTGTCAGGCGTTACCGAAAGAGCAAAGGCATAGTGCCGTACGTAAAGCAGATTGACACACTCGCCGCTGAGTATCCTGCCGTCACAAACTATCTCTACCTCACCTATAGCGGGATGGAGCATGATATCTGGTATGAAAACGACAAGAGGTCAGTGATAGTCCTGGGCTCGGGAGCCTACCGGATAGGTTCAAGCGTCGAGTTCGACTGGTGCTCTGTCAATGCCATCAACACAATTCGACACGAGGGCCTCCGCGGAGTGATGATCAACTATAATCCCGAGACTGTCAGCACTGACTATGACATGTGTGACCGTCTTTATTTTGATGAGCTCTCGTTTGAACGGGTGATGGATATCATTGACCTTGAGACACCCCGCGGAGTGATTCTTGCGATGGGCGGACAGATACCAAATAACCTGGCAATGAGGCTTCACGGGCAAGGCGTTCCGATACTGGGGACACCACCGGAGTCTATAGACAGGGCTGAAGACCGGCACAAATTCTCATCGATGTGTGACACCCTGGGTGTTGACCAGCCCAGGTGGCAGGAACTGACTAGTTTTCACGAAATAGATAAATTCATTGAGGGCATCGGCTTCCCGGTACTGATACGTCCCTCATATGTTCTCTCCGGCGCTGCAATGAACGTGGTTTCAAACAGAGGCGAGCTGGTGCATTTCCTTGAGCTGGCTTCCAGTGTCTCCAAGGAACATCCCGTTGTCGTTTCAGAGTTTATTGAGTATGCCAAGGAAATAGAGATTGACGCTGTA
Organism: uncultured Bacteroidales bacterium; assembly: GCA_963780735.1. GTDB lineage: Bacteria > Bacteroidota > Bacteroidia > Bacteroidales > VadinHA17 > SR-FBR-E99. The sequence continues at coordinate 600,893 of CAWADB010000006.1, forward strand.
GCCGCAGCCGGCGATATTGTTGCCTATGCCATAAGCGAACATGTTGAATATGCAGGAGTCCATTCAGGCGATGCCACGATAGTATTCCCGCCGCAGAAGATATATTTTGAAACCGTGAGGCGCATCAAGCGTATTTCAAGGGAGATAGCCAGGGAGCTTGATATCTCGGGCCCTTTCAACATACAGTTTCTTGCCCGCGAGAATGACATCAAGGTCATCGAGTGCAACCTGCGTGCCAGCCGCAGTATGCCGTTTGTGTCAAAGGTATTGAAGACGAATCTCATCGAGCTTGCCACCAAAGTAATGCTTGGAGTGCAGTGGGAAAAACCGCACAAGTCGGTCTTTGATCTTGATTACGTCGGGGTCAAGGCCTCCCAGTTCAGTTTCTCGCGTCTCGCCAAGGCTGATCCTGTGCTGGGTGTTGACATGGCCTCGACGGGTGAGGTGGGATGTATCGGCGACAGCTTCTACGAGGCCCTGCTAAAGGCCATGTATTCAGTGGGCTACCGTATGCCTGAGAAGGCGGTGCTGATATCATCGGGCCCGGCCAAATCGAAGGCCGACCTGATTGAGGCGGCCCGCCTGCTCCGAAGCCGTGGTTACAAGCTGTATGCCACCAGGGGTACCCAGCAGTTTCTGAACAACGCCTCGATAGAAGTCTGAGGTGGCATTCTGGCCTGATGAAAAAGAGAGTCCCAACACCGTGGAGCTGATAAAGAAACGGGTGGTGGACCTTGTGATAAATATCCCCAAGGATCTCTCGGCCACCGAGCTGAACAACGACTATCAGATACGGCGCAGTGCCGTTGACTATAACATACCTCTTATTACCAATGCACGGCTGGCCTCTGCCTTTATTCATGCTTTCTGCACCGTACCGGAGAGCGAGATGGAGATAAAGGCGTGGGACGAGTACTAGCATCCAGGCAAGGTGAACCTTCGAAATCTGAACCGAAAAAGAGAAAACTGAAATGATAACAATCCGCCAGGCAACCCCCGATGACGCAGGGGCGATAATAAGATTCCAGCTGGCAATGGCCATGGAGACGGAAAAGCTGGAGCTGAAGACTGAGACAGTCACCAAGGGCGTCATGGCTGTCTTTCGTGACCCGAAAAAAGGACTGTACTATGTGGCAGAAGAAGATGACTCTGTGGTGGCGTCGCTGATGATCACATCCGAGTGGAGCGACTGGCGCAATGCCAATGTATGGTGGTTTCAGTCGGTATATGTCGTGCCTGACTACCGGAGAAAGGGAATCTTCACTTTAATGTATGACTATGTAAAACTTGCAGGTGTTGCAGAAGGCATTGCAGGGCTGCGACTGTACGTTGAAGCTGAGAACATCCGCGCGCAGAGAACATACGAAGCTTTAGGGATGGACGGCGGGCATTATAAAACGTATGAGTGGATGCGATGAGGAAGCGACTTGAAGGGACTTCAAGACAAAAAACATGTGGTGGCTGACAATTCCTGTAGCAATCTATTCAGCTGGAATATTCGCTCTGTGGATAATCCTGCAGAGGAAGCGTGAGGATGGCCGTCAGTCAGCGCCAGGTAATGTACGAGTGTCTGTGGTTGTCGCTGCCCGCAATGAAGAGAAGACCATCGTCACATTGCTCGAAAACCTGGCACAACAGGACTACCCCCCGGACCTGCTGGAAATAATTATTGTCAACGATAATTCAACCGACAGGACTCCGATTGTCGTGAGTGAGTTTATTGCCGGGCACCGCAAACATTCCAAAATCAATATAAAACTGATTTACAACCCGTATCATGGTAAAAAAAGTGCTGTGCGTCACGCTGTCGAAAAGTCCGCCGGGGAGCTTATTCTCATGACGGATGCTGACTGTGCTGTCGGACCCGGGTGGGTCGGCGCTTATGCAACATTTTTTGCTGCCGGTAATGCAGACATGATCGCCGGAGAGGTATATCAGAAGCCGGGGAGAGGTTTTGCATCGCATTTCGGCAGCTTTGAGTTCTCGGCGTTGCAGGCGATAACCGAAGCTGCGGTTCTTGCCGGTCATCCGGTGATGTGCAATGCCGCCAACATGGCGATCAGGAAGGATGTTTACCTGAGGCATGCCGGTGTCCTGCACAATGACATTGCATCGGGTGATGATGTCTTCCTGCTGCATGCCGTGAAGCGTTCGGGTGGCATCATCGCGCACATTGGTGGCGGGGCGGCGGCGGCGGTGACCGCCGGGGCGGTCACGGTGGCGGCGCTGTTGCGCCAACGCGCACGCTGGGCGTCAAAAGCATATTACTACAGGGACGCTGCCACCCTCACCCTCGCCGCCGCCACGGCGGCGTGCAACGCCGCCGTCGCCGCCGCCGCCGCTGCCTCGGCCATCTCAGTAAAATACCTGCCCCTCACTGCCCTTCTATATGCCATCCGCCTCATACCCGACCTCCTCATCACCTACCGTAACTTCAAAAAAAGAGAGGAGCACCCGCCCCTCCTTCTATTTCTGTTATCTGAACTGATATACCCCTTTTACTTTATATCTGTCGCCCTGCTCTCTCTCCTCCCCTCCTCGCGGCGCTTCAGAAACCGCATGTGAACCCGGCCGGGCGCGGCTAGTTACCCTCCGCCAGCACCTTTATCCGCATAAGCCTTATCTCCTCCTCCTCGAACTCCCCTGCCAGCTCCTCGATAGCCTCCTTCAGAGACCCCGTCTCGGCCTCCTCCATGAAATATGAATAGATGTCCTGCTGCCGGTCCTCATCAATGACCGTATCCAGATAATACTCTATATTAAGCTTCGTTCCGGAGCTCACAATAGCCTCAATCTCCGAGAGCAGGTCTTCATACTCTATCCCTTTGGCATTGGCAATATCCTCAAACGGCATCTTGCGGTCAATGCTCTGAATGATATATACCTTCAGTCCCGATTTGTTCACCACCGACTTGACCACCATGTCCTGCGGCCTGATGATCTCCTTTTCGGTGACGTAGCTCTGGATCACCTCCACCACCTCCTTGCCATACCGTTGTGCCTTGCCGGCACCGATACCCGTTATGTTCTGCAGCTCCTCCAGCGTGACCGGGTACTGTATGGCCATCTCCTCGAGGGATGGATCCTGGAAGATATTGTACGGCGGCTGACCGGCCTGCTTCGATATCTTTTTCCTGAGGTCCTTGAGTATGCTCAGCAGCTCCTCATCGGCCGCAGCCGTACGCGCACCGAAGGAGGCCTCCTCATCTTCAGAATCGGTGTAGTCATGATCTTCGTTGAGCAGGAAGCTCTGCGGCTTTTCAAGGAACTGATGGCCTTTCGGCGTCAGTCCAAGCAAACCGTAGTTCTCTATATCCTTGTTCAGCAACTTGTTGATCAGAGCCTGTCGGATGACCATGTTCCAGAAACGCTCATCCTTCTCCTCATCAATACCGAACGTTTCGAGCTTGTGATGCTTGTATGACTTTATGGCTGAGTTAAGCGTACCCGCCAGTATCTTGGCTATGTGTTCCGCCTTATGTTTTTCCTTAACTGCCAAAACAGTGTCAAGCACGTTGACAACATATTCAGATCCCTCAAACTGTGTCTTGGGATGCAGGCAGTTATCGCATGCCTCGCAGTTTTCCTGCTTGTATTCCTCACCGAAGTAGTGCAGCAGTATTCTCCGGCGGCATGTTGACGATTCGGCATATGAGACCGTTTCAAGCAGAAGCTGTTTGCCTATTTCCTGTTCGGCAATGGGCTTGCCCTGCATGAATTTCTCAAGCTTGACAATATCATCATAGCTGTAGTACGCTATGCATCGCCCTTCCCCGCCGTCACGACCGGCACGGCCGGTCTCCTGGTAATAACCCTCGAGGCTCTTGGGCATGTCATAGTGTATTACATATCTCACGTCGGGCTTGTCTATACCCATGCCGAAGGCAATGGTGGCTACGATCACATCCGCCTCCTCCATCAGGAACTTATCCTGATTTGTGGTCCGTGTGGCCGAATCCATCCCCGCATGATATGCCAGGGCCTTAATATCATTCACCTTGAGTGTCTCTGCCAGCTCCTCCACCTTTTTGCGGCTCAGACAGTAAATGATTCCGGATTTGCCGGGATTGTTCTTGATGTATTTGATTATCTCCCTGGCAGCATCCTGCTTTGCCTTCACCTCATAATAGAGATTGGGCCGGTTGAATGACGACTTGTAAACCTGTGCGTCACTGATGCCGAGGTTTTTCAGTATGTCATGCTGAACCTTCGGCGTGGCAGTCGCAGTGAGAGCTATTATCGGCGCACGGACTATGGTATCAATGATAGGACGAATCCTGCGGTACTCAGGCCTGAAGTCATGTCCCCACTCAGAAATACAGTGAGCCTCATCAACGGCATAAAATGAGATCTTTATGTTCCTGAGAAAGTCAATATTTTCCTCCTTGGTGAGAGACTCCGGCGCCACATAAAGGAGCTTGGCATTTCCCTGCATCACATCCTCCTTGACCTTCGTGATGGCGGTCTTTGTAAGGGATGAATTAAGGAAATGGGCTACGTTGTCATCGGTGTTGAAATTCCGCATAGCATCAACCTGATTCTTCATCAGGGCGATCAGCGGAGAGATCACTATCGCAGTCCCTTCCATCATCACTGCAGGAAGCTGATAACAGAGCGACTTTCCGCCTCCCGTCGGCATCAGGACAAAAGTATCATTCCCCGTGAGGATACTCCTGATAATATCCTCCTGGTTACCCTTAAAGGTATCAAAACCGAAGTATCGTTTCAGATAACCATGTATAGCACTGTCAGCAAACATATAATTTCCCCTCTTCCCCGTAATTATAAATAGAGTATCATACAAACAACAAGGTACAAACTCATCGAATTATTTTCAAACCCTTATATCAAATTTAATCTTTTTTAAATCAACAGTCAAATCTTTTTATCAGAATAGAAATTTATTATTGCATCTGCATTCAGAACATTGTGTTGTTTGGAAACGTAAGATTTACCATCTTTACAGGCTTTAAAATGAGGCAAGGCTGATGATTGGCAGTAAGAAAAAAAGTGGTGATGGAGAGGGTGAAATGACCTTTCTTCAGCACCTTGAAGAGCTGAGATGGCATATTATAAGGTCTGTCATTGCCATTGTAGTTGGTGCTATTGTCGCCTTTTTGCTCAAAGACTTCATATTCGACAAGGTAATCCTTGCCCCTAAGAATCCCGAATTCCTCACAAACAGGTTACTGTGCCGGCTGGCTGATGTCGTCAATGCACCTGCGCTGTGCATTAACCAGAATCCCCTGAAACTGATAAGCATAAAAATGTCAGGTCAGTTCACCACACACATTAATATCTCTCTTATTGCGGGCCTTATTTTAGCATTTCCTTATGTCTTCTGGGAGTTCTGGTCTTTTTTCCGGCCGGCCCTGTATGAGAAGGAAAGGAAATATGCACGCGGCGCCGTAACAGCTGCATCCTCCCTGTTTTTAATGGGAATTCTGTTTGGTTACTATATTATTTCACCTCTCTCAATAAACTTCCTGGCAAATTACCATGTCAGTGACCTGGTGGAAAACCAGATAAACATAACCTCATATATCGGTTCTGTCACTTCAGTAGCGCTCTCGGCAGGAGTCACGTTTGAGCTGCCTATTGTCGTCTTCTTCCTCGCCAGGATCGGGGTAATAACACCCGCATTCATGCGTAAGTACCGGAAACATGCAATAGTAGTCGTTCTCATCCTTGCAGCAATTATAACCCCTCCTGACGTATTCAGTCAGACTCTTGTTTCGATCCCGTTGATCTTGTTATATGAAGTGAGTATCTTTATAGCAGCGAGAGTTGTAAAGAATCGTGAGGCAGATGATGCGGCTGCTGAAGCTGCAGCGAATACCGCCGGGAAAAACCAATAAGATGAAGCTCTATACCACAGACCTGGTAAAAAGATACAAGACCCGCACTGTTGTGAACGAGGTCTCCGTTGAAGTGGAACAGGGTGAGATCGTAGGGTTGCTCGGCCCCAACGGCGCCGGTAAGACCACTACCTTCTACATGATCACCGGGCTGATCAGGCCCAACGCGGGAAAAATTTTCCTTGATGAGACGGATATCACAGGTTTCCCCATGTACCGCCGCTCGCGACTGGGCATAGGATACCTGGCACAGGAGGCATCGGTATTCAGGAAGCTGAGCGTGGAAGACAATATCATGGCCGTCATGGAACTGTCTGACATGGGCAAGGAGGAGCGCCATGAGCGCCTCGAGATGCTGATGGCGGAATTTGGACTCGGCCGTATACGCAAGAGCCTCGGCATACAGCTCTCCGGCGGTGAACGACGACGTACTGAAATAGCCCGCGCACTTGCACTCAAACCCAATTTTATCCTCCTTGACGAGCCTTTTGCCGGTGTGGACCCTATTGCCGTAGAAGATATACAGGGCATCGTATCACATCTTAAAGACAAGAATATAGGTATCCTCATCACTGATCATAATGTGCATGAGACCCTTTCAATAACTGACCGTGCCTATCTTCTCTTCGAAGGGAAGATCCTCAAACAGGGCACATCAGCCCAGCTTGCCAACGATGAAGAGTCAAGAAATCTCTACCTCGGTAAGAACTTCGAACTCAGGAGGTAAATTACACCCCGGGCTTTTGTAACTTCATATTATTTGCTAATTTTGCGCCACATTTTGCGGATGTGTCGTAATTGGTAGCCGAGCAAGACTTAGGATCTTGTGCCGTAAGGCGTGGGGGTTCGAGTCCCTTCATCCGCACTAAATTACAGAACCGCTCTGACAGTCCGCCAACTGGCGGATGCTGGGCGGTTTTTTAAGTCGAAATAAAATTTTATTGAAATGAATATCACCAGAGACAACGTTGATGCGCTGAATGCAAATGTCAGAATCAATATCGTTAAAGCCGATTACGAAGAGAAAGTTGAAAAAAAGCTCAGGGATTACAGAAGGACCGCAAATATAAAAGGATTCCGTCCCGGTCATGTTCCCTTCCCGATGATCAAAAAGCTGTATGGAACATCCGTCCTCGTCGACGAGATCAACAAGCTGGTCTCAGAAAGTCTTTCAGGTTATATAAAGGACGAGAAGATTGACATCCTCGGCGATCCGATGCCAAAAAATGACGAACACGCTTTCGATCCTGAAAAATCTGAAGAGTTCACTTTTACCTTCGAGCTTGGCCTTGCCCCTGAGTTCGAGCTGGCGCTGACAAAAAAACAGAAGCTGACCCGCTACCTGATTGAGCCTGATGCCAAAATGATTTCAGATTACGTTGACAACTACGCCCGCAGACACGGCCAGTTCATTATCGCCGGGAAATCAGAAGAAAAAGACCTCCTGAAAGGTACTATAGCTTCAGCTGACGGAACTGTCGCCAATGATGACGCCACGCTGTCAATAGATGCGGTCAAGGACGATAAGATCAAGCAGGAATTTATTGGCAGGGAGGCCGGTGACACCGTCACCTTTGACATACGCACGGCATTCCCCAACGACTACGAAATAGCAGGCCTGGTGAAGAAGCAGAAGGATGAGGTAAAGGAGCTGAACGGCCAGTACACCATAACTATCAGGGAAATTTCAAGGTTCGTCCCCGCTGACAATGACAAAGCCTTATGGGATAAGGTTTACGGCGAGAACACCGTTAACACTGCTGAAGAATTCGAGGCTAAGGTGACGGAAGAAATACGGGAATATTTCAACCGTGAGACAGAATATAAACTGCGTACTGATGCCCGTGAGACAGTCTTGAACAAGACACCGTTCGACCTGCCTGATGATTTTCTTAAGAGATGGCTGCTGAGAGTGAATGAAAAAACCACTGCCGAGGAGATTGAAAAGGAATATGATCATTTCCGTGACGACCTTCGCTGGCAGCTCCTGAAAAACAAATTGGCCAAGGAAAACAGCCTTAAGATAACTGAAGAGGAAATCCTGGCAGAGGCAAAAACCTTTACAAGGGCCCAGTTTGCCCAGTATGGCCTTCACTATGCCACAGACGAACAGATTTCCTCTTTTGCTGCCGACATGCTGAAAAAGGAGGAGGAATCGCACCGCATTGCTGAGAAAGTGCTGGACACCAAGGTACTGGATATCATAATCGAGGCCCTGAAGGTGGAAGACAAAACGGTCTCGATAGAAGAGTTCAACAAGCTCTTTGAGAAGAAGTGACATCCGAATATTGAGAATTTTATATCTTTGACATTCAATCAAAGTCATTAGCCATGTCAGATAACAAAGATTTTAAAAAATATGCGGCTGACCGATTCGGAATCAGCAGTCTAACAATGCAGCGCTACATCTCCGCAAACAACAGCTATATCTCACCCACGATCATCGAGGAGCGCCAGCTGAACGTTGCCTCCATGGATGTCTTTTCGCGCCTGATGATGGACCGCATAATATTCCTTGGCCTTCCCATTGATGACTACGTTGCCAATATAATTCAGGCACAGCTTCTTTATCTTGACTCGTCAGACCCCGGAAAAGATATACAGATCTACCTGAACACCCCCGGTGGCGCAGTCCATGCAGGGATGGGTATCTATGACACGATGCAGTACATCTCTGCCGATATAGCTACCATTTGCACAGGAATGGCTGCATCCATGGGCGCCGTCCTGCTCACTGCAGGCACCAAGGGAAAGCGGTCTGCACTGAAGCACTCACGCATCATGATCCACCAGCCTATGGGAGGTGCAGAGGGCCAGGCCTCTGACATAGAGATAGTTGTCAGAGAGATCCTTAAGATTAAAAAAGAGCTGTACGAGGTCATAGCGTTGCACACCGGCAAACCGCTTGAACAGGTGGAGAAGGATGCTGACCGTGATTACTGGATGACAGCTACAGAGGCGAAGGAGTACGGTATGATCGACGAAGTGCTTTTAAGAGCGAAAAAGCAAAGCCGTTCTGATGGATAAATGCTCATTCTGCGGACGTACCAAGAAAGAGGCAAACCTTCTGATTGCGGGTCTTGAGGGCCATATCTGTGACCACTGCATCGAGCAGGCTCACAACATCATGGCTGAAGAGCTCGGCAACAAATCAAGTTTCAGCCTCGACAGTATCAAGCTACGTAAGCCGGAAGAGATCAAGAGCTTTCTTGACCAGTATGTTATAGGCCAGGACAGGGCAAAAAAAACACTCTCTGTTGCAGTTTACAATCACTATAAAAGATTGATGCAGAGGCCTGACACCGATGATGTCGAGATCGAAAAATCGAATATTATCCTTGTCGGGGAGACAGGCACGGGCAAAACTCTTCTGGCACGAACCATAGCACGTATGCTTCATGTGCCGTTCACCATTGTCGACGCCACCGTCCTCACCGAAGCCGGATATGTGGGTGAAGATATTGAAAGCCTTCTGACACGCCTTCTACAGAATGCCGACTATGACGTCAAGGCCGCGGAAAAGGGCATTGTTTTCATTGATGAACTGGACAAAATTGCACGCAAGGGAGATAATCCCTCCATTACGCGTGACGTATCAGGCGAGGGAGTACAGCAGGGCCTCCTTAAGCTTCTTGAGGGATCCATTGTAAATGTTCCTCCCCAGGGTGGAAGGAAGCATCCTGAACAGAAGATGATCCCTGTCGATACAAAAAATATTCTTTTCATTTGCGGCGGCGCCTTCGAGGGCATCGAGAAAAAGATTGCCAACAGGCTCAACACAACAGTGGTAGGGTACAACGCCAGCCATTCACGCGACCGGTATGACAAAAGCGATCTGCTTAAGTATATTGCGCCGCAGGATCTACGTGCCTACGGACTGATACCGGAGATAATCGGACGTCTGCCGGTGCTGACACACCTCTCTCCCCTTGACAGCAAGGCCCTGAGAGCTATACTCACAGAACCGAAAAACGCCATTACAAAGCAGTATATCAAGCTCTTTTCCATGGACGGCATTGCACTCACATTCACTGACGAGGTCCTTGATTATATTGTAGACAAGTCTGTCGAGTTCAAACTGGGCGCCAGGGGACTGAGAGCACTTTGTGAAGCAATCATGCTCGACGCCATGTTCGAGCTTCCTTCCAGTGATACAAAAGAGTTTACCGTTACAACCGAATACGCCACCCACAAGCTCGAAAGGGTGGACATGAAAATCCTCAAGGTCTCATAAAATAAGAGAGGCTGTCCCTGTTAAGACAGCCTCTTTTTATTCGCAGACATTACGATCATGACATATCCTTACAATGTATCGACGCCCTGACTCGGCGTGGATATATCCGGATCAACAGAATTTTTTATTTTCCGAGAGGGTATTTCGGATGCCGGTACCTGAGTGTTATCTCTTTGGTTTCATCACCTCTCATCAGAGTAGCGATTGCATCGCATGCGCCTGAACCATAATCAAGCTCAAACGGCTCCACTCCATCAATATCAAATTTAACAGTTCCGCTTACGAGAAACCTGCAGGCTGCTTCCCATTGCAATGCACTGGTCACGGAAAGATTATAAGTTACACCGTCAAGATTTACCCCTGATGCTGTACCGGTGATGAGGCACTTGTCATCCCACGGGTTCCACCATGTAAGATAGCCTGCCGTGTACTCACGCATGCGACTGAACGTACGCTCAATGAACTTGCTGTCGCTGAAGGTTATCTTTCCTCCGGTCAGTACTACGGAAAACACTACATTGGAGTTATTGTTAGGACCGGTGTTCGTGACAACCGTTGTTCCTTCGACTTTTGCGCCGTTGACATAATAGTTATCAAATGTCAGCGTCCTTACCGACTGTAATTCCTGCCGTGGTGCGGAAAGCGTGAGGATGATCTTGCCGCTGCGAACCACGTCGTTCAGGCCCGTACACCCCGTGCCGTAGTCAATCACAACATTCACCGGCCAGAAATTCTGTTCAGGAAAAGTAACAGTGACCAGGGGACAGGAGTCAACAACGGAGCCAGACTTCTTCATGTCCTCGGCTATTACCGTCGCAATCTCTAGTGAGGCAAAGGCGTCATCAAAAACCGCTTCAGCAAGTACAGCATCATCAGCCGCTTCGATGGTAGAATCCTCCAGTGGCATCGACTTCTGGCATGATGAAATCATAAAACCCAGGGGGATCATAAAAAGGTAAAGTAACTTTGTTTTCATACAAGGTCTTTTTTAATTGTTCAGTTACAATCTGTATCAAATAGAGTGCAGAACAATTCAAATGTTTAACGGAAAACCCGGGAAAAAGTTACTTCCGGCGCAGATATGTCGTGTAGGTGAAGCTGACCCCGTCTTTTTCTTCAGAGATATGTTCTTCTTTTTCAGCAACATACCATTCCATTGGGTCGATCTCCGGAAAAAATGTGTCGGATTTGAATTTTTTATGTAAATGTGTCACAAGCAACCTGTCGGCAAGTGGCATGAACTGTCTGTAAATCGAGCCACCCCCGATAATGAAGATCTCTTTTCCCGGGTCACAGAATTTTAAAGCCTGATCTACTGACCTCGCGGTCTCGGCACAGTTGAAACAGTCGAGCTCATTGTCGGTAAGCACGATGTTTTTCCTGCCGGAAAGGGGTTTATTCGGAAGAGATTCCCATGTCTTTTTGCCCATTATCAGACAATGACCCATGGTTATTTGTTTGAATCTTTTTAGGTCTCCCGGGATGTGAGCCAGGAGCCTGTTCTTATATCCAATGCCGTTATGGCTGTCCTGTTGCAACAATTATTGTGATCATCTCAGACAGATATTTCTCCCTTTATTGCGGGGTGAGGGTCGTAACCAGTGAGGGTGAAGTCATCGTATTTGAAGGAAAGGATATCCCTGACCTCCGGATTAATATTCATCACCGGCAGGGGACGAGGTTCACGCGTGAGCTGAAGCCTGACCTGCTCAATATGGTTAAGGTAAATGTGCGCATCGCCGAATGTATGCACGAACTCACCAGGTTGATAACCGGTGACCTGTGCCATCATCAGCGTCAGGAGTGCGTATGATGCAATGTTGAAAGGAACGCCGAGAAAGATGTCGGCGCTGCGCTGGTAGAGCTGGCACGACAGCCTGCCGTCAGCCACATAAAACTGGAAAAGTACATGGCAGGGTGGCAACGCCATCTTATCAATCTCTCCCACATTCCATGCATTTACTATGTGGCGTCGCGAATCAGGATTCTCTTTCAGTGACCTTACCACAGCACTGATCTGGTCAATATGCCGGCCGTCAGATGCCGGCCATGAACGCCATTGGTATCCGTATACCGGACCCAGGTTACCATTGGCATCAGCCCACTCATTCCAGATCTTTACTCCGTTTTCCTGCAGGTATCTTACATTGGTGCTTCCGCTGAGAAACCAGAGCAGCTCATGAATGATTGATTTGAGATGCAGCTTCTTGGTCGTTATGACGGGAAAGCCCTCCGACAGGTCAAAACGCATCTGGTAACCAAATATGCTTATGGTTCCTGTGCCCGTGCGGTCTTTCTTTTCAGCGCCATGCTCCATTACATGGCTCAGCAGATCAATATATTGCTTCATCGAATAGTAAGCAGCTTAATTCTCTTTACGTGTTATTTTTGCCACCCATCCGCCTCCGGCAGCCATGCTTAATTCCATCTTCCCTGTGGCGCCGGAACTCACGGTAACATGTTTATAATCTTCTCCATGATGGTCTGCATTGATGCCGTCCCTGAATATTTCCAGGGTGTAATCCCCTTCCGGCAGGAATGAAAGATCTGCCTCGAGTGTGCGTTCATCCCAGTCGGTCATGGCGGCAAGGTACCACATATCATCTTTCCTGCGGGCAATCAGTATGTAGTCGCCCGTTTTCGCTGCCAGCACCCTGGTCTCATCCCATGTTACCGGCACCCCGGCAATGAAAGTTGTGCACTCCTGGTTGCGCTTATAGTTTGCAGGACTGTCAGCCAGCATCTGAAGCGGGCTCTCATACACAACATACATGGCCATCTGATGCACCCTGGTGCCCTGGCTTGCCGGCCTGTAAAACACCGGCATAAAGTCGCGCTTCTGCTGGTTGACCATTGCCCCCGGTGTATAATCCATCGGCCCCGCCACCATACGGGTAAAAGGCAGGGTAAGGTCATGTTCCGGACTGACATCGTAGCTCCACTTGTTATTTTCAAGTCCTTTAACCCCCTCCCGTGTTATGGCATTGGGCCACGTGCGTTCCATTCCGTCAGGCTTGTAAGCACCATGAAAATCAACCAGCATCCTGTGTGCGGCAGCCCTTGCTGCAACCTCATGATAATAATTGACCATCCACTGGTCGTCACGCTGCATGAAATCGACCTTGATTCCTTTCACCCCCCATTCCTCATACTGTGCCAGCGCTTCATCCATCTGATCATAAAAGGTTTTCCATACTACCCAAAGAATGATGCCTACATTCTTTCCGGCAGCATAGTCACACAGCTCCTTTACATCAAAACCGTCAGCCACATCAAGCACATCACCGAGGTTGTACCATCCCTCATCGAGGATCACGTACTCAATGCCGTTCTCCGACGCAAAATCGATGTAATATTTATACGTTTCATTGTTCAGGCCATCCTTGAAATCGACGCCGTAGAGATTGTTGGCATTATACCAGTCCCAGGCCACCTTGCCGGGCTTCACCCAGCTGAAGTCAGAACCGGGTGCGGGTGGTGCCCCAAGCTTGTAAACCATCTCGCTCTCTACCAACCCGGCATCATCAGGAGTGATGATGAAGACACGCCATGGAAATGAGCGCGTGCCGGATGTCTTGGCAATATAATCCTCCCGTTCTGTCACAAAAACATCACGGTCCCTCTCTAATTTTTCGGCAGCAGGATATGCAGGAAAAGTACCAGTGACACCTCCTTTGCCGTTGCCGGTGATCCACATTCCGGGGTAATCGTTTATATCAGCTTCGGTCAGGAGGATGTCGATGCCGTCTGTCATAAACAGCGTCGGGAGGCTGGCAAGATGCTCCGGCCCTACCGTGTCAAGAGATGACAATATAAATTTCTGTTCATTATGTGACATAAAGCCTTTTTCAATAGGGTACCATGAAGTAGCGCCCTCAGGCAGCGTAAAACCAAACCGCTCTCCTGTGACTTTAATATCTCCCTTGAGAGAAGTGACGAACCTGTATGCGGCACCGTCATTATATACGCGAAATACCAGGGTGCATCCGTTTTTGAAACGAAGGCTCAGTCCCCTGTAATTGTCAGCAATGATTTTATTCTTGTGCGGTACTACCGGTCTGAGGGTATCATTTACATTGGCAAGTATGCTTTTAGGATCACCCGGTTTTGGTCCCGGAAACTCTGCTCCGCCAATGAACAGCGCCGGCGTAAGGCCAGTGACCACCGTTTTCCCGTCATAACTGAGGCTCATCCTTACCTCATCACCAACCTGAACTGTCAGAATTACCCTGTTGTCCGGAGATTTAACCGTAAAATCCTTTGAGAGAACAGGGTATGAAATCATCAGCCCCGTCACCAGTAAAATTTTAAATATTCTCATTCCGTAAGATTATCTTATTCCTTTTCTTTTCTCCTTGCCATCTCATCGCGTATGGCCGCTGCCTGCTCATAATCCTCGCGGCTGATGGCATCGGTGAGCATACCTTTCAGATCATCAACCGAGAATTCGCTGTACTCACTTGTCGCCGGCGGGCTCTTTTTCTGCGCAGTGGCCCCACCCTGCTTCTGCTCTTCTTCAGGTGTGGCGCTCATTACAATGCCCGCTTCATTAAGTATCTGTGAATCAATGAATATTGGACATTCAAATCTAAGGGCAAGGGCTACGGCGTCGGATGTTCGCGAATCAATCTGAAAACGTCTCTCACCGTCAGTGCATATGATCTCGGAATAGAATATCCCCTCACGTAACTTATTGATCAGTACCTGCTCGACAGTTACTCCGCATGCCTCCGCAAAGCTCTTGAAAAGATCGTGTGTCAGTGGCCTGGGCGGCTCCAGGTTCTCAAGCTTGATCACGATGGCCTGGGCTTCAAATCCTCCTATAATTATTGGGATCCGGCGCTCACCGTTCTCTTCAGCCAGGATTAAAGCATACGCCCCGGATTGTGTCTGACTGTACGATATACCTATGACCTTCAGACGAATAAGATTATTCTGCATAGTAACTCTGGTTTTCTGCCCGACAGGCCGATAAGACAAATATATATAATATGAATCTTTATCTTTCGAAGGTTGAAAATTTTTATCCACAGTTTAATGGTGATAAATTCATATCATAGATTTGTAAATTAGTTAATTTTTATATCTTTGCAGTCCGAAAAACAAAGATCCGGCGGGGCCCGCAGAAGTGTCATGCACAGAGGAGCAAGGCCGCCTCACGGAGTAACATAAGATTGATTGAAAATGTACGCAATCGTAGAAATTGCCGGTCAGCAGTTCAAGGTGGAAGAAGGAAAGAAGATCTTCGTTCACCGTATGGATGCATCTGAAGGCGAGAATGTTGTATTTGAAAAGGTTCTCCTTATTGATAATGATGGAGCCATCTCCATTGGCGAACCTGTTATCGCAGACACCGTTGTTGAAGCCACCGTTCTCGGGCATGCAAGAGGTGACAAAGTGATAATCTTCAAGAAGAAGAGGAGAAAAGGATACCAGAAGAGATCAGGACACCGTCAGGATTTTACTGAAGTCGAGATCTTATCTATCGGACCGAAAGGTGCCCCCAGGAAAAAGGCTGCACCGAAACCGGAAAAGAAAGTTGTTGAAGCCCCTGTAGCTGAAGAGGCAAAGGCAGAAACAAAAAAGGCTCCCGCAAAAAAGGCAGCTGAAAAGAAGCCTGCAGTGAAAAAGGCCCCGGCTGAAAAGAAAGCAGCTGAGAAAAAAGCACCTGCAGCAAAGACAAAGAAACCGGCAAAAAAATAACCGATAAACAGTAAAAATCACAGGATATGGCACACAAGAAAGGAGCCGGCAGTTCTCATAACGGCCGCGAATCACAAAGCAAACGACTTGGAGTCAAACTCTTCGGCGGCCAGGAAGTAAAGGCCGGCGGTATCATCATACGCCAGCGCGGCACTGTTCACAACCCGGGCGAGAACGTCGGAATAGGTAAAGATCATACGCTTTTTGCCCTCGTCGACGGAGTCATCGAGTTCAAAAAGAAAAGTGACAACAAATCATTTGTATCGGTAAAGCCCGCTGCAGTATAAGAGTTAATCACTTCAGATCATAACTCCTGAAAATATACGCTGTAGCGCATCTTTTCAGGAGTTTTTATTTTAATTTTACTCGCCTTTACGGCAATAAAACTTTTCCTATGCTCAATATTACCCTTCTTCGCGAACAACCATCCACTGTCATCGACAGGCTGAAAGTCAAAAACTTCGATTCGGCAGAGATTGTTAACCGTGTGCTTGATCTTGACCGCCGCCGCCGTGAGCTGCAGACTGAAGGTGATGCCATACAGGCAGAGCTTAACAGCCTTGCAAGGGAGATCGGATCAATGATGAAGGAAGGGCGAAAAGCGGAGGCCGAAACTGCCAAGGAGGGTATCGGCACTATGAAGGAAAAGCAGAAACAGCTTACAGAAACCCTCGTTCAGGTAAGTGAAGAGATGCAGAAGGAGCTTATCAGGCTCCCCAACCTCCCCCACCCAATGGTCGCTCCGGGAAAAAGCGCCGAGGACAATGTCATTGTGCGCAGCGGCGGACACCTGCCTGAACTTCAGGCTGATGCATCGCCTCACTGGGACCTGATAAAAAAATATGACATCATTGACTTTGACCTCGGGATAAAGATCACCGGAGCCGGTTTCCCGGTATATAAAGGCAAGGGAGCCAGGCTGCAGAGGGCACTGATAAATTTCTTTCTCGATGAAGCCGGCAAGGCAGGCTATCGCGAGATCGAACCGCCAATAGTTGTAAATGAAGACTCCGGTTTCGGCACGGGACAGCTGCCTGACAAAGAAGGACAGATGTATTATATTGGTATAGACAACCTTTATATGATACCGACAGCGGAAGTGCCCATAACCAATATTTACCGTGATGTGATCCTCGACGCCTCTGACCTCCCTGTACGTAACGTGGGCTACACCCCGTGCTTCCGCCGTGAAGCAGGATCATGGGGAGCACATGTCAGGGGACTGAACAGGCTGCATCAGTTTGACAAGGTGGAAATAGTGCAGATTGCTCACCCGGATACCTCATACGAATCTCTGGAAGATATGGTGAAGCATGTTGAAAGCCTCCTTGTCAAGCTTGAACTGCCATACCGTATCTTAAGGCTGTGCGGAGGTGACATGTCATTTACCTCCGCTATGACATACGATTTTGAGGTTTATTCCGCAGCACAGCAACGCTGGCTGGAGGTTAGCTCGACATCGAACTTCGAGTCTTTCCAGGCGAACAGGCTTAAATGCCGTTTCAGGGAGAAAGGGGCAAAACAGACCACCCTCTGCCACACGCTTAACGGAAGCGCACTGGCATTGCCACGTATCGTAGCCGCACTGCTTGAGAACAACCAGACCGCTGAAGGTATCAGGATACCCGCTGTTCTGGTACCCTATACCGGCTTTGAGCTGATCAGCTGACAGGATGAAGAAGAGCTCACAGGCATATATCTATGCGGCTCTTTCGGTCATTCTGTGGGGAACCATCCCTACCGCATTCAAGACAGCCCTCGCGGAATTAAGCATCGTCACCATGCTGGGCATAGCCACGCTGGTGTCAATGCTGGTGCTCTTCATTATACTGGCTGCAACCGGAAAGTTGAAACTCCTGGGCAGTATGAGCCTTAAGGAACTGTCTTGGTCAGCCCTGCTTGGTCTCATCAATCCTGTCGTTTATTATCTCATCCTCCTCACCGCCTACAGCCGGCTGCCCGGTCAGGTGGCCCAGCCGCTGAACATGATCTGGCCCATAATCATTGTCTTCCTGTCGGTGCCCCTGCTGCACCAGCATATCCCTGCCCGCAGCTTTGCAGCACTATTCATCAGCCTGGCAGGAGTATATATTATTTCTTCACAGGGATCCCCGTTCCATCCGGGCAGGTCAGATGCACTGGGCGTTGCACTGGCACTGGGCAGCAGTGTGTTGTGGGCGCTCTATTTTATTCTGAATGTGCGCGATAAGCGTGATGAGGCTGTGAAGCTGTTCACCAACTTCGCCTTCGGCTCTGCCTATATGATCATTGCCATGGTACTCAACGGGTCGTTAAATGAGCAGATAAGCCTCAGGGGAGCAGCCGCGTCGGTTTACATCGGCATATTTGAAATGGGCATCACCTTCTGGCTGTGGCTCAGGGCACTCCAGCTGGCAACGACCTCCGATAAAATAAGCAATATGATTTTTTTCGCACCATTTATATCGCTGATAATGTTGCATTTCATCATCGGTGAACCGGTATTTTATACCACACCCATTGGCCTCATGATCATCATCGGGAGTGTCCTGTTCCAGAACAGGAGACAGAAGACTAAACTTTAACGGCATATTTTTTGTTACTTTTGTGCAGAAATGGAACTGAGAATGAAAAGAATTCTTTTGATAACAGCACTTATTATCCCACTTTTAACAGGTTGTAAGAAAGATCCTGTGCCGGATCCCGAGCCGGGAAGCACGCTTGCGACGAGGGCCCGTGACGGCCTTTATGAACTCATGGATATTATGTACCTGTGGAATAATAAAATCCCGACAGTGAAGCTGTCGGATTATGATGGACCTGAAGATCTTCTTGAGGCTATGAGATATTTACCTAAAGACAGATGGAGTTTTGTTACAGATTATGATGACTTCATTGCATCAATGGAAGGCAGTTTCGTGGGTCACGGCATCAGAATGGGAATGGATGAGGCAAACAATGTCAGGGTTGTTAGCCTCTATACAGCATCTGATCTCTGGCCAAAAGGTGTAAGAAGAGGCTGGATTGTAAAGGAAATTAATGATACCCCCCTTGCTCCGGTATTCAATGACCCCACGGCATATGCTTCCCTTCTGGGTGCCTCAGTAGCCGGAGTTACAAATAAGTTCCTGTTTGTCAGACCTGACGGCACAGAGGTGACATACAGCTCCACCAAGAAGGATATGATCATCAACTCTGTCACGGCAGCTACTGTCCTTAATCTCGCCAGCGGCAAAACAGGTTATCTCTGTTTTGAAACCTTTATCGAGCCTTCCGAAGCAGAGCTGAATACAGCATTCGCCGACTTTAAAGCAAATAACATTACAGACCTTATAATAGATCTCCGGTACAACGGTGGCGGATATATGAATATAGCCCAGCAGCTTTCCAGCCTTGTACTCGATAAGGGTGATACCACAAAAGTGTGCTACAAGCTGAAGTATAACAGCTCTGTCAGTGCTGAATGGGATGAGAGCTTTAATTTCGTCAGAACCGTGAGCCCGCTGGGTCTTGACCGCGTGGTTTTCATCACTACGAGAAACTCAGCATCAGCCAGCGAGGTTGTCATCAACAGCCTGGAACCTTATATTCAGGTATATCTTGTAGGTGACAGCACCCACGGCAAGCCTGCCGGGATGAACCTGTGGGGTTACCCCTTCCCGAGAACCAGCACCGATCAGCCTGACTACAAATATGTCTTCGCTCCGATTACTTTTGAATATGTCAACTCGATTGACTACGGTGGCTTCTATGAGGGAATGGCTCCTGATGTGAAAGCAATTGACGACATCACACACGACTTCGGTGATCCGGAAGAGGCTTCCCTGAAAGCAGCCATAGCCATCCTCAATGGTACGAAAGCCGCTGCGGCAGTACCTTTCAGGCGCACCATCATTCGCAGTGAAGGAAACCAGCTGCCCACCAATCTCTATCTCGGTCCTCCGAAATCATTCAGTAAGTGAAAGAGGTCAGGGGTGAAAAGATCATCCTGGGAATCGATCCCGGTACCACCATCACTGGCTACGGCCTGATAAGTGTGACCGGCAAGACCCCTACCCTTATTACCCTGGGTATTATAGACCTGAGGAAGAAAACTGACCATTTTCAGAAGATACGAGCTGTCTTTGAAGAGACCCTGGCCCTCATTGACCGTTACCATCCTGATGAGTTTGCCATTGAGGCTCCTTTTTTCGGTAAGAACATACAGAGCATGCTTAAACTGGGAAGGGCTCAGGGTGCTGCCATATCGGCAGCTCTTTACCGTGACCTCCCCGTGGCTGAGTATGCACCGAGGATGATCAAGATGTCTATCACCGGTCACGGCCAGGCCAGCAAAGAGCAGGTGGCAACAATGCTTAGAACCATACTTTCATTCCATGACAAAAAGCTTTTGCTGGACGCCACTGACGCTCTTGGTGCAGCACTCTGCCATTTCTACCAGAGCGGTAAGCCGGCTTCTTCTAAGGGCTCCGGGGGCTCAAAGAGTTCGAAGAGCTGGGAGGAATTTGTAAGGAATAACAGCAGCAGGGTCAAAGAGTAAGCTTCTGTGCCGCTGCCAGCGCAACCAGACTCACCTTCACCTCACCTGCATCATGCAGGGCATTGACGCATGCTTCCATGGTTGATCCCGTGGTTATGACATCATCAACGACAAGGATGTGCTTCCCTGCGACAAGCTCCGGCTCAGGGACAAAAAAGAGATCCTTCACGTTTTCCCATCTTTCGTACCTGGCGCGTTTTGTCTGTGATCCGGTCTGATCGGCACGCCTGATGATGTTTTTTTTCACCGGCACACCGGCTGATGCGGATAAACCGTTCGCAATAAAATCGCTCTGATTGTAACCTCTTTGCCTCTCCCGTGAAGGATGCAGAGGTACGGGAACAATCATATCCATGTCAGCCATAAATCCGCTCTCTGTCAGAATATGACCATACAGTTCCCCAAGCATCCTCCCTATCTCCGTTCGCCCCTTGTACTTAAGTGAATGTATCAGTTTTCTTATTCTGCTACCGCGGTTATAAACAGAGAAGGCTGCTGCACGTTCCACGAGGCATCTCCCCCAGAAGGCCTGTTCAAGGGTGTTGTTCCGCTTCAGGTGAAAATCCGTCCGGGCCATTGAAAGAAGACAACCGGTGCAGAGCACCTCCTCGCCCCTTACCAGGTGAGCATTGCATGCAAGACAAAGCCTGGGAAAGAAAAGACTCAGGAAATCGTCACCGATATCATTAATATGTAGCACTTTGCAGCGGGAAACCTTTATAAAGGTATGATAAAAGGCACAATCCATTTTTGAATTGATGAAATATTTCTATATTTGCTCAGTTTAATAATTAAACCAATTGAAGATTACTATGAAGAAATGGATGATTGGCAGCCTGATACTCATCGCTCTGATGGTTGTTGCTGCAGGAGTTTATGCTCAGACTTCGGACCAGGATAAAAAGCAGGACAAGAAAGAGTGCGTTTTCGTAGACCAGAACAAGGACGGAAATTGCGACACCTGCGGAAAGACTGCAGAAGAATGCAAGCAGGCTTGCAAGGCTCAGGAAGGCAAAGATTGCTCAAAATGCCCTTCAGCAGCAGCTTGTGATGAGAAAAAGGGTGAAGTAGTTCCGGCCGCTGAAGGCACAGCTACTAAAGCTCCCTGTTGCGCTGGCAAGAAGTAATTACTACTGATTATAAAAAAGCCCTTGTCATCGACAGGGGCTTTTTTTATGTCTTAACTCAGATTATAATCTGACATGCTCGCCAATGGCTTTAGCCAGGCGCTTGTTTTCCTCATCAGTGACTGAGACCCGCGGATTGGTGAAGAGCATATCGGTTTCCCTGGTGAGAGGTATGAGGTGAATATGGGCGTGAGGCACCTCAAGTCCCAGTACAGCTACACCTATTCGCCTGCATTCGATGACCTCCTTCATTGCCAGGGCAATTTTGCGGGCGAAGATCATCATGCCGGCTACCGTTTCTTCATCCAGGTCAAAAATATAGTCGACCTCCTGCTTTGGTACAACAAGGGTGTGGCCTGGCTTCAGCGGCCTCACATCAAGAAAGGCAATGAAGCGGTCATCCTCAGCCACCTTATAACATGGTATCTCCCCATTGATTATACGTGTGAAGATTGATGCCATAATATTATGTTTTAGATTGAAATATCCACTATCTCAAACCGCATGAGGCCGGCGGGTACCTTAACCTCAACCACATCGCCGACTTTTCTGCCCATAATTCCCTGTGCTATCGGTGAGGTGGCGGCTATCTTACCTTCCTTGAGGTTAGCCTCACTCTCTGGCACAAGCTGGTATTCCATGGTCGTTCCGTTTCCCTTGTTGCGGATCCTGACCCTGTTAAGGATTTGCACGGTGGAGGTGTTGATCCTTGAGCCGTCAATTATACGCGAACGTGCTACTGTGTCTTCAAGGCGTGCAATCTTCATTTCAAGCATGCCCTGAGACTCCTTTGCAGCGGCATATTCGGCATTTTCGGAAAGGTCTCCCTTATCGCGTGCTTCAGCTATCTGCCTTGCCATAGCCGGTCTTTCATTACGGAGCAGATCAAGTTCCTCCTTCATCTTATGGAGGCCCTCTTCTGTTACATAGACAAATTCCGACATAATTTCTTCAGTAATAGGTTAAAAAATAAGAAGAATCCCGGCATTACCGGAACTCTTCAAAGAACAAATATACAAAATTCCTAATTAGAAAACAAATACTTCTTATTGTAATTAATGGTCTTCTTAAGGTTAAAACCCTCTCCTGGTTTCTCCATTAATTCTTATATTTTTTGACTTTATGTTGCTTCAGTTTTGGCTGTTTCTTCGGATCTACCTGCTTCGACTTTGATTTCTGTTTCGGCAGTTTTGGTTGTTCCGGCTTTTTCAGTTTTGGCTTCGCCTGCTCCTTACGCTGTTTCGGTTGTTCCGGCTTTTGCAGATCCGGTGCTACCTGCTCCTTCCGCTGTTTCTGTTTCTTTGCCTTGTAGCTTGTTTCGGTCTTCTTTCCGTTGTTTGCCATTCTCTCCTGTGTGGCAGGGCTCTGTATTTCGATATGCCTCTTCCTGAGTTTCTCTAAATTCTTTTCGTCCTCCCTGTCGCGTTGGGCTTCCTTCTTCTCCTGCTCCTTCATCGCTTTGGCTGCAGCACCCCTGGCCCCGACCTTGTCATCAACGGGCTTGCTCTTCCGCGATTTCCCGAACATCTCCTTTTCAGCCTTGTGACTGGCGTTCTTCTGTGCCTGGATGTCAGACGACGAAAAAACGAAAAGGAACACTGACATAAGAACCGCTGATCTCAGGAATACTAACTTCTGCTTCATTACGTTTGTCTGATGTGTCTTTTGCACAAGGAAATATCTACTTTTGTAAAAACGCAGAAATCGTATGTCTGTTTCAAAAATAAAGTTTTTTTTAATCATTTTGCTGATCCCGGCACTGTCAGTATCATGTGACAAGGAGAAAAACGATGTCATTCCTGATGTTTATACTGATTTCTTTGTTGACCTGGTCTCCGATCCCTATTTCTTTGATCTTGCCTCAGCTCTTGGAAACAGTGTGTATGTCTCCTCAGCAACAAACAACTGGGGAATAAAATCTGCAGGATATGATGGTAACGGAATAATTATTTATCACTCACTCCCCGATGAATACAATGCCTATGACCGTACCTGTCCGCATTGCTACGTTGTCAATTCCCTCAGTAAGGCAGTAGTTATTGACGGGGTTTATGCTGTCTGTCCCCAGTGCAGCACCTATTACGCTCTTCCAAGCTTCGGAGCTCCCTCTTCAGGCCCGGGTCAGTACCCGCTTAAGAACTACAATGCAGCCCTTTCAGGCCAGTACCTCCATGTCTGGAACAGTTACTGACCTGTTTGTTCCTAATACCTGTAGTGGTCCGGTTTGTAAGGACCTTCAGCCGGGACCCCGATATAATCAGCCTGTTGACCGGTAAGTTTTGTGAGGTTTACACCCAGTTGTGCCAGGTGCAGTCGGGCTACCTCTTCATCGAGGTGCTTGGGCAGCCTGTAAACGTCTATCTCATAGTCCTTTGTCCACAGTTCAATCTGAGCCAGCGTCTGATTGCTGAAAGAGTTGCTCATGACGAATGAAGGATGACCGGTGGCACAACCCAGGTTGACCAGCCTGCCTTCAGCAAGAAGGAAGATTGCATGACCGTCAGGAAAGACGTACTTGTCAACCTGCGGCTTGATGTTTATTTTCCTGATCCCTTTGTAGTCATTCAGGGCATCAACCTGTATCTCATTGTCAAAATGACCGATATTGCAGATGATTGCCTGATCCTTCATTTTTTCCATATGTTCTATGGTAATGATGTCACGGTTGCCGGTTGCAGTGACAAAAATATTTCCTTCAGGCAGTGCGTCCTCCACAGTTTTGACTTCAAAGCCTTCCATCGCGGCCTGCAGCGCGCAAATAGGATCAATCTCAGTAACAATCACCCTGGCACCGTAAGCCTTCATTGAGCGTGCCGAGCCTTTTCCCACATCACCATAACCGCATACCACAACCACCTTGCCGGCGATCATCACGTCCGTGGCTCTCTTGATGCCGTCAGCAAGCGATTCGCGGCAGCCGTAGAGGTTGTCGAATTTGCTTTTGGTTACCGAGTCATTAACATTAATGGCAGGTACCAGCAGCTCTCCGGCCTCCATCATCTGGTACAGACGGTGAACCCCGGTAGTGGTCTCTTCCGAAATGCCTTCCATCTCCTTTACGGTCCTGTGCCACTTCTGCGGGTCCTCGGAAAGAATAACTTTCAGCGTATCAAGTATTATGCTTTCCTCCCTGCTTGCCGGTTTTACGTCAAGCACTGAGGCATCAGTTTCGGCTTTATATCCTTTATGAACGAGCAGTGAAGCATCGCCGCCGTCATCAACAATCAGATTTGGTCCTTTTCCCCCGGGAAACGAGAGGGCCTGTACTGTGCACCACCAGTATTCCTCCAGCGTCTCACCCTTCCATGCAAAGACGGGGATGCCAGCGGCGGCAATAGCTGCGGCAGCATGATCCTGTGTTGAAAAAATATTGCAGCTCGCCCAGCGGACGTCAGCGCCAAGTTCACGAAGCGTCTCAATCAGAACTGCTGTCTCAATGGTCATGTGAAGCGACCCGGTGATCCTCGCACCCTTAAGCGGTTTTGAAGCCGAATATTTCTTTCGTATGGAAAGAAGCCCCGGCATCTCTTTCTCGGCTATCTCAATACCCTTACGGCCGGATTCGGCCAGCGAAATGTCCTTTACTTTGTATGCAAGTTCCTGGTTAATGTATGACATAACTATTTTTTTTAAGTCTGCAAAGATAACTAATAACAGTCGTATTTGTTCATTTTCGGAAATACGCAATCGTCATTTCACGGTCTTTCACCATCTGAGCAGCAAGGGCGTCGACGTTTTCAAATTTCATCTCATCGCGCAGCCTGCTGTGAAACCTGACGGTAATATTCCTGCCGTAAAGATCAGATTCAAAGCCGATGATATGTGCTTCTATGGTTCGCTTACCGTCGTTCCCGGCAATAGTGGGATTTATACCGATATTAAGCATGGCAATATGCTTCTCTTTATCGCCTTCCACCTCAGCCTCAACGGCATAAACTCCGTAAGACGGTATGAGCTTGTAAGCGAACAAAGGTTCAATATTAGCGGTGGGAAAACCTAAATTCCTCCCTATCCTTTTCCCGGAGACAACCTTGCCCCTCAGAAAATACTCATACCCCAGCAGGGCTGATGCTTTGGTGACATCACCCTCCTCAAGCAGCGCTCTTATGGAGGATGAACTTACGGGTTTCCCGTCGACAATGAACGGCTCTTCTTTCGTGACCCTGAAATCCATCCGGGTGGAACAGTCTGAGATAGTATTGTTGTCGCCCTCATGCCTTCGCCCGAAATGATGGTCGAAGCCGGTGACAAGATGGCTGACTCCCAGGTGACGGCACAGTATCTCATCGATGAACTCTGAGGCGGTCATACGGCTCAGTTCAGGCGTGAAGGGAATGATAACAAGGTGACCTATGCCTGTTTCGCGGAGGAGATAAATGCGCTCTTCTATATCGGTGAGGAAACGCAGGTGTGACGGGTCACCCGTCAGAACAATGCGCGGATGAGGGTCAAAGGTAACCGCGACAGAGTCTGAGCCACTCTTTTCTGCCTCTCCCACAACACGCCTGAGAAGCATCCTGTGACCAAGATGCACACCGTCAAAGACACCCATGGTGATCACCGGATTCCTGAAGCTCAGGTTTTTATAGCCGTGATGTACGTTCATATCGCTTCTGAGGATACAAAAATAACAAAGTTAATCTATGCACTGCCTGGCTGGCAAAAAGTTGTTCCCCGCTGATTCTGCGATGATGGTGTAAATTATTAAATTTACCATTTTACTCAGGTCTGCCTGTGAAAAAAAGATTACTCAACTGTCTTTTTCTTATCCTGAGCATTTATGCAATGGAAGCTCAGAACCCTCAGATGTCGCCAATGAGCGCCGACGCTGCCTGGTATGACCAGCTCCTCTACAGCGGTGTTGAATGGCAACCGGCAATGCGGACGGCGGCAGGACACGAGTTCTTCCTTACCTCCGAACCGCTGTCCGGCTCTGTCTCAATCGACGGAATAATATTCAGGGATGTTCGCATGAAATACGACATCTTCAATGATGGCCTGATAGTGCTGTGGAAAAACGGCTCCCCGATAGTTATCGACAACAAAAAAGTTGATGAGTTTACAATAATATACAATGGTATCCCGAGAAGGTTTGTAAATCTAGGGGAGGCATATCCAGGCATCACGGGGCTACGCAGAAATCATGTACCAGGGTGCCAGTTCAATTATCGCCAAACATATAAAAGTTGTTTTAAAGAATCCTGCCGGTGCCAATTATGAGGAGTTCAGGGAGGAAACGAGATACTACCTTATACTGAACGGAAACTGCTCCCAGGTTAAAAACAGATCGTCTTTTCTTGATCTTATGGGTGAATATGAAATTCCTGTAAGAAAATATATCAGGCAGAAGAATCTTTATCTCAGACCCGGTTCTCCGGAAGGGTTTATTCATGCAGCCGTCTATTACGATTCTCTTACCGTTAACACGAAGACGGAATGAAGAGATTGACAGCAGCACTGATCCTGTCAATGACCGTGATATGGATGCCCGCACAGGAAAAAGCCAGGCTTTACAGCGGCCAGCCGGTTGGAGTGCCTTTCGGAAACTTCGTAGTCAGCCTCGAAACAGAAACCGGGGTTCATATTTTTTATAAGGATGAGTGGGTTGATGGCCTGACAGTTACAGGTACATGGGAGAATGCATTTCCCCTCGAGGTCATAGGTATGATTATTGCTCCGCGCGGACTCTATTGCGTTGATGACCGGTCAGGTAATATCATTATCACCAAAGGATACAGGGTCAGGACCGACTTTTCGGGCGACAGCACGGATCAGTCAGTCATGTATTCAACGGATACCCTGAAGACCGCATCCCTTACAGGGAAGGAGAGTGATGTGATTACTTTTGGCCGGCCGGGAGATAAAAACACGGAAGGCAGGGTGTACCTGTCAGGTTATATCACCAATGATGCCACCGGCGAGCCAATTCCAGGAGCCTCAGTCTACATCAGGGAGCTTGGCCTGGGTGCAATGACCAACCGTGACGGCTATTATTCGCTTTCAGCACCCAGGGGATCATATAAAGTGGAATACCGGTCTCTGGGGTCATACGACACGTACAGGAATATAAACCTTTATTCCAGCGGACTGATCAGCATTGCACTCAGGGAGCGGGTGATTGCCATCAAGGAGGCCGTTGTGACGGCCAGCAGGCGGGAAAAACTTGACAGGCTCGAGAGCGGCATGGCAAAGATGAACATTATGACAATAAGGCTGTCACCCTCATCACTGGGTGAGGCTGACCTGATAAAAAGCGTTCTGCTGATGCCCGGCGTCCAGTCTGTCGGAGAGGGTGCGGCAGGGTTTAACGTAAGGGGCGGGTCTGCTGACCAGAACCTGATCCTCCTTTACGGGGCCCCCATGTACTACTCATCTCATTTCTTCGGTTTCTTCTCTTCAGTGAACTCCGAGGTGATAAACGACATTTCGCTGTATAAGGGCGGGATACCCGCCCAGTTCGGAGGACGTGTTTCTTCAATCATGGATATCACCGAGAAAGACGGTAATACAAAAGTATATTCAGGCAATGTGGGTATAAGCATGGTCGCAGCCCATGCCACTGTCGAAGGGCCTATCGTAAAGGACAAATCATCTTTTCTTCTTGCCGGAAGAACAACATACTCGAACTGGATGCTGGACCTGCTTCCAAATGCCGCCCTGAGAAACAGTACTGCCGGTTTCTATGACATAAACGGCCATGTAATCACAGACATCGGTGAGAAGAGCCGGCTTGAGATGTCGGCATACTTAAGCCACGACAGCTTCAGGTTTAACAGTGACACCACCTATACCTATGACAACCTGATCATTGCCGCACGGTTCCGGCACTCATTTTCACAGTCGCTCTTTGCCGTTTTCAGCCTCAATAACAGCAACTTCAGATATGAGGTTTCCAACTCAGGCGTCCCGGAATATGCAGCGACAATGGCGCATAATGTGAATACCACTTCCGGTAAGGCAAATCTGACATGGTATCTGGCCTCCGGTCACGAGATGCAGTTCGGCGGAGAATCCAGTTTTCACCTTATCAGCCCGGGAACCCGCATACCCGGATCGCCACTTTCAGTGATCAGGAATGAGACAATTGATAGTGAGACAGGACTTGAAACCTCAATTTACGCCGACTATAAGGCTGAGCTGGCGGGACGGCTGACAGCAAGGGCCGGTCTCCGCCTCTCTTCTTTCCTGGCCCTGGGACCCCAGACAGTCTATGTCTATAATCCTCTCTTCTCAAAAGAGATGAATACCGTTATAGACTCAATCTATTTCGGCCCGGGAAGCATCATCAAAGCCTATGCGGGACCCGAGGCAAGACTGTCACTGAACTACAGACTTTCCGGCGGAAGCTCACTGAAGGTCAACTATAACAGAACCTATCAGTATCTTCATCTGCTGTCAAATACAATTTCAGTTTCTCCCACCGACACATGGAAGATGAGCGATTACCATACCAAGCCGCAGTACGGCGACCAGGTAGCTGCTGGTTTGTATTTTGACATACTCGATAATGACTACGAACTGTCAGTTGATGGCTATTATAAATGGTTACACAACCTTATTGACTATAAGGGAGGAGCGATGCTGACAATGAATGAGCTGATAGAGCAGGATCTTATCCCGGCAGAAGGAAAGGCTTACGGAGTGGAGGTCATGATTAAAAAGAACAGGGGTAAATTTAAGACCACCCTGAATTATACATGGTCACGTGTCCTTATCCGCAGTACCGGCTCCTTTGATTCGGAAATAATTAACACAGGCGATTATTATCCAGCCAACTATGACAGGCCGCATGACCTGAATCTTCAGTTCAGCTACCTCTATTCAAGAAGAATCAACTGGAGCATGAATTTTGTTTACACCACCGGAAGGCCGGTGACTTACCCGGTTACGTGGTATCTTCATGACGGAGTAAGTGTGATCCATTACTCTGACCGGAATCAGTACAGGCTGCCGGACTATTTCAGATGGGACATATCGATGAATCTCTACAGCAACCTGAAGGCCTCAAAGACTTTCCGGCCGTCGTGGAATATTTCAGTTTATAATGTGACAGGACGTGAGAACGTATATTCGGCATACTTCCGTATTGAGAACGGAAAGATCCAGGGTTACAGCCTGTCAATATTCGGTACAACCATACCAACAGTATCCTACAGGATTGACTTCTGAAACATGAGATGAAAATAAGCAGAATCATATTGTTATTACTTACGGCAGCCGTCGCTTCCTGTATAAGTCAGTTTACTCCGGATATTGTCTCACAGAGTGATTACCTGACTGTCAACGGACTTGTCACGGATGAAAACAGGCGTTACAGTATAATCCTGGGCATCTCACACCCCCTTGATGAAACGGCAGCTGAGAAACCGGCAGTAAAAGCCAGGGTTTCTGTCAGTGATGACCTTGGCAATACATATAATTTCACAGAGAAGAGCCCCGGAAAATACCTCAGTGATTTAACGGTATTCACAGGCCAGGCAGGCAGAAGCTATGTACTGGCAATAGAATACAACGGGAAGCAATATTCTTCATCTTTAACCGCACTGCAGCCTGCACCTCCGATTGACAGCCTCGGTCATGAAATAACTGACCATGAAATAAATTCTTCAGGGAATACGGAAAAGATAACCAGGGTAACACTCAGTACGCTGGACCCGACCGGAAGGTGCCACTATTTCCGATGGGCATTTGAGGAGACATGGGAAATTCACCTCCCGTTTAACTACCTGCCAAGGGAAAAGCGTATCTGCTGGGTTTCAGAACTGTCACATAATATCCTTATTGCCAATACGGAAGCTCTCGCAGAAGACAGGGTTACAGACCTTGTTCTGACTACCTATAATAATTCGACCGACAGGGGCATGTACAGGTACAGCATGCTTGTGAAACAGTATTCACTGAGCAGGGAAGAATATGAATTCTGGGATAAGATCAAAATCATGTCACAGAATACCGGAGGCCTTTATGATGTCACCCCGGTGTCAGTGACGGGGAACATTCAGTGCATTACCGACCCTGAAGAAGTTGTCCTTGGCTTTTTCAGCGTCTCCGGAGTAAGCTATAAAAGGATATTCATCAAAGACCGCCTTATTACTCCCGATCACTATACAGAGAGATGCGTGGAGGAAAGGGTTCCGGTCAATAATTCGCTCCCGGGCCTGGGTTCGATATATTTTATTCTTAATGAATATGAGGACCCCGACACCGGATATAAATTCTGGGAAATCACTGCTGACAAGGGGTGTACCGATTGTGCATACATGGGTTCAAACGTTCAACCTGATTACTGGGATGAGGGCTTTGAGAAATAAATTCCTTCTGGTGGTAACCCTCGTTCTCGTCAGGCCCGGTCTTGCCTTTTCGGCCGGTCCGGAGATGTATCTGAACACCCCTGCTGATACGTTGATCAGTATAATGCAGCATCCCCTTATGCAAGGTTACGAATCAGCAGTGATAATCACTGACCGTAACACGTATATCGCCGGTGAGCAGGTCTGGTATACGATGCTTCTTCAGCGGTCAGGCGGTAAGGGTGATCAGCAGAGCAAGGCAGCGTACGCAGAGATCCTTAATTGCAATAACACCCCTGTCTCTCAGAGCCGGATCCTGATTGATGAAAACGGAACGGGAACGGGCTTGCTGTCGTTGCCTGATACCATTTCCTCAGGTGATTATATTCTGAGAGGTTACACAAGATCAATGGCTTATCTCGGACCCGATCACTTTTTCACCACCGTGATAAGGGTCTTCAATCCTTATGTCAGGGATACTGACTATGACAGGATCAGTCTTGCCGGAACACCTGCCGCTCCGTCCCTTGCCCTGTACCCTGAAGGAGGGGCCATGGTGCCCGGCGCAGTAAATAAAATTGCAGTCAGGACAACCGGCCAGGGGGGAAAGGGAGTGCCGGCAAAAGTCATTTTCACTGACCTGAACGGCACCTTCACTGATTCTGTCAACACGGATGCAACAGGACTGGCATCGGTTAATATCATACCTTCAAAAACCGGGACGCTGGTTGCCATTGCACATATAGAATCAGCAGAGGTCCATGCAGAAATTCCCCCGTACTCACGGTCCGATTATTCGCTGGCATTTTCAGGCGACGGCAGCCGGACAGGCAGGCTGACTGTCAAAACGCCCGGCAGCACAACCGGGCCATTGTTCCTGTCAATAATAAGCCCAGGCAGAATAAGCCTGTACCGGGAGCTGGACAAGGTTCAGAAAGAAACCCCTGTTGAGATAAGCTTCAGTGACCTGGGACCGGGCATAAATGAAGCACTACTGTATGACAATCGCGGTAATCTTCTGTCATCAAGGCTGTTCATGAACAGAGGCGAAAGCATGAACAGTGTTATGAAGAATGACATCAGTTATATTATCAGGAATGATTCCCTGGTTGTCAGACTGCCACAGAAAATATCATCAGCATCTGTGTCGGTAACCGTTTCAGATAAGCATCCGGGAATTGACCTGCATTCTTATTCCTGCTTATCAGTATGGCTGGAAACCGCGACACTTAACGATCGCTTCATGCAGCCTTTTCTTTCAGGTATCGCAGAGATCAGTGATGACCTTTTGATAACCCTGAATGACAGGCATCTGCATGGCAGACATGAAGAAATTCCTCTAACCGCCGGGGAAACACGCGGTCTCGTTGTAAGCGGCGTTGTTACAGATCTTGACAACCTGCGCCCTGCCGGGGGGAAACTTCTTTTTATTAATCTTCCCGGAAAGGATTGCTTTCTTCAGTATACCAGAACCGACACAGCCGGAAGATTTAACTTCATTGTTCCTCCACACAGGGGATCAGCAGAGATTGTCGTCTACCCCCGTGACACTGCTGACAATATTGTTATAAAGACTACCTCCTCTTTCTCTGATGATTTTACTCCCATTCAGCGATCAGTGACATCCGTCAGCGATGAAGCTGACGCTTCTGTTCTGCGCATGAGTATTAACAGCCAGGTCATGAGAATCTATAATAACAGCGAGAAGGACACAATAGGATTTTCGGGAGCCGGATTAAGCTCCGGTCATTTCTACGGAAGGGCTGGTTATCGCCTTCTGCTGTCAGACTTTATCACCTTACCGAATATGGAGGAGGTTTTCTTTGAGCTCGTACCCAACATAGATCTCATCAACAGCCGCCGGGGTTACTTCTTCCGGATGTTCGATCCCGTTTCCAGCAATGAACTGAAAATCACACCCATGCTGTTCATTGACGGCACTTATACAACTGACCCCGGCACGATTGCGGAAATACTCCCTGAGAAAACCGAGTACATTGATGTCATTTTTGTGCCTTACAGGCTTGGGGAGGTTTTGCTGCCCCCCGTCATAAACGTAGTCACCAGGCAGGGTGATTACAGTCTGCAGGCCCTGCCCGAAGCAGCGCTGAGAATAAGTTACCCGTTCTCCGATCCGGAGATAAAATTCAAAGCCTTTCCCGGAGACAAGTCAGGAAGAAGCCCGGTGTTAAGTAATACATTGTTGTGGACGCCGCTGTTAAATCCCGAAAGTGGCCGTGAATATTCATTCAGGTTACCGGACCCGGATTATCCTGATGCATTGAGACTGAATATCTCTGTCTCCGGTCCTGGTCAGTACCCTTTTAACATAAGAAAGATAATTGATATAAATCGACCGGAATAACCGGCATTAATCTTTACCTTTTCGTATCTTCGGAAGAGTTTCAGGCATGAAAGAGAGGTTTTACAATATTGATCCGTGGCTTGACCCCTTCAGGGGGGTTATTGAAGGACGTCTGACGTACTGCAATGAACGTGAAACTGTCATTACCGGTGGTAATCCTCTTTCTGATTTTGCCAACGGTCATCACTGGTACGGCCTTCACCGTACAGAAAAGGGATGGGTTTTCAGGGAGCATGCTCCTCATGCCACCGGCATATCGCTCATCGGAACCTTTAACGGATGGAAAGACGATGGCAGTTACAACCTGCACCCGGAGGGCGGAGGTGACTGGGTGATTGAGCTTGAAGAAGGCAGGCTGTCACACGGTGATCTGTACAAGCTGGCTGTCAGATGGAAGGGCGGCGGCGGCGACCGTCTCCCCGCATATGCCACCCGCACCGTTCAGGATGAAACCACGAAGATCTTCTCCGCACAGGTATGGCAGCCCGCACAGGGCTATGTGATGAAAAATCCCTCGCCGCCGCCGCCGCCGGCGATCCTGGTCTATGAGGCACATGTCGGCATGGCTACGGAAGAAGAGAGAACAGGTACCTATAGCGAATTCACCGCAAAGGTGCTTCCAAGGGTAAGCCGGCTGGGTTATAATACCGTACAGCTCATGGCTGTGCAGGAGCATCCTTATTATGGATCTTTCGGGTACCACGTTTCCAATTTCTTCGCACCCTCATCACGCTTCGGCACACCCGATGAACTCAAGGAACTGATTGATACTGCCCATGGTATGGGCCTCAGGGTGATCATGGACCTTATTCACTCGCATGCTGTTTCCAATACCCTCGAAGGACTGGGATTACTCGACGGAGACCCGGGTCTCTATTTCCATAAGGGAGCCAGGAGAAAGCACGTGGCCTGGGACTCGCTCTGCTTCGATTACGGGAAGCCCAAAGTTGCCCATTTCCTCCTGTCAAACTGCAAATACTGGCTTGAGGAGTTTCGTTTTGACGGATTTCGCTTCGACGGTATCACCAGCATGCTGTATTATGATCATGGCCTTGGTTCGAATTTCACCTCCTATCAGCAGTACTTTAACGGCAACCAGGACAGCGATGCCTTCGTCTATCTCACCCTGGCAAACAAACTGATACACGAATATAACGCCGGTGCAACAACAATTGCTGAGGAGATGAGTGGCCTGCCTGGACTGGCAGCATCAGTTGACTCCGGCGGTTTAGGGTTTGATTACAGGCTGGCCATGGGTGTACCCGACATCTGGATCAAGATGGTTAAGGAGATACCTGATGAGAACTGGGATCTGGGCTATCTCCTGCATGAACTCACACAACACCGGCCGGAAGAACGAGTTGTGTCATACTGCGAATCGCACGACCAGGCTCTTGTGGGTGACAAGACACTGATATTCAGGCTTGCAGATGCAGAGATGTACACCTCGATGAGCATCACAACGCCCAGCCTGATAATCGACCGCGCTATTGCACTCCACAAGATGATAAGGCTCTTCACCTTCCTCTGTGCCGGCGGCGGTTACCTGAACTTCATGGGCAACGAGTTCGGCCACCCCGAGTGGATTGACTTCCCGAGGGAGGGCAACAACTGGAGTTACAAATATGCCCGCAGGCAATGGAGTCTGGCCGACAATGGACTTTTAAGGTACCGTCACCTAGATGAATTTGACCGGGCGATGATTGAAACGGGTAAGAAGCACGATCTGCCCCAGGTGCAAATGACAGAGGTCATAACAGTAAACAATTCGGATAAAATAATTGCTTTCAAACGAGGAAACCTGCTGACGGTCATGAACTTCAATCCGTCAGTGTCATTTACCGGTTATGGCATACCCATAAAGGGCAAATTCAGGATAGTTCTCAGTACTGATGACCCCCTGTTTGGCGGACAGGGGCGAATAGACACTTCGCAGATCTATTTCTCAGTGCCGGACCAGGGCCGCTACGGCGTAACGGCACCCCACCATCTCAAACTCTACATTCCTGCCCGTACTGCAATGGTAATGGCTTGCGAACAGGTAAAAGGCATCAAAGACCTTTAGATCAGTCCACCCACCTTAGCAGACAGAAATCCTGCCTGTGCGGGAGTTCCTTATGCTTTGCGTAAATACGGATCCCGTAGAAGAAAGTGCCTGCCATCTCAGGTTGAAACTCGACACTGTATATTACCCGCCCTTTCTTTTTATTGACCAATTTGAATTCCTTGCTGGTGAAAAATACATGTTCGCCATTCTTCATCTGCCGGGTAACAACAAATTCAACGCCTACATTCTCGGGCGGAATATTTTTTATGTCAAGAATTATCTCTGTGGAATAGGTATGGCCTGAACGGTAAACGTTCTTCATGGCATCCTTGAAATCATATTTGACGATTTCAATCTCATCCCACGCCCTTGTAATCTCGCTTTTCCACTCAGCAAGTTCACGCGCAAGAGCGAAGTCATTTGCCGTCATTCGCTTGCTCCGTTCATAGAGCTTTTTATAGTACCTCTCGAGGTAATCATTAAGCATTCGCTTGGTGGTGAACTCCGGAGCCACTTTTACCATGGTGTTCTTGATGTAGCTGGTCCACTCGCGGGGTATACCGTCGGTATCTCTCGAATAATAGGCAGGGACTATTTCATACTCCAGCATATTGTATATAGTTTCGGAGTCGACATCGTCCTGAAGATCCTGGTTCGTATAGGTTCGTTTTTTCGGGAGGGCCCATCCGGCGAAGGCATGATACCCCTCAACCCACCATCCGTCAAGCACGCTGAAATGTATTGTACCGTTCATGACAGCCTTCTCGCCGCTTGTACCTGATGCTTCCAGCGGACGTGTGGGAGTGTTAAGCCATATGTCAACCCCGCGGACGAGGTATCTGGCCATCTCCATGTCATAGTTCTCAAGGAAAAGCACCTTTCCGGCAAACTGGGGCATCTGTGAAAGCTCATTTATCCGTCTTATAAGATCCTGTCCTCCACCGTCATTCGGATGTGCTTTGCCGGCAAAGATAAACTGAACAGGTCTTTCGGCGTTATTTACAATTTTTGCCAGCCTGTCAAGGTCGCGGAAGAGCAGCGTTGCTCTCTTGTAAGTGGCGAACCGTCTTGCAAAACCAATGGTGAGCGCCTTCTCGTTCAGATGACCGCTGATGTTCATTAATGTGCGGGGGCTTACATGCCTCTCCAGCATATTAGTTTGCAGCCGCTTGCGTATATGGTCAAAGAGCCGCTTCTTGAGCTTCATCTTTGTTTCGAACACCTTCTGATCTTCAACCTGGTAGATCTTGCTCCACTGCTCCCTGTCGCTCTGGTCAAAGTTTTTGGTGCCGGTCAGTTTTTCATAAATCTGCTCCCATTCCGGGGCCACCCATGTAGAGTAGTGAACCCCGTTGGTCACATAACCGATATACAATTCCTCGCGGAGGTACCCTGGCCATAACTTGGAGAAGAGGCCGCGCGACACCTTGCCGTGGAGCTGGCTTACACCGTTCATCTCCTGCGAGAGGCGGGTGGCCAGAAAACTCATGTTGAACTTACGGTCATTATCGCCCTGGCAGCGCCCGAGGGCCATCAGCTGATCCCAGGTGATATTAAGCCTGGTGTGATAATGGGAGATATATTTCCTGAGGAGATCCTCTTCAAAAGCATCATGCCCTGCAGGCACGGGAGTATGAGTGGTAAAGAGTGTTGAGGCCCTGATGATCTCCATCGACTGCTCAAAAGTGAGATGGTCATCTTCAATAAGATGGCGCATACGTTCAAACCCGATGAAGGCAGAATGGCCCTCATTGCTGTGGTAAATATCGGGCTTGATGCCAAGCGCAATGAGTGCACGCATGCCTCCGATACCGAGGATTAGTTCCTGCTTTAGCCTGTTCTCCGAGTCGCCACCGTACAGGTAGTGTGTTATAGCCCTGTCTTCCGGTGTGTTTTCTTCAATGTCCGTATCGAGAAGGAACAGATTGACCTTCCCAACCGAGGCAAGCCATACACGGGCTTTTACTGTTCGGCCGGGCCAGGTGAGAAATATGGAAAGCGGATTGTTTGCGGAATCCTTGACAGGTGTAACAGGTATCTGGGAAAAATCCTCCGCCTCATATATTGCCTGCTGTTCGCCCTTAGGGCCAAGCTTCTGCCTGAAATACCCGTACCGGTAGAGCAACCCTATTCCCGTGATCCTGACGTTTGAATCACTTGCTTCCTTCAGGTAATCACCGGCAAGTACACCGAGTCCTCCCGAGTATATCTTCAGAGAGGGATGAATACCGAACTCCATGCTGAAATATGCCACTGAGGGAAGCTCAGTGTTCTCAGGCCTCGCCAGATAATCATTGAATTGCTTGAATATCCTGTCTGAATCCTCGAGAAAGACCTCATCATCTGCCAGCACAACAAGTCTTTTGTAGTCAATTGTCTCAAGCAGCCGTTTAGGATTATGCGCTACTTCTTCCCACAGGGTGGGGTCCATCCGGCGGAAGAGGAACTCGGCATCGCTGTTCCATGACCACCACAGGTTGGAGGAAAGCTCTTTCAGATATGCGATGCGCTCAGGCAGCTCCGACTGAACGTAAATATCCTTCCACACCGGCACCTGGTAAGGTTTCCGTACCTGTACCTCTGTGGATTCAAGGATGCGTGCATAATCCCTTGGCTGTCCGCTCCGGTCTTCGCTCTTTTCAAGAGCAAATGTATAGGCATCAGTATAAAAATGAAACAATGTGTTCCAGTTCGCGATACCGGATATTTTCCAGGCTTTGTCCCTGGCAATCTGTTCATCCTCCAGGCTCATGAGCATGAAGCTGCGGATGAATTTCTCCATTTCCATGATGACTTCCTTCTCGTTGTCATCAGTGCGGTTAAGAATCAGGCATCCGTTACCCGGGTCATTGAAATAAGTATTTACCCATGTACCAAATCCCGAGAGGTTGGTTGTGACGGTGGGTACGTGAAACATGAGGCTCTCAAGGGGTGTATAACCCCAGGGCTCATAATACGACGGATATAAGGTCAGGTCAAACCCGATAAGGAGTTCGTAATAAGATTTGTTGAAGATGCCGTCATCACCGTTGAGATAGGACGGAACGAAAATTACCTTTATACTGTCTCCCACCTGATTTTTGATATCTTCCCTGATGAGCTGGTTGATCACCGGATCGTCATTGACATAATGAAGGCCGTGGGTAAGGTATCTGTCACCATCCGTCACAAAGGTTCCGCTGTTCAGTGCAGTCACAAGATCCTGTCTTGGGCCCTTATGGTATGCCGGAACAAGTATGAACGCAACGCACTGGCGGGTGGTGCCTGCTTTTTTGTTTATCGCTCCCAGGGAGGAAAGAAAGAGATCAATTCCCTTATTCCTGTATTCATAACGGCCGCTGGTTGATATAAGCAGGGTGTCTGAAGGAAGAGTGTATCCCAGCAGAGTGCCGGCTACGTAGAGCAGCTTTTCCCGTGCTGCAAGCCTGCCTGCCTCAAAGTCCTCGGCAGAAGGCACAAAGGAATCCTCAAAGCCGTTCGGTGTAATAACGTCCGGTTTTTTCCCGAGGAACGCAAGGCATTCACGGCCGGTGATCTCACTAACTGCCGTGAACACATCAGCCGTATTGGCAGATATCTTTTCCAGTGACTGCTTTGAGGCTACGTTAAACTCGTGTGCTGTCTGCGCCGGGTTATAATCGTTCATCTTGCTGTACAGCGGCCTGTTGTTGCCGGCAATACTGCGCCCAAGTACTGTTGCATGCGTTGTGAATGCAGTGGTGATCCATGGGGCGGCTTTCTCCAGGTAGAGCACACCTGTACCAGTCATCCACTCATGAAATTGTGCAATTACCCTCGGGAACTCACGGTAATAGGTGGTAAAACTCTCGATTACTTTACCGGCAGCATAACCGAACAGGGCAGGTTCAATATAATCCCACTGTCCTGAAATGCTGTCCAGCTTATATGTTTCCCAGAACCGGGCGAATATTTCATTCTGCTGACCGAAATAAGGGGTGAAGTCTACGAGCATCACGCGCGGCTGTCCTTTGATATTCCAGCGCCCGGTCCTGACATTCAGCCCTTCCAGGGCGGCGACAG
Organism: uncultured Bacteroidales bacterium; assembly: GCA_963780735.1. Taxonomy (GTDB): domain Bacteria; phylum Bacteroidota; class Bacteroidia; order Bacteroidales; family VadinHA17; genus SR-FBR-E99. Next base: position 640,077 of record CAWADB010000006.1, read on the forward strand.
CCTTCCACTGATGAAACATGGTATCATCAGGCGTGAATTCGGGATTTGTCTTGTCATCACGCCAGACATCCGGCCCGATAAGCACATAATTGTCTCCGTATTCATAGGTGGCATTCAGCGCCTTGGTCGAAATGACAGTGTAAATGCCTCCTACCTTATTGCATACTTCCCAGCTTGTTTCAAATAAAAAATCAGCTTTCATTTCTATATATCTATAATCATTTAATACGCCAGGGCGTATGATCTGTACTTCATGTATTAATCGAAAAAACCGGCGTTATTTTGTGGCTTTCCTTGCCCTGGCGCTCTTTGTTACAGTTTTTTTCTCGGTGGCTTTTTTCGGAGCAGCCTTTGTCGTCGTGGCTTTTTCCGGAGCACTCTTTTTCGCGGTGACCTTCTTTGCCGGAGCCTTTATTGCTGGCGCTTTCAGGGTGGCCTTTTTTACCGGAGCCTTCAATGCAGCATCTTTTTTTACTGTCACCGTGGTGCTCTGGCCTTTTTTGGTTTTTGCTGCCTTCGGCCCGGCCTTGCGACTCTTTTTCTCGTATTTTGTCAGTTTCTCCTGAAGCTCACTTATCAGGTGATCCTTTGTCTCAATGGAAGCTGAGAGGCGGTTGACCTCCGCATCATGATCATTGACAGGACAAATAGTATTAAGCCTGATTTCAAAATCGCTCAGGACATTCATGTAATTCATGAAAGCCTGGTATGGGTTCTCATAAGGATTGAAATATGCATGAACAGCGCCATCAGAGAAGAATTTTGTTGACATGTAATAGAAGTGATCGCTTGACTGCAGGTAAACCCAGTCACGGGTAAGCTGATCCGAGCCGCACTTGCCTACCCTGTCTGACAGGCTGTACAATTTGCTTACAGCGGCGGTCTGAAGCTCATTCCCCATCCAGGCGGTCAGGTCCCTTTCTTCATCAGCCCATGAAATCGGTGACGGAACATGCAGCACAGCTACGGGTTGATATTGATCTGCAATCTCCGAAACGGTCATGAAATTGAATGGCGTTTTCTTGATGATGACATCAGGAAGATGTTTCAGGAAATCAAAAATACCTGTTTCCTTCTTCTGGTGCTCGCCAAATGTCTCATAATCCATGAAGATATTCACTATGTCCGAAGACGTTCCCAGTCCTTTTAACCATGACGCATACTTCTCAGCAGTCAGCGGGTAACTTGACCAGTTCTTGTTGGAGAATCTGAATGCAATGTCATCACTGAGGGTATAGTTGCGCAGAAGCACTTTAAGTCTCGGGTTAATGGCATTGCAGTAAAGGAAATTGGGTGACTTCCAGCCAAGGATATGCTTCGCACCTTCCGTAATAGCTGCCTTGTACCCCATATCTGCCATCCAGCTGCCTATCTCGTCTGAATAAATCAGCTCAGTGTTTCTTATAGAAGTCGGTTTATAACCCAGAAACTCAATCATCTTGTCCCTGTGAATGCTGATCTGATTCTCAAACCGCTCACGGTTCATCAGTGAAGCCAGCGAATGTGAGTTGGTCTCGGCAAGGAATTCGACGCAACCCGTCTCTGCCAGCTCCTTGAAGGAAGCAAGCACCTCGGGTGCATAAAGCCTGAACTGGTCAATTACAATACCGGTAAGAGAGAAGGTCACTTTAAATTTGCCCTTATGTTTCCTTATCAGATCAAGCATGATCTTGTTGGCAGGGAGATAACAGTTTGACGCAATCTTGCGGAGAATTGATTCGTTCATGAAGTCATCATAATAGTAATGCTCATGACCCATTTCAAAAAAGCGGTAGCGTCTGAGTCTGAATGGCTGATGAACCTGAAAATAGAGGCAGATTGCCTTTTTCTGTGATGTGCTCATATCTTTTAGCTTGTCTGTTTCAATACCTCACTGTAAATATTTTTAACATGGCTGGCGGCCTTGTCCCACTTCAGTTTGTCAACTTCCTCCTTGCCATTCATAATAAACATACGGGAGAGAGCAGGATAGGAAAGGATACCATAAATAGCATCAGCCATGGCTTCTATATCCCAGAAATCAACTTTGACGGCATGGGTAAGGACTTCTGCCACACCACTCTGTTTGCTGATTATTACCGGGACATTTGATTGCATTGCCTCCAGAGGGGATATGCCGAACGGCTCTGATACTGAAGGCATGACATATACATCGCTCATCCGAAGCATGGTGAAGACATCATTGCCACGCAGGAACCCCGTGAAGTGAAACCTGTCAGTTATGCGCAGTGCAGCTGCATGACGGATCATACGCTCCATCATGTCGCCTGACCCGGCCATCACAAACCTGACGTTGGGCATGCGTGCCAGAACCATCCTCGCCGCCTCAATAAAATATTCCGGACCTTTCTGCATTGTTATTCGCCCGAGGAAGGTTACTATCTTGTCATCGTAAGTCCGTTCGGGTATGTCAAGCTCAGAATGATGCGGGGGCTCGACGGCATTATAAACCGTCACAACCTTTTCAGGATTTATATTGTATTTGTTTATGACGATATCGCGCGTCAGGTTGCTGACAGTGATGATCTTGTCCGCAGCATCCATTCCCTCTTTTTCCATGTTATAAACCACAGGGTTGACGTTGCCGCCGCTGCGGTCGAAGTCGGTGGCATGCACATGTATCACCAGCGGCTTGCCCGATACGGCCTTGGCTGCGATGCCTGCCGGATATGCCAGCCAGTCGTGGGCATGAATGATATCAAATTCCTCCTCCGAGGCTATCACCTGCGCTACAACGGAATATTTATGTATCTCATCCATCAGAGTAGCTCCGTAACTGCCGGTGAAGTCCACTTTGCCCTGTCTGTTGGTTGTCACGAGGATATCAGAATCGGCCACCTCCCCGCGAGTCATCTTCCAGAAGTCTTCAGGGTCGGTATAGGGTACCAGTTTTGAGAATACCTCAATCATTTCAACCGGTTTCTGGAAATAGCTGTACCGGACTTTCTTAAATTGAACGGGGACGGTGTTGGCTCCGATGAGCCTGACAATGCTCTGGTCTTCATCACCGTAGGCTTTCGGTACAACAAAGATCACCTCGGTATCAGGCTGTGCCGCAAGACCACGTGTCAGGCCATAGCTGGCAGTGCCAAGCCCCCCTGCAATATGAGGAGGGAACTCCCATCCAAACATCAGGACACGCATATCATTGATTTTCTTTATATTTTGTCTCAAGAATACTGTAAATACGAAGCACTTCACCCACGCTCGACGCCTGCGATATTGCTCCCCTTGGTGCATGAGGAGGATCACCGTCAAATATCTCCGAAATGGTTGAGATGCCCGCTTCGAAAAGTGTCTCTTCAAACCCGGTGATCAGTTTTCTTACACGAGACACTCCGCCTTCTCCGTATACCTTAAGCCATCCGTCACAGAACGGTCCTATCAGCCATGGCCATACAGTACCCTGATGATATGCTTTGTCACGCTGCTCCTGGTTACCGCAGTAAATACCGGTGTAACCCTCCTCTCCGGGCGAAAGTGTCCGCAGGCCGCGAGGCGTTACAAGAACCCTGTTTGCCATATCGAGAACACTCTTCATCTGTTCCTTGCTGAGCATCGTGTAAGGAAGAGATGTGGCAATGACCATGTTAGGCCTTACAAGCATATTACGCTTATCCTGATCGCTGACATAATCAGCAAGATAGCCATGCTCCTCGTCCCAGAAGAGCTCGATGAATGCTGTCTGCATCAGTTCCGGCAGCTTCTCCCACTCTTTCACGAAAGCCCTGTCTCTGGAAACCCGTGCACAGTCAAGTGAATAACATACTGCGTTGTACCACAGGGCTTCAATCTCCACTGCATAACCGTTGCGCGGAGTGACAGGCTGGCCTTTGACGACAGCATCCATCCACGTAAGTGCCTTGCCGGGAGCATCAGCATAGATGAGCCCGTTTTCCCTCATTTGTATTCCGGCGAGAGCGCCGTCGCGGTAGGCCTGTAATATATTTTTCATGGATTCGCCGTAACGCTTCCATGTCTCACGCATATCTATACCGTAGCTGTAAAGCGCCTGGAAAAACCAGAGCGCGGCGTCAGCACTGTTAAATGCGGGATTACCATTATTGCCCTTATCGGGGAACCAGCCTTCCTTCATCCGATGCACCTGGGTGTCAAGCACCGCTGCATACAGATCCTCCGTCTTGCGTGCAAGTGCCAGTCCGGGAAGAGAAATAAATGTATCACGCGCCCGCGAATCAAACCACGGATAACCTGCAACGATGTTGGTTTCGCCTCCCCTCTTTTCAATAAACTGCTGTGAGGCGTTGCGGAGACTGTTTCCGAAATTGCTCCTCGGTATCTTTGATGTGACTGTTTTTGTGAACTTCGTCTTAAATCCAGCCGGCCGTTCTTCATTTGTCGACGCCGAAAAGACAAGGACATCTCCCTTGCCTGCTGTCACCTCAAAGAAGCCCGGTGCAAACAGGTCCTCCGAATGCTCGTAACCGCGCTTCTGCTCTTCGGTATATTCCACTCCGGTGTACCAGTCAGGTACCGATACAAACTCAGCTTTGGATGAAAGCTGCATATGAAGATACGGGAAACCGTCATACATGCGGATCTTTATTCCGTTAGCCACTTTCTCTATGCGTGTGTTTGCCCACATATTGGCATGGGTAAGCTGGTGCACGCTGCGGAAGGCCAGGTAAGGTTTCAGCTGGAACTTGACAGGCTCATCCGCTTCCAGGACAGTAAACCTGATCATAAACTGTTCCTCGTAATGAACCAGCAAACGCTCCTGCCTCAAAATGACATTGCCCACCCTGTAGGTCATCCCCGGAATATCCTGAATATCAAAATCCTCCACATATTTATGACCTTTGGGACTGTAATAATCACCCTGGTATTTGCGGATACCGGTGTTGAAACTCTGCCCGTTGCTTACCACCGTTGTGTCAAGCGCCGACAGAAGAACATGCCTGTCACCCCCGAGTGCATCAACCGGGCAGACGAGCAGGCCGTGGTACTTGCGGGTGTTGCAGCCCACAATTGTTGTACACGAATAACTGCCCGCCCTGTTGGTGCGCAAGATCTCACGACTAAGAGAATACTCAAGGTTAACTACCTGAGCCTTATCAAATTTAATATATCCCATAATTTTAGGATTTCCGTTAAACTGGACAAAATTTACACTTTTAATCCAGTAAAATAATAAAAATAAAATCCATCTGCAAAGTAAATCAAAAAAATCAGAAAAACGGCCGTGGCAACATTTTCATTTTCAGCCTGCCGGACTCTTTCAAAATAGATATCTTTGCAGTTCATTAAAAGAACCTGTGCGTGTTTAAAATGTTTATGAATATGAAAAATGCTTTTCACCGTAAAATCAGAAATTTGTTATACGTCTCATTTAGTAAGAATCTAAAATATGTCACCTTATTTGCGGTCGTTGCATTTTTTGCTTTCACCGGATGCAGAAAAAACAGCATCACCATATCCGGCACGATAGATGGGGCCGGCAAAGGTGAGTACCTGCTTCTGAGAGAGGTGAAACCCGGCGTTCTCGAGCCGGTTGACTCTGTTATCCCGGGACAGAACGGAAACTTCGTCTTCAGGACTGAGACGCCGACGCCGTCGTTCTACGTGCTGAGCATGGGAAGCGATGACTTTTTTACTCTTCTGGCAGCTCCGGGTGAAAAGATAAAGGTTACGGCATCACGCCGCTCTCTCGCCTCGCCGTCAGAGGTGAGCGGCTCGGAAGAGACGCAGGTAATGGTTGACTTCCGCAATCAGCAGCAGCGGGTAATAAGTGAACTGGAAAACCTTACCAGGGTATATAACGACAGCATTCTTAGCCTGCGGCTGCCTTTTATAATGGACAGCCTTGACACAAAGGCAGCCGGTATTGTGGCGGACTTCCGCGAAAAAGCCGTGACCATGCTTGAAGACAACAGCAACTCGATGGTGTCTGTTTACCTCCTGAACCAGCAGGTTGTACCGGGACTCCAGCTTTTTGACCCGGCAAAGGACGCTCAGATGTATTACAGGGTTGATTCCCTTCTATATGCCCGTTATCCGGAATCTGATATCGTTCTCGACCTTCATAATTTCGTTTCCGGACTCAGAAAATCCGTATCTCTGCCCGGTGTTTCCGGGGGTGCTATCAATGTGGGTGATGTGTTACCTGACATAGCGCTCCCCGATCCTGACGGTGACACAATCAGCCTGTCATCAAAGCGTGGCAGAATAGTGCTCGTGGATTTCTGGGCAGCATGGTGTCCCCCTTGCCGGGAACAGAACCCTGACCTCGTCAAATTGTACGATATGTACCACTACCGGGGCTTTGACATCTACCAGGTATCACTTGATCAGAGGAAGGAAGACTGGACCGGCGCCATCAGGAATGACAGGCTCGGTCGTTGGGTTCATGTAAGCGACCTGAAATACCGCGACTCGGAAGTGGTAAGGAGATTCGGCCTGTCAGAGATACCGGCTAACTATCTTATTGACCGCGAAGGAAGGGTCATTGCTGTCAATCTGAGAGGACCAGAGCTCGGGAAAAAGCTTGAGGAACTGTTCAGTCAGCAGTAGCCAATCTCTATTTTTACTTTATTTGTACCAGAAATCAGTATCGGTAATGAAGAAATATGCATTGTTCCTTTTTGTTGCTGCAGTCCTGGCAGGTTGCGGTGAAGATGATAAGGTAGTAATTAAGGGAAGTTTCGGCGAAGCGAAGGAAGGGGTTGTTTATCTCGATCAGTCAGATGTTGACAGAAGCACCGTCATTGACTCTGCCACAATAAAACGCAACCGATTTAAATTCAGCACAACTATAACCGGACCGGAGTTTCTCCAGGTCAGGCTCAATAACAACGATTTCATCGGACTGCTTGCATCACCGGGTGAGGAGATAAACCTGGACTTCGGGTCATCTCCCCTTGTAATGAACTATACGGTGTCAGGGTCTGCCGGCTCCGATCTGATCAGAGGACTGGATCAGTATCTGTTCACCACAAAGGTAAAACTTGATTCACTCACAAAAATCTATACAGGCCTCAGCGACGACGAGATTGCAGTAAAGGGAGCCGGTCTCGAAAAAGCGTACGTGGATGCAGTGGAAGCCCAGCGTAAACACAATATCGAATTCATTCTTGGCAACATCACCTCACTTGCATCAATAAAGGCACTGTACCAGAGGATCGATGAAAACACCTACGTCCTCTATCAGCCCCGTGACCTGCAGTTTCTTAAAATAGTCTCCGACTCGCTCTCCGTGAAATATCCTGTCTCAAAACATGTACGGGCACTGAAGGAGAACGTGACCTCAGAGCTGAACCGAATGTATATCGACCGCCTGACAAGCATGGCTACTGAAGTCAGTCCGGCAAAAGCAGATCCTGTCCTTCCTGACACTCAGGGCAAAATGATCAGGCTTTCATCGCTGAGAGGCAAATATGTACTTGTGACCTTCTGGGCGACAACATCGGAGGACTGCCTTGCTGAGCTTTCTGCACTGAAAAACATCTATTCACTTTATCATGCCAGGGGCCTGGAAATATACCAGGTCAGCCTCGATGCTGACCCGAACAGATGGAAAAATGTCGTGAAATTCGAGGAGATACCCTGGATCAGTGTGAGAGAGGAAGACCCGGGTAATCCGGCTTATGCCATGGCGATGAATATCTCCAGGGTACCCTCAAATCTGCTGTTCGACCCGGAAGGCAACGTTATAAACACAAATCTCTTCGGCCGTAACCTGCAGATAAGAATGGATCAGCTGTTCAACAAATAGTTACCGGTATTGAAAGGGAACAAGACATATTTCGCATCTGATTTCCACCTTGGGCTGGCGGCAGGAACAGATCCGCGACAGCGTGAAGCAAGAGTGGTTGCATGGCTTGAGAAAGATTACCCCTGATGCCAGGGCCATTTATCTTCTTGGAGACATTTTCGATTTCTGGTGGGAATATAAGCATGTGGTACCTAAAGGATTCACACGTTTCCTGGGCAAACTCTCCTCAATCACTGACAGCGGTATTCCTGTGCATGTTTTCACAGGTAACCATGATCTGTGGATGAAAGATTACCTTGTGAAAGAGTGCGGGGTTGTGATGCACCATCAGCCTTTTATCACAAAGATCGGAGATGAGGAATTTTATCTTGCTCACGGAGAGGGTCTGGGAACTACCAGCAGGGGGTTTAAGATTATCCTCTGCATCTTTAACAATAAGTTTCTGCAGCGTGCCTACACCGCTCTGCATCCGGCGATAGGCATGGGATTTGGTCATGCCTGGTCAAAGAGCAGCCGTCTGGCAAAACATATTTCAGTGCCTTTCATGGGTGAAGAGAGGGAAGACCTCATACGGCACACACGCCTCATGGTGAGCAAAGGATGTGGTGCCCGCTATTATTTATACGGTCACAGACATCTGCCGATGACCTTTGATGAGAACGGTATAAGGATGATTATACTTGGCGACTGGTTCAGCTTCAACAGCTATGCCGTATATGACGGCAGCGAACTTACACTGGTCAGCGAGCCTTTAAACCCTTAGCCCTGACCCTGACGGTAAGGACGTAATAGGAATATTCCTCATTGACCTCTTCAAACGTATATTGCAGCTTGTGCCCTGACCGCCTGGCCATCTCGAGCAGACCCATATAACCCGTTGAGAGCTGACTCATATCCTGCCCTATCAGGGCAACCTTCAGCAGCTTCTTCAGTCCCTCTTCATCATAATTGTTAACCATGTCAAGCTTCTGCCTGAGATGTTCAATGTCGCTTGTCCTGATTAGATTGCCGGAAGTGATTATATACGAAGACGGGGTTTTTCTGATCATTGCCAGCGGAACACCGTACTGACGCTCAGCTTCAAACCCGGGACTGTGTTGTGTGACATTCTGCAACAGTTCTATCAATGTTGCAAAGACACGTTTATGGAGATTATGTTCCAGCTCGGCCTCCAGCATGGTGGTCTCACTGAAGTTGAGTAATTCTTTGCTGATGGCATGTGACATGAGGCCGGCCCAGAGGAAGTAGATGCTGTTCGACTTCATCATATGCTCGAGGTTCGCGATCTTCTGACCGTTAAAGGGTTCTCCCGTCCCGGGCAGGTTTATGCCCAGCCCCCCGGCATCAACGGTCTTGCTGAGGATGAAATAAGAATATGTCTTATCGACCGGGAAAAAGTCATATTCCAGCTTGTTACCTGTCTTTCGCGCCATCTCTATCAGGCCAAGACCGGCACCGCCCTTATGTCCTATGTTTGAATCCTGAAGCATAGCCCTGTAGACCTCCCTGATCTTGTCCGGATCAAGGTTGTTGATCTTCTCAAGGTTTTCTCTCAGTCCTTTAACCTCTTTGGTCTTAAGTGCATTACCGGTGCTGACGTTATAACCGTCGTTGGTCTTGGTATATACCACCAGTGACGTAACCTCATCACCTGAAACCGAGCCGTGCCTGGTTATGTTCTGCAGGTTTTCGAGGACGAACATGAAAAGTCGTTTTCGTCCCAGCAGGCTGAACGCCGACAGCTCCATTTCCTTCTCAAGCAATGTCAGAAGAGCCACTGAGTTGTCTCCTGTTACCTGGCCGCGATAAGCAAACATAAGATGCTCATTCAGCAGTTTGTTTCTTAGCTTCTTTATTAGCTCCATATTATCCGAATGATATGGATAGATACCTTATTCCTGCCGCAAAATAAGCAAAAAAGATCAGTGTTAAAAAATATTAAATGATTTTTCATCCGGCCCAGCCTTCACGGTCGAGGTTGCGGTAGTTGATTGCTTCGGATAGATGATCGGGACGGATGTCTGCAGAATCATCGAGGTCGGCTATTGTCCGTGCCACTTTCAGTATCCTGTCATAGGCGCGGGCTGACAGGCCGCGCATCTCCATGGCAGCCCTGAGCAGTTTACCTCCGGTCTCATCAGGATGGCAGTACCTGCGTATCATTGAAGAAGTCATCTGGGCGTTGCAGTGGATACCGTCAGCGCCTGCGTAGCGCGCCGTCTGCACGGCCCTGGCCCTGACGACTCTCTCACGTACCGCTGCTGATGTCTCAGTGACGGTGGTGCCTGCAAGCCTCTCGTAATTGACAGGCACAACCTCAATATGAATATCAATGCGGTCAAGCAGCGGCCCGGATATGCGGTTGAGATACTTCTGCACCATCCCGGGCATGCATGTGCATTCCCTGTCAGGGTGATTATGAAATCCGCACGGGCAGGGATTCATTGAAGCCACCAGCATGAATGAGGCAGGGAAATCGCAGCTCAGCCTTGCCCTTGCTATGGTAATGATCCTGTCCTCCAGCGGCTGTCGGAGAACCTCCAGAACACTGCGCTTGAACTCAGGCAACTCGTCGAGGAAAAGCACCCCGTTATGTGCCAGGCTGATCTCCCCTGGCTGAGGCACGCTGCCCCCGCCGACAAGGGCGATGTCTGAGCTCGTGTGGTGAGGGCTGCGGAACGGGCGGCGCGTCATCAGAGGCACGTGGCTGTCAATTTTACCTGCCACTGAGTGTATCTTGGTTGTCTCCAGCGCCTCCTCAAGGGTGAGGGGCGGTATGATGCCAGGAAGACGTCGTGCAAGCATGGTCTTGCCTGCCCCCGGTGGGCCGACCATGATTACATTATGAGAACCTGCCACCGCGACCTCGAGGGCCCGCTTGACGTTCTCCTGCCCCCTGACATCGGAGAAATCAGAATCATATCTGTTCCCTTCCTGGCTGAAGAGAGCATTAATATCCACCTTCAGGGGAGCGGGGTTGGTCTCGCCGCGTACATACTGCAGTACCTCCCCGAGGCTGTGCACTCCATGGACATCAATACCATCGACCACTGCAGCCTCGGGAGCATTCTCAGCCGGCACCATCATACCACGGAACCCTGAAGCCCGGGCCTGCAATGCCATTGGCAGGACACCCCTGACGGGTTTGATTGTGCCGTCAAGCGACAGTTCCCCGGTTAGCATAAGGCCGTCGAGCCTGCTGCCCGTGACCATTTCAGCGGCGGTGAGTATCCCCACAGCCAGCGGCAGGTCATAAGACGCCCCTTCCTTGCGGATATCGGCAGGAGCCATGTTGATTATCACCTGCCGTCCGGGCCATTTCAGCCCTACTGCACGGAATGCCGACTCGATGCGCTGCTGACTCTCCTTTACGGCAGCGTCAGGCAGTCCCACAAGCATATAGCGCACCCCGCGCGTGACATCGGCTTCAATGGTCACCGGAACTGCCTCAATACCAAATACAGCAGCGCTGAAGGTCTTGACCAACATGGATCAAAATTTATGTTGCACACTAAAAGAGGAAATGCACCATAAATTTAAACAATAGTGCTGAAAGGAACAAAAATGTTTTTCAGGAATTTTATCAGTCCTCCAGGAACCCGAACCGGCCCCTGTTTATGTCAGCATACGCCTTCATAATCTCTGTCTGGGTATTCATGACGAATGGACCCTGGGCTGCTATCGGCTCATTAATAGGCTCACCGCTCATTATGAGAACAATGGCCTTTTCGGAAGCTTCTATTGTGAAATCCTCTCCATCATTGCCGAAAAGCACAAAATGATCACTCTCTGCCTTTTCTATATCGTTAAGAATTATGCTTCCCTCAATGACAACCGCACAGGTATTATAATCTGCCGGAAAGCTGAAATCGGCTTTGCCTCCCTTTTCCAGTTTTGCATTTATAAGGGTCACGGGACTAAAGGTAAAGGCCGGGCCTTTGACTGTCTTATAATCACCGGCAATTACTTCAACTACGCCTGCTCCGTCAGGCAGCAGGAATTTTCCCATATCATTGCCTGTAATGGCCTGGTACTTGGGAGGAGACATCTTGAATTTTGCAGGGAGGTTTACCCACAGCTGAGCCATCTGAAACAGACCTCCCCTGGCTGAAAACTCCTTTTCGTGATACTCCTTATGCAGCAGACCGGATGAGGCCGTCATCCACTGAACATCACCCTCGTCAATCACGCCGCTGTTCCCGAAACTGTCATGATGGGCAATTTTGCCTTTATAAGCTATTGATACCGTCTCAAATCCGCGGTGAGGATGCACTCCCACCCCCCTCGGCCTTTCAGCGGGTGGAAAATAATACTTTGCGTTATAGTCCAGCAGAATGAATGGACTCATTCTCTCCCTGGTCATAGGTGCTGTGTGGGGAATAAAATTGTGAACCCTAAATCCGTCGCCCACCCAGTGAACCGGTGGCGGCGGAATAATCTTTTCTATATTTCTTGTATTCATCGTGCAAATCCTTTAACAGTTAACAAAGTATGGGGTAAATAGTTTCAGGACAATAAGCCCGGGGCAGAACGCACCCGGGCAACAACCAACCTATCCAAAAAGTTAAATTGCAGTACCGCCTCTTTCGCCGGTACGTATCCGGATACATTCCTCAAGCGGGGTTATGAATATCTTCCCGTCTCCCACACTTCCTGATCCGTTTGTGCGGGCAGATTTAAGAATGGTGTCAACCGTAATGTCAACGAATCCGTCGTTGACTGCTATTTCGATCCTGATTTTCGGGATCAGGTCAGGTACAATTCTCTGGCCCCTGTACATCTCCTCAATTCTCTGCTGCCCATGGCCTGATACCCGGCTTACAGTTATCCTGGTGATCTCTGCTGCAATAAGTGCTTCACGTACCCTGTCGAGTTGTACTTCCCGTATTATGGCTGTAATAAGTTTCATAACTAAGGTATTTCAGATTGTTAACTTGGATTAAGCATTCCGTAGCCTCTTTCACCGTGATATGCCCTGTCCAGACCTGCCATTTCATCTTCTTCGCTTGATTTGATTTTCACGAGTTTATCGAGAAAAAAGATAATTACTAAAGTCATTAAAGCTGCAAAGGCTATAGCAATACCCACGGCAGCAGCCTGAACTCCGAGCTGGTTCCATACCGTCCATGTCCCATCTGAAGATGCAGCGGCTGCCTCCTTCATCCATGACTTCCGGATGAAGAATGAGAGGAACATAGCGCCTACTATCCCTCCCACACCGTGAATTCCGAATGCATCCAGACTGTCATCGTAGCCCAGCCTGTTTTTAACCTGGATAGCTGTGTAACACAATATGGAAGCCAGAACACCGAGTATTAATGCCCCGTAAGGCTGCACCACTCCTGCTGCCGGTGTAACTGCCACAAGTCCCGCGAGTATACCGCTGGCAAAGCCGAGGGCAGTTGCTTTCCCCTGGTGCAGGCTCTCAATAATGATCCATGAGAGAGCTCCTGACGCAGCAGCAACCTGTGTTGCGGTAAGAGCCTGGGCAGTGCTGAGCCCGCTTGATATACTGCTTCCGGCATTGAAACCGAACCAACCCACCCATAAAAGTCCGGCTCCAAGCATAGTTATCACGAGATTGTTGGGACGTATAACCCGGTAGGGATAGCCTCTTCTCGATCCAAGATAAATTGCAACCACAAGTCCGCTCACGCCTGCTGATATATGTACTACGGTTCCTCCGGCGAAGTCTATGGCACCCCGTGCCCCAAGGTTATAAAGGAATCCGTCGGATGCCCATACCCAATGACAGAGAGGGTTATATACCAGAAGACTCCAGAGGGTTATGAAAAAACAGTACGCCTTGAATGATACCCTCTCCGCGAAAGCCCCGGCGATCAAAGCAGGGGTGATGATGGCGAATTTCCCCTGGAACATTGAAAATACATACTCAGGAACCCCTGCATCAAGAATATTTGTGTCGATCCCCTTAAGAAAGAAATAATCATTATTCCATCCGAAAAATCCTCCCAGGACATTGCTACCAAAGCTCATTGAATAGCCCACAACCACCCAGATGATACTTATTATCCCCATTGCAACGTAGCTGTGCATAATGGTTCCCAGAACGTTTTTTGACCTTACAAGGCCGCCATAGAACATTGCCAGTCCCGGTATCATTAAGAGTACAAGCGCTGTTGAGGTGAGCATCCATGCAGTTGCACCAGTATCTACTACTGTACCGTCAGAAGCATAAAGGCCTGCAATTCCGGTGAAAAGCATGAAAATGGATAACACGCCCCTTCTCAAGATGATTTTCATGTTTTGTAATTTTTAATCTAACTGCACTTTTCACAACAAACATATGTAAATTTCAGAGATTTTGTAATTTTTTATTAATATTTTTATCTTATCCCCTTATTTTAATGGGGTATATCTTATTTATTTTGTCTTTTTATTGATTATACCCCTGTATTTTATGGGGTCTGACAATTTATTTCATAAATGATACAATAATAATATTAATCCTGGAGACTCATAAAAAAACGGGGTGCCTTTATTGACACCCCATTCTTTACAGGTCCGGAAAACTTAATGAAGTCTGAATTCCCTGTTACATTTAATACAGGAACCAGTTTGCAATGGAATTAAAACCCTGAAAACCGGAGTGAAAATCAAACAATGCTCATTTATGGGTACTTGTTGCAGATGCGTAATTATCAGTGTAGCCGTAATGTGCGGTAAAAATGTACTGCACGCCGTCCAGCCCTGTGATGTTGCCCATTGATCTTTTTGCCTTGCGGGCGTTCTTGTTGATTATTTTGGGGAAGCGTGTTATGGTACCGTTGCTGAGTGCCACGGCATCACCGGTAAAAAGATATTTGTCGTTGACAATGTAACAGGTGGAGCCTGCCGTGTGGCCCGGTGTGGGTATCATGCGTATCTTCAGATCACCGATTCTGAAAGATTTGTCTTTCAGTAATTTATAGTTTTCCGTATCAATTTTATTACCGAACCACAGGAACCTGCCCGTCTCTCCGTTTATGACCTGCTCCTCATCCTCCGGGAGATATATCACCGCTTTATCAAACAGGGAGATCCCTCCTGCATGGTCGCTGTCGGAGTGTGTCAGCAACACTGCCGTCACCCTGTCAGGATCAATGTCAAGTTTCTTAAGCTCGTCCTTTACGGCGCCTTTCCTGATACCTGCGTCTATGGCAACGTAATGATCCCCGTCCTTCACCAGGTACATATTCACATATTTTGTCCTCACCGAGTAGACGTCGTCAGTCACCTGCCGGGTCTCCACAGGCATCATTTGTTTCATCGCCGATTTTGCAATGATCAGGTAAGAGACCATAAAAACAATAATGAATGCCACGATTCCCGCAAGGGCCCACAGAAGTTTCGTAAAGAACTTTTTCATACAATTCAGGTTAACCATGCTAATTTAAGAATTTTCATTCATACCCTCAGGCCTCTTGTGTCTTTTTCCTCTTGTCTTAAAAAAAACAGCCTTTCCCTTGACAAATTATAAAATCAGTTCTATCTTTGACCAATTGGTTAAATTATTAAGTTAAACTTTATAGTTAAACCTTATGGTTAAAACAAGAGAGACCGATAATCAAACCCGGGACAGGATTTTCAAGGCCGCTTCAGATATATTTGAAGAGAAGGGGTATGACGGGACGAGGATGCAGGAGATTGCGGACCGTGCAGGAATAAACAAGGCCCTGCTCCATTATTACTTCAGGACGAAAGATCAACTCTTCGCGGCGGTGTTCAAGGTACTGCTCAAAAAGATGTTCGAAAAGATCATTTCCATCTTTATGGAAGATATTTCATTCAAGGACAAAATAAGGAAGTTCTTTGACCAGCACATTGAGATCCTTATCAAAAATCCCAAACTGCCGATATTCCTTCTTAACGAGATCTCCCATAATCCGGATCTTGTGGAGGGTATCCGCGAGACACTCCCCTATGACCAGCTGCGCAGTGTCGTCTTCCAGAAGCATGCAAAAGAGCTGAAGAGTTACGGAATAAAAAAAGACGACATGCCCCAACTGATGATGACTGTTGTTTCACTCTCTGTTTTTCCCTTCGCTGCGCGTGATGTTATCAAGATGATGATGCCGGAGGTAGGCGACAATAAAAAGTTCATTGCCTTTATGCGCGACAGGAAGGAGTTTGCTGCTGATTTTGTCATTACTGCCTTAAAAAACCGCAAGAAATGAATAAGCTAATAGTTGCAGCGATGATGCTTACCCTGTCTCACTCTGTTTTATCGCAAAAGACAGTTACCCTGTGGCAGTGTTATGACTCGGCTGCTGTTGCCACACCTTTGTCGGGTGAGGGAGCTCTCTATACAGAGATGTCATCACTCCGTGACCAGAACCTTTCGGCAGCTTACCTGCCGACTCTTGACCTGAACGGTAACTTCGTCTATAACTCAGATATACTCGATATCGCACAGATTTATGGCCAGCTGCCAATACCGCCTGAAGCGATTCCGTCAATACCAAATGAGCAGTACCGGGCTTCCTTCGATGTCAACCAGGTTATATGGGACGGAGGTGTGACACGCAGCGCCAGGGCCGTGGAACAGGTTGTGAATGAACTGAATATGAAGCAGAATGAGGCTGATGTTTACCGGCTGCGCGAACAGGTGAACAACTATTACTTTTCTGTACTCCTTGTCTCAAGCCAGATGGAGGTGACCGGGTTCCTGATCTCGGATCTTGACGGAAGGATCAAAGAAGCCTCATCAGGTGTCACCAACGGCGTCGTTACCCCCGTTACCCTCGATGTACTGACGGCAGAAAAAATAAAAGCCGGACAGCAGCTCACCGAGCTCACCCGCCGGCGCCAGTCGCTTGTCAGTGCCCTGGAACAGATTACGGGAATGACAGGGCTGCAGGACGCCTCGTTCCCGTTGCCGGAAATCACCATCTCCGGAGACGAATTAATTGACAATCCTGATATGCGTCTCTTTGAGGTACGCAACCGTCAATTGGAGGTGTCAAAGGACCTTCTGAAAAGCCAGCGTATGCCCAGAGCCTTCGGATTTGCACAGGCCGCTTACGGTAACCCTCCGGGCAGTAATTTCTTTTCTGAAACGGCGGATTTTTATTATTCAATCGGTGCAGGGTTCAAATGGAATATCTTCGACTGGAACAAAAACAGTAACGAGCGCAAATCGCTTTCAATACAGCAGCAGCTTATAGATGTCAGGCGGAGTGTAGCCGAGGAGTCTCTTCAGCGGCTGCTCATAATCAAGATGGCAGAGATAACCGCCCTGCGTGAGGCTGCTGAGCAGGATGAAGAGCTGATCAATATCCGCAAGAAAATTACCGGTGTAGCAGCCTCACAGCTTGAAAACGGTACTATCACGGCCTCGCAGTATCTTACCGAGCTCAACAATGAGAAGCAGGCGGTCATCAGTGCTGCCGTAAGGCAGATAGGCATTTCACGTGCTGAGGTAGACTACATTTATATTACAGGCAACAACAAATAAACTATATATGAAGAAGTTTCTCATACCATGCGCTTTTTTGCTTCTTGCCTGCGGCTGCGGCCGCGGAGAGAGTGATGCTGATGCCTGGGGCACTTTCGAGGCGGAAGAGGTAATCATTTCGGCCGAATCATCCGGCAGGATCGTCATGATGAATGTCGCTGAGGGCAGTGAACTGGCGGGCGGGGCCGTCATCGCCGTCACCGACACCACGATGCTGGTGCTTCAGCGTGCAGAACTGGCCGCGGTGACGGCGCAGGCGCAGGCGCGCCTGGCGGGCATTGCGGCGCAGGACGCCGTGATACGCCAGCAGATGGATAACCTTGAAATAAATGTCGGGCGTACGCGCCGCATGCTCGCTGACGGCGCCGCCACCCAGAAACAGCTCGATGACCTGACAGGTCAGGCCGATGTGCTCAGAAAACAGGCCGACGCAAATAACACTCAACGAAGAAACGTGACGGCAGAACTGCTGTCCGTAGATGCCAAACGTGCTATCCTCAACGAGCAGATAGACCGTAGTACCGTACGCGCCCCGTTTGATGCCACCGTAATTGATAAATACGCTTCGGCATACGAGATCACCACCGCCGGAAAACCCCTGGTGAAGCTGGCAGACATGAAGACCATGAAGCTCAAAGTGTGGGTCAGCGGAGCACAACTCGCAAGGGTGATCACAGGAGCCCCGTGCACCGTGCGAATCGATGACGGCGAGAAGGGATACAGAACCTATAAGGGAACTATCACTCACGTCTCTGAAAAAGCTGAATTCACACCCAAGATCATTCAGACCAAGGAAGAGCGTGTCACCCTTGTCTATGCTGTAACTATCGAGCTGTCCAACGACGGTACAATTAAGTCAGGCATGCCCGGTGAGGCTATCTTTCAGTAAGATGGCAGCGGCCGAGGCATATAATATTACCCACAGATACGGCAAGGTCACTGCCCTCGACGATGTCTCCTTCACCGTCGGCGACGGTGAGCTGTTCGGCTTCATCGGTCCTGACGGTGCCGGTAAGACAACTCTCTTCCGCATTGCCGCCACACTGATCATACCCTCCGGCGGCAGGATGACCCTCCTCGGCCTCAATACTGTCAGCAGGTACAGGGAACTGCGCAATCATATCGGCTATATGCCCGGCAGGTTCAGCCTTTACCATGACCTTACCGTGGAAGAAAACCTGAACTTTTTTGCTACCATCTTCGGTACGACTTTAAAGGAGAACTACAATCTTATTGAGCCCATCTACAGGCAAATAGAACCATATAAAAAGCGCCTCGCAGGAAAGCTCTCCGGCGGTATGAAACAGAAGCTTGCACTGTCGTGCGCGCTTATCCACAGGCCAAAGATCCTGATACTCGACGAGCCCACCACGGGCGTGGATGCCGTATCGCGCACGGAGTTCTGGGAGATGCTGGCAGGACTGAAGAGTGAAGGCATCACTATAATTGTCTCAACACCTTACATGGATGAAGCACTGCGTTGCGACCGTATCGCACTGATCCAGTCAGGCAGGATCCTGGGCATCGACACCCCTGACAAGATCCGCCGCTCATACAGCCAGAAGCTCTACGCCGTCACACACCCCGACAAATACAAGCTTCTCCTTGCGCTTCGCTCTTTGCACCGTGCTCCGGGCCCAATACCCCATGCTCCGGGCTCCATGACCCATGGCCTCAACTCCGAGCCCTTCGGTGACTCCGTCCACATAACCCTCCCCGAAGACACAACACCTGAGCAGTTAACAGCTGCCCTTGAACTTGCCGGCCTCCCGGGTGCAACCATCACAGAAATCGTCCCCGGCATCGAAGACGTCTTCCTTGAACTCATGAAAAGAAACCAGTGATGGAACGTGAGAAAGTAATAGAGGTCGAGGGCCTGGTGAAGAAATTCGGCACATTCGTTGCCAATGACCACCTGACCTTTGATGTTTACAAAGGCGAGATCTTTGGGTTCCTTGGAGCCAACGGCGCAGGTAAGACCACCGCCATAAGGATTCTCTGCGGCCTCTCGCGGCCTACATCCGGTAAAGTCATCGTTGCCGGCATAGATGCAAACCGCCCGGAGGAAATTAAGAAACGTATTGGCTATATGTCACAGCGGTTCTCGCTTTACGATGACCTGACAGTGAAAGAAAACATAGAGCTCTACGGGGGCATCTACGGCATGGCAATGAAAGAGATACGTCCGCGCACTGAAGAACTTCTGGCCAGGCTCAACTTCAATCAGTACGGCGACACCCTCATAAGGTCACTGCCGCTGGGACTGAAGCAAAAACTGGCCTTTGCGGTGGCAGTGTTTCATGATCCTGAGATCGTTTTCCTTGATGAGCCTACCAGCGGCGTTGACCCCATCACCCGCCGGAAGTTCTGGGAGATGATATACGAGACGGCAGCGCGCGGCATAACAGTCTTCGTCACGACACATTATATGGACGAAGCCGAGTATTGCGACAGGGTGACCATAATGAATGAAGGCAGGATAGTCGCTCTTGATACTCCCTCAGCCCTGCGTGAGAAATACAGTTCTTCCTCAATAGAAGAACTGTTCGTGAAGATTGCACGGCCAAAAACAGAGACAGTATGAAGAGGTTCATGGCATTCGTGAAAAAGGAGTTCCTCCATATCTTCCGCGACTACCGGACACTGATAATTCTTTTTGGATTGCCGGCAGCACAGATATTCATTTTCGGATATGCAGTCCGCACTGACCTCACCAACGCATCAATTGCAGTGCTTGACAACGCCCATGATGAGGTCTCTGCTGACCTGACACTGAAGCTCGATGCATCAGAGTTCTTTGATATCAGATATCATCTCAGTTCGTATGACGAAATCGATCAGGCATTTAAAAAGGGTCAGATCAAGGCTGTAATTATTTTCCCGCCTGATTTTGCTGAAAGGCTTACCCGTGAAGGCAATGCTGCCGTCAGTATTATCGCTGACGGATCAGAGGCTAACAACGCTAACCTCGTAACAGGGTATACCACTGCCATCCTGAACGATTATTCAGCTGGACTGACCCAACAGCTTACCTCGGCAATGCCGGTGATCATTCCAGAAGTGAAAATGTACTTCAATCCTAACCTTGAAAGTCATTTCATGTTTGTCCCTGGTGTTATAACACTGATACTCATTCTCATAAGTGCTCTGATGACATCTGTCACCATAGTTCGTGAGAAAGAGTTCGGTTCTATGGAGGTGCTCCTGGTCTCACCCCTGAAACCGTGGCAGATCATCGTCGGCAAGGTGGCACCCTATTTCTTCCTGTCACTTGTCAATGTCATCGTTATACTGTTAATGGCATGGTTCGTCTTCGGCCTTCCGGTAAAGGGAAGTATAGCCTTGCTGATAGCCGAATGCATGCTATATATTCTTCTGGGCCTGTCAATAGGTATTTTTATTTCTGCCTCGGTGCAGAAAATGGAAAATGCCATGTTCATCTCTTTCCTGGGGCTGATGTTGCCCAGCCTGCTGCTCTCCGGATTCATCTTCCCGATAGAGAATATGCCGAAGGGTTATGATTATTTCAGCATGATACTGCCCCCGAGATGGTTCGTTGAGATAATCCGTTCCATAATGATCAAGGGAGCAGGTTTCATCTATATATGGAAGGAGACACTGATACTGGTTGTGATGACGCTCTTCTTTATGATTCTCAGTGCCAGGAAATTCAAGGTAAGACTTGAGGAGGGAGGGAAATGAAGAAGCTGATGTTCCTGCTGAGAAAAGAGTTCCGCCAGATAAGACGTAACACGTTCCTGGCGAGGGCAATAATAGCAGTGCCCCTGTTGCAGATGCTCATCCTGGTGCCGGCAGTCACCTTTGAAATGAAGAATATTGACCTGGCCGTGACCGACAATGACCATTCTCCTGCATCACGGGAGCTCATCTCCAGACTGAGCGGTTCATCATTCTTCCGCATTTGCGCTACACCGCAGAACTACACTCAGGCCGACGCCCTTCTGCTTGCCGGCGACGCTGATATGGTGCTTATCATCCCGGATGATTTCTCCGAAGGGATGGCCGGCGCCGCCACCCCGCGCCTTCAGGTGCTGGCTGATGCCGTCAACGCCACCACAGCACAGCTCGGATGGAGCTACCTGGTGTCAGTCGTGCGCGACTATAACCGGGATGTGATAATTAACCGCGGCGCTGCACCGTCAGCCATTCCGGGCATAAGCGTCTCACCGCGGTTCTGGTATAATCCTTCCCTCAATTATAAATATTATATGCTGCCTGGTGTCCTGGTGATACTGATAACAGCTATAGGTCTAATGATGTGCGGTCTCAACCTGGTGAGAGAGAAAGAAATGGGAACAAGTGAACAGATGAATGTCACCCCTGTGAAAAAGTGGGAGCTAATAGCCTCAAAGGTAATCCCCTTCTTTATCATCGGCCTCTTTGATTTGGCGCTTGGCCTGACAGTCGGATGGATAGTCTTTGACATCCCGTTCGAGGGCAGCCTCCTGCTGTTCTTTGCCTGCGCAGCTATATTCCTGGTTGCCGTGCTTGGACTGGCTCTGTTCTTCTCAACCATGGCATCCACACAGCAGCAGTTTCTGTTTGTCGCATTCTTCTTTGTGATGATATTCGTCCTGATGAGCGGAATATTCACTCCCACTGAGAGCATGCCGCAGTGGGCGCAGCAGTTCAACCTGGTGAACCCCGTGGCTTATCTGATGCGCATCAACAGAATGGTTATGCTGAAGGGATCGGGATTTAATGATATAGCCCGTGACATGGGGGCTCTGGCGATACTGGCCGTGACCTTTATCACTTTTGCAATCTGGGCATACCGAAAGAGGACATAATTCTGAATTCTGTTTCAAAAAGGCCTCCGTAAAACCTGCCCCTGAATAATTAATAATCTTTTACCTTAGCATAAAACTCCCTGAAATGAAGCGACTATCGGTAATAATCCTCCTCTGTCTGACCATAACCTGCAACCGGGCACAGAACTACCCCTTTCAAAACAGCAAACTCAGTGATGAAGAGCGGCTCGGCAATCTCATCTCGTTGATGACCCTTGACGAAAAGATAAACTGCCTCTCAACAAGGCCCTCGGTAGAGCGTCTGGGCATAAAAGGCACCAGGCTTGTGGAAGGTCTTCACGGACTTGCGCTCAGCGGACCTGCTAACTGGGCTGTCAGAGGTAAAGGGAAATCGGCAACGACCACCTTCCCGCAGGCTATTGGTCTGGCACAGATGTGGGACCCACAACAGCTTGAAAAAGTGTCGGCTCTGGAAGCTGAGGAATGCCGCTTTCTTACACAAAATCAACGTTTTGCCAGCGCAGGACTGATAGTCCTTGCGCCGAATGCTGACCTTGGGCGTGATGTTCGCTGGGGCCGAACGGAAGAATGTTATGGTGAGGACTCATATCTGACAGCAAATCTGGTAGTCGCCTTTGTAAAGGGCCTGCAGGGCGATGATACTGTTTACTGGAAGACAGCATCGCTGATGAAACACTTCCTTGCGAACAGCAACGAGAACAACCGGGCAATCAACTCATCCGACTTTGATGAGAGGCTCTTTCGTGAATACTACTCCTATCCTTTTTATAAAGGCGTTACCGAAGGAGGTTCGCGGGCGTATATGACTGCTTACAACAAATACAACGGTATTCCGTGCATAGTCCATCCTGTTCTTAAGGATGTCACTGTCAACGAATGGGGCCAGAACGGAATTATCGCTACCGACGGCGGCGCTTACCGGCAGCTGGTTACGCAGCACAATTACTATCCGGATCTTAAGGCAGCGGCCAAAGGTTGCCTGGACGCAGGAATTACAATGTTTCTTGACGATTATAAAAAACCGCTTGCTGAAGCAGTGAAGGAAGGCCTGATCAGTGAAAACGAAATAGACAGGGCTGTCACGAGCAACCTCCGGGTGATGCTTAAGCTGGGATTACTCGGAAATGCTGCTGACGACCCGTACTCGGTAATAGGTGTCACCGATACCGTTTCACCATGGTTAAAAGCGGAGACAAGGGAACTCGTACGCGAAACCACTGTCAGGTCAATCGTTCTGCTGAAGAATGCTAATCAGACACTTCCGCTTAAAAAAGATAAATTAAAAACCATCGCCGTGATAGGACCCAGCGCAAACCTGGTAGTCTCTGACTGGTATTCCGGAACGCCACCTTACAGGGTCTCTGCACTGCAGGGCATAAAAAATGCCGTGTGCGATAATGTACAGGTCCTGTTCGCGGCTTCAAACAAAGCAGACTCAGCCGTCATAGCTGCAGCCAAAGCCGATGTGGCTATCGTATGTATAGGGAACCACCCCCTGGGTTACGGGCTTGGCTGGGGGGTGAACTATGTAGCCAGCGATGGCCGTGAAGAGGTTGACCGGCAGGCTTTGTCACTTGAACAGGAGGACCTGGCCAAACTAGTCTATGCTGCCAATCCAAATACGGTACTTGTACTCGTCTCAAGCTTTCCATATACAATAAACTGGTCAAAGGACCATATCCCGGCTATACTTCATATATCGCAGTCAAGCCAGGAGCTTGGCAACGCCCTTGCGGATGTCATATTCGGCAAGAGCAGTCCTGCCGGCCGCCTGGTGCAGACATGGCCCTCGTCAATCGATCAGCTGCTTCCAATCCTTGAGTACGATATCCGGAAAGGCCGCACATACCAGTACAGTAAATCAGAACCACTCTTCCCGTTTGGTTTTGGTCTCAGCTATACAACATTCAGCTATTCGGATCTGCGTATTGAAAAAAAGTCCGCCAGCGACAATGACACGGTAAAGGTTAATTTCAAACTTGAAAATAAAGGCGATTACGACAGTGACGAGGTTGTTCAGTTATATGTCAGCTTCCCGGAGTCAAAAGTTGAGCGGCCTGCAATAGCCCTGAAGGGTTTCAGCAGGGTTCATGTCAGAAAGGGGGAGACACAGGTCATTACCATCCCGTTAAAAACTGACGATTTGAAATACTGGGATGTTGAGCGCCATGCTTTTATTCTCGAAAAGGGAAAGGTAAATCTGAATGTCGGTGCCTCATCGGCTGACCTCAGGCTGCATGCCTCTGTTGAAATAAAATAATCAGATCAGGGAACGGTCTGCCATGACAGCTTCCGGAGTACCGCAGATCAGGGTACTGACTACTGCAGCGGCTTCTGCGGCACCTTATAGAGCAATTTCAGGTCATACCCTTGATCGTGGGCTTTGTCAAGTATTTTATTGTAAGTGATATCGTCCATCTGCGGGGTGCGCGACAGAATCCAAAGGTATTTGTCGGCCTTGCTTCCTATCAGTGCCCACTGGTAATCAGGATCCATATCCATAATAAAGTAATCCGCGTAGAAAAACAGGAAGAAAGAGACCTTCAGATGGCCATCAGTAGGTTTGCCGGCAAGCTTAGCTTTTCCAACAGCTGTACTATACTCACCGTCAAGGGTGTTCTTAAAGCCTGCGTTTTCAACCCTCACCTTGCCGTTAGCAAGGAGCGAATAATTGGCTGTGCATCCTACAAGGCCTTTTTCAAATGAGTGCGGAAAACGCGCAATCTCATACCACTGGCCAAGGTAACGGTTCAGGTCGAAGTTTTTTATGTAAGGTCTCTGTGCCACTCCGGGCTGCAAGATAAGGAATAAGGCCATCAGCGCAAATACCAGCCCGATAATCGGAATAACTCTGTTTTTCTTCATGATGCCAGAATAAAAATGATATTCAAATTTAATTCTTAAAGATACCACAAATCAACATTCTACCTCGAAAAAGCTTGACTCCTGTCTATTACTGACATAACTTTGATAAAAAAGAACCAAAACCATAAATCATGAAAAAAAAGATCTGTCTTGTTAGTATGGCCATCCTGCTTATGATCATTCCCGGTAAATCATTCTCACAGAATCAGAAAGAACAGAAATCCCCCGTTAAGCCTGCCCTGGTGGTAATTGACATCCAGAATGCCTTCCTGCCTATGATTCCCGAAAAAGATAAAGAAACAGCCATGGAGTACATCAACTATTATATTACGGCCTTCCGCAGTCACGGCTATCCGGTGATCCGGGTTTATCATAAGAGTGAAGAATATGGAGTACTGCCCGGTACTGACCCATTCGAATTTCCTGCCTCCGTATTGATAAAACCCGAAGACCCCAAGGTCATTAAAACCTATCCCGACGGTTTCAATAAAACTGATCTCGATAAGGTCATAAAGGAGAGCGGAAGCAATACCCTGTTCCTATGCGGACTGAGTGCCGTAGGTTGTGTTCTTGCGACCTGGATCGGAGCAGCTAATAATGATTACAAGGCCTTCCTTCTGAAAGATGCCATCATGAGCCACAATTCAGAATACACTGATAATATCGAGGTTATGTTCGATGCTGTCAGCTATGATGTAGTGAAACTGATACTTGATAATTCTGATAAATAGATATCGAACAGACTATAAACCGAATTCTGCTCCCCGTTGTAGTGATGCGCAGCCTGCGCGTCGGGGCATTGCTTATATTCAATTGATCTCTGCTAGTAACCGACCCTCGCCTTCACCGGCCAGTGATCTGATATGAAGACACCATCTTCAATGATCCTGAATGTCTCATGCGACCGCACCTTCATGCCGTTGCGGATAAAGATATAATCGATACGGTTTTCTCCCGCAGTATCTTTCCATCCATTGAAGGTGTATTTCTCGCCTGCCGGTGGTGTTTCTGATATTGTATATGAATCCACGGCAAAGCCCCCCTCCGTCATCCTGCTTATTGCAAGGCTCTCCGGCCTTGCATTGAAATCCCCTGTTATCACGAAGTTATTGTTCCCCGCCAGTTCTTTCACCTTCTCCAGCAACACCCCGGAGCTCATAACACGTGCAGAATCGCTGATATGATCAAAGTGTGTATTCATATAGAGCAGAGTGTCCTTCACTGTCTTGTCGTACAGTCTCACCCACGTTGCTATGCGCGTCAGCGCGGCGCCCCACCCCACCGAACCCGGCACGTCGGGAGTGGCAGAGAGCCAGAAGGTACCGCTGGCAACAGGACTGAACCGTCCGAGCCGGTAGAAGACCGGACAAGCCTCCCCAAGCTGCTTGCCGTCATCACGACCTGCCGCTACTGAACCGTAACCGGTAAACGCAGAATCAAGATATTGATACTGATGCCATAACACTTCCTGCATACCCAGCAGGTCAGGTATCTGATCATTGATAAACCCGGCCACAAGAGGAGCCCGGTTGGGCCAGGCATTAATGCTGTCAAAGGGTGTGTCCAACCGTATGTTAAAAGTAATCACATCAATATCACGACTCTCCTCAGTGACACAGGAAACTATAAGAATCGACAAAAGGATACCAATGATTAATGATCTGAGCATATATTTGTGTTTAATTGCTTAAAGTTACTTTTAAAATAATTACATGTCGAAGAAAAGAAGCATAGAGGAAATCAACGACAAAATCCGCAAGGGAAAAGCCGTTGTACTTACCGCTGAGCAGGTCTCAGCGATGGGTAAGGAGATGACACCTGCTGAAGTGATGAGCAGGGTCGATGTTGTCACCACCGCCACCTTTGGGCCTATGTGCTCGTCGGGCGTTTTCATCAACTTTGGTCATTCCAGCCCGCCTATGCGCATGGAGAGGCTCACCCTGAACAATGTCCCGGCCTATGGCGGCATAGCTGCCGTAGACACCTACCTTGGTGCCACGGAGACCGCCATGCCTCAAGACACCTACGGAGGAGCTCATGTAATTGAGGACCTCATTGCCGGAAAGGATGTGCTGCTCCAGGCAACCGGAAAGGGTACCGACTGTTATCCGCGGACGGAAATAAAGACCCTTGTAAATAAGAATTCGATCAATGAGTTTATAATGTTCAATCCGCGCAATGCCTACCAGAACTACAATGTTGCAGTGAACAGCACCACGAAGATCAAGTTCACATATATGGGAACTCTCCTACCCTCATTTGGCAACGCCAACTTCTCCACCTCCGGGGAGCTGAGCCCCCTGCTCAATGATCCGGAGATGCGCACTATAGGTATCGGCACCCGCATATTCATGGGCGGGGCCACCGGCTATGTAGCGTGGAACGGCACGCAGTTCAACACCGGAAAACCACTGAATGAAAACGGAATCCCGGTAGGAAACGCCGCCACATTGTCTCTCATCGGAGATGCAAAGCAGATGAGCACCAGATTTATCAGGGCTGCCTATTTCGAAAAATACGGTGTTTCCATGTATGTGGGAATAGGAATTCCAATTCCGGTAATTGACGAGGACATTGCCTCCAGGGTGCTGATACGAAACAGCCAGATAGAAACCAATATAATCGACTACGGATCAGGCAATTTCGAAGTGCTGGGACGAATAGACTACGAGAAGCTTTTTTCCGGGAAAATAACTCTGAAAGGAAAAAAGATACGAACTGCTCCTCTCTCAAGTGTAAAGGTGGCGCGAGAGATCGCTGACCTGCTTAAAAAGGAGGTCGCTGAAGGGCGCTTCTTCCTCACCGAACCTGTGGCACTTTTTCCCAAAACCGCAGGACTGAATAAACTGGAGATAAGAATCTGACAAAAACCAAAAATCATGACAAGCAGAAGATTTGTGCTGACATTCCCGCCTGATGCGACGGGTGAGCCGATAACATATAACCTGATCAAGAAATATGACATCATGGTCAACATTGTAAAGGCCGATGTCTCGCCCGGACAGATTGGGCACCTCGTAATGGAGATGACAGCACCGGGGAAAGTGCTTAAGGAGGGTATGGAATACATCAGGCAGCAGAATGTGGAGTGCGAACCCATCGACAAAAAGATAAGTTACAGGAAAGATCTGTGCATCCATTGCGGGGCCTGTTCGGCAGTCTGCTTCCCCGGCGCCCTGACCATGGGACGTCACACCGCTGAACTGACCTTTGATGCTGAGAAATGCGTGGTGTGCGAGCTATGCCTGAAATCGTGCCCCCTCAACCTCTTCTCGATAGATATTGGCTAAGAGCAGCATATACGAGCCTCGTCTCTACCGTGAGTCGATGGGTAACACCCGGTGGCACAGCTTCAGGTCGGCTCACCGCGAGACCGACCTGTGGGTAGCTGTTGACACAGCACATTATATCGGCGATATCGAACAATTTACGATGGATCGCATAAGGTTCTATCGCGGTGTGCTGGAGAAACATATTGATAAATATCCAGAATTCGCCACCTCCCTGGTACCTGTTCCTGCGCCGGCCGGAGCCCATCCGCTATTGACAGAAATGAGCAATGCTTCACAAATGGCAGGTACCGGTCCCATGAGCGCAGTGGCCGGCGCCATAGCAGAATATATCAGCAGTGACATTCTTGAAGAATACAAAGCCGACGAAGTGATTGTCGAGAATGGCGGAGATATTTTCATGAAGCTCACCTCCCCTGCAGTAATTTCAGTCTACGCAGGTGCCTCACCTCTCTCGGATAAGATAGCGCTGCAGATAAAACCCGAAGAAACCCCGCTGTCAGTCTGCTGCTCATCGGGCACAGTCGGACATTCACTCAGCTTCGGCGTTGCAGATGCCTGCATGATCTCCTGCCGCTCGGGAGCACAGGCTGACGCTTATGCAACAGCCTTCTGCAATGAGGTTAAAAACAGTGACCAGGTGCAGGAGGTAACAGAAAGGGCCCTTCAAAAGCCTGATATTATGTCGGTAGTGATAATTGCCAGTGACAAAGTCGGCCTCGGAGGAAGTATTGAAATAAAGATGTTGCAGGCAGCATCCGGGGAAGGCCATTTCTGAAATTGGAGTAAGATCATCACCCTTAAAAGAGATTCAGATCTTCTCCGGATAGCCGATCACGTTTCTTATCTGCTCGTAAAGGGGCTGCAGATGATTGTACATCTTTGAATAGACCTTATCATACAACTGGTTGTACATCTCAACATTCCGTTTGTCGGGAATAAACTGCTCACCGGTACGGGTCATTGATCCCGCGGCGGCGGTGTGGTCACTGAAGAACTTCATGCCCACGGCAGCATCTATCGCGGCACCAAGAGAGGAGGTTTCATAAGTATGAGGCCTGAAGGTAGGAAGGTTGAAGACATCCGCGGTTATCTGCATCGCCTGCCGGCTCTGCGAACCGCCGCCGGAGACGATAATCCTGTTTACTGGAACCTTAGTCCTTTTTACAGTCCTTTCGAGCCCCTCCCTGAGTGAATATGCCAGCCCCTCAAGAATAGCCCTGTAAACGTGTGCTCTTGTATGAACATCCCCGAAACCAATTATGGCACCCTTGGCTTCCGTTCCGGGAGTCTTCAGTCCCGGCGACCAGTACGGCTGAAGCGTGAGCCCCATCGAACCTGCCGGAATATCTTTTATCAGATCGTCAAAAAGCTCTTCGGCAGGCCTGCCAAGCTGCTCTGCCATTTGTATCTCCTTATGTCCGAACTCTTTCTTGAACCAGTTTATCATCCAGAAACCTCTGAAGATCATTACTTCCGTGTTATAATAATCCGGTACGGCGCTCGGATAGGGCGGGAAGAACGGGATGACCTCAATATATTTCTTATGTGTTGTCTCTACAGTAGATGTGGTTCCGTAGCTTAAGCAGGCCACATCGGGCGATACAACCCCGGAGCCCAGAACCTCGCATGCCTTGTCTGCAGCAGCGGCTATCAGGGGCAGTCCTTCCGGAATGCCTGACTTTTCAGAAGCCTCCCTGCTGATGTATCCAAGGATCTCGGACGGCTTTACCAGCTTCGGCAGCTTGTCCCTCTCAATGGGATACATTTTAGAGTACATGTGGCTCTTGTCGGCCCATCTTTGCTTTTTATAATCAAATGGAAGATATGCTACGGTACAACCTGTCGAATCAGTGAATTCACCCGTCAGCGCCCATGTCAGGTAACCGGAAAGGAGCAGGAACTTGCTGGTTTTCTTCCAGATATCCGGTGTATTCTGCATTATCCAGTTGCACTCACCGTTCTTTACCGTGAACACTACGGCTTCGCGCATTCCAACAACACTCAGCGCCATCTGCATCAGTTTGCCCGGGTATTTATCCACCGCGCACTGCCGCTGATCGAGCCAGGTAATCGCCGGCCGCAACGACCTGCCATCCTTGTCAAGGTTAACCAGTGTGGACCGCTGGGTAGTGATTGTCACGGCTTTTATTCTGGTCTTCTCATACGTTGTCGTGCTCATTAACTTACTCAGGGTTTCAAACATCCTGTCCCTGAAATACTCAGGATGTTGCTCCGCCCATCCTGGTGCGACGGAGAAATACGGCTCAATCTCGGTTTTGACAATCTGGAGTACATTCCCGGAAAGATCAATCAGGGAAGCCCTGACCGACTGTGTACCGCAGTCGATGGCCAGTATCAGTTCATCGGATGAATTCATAAATTCGTTTTATAGTCCCAGTGTTCCTCCGGGGTTCATAATATTGTTCGGATCAAAATGTCTTTTCACTGCTCCAAGCACTGCCATCGAACTCTTTCCAAGGTGTCTCTCCATCCACGGGGCCAGCACCCTCCCCACACCGTGGTGGTGTGAAATTGAGCCTCCGTTTTCAAGAATCGTATCCACCAGCCCCCTGTGGAAAGCGGTAAAGTCACTCTTCTCATTCCCCTTTTCCATTGGAGTGAGGAAGGTAAAGTAGAGGTTAGCACCGTTCTCATACACATGGGATATATGTATCATTATAAAGGCTTTGGGGCGCGCATTGACATAGGCGTGTGCTGCGGCCCATACCCTGAGAAGGTTTTCCCATGTAACCGCAGTCTCAAGGGTGTCTGCCATGATGCCAATATCCATCAGCGGGTCACGCATGTATGCACTCGAATATCGCTGGGCAAGCCATTTTCTTACCGGGCTGCTGCCGATAAACATGCCTTTGCTCTTTACGGCAGTATGCTTTATCTTTTTCAGAACGAAGGCCGTATAATCTTTTTCACCTTCGACGGCAACAAACATCATGGACCGCTTGCCCGGAATAAAACCAAACATCTTCAGGAACCTGTCGGCGATGCTGTTATCAAATCCGCTGGTTCTGAAGGCAATATCCGTTTCATCGGGATCAGATATCCTGAACAGATGGGGCCTGCCGTACTCGCTCTGGATTATTCGGCGCATTGCCTCCACTGCCTGTTCAAATGACCTGAAAATAAAAGATGCCGATGAGGTATTCTCCGGTCGGTGGATATGCAGGTGAAGCGTGGCTTCGGTTATCACCCCGAGCGTACCCTCGGAACCGATGAAAAGCCTGAAGATATCCCATCCCTGCGCTGTCCGTGGAAACTCCTTCGTCTCTATGACGCCTGCCGGGGTGACAACCTTCAGTGCGACGACCATATCCTCTATCTTGCCGTATCCTGTCGATGCCTGTCCTGCTCCCTTGGCAGCGATCCATCCTCCTACGGTAGAGTATTCAAACGACTGCGGGAAATGACCACAGGTGTAACCCTGCCTGTTCAGCTCTTCTTCGAAAGCAGGACCGAACATCCCTGCTTGAACTGTCACGGTTTTGTTCACGGTGTTCAGCCTGACAATCCTGTTGAGATGCTTCGTCAGATCGAGTGCAATGCCTCCCTCAGGTGCCCTCAATGCCCCGGTAACTGACGACTGTCCGCCCACCGGAATCACAGGGATCTTCTCTTCACTGCAGTAGGCAACGATCTTAGCAATTTCATCATGACTGTTAGGTGCCACTACTGCGTCAGGCGGATTTGGGACGCGGTTCAGCCGTAAGTCAAGCAGCTCATCGTAAAACTTTCCGTAAGAATATTTTGTGCGGGTAAAATCATCCGTCCATAAATTGTCACTGCCGACAATGCTCTTCAGAAAATCAAGCTGAGCAGGCTTAATCATCGCGGGCTTGTCCAGCTTCACGGTCTCTGTCCCGGGGAGATGTTTCACACCAAAGTCAGAGTCCGTCAGTCCGAACTTTTCCTTTATAAGCTTCTTCATCAGGGGCTCAACCTCTGCTTCCCGCTTGTCGCCCCATTTCAGTATCCCACGGTATGTAAGATCCATGTCCATGCCTTTAAAATAATTCGTACACCCTCATCATCGAAGCAACCTCCTCATCAGCCCTCTTCCTGTCCCAGTTCAGCATTTCCGATGCGATGGCTGTTATCTTATCTATGATATCTTTGCCGGGGTTACCCAGGGTCCCCGTCCCCGTCCTTCTTAACATAATATCCCTCAGCGTCCTGGCGCATTCATATTTTATTGCATAGACGACTTCGGCCAGTATCTCGCCGTCATGACTCACCACTTCGGCATACCGTGGCTCATCTCTCGCAATCTGAAATACCACTTTGCTTTCGGTGCCGTAATTCCTGCTCACATATTCGATGGTGTTCCTGCTAAAGTCCTTGTAGTTGAGGTGCTGCCTTATCATGAACTGTCTCATGTCCCTTATTTCACAGCCTGAGAGATAAAGATTGTCAGAGACAGAATCCGAGAGCACCCTGTCGAGCTTCGTAGAAACCAGTTTCAGAACTTCCCGGGCCAACCCTCTGCTGGTGGTGTACTTCCCTCCCTCGACGGTGATCATGCCTTCAATGCCGTCGGTGGAGTTATCATATACTTCGTACTTTCTTGATGTCTCGTATGACCCTTTGGTCTGATCGTCGACCAGTGGCCGCAGCCCCCCGTAAGCGTGCAATATATCGGAAGAAGAGATAGTTTTCCCGAAATTCTCATTGACCCCCTTAAGGATTTCATTGATGCTCTCCATTGAAACACGGTATTCATCAGGATTGCCGTAAAACTCCTTATCGGTGGTACCGATGAGCGAATGATCGCGCCAGGGCATTATCATCATGTGCCCTCCGTCTTTTCTCTGAAGGGAGACGACATGGTTACCGGCAATCTTTTTTGTGATTATGTGAATACCCTCCGAGCGCTTGACTTTATGTGCCGGGGAATCTTTTTTCGATGCCAGGTTGAGGATTTTGTCGGCCCAGGTCCCACCGCAGTTGACAATCAGATCAGCATGAACATTTTTAAGCTCATCTGAAAAGATATCCCTGACCTTTACCCCGGTGATCCGGTTATCATTTTCGAACAGAAAGCCTTCGACAGGCGAGTAGTTCGATACTCTGGCACCGTATTCGGCTGCCGATTTGACGAAAGCGAGAGTCAGTCTCTCAGGGAATATGCTCTGATAATCAAAGAAATAAAATGCATTCCTGAGATTCTCCTTGCGGAGGTTTGGCTCCACCCTGATGGTTTTTCTGTGTGAGATCAGTTTATGGTTCTCAAGCTTCTTGCCCTTGTCCCAGGTGTCTTTTTTGTCATATGACAGCATATCGTACAGGTACATGCCCAGGAGAATCTTCCAGATATTTCCTCTCCATTTTTTGTAGTTGGGCATAATAAAAGGCAGCGGATAGACAAAGTTGGGAGCGATATTGCCAAGGATCCTTCTTTCACGGAGTGATTCGCGCACAAGCCTGATCTCCCCGTTTGCCAGGTACCTTAGCCCACCATGGATCAGCTTCGAGGTTGCCGCGGAGGTGGCGCCTCCGTAGTCCTTTTTTTCAAACAGGGCGACCGAAAGACCCCGCGCAGCAGCGATGTACGCCACAGCGCCTCCCGTGATGCCGCCACCGACGATTATCAGATCAAATTTCTGACCTGTCTCCTCTTCGATATACCTTTTCAGAACCATATGAAACGGCGTTTTAAAAGTAAGCATGTAAGTTACTTCAAAAACACCAAACGACATAATTGAAAGACCTCCCCCCGTCCTTGTAAAAGTACGGGAGAAGGTCCGTCCATCTCAGCCCTGGCTTTTTTGAGCCAGTTATTCCTTAAACAGCCTGTATTTTGCCGAAAACATCATCAGCGCTGCAAGCAGTACAAACAATCCTATGTTCCCGGCCAGGAAAGCATAATCCTTAAGTGCCAGAAGCACAAAAATGAAAACATAAAGAATGGTCAGCAGTCCGCTGATGACAAGCACAATCCACCAATTCTTCAGCAACGACCGGAAGAAAGCGGAGAGAAGGCCTATTGTTGCCACAGACGAGATCAGGTATGCCAGATTGAATCCGACAAGTTCGCTCAGTGAGGTAAGCAATGAAAAGAACAGTATCAGCGCCATAGCTACCAGGAGATAATAAAAGATGTGTATGCGCTCCTTCGACCTGAGCTCAATAATGATCAGAACCAGGAAGGTCAGGGCAATGAAGAGCAGACCGTACTTTGCGCTTCTTTCCGACTTGGTGTAGTGATCTGCCTGCAGGATCAGGTCAACCCCGAAAGCATCGTCAGAGGGAGTGTAATTCTTGCCTGTCCATCCCTGCGGAAAACTCCTGTTGAGATGTGTCACCACCCACCTTGCTGTGAAACCATCCTCTTTCACATCCCTCTCTGCCGGGAGGAAAGTGCCCATGAACGAAGGAGCATCCCACTCAGAGGCAAGAGATACCTCTGTTGTCTTTCCCACGGGGGAGAATGAGATGTTGCTGCTTCCCCTTAGACCAAGGTTTAAATTGAAGTCACCTTTAAAACCACCGGGCATAGCCGGGTCTATTTCCACCGGGAAAGAGATGCCTTTTTCGAATAGATCGGTCTGCCCTGCTCCCGGCTGAGCGATGATAACTTCCTTGTTGAAGTTCATCTCCACCTTGTCCCTGATACCCTTGTTATCTGATACACCAATTGAAATATATGCCTGGTCCCAATTGTAGATGTAATCGTTCAGATGCTCATAACCTGCTATTGAGAAGCTGCCTGTCATCTGAATGTCAGAGTCATAGACCACCGTCTCATAAATGCCCCTGTATCTTTTCTCCGGCATCAGCCTACCGGTGATCTTAAGGGCATCGGGAAGGATGTGCATAGTGGTGGTCACATACTGGCCGTCGCCTGAGATCACCTTTGTTCCCGGAACGTTCAGTACCGGACCGGTGACCGTCTGCGCTGCGGCCCACAGAGTGCCAATCTCAGTGCGGGCGGTCTCCGCATTCTTCGACCGTTCCTGTATGAGCTCCATGATCAGGGCCAGCGGAATCAGCAGCATGAGGCCCAGAACCCCCAGAAGAACCATTTTTACAGTCATCGACTGGTACCATTTTTCTTGTTTAATAATTTCATTTTCCATTTTAATAGTTTTTAGAGTACTTTGCATTTCAAAGTGTTTATATAAAAAAATTATTGTTTGTTTATCAGATCTTCGAGGGCGCTTATATGCCGCCGGAAGTTTTCCATACCTTCTTCTGTTATAGTGTATTTTGTATTTGGCTTGCGATTAATGAAGCTCTTGTCCATCGAAATATAGCCTGCTTCTTCAAGCGCCCTGAGGTGGCTGGCGAGGTTGCCGTCCGTCACCTCAAGCGTTTCCCGGAGGCTGATGAAGTCCATGCTGCTGTTGACCGCCAGCACCGACATGATACCCAGCCTTACCCGGCTCTCAAAAGCCTTGTTGAAATTTTCAAGCACTCTTTTCATCCCTTGTATCTGAGATGCATGAACAGACCATACCCTATATGAATCACACCAAAGCCGAATGCCCAGATAAACACCGACCACTGCGGCAGGAGAAGGCAGACAAGCCCTGTCAGTACCTCCAGAACACCGAGCCAGGGAATCTCGCCAAACGTGAATTTGCCGGCGCTGATGACAGCCAGTCCGTAGAAGATAAGAGTTGATGCAACGGTCACATTTCCGGGAACCCTGCTGATTGTCATGAGAATAAAGAGGCCACCAGTTATCAGCGGAAGGAGAAGGCTTGCCAGCATCCTGCGTGTTACGGGTGTCCAAACGCTGTGACCGCTTTTCCTTGCCTTACGTGATGAAAAGATTGCCGCAGCCGTAAGCGACAGTACAAGCACTGCCGCCATGTCGGCAAACAGAAGAATGACTGACCTGTAACCTGCCGGGTCAGCTGTCAGAGGAACAGAGTACCACTCTTCTGCCACTGGAGTTCCTTTAATAATCAGATTCGCCACCACTGCTCCGGCGATGGCAAGCAGGCCGGCAACTATGCCGGATAAGCCGCTGAGCGACAGGAACCTGGAGGATTCTTCCATTATCTTCTTAATGACCTTTATGTCTTCAAGATGCTGATCTGGCTGGTTCATATAATGATTTTATAGTACTTTGCGCTACAAAGTAAAACAATATTTTTATATCAAACAACTTTATGAGAATTTATTTTTATCCGTCAGGCAGTAATCCCTTCAACCCTGATTATTGCCGTTTCACCGGTTTTAGAAGGTTATGGAATATTTTTTGTTGCCTACATTTGCAGAAGTCAGAAACGTAATTTTATGAAATCCACTAGGAGCAGGCTGCTCATTATTAATCTTCTCATATCATTTGTCATCGCCCTTTTCATGGTGTTACCGATGTTGCTGGGCGTGATGGGGTATGATATTTTCAACAGGCGTCCGGCACCTGCACCACTGCATCTTATATCATTCTGGCATGTTACCAGGGAAGGATTACTTTATTTAATTATGGTATTCATTCTGCTGACAGTAAATACAATTAAGAGCACAAAACTCAGCCAGGTTTATAAAATTCTTACCAGCCTGGCTTTCACAGTTATATTTTACTTTTTATTCACAGTTATCAGGCCGGTCCCCATTATGCCGGAGCGGCCTGAAGGCAGCCCGTTTCCGAATGCGCCTGCCATGCAGCAGGGGAGGCCGCCCTTGCCAGGGATGCCCGCTATGGCGCCACCAATCGGTAACTTCAGGCAAGGCAGACTAGACTACCGAAGGGTTACTGAATTCCTTTTCATATTTGTTATCACGACGCTTCTTGGTAAAGTTCTTGAACTCATCAATGTGCAGCAAAAGATGCAGCTCGAGAACGAACAGCTCCGGTCAGAAAATCTTCAGAACCGCTATGATGTCCTGCTGAACCAGATCAACCCGCATTTCTTCTTTAACTCGCTTAACTCGCTCGCCTCGTTGGTACGTGATGGCCGGAGTGATAATGCATTGAAATATATCGACGAGCTTTCAAACACCTATCGCTATGCCATGCAAAGCCCCGGGAAAGAGCTTGTATCCGTGGCAGAGGAACTGGAATCACTGAAAGCTTACAGCTATCTGCAACAGATAAGGTTTGAAGACAAGCTCTTCATCGAAATAGATGTTGATGAAGAGGCAAACAGGATGCTTCTGCCGGTTCTGTCGCTGCAACCACTGATTGAGAACGTGGTAAAGCATAATATCATCAGCACAGATGCCCCGCTGACCATCACAATAACAGGAAATATCGAAAGTGTAACTGTCCTCAATCCTGTAAGACAAAGGCAGAACAAGGGAGAGAAGAGCGGAACAGGATTGAAGAACCTCGCTACAAGATACAAGCTGCTTACCGGGCATGACCTTTTAATCGAAAACGGAAATACAATATTCAGTGTAACCCTCCCGCTGGTAAAACCTTCTGAATTATGAGAGTGTTGATCGTTGAAGATGAGACAGCGGCCGTACGTAACCTGAGATCGATGCTCCGTTCTAATGAACCGTTTTCGGAGATTGCCGGAGTTACCGACAGTGTTAATGGTACCGTTGAATGGCTGAACACCAATAATGCGCCGGATATTATCTTCATGGATATCCACCTGGCCGACGGTGATGCGTTCCTGATATTTGATAAGGTGAGGGTACTGGCGCCGGTAGTGTTTACCACGGCATATGACAGGTATGCCCTTGAGGCTTTCCGCGTTAACAGCATCGATTATCTTCTCAAACCTGTTCAGCCTGAAGAGCTTAAAAGATCGCTTGATAAATTTAAGAGGCTGACACGCATTGAGCTTGACGCTTACCTTGACAGAACCGATAAGAGTATGCAGAATGTCACAGCTCTTAAGAATTTCCTCATACCGGTCAGGGACAAGATACTGCCTCTCGCACTCAGCGAGATAGCATTCTGCTATACGGCAGAGGAAAAAGTAACCGCCTACACTTTCGACAACCGGCGGTTCCCCCTTGACAAAAGCCTTGATGTCCTTTCCGGAATGCTTCCTGAAGAGAATTTCTTCAGGATAAACAGACAATTCATTGTTTCCAGAAACGCTGTAACCGATATGACAGTATGGTATGGCAGCCGGCTCTCGGTAAATATTTCCGTGGAAACACCCGAAAAGATCATTGTCAGCAAGTCAAGGGTCCCGCTGCTGAAGAAATGGTTAACAGGCTGATCATAAAACTCTGCATAAAAAACCCTATAAAACCAAACCAGCTCAACCGCCATAATCATCAGTTACTGACAAAAAAATGTTTCCATGATTAATTGCATAGCGATAGACAAAGACGGTGAAGCATTGGCTGAACTAAGCTCCCATATTGAGAAGATACCATTCCTGTCACTGGTCGGCACATACTCCAATCCGCTGGAAGCCAACGGTATATTGGCCAGACGTGGCGTCGATCTTGTATTTGCAGATCCTGATATGAATCCGATCAACGGGATTGATTTCATCAGAAGCCTGGTCCATAACCCAATGGTGGTTTTCATTACAAATAATCCCGGTTATGCCGTGGAGGCTTACAGTTCCGGTGTGCTTGATTACATTGTCAAGCCTCTGACGCTTGAGCGGCTTATCCGGGTTGCCAATAAAGCCTATGAGCTGGCCCTGCCGTATAAAGAAGCTGCGACGATACGCAACCAGGCAGGCATCTCAACGCCATTTGTTTTTATGAAGGTCGATAACCGTATGCAGCGGTTCAGAACAGATGATATACTCTTCATTGAAGGATGTAATGATTATATCAGGGTCTACACTTCCGGATCAAAGCCTGCACTCGCTTCGATGAATATGAAGAATATTGAGCGCAAGCTGCCGCAGGGTCATTTCTGCCGTGTACACAGATCATATATCGTATCGCTGAGCAGAATTGACTCGATAGAGCATAAGCGGATCCGTATCGGCGAACGCGTTATACCGGTAAGCAATTCATATTATGCCGTTCTGCTTCAGGCTATAGATCTGGCGGTGCCCGCATAAGCAACAGTTTATTCATATACACGTTTAAGAAACATCCTTTCAGACATTGAAATGCTTAGGGTGATACGCATATAGTCTTCCCGTATGAGACCTTCATTTGTGGTTCCCCTTTTTCCCAACCCCAATCCTATGTTTAATTGTCCTCCGCCTCTGAAAGGCAGCCCTGCACCTGCTGTAAGCTCCATGTTGAGCGGATTGACCCCATTAAGAGTAAGATATGAGTTGGAGATGATGAAGCCGGCCTGGTATTCAATCAGTTCAAAGTAATTCTTTGGAGCAACTCCTGTGGGAATATAAGCTATACCACAATTTAATTTATGAGTATCGGTAAATCTGAGCCTGGTGAGCGGATCTCTGGTCTCCGACCACTTCTGGAACCGGTAGTCTGCAGCTATGACCATTTTCCTGCCGGTAAGAGAAATGCCTGCGCCCCAGCTCTCCGGGATAACTATCTCTGAAGAAGCTGTGTTATCATCGAATAATGAATTCCCTGAAGCATCTTTCACCACCAGGGAGTTATCAAACAGCAGGCTGGTTTTATAGCCATATGTAACGCCGGCAGAAAAAACCATATTCTCCGATAAGGGCTGCTTGTACAGCATTCCAAGAGTGAATGAGGCAGTGTTGGCTGAAGAATTTCTGTTTATTGTGATTCCGCTTTGTGATGCCTCGCGATCGATATTCCCGAAAAGAAGCATGAAATCCACACCTGCCGAAAACCTGTTTGTCAATTTGATTGAATTCAGGAATGAGAGGCGGGTAATACCCCCGGAACCCTCTAACAATGTTGTTGTTTTAGTATCTGAACCCTCAACATAATCCTCATTTTCAACTTTATAATTGACAGTTGAATAGGGTTGCATCGACAGTGCAGCTGACCATCGCGGGGTTAAATGCGTACCTGCAGCGATTCTGGTAAAGTTGGCGCTGAAAGCCTTCTGGGTGACCGCGCCGGAGGTGAAGACTGATCCTTTTGCTGACCCTGTTAAATCAAAAATGAATGTGGCGGTGTCAAGTGCAGCCAGAGCGGCCGGGTTGGCAGTATTAAGAAAATGGAGGCCGGAAAGACCTATAGCCGTAGAGGCCATCCCCGTTGTCCGGCCGCTCTCACTAAGCTGCAGCTCGCCTATTCCGAACATTGAATATGGAGAAATATTATCCTCCTGTGCCGATGCTGCGACAGTCAGCATGCATGCTGTTACATATATATAGATTCTATTCGCTGTCATAAATTAAATACCTGATTTTTAACTTGATCCTGCCTCTCTCATGAGAAGCGTCACCTGCGACTAGGGTGTTAAGAGAGGTTGCAAGCTTGTCCTCAGGCACTATCAGCTGCAGATTCCTTTTGTTGATCCCGATTTCGCCAAGCTGGTCAGCCAGAAATGCGGTTATGTTATAACTATAGTATGTTTCAATATTATTCAGGGCATCAACAACCATGTCACCGGTCTGGAGGGCGTCGCCTGAATAGTTTGTAATGGCACTCACCGCGACATCATCCTCATCAGAGATATAAAGTGTGAGACCTGAAGGTAGAGGTACGGCATTGGAATATGTTCCTTTTACCGGGTAAATGAGCAGTTCCGCATTTATCACAGTACCGAAATCACCAAGCTCAAGAAGATTGTTGAGGTAAGGAAACTCAATTTTTACATACGAGGCAGTGAGGGACTGTACAAGAACCATGTTTTCAGTCTCTGAAGAGGGTAACTCATGACCCTTAAGGCCTTCAAAAGGAGTGTCATCCCAGTCAGTTGTCACGCCGTAGAAGCACCTCTCCTCCAACGGGGTGATGGAGATCACTTCCTCATGCCGGGTCTCGGTCGAGTAGTGATAATAAATACGTATACACATGCTTGTGTCACTGACATTAATACCGAGGATGTTATTGCTGTGCTCTCCCCCGGTGATGGTAAAACCTTTCAGGTATGCCATGAAACGATCCTGCGAGCCCAGGGTCACTTCGTCATAACTCATTATCTTCTGCAAAATAGTGGTCCCGAGACTGTCGGGCAGCCTCACCGATATGGCTTCGCCTCCAAGAGGATGAGGCTTCAGGGAGAAGCTGGACATAGGGACAGACCCGTGGGACACCTGCCTGGTACTGTAGAACTCCTCATCATCAGGCAGGGTGATGACCTCGTCAAGGGGGTATATGTTGAACAATTGATATTTAGTTGTGTCACCCGTCCACACTCCGTTTAGCGACATAACCAGTGCAATTGAGTCAAACTTTATTTCTGCGTCCGGAGGATCCTGCGTTGAGGGGACATCGAACGCCACAAAAGCAGTACACGCTGTGCGGCCGAATGTCGAATCGCTGTAACTGCCGGCCATGACGGAATTTTTGCCCGAGGTAACTAAGGAATCAATCGAGACAGTGCTCATCCTGATACTGCAGGTGTCAATAATCACTGTGCGGATGTCAGTGTCAAGAAATTTGCCTCCCATATTGAATCCATCACTGCTGCATGCCGTCGT
This sequence comes from uncultured Bacteroidales bacterium, assembly GCA_963780735.1. Classification (GTDB taxonomy): domain Bacteria; phylum Bacteroidota; class Bacteroidia; order Bacteroidales; family VadinHA17; genus SR-FBR-E99. Next base: position 681,653 of record CAWADB010000006.1, read on the forward strand.
CAATGCAACATACAACAGCAATAAAACATGCACAGGGCACCTTGCGATTTTCATTCTGATAATAAATTTCTGATGATATCACGCAAAGAAAATCCTTAGGAGGCAATGAATAAAAAGTATTCTACAAAGTCATCTGTTGAGGCTGTAAGGACCGCTTCCGTTCAGGTGAACCTGTTTTCCGGTTCTTTTTATAATTCACCGCCGATAATGCCCATTTCACCACCGGCAATATGCATATCGTAGAAGATTTTTTGAACAGGTGTTGTCACCTGATACATTCGCAGAACGGTTTAATATGTTAAATGAATTATAATGAATGACAAGACGATACTGACAGCCCTGTTGCTTGCTATGGCCCTTCTCATGGCAGGATGCGAAGATGATGAAGATACCGAGTACGGTGACTGGGTCAAGAGCTCAGATTTTGACGGCGTGGCGCGGTCTGACGGCGCTTCTTTCAGCATAGGAGAAAAAGGATATGTATTCGGCGGCTATGACGGAAAGAACCGGCTTACTGACCTGTGGGAATATAATGTCGCCCAGGACTTCTGGACTCAAAAAGCTGACTTCCCGGGCTCAGCCCGTATAACCTCCACCGCCTTCAGCCTTAACGACAAGGGTTATCTGGGTACAGGATACGACGGTGACGACTATCTCAAGGACTTCTGGGAATATAATCCTCAAACCAATACATGGACCCAACGTGCCGACTTTGGCGGCACCGCCCGTTCAGGAGCCGTCAGCTTCGGAATTGGCAGTTACGGATATATGGGGACAGGCTATGATGGCCACTTTCTTAAGGACATGTGGAAATACGATCCAGGCAACGACACATGGACACAGATTGTCAGCCTCGGAGGCTCGAAGAGAAATAACGCAACAGCATTTGTATCAGGAGAAAAGGCTTATGTTGTGTGCGGCGTAAATAACGGATCATATGTCACTGACTTCTGGCGCTTCGACCCTCAGACTGAATTATGGACCGAACTGAGGGAAATATCCGATGCCACCGATGATGATTATGACGATGATTATGCAATTGCACGTGCAAATGCACTGGCAATGATAATCGGTGACAGGATCTTCTTAGCCTGCGGTGAGAGCGGATCACTCCGCTCTGATACCTGGGAATACTTCCCTGACAGTGACCTGTGGGACGATGCAACAGATTTTGAGGGTTCTGCCCGTACAGGCGCTCTGACAATACATACATCCTCCCGCGCCTTCGTACTCACGGGGCGAAGCAGCACTTACCGTTTTGATGATATGTGGGAATATCTTCCGGATCAGGAGTATGACACCGATTACTAAAAAAAGAGCTTTCTACTCAGCACTGCTTCTATGCTTTGCAATGTTGTTTTTTGTTGTCTTCTTCATAGGCAGGGATAAAACAAGACTTACAACCTTCAGGTCAGGTAGTGGCTGGGGCTATGCCGTTTCCACTCAGGGGCAAGTGGTTATCTGTCAACCTTTTATCCCTGCCATTGAAGGCAACAAACCATTCGCGACAAAAAGCGATGCAAAAAAGGCAGGGAAAATCATTGTAACCAGGCTCATTGAAGGCGCTGAACCTTCCCTCTCAGCTGATGATTTAATTAAAGCCGGGGTCAGGATAATCTGAATCAGAATCCCGTTACCTCCTTGAGGAATTTGCGTACGGCGCGTTTCTCATCGAACTCAAGCATACGTGTTGACAGACGAACGGTCTTGCCGCTTTTGAGCATGATGCGGATATAATTTTCATCGGCATGTATTGACTCTATCTCATCTATCCGTACGAACGACCTGACCGTTTTGCTGTACCACCGGATAGTGAGCACGCCCTTGTCTGCCGACAGCCTGTTACCAAGGGTGCCGAAGTTGAGGCTTATGAAGATGATAGCCAGGATAAGGAACAGCACCACATTAAGCCAGAAGGTCCACCCTTTTTCTTCTACCGTAGCGATAAATACAACAAGTATTACCAGGAAGATCAGTCCCAGAGCCCTGTAAACCTTCTCATAGGTTGCGTTACGAAGTACCAGTTGTTTCATGATGTAAGATTTATCCCTGTTAAAGATACGAAATTCCGGGGCACAGGGGCATGAACTTCAGCCTGCTGATGCGGTCTTCACAAAGGCTTTGCGGCATTCGTGTTGCCCGTTTTGCCGCGCGAAATCCTCAGCATCAGCTGTACAACAAGGTAAATAATGATTATGACGAAGAATATGGCTGCCATGCCCATTCCCATCAGCTTCAGTGAACTTAATAATTCAGTATTCATTTTGCTCCTCCTACATTAATCCTGCCATAAGACCTATAATCACACCGCCTGCAATGACTGACGCAATCTGACCCGACACGTTTGCTCCCACCGCATGCATAAGAAGGTGGTTCTGCGGGTCAGCTTCCAGTCCCAGCTTTTGTATTACCCTCGACGACATCGGGAATGCCGAAATCCCTGCTGCGCCGACCATGGGATTGACTTTTTCCTTCAGGAACAGGTTCATGAATTTTGCAAATGATACTCCTGCTATAGTATCGAAGACGAATGCCAGCAGGCCCAGGCACATGATCTTCATCGTATCGAGCGACACGAACAGGTCTGCTCTCATGCTGGCGGCGATGGTTATGCCGAGGAGCAGGGTTATCAGGTTCACCATGTCTTTCTGGGCGGTATCGGACAGTGATCTGAGCACGCCGCACTCCCTGATCAGGTTACCAAACATCAGAAATCCCACCAGTGCTATTGATGCCGGTGCCACCAGTCCCGCTATTATTGTGACCAATATCGGGAACAGTATCCTGGTCATTCTCGATACGCTCTTGGGATTGTATTTCATCCTTATTTTCCGCTCTTTTTTCGTTGTGACGAGTTTGATGGCGAAAGGCTGGATGATAGGCACCAGTGCCATGTATGAGTATGCTGCGACGGCTATCGGCCCGATGTATTTGCTATTCAGCACCTGTGACACCAGTATTGATGTCGGTCCGTCCGCTGCCCCGATGATGCCTATTGATGCAGCGTCTTTCAGGTCAAATCCCAGCAGCACAGCTACTACCACTGTGGCGAATATGCCGAACTGGGCTGCGGCGCCGAACAGCAGCAGTCTTGGGTTTGACAGCAGGGGACCGAAGTCTATCATTGCTCCTATGCCGATAAACAGGAGGAGTGGCATGGCCTCGGAGGCTCCAATACCCACTTTGAACAGCCAGTCGATTATTCCGCTTACTTCGCCTATGCCCTCGAGGTTCTGGTTCAGCGCACCTGACAGCGGCAGGTTGACCAGTATGGCGCCAAACCCCATTGGCAGTAAGAGAGACGGCTCCAGCTGTTTGGCTATTGCCAGGTAGATGAGGGTGCCGCCTATTATCCACATCAGTACCTGTTGCCAGGTTATCAGAGTTATTCCTTCGATTAAAAATTCCATATCCGAGAAACTTGGTTAGTGTTCTGGTTTGTTTTGGTCCGCTAAAATATCCGAAAAAAGAGTAATAAAAGCTATAAAAAGTCATAAGAATCAGGTGTGCCATTCAGAGCCGGTATCCGGAGCCAGATTTATAGATTTAAAGATCAAGTGGAAAACAGCTCAATTTCACTTCACCTGTTGGGTCGTGTTTGATAATTTATGATCTTAGTAGACGATCAAATTACTGTAGATCAGAATATTGGTATAGATCAGACCCTCGTAGAGGGTCAAATATTTATTTTTTAAAAATTTACAAAAAACCTGCACCGCTCTGATGAAAACAGAATTTGTCATTTACAAGGGTGAGCTAAAGTTCCTCGATAAACAGATAATAATAATGGACGAGAAAAAGATTTGTTTTAAAATACTGTCTTACATTTTGTATTTGAGTTCTTTTCTTTACGGAGTTGTTCTGGTCGGTACCCGATATAGAACACCATATGATTTCGAATTTGTATTGGGAGTTATTATTGTGTTATCCCTTATCCCCGGGTTTATAAGAGAAATCAGGACTAACGTTGGCAAAAAGCTAAATATCAGTTTGATTGACAAGGCGGTGATCTCGCATAATTTTTCCAATTTTCTGAAAGTCACCTTTTATCTTAAAAACTCGCAAAAACGTCAGGTAGTTCTGGATTTCAATGATGAAGACAGGTTTGAGAAGTTTCACCTGAATGAATTCATTAATACCCTTAAGGGATATTCAATCAAGACGGAAATAAAGTAGCCACCAGGCAGGGACAGGCAATTCACTTTATTACCCTATCGTTTCTTTCATAAAATTTCTGAATTCTATGATTTAACGCCAATTGTATCTTATGATATATTTTTAGTACTAGCTTTCTCGGCTTCCGGGTCTTTCCACGGTCCGAATAATTCATGTTTTTTGTGACTGAATCTGAGAATTACCAGAACAAAATTAATCATACATGAAATCATTAACAGCTCTTCAGACATATTATGTTTTGCAAACAGCAGAGTGTCCTGGTTGATCTGCAGTACCAGGCTGTAAATGAATAAGAAAACGGAAACTGCTCCAACAAGCACCATAGCCCAGAAAATCACATTAGGTTTTTCATTCATGACATTTTAGGTTAGTCCACAGTTAAAATTAAGGAATTTTTGCCTAAAGTCCCTGCCATAATTATTACTTAAATGCGGTGATTTGTCTCTTTTCTTCTTTCTTTCAACTGAAGGATTAAAGATAAGCCTGAAAAAAAAGAGGTAATAGCCAGGATTATAAAAACAATCCTGGCTTTAGAGGAGAGGTCAGTTGTAGCAAGAAGAACCATGCACGATACAAAAACAATGATAGTTGCAATAAAAGCGATGCTTGGAATATCCCATTTTAGTAATCTTGCCATTTATCTTATTCCTTTTACAAATATGTTCTTATACTCACGGCACATTGAATATATGCCCCGGTAGCACAAGAAATATGACAGCGATAATCAGAAAAACCAAGCCCCTTAAGATGATGTTCCTGTAAAACTGATCCTTTTGCTGTGCATTTTTTATCAAGGCCAGAATAATTATTATTGCCGTGAGAACTATTCCGACAACAAGAAAAGTTCCAGCCATCGGATAGTTGAGTGCAGAACACATAATACCAATCGTGAGGATTGAAAGGGCTATACCTGTTCCGATGGCAATCAGGATTCTCCATGTTCCAATACCTTTGTAGGAATCTGCTTTAAATATCTTCCGTAACGGAATATTATTGAATAGTGCAAAGCCAAGAATGTAATAGAGACAGCTCAAAGTTATAAAAAATACTGAGGCAATCAGAGAATCAAGCGGGGTATTGAAAAGCACCAGCAGAAGGCCAATAATGGCCCCGGTAATCAGGATTATTTCAAGTTTTTTCATAATGGATAGCAGGCTTAATGTACTTTCACGATATTCATCATAAGTCAGTTAACAAAGTATATGTGCATTGCGCTACTGTTACTATTTCTGGAATGGATAAGTACGGAATAGAAGACCGTATGTAGGTCCGCAGTAGCCTCCCAGTCCAAAACAAGACAGGGCGAGTTAACTGTTGCCTGGACTGATTTTTAAAAAATCTTGTGCTTTATTCGCCAACTATTGATCTCCTTCCGGTAATTCTTCAATCCCGCTATATTTCTCAATAATAACCAACATGCTATCACCACAAATCCTGCACTATAAAACAAAGTTGCCTCGGATCTTGAAAGGTTCTTCATATCTTTCAAAATCCAGAAATAAGCCAGTAGAATAATATAAATGTCGGACGCAATCTCTAAGAGAAATCTGTAAAACCTCGTCTGCAACCTAGCCATGTGCAATGTTCCATATTCGTTTATAAAATTACATAGTTTTGTCAATCTCCTTGTACTCCCGGGGTTGGATATCATATAATTTTTACTGGTCGAATATCGGGTAAGATTACAAAACCGTAACTCAATACTCTCAATTGGTTATTTAGCGAATACTTAGAAAATCAGATTGTATAGTGAAGATAATAAATTATACATGGCGTGAATTATGAATACCAAGATTATTGGACCTTCCTTTCTGTATCTTCCTATGTAATATACTAATGCCAAAATAATTCCCGCACCCAACGTAATAATAAAATAACTTAAACTATATGTGTGATTAAATGCAAACGCCAAAGAGGAGGCAATTACTGCGAAATACATGTTCTTTCTTGGTCTTTTGATAATCTTACAAATGATCTCTATTATTAATGATTGAAAGAGAAGTGTTTCTAGGAGCGGGACCACTATTACGGCAATAAGAAAATCAAGAACGATACTTTCGGTTGAGAAGGAACCTGTCATGTCAGGTTCAGGTAAGAACGTGGTTATTGCTCCTAACAGCAATGAAGGACACAAAAAAACCAATATGTATAGATATGTCGGTGCTTTGATTAAATAATTGACAGATGGAATTAGCTTAAACCGTTTATACACCTTTTGTAAGTTTTGATTGGAAGGAATGATAGGAAATAAGGTACATAATAAGAAGGTACATAATAAACTGTGGTAAATCAATTATTTTTTCAACTCCATTAAATATTATCATCAAGTGATATACCAAATAAAGAATAAAAGTTGATAGAGAGAAACATAACATCTTGAAAAAGTTGCAGTCATTAACTTCAAGCTTGTCTTTGGATATTGCTATAATCATCAAACCTGAATTAGCAATAATAATCCTAATGTTAGTGTATAATTCGTCTTCCATCAGTTCAAAGAAGCTAAGAAATATCGAAATAATTACCAGTGCTCCACCAACATATTTCAACTTGAAGGGGAAAAACTCCATTGATAACACGCCTCCTTTTCTTCGCCCAACAAATATCAAAAATGAAACTATTGACATCACTAATATCCCTGATATTATGAAAGCAGAATACATATTATTTGCATTTATCATTAATATGAAGCGGTGAGCTCGCATTCTCTAATGAAGCTCACCACTTTTTACTTAAAACAATCAATAACAGGATATTATTGAAAGTCTCTGAGAGCTTGCTGAACTGCTTGACCCTCCGGCGTGGATGAGTAGTTATCACCAAGATCTTGAAAAAGATTCATTAAAGCGCCAATAACTTTGCCTGTCCAATTCCAAGTTGGTCCATTACCACCATTAATGTTTTGCGCTTCTGTTCTATCTAAATCGATTATATTTCCCATGCCACCTTTTATTTAACCTTTGTAAACTTCTTCAACCCCTTCCATAAAATCTTCAATACACTTATCCAGGCCCTCAGTTACAGCCTCTTTGGCGAGCATAATCAGATAGGCAGTAAAAATTCTTGTCCATCCGCCATTGATTTGTTGAGTTTCCTCCATGCCCAGTTCTGTTACACCAAGCATGGTTAAATTTGGTTTTTTTTCCATAATTCATTTGTGTTAGTTAGTACTCAAAATATCCCTGTAGGGTATTACCAATACTAATTTCTGCCAGTACCGTCCGGGAAAAAAGGACTCTGCCGAAAAAGTCTCCGCCGGTCAATTGTTTTTCCTCATGATGACTTAGGGGCCGCATCGAACAGCTCACATTTATTTCAAATGGTTCGGCATAGAAAAATGTACACGATGATTTTGAATAAGAAATCGGGGCGCCCCGCGATTTCAATTCATCAATCATTTCGTAGAGGGTGGTTCTGCTTACACCGAGCTGGCCTGCAAACTCTGTGGGTGTCCCTGTCCGTTGCCTGGTAAGCATCCGGTGCATCCGGTTGATACGGTCCAAATATTCAAATACTTTCATAATACATGTATAACTTGTTTCTCATCCTTGTGATTTACGGTGAGGCTCTGATGTCGCAGCATCTCCAAAAAGAATCCCTCAGTTTCAATCAATTCGTTATAACTACCCGCCTCAGCTACCCTGCCTTTATTTAAGACAAATATCTTATCTGCTCTGCTGATAGTTGATAGCCTGTGAGCAATGACAATTAGTGTTCGGCCAGATTGAACAAACTCCATCAATGCTTTTTGGATCAAGCTCTCTGACAAGGGATCCAGGGAAGACGTTGCCTCATCAAGCACAAGTATTTCAGGCTCAAGATACAATGCCCGTGCAATGGCAATACGTTGCTTTTGACCGCCAGAGAGGTTTGCTCCGTGCTCACCTAAAAGCGTATTAAAACCGGCAGGCAGACTATCGATGAATCCTGACATACCCAAAATATTACATATATGCATTATTCTGGCCATGTCCGGCTCCAAGTCCGCTGGTGCAATATTTTCAGCTAGGGACCCGGTAAACAGATCTATATCCTGAGGCACACAAGAAATGATCTTTCGGAGGGATTTGTTTGTGAAATTGGTAATATTATTAATTCCCGATTCTTATGTGACCTCCATTGATTGGATATAATTTATGCAGGAGTGAAATAAGAGTTGTTTTTCCTGATCCGCTCTCACCAACTATCGCAGTGAATGAACCTTTCTTAATTTGCAAATTCAGGGACTCAAAGACGGTTACTCTGGTGCCAAATCTGAAATTTACATTTTCAATATATGTCATTGACTAGATCGGGAATAAGATGAATCTTCCCATTGTCTTCTTCACTCTCCAGATCAAAGATCTCAAACAGTCTGTCAGCTGCAATTCTTGCATCCTGCAGGGTTTTGTTATAATTAATTATCCCGGAGACGGGACCAGTAAAATATCCTATGATTGCATAAAATGAAAGCAATTCTCCGGCTGTGATATATGTCTGAAGAACATAAACAGTGCCTATCCATAACACAACTACAGTAATTATCTGAGTCAAAATACTCGATGATGCAGATGAAAAAATGGAATTTATACCAGACCTGTACACACTCTCCAAGAGGCCGATGAATCTTGTCTCCGTTTTCAAATTAGCCATCTCCTCCAATGAAAAACGTTTTATTGTACCTGCTGCATTAAGTGACTCCACCAGTTGTGCCTCCAATTCTGCAGCATTCTCCATCACCTTTCTCTGTGTCTTTTTATTAATCTTGTTTGAAACAAAGTAAATGGCATAATAAAATGGAATAACGGATAAGATAACCAATGCCAATTTCCAGTAAAAAGCAAACATCAAAATAAAGGATACAATCAGGATAAAAATGTTCAATACCAGCGATATTGAAACATCATTTACAAATACTCTGATTTTGACCGCATCCCCAATCCTTGAGATTATTTCACCGGTCCTCATATTGTCGAAGAACGATTTTGGTAATTTAAGTAGCTGCTGGTAATAACCTAAAATCAGGGTGGCATCTATTCTTTGTCCTGTTTTTAACACAAACACTGACTGAAATACCATGAGGAAAAGCCGGAACAAAATTATAATCAACATGGCAACCCCTAAAAGATTAAGGAGGTTTATGTTATTGCCTGGAATTACATTATCAACCAGCCTTCCGACGTATAGTGATAGGGATAAGCCAAGGATGGAGTATACAAGAGCACCTACTAAAGACTGAATAAGGATATCTTTGCTCGGTCGGACAAGCTGGAGTAACCGCGATCCAAGATTAGTTTTTTCATTTAAGATTTTAAACCTCTCACCAGGAGCGATTAAAACTAGTACACCGGTCCATTGTTTTTTAAAATCTTCATGGGTTACCCTATGCAGATCTCCATCAGACGGGTCCATAATTCTAATGTAAGATTTGCTCACCTTTAATATAACGACATAATGTGTTAAAAGTCCATTTACCACAAGGTGAGCAATCGCTGGGACTGGTATTTTAAAAAGGCTGTCCCAATCTCCCCTTACACCTCTGGCGGTAAATCCAATTTTTTCTGCAGCTTCAATTAATCCAAGAATGTTTGTGCCTTTTTTGTCCGTACAAGCATATTGCCGGATTCTGGAAAGTGGCATATTAACTTTATAAAATGAACCAATCGACGTGAGGCATGCTGCCCCACAGTCAGTTATATCCCTTTGTTTAACCTTTATGCCCATAATCTGGTCCTCGCTCAATTAGTATAAGGGTTTAGCCAATCATCAACTTTGTCGAACATCAGATTAAACAGAGACCTTTGTGTGATTACAATTCGGGCATTAAAACTCATGCCTTTTATGATATCTGCCTTAACACCATTTTTTAGACTTAGATAGCTCTGTTCCGGCTTACAGATAATTCTGAAATACGCTGACTGACCATCTTCAATAACCAGATCATTGGATACATCAATAATATTTGCCTTGAGCAATCCCCATTCAGTGTACTTTAAGGCATCGACCTGCAGGAGTACCGGTAACCCTGGTTTTACCAATCCGATGTCTCCCGGTGACACAAAACATACGGCCTGAATGTCACTTAAAGGGGTTAGTTCTGCAATTTGCTGATTGTTATACACGAACGTGCCTCTCTGAATATCTGCGCTCTGGATAATAATCCCGCTAAGCGGGGCCAGCACGTAGCGATTCTTGATTTCTTCATTGCATCGCTGTAATTCTGCATGAAGGAGAATGGAATCATTGATTCTCTGAGCCAAATCCAACTCCCATCTTGCCAGGGCTTGAGCAAAGGATTGATTCAGTTTTTCCTCTTCTGCTCTGAAATTAAAGTAAGAGACTTCATATTCAGCATCAGAAATAATTCTTTGCTCATGAAGAATCTTTTTTCTTTCGTAGTCAGACTTTATTTGATGGTAAGTCTGGCCCTGAAGTTTCAATAATCTTGAGAGATTAATATATTCCGCATAATACCTCTTGGTAACCAGTTTGGCCGGACTTATTTTATCGTTTAGCAATTTTATGGTTAACAAGCCATCGATATCTTGAATGGACAAATTGTTTTCGTTAATTCTTTGATTGACAGCTAAAAGCGCTGCATGAATTGCATCTGAGCCGATAGTTAGAAGGGTATCCCCCTTACTCACTCTCTTCCCCTTGTTAATTGCAGTTTGAATCACCTGACCATTACTGGGTGCATAAATAGGCTGTCTCTCTATGTCGGACTGGAAAAAACCCCTGGCCTGCACTGCGACATCCACATAAATAAGAGGCAGAGCTATTATTAAAGTCATTAGTATTATTATAATCAACCAGTATATTATTCTGCTTCTGGTAGTCACCTTACCAACGTAACTCTCTAATACCTTATCTATTAATTCTTTAGAAATATATTTCATAGTTCTTTCCCTCTCTGTGTATAGTCAAAGTATAGGTTTCCCGTTGTAGACGTACTGGCAGTCTAAGGCCATAGACAGGCACATAAATGCGAAGCGAAAAATGCTCCCAGTGAAACATGTAATAAATTTTAGAAATGCAGCATCTCAAAATTAAACCCTAAATATTAAAAAGTCAAGATTTTTTCAATATTTATTTTGCTGCTGCAAAAAAAATTTAACAAAAAGTGTGATTTCCGGCTAGTAATGTCCATATCATACGTCTGATAAAAAAAGAAGGGCCTTGTGGCGCTAGTTCGCGCGTGAAGAGTCCCTTCCAATTGTGATCTGACCAGATCAGAGCCAGTAAATACTTCAATCAATCCAATACATCACGAAAAAACAGCCCCCGGGAGCTGATTTCCGGGGGCTGTCCAATTAAAAAATATTAGTACTATTTCATTTTCAAACTCTTGGGTGAGATACGGCTACTTGAAGCTAATGTTACTCTACCGCTTTATTAAGTTTTTCTATATCCTCATTTTTAGGGATAAAATTCCAGCTTATAAAATCGAGCTTCCAGGCCTCACCAGACTTAATTGCGTGAAATATTACACGCCATGGAAGATTCGGGCTAAAAAGCTTAAAATAAAATTGTTCTATGGCAATTGCCGAATTTCCATCTTCAGCGATCAATATTTCACGTTTATCAACCGTAAAGTCAAGCATCATGGATGTATCAGCAAAGGCCTGCGTCCACCCATCTGAAATTTGTTTCTTATCCCAGATCTCCGAAGGATCGGTTCCGCAGAACAGACCATCCTCGGCTAATAAAGCTATCAGAGTGGGTGCGTCTTTTGCTTTAAATGCCAAATCGTACTTATCCAATAATGCATTAACGGCAACCTTTAAAACCTCTTTACCTTCAAGTTTTTTTGCCTCCTGAGCTTTCTTTAATCCCCATTGAGGATCCAATGCATAGGCCTTCATATAGGTATCATAAGCCTTCCCGTAGTCCTTTATATACATGTAATAGTCCCCCTTGGAATCGTATACATTCGGATTATTTGGTGCCAGCTCAATGTACTTATTAAAAGCAGCTTCAGCCTTATCATTCTGGTTAAGTGTCATATAGGAATATCCAAGCATATTGTAAACAGGGGCAGGATTCTCAGTAATCTCCAAGGCTTTCAACAGTGTTTCGTGTGCTCCGTTTTTATCACCAGCTATGGTCTGAAAGTTAAAAAGCAAGTAATAGGCAAAGACATCCTTTGGATACATTTCAACCAGTTTTTTCCCAATATCGGTAACATCTGCATTCTTATTTTCAATAAATTTCTCCATGGTGCTTTTTATCAACCCCTCAGCCTTACTTAGTTTAGCCTTGCAGTTTATGGCAGCATTGCCGTATTGATTGAGTTTTTCTTTATTCCCCAGATTAATAAATGCCAGATAATAGTTAGCCATAAAAAAATCAGGATCCTCAGTCAGAGATTTTTGAAGCTGTTCAATACCTTTCCCCATGGCTACATCTTCAAAATATTTCAATGCTTCATTATAAGTTGCCAGGGCTGATTTGGAGCTTGTTGTAACCGGCATCTTATCTTTTTTTGCTGATTGGGAATACGACAGTAATCCCAAAGCAAGGACTAAAAATAAAACGAATAGTCTTTTCATAATCTTGATTTTAGTTAGTAATCAGAAAGTTTGCACAATATAAATTCACTTATAATTTACTAACCTGGTAAGTATGCAAAGGTACTCCAGCAAAAAACCGAAGTCAAGTTTATTTAAAACTAATCCTCCAGAAGTCACTAAGCATACTGATAACTCAAGTGCAACAACCCTCATGTCGTTCAATGGCACCCTTCAAACATTCGATCGAAAATTCATCAAATCTTCATGTTCTTGTTCTAGCTTTATTCAGGATTTTGGAATGAAATATTAACTAATAAAAGCTGACATGGGAAAATTGAATTACCTGTTCGTGTGCCTGTTTATAGGCATTGCACTGGTTTCCTGTCAAAAGGATGACCTCACACCTGTCACAACAAAAGGAGCCACTGCTTCAGGTCAAAACTCCGGTGGAACCAATGGCAGCAGTACTGGCAGCAACAGTACAAACGGCAACAGTACTAACATCACCAGCAGTAACACCAACAACGTTACTCCCCAGATTATTCCCGGAGCTAACAATGGCGGAAACAGAACCTGCGAAGAGGTTGGATTGGCATTTATGAATGATACTTCCTATTTTGATCTCTGCGGTGAAAAGATTGACTATTCAGATGGCAGCTTCAAGGGTCAATTTCCTGAAGGACTTAATGTAAGCACTGACGGGAAATATGTTTCTTTTGAAGCAGGTCAATGTATCCGTATCGGAGATAAATTTTACCGTGTGGGCGCTGTCATTGTCAAAGGCTCCAACGCCGCCAATGTGTATTTTTATCCTGATGGAACACTGGGCGGCAGCGGCCTGTCAGCTCCTGTAAATGCGAGCGGCAAACCGGCCGGCCTCAGCAACCTGTCATTCTGTTTCGTTGAATGTAAACTGGTGATAGCGTTCAAGAGTTATCTGACCCAGGATTGGGCATGCACAAGCGGAGGGCCGGGCAATATCTCCTTTGTCGGATATTATGACTTTATACCCGATCACGAGGGTTACAAGATATATTTCACCGCCCATACAAACCCGTCAACTGCTGATCTCACAAAACCGGTTGGAAACCTTAAGATATCGGATATCGATGACGATGGGCTTCTGGAAGTAACCGTGGATAATGCCGACAGGACTGATCTGCTCTTTACGGATGCCTACCTTTTTGTAGGTTCACTTGAGCAGTACAATCTTTCGTACTATACCGGATTCCCTTATAAAACAGGTGTAATCACACCGGTCCCATCAATTACCTTTGAGATGCCTTTCTAGGTTAATTGAATGATACAGGAAATATCAGTCCTGAAGTAAGTTTATGCTTGAGAGGCTGCCCCGGGAAGGGCAGCCTCTTCTTTTTATCGTATTGGGGATTACTTTAAAAGGTGATGAATGTCAAGCGGAAGGATGAGGATACGGCGGTTAGCGGTAATGCTCCTCATACGATAATTCAATAATCTTAAATTCTCCCTGAAGTGTGCTATATGCGAATGTCCTGTTTTTTCAACGGCGTAAGACTGCTGATCAGCAGTTGGTAGACAGAACTGCTATACATGTATTGAAAAAAGCTCCCAAACCCGAAGTGTATAATCGCGGAGCGTGATAATCAGGTTCTGACAGGGACTTTCCGGATAAAAAGGATTTCTCTGTCATGTCCTTTATAAACTTTTATGCAATCTCCGGTCTTTAAGTCCCATTGACGAATTGTGTTGTCATTGACCTGAGAAGAGGTATTCTCGTCTTCCACGAGTTCAGCAGCTTACTGATGCATGACCTACAGATCTTGGCTTTCCTTGAATAGAAATAGGTTACTCCGTTAAGCTCTGTCATACTTACAATCCGAAACCCAAATTCGTTCAGAAGATTTGTCAAGCCAATTATCATTTGATAAATAATCCTTCTGATATATTTTATTTGCAGGTTGACTCACGGCTTTTTAAAATCATTCCCGGTCTCAAAACAAGTCTTCAGAAAAGAAGATTTGATGAATTCAAAAATGCCGTGAAGGAAATCATGCACTTAACTATTGCTTCACTGCTGAATATTCTCCGGACGGATCCTTCTGTTTCAATCCTGTGACAACACCATTCTCGCGAACAAAGATGACGCTGACGTCAGCAAATGCTTCAACCTGGAATATATCCTTTTTGACAGGTACAAGCTTTATACGAGGGGTTCCAGGCACAACGATGAAGATCTCACTGCCAGTTACCTCTACACTGAATGTCGCTCCACCCATCAGATACTTGCCCTCGTATGCCTTCAAAACAGCCGGGTCACTGAGACCGGGATCAGCCCTGCGCGTAAAAGTCACCTGCCCCTCATCAACAGAGACAACCAGGCTGCTGACCTCACCTGCAGGATTCGTCATGAAATTAAGCGACCATAAACCGTATTCCTCATCATTGGGCGAATCAAAACGATCATAATGATAGTGCGCAAGAGGAAGTACTATATTATGGAAATCAAACTGCAGGGAATCTTTCTCCTTAAGATTGATCTTCATTATCCCGTAGGCAGGGTGCTCATACTCGCCTGCATAATCAGCAAGCTTATGCGAAGGACCTGCGCCTGCAACCCTGTCACTACCAGCCTTGCTCCTTCCCTCCTTACCAACAGCTTTGCCCTTGTCCCGGTCACCTAGATTCCTCTCGCTCCATGGGGTAAGATCCATTCCAAGTAGCCGCTCATAGACATTATAGGTTATTGTGTTATATAAAGGCTGACTCTGATCGCCAATGACAAATACGATCACACCGATGCTGTCTGTTGGCATCATCGAGAACTGCGAGTGAAAACCCGGGAGGTCGCCTCCGTGATAGGCCAGCAAATGTCCCCTGTAGGACACCGTCTGCCGACCCATACCATATACACTGTTAAGGGCTTCCTTGTACCCCTTGTTCTCGAGCCCGGAGTTGGGCAACGCTATCGAAGGTGCAAGGGTGGCTTTCAGAACCGCCTCTGGTATGACCTGCTTGCCCTCGTACTTGCCTCCGTTCATAAGAGCGATAAGCCACTTCGACATGTCATTGACATTTGAAATGATCGAACCTGCGGGACCGACAGCAGCCTTATCCTCGTATATCGGGATCTCATAGAGAATTGTTGTATCGCGTTTTTCATTGTAAGGTACACCGTGGTCAGGGTCGGCGATCATCTCCTGAACCGTAAAGAAGGTCCTCTCCATCTTCAGCGGGTCAAAGATCCGCTCCTGCACAAACTCTTCCCATGTCTTGCCGCTCTGAAGCTCAATAATGTACCCGGCAGAGACGTACATCAGGTTATTATAGAGAAACCCGGTACGAATTGGCTGACTGGGCTCGAGGTATTTCAGCCGTTCAAAAAGGTCCTTCCGGGAAAAGTCAGATTTATACCAGATCAAGTCGTGCCTTGAAATGCCTGTGCGGTGTGCGAGCATGTCTCGCAACGTGACTGAATTGTCAAGGTCACTGTTGTAGAACTTTATTGAAGGAACAAACTCTTTCACCGGCTTATCCCAATCCAGCTTGCCATCTTCAACAAGCAGTCCTGCTGCCACGGTTGTAAAGAGCTTAGTGTTGGATGCTATCTGGTAAAGAGTATTCGGCGTCACCGGCAGCTTCTTCCCGTAGTCCCTGTAGCCGTAACCCTTTGCAAAGACCAGTTTATCCTTCACCACAATCCCGACACATGCACCGGGTGTGTTCCAGTCCTTCAGGGCCTTCTCCATATACTGGTCAAATCCATTCAGTTTCTTACTGATATCGGTCGTCTGCCCGGCGGCTGTCCGACTGAATCCGATAATAAATATCAGCATAAATAATACTGCCAAAGTTCTCAGGAAGATCATGCCTCCCCGTTCTGTTGTTGTCAGGCAGTCGCAAGATGCTGCCGTGTCATTCTTTGTCATTTTTTCCCAGTTTATTTTGTATCATAAAAAGTCACTTATCTACAAATTTATTAAAAGTATTCGGCCTGAGGTTAAATAAACTTGACTTGCTTTGATTGGTAGCGTAAATTTACATATACGTAAGGGAACCACTTAATCATTAAATATACGCCTATGAAAAAGACAATCCTTCTTAGCGCTTTGTTCCTGGCAATCCTGGCCGGTTGCAAGCAGGAACCGGTAAACCCTGTTGCGGGTGCATGGCAGCTTATCTACAGAAAACAGGTAGTAAACGATTCTATCATCGGCACTTTCCCGGTTGACTACGGTGGAAGCCAGGTCAAGATGTGGTCCGACAATTACTGGATGTTCGTCGGGCAATACAAGCAGGACACGGTTTCTACGGATAACTTTGGCGGTGGCTCTTATACCCTTGATGGGATCGTATATAAGGAGACTATCATGTATCATACCACAAAAGATTATTTGGGTCAGACACTTAGGATGAGGATCGTTGTCGAAAATGACACCCTCGTGCAGGTATGGCCGGCAGACGAGAAGGGCGAAATTGACAAGGGTAACTTTACTTCCGAGAAGTATGCTAAGGTAAAATAAGTGGGACAAACCACCCCCCCCCTCGTCCCGATAAATCGGGACGGATCCCCTCCTAACTTAGGAGGGGAAATTATTAAATATGAATGATTTAGGCTAAGTTCTCTTGCTCTTTGCTTTAGGCGGCAGGCTCAGAACCAGTTTTTCGTGCAGCCTTGTGGCCCATGTTTCTATCTCCGCATGATTGCGATGGTCACTCTCCCTTAACAGACCCAGCAGGATACTGAGTTTGAATTTTGATCTCTCACCGGGTTTGATTTCTTTCTTAGTGTCAACTTCGTCTGAGAAAAAACCTTCACTTAAAGGATGTGCCATAGCCCTGACAGGAGCGGTGTACTGCATCACAACCATATGAGATTCAGCCCCCTTTTCCGATCCAAGCGAGGGGCAGACGGTGAATATGGCAAGCTTGGTTGTCCAGAACACCCCCTGGTACCTCCTGACAAAATCCAGCGCTTCAGGCGTCCAGTGTCCGGCCTGCTCTATGCTCCCGGCGACAACAACCTTGTACCCTATCAGAGTTGTCACGCCACTCATGGGAAGAACCGTCACCGTCTCCCCGAGTCCGGATAATACCTTACCTATCCGCTCAGCCACTGCAGCTGTCAGCCCGCCACTGCCCGAATAGGTGACAAGGATCTTCATTGAACAGGTTTAGAAATTGCAAAGTTAAGAAATTGAGGAACACTATTGTCTACTGCCAGTTGCCAATTGCCCCTTTTCTCCCAATTCTTAGTATTTTTGCAGAAATCATATCATGGCAATACCCAGTTTCTTCAAACAGACCAAACCACGCGGGTTCAAATACGTTCCCCGTTATTTTGATCCGCAGAAGGAGGAATGGGACCAGAAGCGCATGGTGCAAAGCCCGGAGAAGAAAGCTGTGGGCCCACAGAACCAACCGTACAGGTCGAAGATCATGCGCGGTTCCATGAAGAATTACTTTCCCCGTAACAGGGAACGCATACAGAAACAGAGCATGATACGGTTTGTTGTTATTTTGATTATTCTTGCTTTTGTGATATATATTTACCTCCGTTATTGATCGCTGCCGATGAGTGATATTATCAGGCTTCTTCCTGACTCAGTTGCCAACCAGATAGCTGCCGGTGAGGTGATACAACGCCCCGCCTCGGTGGTGAAGGAGCTGGCTGAGAACGCCGTGGATGCCGGGGCGACGGAGATAAGCATGGTCATCCGCGATGCCGGCCGTACGCTGGTGCAGGTGATAGACAACGGCAGCGGCATGAGCGAGACCGACGCCCGCCTGGCCTTCGAGAGGCATGCCACCTCGAAGATCGCCTCGGCGGAAGACCTCTTCACCATCAGCACCAAGGGGTTCCGGGGTGAGGCACTCGCTTCCATTGCAGCCGTCTCGATGACCGAGCTGCGCACACGTCGAGAAGAGGATGAGGCAGGCACGCTGGTGGAGATAAACAATTCAAGGGTGACGAAGCAGGAGCCCTGCTCATGCGCCGTAGGCTCGGTCTTCAGCGTGAAAAACCTGTTTTACAATGTACCTGCCCGCCGTAAATTCCTCAAGTCAGACAACACAGAGTTCAGGCATATCATCACCGAGTTCCAGAGGATAACGCTGGCACACCCGCTGATAAAATTCAGCCTGATACATAACGACCAGGAGGTGTACCGCCTTCCTGCCGGAAACAACAGGCAACGCATCGTCGCTCTCTTCGGCAAACAGTATAACCAGAACCTGGTGACAGTGGAGACAGAAACAACCATTGTCTCCATCAGCGGTTTTGCCGGGAAGCCGGAGAACGCACGGCGCTCCGCCGGCGAGCAGTTCTTCTTCATCAACAACAGGTTCATTCGCCATCCGTACCTACACCGTGCCGTACTCGAGGCTTACCAGGGCATACTCCCTCCTGACACCGTGCCGGCGTACTTTCTCTTCATGACCGCCGATCCGTCAACCATAGACGTGAACATACACCCCACCAAGACAGAGGTGAAGTTCGAAGATGAACGCTCCGTGTGGCAGATAATGCTGGCCTCGGTGCGTGAGGCGCTGGGACGGTTCAACGTTGTTCCTTCCATGGACTTCGGTCCTGAGGGAGCCGTGGAGATACCCGTTATCACAGGCGATATGCCTGCCCCGCATTCACCTCATATTGAGGTAGACACCTCCTTTAATCCTTTCGACAGCCACGAATACAACCGGCCCGATCTGAAATGGAAGGGCGATGACGAACGGGATGCAGCCCGCGGATGGGAATCGCTCTTTACAATCACCGCACGCAGCGATGCCGGGGAAGGCAACAAGGGCTCCGCGGACAGGCGACGCTTCTTCCAGGTAAAGAACAGGTACATAATGTGCCCCGTAATTTCCGGTATAATGATGATAGACCAGCGCCGGGCCCATGAACGGGTGCTGTACGAGAGGTATCTGGCATCACTCAGCGACGGTCCGAAGCCTGCACAGGTATCTCTCTTCCCTGTGGAAACGGAACTTAATCCCGGAGATATAATCATACTCGAAGAGATAAAAGAGGAGATAAAAGCGCTTGGGTTCGGTGTCACGACCGGCAACGGCTGCATGGTGACCATCACCGGCCACCCTGCCGACAGTCGCAATGTCAGTCCCCATGCTATGCTCGAAACACTCTTAACCGAATACAAACAGACACTCGGAGATCCCTCGATAAGTGCACGCGAACGCGTGGCCCTCTCGATGGCAAAAGCATCAGCCATACCCTACGGCATGCCCCTGACACACGAAGAGATGGAAGAGCTCTTCGACATGCTCTTTGCATGTGCCATGCCCAACTACTCGCCTACAGGAAAGACGGTGATGAACATAATCACTCTCGATGAGCTTGACAGAAGATTCAGTTGATTTTCCGATAGAATGGCTAAATTTGCCGCTTCATAAACTATTACAGATACAATGAACAGAATTTTCGGAGATCTGCCGCCGGTAGTAAAAAACCTGATCATCATCAATGCCGTAATGCTGCTGGTGATGTACGCGGTGAAGGCGATGTCGGGCGTCGATCTGAATGCCATCCTTGGTCTTTACTTTCCAAAATCAGACAGTTTCAGGTCGTGGCAGATAGTGACCCACATGTTCATGCACGGCAGTTTTATTCACCTGTTCCTCAATATGTTCGCCCTCTGGATGTTCGGCAGGGTGCTTGAGCAGGTCTGGGGACCGAAGCGTTTCCTGATCTTTTACCTGGTCACAGGACTGGGCGCCGCCTTTACCTTTGAGCTGGTACAGTGGATACAGTACAACAAGGTCATGGCTACCCTATCGCCTGAACAGCTTCAGTATGTCTATGACAGCGGAAGCGACATATTCTCCCAGGGCAAAAATTTCTCGGATATACAGATGGGCAAACTGAATGCACTGCTCAACGTACCTGTTGTGGGCGCCTCGGGAGCCGTCTACGGTGTGCTTCTTGGCTTCGGGATGCTCTTCCCCAACACTCAGCTTATGCTGATCTTCCCTCCCATACCTATTAAAGCAAAATACCTTGTTATAGGTTACGCCGCCATTGAGCTCTACAGTGCCATTACCAGCTCCCGGAAGCGGCATTGCCCATACGGCCCACCTCGGAGGTATGATTTTCGGCTACCTGCTCATACGTTACTGGCGAAAGACCACCAAAACACTTTATTGATGGGTATCTGGGACGAAATAAAAGATTCATTCAAGCGGGGTACCAGTCTCACCAGGCTTATTTACCTCAACGCCTTCATCTTCCTCATCATTAAGATTATCGAGGTGATTGGCGTGTTGTCGGGAAACGCCGCCCTGGCTCCTGCAGTGGTATCGTTCCTCGCCGTGCCGGCCTCCGTCGGCGCACTTGCAGGGAAGCCCTGGACACCGCTTACTTACATGTTCACCCACCAGGGATTTATACATATCATTTTCAATATGATGTGGCTGTGGTGGTTTGGGAAGATCTTCATCAGCTACCTCGACCAGCGCAAGCTGGTGTCGCTCTATCTCATGGGTGGTCTTGCCGGGGCGCTGCTCTATATCGCGGTCTTTAACTTCTTCCCCGCCTTCGCCGGAACAGTCCATGTCTCAATAGCCCTGGGCGCATCGGCATCAGTGATGGCTCTTGTCATCGCCACTGCAGTGTATCTCCCGGAACTGGAACTGCATCTCCTGTTCTTCGGAAGGATAAAGCTCAAATATCTTGCCCTTATAACGTTCCTTATCACGTCGGTGTTCGACTTCTCCGTAAATACCGGAGGAAAGATTGCTCACATAGGCGGGGCGCTGATGGGACTGGCATACGGATACGGGCTGAAGAACGGGACAGATATCGGCGCCTGGCTGAACAAGATACTCGACTTCTTCGTTACTCTCTTCAAACCGGGCAGAAAGCTGAAAGTGACTTACAGAAAGCCAAAGACCGATACGGCCTACACAAAGGCAAAAACGGACTACGACTATAATAAAGAAAAAGCCGAAAGGCAGAAAGCCATAGATCATATACTTGACAAGATCTCAAAAGGCGGATATGACAGTCTTACCAGGGAGGAAAAAGAAATCCTCTTCAACGAGAGTCAGAACAAAAGGTAGGGGGATAAAGCGTTTCCTGCGTAATATTCTGCTGGCGGTGAACATTGTTCTCGTCACAGCCCTTTTGCTGGCCTATCTGTCAGTATACTTAAATCCCGCAACCACTTCTTTTCCTGCACTTTTCGGACTTGCCTACCCTTATCTTGTGGCTGCAAACATCATAATGATTCTGGTATGGATCCTCTTCAGGAAGTGGCTTGCCCTGATATCCGTGGTTGCCATTGCCCTGGGCCTGGGATATATCCATAACTTCATCAGGTTCACCAATCACGGTGAGGAGCTGCATCACGACCTTAAGGTGATGAGTTATAATGTAAGACTCTTCAATATCTATGAGGAGAGCGAAAGGAATTCGTACAACAAGATGCTCCAGCTGTTCAGGAAGGAAGACCCCGGCATTCTCTGCCTGCAGGAGTATTTCGTCAAAGGTGATCCTGCTGCCGCTGAGCGGAAGCTGAAGGAGGGTATCGGAGGAAAGCTGCAGACACATTTAAAGCTTGTAAAGAGCGGATCGGCAAGCCGTTACGGCATAGCCACTCTTACCCGTTACCCCATTATTTACAGGGGTGATGTGGTGCATCCCGGCTCATCTTCACTGACAATATTCACCGATATTGTTGTTGATACAGACACCTTCAGGATTTATAATAACCACCTGCAGTCGTTCAGGCTCGGACGGGTGGAAGGCACCCTGTTGGGCGAGATCACCGGGGATGTTCAGGACGGCGGTTCCATGGATGAAATATCAGGTATTTACAGGAGCCTCACCAATGGCTTTGCCAGTCGTGCACTGCAGGTTGACAGGGTTAAGAGGCATATCGAGACCTCGCCGTACCCGGTGATAGTGGTGGGCGACTTCAATGACACCCCGGTCTCATACACCTACAGAAAGATGAGGCGCGGGCTGAAGGATGCCTTTGTGGAGGCGGGCTACGGCGCAGGCTTCACCTACAGGGGCAAGTATCCGGCCAACAGGATTGACTTCATTCTTTACAGCGAGGATATATACTGCAACGACTTTGACATCGTCAAAGTCAGGTATTCCGATCATTACCCTGTGATCGCCTATTTCAGGCGCGCTGACCAAAAGGCAGCTTCGACAGATCAGCGTTCCCGCCGGAAATAATTATCACGACCTTTTTGCCTGCGAAAAGGCTTTTATTGGCGAGTACGGCGGCAAGAGGCACGGCTGACGACGCTTCGATGATGATCTTCATCCTCTCCCATACAAGCCGCATTGCTTCAATTATCTGCTCCTCGGTGACCGTCAGTATGTCATCTGCATTCTCCCTAATTGCCGTGAATGTTCTTTCGCAAAGCGAAGTGAGCAGTCCGTCTGCAATTGTTGTGG
This sequence comes from uncultured Bacteroidales bacterium, assembly GCA_963780735.1. GTDB lineage: Bacteria > Bacteroidota > Bacteroidia > Bacteroidales > VadinHA17 > SR-FBR-E99. Next base: position 704,723 of record CAWADB010000006.1, read on the forward strand.
GTGGCAGCGGGGGCTGGAGGATGCCAGTGTGGAACGACCGGGCAGCGTCATCGGCGAGGGCCGGTTCGGCGCCGTAGATCTTTATTGACGGCACGAGGTGTCTTGCTGCGATGGCCGTGCCGCTGAGGAGGCCGCCGCCGCCGACAGGGGCTATGATGGCGTCAGCAGCAGGGTAGTCGGTCAGCGCCTCCAGCGCTGCCGTGCCCTGACCGGCGATGATGTTAAAGTTGTCATAAGGATGGATCATTGTGGCGCCGGTACGTCTGATCACCTCCGCGGCGGCGGCCTCCCGTGCTGCCAGCGTCGGCTCGCAGAAAGTTATCTCCGCGCCGTAGCCCGCCACCGCTCTCTTCTTTACCTCCGGTGCCGTGGACGGCATTACAATGTATGCCTTCACCCCGCGCGACACCGCCGCATGAGCCAGCGCAGCAGCATGATTGCCTGACGAATGGGTGACGACACCGCTGCGCCGCTGCTCTTCCGTCAGCTTAATGACAGCATTGGTGGCGCCCCTGAATTTGAAGGCCCCCACCTTCTGAAAATTCTCACACTTGAAGAAAAGATGCGCTCCGCTGATCTTGTCTATCTGATTCGAGGTGAACACAGGAGTATGATGAATAAACGAGCCTATGACCTCTGAAGCTTCAATGATATCTGAAAAGCCGGGTATGAACATTTATAAATTATTAAAAGAAAAAGAGCCCCTGAAGGCTCTCTTTCCTGTTTATCGCGAAAACCTAAAATATGCTCCATGCAACTGTCACGCCTGCCATGACAACGGCAACCATCGACATAAGCTTGATCAGTATATTCATTGAAGGGCCGCATGTGTCCTTGAAACGGATCACCTACAGTATCGCCAACAATGCTGGCTTTATGGCATTCGCTTTTCTTGCCGCCATAATTGCCTCTCTCAATATATTTTTTAGCATTATCCCATGCACCTCCCGCATTATTCAGCATGCTGGCAAGAGAGAAGCCTGTTGTCATTCCGCCCATAAGCAGCCCGACAACACCCGGAACCCCAAAAACTATTCCTGTCAAAACCGGAACAATAATAGCCATGAGTGCCGGTACTACCATTTCCTTCTGTGCCCCTTTGGTTGCAATAGCAACACATTTTGCATATTCAGGCTTGCCTGTGCCTTCCATTATGCCCGGAATTTCGCGGAACTGGCGTCTTACTTCCTCTACCATTCTGCTTGCATTTCTGCCGACAGCTTTCATTGTCATTGCGACAAATACGAAAGTCATCATCGCTCCGATGAAAAGACCTGCTATTAATATCGGGTTGAACAATGAAATGTTGTAAGCTGAGACAAAGTCGCCTATGTTTGCCTGACTGACATCAACGGCTCTCTGTCCTGCATCAACAACCGCTGGTGCATGGCTCTTATAAAACAACACGTCGCCTATCTGTTTATAACCATCGACACTTTTGTCAGCAAGTCTGCCAAGCCACAGTTTTACCTCTTCCATATATGCTGCAACAAGAGCCAGTGCAGTAAGTGCTGCCGAGCCAATGGCAAAGCCTTTTCCTGTAGCAGCAGTTGTGTTTCCAAGTCCGTCAAGTGCATCAGTTCTCTCCCTTACTTCTTCCGGAAGCTCTGACATCTCAGCGTTTCCGCCTGCGTTATCTGCAATTGGTCCGAAAGCATCAGTTGCCAGGGTAATTCCAAGCGTGGAAAGCATTCCCACTGCGGCAAAACCGACACCGTAAATACCTGTGGCAAAATTATGGAATCCACCGGCAAAACCAAACGCTGCAATGATACCCGCAACGATTGTAAGGACAGGAACCCATGTTGACATCATTCCGACAGCCATGCCTTCAATAATTACAGTAGCCGGCCCCTGCTTTGATTGTTCAGCTATACCCTGGGTGGGTTTATATCCGTCTGATGTAAAATATTCCGTAGACTGGCCAATGATGACACCGGCAGCAAGACCTGCAACTGCAGCTCCGAATACGCCCCATGTAATCAAGCCTGTGGCAGCCATAACTGCTAACACAACCAGTATCAGGGCTGAACTGCCTCCGGTTCCAAGAAGAAGGGCACGGAGAAGAGTCTTCGGAGACGCATCTTCTTTTGTCCTTACAAGATAAACGCCTGCTATTGAAAGCAATATTCCAATTGCAGAGACCAGCATCGGAGCTATAATAGCTTTAATCTGTAAATCATCCCTGACCTGCTATAATCGGAAGGGCAGCTCCAAGAGCAGCAGTTGAAAGTATAGACCCGGCATAGGATTCATAAAGGTCTGCACCCATGCCTGCGACATCACCTACATTATCACCTACGTTGTCAGCTATTGTTGCCGGGTTACGAGGGTCGTCTTCAGGAATTCCGGCTTCAACTTTTCCAACGAGGTCAGCTCCCACATCGGCAGCCTTGGTGAAGATACCGCCTCCGACACGTGCAAACAGAGCCTGTGTTGATGCACCCATACCGAAGGTGATCATGGTTGCAGTAATCTCGACAAATGCCTGGTGTTGGTCAATGCCCGGCTGAACAAATGTCAGACCCAGCCATTGCACTCCTGTTACCAGATGTTCGGGGGTGAACACAACCTTTGTAAGAAAGATGAACCATAAAGCAATATCAAGTAATCCAAATCCAACAACAACCAGTCCCATGACTGCACCGCTCCTGAGAGCGATTTTTAATCCTCTGTTAAGGGATTTTGAAGCGCCCCATGCAGTCCTGTTCGATGCATATGTTGCAGTTCTCATTCCGAGGTAACCGCACAGCCCGGAAAAGAAACCTCCGGTAAGGAAAGCAATTGGAACAAAGGGGTTCTGTACACCCAGAAAAGCAAGCAGAGTCAATAAAAGAGCCAGAACGATGAATACCTTGGTAACAACCGTATACTGACTTTTCAGGTAGGCCATTGCACCTTCCCTGACATAGGCAGCGATACTCTTCATCTTGTCTGTCCCTTCTTCCTCTTTCATCATACCCCTGTAAAAGATCCAGGCAAACAGCAAAGCCATGACCGATGAAATCGGAACAATCCAAAATAAACTACTGATCATAATCTTAGGTTTTTAGACGATTTGAGGTACAAAACTAATTAGTTTTTTTACAAAACCTAACCGCATATGAAGTTATTGAGCCCCGTTTTTATTTTTTCAGCGTACCGAAAATATGTTTGCATGTCAGGAATGTATGCCGAATAATAGGTATTATTGTTTTTAGAATCTGAATGTACAATTAGTATTTTTGCGTTGACAATGGAATACAGGCGCGATTTAATAGAGGCCGCGTGGGAAGAGCGCGGAAGGCTTCAGGATAAGGAGGTAAGAAGAGCCGTCGAAGAGGTGATCGAAGCCCTCGACAGGGGCCTGTTGCGTGTGGCGCAGCCTGAGGGTGATGCGTGGGTGGTGAACGAATGGATCAAAAAAGCCGTCATCCTTTATTTCCCCATGAGGGAGATGAAGACCACCGTTGCCGGACCGCTGGAGTTTCATGACAAGATCGATCTCAAGCATAACTATGAGGAACTTGGTGTGAGGGTGGTGCCTCACGCTGTCGCCCGCTACGGCTCTTATCTCGCCCGGGGGGTGATACTGATGCCTTCGTTCATAAACATCGGGGCGAGGGTTGAAGAGGGCACCATGGTTGACACCTGGGCTACGGTGGGCTCATGCGCCCAGGTGGGAAAGAACGTTCATCTCAGCGGCGGGGTGGGTCTGGGGGGCGTGCTCGAGCCTGTGCAGGCTGCGCCGGTGATCGTTGAGGACAACTGTTTCATCGGATCACGCGCCATAATCGTCGAAGGGGCACGCATATGCACCGAAGCCGTGATAGCCGCCGCCACAGTCATCACCGGATCAACGAAGATCATTGACGTGACAGGCAGCGAACCGGTTGAGTACCGCGGATATGTGCCCCCGCGAAGCGTGGTCATACCCGGCACTTACGCCAGGGATTATCCGTCAGGAACATACAATGTACCTTGTGCACTTATAATAGGAAAAAGAAAAGAATCAACGGATAAGAAGACTTCGCTGAACAATGCTCTCCGTGAAAACGATGTAATGGTATGAAAAGCGAGTACGGCGACGATATTATGAATGCCCTGAAGGTGCTGCGTGCAGGAGGTGTCATCCTTTACCCGACTGACACTGTCTGGGGACTGGGTTGTGATGCTACCAATGCACTGGCAGTGCAAAAGATCTTTGACATCAAGGAAAGGGATGACAGCAAGAGCCTGATCATACTCGTGAACTCAGTATCGATGCTCGAAAGATATGTTGCTGATCCGCCCGAGGTGGCGCTGCAGATGGCGGAGCTGTCGCAGAAACCCCTGACCATAGTCTATGACCGTGGACGCAGCCTGGCCGCGGGTGTGGCTTCGGCCGACGGTTCGGTGGGTGTGAGGATATGCAGCGACCCGTTCTGTGATGAGCTGATCACTGCCTTCCGCAAACCCATTGTTTCCACATCAGCCAATATAAGCGGCACAGATGCCCCGGCACTCTTTGATGAGATAAGCGAAGAGGTGATCAGGGCAGCTGATTATGTCTGTCTGTACAGACAGTATGACCGAAGCAGGTCTGCGGCCTCTTCGGTCATAAAGGTCTCCGGAAACGGAGCTGTAAAAATCCTCCGTGAGTAACTATTTTGCCCGTACGGGGTAATTATTTTGTCCGCACCTTGCCGGATCCGGATATGGAAGCGTCAATCTTGGGATTACCGGAATACCAGATACTGCCACTGCCTGAGATGGAAGCCCTGAGCATTTCGGTTACATAGCAGTCGCAGGTGCCGCTCCCTGAGATGCTGGCTTCAAAAGTGCCGATCTTAGTCGATTCACCCTTGTAACTGCCCGATCCTGAAATGTCAACTTCAAGGTTGCTCATGCTGCCGGTGCCCTCTGCAACGAAACTTCCTGATCCTGAAATATCACATTCGACATCTCCCATGGTGACATCTTTCAGGTAAATCTTGCCGCTTCCGCTGATATCAGCTTCAAAATCATCACTCTTAAGCGGATCAGTAACCATCACTTTGCCTGATCCCGACACATCAATTCCGTTAAGAGCCGGCATTGTTATATGAACAATTACCTTATGATTATCGAAATTGAGCCAATTGTCACGTTTGATAACCAGCTCGCCGCCGCTGACTTTTGTAACCACTTCACTGAGATACTCCTTGTCCCCTTCAAGCACGACATTAAATCCCTGCCCTAATGAAATATATACTTCGCCTGCCAGGCAAAAGCTGACCTCATCGAAGCCTGTGAGATTCCTGGTTTCCTTGTATGTGTCCTGTGCCGTTGTTGCTGAAACGAACAACAGTAATGCAAATGCGGTTGACAATAATTTTTTCATGATCGGTTTATTTTGGAATTTATATAACAAAGACGTTACATGAACGGTAACGCTGCATGGCGGCTGAAAAATGGGGTCGCTCAGTTGTTTATTCCTGTCAGCCCAGAGGGAAGTGACATCTCTATCATCTTCCTTTTTTTGTCAACTGAGATTATCAGGTCCTTGTGCATCGGGATCAATATCTCACCCTCCGGGGCAGTGACTGCGGCGATCATCTGTCCGGGATTTTCTATCACTCGTGCAATGACGCCCCTGAAACCGCTTTGTTTATCAATGATCGTATATCCTTCCAGGGAATTGGGATCACTCTTTATATTATCCTCCCGGACGGTTCTCACCTCGCATCCCTTGAAGCCGATGACAGACTTATCGGTCAGGTAATCGTCAAACGATATTACCAGTGTTCCCGGTGACGGAGACCAGGCCTCGCGGGTAAAAAAGGGAACCGGTATGCCGTCGATAACGACGAATACCGGTTCACCCTGTTTTGGTACCCTTGTAATGCCGCCTTCGTTTCTGACGATCACGGCTCCTTCGAAGCCGTACGTTTTTGTTATTCTGCCAATAGTTTTCACTGGCGGCGGCAGGGAACGAAGACTGTTACTCAGTCTTCTCTTTCTCTTCTGCAGTTTCTTCCTTAGCTTCGACCTCAGTCTCAGCTACAGCCTCGGCGGCGGGAGCTTCGGTCTCAACCTCAGCAACAGCCTCAACTTCCTCAACAGCTTCTGTCTCAGCTACTACTTCAGCCACTGGTTCTGCAGCTGTTTCTGCTGCCACTTCTGCGACGGCCTCAGGTGCGGCGGCGGCTTTGGCTGCTGCCTCGGCCTCAGCGGCCAGTGCGGCAAGCTTCTTCGCATATGCTGCTGCCCTTGCCTCCTTCACCGTTGTCTCAGCCTCAAGTCTCTGCTTGCGCGTCTCTTCACCCTTTTTCTCCAGGCCTGATTTCTTCGCTTCTATCTTCTCATCCTTGCCCTTCAGCCATTCATTAAACCGGCGGTCGGCTTCAGCCTCGTCGAAGGCACCCTTCTTCACACCTTCCAAAAGGTGTTTCTTCATCATGACTCCCTTGTACTTAAGGATTGCCCTGCATGTATCCGTAGGTTGCGCACCTTTATGCAGCCAACCCAATGCCTTCTCGAAGTTTACGTCGATTGTTGCCGGGTCAGTGAGAGGATTGTAAATTCCAATCTTCTCGATGAATCTGCCATCACGTGGCGACCTGCTATCTGCTACCACGATGTGGTAGTAGGCCATCTTTGTGCGGCCTTTCCTAGCTAATCTGATCTTTACTGACATTTAAAATTTAATTAAGATTATAACTCTGTTTTTTTCAATGAGGGTGCAAATATATTACAATAAATCGAGGTAACAAAAATTATCACAACGATCATGTTAATAAAAAAAATGACGGGGGATGTACCTTTTCCTTATTTTTGTTTCCGGCAGCGGCGCTGGCTTATTCCCCGAAATTATGTCCTCATTCACTCATTTACACGTACATACACAATACTCTATCCTGGATGGTGCATCGGGAATCAAGGCTCTGGTAAAAAGAGCAAGGGACCTCGGCATGGAGGCTCTTGCCATCACCGACCACGGTAATATGTTCGGAGTAAAAGAGTTTCATGACGTGGCCACTGCCGCCTCGCTGAAGCCCATAATCGGATGCGAGATTTATGTTGCACGCACCTCACTGGAAGATAAAACCTCTGTCGAGGACCGCTCCGGAGACCACCTGATCCTGCTGGCAAAAAACCTGGCAGGCTATAAAAACCTGGTTAAGCTGGTCTCACACGCATGGATAAAGGGATTTTACTACAGGCCGCGCATCGATAAGGCTCTTTTGCGTGCCCACAGCGAAGGCCTGATAGTGTCATCAGCCTGTATTGCGGGCGAGGCTGCACAGGAGATCCTCTCGGGTAACATGAAAGGCGCTGAGGAAGCCATGCTGTCATATAAGGAGATCTTCGGCGACGATTATTATCTTGAGATCCAACGCCATGAAACCTCCGACCCTACCGCTGACACAACGGTATTTCCGCTGCAGCAGAGGGTAATCGCCGCTTACCGCGAACTGGCGGCAAAACACAATGTCAAAATCATTGCGACCAATGACGTGCACTTCATCATGGCTGATGAGGCTGAGGCCCACGACAGGCTAATATGTATCAACACCGTAAAAGACATCGACGACCCTGACAGACTGAGGTATACGAAACAGGAGTATCTCAAGAGCGAAGAAGAGATGCTGGCAGTGTTCGCCGATATACCCGAGGCAGTAATGAACACGAAGGAGGTAGCTGATAAGATTGAATACTATTCGCTCAGCAGCCAGCCGATCATGCCTGATTTCGCCATCCCGCCGGAGTTCGCCAGACAAGGATGAGTATCTCAGGCACCTGACAATGAAGGGTGCAGCGGTGCGATGGACCAACATCACCCCGGAACTGCAGGCACGACTCGATTTTGAGCTCTCGGTTATTAAAAACATGGGGTTCCCGGGTTACTTCCTTATCGTGCAGGATTTTCTCAGGGCAGCACGTGAGATGGGTGTTTGGGTCGGCCCGGGAAGAGGTTCGGCTGCCGGCAGCGCCGTAGCATACTCCCTCAGGATCACTGACATTGACCCCATACAGTACAACCTCCTGTTTGAAAGATTCCTTAACCCTGACCGCATCTCGATGCCGGATATCGACATTGACTTCGACGAGGACGGACGGGAGAAAGTCCTGAAATATGTCGTTGACAAATACGGCCATGACAGGGTAGCTCATATCATTACCTTCGGCACCATGGCTGCCAAGATGGCCATCAGGGATGTCGCCAGGGTGCAGAAACTGCCGTTGCCGGAAGCCATCAGGCTGACCAAGCTGGTGCCCGAACGGCCCGGCATAACGCTGGCAACAGCTTACGATGAGGTTCCTGAACTGCTGAAAGAGAGAGAATCAAAAGAGCCTCTCGTGGCCCAGACCCTCAAGTATGCTGAGGTGCTCGAGGGCAGTGTGCGGCAGACGGGCGTCCACGCCTGCGGCATCATCATCAGCAGGGACAACCTATCAGACCATATCCCAATCTGCACTGCCAAGGATACAGAGCTGTACGTGACACAGTATGAGGGCAACCATGTCGAGTCAGTCGGACTGCTCAAGATGGACTTCCTCGGGCTGAAAACACTGTCGATACTTAAGGATGCCGTTGAGAACATAAAGAAATCAAAGGGGATAACCATCGACCTTGATACCTTGTCGCTGAAGGACAAGCGTACCTGGGAGCTGTTCAGCAACGCGGAGACAACAGGTGTGTTCCAGTTTGAATCTGTGGGCATGAAACGCTACCTGCGCGACCTGAAGCCAAACCAGTTCGGTGACCTGATAGCCATGAACGCCCTGTACCGGCCGGGGCCCATGGATTACATACCCCTGTTTATCAGGCGCAAAAACGGGAAAGAGAAGATTAAGTACGAGCTGCCGGCGATGGAGAAATATCTCAAAGAGACGTACGGCATCACCGTCTACCAGGAGCAGGTGATGCTCCTCTCGCAGGAGCTTGCAGGTTTCACCAAGGGACAGGCTGACTCGCTCCGCAAGGCCATGGGCAAGAAGAAGAAGACCATCATGGACAAGCTGAAGGTCGAATTCGTCGAAGGATGCCGCAGAAACGGCTATGATGAGAACACCCTTAACAAGATCTGGTCAGACTGGGAAGCTTTTGCCGAATATGCTTTTAACAAGTCGCACTCGACATGCTATGCTCTCATAGCATACCAGACCGGTTATCTCAAGGCGAATTACCCGGCCGAGTTCATGGCAGCGGTGCTGAGCCGAAACATCAGTGATATAAAGAAGATCACCGTGATGATGGAGGAGACCAAGCGGATGGGCATGGAGGTGCTTGGCCCCGATGTCAACGAGAGCCTCCTGCATTTTACCGTTAACCGTAACGGCAATATCAGGTTCGGGCTTGGTGCCATCAAGGGCGTGGGAGAGAACGCCGTGCTGCATCTTATCGAGGAAAGGGAGAAGAACGGTCCTTACAGGGATATCTATGATCTTGCAGAGAGAACGAACCTCAACACACTCAATAAAAAGATGCTCGAATCCATGGTGGTATCCGGTGCGTTTGACAGCCTGCCGGGCCTCTCCAGGGCACAGTACTTCTCTGCCGACGGCAAGGGTTCCAGCTTTCTCGAGAGCCTCATCCGCTACGGACACAGCGTAAAGAACATACGCAACAGTACCCAGCAGTCGCTCTTCGGCGACAGCGGAGGTTTTGAGCTTGTGCGGCCTGAGCCTGCCCCATGCCCCGACTGGTCTAAACTGGAGAAGCTTAATAAGGAAAAACAGGTTATAGGCATATATCTTTCTTCGCATCCCCTTGACGACTACCGTCTTGAAATTAACACCTTCTGCAATGCCACCCTCGCTGACCTTCAGAACCTGAGTGAGTTTGCCAATCGCGAGGTATGCGTTGCAGGATTGGTGACAGATACCCGCAGCGGTGTCACCAAGAACGGCAAACCCTTCGGAGGGTTTACATTGCAGGACTATACAGATTCATTTTCCTTCCTGCTGTTCGACAAGGAATACGTATCATTCAGCAACTTTTTCACTACCGATTATCAGCTCCTGATAAAAGGAAAGGTGCAGGCGAGATTTTATAATCCCGATGAACTCGAACTGAGGATAAAGGAAATACACCTGCTCTCCGCAGTGAGGGAAGACCTGATCAATTCAATCACTATAAAGGTCAAAACGGAACTTATTAACCCGGAGTTCATAACGAACCTGAAGACACTTATTTCCGAAAACCCCGGCAACAAAACACTCAAATTTCTGTTGATTGATCATGATGACAAGATCACCCTTCCTCTCTTCTCGCGAAGCATCAAGGCAGGCATCACTAACGAGCTTATCGGGTGGCTTGAAGATAACCCGGAGCTTGACTTTAAAGTAAATTAAATATCTTTGTGCAAATTCGTAATCAATAAATAAGAAATATAAAATACTATGGCACAGCACGTTAACGACAATAACTTTGATGAGGTTGTATTGAAGTCAGACATACCGGTGATTGTGGATTTCTGGGCGGAATGGTGCGGCCCCTGCAGGATGATAGCTCCATACATTGAGCAGCTGGGTGAGACCTATAAGGACAAGGCTCTTGTCGTCAAGTGTGATGTTGACAGCTCGCCTGACGTCGCCCGAAGGTTCTCAATCAGGAATATTCCCACGGTTCTTTACTTCAAGGGCGGTGTAGGTTGTCGATAAGCAGGTCGGGGCTGCTGCCCGCTCGGCCTTTGAGGCCAAGCTTACTCCGCTTCTCTGACCAATAATGAAAGTCTGCGTTTTTGCTGCCTCAAGCAGCCGTATTGATCCTGCCTACGCAACTGCCGCGGCAGAGCTGGGCAAAGCATTTGCCGAACAGCATGTGCATGCCGTATTCGGCGGCGGAGGCATAGGGCTGATGGGTATCTTTGCAGATACCATGCTTGCCGGTAAAGGTGAGATCACCGGAGTGATACCCGAATTCATGATAAAGGAAGGATGGGGTCATGACGGGGTCAGCGATATGATCATTACATCGGACATGTCTGAGAGGAAGAAGACGATCTTTGCGATGTCTGATGCTGCTGTGGCACTCCCCGGAGGAGTGGGGACGCTTGAGGAGCTGACGGAGGTGATTACCCTCAAGCAGCTGGGACAGTTCAACAAGCCGATTATAATTATGAATGTCAACGGTTTTTATGATCACCTCATCGAGTTCTTCGACCACATGGTCAGGGGCCATTTCATGAGGCTTGAGCATAAGGATATCTGGCAGATCGTCACCTCGGCCGAAGAGGTGGTGCCGGCAATAGTAAACTATACCGGCTGGCATGCTGATCCGAAGGTAATTGCCCGGATCTGACACTAAGGTATCCGGGTACCGATAAAAAGAATATCGTCTATCTGGGGGAGATCTCCCATCCAGTCCCTGATGGCTTTCTCAAGCAGCCTCTTCTGCTCATCTTCCGGAAGACTATATATCTCCGAGAGCAGGCGCCTGATGTTTATGGTCTTGAACTTCTTGTCCTCATCACCGCCAAACTGATCGGCAAAACCGTCAGTGAAGATATAGAGCATATCTCCCTTCATGACGTCTATTCTGCGATTGGTGAAGACCTTCTTTGCCTGGCCGTCAATCATGCCGATGGGGAAACGGTCAGCCCTGTGAACAGTAACCTTTCCGTCCCTCACATGATACAGCGGCTGGTAAGCGCCGGCAAATTCAACATAATGTTCAAGGGTGTCATACGAGATCAGTGATATATCCATGCCGTCACGCACTGCCTTCTGGCTCCTCTGCAGAAGGGCATGAACGATCTCTGTGTTCAGGCGGTCAAGAATTTCTGACGGCCTTTTTACACCGTTCTCCTTGACGATCTTGTTAAGCGAGTTATGACCGATAATTGACATGAACGCTCCCGGAACACCGTGGCCGGTGCAGTCGACCGTGGCAATAAACTGCTTCAGGCCGCTGTCATACATCCAGTAGAAGTCACCGCTGACAATATCCTTGGGCATGAACAGGACAAAGGTGTTGTTGAAATAATTCTCCGGCGGAAGCATCGCAGCCTGGATCCTTTCAGCATATCTGATGCTTGCGGTGATATCCCTGTTCTTTTCTTCGAGTTCGAGACTCTTGGATACCACTTCAGCTGTTCTCTCCTCTACCTTCTCTTCAAGTACATCCTTTTCCCTGAGCAGGTTACGCTCACGCCGCATGATGTACAGATAGATGACACTGATCAGGGCACCAATGGCCAGGATAATAAAATACGGCGACAGGAACAGCGGGGGCCTGATTGTAAATGTCATCTCCACCGGCTTTTCATTCCAGTAACCGTAGTTGTTTGAAGCCCTGACCTTAAAGGTATATTTGCCGGGGCTGAGCGACAGGTATGGCACCCTGGTCTGGCTTGTGCTTACCCAGTCCTCATCGGAGCCAACAAGCATATACTGGTACCTGACCGATTCCGGATTGACCAGACAGATACTCAGGAAGTCGAAGATGATCCCCTTCTTCTGGTTGTGGGAGAGACGTATCCCGTCATACATGGGTACGGCACATAGTTGACCAGGGTTCTCCAGATGTGTGTGGCAGGCTCTGTGATGACAGGAGGCAACTTTGAAGGACTCAGCCTGATGGCTCCGTTGGACGTGCCAAACCACAGATCACCTTTATTATCTGAAAATGAAGCGTTTGACCTGGTTTCAATGCCTGTGAACCCGTTCTTCTCGGTGAATGATGAAATGCGGCCTGTCACTATATCGTACCTGTTAAGACCCAGGTTGGTGCCTATGAACAGGTTACCTTCCCTGTCAGGCTGCAGAAGGTTGATGGAATTCATAAGGAGACCGTCGGCATCGGTGATCCTTTTCCATACTGTATCATTCCTGAGTCCGTACAGTCCGTCTATTGTACCCACCCATACGGTTCCGTCAGATGTTTCAGTTATCGATGTTGGCATGATCTCAGCACCAAAATCAACGGTGACAAAGTCCTCACTGCCAGGGAAATGTTTCGTAATGCCGTTTCGCTTCTCCGACCCGATCCACAGAATACCCTTGCTGTCAGTAAACAGTGATGTGATATTGGTAACCGACAGACCGTTGATCTGCGTGTAAGTCCTGCTTTCCTTCTTCTTTTCATTCCATCTGATCAGTGCACGGTCAGTTCCCATCCACAGGTTATCCGACAAGTCTGTTTCAAGAGCTGAGATGCTGTATATTTCCTTAAGGCTCCCGTTCAGGTTGATATCAAATTTATACTTGTCTTCTTTCAGATCATACCTGAATACCTCATAGGTTGAGGTTACTATCCATACGTTGCCATTCCCGTCAGGTCTGATGATGTTTATCTGGCTTCCCTCTAGGGCGGCGGGAAAACCTGAACTTTTTATCCCGGCTTCTCCTTGTTTCTCCGGATCATAAAGAGAGAGGCCGCTGTGTGTGCCGAACCAGTACCGGCCTGTTTCATCCTGGGCAAGAGTGAATACATCGTTTGACGGAAAGAACGCCGGTGCCTGGTATGAAGTGAAGTGATCACCCTTGTAGATGAAGAGACCGGCATCCCTGTCAGCAATAAGGATATTCCTCTCCTTGTCTTCTATCATGCACAGGATATGCTGTGCCCGCAGGCCGTTGCTGCTGTTATAAATGACAATTCCGTCCGGCGAGAATATTGTTATGCCTCCCCGGCTTTCCTGGTCTTCCATCGATGCCACCCAGATATTGCCGCGGTAGTCTTCGGTGATATAGCTCACAAAATTACCCCACAGGCCATTCCGCGAATCATATAATTCCATCTTGCCGCTACCGGCGTCAAGCTTGTGCAGTCCTCCGTTATATGTACCAAACCATTTGTTTCCCCGGGAATCTTCAAACATGGTGGTGATCTGGAAGTACCTTGTAAGACCTTCAGGATTGTATGGATTAAACCTGTCACTGGCATGGTCATACTTCTTGATTCCCATATCTGTTATGCAGTACAGGCTTCCACCGCGGTCGCTGTAAAACCCGAATGCGTCATTGCTCAGTCCCTGACGGCCGGCATACTGTTGCCCTGTCATTGTCATGACGCCGGGCTCGGGTTCATCAAGCCTCAGAGCTCCGCCCAGGGTGGTTGAAACCCATATTGATCCTTCATACTCCGTGATCGCGGTTATATCACCGCTAAGGGTCAGCACAGGCTTTACCCCGTCGGTTATCCTGGCTGAATCAATGCCAATGAAGATCGAAGGAGAGAATGAGACACGTTTAAAGGCATCATTCTCGAAGAGTGACATGCCACCGCCGATATGTCCGAGCCATATCCTCCCATGGCTGTCCATGAAAATGCTCTTCACCCCTCCCGGGGCCAGGCTGTCTGAGGTGGAGAAGTTCTCGAAATTCAGTCCGTCGAAGCGTGTGGCGCCGCTGCCTGTACCCAGCCAGATAAAGTCGTTGGCATCCTGGATTACAGTGTATACTTTTGAGGCGCTGAGCCCCTCCTTTGAACCGTAATTTTCAAAATAGTAATTCTGGCCTGAAGCATGACCGGGGATGGCCAGAAACAACAGGAGCAGCCACGCCGGTAAAACAGGTGAGGATACTTTGCAATACCTGCCCCCTCCGCCCATCAGGCTATTTCTTTATGAAGAAGAAGGTCCCGTCTTCATCCTTGAGCCCGGTGATCTTTCCAAACTTAGGCTTCTGCTGGTTGTTTTGGGAAACAGCCTTGGTCACCTGCAACGCAATCTCTTCAATTGCAATGCATGTTTTAGGATTGCCACGCAGAGCGCTGGCAAAGGTGCGGGTGAACTGGGAGTCATCCACGGCCAGTTCGTAACCGGCAGATGAGAATACCTGGCTCGATTTGAACTGTGTGGCACGCCAGTCAGCACAGTTGCGGGCCTTGAGATCTGATCTCATCGCCTGGTAAAAACTCGGGCCCGATTCGCAGGCGTCGGTAATGACCAGAACATGGGTAAGGTAATTCATGTAGGACTCCATAGAAGCCCTGAGTGTTGTCAGGCTGTAATAGGTGAACTCCTCATCACGCCTTGCATCAACGGGTATCCAGTATCCTACGTCATTGATGAATTTGCCGTGGCCGGCAAACCATATGACAAGCGACTTGATCTGTTTGCCTCTGACCTCATCACGGAGATCAATTGAAAAAAACTTCTCCATCTGCTGCTTCGTCTGGTTGCGGAGCCTGCGTATGGGAAGCACCTGGTAGTTTTCTTCAAGCACACCTGAAATGAGGTTAGCGTCTTTAGGCGGTCCCTGGAGAGCTGCAAAATTTTGATAGTCACTGTTCTCTATGAAGATAACGAGTGTGTTGCCCATCGGGTTCGAGTCGGAAATAATAGTACCGTTGCGGTTAAGAAAGTAATCCTTAATCGTTCTGTTCCCGTATTTGTCTTCAACAAGGATGGTGATCTTGTCAGTGTTACTGACATCAATGCCCTTGGCTATGAAACCCGGATTGAGATTATCCTGTGAGAACTGTGCACTGATATTTTCAATTTTCACTGATCTGATAAGGTTCTGATCCGTCACCTTGCCTTCGATATCAATGCGGGTAGTAATGCTGTCAATGATCAGTACATCATCTCCGATAAGATAAGGAGTAAGTATCTGTATCTCCGGAGGATCGGCTTCTGTACGCCTGATGTGATAAGTCATCACACTCTCATTGTCATAGACGTCGCGCGCAACTATCCTGACCGTTTCATCTGACGGTATGCTCACCTCGGCTGAGAATGGCATGGAACCGCTGCGGCCTTCATGCATAACAGGGGTGTTGTTGATTGAGAACTCTGCAAGGAGGCTCTTGTCGCTGATCCTTCCTGCCACCAGTACGCTCTTGCTGTCAAAACCCACCTCAATCTCGCGGCCTCCGACGATTGTCGGAGCCTCAATTGAGATTTCAGGGCTGACCGTCTCGCGGTTGATCGCAAAGAGCCTGTCATTAGCCTCAGCCAGCATCTTCTTTTCCGGAGCGTTTGCTTCATTCATGGCGATGACCTTGGCATAATCCGATCCAGCCTTCTCGAAATCGTTTATCTCTTCATAAGAACGGGCACGCATCAGATATACCTGAGGCTGGTACTGGTCGAGAGCCAGTGCCTTCGAGAAATCGTTGACGGCGGCAAGGTGCTGGTTAAATTTCTGGTAGTAGGTGCCCCTGGTGATATAATGTGATTTATTTGCCGGTTCAAGCAGTATGGCGGTTGAAATATCATTAATGGCTGACGGGTAATCAAGCCTGGCTTCAAAAGCCATGGCACGGGTGAGGTATGCATCAACATTTTTCTCATCCTGCTGCATCACCATATTGCATTGTCCGAGAGCGCTGTTGATGTCACCCTGGCGGATAAGCACCCTGGCCAGCTCCAGACGGGCAATTGAAAGGGTCTTGTCTTTTGTGACAGCCTTTTCAAGCTGACGCCTGGCTGTCTGGTCATCGTTTTTCTTCTGGTAGATGAGGCCCTGATAGTAATAGTTGATTGCATCATCCCTCATCTGAAGCGCAGTGTCTGAGGTAGCCAATGCACGGTCCCACAGCTCCATCCCTATCAGTGAGACCACTTTCTCGGTGTAGAGCCTTCCGTTTCGGTATTCGGCCTTTATTGCTTTCTGCAGGACTGATACAGCTTCAGTGTAATATTTCTTTTTTTCATCGGCAGTTGTTTTCTCCCCGGAGGCAATCATATTGCACATATGACCCAGGTTGTAAAGGATGCCCGTATCGTCAGGCATGAAATTTACCGCCCTCTTGTAGTCATCATATGCAAGCCCGTAGTTGCCGGTCAGTTCATAAACCCTTGCTCTTTTGACATAGCCGTCGGCGGACGCGGGAGACTCCTCAATAGCACGGGAGAACTGGTCGATGGCATCGTCGAACATATTGTTCCTGATGAACTCCTCGCCGGCTTTTATATACTTGCGTGATGACTGTCCGTAGACACCCATGCCTGCAACAAGAAGAATCAATAAAAAAAACGAGAATCCGCGTTTCATGACTTTCACTTCATTTTACGAATTGGGACTCAAAATTACGAATAATTATTTACTAACAAAACAAAAGCATTTATTAACAACACCTGACGTTCATTTCATTTTGTTCCTGGCAATTTCCAGGGTGCTCTTCGCGAAGCTGAAAGCCTCATCGGGACTGAATGACAGAAATGGGTCAGCCACTCCTTTCCCGAAGTTCATTTTTCCCGTGAAACGGCGTGCCTCGTCCCAAAGACCCGATCCGACAAATTGACTGATGATAAATGCACCTCCCTCAACCAAAACCGACTGCATTTCCATCTCATGAAGAATCTTCAGGACACTCCCGGCAATATTTTGATCATCACTAATTTGAATAACCTCCGCTCCGGGAAGGGTTATACTGCCATTACAGGTAAAAAGTTTCACTTTGGCAGTGCCGTTAAGCACTTTTGCATGAGGATCGATTTTCCCGCTGCGACTGACGATTATTCTGACAGGGTTTCTGCCCTTCCAGTAGCGAACGTCAAGCGAGGGGTTGTCAGCGCGGATGGTAGCGCCTCCTGCCAGGATTGCATCCTCGGCAGCCCGCCATCTGTGGACGAGTATTCGTTCGGACATGCCGGTAATCCAGTGTGGCCCGATAGCCTCGCCCGGCGCCCTGAACGTGTCAATGAAACCGTCGGCACTGCGTGCCCATTTCAGGATCACATACGGACGCTGCTGCTCATGCACGGTAAAGAAACGCCGGTTGATCTCACGGCACTCATCCTCAGCAACACCGGATACCACTTCTATCCCCGCCTGGCGCATCCGTTCAATGCCCTTACCCGCAACCTTCAGGCTTGTGTCTCCCGTCCCGATGACCACCCTTCTTATGCCGCTCCTGATTATCAGGTCAGCACACGGAGGGGTACGCCCCTGGTGAGAGCAGGGCTCAAGACTGACGTAAAGTGAAGAATGCGGAAGAAGACTTTTATCTTTCACGGCATTGATGGCATGCACTTCGGCATGCGGGGTGCCTGCCTCCAGATGAAATCCTTCTCCTATGATCCTGCCGTCATGCACTATGACCGCACCGACAAGCGGATTGGGAGAGGTGTAACCCTCTGCCTTTCCCGCCAGTTGAAGACAGCGGTGCATAAAGATCATATCATCGGTCTGTGCCATAAATGCAATTTTCTATCTTTGAATCATGGCCGGAAATTTACAAACAATAAGCGAAATACGTCATTATGTCTCCGGAATGCTGAGACGAATGTGGCCGGAGAAGGAAGCTGATGCGATGGCGACGGCCATAATAAAGGAATATACCGGCATGGACAATGCCCGCCAGCTGGCCTTCGGAGAGAGGACAGCCGGCCCTGATGCCACTGACCGTATTATGGCAGCAGTGCGCAGGGCTTCGGCGGGAGAGCCTCTGCAGTATATCTTCGGTTATACCCTTTTCTGCGGTCACCGGATCGGAGTGGAGCCCGGGGTGCTCATACCAAGGCCGGAGACGGAAGAGATGGTTTCGCTTATCATCAGGGAAAATGCCGGTTTCACCGGAACAGCTGCAGACCTTTGCACGGGATCGGCATGTATTGCAATAGCACTGTCACTGGCATTCCCCGAGGCAACTGTCATTGCCACGGATAATTCCGATAAGGCGCTGCAGGTAGCAGCCCGCAATATCTCCTCCACCGGCGCTGCCGTGCACCTGTCGAAGTCCGATATCCTCACCCGGGAACCTTCCTCAATTCCTGTTAGCAATATCATCGTGAGCAATCCGCCCTATGTGACCGAAAACGAGAAAAAGGAAATGCATATCAACGTGCTTGACTATGAACCTCATGAGGCTCTCTTTGTCCCTGATGCCGATCCGCTTCTATACTACCGTCATATCATCGCCGTTGCCGATGCTGCACTGGCACCCCTCGGCTGTTTATGGCTGGAAGTAAATGAATCCTTTGCTGATAAAACGGCCCTGCTCCTTAGTCAGAATATCTACAGGGATGTCAGGATCATCGAAGATATCAGAGGAAAGAAACGATTTGTCAAAGCTGAAAAAAATGGGTGAAAAAGAAGAGCAGGACGAGCTCCTGCACAGGGCTCAGAAAGTATGTTCCGGGAGGGAGTACTGCATAAGCGACATAATGTCGCTCCTTGACAGGTGGGGAGCCAGGGATGAGAAAACCAGATCGGCCATCATTGATAAACTCATCGCAGATAAGTTCATTGATGAGATCCGTTACTGCAGGGCTTTTGCACGCGATCACTTCACTTACAGCCAGTGGGGCAGGGTGAAGATCACCCAGGGCCTGAAGAGCAAGAATATACCGGCTGAAGCTATTGCATCAGGACTCGAAGCAATTGATGAGGAGGAATATCTTGCGCTCCTGAGAAAGATCATCGAAGATCAGAAGAAAAGGATAAAGGCAAAGAACAGGTATGATCTCAAGGGCAAGATCCTGAGGCATGCCCTGGGAAAGGGCTTTGAAAGCCACCTTGTCTATGCCGAAATAAACTCGTTGTTCAACGACTGATTACCGGAATAAGCCGGTCCACAGCGCCCTGAGAAAAGGGTAAAACGCATACAGCGCCATTGCTGATGAGACCAGGGTATCGGCCCATGCTATCTGTTTCAGCCAGCGGCCGGTAACCAGGCTCCTTGCTCCAAGACCGAGCCGCATAACGAGCTGCAAAGCGAAAAAGAGAAAGACCCTCACGGAGGCGCTGTTCAACAGAAGGGCTTCATCGATTCTCCCACGTACGATCAGCGAAAAAGCATGCGACAATCCGCATGACGGACACTGTTCCCCGGTCAGCTTCTCATGAATGCAGACAACAGGATATTCGTTCTCATCAGGGGAATAAAAAGCGGAGTAACCCATAATTAAAAGGATTACTCCGGCAAGTATAATATTTACAGCAAAATACGCCCGCTGATCAGCTGTGCGGTTCACTTTTATTTGTTGCTTTCCCCTGCAGGTACGGTTTTGACAGTGTCTTCGGCACCTTCAAGCTCATCAAGCTTGTTTTCAAGGTCGTTTCTCTTTACTGTGGCTTTGATCTCAACAGAATCATCTCCGTCATTGACATGGATGATCACTTCCTTGTCACCAAACTCAGTCTCAATGTCATTGGTAACGTCCTTCACCACTTTTTCAATTTCAGAAGCCCAGTCCCCCGATTTTGTTTTATCTGCAATCTTCCCGATTATAAAACTCTGCGATACAGAGATCATAAGAGCTATAATGCCGACGACAAGTCCACCGACAAGAATGCCCTGGGTGTTGTTGGGCCTTGAGAGTCCTACAATTGCCAGAACAATTGCTATGACGGCCGGTATGATTGCCACTATGCCGACACATGGCACCACTGCCATCAGGAATGCTATTATGCCTGTCACGAGCGCTGCCACACCCACGCCGGATTGCTGATTTTTCTTTTCTTCTTCCATTGGTTCAAGTATTAAGTTTTCCTATTTCCTTTTGAGGATATCTCTTGTATCCTGTTCTAAAGACGTTACTGGAACTTCAATGATGCGTCCGGCTTCTGAATTATTTTTATAAAAAATAAAGGTAGGCACTCTTTCTATTCCCAGAGCCGGGAAATCTTCCAGAGGTGCTATTTTATTTATGTCAACGCCCAGCAACCGTATTTTATCTTCAGGGAAGCCCCACAGATCTGCTATCTTCATGAACCTCGGCACTTCCCTCCTGCTGTCGGGGCACCACGTTCCAAGCACAATTGTAATTGAATAATCAGTTATATCTGTCTGTCTTCAGCTCGTCCATTATTGCCTGGTCAGGAACATAATTCTTAAATCCCTCGAGGTACCATGTCGAATGAGGCGGGTCAAGGAGCCTTGACAGACTGAAATCCCCGAGGATCCAGGTGGTGGCATCACGGAAGTCCCAGACATGCTCGTTCATCTCTTCAGTCACTGCCGGAGCCGGAGTGGGCGGCGTGGTCTCAGTAGCAGCGGTCTTTGAGGACCGGCAACCGGTAGCAGCCAGGGCGAGCAGGGCGATCAGCATTATGAGAGTGAGATATTTTTTCATAAGGTCTGAATTAATATTGAAAGGATCTGTTTTGCAGTCTTTGCCACCGATGTTCCGGGGCCGAAGATGGCAGCCACACCGGCATCGTAAAGGAACTGATAATCCTGTGCAGGAATGACCCCGCCGGCAATGATCAGGATGTCTTCGCGCCCCAGTTTCTTCAGCTCGCTTATCACCTGCGGGATCAGAGTCTTATGTCCTGCCGCCAGGCTCGAGACACCCAGCAGGTGCACGTCATTCTCGACAGCCTGCCGTGCAGCTTCTGCCGGCGTCTGGAACAGCGGCCCGATGTCAACGTCAAATCCTATATCGGCATACCCTGTCGATATCACCTTGGCGCCGCGGTCATGACCGTCCTGTCCCATCTTGGCGATCATTATCCGTGGCTGTCTGCCTGCTTTCGAGGCAAACTCGGCACACATGGCTTTTGCTTCCGCAAAGTCAGAGTCCGACTTATATTCTGACGCATAGACCCCTGATATTGTTCTTATCACAGCTTTATATCTCCCTGCTATTTTTTCACATGCATACGATATTTCTCCGAGTGTGGCTCTCTTTGATGCCGCATCAACAGCCAGTTCAAGGAGGTTGCCCTCACCCGTTTCGGCAGCCCTGGTAATGGCATCGAGCGATTTCCGGCACTCTTCCTCATTACGCGAAGCTTTGACCTGTGCAAGTCTTTTCAGCTGCGCGTCACGTACAGCGGTGTTATCCACCTCAAGTATCTCGAGCGGATCCTCTTTTTCGAGCCGGTATTTGTTTATGCCGACAATGGTCTGTGCTCCCGAGTCAATTTTGGCCTGCGACCTGGCAGCAGCCTCCTCGATCCTCATCTTGGGTATGCCTGACTCAATGGCTTTGGCCATGCCTCCCAGGCTCTCGACTTCCTTAATAAGCTCCCACGCCTTGTGCGCAAGCTCATCAGTGAGTGTTTCAACATAGTAAGACCCTGCCCATGGGTCGACAGCCCTGCATATATTTGTCTCTTCCTGCAGGTATATCTGTGTGTTGCGTGCTATACGTGCCGAAAAATCAGTCGGTAAGGCTATTGCCTCATCAAGGGCATTTGTGTGCAGGCTCTGCGTATGACCCAGTGGCTGCTGCCATAGCCTCAATGCATGTACGGCCCACATTGTTGAACGGGTCCTGCTCCGTGAGGCTCCATCCCGATGTCTGTGTGTGTGTGCGGAGAGCAAGCGATTTGGGGTTCTTCGGGTTGAACTCGCTGACGATCTTTGCCCAGAGCATGCGCGCAGCCCTCATCTTGGCTATCTCCATGAAGAAATTCAATCCGCAGGCCCAGAAGAAAGAGAGGCGCGGTGCAAAATCGTCAATGTTCAGTCCGGCCTTCACGCCGGTGCGCAGGTACTCGAGCCCGTCGGCGAGAGTGTATGCCAGCTCTATGTCAGCCGTGGCACCAGCCTCCTGCATGTGATATCCCGAGATCGAGATGGAATTGAACTTAGGCATCTTCGCGGATGTGTACCTGAAGATGTCTGCAATGATACGCATCGAGAAGGCAGGAGGATAGATATATGTATTGCGCACCATGAACTCCTTCAGGATGTCATTCTGAATAGTACCCTGCAGCTCTTCCAGCTTCACCCCCTGCTCCAGTCCTGCGACGATATAAAATGCCATCACGGGCAGAACAGCGCCGTTCATGGTCATCGAGACAGACATCTCGTTGAGGGGTATCTGGTCAAAGAGCACCTTCATATCAAGAACAGAGTCCACTGCCACCCCGGCTTTTCCGACATCTCCGACAACGCGCTCATGATCAGAGTCATAACCGCGGTGTGTTGCGAGGTCAAAAGCCACCGACAGGCCTTTCTGGCCTGCCGCGATGTTCCTGCGGTAGAATGCGTTGGACTCTTCGGCCGTCGAGAACCCGGCGTATTGCCTGACAGTCCACGGCATCATTGCATACATGGCTGAATATGGTCCCCGGAGATACGGGGGCAGTCCGGCAGCATAACCGAGGTGCTCCATGCCGTGCAGATCTTCCTGGGTATATACACTCTTTACATGGATACGCTCAGGTGTCTCCCATACATGGAAAAATGCCGTTCTCCTTCTCCCACTTCTGAATGTTCTTCGAGGGCGGTGTCACCCTGTCAAGGTCATGCTGCGAATATTTTGGTCTTTTGCTCATCTCCGATCAGTTTATTCCCAGTATCCTGTTAAACATCTGAAGGGTCTCAAGCACGTCAGACCTTACGCTGATGAAGTGTTCCAGTCCTTTCGCCTTAAGCTCATCCATGCACGGTGGTGTTCCCGCAACCACGACAACGGCCTGTTGCCCTGTGAGGGTAAATATTTCAGGCGCCACAGTGGCATATTCATCATCTGAACTGCATATGACAATGATATCGGCTTTTGCCTCCAGGGCAGCCCTTACCCCTTCGTCGGCGGTATCAAATCCGTTATTGTCTTTCACCTGGTATCCCGCACATGCAAAGAAGTTGGATGAGAACTGTGCTCTTGCCCTGCGCATCGCCGGGTTACCGATTGTAAGCATGAAGGCAAGAGGCCTCCTTGTTGCATGTTCCGTAGCCAGCCTGAGCTTTTCAAACTCTTCCGCCCCCCTGGAAGGGATGAGACGTTTGACCTGATCATCCTCAGAAGGGTTAGTATTGCTGAAGAGTCTTCCGGCATCAGCCTCAGGAGCATTCAGTTCCCTGAAGTTGGGATACTGGTTTGTACCGAGAAGGGTCTCGCGGCGCTTGCCGACATCGCCTTTGCGGGCCGAGGCGGCAGTGTTAATTTTATCCTGGATAATCCCTTTCTGCATCGCTGCGAGGAAGCCGCCTTCGTTTTCTGTCTCCAGGAAGAGCGACCAGGCTTCCCGGGCGATCATTGCTGTCAGCTCTTCGATATAATATGAACCTGCACCCGGATCTGCCACCTTGTCAAGGTGCGACTCTTCCATCAGCAGCAGCTGCTGGTTACGTGCTATCCTTTCAGAGAAGTTATCAGGATCCCTGAATATGACGTCAAAGGGCTCAACGGTGATTGAGTCGGCGCCGCCCAGGGCAGCTGACATCGCTTCGGTCTGTGTGCGCAGCATGTTGACATAAGGGTCGTATAATGTCTTGTTCCATCTTCCTGTGACGGAATGGATGTTCATCACCGCACTCTCTTCCGACCGTGGACCGTATCCTTTTACTATGATAGCCCATAAGCATCCTTGCAGCACGCAGTTTGGCTATCTCCGGGAAAAAGTCCGGTCCGATGCCAAAGGTGAATTTTATTTGTGAGGCCGCAATATCAGGTTTTATGCCCTGTGCTGTGAGGTAAGCCATGTACTCGTTACCGAGCGACAGGGTCAGTGCCAGTTCGGCGACAGGTCCTGCGCCGGCGTTGCTGAAGACAGTACCAGACGGGTGAACGCATCTCAGTCCGGGCATGCTGACAGATTCTCTGGCGAGGCCGGCAAGATACTCAAGACCTTCTTCGACCGGGACACACAGCTTGCCGTTGACAATCAGCCTTCCCAGCGGATCAGCGGCGATGCTTGCACGCACCCGTTTCAAGTCAGTTCCCGAGGTCCACATAGCCGACTGAAGGGATGCCAGCAGCTCTTTGGCCTTGCCTGCCGAAGTAAAATTAAGCTCAACGCTCTCGCAATGTATGCCATTGAGCAGCAGCGTGATATTTGCTGCATTTATGGTTTCAGGATTGTCAATGATGAAGCCCAGTGAGGTGACTCCCTTCATCAGGATTTCCATCGCCCTCAGGTTGGCTTCACTGTAATCCTTAACGGTGATATCCTGTCTTACGAGCCAGGAGTTATCAGCCACGCGGGTTCCTCTGACATAAGGATAATCGCCCGGGAGGGATTCCTTAAGCTGCAGTTTAGCAGTATCTTCCTGCCTGTAAAAGGGCATCACTGCAAGGCCGTCGCGGGTTTTCCATACCAGTTTCTTTCTGAAATCGGCACCCTTCAGATCCGCAGTGATCTTCTCCATCCACTTTTCTGTGGAGACGGGCGGAAATTTTTCAAACAGTTTCTCTCTCTGTGTCATTAAGTGAACTACTGGTGTATGTGCAAATTAACGGATCATCAGCCTCTTAAACCATGTCTTTTGTCATATGGTCTCACTGGCTGCCTCCGAATTCCATAAGGTAGGACTTAATAAACTCATCTATGTAACCGTCAAGGACAGCCTGGGCGTTTCCGGCCTCATAACCTGTCCGCAGGTCTTTCACCAGCTTATAAGGCTGAAGGGTATAGGAGCGGATCTGCGATCCCCATTCGATCTTCTTCTTTGATCCTTCTATCTTAGCCTGTTCTTCCTGTCTCTTTCTCAGCTCCATCTCATAGAGGCTTGATCTGAGAAGGCGCAGGGCATTCTCCTTGTTTTGTCCCTGCGAACGTGACTCCTGGTTCTCAATGACGATGCCTGTCGGGGCATGGCGCAGTCGCACTGCCGTCTCCACCTTGTTGACATTCTGTCCGCCGGCGCCGGAGGAGCGGAACGTCTCCCAGGTGATGTCGTTGGGATTGATCTCTATATTTATGTCATCGTCTACCAGCGGGGCAACGAATACTGAAGCAAATGTTGTCTGTCGTTTACCCTGTGAATTGAACGGTGATATGCGCACCAGACGGTGGACACCGTTTTCGCTTTTAAGGTATCCGTAGGCGTTCTCTCCCTCAAACTCGAGGGTCACTGTTTTTATGCCGGCCTCGTCGCCGGCCTGGTAGTAGGCTTCGGTGATCTTGTATCCGTTTCGTTCTCCCCACATGAGGTACATACGCATGAGCATCTGTGCCCAGTCGTTGCTCTCCGTGCCGCCTGCGCCGGCGTTGATCTTCAGGACGGCTCCCAGCTGGTCCTCCTCACGCCTGAGCATATTACGGAGCTCAAGTTTCTCTACCTCGGTCAGTGTCTTATCATACTGGACGGTTATCTCCTCCTCGGTGACCTCGCCCTCCTTAAAGAAATCGAGCAGTACCAGCAGGTCCTCGACAGATATATTTACCTTATCAAAAGCGTTTGTCCAGCTCTTCACGGAGGAGATCTCTTTCAGCAGTGTCTCTGCTTTTTTAGGATCGTTCCAGAAGGCGGGGTCTTTGGTGATTTCCTCTTTCTCCTTTATCTTCAGAATTTTGCCGTCGATGTCAAAGATACCTCCTCAACGCATCGCGGCGTCCTGTAATGTCTTTTATCTGGTCGTTGTTAATCATGGCGGGTTTGTTTGCGGCAAAGATAAGAAAAGCTTGGGGCAATAGGCAAGTGGAGCAAGAGACGCAGTGAGGCATCCCGCGGAGCGGGAGGGCACCGGAGACAGGGCATGGCGACAGATCTCGCATGGATGGCATGCAGCATGGAATGCGGGCAGGCAGTGGCGCCAGGCATAGGGAATAGTGAATATGCCGCGAATTGATCGGTCGCACGATGTAAAGATTTTCAGGCAATTACTTGACTTGTGTCAAATACCGTCGTAAATTGCTGTACATCCTCAACCTGGGAGATCAAGTTAATAAACACAGCATTGTAATAATTTCCACTTCAAAAAAAACGGACATATGAAAAAACTGATTCTTTCTTCTGGCATTAATAGTATTTGCAGTTGCCAGCTGCAAAGAGAAGAAACCGGCTGATTATACGAGGCTGGGTAACTTCACGCCATACCAAACCTACATGGAAAAACTTAACGGTAAGGTTGAAACGGTTGCTGAAAAAGGATACTGGGCAATACCTGAAGGTGATACTTATATCAAAGGAGCCAGGATTAAGAAGCATGAATTGGACAGTATCGGATATACCTATGATTATCAGGCCAGATTCGATATTGACGGGGATCTTATATCTTGTACAACATATGATGAAAATGACAATGAGATAAATAATTGGAGTCTTTCAAAAGTAAATAATATGCCTGCCAGGGCAGAGTATAAATCCAAAGACACTATCAGATATCATTTACTGTATTACCTGTGATGAAAGCGGTAATCCGGTTATGTATGAACAATTTAACCACCTTGCTGACACGCTCGTGGCAAAAGTGGAATTTAAGGGTTCTGATATTAACGATACAACAATAATCCAATATTACAATTTCAAAGGCGAGCCACGGGGAAAAGACCTTCGTGTCTATAATGAACTCGGGTTGCTGACAAATTCCGGAAACTTCATGAATGATGGTACTCCGGTTCAAACCTACGATCTTGTTTACAATGACAAGGGTTTTAGTTCAGAAGCTACTTTTTTTGACAAGGATAAAAACGTGACAAGTAAAACCCATTCCACATATGAATATGATGATATGGGCAACTGGATAAAGCAAACATGTAAGGATGACAGGGGATTTGCTATAATTTGCGAGAGGGTTTACACATATTTTAAATAGATTTTTGCACGTACATATTGTAATGCGACGCCTGCAATTCGCAGAGCGTCAGCTGTGAAACGTGATGAATGACCACCTGAGAACCGATAACAGAAAACATCAGATAACAATCCTAATTAACCTTGTACCCGGCAAATGAGCCTGTGCCTGTCTGGGTGGCTGTGCCTGTATATATCACAAGGCTGACAGTATTCCCTTTGCTTAGCTTGATGGTGACAGACCTTACGGTAACTGTAGTTCCAGCAGCTAATATCAATGGCAATTTTTTCATAAAGGGCAGAATTGACATAAATTGATAACTTCCCTTGAACCACCCGTCAGCCGTCGGCAAATATGAAACATTGAAAGTGTATATCCCATCAGCAGGAACAGTAAAAATCACCTGTACTTGCATCAAATCCTCCACCGACACTCAGATCTGGAGTGTCATAAGTCATAGTCACATCTGAAATCTGTGGTGCAATATCAGAAATAGATTCCTTGCCCTGAATGCTATTATTGAATCAAGCCGGACATGATTGCCATCCTGAATAGGGAGAGTTTTTGTCTCGATGTCATAGGAAAGATTCTGATTATCCGTATCCAATGCCGGATCACCCGGGTCGCCCTTGTCACCTTTCGGTCCTGCCGGCCCCGCTGGACCGGCTTCAAGCGATTTGCCGGCATACAGGGCGTAGGGAACAGCCATGAACTGCATCGTTCCCATGTCCATGAAATTATTCTCGAACTTGACCGAGACCTGCAGATAATGATTAAATGATGACCAGTCGATATTTGCAAATGTGCCGCTGACCGGATCGCCCTTACCGATAACAAGCGAAAAGACACCATATCTCGATGTGGTAACATCCGTGAATACTTCCTCGTATACGACTGTCCCGGTAGGGGACCCGCTTCTTATCGTAAACTGAACCTCTATAGGCGTATTGACTATTTCCTTCCCGTAGTTATCGCGTGCAACTGCCTGGTAATTTATACCTCCCGGCACAGTTCCCTGACCGGAAGCCGCCTCTCCTGCCGCCAGAAAAAGCCCTGTAACCATCAACACAAGATAAATAACCCTTTTCATATCCTTTTCTTTACAGTTTCTCAATCTTAAAAGACCTGTCAATGACCCCGTCGGTACTCCAGACTCTTGTCACGTAGATCCCGTCTGCATAATTCTGAAGATCAATTTCAAGAACTACATCATGATCAGGTGAATACTCCACATCGGCTGTGTACATGACAGCACCGGGGAGGTTGGTGATAATGATATAATAATGCCTTCCCAGCACGCCGAACATCCTGATATTAAAAATGTGATTTACTATCTCTGTCACAGGATTAGGGAAAAAGTCCACCCCGTTCCCTTCCCTGACCGGCAAATCCGTTTTTGGTATAAAGCGTGGCTGCTGGAAGCCCTGCGTCAGTATATAGATATCGGGAAGCGTTGCCGATACTGCTGTCTCACCTACGGTCTGCTGGTATGATATCCCGTCTTTTACCGGTTCCACGCTCGCCGCCGTGACAAGTACCTGGTGCGATAACTCATAAGTCCTCTGTGAAAAGGCCAGGGTGCCTGTCAAAAGCATCAGAACAGCGCATGTCAGTAATCGTCTCATACCAGACTCTTGTACCATCAACGCCAAAAATAACACTTTTTAAATAGAATCCCGTCTCTGCAGGATGAGTTTCAGGTTTTTGAGAGGCTCAACCATCCTGAAGACCAGTGCCAGGGTAAAGCCTGCGATGAGCTCTGTTGCCGCGGCAACAGCCCATGGCACTTCCAGTATTTTCATCAGCCGGCCAACAATGAATGTAAGAAACAGCACAAGCAGGTAAAAGAATACTCTCTCAGGAATTATCATTTTTCCCATGGTTTTCCTGACTGCAATGACACACGCCACCGCCACCAAAATCTGCGTGCAGAGAGCTGTGCATGCAGCTCCTGTGGCAGAAAAGGCAGGGATGAGTATAAGGTTCATAAGGATATTCACTGCCATCCCGGCCAGGGTTATCAGTCCTAACAACTTCAGGCGGCCTGCTGCCGTAAGCATCGTGCTGAAGATATAAACTGCACCGACAGGCACCAGGGTAAGCATCAGCACCGTGAATGCACTTACTGCATCCGGGGAAGGGGCATGATAAAGCAGATCAAGGATCTCGCCGGGGAAGGTGGCCAGCGTGACTGCTCCTATTCCCAGCGGTGCCAGAAGCATCCTGCCGGCCATGGATGCAAGCGGGACGATATTATTTCCTGCGGCAAGCTCTTTTGACATTATCGGAAGCAGGAGGCCTCCGAACATCACAGGGAACATCGCTACTGCATCAAAAAGCCTGAATGCCTGGGCATATATGCCTGCCTGCATTGCTCCATCTGGAAGCAGCCGCTCGATAAGTACCGAGTCGATGCGCCAGTAAAGGGTCATGGCAAAGGCCACCAGCGCAAAAGGCAATCCTGTAATGATAATGCTTTTAAGTACCGCAGCGTCAGGCCTGACCTTCGAGACACCGCCACGGCGTATTACAAGGATGAACGACATGACCATCACGGTAAAATATGCTGCAGTCTGCGCCCATACAAACCATTCTATCCTGAACGGCCCGGATGTCATCCCTCCCCAGAGGAGCACCGAGCATATGATGATCATAACCAGCCTGTCGGCTACGGAGAGGAGGCTGTCAAGAAAGAGGTATTGCATCCCGCTGATATTCGAACGGAGCCAGAGGATCATCGAAGACATCACCTGGTTAAGCATCAGTACGAGCAGCAGCGTGAACTGGTGGCGTGTATAGCCCATAGCCCATGCCACGGTGACTGTGACAAGAAAATAGGCTGCAGTAAGGAGCAGACGCAGGAGCAGTACGTTGCCAAAATAAAGCTTCACCCGGGTAGGATCGGCCGAGACAGCCCTGTTGTTGAAGCCCGACAGTCCCATGTCAAGCAGGAGAGTAAAAAGAACCGAGAAGCTGAAGAGCGAAAAATAGAAGCCGTAAGCCTCTTCGCCTGCGACGTTCTGCACCGTCCGGTCAATGCCAAGAACCCAGAAAGCCTTGACAACGATGCTCACGGCAAGCAGAAAAACAATATTTACCAGGAATTTTCTCTTCAAGGGGTCTTTGGATGACTTTGATCAAATGAATGACAATTTATAAATTAATCGCCACATTTGCAATTCAGAACGGCGGCAGACTA
The DNA here is from genome assembly GCA_963780735.1 of uncultured Bacteroidales bacterium. Taxonomy (GTDB): domain Bacteria; phylum Bacteroidota; class Bacteroidia; order Bacteroidales; family VadinHA17; genus SR-FBR-E99. The sequence goes on from CAWADB010000006.1 coordinate 735,176, forward strand.
TGATTATTGCCATTAATGCGCGCACCCTTAAACCAGTTCCGCACGACGGTATTGGCTGGTTCACCCGGGAGATCACCGGGAGGATCGTCAGTGCCCATCCCGAGCATCATTTTGTGCTTATCAGCGACAGAAGGTATGATGATCTCCCTGTCACCGGCAATAACGTCGATTATATAACAATACCGTTACGCACCGTTCATCCTTTGCTGTGGCGGATCTGGCACGAGTGTTTTCTTCCGGGAGTACTGAAGAAAGCCGGAGCCGATCTTTTTGTTGCGCCCGACGGGATCATTCCTCTTCGAACGGATGTTCCGTGCATTCCAGTGATACACGACCTTAATCATGAGCATCGACCGGGTGACATACCGCTGCGTGAACGATTGTATTTCAGGCACTTCTTTCCGCTGTTTGCAAGGAAGGCGGTAAGGGTGGCAACGGTCTCAGAGTTCTCGGCAAAGGATATTTCAACCACATACGGTATTGACATCAGTAAGATTGACGTTGTTCCGAATGGTGTCGGGGACCTTTTCTCGCCGCCGTTGCCGGGGGAGGCAGAAGAAACCCGAAGGGAGTTCACAGGTGGCAGGCCATACTTTCTCTTTGTGAGCAATTTCTCACCGCGCAAGAATGTTGAGACGGTGATCAGGGCGTTTGATCTTTTCAGGAAGAGCAGTAACAGTGATCATGTTCTTCTTCTTGCGGGTAAGAGGCTCTATCTCACAAGGGATATAGACAGGGCGCTGGAGGCTTCGCCCTACGGTTCAGACATTCTCTTCACCGGTTCTGTCGGCCGTGATGTCTTAAGGCGTCTCTACGGTGCTGCGGCGGGGCTTGTGTTTGTATCGTGGTTTGAGGGATTTGGCATCCCCGTTGTGGAGGCGCAGCGTTGCGGTACACCGTGTATCCTGTCGGACACCTCGTCGTTGCCCGAGGTCAGCGGCGGCGCAGCGCTCTGCACCGGCCCCGCCGGTGCAGGTGCCATAGCGGAGGCTATGGCACGCCTCGTCTCCGACGGGGCGCTGCGCCGCCGCCTCGCCGACGAGGGCATACGCAACTCACTACGATATACCTGGGACATCGCCGCAGACCGGATGTGGAACTGCATCATGAAGGCAACCGACACCCTGCACTGATGCTTAAACCATATTTTCTCGACGGAATAAAAGAAGCCGGCTGCGACGAGGCCGGACGGGGCTGCCTCGCAGGACCGGTGTTCGCGGCAGCAGTGATCCTTCCAAAAAAATACCGCAACAGGGAACTCAACGACTCCAAACAACTCTCCCCCCGCCAGCGCGACAAACTCCGCGAAGAGATAACCGCCCATGCAATAAGCTGGTCTATAGCCTCATGCAGCCACACCGAGATTGATACAATGAACATCCTCCGTGCATCAATCACCGCCATGCACCGCGCAATTGCCGGCATGAAAGTGACACCCCTCCTCCTTCTGATCGACGGCAACAGGTTCTATTCATACGGCAACATACCCCACCGGACAATCATTCGCGGCGATGCCACCTACCTCTCCATCGCTGCTGCCTCAATACTCGCCAAAACGGAACGCGACCGCCTGATGGAGGAGCTTGACACTAAATACCCACAATACGGCTGGCGTCATAACAAAGGCTATCCCACTGCTGAACACCGGAAAGCCATCATTGAACACGGCATTACCCCGTACCACCGCCTCTCCTTTAACCTCAGGGAACTGCAGACCGAGCTCCGTTTCTTATAAAATGTTAAAATCAATTCCGGGATACCGGAAATTGATATCTTTGGCACTTCGCAAAAACAATCTTAATCATAACTAATGAGAAAATTCTTATCCATCGTTGTTATCCTTGTAACTTTCTCCGGCTTCCAGGCCAGGGCAGATGAAGGTATGTGGCTGCTGCCACTCATTGAGAAGCTGAATATCGGAACCATGACAGAAATGGGACTGAAACTGACGGCCGAAGATATTTACAGCCTGAACAAAGCCAGCATGAAAGATGCCATCGTCATCTTCGGCGGAGGCTGTACCGGAGAGATCGTCTCACCTGAAGGACTCCTTCTCACCAACCATCACTGCGGCTACGGTTCGATACAGAAGCACAGCACCCTCGAGCATGATTACCTGACAAATGGTTTCTGGGCCATGAGCCGGAAAGAAGAGCTGCCTAATCCAGGGCTTAGCGTTACTTTCCTCGTTCGTATCGAAGATGTCACATCACGCGTAATTGATAAAACCAACACCGGCATGACCGAAGCTGAACGTCGCGAAGCAGTTATGGCAGAGAGCTCCGCTATCTCCGCCGAGGCTATCAAGGACACTCAGTACCGGGCAATGGTCATGCCATTCTACGGAGGAAATCAGTATTTCCTGCTCGTTTATGAATCTTATACCGACGTAAGACTTGTCGGCACACCTCCCAACTCAATTGGCAAGTACGGCCATGATACTGATAACTGGATGTGGCCGCGTCATACAGGCGACTTCAGCGTCTTCAGGGTATATATGAGTCCCGACGGCAAACCGGCACAGTATTCGGAAGATAACATCCCGCTTAAACCGAAGCATTTCCTTCCGGTATCCGTCAAGGACCTGCAGAAGAGTGATTTCGCCATGATCATGGGCTACCCCGGCGGCACAACAAGGTATATGACCTCCTACGAGGTTGACGAGACAATGAAGATCAGTAACACAAACAGGATAAAGATCCGCGGTGTAAGACAGGATATTCTTATGGCTGATATGGTCGCTGACCCGAAGATCAACATTCAGTACGCTTCAAAATATTCCGGTTCATCGAATTACTGGAAAAACTCAATCGGACAGAACGAAGGACTTGAACGTCTGCGTACAGCCGACAAAAAAGCAGCCTTTGAGGCCGAATTCATGAAGTGGGTCAAGGCTGATCCGGCCCGTATTGAGAAATACGGCAACGCTCTCTCACTCATTGAAAATGCAGTTAAGGGAAGGGCCGAACAGTATAACGTTCAACAGTACCTGAGTGAAGTTTTCAGGGGTTCATGCGAGATGATCAGCTTCGCCGGCCAGCTTGCATCCCTTGAAGATGCGCTTACGGAAAAAGACAGTAAGAAAGTGACCGACATAAAAGAAAGGGTACTGAAAAATACAGATAACTTTTACAGCAATTACAGTTATCCAACAGACCTGAAGGTTACGAAGGCTCTTCTTAAACTGTATAAAGCTGATATCGACCCCGGGTACTGGCCTGATTTTTATATGCAGATCGACAAGAAATTCAAAGGCAATATCGATGCTTATGTAGATGACATGTTCACCAGTTCTCTCATTACTTCACCTGAGAAACTGAAAGCATTCCTCGATAAGCCAAACCTTAAGACGCTGCAGAAAGATCCGGCCTTCATTGCCGCAAAATCAGTGTCTGTAACCCGGTCAAAAGTGCAGAAAAATCTTGAAGGTTATTCTGCCGATCTGTCAAAGGGACAGCGTACATATATTGCCGGGGTGATGGAATATATGCCTGAAAAGACGAAATATCCTGATGCCAACTTCACAATGAGAATGACATACGGAAAGGTATTGGATTACTATCCGTACGATGCAGTCCATTACAACTGGCACACAACTGTTGACGGTGTCATCCAGAAGTATAAGAAAGGCGATTATGAATTTGACCTGCCTCAGCGGTTCATTGATCTTTGCGATAAAAAAGAGTATGGACGGTATGCTTCAGCTGGTGGTTATATGCCGGTCTGTTTCATCACTGACAATGATATCACGGGAGGCAATTCAGGCAGCCCTGTCATCAACGGCAACGGTGAGCTCATCGGCCTGGCCTTCGATGGCAACTGGGAGGCAATGACAGGCGATATCGCATTTGAACCTGAGCTTCAGAGGACCATCTGCGTCGATATAAGATATGTGCTCTGGGTCATGGACATCTATGCCGGCGCCGGCTACCTTCTCAACGAGATGGATATTCGCCAATAACAACTTACAAACATAAGAAAGGGTTGCCGCTCCGGTGACCCTTTTTTTATGTCCTGCAGTCTTGTCGGAGCATAGCGGAGATCCCGACCGTAGCGTCGGGACGGTCATCGCGGTCCTCGCTATTGGCTATTGCCACCAGGCTGATCGCCAGTTTGCACCATGCCCTCCCGCTTCGCGGGACTGTCTCTCCGGCTCCGCGGGATCGCCAGCTTGCTCCATGCCCCTTGCAACATGCCCCAAGCTTTGTTATCTTTGCCGAAATTTTGACCTATGAACATCAATTTCATTGAGATAGTAGCCTGTTTCATGGTTCTATTTGCCATTATTGACATCATCGGATCGATCCCGATCATCCTTGATCTCAAGGCAAAGACCGGCGACGTGCAGCCCGTCAAGGTGACACTGGCCTCCCTGGGTATTTTCCTTGCCTTCCTCATCTTCGGCGAGAGGCTCCTCGGGATATTCGGGGTTGACATCGGAGCATTTGCCATCGCCGGCTCCATCATCATCTTCCTGATTGGCATGGAGATGGTACTCGGGGTGGAATTTTTCAAACAGGATTCTCCTGGTGGAGGCGGCATCGTACCCATTGCATTCCCCCTGATTGCCGGTGCCGGATCAATAACCACAATACTTTCCCTGCGGGCAGAATACCATACGGTTAATATTCTGATTGCACTGCTGCTGAACATAGGCGTAGTCTTTTTCGTGCTGAAGATGACCACAACCATTGAAAAGTTTCTTGGTCCTACAATCCTGCATATTCTTAAGAAGTTCTTCGGAATCATCCTCCTGGCAATAGCCATAAGGCTCTTTATCAATAACACCGGCCTGGCACTGACACATGGTTAATGAGGTAATCATCTACACAGACGGCGCCTGCAGCGGTAACCCCGGTCCCGGAGGCTACGGAGTTGTGCTGATGTCAGGAACCCACCGGAAAGAAATTTCGGAAGGCTTCCGTCTCACCACAAACAACAGGATGGAGCTCCTGGCCGCAATAAAAGGCCTTGAGGCACTGAAGAAACAGGGTACCTGCGTGAAACTGTACACCGATTCACAATACGTGTCCAATGCCGTCAACAAAGGCTGGGTATTTGACTGGGAACGCAAACATTTTAAGAAGAAAAAGAACCAGGATCTGTGGATACGCTTCCTCGGGCTTTTCAGACAACATAATGTCACTCTGTTCTGGCTGAAAGGACATAATAACGATACCGAAAATGAACGCTGTGACATACTTGCCGTAAACGCGTCAAAAGAGCCGGCACTTTCAGAAGACACGGGGTATCTGCCTGAGAACGACGCCCAGCCGCTTATTTAATTTGTTAATATCCTTCAATTGATTTTTGTCAAAAAAAAATGCAAATTTGCAAAAAGGGGAACAATGAACAACTTTGTACATCACGCAACAGATATCTCACCGGAGATTTATTTATCTCCCGGGGAGAACAGGTTTGTCATTTCAGGAAACTCTGCTCCTGAGGATGTGCGCGAGATTTATTATCCGTTGCTGGCATGGATGAAGGAATTCACTGCAGAGGTGAAAAAAACAATCCGTATACGGATAAGAAACCCCTCACTTTTAAGATTGATCTTGAGTATTTCAATTCATCCTCGGCCAAATTCCTTTTTGACATCTTCACTCAGCTCAAGGATTTAAACAATGAAGGAATACCTGTTGTCATCGAATGGCATTATGACGCTGAAGATTTAGACCACCGGGAAGCAGGTGAAGACCTGGCACTGCTCTGCGAGATAGAATTCAAGTATTGTCCCAAAACGAAAAGCAATCAATGAGAGGTCCGGCAGAACTGTATGCTCTGCTCAATGACCTTCAGATTTCCTTTGAGTACATCGAACACCCTCCTGTACCCACGGTTGAGGAGGCTATGAAATATTGGTCCGGTATCGAATCAGGCCACTGTAAAAACATTTTCCTCCGCAATCACAAAGGCGACCGACATTACCTGGTCATTTTGTACTACAGCTCACAGCTGAAGATCCACGATCTCGAACAACAGCTACACCAGGGGAAACTGTCTTTTGCATCCGACCGCCGGATGATGCAGTATCTGGGTCTCACTCCCGGCTCAGTTTCACCGTTTGGTTTAATTAATGATCATACACACCACATACATCTTTTTATCGATAAAACCCTCCTCAGCCATGAGCGGCTCTCATTCCATCCCAATACGAACACGGCATCGCTCATAATACCTCGCGACGGGCTGTTTAAATTCCTCGCCCATACCGGTAATCCATACGAATTATTCTGACAACCGCTGGCAACAATCCCGAAATATTCTGATCCCTATAGTAGAGGCAGGTCTGAGACCAGCCTCTACATGGCAATTTAGAATCATTATAAATAATACCGGCCCGCGCAGCAGTCAATACTGATTACCGGTCTTTATCACGGACTGGTTTTTTTGACCGTTGACCTTACTACCATGAAAAGAATTGCATTGACTGCCCTGGCTGTGATATTATGCACCCTGCTCAGTGCACAGGATACAATAAAGAAAAAAAGCTATAATGTAACCTTCGCATCCGCTGCTCCGGTAATTGATGGATCAATTGAGGATGAAGCCTGGCAGGAAGGGGCCTGGGATGGTGACTTCATTCAGTTTGAACCTGTGAACGGAGGTCAGGCGTCACAAAAGACAGAATTCAAGATCCTCTTCGATGCCGATAACATCTATGTCGCCATCAAGGCATATGACACATCACCTGACAGCATAACAAGGCGAATATCACGCCGTGATAATGCCGACGGCGATTTTGTTGCCGTCGCCTTTGACAGTTATCATGATCTCCGCACCGGCTTCGGCTTCATCGTCAATGCCGCCGGGGTGAAGAACGATTTTATATGGTCAAACGACGGACAGATCGAAGACGACACCTGGGATCCGATCTGGTTCACAAAGACGGAAATGTACGACTGGGGATGGGCTGCAGAGCTGAAAATCCCGCTTACCCAGCTGCGCTTCACTATCTCTGATGATTGCATCTGGGGGCTGGAAGTATTTCGTGAGCTTTTCCGAAATCAGGAGATGAGTGTATGGCAGCATATCGACCGCAATGCTTCAGGCATGATACATAATTTCGGGGAGATGACCGGGCTCAAAGGCATAAAACCAAGGAAGCAGGCAGACATAACCCCTTTCGCCGTTGGCAGTCTTGAAAAATTTGAAGAAGAGGAGGGTAACCCTTTTGCCACCGGCAAAAGATGGAAATTCAACGGAGGCCTTGATGCCAAGATCGGTCTGACCAACAACATGACCCTGGACCTGACTGTCAATCCCGACTTCGGCCAGGTGGAGGCTGACCCTTCTGTTGTTAACCTTACAGCTTTTGAGACCTTTTTTGAGGAGAAGAGACCGTTTTTCATCGAAGGCAACAACATCACAAGTTTTAAAGTCGGGATCGGCGACGGTGACATCGGCTATGACAACCTGTTTTATTCAAGGAGGATAGGCCGGAGTCCGCACCTTTCAGCAGAAACAGAAGAAAATGAATATTCAGAATCACCCCGCAATGTGCCTATAATAAGCGCTGCCAAAGTAACGGGCAAGACACCTGACGGCCTTTCAATAGGGATCATTGAAGCAGTGACAGCCGCCGGGATTGCTGAGATAGATTCGCTTGGAGAAAGAAGCACCCAGACCGTCGAGCCGTTGTCAAACTACTTTGTCTCAAGGGTGATGAAAGATTTTGGCAGCGGACAAACGGTCATCGGAGGTGCATATACCAATACACATCGCTTCCTTAGCGGAACAGGTATTGACGGACTGGTATCCAATGCCAACTCCGCCGGCATTGACTTCACACATTTCTTTGGCACAGAGAAGAACTGGACGCTTTCAACCTCTGCCGCATTCAGTAACCTCAGCGGCAGCACCACCGCCATTGAGAACCTGCAAAATTCATCAGTGCATTATTACCAGCGGCCCGATGCAGATTATGTTGAAGTCGATCCGACACGCACAACGTTAAATGGTCACGGAGGGAACGTTCAGGCAGGCAAGATCGGCGGTCACTGGAATTTTATGTTGTTCGGATTATGGAAGTCGCCGGGATTTGACATTAACGACATAGGTTACCTGCAGCGCGCAGACCAGATTATGAGTGTGTTATGGAGCGCATACAGATTCGATAAGCCTTTCAGCATTTTCAGGATGATCAGACCAAATACAAATATCTGGACTAATTGGGATTTTGGAGGCACCCGTCTTTCAACCGGGGGTAATCTAAGCGTCTATACCGAATTTAAAAATCTGTGGTCATTCAACATCGGAGGCAATTATGAGGGCAACTCGGTTTCAAACACAGCCCTTCGCGGCGGACCCTCAATGCTGATGCCTTCAGGTGTATATCTTAATACGAATATCTCCAGCAATTCCTCGAAAGTCATTTACGGTACACTCTGGAGCAACTACGGCAAAGGCGGGGAGGAATCTTCCAAATCATGGGCCGCAGGTTTTAATCTGACAGCAAAACCAGGCAAGTCTTTCTCTGTTACACTTTCTCCCTCGTATAATAAAAATATGGATTTACTTCAGTATGTGACCGAGACCTCATTCAACGGTGAAGCCCGGTATATCCTCGGACGGATAGACCAGCAGATAGTAAGATTATCACTGCGGCTTAATTATAATATCACACCTGACCTTACCATCCAGTACTGGGGGCAGCCTTTCCTGGCAGCGATGGATTACAGTGAGTTCAAGATAATCACCGATTCCAAAGCTGATGAGTTCAGTGACCGTTTTCACTCATTTACCGATGAGGAGATAAGGTTTGCCGAATCTGAAAACACATATTATGTGGATGAGAACCGTGACGGAACAGAAGACTACAGTTTCGAAAATCCTGACGGCAACTTCGACCAGTTCCTTTCAAATCTGGTTGTCCGCTGGGAGTTCCGTCCCGCCTCAACCATATACCTGGTCTGGTCACAGACGCGCGATTATTACGATGAAACAGGATCGTTCTCATTAAATCAAAATCTTGATAATCTTTATACTACAGACCAACCTTATAATGTTCTCCTGGTAAAATTTACATACAGGTTCGGGCTTAGGTAAGTAACTTTTTTTGCATAAATTTGGGCTGTTTTATCTTAACCTTCGCAAAACCGCCTTATGAAGAAATATTTCTTCCTGCTCCTGCTGCTAATCCCCTTTTGGTTAAGTGGCCAGGATTATGAAAAACTAATCTATACTACTACCCGGCTAAGCACCCCGCCTGTCATTGACGGAGAGCTTGAGGATGAAGCATGGAGCCTTGGTGATTGGGGCGGCGATTTCTGGCAGAACAGTCCTCTTGGAGGCAGGCCCTGTAAGGCAAAAGACAGAATTTAAGATCCTTTATGATGACAATAATATCTATGTCGCCGTAAAAGCTTATGACACAGCTCCTGACAGCATTGTCTCACGCATGACACGCCGTGATGACACCGATGGCGATGATGTTATAATAGCATTCGATTCATATTTTGACCAGCGAACTGCATTTTGTTTTGGTGTCAGCGCTGCAGGCGTCAAAGGGGACCTTGTTCTGACAGATGATGGCATGAACGAAGATGAGACATTTGATCCTATCTGGTATGTCAAAACAGCTGTTCTCAGCTGGGGATGGGCAGCTGAAATGCGTATACCCTTTACCCAGCTTCGCTTTTCTGCAAACGGTGACCAGGTCTGGGGACTTGAAATATTGCGCAATATTTACAGGTATGATGAGTCTGACTGGTGGCAGCCTATTGCCAGGAATGCTTCAGGACTGGTTCATAACGCCGGTCTTCTTCAGGGTCTTAAGGATATAAAACCGCGTACCCAGTTTGACATTACCCCATACGGCGTTGCCAAGCTTGAGACGTATGAAGGAGAAGAAGGTAATCCGTGGCTTGACGGCACCGACTTTAAAGTGAATGCCGGACTCGATGCCAAGATAGGGGTCACAAACAATATGATAATGAGCCTGACGGTTAATCCCGACTTTGGACAGGTGGAGGCCGATCCCTCAGAAGTGAACCTCACCGCTTTCGAATCATATTTCCAGGAGAAAAGACCGTTTTTTGTCGAGAGTCAGAATATCACCAGCTACGGCCTCGGGCTGGGCGAGGGCAGTTCAGGGAATGACAATCTCTTTTATTCCAGGAGGATAGGCCGCAGTCCTCGTCTGCCATATTCAGCCGAAAGTGATGAATATGCCTACACACCCTCATTTACTCCGATCATCGGTGCTGCAAAACTGACCGGGAAGTCTGCAAACGGATGGTCTGTCGGAGCAGTCGAGGCAGTCACTGCCCAGGTCAGTACAAAGGTCTACAACGAAGCCAGCGATGAGACAACCTACGTCACTGCCGAACCGCTCGCCAACTATGCCGTCGGAAGAATTCAGAAAGACATAAATGACGGTAACACAATCATTGGAGGCATGCTCACAAATACAATCAGGTCGCTTGATGATGACACTGAAGATAATTTCCACAGGAATGCTACCTCAGGCGGTATAGATTTTACCCAGTACTTCGGTAAAAAGAACTATATCTTCCGGTTGCGGACAGCCTTCAGCAATATCCAGGGCAGCGAGAATGCCATAGCACGTACACAACGGTCTGCGATCCATAATTTTGAGAGGCCTGATGCCGATTATGTCGAGTATGACCCCACCCGAACCTCCCTCAGCGGTTTCGGGGGTAACCTGATGACAGGGAAAATTGGCGGCAATTTTAACATATTTTACCTCTCTGCCTGGAAATCACCAGGACTGGAACTGAATGACATCGGCTATCTGAGGATAGCTGACCAGTACATAGGTGCAGCTATACTCAATTACAATATCTACAAACCGTTCAGCATATTTAACCAGATGGGCTTCGGAACAAATATTATTCATGCTCATGATTTTGGCGGAACGTTAACTAACCTTGGAAGTGAAATCTCATGGCAGGCACAGTTTAAGAACCTGTGGTCCGCTTATCTTTTCGGACAGGTCTACGGCGAGGAGACGGATAACCATTTATTGCGGGGAGGGCCTTCAATGAAGATGCCCGGAAATGCAGGCCTGCACGGAGGATTTGATTCCAACGACCGTAATAAGTTTGTGGTTGAATTAAATGCAGACTATTCATGGGGCTTTGAGGATGTCTATAAAAGTGCAGGCGTAGGCCTCGAATTAAGCTACAAGCCTGTCAGCACCCTGAGCCTCAGTGTTGAACCCGAGCTCGAGAAGATGGTCAACACAATGCAGTACGTCACCGAGACTTCAGTCACCAGCGGGGTCTATACGCCGCGATATATTTTCGGATCAATCGATCAGAAGATCCTGAGCCTGTCATTAAGGGTCGATTACAGCATAACTCCTGATCTTACCATCCAGTACTGGGGACAGCCATTCTTCGGGTCCGGTGCTTATGATGAATTTAAGTATGTCACGGATGAGTTTGCAGCTGCTGAAGAATATACTGACCGGTTTCATTTGTATACATCGGATCAGATCAGCTACGATGATGCTGAGGGCAATTACTTTGTCGATGAAAACAGGGATGGTATGGTTGATTACACCTTTGAAAAACCTGATTTCAATATAAGCGAGTTCCTGCACAACTTTGTGATCCGCTGGGAGTTCCTTCCGGGCTCAACTGCATATTTTGTCTGGTCACAGCAACGCGAATATTTTTCCGATACCGGTGTATTTGACCTGGGGCAGCAGGCCAGTGATCTTTTTACGGACAACAAGCCTTATAATGTCTTCCTTCTCAAGCTTTCATACAGGTTCGGGTTAAGATGAAAAAGAGGTGTGAATGGCCGTCGGACGATGCCCTGATGATAACGTATCATGACAGTGAATGGGGCACGCCTGTTCATGATGATAACCTGTGGTTTGAACATATTGTCCTTGATGGTGCTCAGGCAGGACTGAGCTGGAAAACAATACTACACCGTCGTGAAGGGTACCGCAGGGCCTTTGCCGGATTTGATCCGGTGAAGGTCTCAGGGTATGATGAAAAGAAATACAACGAGCTGCTTAATGATACAGGTATCATCCGCAACAGACTGAAGATAAAATCTGCGATCAATAATGCAGTAGCATTTCTTAAGATTCAGGAAGAGTTTGGCAGTTTCGATAAATACATCTGGGGCTTTACCGGCGGTATACCTGTTGTGAATCGCTGGAAGAAGCTTGCTGAGATGCCGGCACGCACACCCCTTTCCGACGCTATCAGCAAAGATCTGAAGAAGAGAGGGTTTACCTTTGTGGGGTCAACAATCTGCTATGCCTTCATGCAGGCTGCCGGAATCGTTAATGACCACCTCGTACAATGTTTCCGCCACCCGGATAATATTGACAAATAATAACCAATGCCGGAGGCATTGCCCTCCGATAACCCCGGAGGGGTTATCATCCAATAACCCCGGTAACCCCGGAGGGGTTTCCATCCAATAACCCCGGTAACCCCGGAGGGGTTTCCATCCAATAACCCCGGTAACCCCGGAGGGGTTATCATCCATTAACCCCGGTCCCACCCGGGGCTTCCACATGCCGGAGGCATTGCCATCCAATAACCCCGGTAACCCCGGAGGGGTTATCATCCATTAGCCCCGGTGAAGACCGGGGCTAATGGCGCGGGTATACACACAACCCCGGAGGGGTTGACTTCCCCTTGACTATTTGAATAGCATAAATTAATTTTGTAATGCTGCTAATACGAATAATTATGTCAACCTACACTCAAATTCTTTACCAGATTGTGTTTGGAAGTAAATACTATACTTCCTTCCTGACCCACGAAAACCAGGGCATATTGTTTGCCTACATCGTTGGTATGTTACGTAAAAGGGACTGCCATCCATACCAGGTCGGTGGATATGCTAATCATATACACATTGTCACTCATATCTCCCCATCTGTTGCCCTGTCAGATCTCGTAAGAGAAATCAAAAAAGCCAGTCATGCTATGATGACCGAAAATAAAAACTTATTCGCACGTTTCCCCGGATGGCAGGTTGGGTATGGCGCATTTACCTACAATATTGCTCTCAAAACTGTTTTAGTAAATTACGTCTTGAATCAGGAAAGCCATCATAATTCAGAGCCATTTAAAACCGAGTTGATCAGGTTACTTGATGACAATCTTGTTGAATATAATGAGGATTACCTCATAATCTGACCTGAAGTCAACCCCTCCGGGGTTGTGTTTTGTGGTGACGTACACGCCCGGGTTGCCACCCGGGCTAATAGGTGGGGACACCTCCGGTGTCTTACTGGCAAAGATCAATGAGACTACCTCCGGTGTCTAACCGACATAATTATTTCAATTTCGTCACCTCAATAAGCAATTTCATCAAATGAATTGATTTATTTAATCATTCTGGTACATTTTTTGTTTTTCATTAATTATATATTGTTTTTTAATTAATACCTTTAATCAAACCTGATTAAAATGAAGAAGAATAAAGAAAAGGTCCCGGAATTTGATGATATCATCTTCCGCGACCGCAACAAGGAGTACGGAGCTTACGACCTCCGCAGACGCTACAACTCAACAATGAGCATCTCGCTGGTAGCAGGACTGTCTTTCAGCATCTCACTGGTTCTTATTCCCTTCTTTTCAGCCGATCGGGCGGACCCCGGCATCGTTAAAAGGATCGATATTACCGGTACCTTTGACCCTGCACTGCTTGATCCACCTGAACTTCCGGTAACTCCTCCACTCCAGAAACCTCCGGCAGAGGCAATGAACCAGGTACGGTTCGTCCCGCCTAAGATCGTAGCTGACGAAGCGGCGTCTTCGGACGAAATGCCTGTAACTGAAATTATTAACCAGGATATCAAAGACGGAAAACCCGGGGAAGTATTGCCTGAAACACCGGACCCGGAACCGATCACTCCACCCGACGATACACCAAGAGTCATCGTGAAAGAGATGCCTTCATTCCCCGGAGGCAACACCGAGCTGATGAGATACCTTAATGAACAGATTATCTATCCTGAAGATGCTATCATGAACAGGATAGAGGGAACCGTTATCCTGCGGTTTGTCGTAAGCAAAACAGGTGATATAACCCAGATTGAGCTGATACGCGGGGTCGATCCTCTGCTTGACAACGAAGCTATCAGGGTGGTCTCCGGATTGCCACGGTGGCGTCCCGGGTAAACAGGAGGGCGTGGCAGTCCCCGTTTGGTTCACCTTGCCCGTAACATTCAGACTCAGATAAAATTCCCGTCAAGAAACTTCTGAAAATTATCTTTGTACTGATCTGTCACGGGGATACGCACCTCGCCAAAGACGATGCGGTTGCGGTCGATGACCTTTACCTTCTCAAGGCTGACAATAAATGATCGGTGTACCCTCATGAACCTGTCTCCCGGCAGCCTGGCCTCCAGCGCTTTCAGCGTCGAAAGTGAGAGCACAGGCTTCTTCTCCTCCGTCAGAAATATTTTTACATAATCGCGCAGGCCCTCAATATAATTTATCTCTGAAAAGTTTATCCGCCTGATCTTGTACTCCGACTTGATAAAGAGGAAGTCGTTCTTCACCTCAAGCGATGGCAGCTGTTTTGTTTCAAGGTCGATAAGCTTCTGTGCCTTCTGAACCGCTTTCAGGAACTCGGCATAGCTGAACGGTTTCAGCAGATAATCGACGGCATCAAGCCGGAATCCCTCAAGGGCATATTTCTCGTAAGCAGTGGTGAATATTATCTTCGGTCCTCCGCTTATGACCCTGGCAAGCTCTGTGCCTGTAATGTCAGGCATCTGAATATCGAGCAGCACAAGATCGACATCAGACGACTTGATAAAAACCACAGCGTCTACCGGGTTATCAAAGGAACCTGCCAGTTCAAGGAAAGGTGTCTTTTCGATATAACCCTTCACCAGCTGGAGCGCCAGCGGCTCATCATCTATGGCCACGACCTTTATCATGACACCGGCTGACTTCCTGTATTGATTTTCAGTTCAACATTGTATACCGTACCGTCGTCGCTGATGTTCAGCTCATGCCTTCCGGGATAGAGCAGCGTCAGTCTCTTGCGGACATTTTCAAGTCCTATGCCTGAATCAGCTTCAGGCGAACCGTTTTTCACCTGATTAATGCTGTTGGCTGCAGTGAAGCGGATATCGTCACCTTCCCTGAACAACCCGATGCGGATAAAAGCATTTTTCCGGACACTCACACCGTGCTTGAATGCGTTTTCGATGAACGGGATGAACAGCAGCGGCGGTATGTCAATATCATCATACTTTTCGGGAAAATCCACGCAGAGCGTCACTTTATCGCTGATGCGCAGTTTCATGAGATCAATGTAGACCTTCATGAAATCAAGCTCCCTGCTAAGTTTTGTATTACCCTGCTCTGATTCGTACAGCATGTAACGCATAAGTTTTGAAAGACTCAGGACAGCCTCCTGGGCATCTTTCTGGTTGATCTCAATGAGGGAATAAATATTGTTCAGGGTGTTAAAGAAGAAGTGGGGACTGACCTGGTTCTTCAGCAGCGCAAGTTCAGAATTGAGCTTCTCCTGCTCAAGCTCCTTGATCTCCCGTTCTTTCTTTAACGACTGCTCCACCGAACGCAATCCCACGGCAAAACCGGTAACAAGAAAGGCGGTGATAAAGTAGTTATACGTGATCATCCGGGCAAATGAGCGTCTGCCTTTCCTGTGGCTGTCATCCTTCTTATTCGCATCACGAATACGCTGCTCAACTTCCGGCGGAGGAGGAAACGCCTTCTGGAATGCAAAGTTGGATACGAAATGAACGGTTATCACCAGGACGAGCATGGCACCAACATACATTGGCCACCTGCCTCTGTGCAGAATTAAGGGCACCAGCCACAGATAGTTAATATAAAAGATAATGCCGAAGACAAGGGTGTTAAAGAAGATAATAAGCGTGGTTCGGGTATCTTCAAACCCGCCGCCTGTCACAAGGAACTGCGGCAGGATAAATAGAATTATCCATCCGGTGACATGCAACAGGACACCCGGCAATCCTTTTCTTTCCTTTATCATTCTTCTTACAGCCATATCAACCTCAAAGCTAACAATTTTGATTTATTCTTTATTCGTATCTCAGCGCCTCAATCGGATCAAGATCTGATGCCTTGCGTGCCGGATACCATCCGAAAAACACGCCGATGGCGGTACAAACCACAAAAGAGAGTATCACCGAGCCCATCATGACCGTTATCGGCCAGGAGGTCAGGGCAGCAACTACCCTTGACGCCACCAGTCCCAGCAAAATGCCTATCAGGCCTCCGAATACGCTCAGCAATATCGATTCAATAAGGAACTGCATCAGGATATCTGCCCCGCGCCCTCCGAGAGACATCCTCAGTCCTATCTCCCTGGTGCGTTCGGTGACGGAGACATACATGATATTCATGATCCCGATACCGCCTACCAGCAATGATATGCCGGCTATTGCTCCGAGCAGGATAGTCAGAATATCCGTTACAGAGGTCATGGTCGTTGCCAGTTCCTCCTGGCTCCTTATCTCAAAGTCATTATCTTCATTCTCACGCAGTTTATGCGTCTGACGCAGCACCTCCGCAACCTGCTCCTGGGCAAGGGCGGATTCTTCCGCACTCCTTGCAGACATCTGAATGGACTGTATGTGTGTCTGGGCCAGGATCCTTTTCTGCACAGTGGTATAAGGAGCAATAAGCACATCATCCTGATCCTGTCCAAAACTGTTCTGTCCCTTCTCCTTAAGGACCCCTATTATTTTAAATGGGATATTTTTAAAACGCAGGGTCTCACCGGTCGGGTCAATTCCCTCGCCGAAGAGTTCATCAGCCACCGTACGGCCTATGAGGCAGACTTTGGCAGAACCCTTTGCCTCGCTGTCGGTGATGTTGCGTCCGCTGACAATGCTCCAGCTTCTGATCTGAAGATATTCTTCATTCCCCCCGTAGATGGTTGTCGGCCAGTTTGAACTTCCGTACACAGCCTGGCCGCTGCTTCTTACCTCAGGCGAAACAGCAATAATGGCATCGCATCCGGTTTTAATAGCGTTCATGTCAGCAACGGTGAGCCTCTGAGAGCTTGCACTCCCCTGCTGTACTCCTCCCATTCTCATGGTGCCGGGCATCACAAACAGCATGTTGGATCCCATGCTCGAGATCTGATCTTCGATGCTTTTCTTTGATCCCTGGCCTATGGCAAGCATCGTTATTACAGAGGCAACACCTATGATGATTCCCAGCATCGTAAGGAATGACCGCATCTTATTGCGTCTCAGCGCATTCATTGCGACTTTAAAAAGATTTCCCAATTTCATAATCCTGTTTTTTTAATCCTCTTCTACCGGTAATGCTTTCAGTGTTTCCACTGCTATAAGCCGGTTCTTAACCTCTTCCTGCCTGATGATATGTCCGTCGCGGAAAACGATGCTTCGTGACATACAGCGGGCAATATCCGGTTCGTGCGTAACAAATACTATCGTCTTGCCCTTTTCATTCAATTCCTGCAACAGGGCCATGATCTCGTATGATGTTCGCGTATCAAGGTTACCTGTTGCCTCATCGGCAAGAATTACAACGGGATCATTTACAAGCGAACGTGCTATTGCCACCCTCTGCTGCTGACCTCCGGAGAGCTGGTTCGGCATGTGATCCATCCTTTCCTGAAGGCCCACGGCTTCCAGTGAAGCAATTGCTCTCTCTCTCCGCTCCTTAGCCCTGATATTGGGGTTATACATCAGCGGGAGCTCTACATTCTCAAGTGCTGAGGTGCGCGAGAGCAGGTTATACGACTGGAAAACAAAACCAATCTTGCGGTTACGGATGGCAGCCCTTTCATTCTTTGACATCTCTGCCACATTTATTCCGTCAAGCAAATAGGTACCTGACGTAGGTCTGTCAAGACAGCCCAGATGATATTCAGCATCGTCGACTTGCCCGACCCGGATGCACCCATGATAGCTACAAACTCACCCTGTGATATCTGCAGATCGACACCTCTCAGGGCATGCACCGTCACCTCTCCGACGTAATAATCCTTCTTCAGCGAGGATATGTCTATTATAGCGCTCATATTCAGCTTTTTGTGGTGGTTTTTTTCTTGTTGCTCTGAGCGCCGGGACGCTGAGGCATAAATGGATTGGATGAAACCTCTTTTTCTTTATTCTTTGTTGCTGCAAGAGTCATCTTTGTGACAACCTCATCGCCTTCCTTCAGTCCTGACTTCACCTCGGCATTGTCGCCGTCGTTTGTGCCCAGTTCGACCGGTACAGGGTGGATACCCTCATTATCCCTGACCCATACCATTGTTGGCATTTTAGCACCTGCAGGAAGTGTAACTCCTTCCGGCATCTGGCCTGAAGGCATTCCCTGGCTGATCCACCGGTTGGAGTACCACCTGCATTGCTTCTCGCGGCAGCCCCTGAAGGCATATTGCCGGCACCTGCTGGACAGCCGGCCCTGACGGCTTGCTTGCACCTGATGCCATTTCCTTACCCATCTTTGCCAGGTATTCAGCTTCGGGAGTGAATTTAACAGCCTTGTAAGGAATGGTAAGCACATCATTGGTCTCTTCGACATAAATAACCAGGTTGGCAGTCATGCCAGGCAGAAGCTTCTGATCAGGATTCGGAGCATTAATAACAACCGTATATGTGACCACATTTGATGTTGTGACAGGCGAAAGCCTGATCTGCATCACAGTGCCGGTGAATTTCTCGTCCGGGAAAGCATCCACATCGAACTCTACCCTCTGACCTTCCTTTACCGTGCCTATATCCGTTTCATCTATATCAGCCTCAACCTGCATCTGTGTCAGATCCTGTGCAATTGTAAATATCTCAGGAGTGTTGAAGCTCGCCGCAACCGTCTGCCCTTCATCAACAGCCCTGTTCATCACAACACCGTCTATGGGAGAATAAATGGTTGCATATTTAAGATTTACAATGGCCTTGTCATAATTGGCCTTTGCGTTCTTAAGCGTAGCTTTTGACTTCTCATAATTGTATTTTGCCAGGTCAAAGTCTGCCTTAGCTACCAGGTTTTTTTCAAAAAGTGCATTCGAACGTTCAAAGTTTGACTGCTGATACTCTGTCTCAGCCTTTGCGCTCTCAAGAGTAGCATAAGCCTGATCTACCTGTGAATTAAGGGCCACCTTATCAAGCTCGGCAAGGATCTGACCTTTCTTTACAGGTGAGTTAAAGTCAACGTAAAGCTTTTCCACTATGCCTGATACCTGTGTTCCGACCACCACCGAGGTAATGGCTTCCAGTGTGCCTGTGGCTGTTACCGTGTTTGTCACGGAACCCTTCTGCACAGTTGCTGTTTCGAAGGTGTATGACTGACTCTTATTGCAGCCGTGGATAACCAGAAACGTTACTGCTGCCACTGCCAGCACTGCACTGCTTATTATAACTCTGTTCATTTTCATTGATTTATACTTTTTGTTGTTGATTATTCATTAAAGCGAAAGCGGGACTCCCCTGTAGAAGTCGATGATCTTATAGCTATAGACAAGTTCATATTTTGCCTGGAGCAGGTTGCTTTCCGAGGATGTCATGTTTGTTTTCTGTATCAGGAAGTCGACGGAGTTCATTGCACCGAGTTTGAACTTCTCCTCGGCCACATTGTATGATTCAAGGGATGCCTCATACTGGTTGACTGCTGCATTAAAGCTTATTGCTGCGGACCGTGCATCGAGGCACGCCTGTTCAATCTCCTTGCGAAGCTGATTTTTTGTATTGAGCTCATCAAGTTCGGCTGTTGTTATTCCCGCCTTTGCCCTTGATACTGATGACTTGTTCCGGTTGTTCGAAAAGATTGGTACTGACAAAGACAGTCCGACCGAAGATGCAAAGTTGTTCTTTATCTCCGAACCCATAAATGCTGCTTCAGCAAAAGCAGTGTTCACACCGGCATTCATTGACAACGAAGGATAATAGCCTCCCTTTGCGAGATCGAGATCGATGACAGCGCACTCTCCTTATTGATCTCTGCATTCTTTATCTGCGGCTTGACCGCCAGGGCCTCGGCGTAAACATCAGCGGCATCAGCGGCAGGTGTGGTTGAAATGATTGCATCAATATCAGGGCGGACTATTTCAAATGTCTCACCTGCGGGCAGCTCCATCAGCTGCATCAGTGTTACCTTTGCCATGTCAAGTGTGTTGATGGCATTGGCAAGCGTCAGCTCTTCGCTTGCAAGCTGCGTTTTGACCTGGAGGTAATCGCTGTTGGCTATGGCCCCGAGAGCATACCTCTCTTTTGCCAGAGCCAGCTCCTCACGCGTGGCATCAACCTGGTTGCGGCTGTTGTTTATCTGCTCTTCTGCATAAAGCACCTGCAGAAAGGCACTCATTATACTCAGGGTGACGCTCTCTTTTGTCTCCTCGGTACTGTACTGCAATCCTTTATAATTAAGCTCCGCCTGCCTGATACCGTTCTGCACCTGAAAACCGTTGAAGAGACTCACACTGCTTCCGACAGAGAGGCTGGTTCTTGATGAACCCTCAAGCAGGCTCACATCGTTAACATCAGTAATCTGCTGCCATCCCAGGCTCTCACCTGCCGAAGCACTCAGATCGGGCCAGCGGTCGTCCTTCGCCTGCTGAAGGTTAATCTCACCGACACTGGCGGAAACGCCTGCCTTGCGCACCTGTATGTTCTCATTCAGGGCATGATCAATGCATTCGGCAAGCGTCCACTCTTTCTGTTGGGCAGAAACAGGCAAAACAGTCAGAAGGATTCCTGCTGCTGTAATAAATAATTTTGTTCTCATCCTTTTCATTTTACAAAACATGATGAGACAAAAGTATAATGGGCGATACCCTGCAAAAAATCTTTTAGACGCACAGGGTCAGTATGCCGACAGATGGCATCTTTTAACCGACAGAACCCGATCGTCTTTTATGACATGATCCGGTAAGGTATTACCGGAACAGATTTTTTATTTTAAGTTTGCAGGCACTTTAACCAGTATGTTTATGCAAAATGAAGATTTCAAAGTCTACGGTTACCGTTGGGTAATGCTCGGTGTTTATATGTTTATCTGCGCTGTCAATCAGCTGCTGTGGATCACTTTTGCACCAATTACGAGTGATGCAACACAGTTTTACGGCGTTTCTGATCTGAAGATCGGTATCCTGTCGATGTGTTTCATGGTTGTCTATCTCATTGTATCAATTCCTGCATCATATTTTATAGATACTTACGGCATCCGAGCCGGTGTCGGGGTTGGCGTGGCATTCACCGGGATATTTGGCTTATTACGCGGACTGGTCCCGTCCAGCTACACAATGATCCTGATTTCACAGATAGGAATAGCCATCGGACAGCCGTTCATATTGAATGCCATCACCAAAGTAGCTGCCAGGTGGTTCCCGATCAAAGAAAGGGCAACCGCTTCAGGACTTGGAACACTGGCTATGTACCTGGGGATACTTATCGCTATGATCCTCACTCCTTTTCTTGTAAACTGGGCAGGAATTGACGGTATGCTTACAACGTACGGAGTTGTTTCAGCAGTGGCGGCTGTTACTTTTTTTGTGCTGGCCAAAGAGCGCCCGCTTACACCGCCCTGTCATAGCTACCAGGAAGAACGGGCTCTGGCTATTGACGGACTGAAACTGATTTTCCGGAAGAAAGACTTTAACTGGCTTATGTTCATCTTTTTCATCGGACTGGGAGTGTTCAATGCAGTTACAACCTGGATTGAAAATATTGTTTACCCTCGTGGATTTTCCTCTGAACAGGCAGGAATCACCGGAGGGCTTATGATTGTGGGAGGGTTGATAGGTGCAGTTGTAATACCCATGCTATCAGATCATTATAAAAGAAGGATCCCTTTCATCATCCTTGCCCTGGGGGGTGCAACAATAAGCCTGGCAGGTCTTACATTCGCAACTGAATACTGGTTACTTCTGGTTTCCGGAGGTGCATTCGGGTTTTTCCTGCTCAGCTCAGGTCCCATCGGGTTCCAGTACGGTGCCGAGGTAACTTATCCTGTCTCCGAAGGAACTTCAAACGGATTTCTGCTGCTCATGGGACAGATTTCCGGAATTGCATTTATTTTCGGGATGGACAGCTTCAAATCTGCCGCGACAGGGTCAATGACAAAGCCGTTGATCTTAATGATAAGTTTGATGGTCTTAAGCTTCCTTGCCACACTGAGGCTGAGAGAATCATCATTTCTGAGCAAATCTGCTGAAAAGCAGGCTGATTGACATTTACTGCACTTCGTGATTTGGTCATCAGGTCCGGGGAAAATGTCACAGAAAAATAATCTGCCCTGGTAAATATTTTCATAAATTAGTGGATAAATTTTTATCCATTAAAAATGAAACTTATTCCGCGAAGAAAATTTATTCAGGGCACTGCCCTGGCTGGCGGGGCATTGTTTCTCCTTCCCGGACTGAAAGCATGCAAATTTCTGGACACAAGTTCAACCGGAAATTACTTTCTGAACGAATTCGGAATTGATGAAACACTCTGCCGTAAACTGCTGGCAAAAGCACTGTCGAGAGGCGGTGATTTTGCTGATCTCTTTTTTGAGTTCACCGTATCAAACTACATTGGTCTTGAGGATGGCAAGGTGAACCAGTCGTATGGTGACATTTCACTTGGCGTTGGTATCCGTACCGTCAAAGGCGATCAGATCGGCTATGGCTTTACCCAGGAACTCACCGAGGAATCGATGATGTCAGCGGCAGCCACAGCCTCAACACTGTGCGATATGAACGCCACTGAGATAGGATCATCGTTCAGCCGGATGCAAACAGGAAACTATTACCCTGTCGCCGCTGAATTTGATGGCATAGCAGCAAAATCAAAACTGCCGCTGCTGCAGGAGATTAACCAGAAGTGCTTTGCCATGTCTCCGGAAATCGTTAAGGTGAATGCCGGATTCCAGAGCAGCGCAAAACGAATACTCATTGCTTCAAGCGACGGAGTTATGGCTGAAGATGTAATCCCCGGCGGATTCATATATTCCTCTGTGGTGGCAGAAAGAAACGGAAAACGTGAACAGGCATTCTGGAACCTTGGCGGCCGTCGTGATCTTTCATTCTATACTGAGGAAGTGATCAATCAGGTAGCACAGAAATCCGTTAACAATGCCCTGAACTTGTTTGATGCCATCCAGCCGCCGGCAGGAGAAATGCCTGTGGTGCTGGGACCCGGCATAACCGGAATCCTGCTTCACGAGGCCATCGGACACGGTATGGAAGCTGATTTCAACCGTAAAAAGATATCAACGTTTAGTACTATGCTGGGCAAAAAAGTAGCCGAGCCTTTTGTGACAATCATCGACGACGGAACCAATATGAACCTTGCAGGCAGTTTAAACGTGGATGATGAAGGAAATCCGGGTAAAGAAGACCATTCTGGTTGAAAACGGCATTCTTACCAGCTATTTACATGATAAGATTTCTGCAAAATATTACGGAGTTGAACCGACCGGTAACGGCCGCAGGCAGGATTTCCAGAATTATCCTGTTCCGCGTATGCGTAATACGTACATGCTGGGAGGCAACGCTACACCTGAAGACGTAATCAGAGAAGCAGGCAACGGCATCTATGTTGAGGATGTAAGCAACGGACAGGTGAAGATCGGCGAGGGTGATTTTGCCTTCTATGTCTCACAGGGAAGAATGATTGAAAATGGCAAACTGACAGCACCCATCAAGGATGTGAACATAATGGGTAACGGCCCGAAAATGCTTGCCAACATTACCATGGCAGCAAACGATCTTGAAATGAGCCTGGGAGGAGCCGGACAGTGCGGCAAAAACGGGCAGGGTGTTCCGGTGTCATTCGGACTGCCTACCTGCCTGGTCAAATCACTTACCGTAGGTGGCACACAGCAGAAAGGAGGCCAGTCATGACAAACATTAAGAATAAGCAAATGAGCTTCCCGGAACTTGCTGACTGGGTGATAAACCGGACTATGAAAGCGGGCGCCGGTGACTGCAGGGTCAATATTTCAAAGAGACGGCTCGTGGAGATAAATTACCGTGACCGTAAACCCGAAGTAATCAAGGAAGCCACAACCCAGGGGCTGTATCTTGAGGTATTCATCAATAACCGGTTTGCCGGGCAGTCGACACCTGACTTCCGCCAGTCGACCCTGGAAGGATTTATCACCGGCCTGATCGAAAGTGCCGGTATCATGGAGGAAGATCCGTTCCGCACTCTTCCTGATCCGAAATACTACGAAGGAAGGTCGACCGTAGATCTTCAGCTGACCGATCCTGATTATTCTCGTTGACACCTGAAGAGCAGGCACAGTATGACCAAAGTCGTTGAAGAGGCCTGCCTGGCAAAAGGAGGTGATAAGGTTATCTCAGTGGAGGCCGGAGAGTATGATGAGTCATATGAGGAATACATAAAATCAAGCAACGGCTTTGAAGGTTCAAATAAAAGCACCTATTGCAATGTGGGAGCCTCAATGACAGCACAGGATGAGGGTGACCGCCGTCCGGCAGGATATAATTACATCGGATGCAGATACAGAAGTGACCTGCCGCCGCTGGAAGAAATAGGAACCGTAGCCGCAATCAGAACACTTGATCTCATGGGCGGGAAGAAAATTCCAACAACAAAACTTCCGGTTATTCTTGAGAACCAGGGTGTTGGCCGCGTACTCGGTGGTCTTTTTGATCCCATGTCCGGAGGCAGCATCCAGCAGAAAAGATCATTCCTGGCGGATAAAAAAGGGAAATCAATAGGAAGCAAGCTTCTGACAGTGATTGATGATCCGTTCATTCCGCGGGGTCTTGGTTCAAGGTATTACGATGGTGACGGATTTCCGGCCATAAAACGCAACCTCCTTACAGAAGGCACAGTGAATGAATTCCTGATCGACTGGTACTATAGCCGCAAACTGGGATGGGAACCAACTTCCGGATCGATCGGTAACCTGATAATACCTCCGGGAACGCGCAGCATAGAGGCCATTATTAAAGACCTGCCCCGTTGTATCCTGATTACCGGTTATATCGGAGGAAATTCCAATTCCACTACAGGCGATTTCTCTGTGGGTATAATCGGCAAAATGTTTGAAAAGGGCCAGTTCGTCCAGAATGTGGCTGAAATGAACATAGCCGATAACCACCTTAACTTCTGGAATAAACTGGTGGAAGTGGCAAATGATCCATGGATCTACAGCCAGGCAAGACTTCCGAGCCTGGTGTTTGAGGATGTGGTTGTTGCAGGAATCTGAGAACTGCTTTTCAGATTAAAGCTTCAGTTACGGGTGGGGAGAGTAATTTATTATTCTCTTTACCCGTAAAATTCTCTTTGGCGCTTACCAAGGTCTGCCAGAACATCAAGACAGATGTTTATGTCTTTTATTACCTGAAAATCGAACATACCGAGACAAACAAAGTCAGCACCGTTCTCAAAGGCATACCTGATGCCGTCCTCGGGAGCTATGGCACCGGCAGCCAGCACTTTAAATCCCATCACCGGTATTTTTACCCTGTTGATGAACTCAACCGTACGGTCGGGAAAAAGGTCAAAAATATTATCATGAAACTTATTATGATCAGCGTACCTGATGCCGTCAACCTCAAACGCCACCCTGTTCTCGCGGGGATGAGCCGACCAGTAGTTATCGTGATGCATGGCTTTCATATAGTAATCCGGAATTATGCCCTGTTCCTCACAGTATATGAGCGAATCAACTGTATGTGCCGCCAGTCCGGCCAGATACCCCTGCGAACGGATCTTTTCAATCATTGCTGCAATGACCTCGGGTTTTTTATCCCTTACAAGCCAGTCGCACCAGTTGCCCTGCACCTGGAGAATGTCAGCACCAGAATCAATTGCCTTGTTGATCTGTTCGTACCAGTCTCCCGTCTCCATGTTCGGGGCAACCTGTGAGATCACCTTCAGCTTGCTGCCTGTGTTCCTTTTATATTTTGCCATCAGCGCATTTGTCGGAAAACCGATGTTGATTGTGTTTATGCCGGCATTTTCGCCGAGAATCAGGGTTTCGTAAATCTTCCTTTCGGTGTTGTAGGCCCTGAAAAGTGAGCTTACATACAGAAGGTCGCGCGAATGAGCCCATCCTCCTATCAGGTTACCTCCCATGATGAGCCTGCTGATCTCATGATTGCCGATCTTTCCCAGAGGCAGTTTCCCCTTCAGTTCACCCAGGGCCGCACTGTCAATCTTTATGGTCGCACCTGACAGAGCGTCAATGCCGTATTTTTTATTTGTGCTGACTGCACCCCATCCCATTAATCCCAGAAAAGGCACTGAAGCCAGGTTCCTGATCACATCGCGACGCGAGTCAGAGTGTTCAACCTTCGCCTCAGCAAGGTTTTTCTTTTCGGCTCTCCTGTCACGGGCATTTTTTATAAGGTTGTCTATGCCGTACCCCGTCTCCTTAAGGAGAATCAGAACCATCAGGGCTGCGGCCTCAATGAAGTTCCTGTCAATTATGTAAATATGTGACTCGGAAGTGCTGAGGAGTGTGTCTCCGAAAGGTGGATAGGCAAAATAATACAGTGTCAGAAGCAGCACGCCGGCCATGGAGGCAACGCGAGGTACAAAACCTGTCACTAACGCAAGCCCGATCAGTATAAGTCCTCCGATATTCAGCCAATCAACGGCCTGCAACACGGCACCGGACGATGCCAGCCAGTGATAGAAGCCCGAAAATGGCCCTGTCGAATTTGCCAGGTACGAAAATGCTGTCCAGTCTTTTACAATGAGCTTTGAAACGCCCTCGTACAGGAAATGCCATCCTATGGCCATCCGCAGGACAGTTATCAGGATCTTCGGATAATCTGGTTTTGATACATTGTTCATGGCACCCGGAAATATTAATCTTTTTACTTCGTCTTTACATTCTAAAAGTATCCATTTTATTGTTAATTTGTTCCGTTAAAGAATAAAGATCATTTATGGAAAAAAAGGGATTTAAAGTCATCATCACCGGATCGACAGGGATGGTCGGGGAAGGTGTGCTGCTGGTATGCCTGCAGGACCCCACCGTCGAAAAAGTACTTGTGATCAACAGGAAACCGCTTGGAATGACACATCCGAAGCTGACTGAGATAATTCATACCGACTTTTATGATCTCTCTCCCGTTGAGTCACAACTGGCAGGATATGATGCCTGTTTTTTCTGCCTCGGGGTATCCTCAGTGGCAGTGAAAGGTGATGAGTATTACAAGGTAACCTATACTCTGACGATGCATTTCGGAGAGACTGTGAGCAGGCTGAACAGGGATATGGTCTTTGTATATGTCGCCGGAGCCGGCACCGACGGTACGGAGAAAGGCAGGGTCAGATGGGCGAGGATAAAGGGAAAAACAGAGAATGACCTGATGAAGCTGCCCTTCAGAAAGGCATACGGGTACCGGCCGGGAATGATCAGGCCAGCAGAGGGGCAGAAGAATGCACTTTCATTCTATAAATATGTAAACTGGATCTTCCCGCTGGGGAAAAAGCTATCTCCGGATTACTTCAGCACAATGGAAGAGCTGGGATTATCGATGATCAGGCTTGTCAGGACATGATTATGACAGGAACATTATTTATGGAAAAGATATTGCTGTGCTGGCCGGAGAGCAGATGAAGGCTGAAGCAGGGAATTAATAAATTTTAAAGTCATGTATTACATCCTTTTTTACAAAACGGTCGAAAACTATTTTGAGAGACGGGCACCTTTCCGTGGTGAACATCTGGATCTTGTACAGTCTTTTCATGCAGACGGTCGCCTGGTAATGGCAGGAGCGCTGGCCGATCCGCCTGACGCTGCGATATTGATTTTTAAGGGAGATTCTCCTCGATGCCGCCAAAGAATTTGTCAGCAACGACCCATATATAAAGAACGGCCTCATAACTGAGTGGTCAATCAGGCAATGGAATGTGGTGACGGATTGATTATCTGATTATTAAATATGATTTTGTCGTATAATGAATTGCTCCGGGTTAAAAAATATGATTGACATTCATCCGGCTGTTATTTACCTTTGATTACGAATCCGATTCCTGTCTTGTTTTACACACCTTTCATATTACCAAATTCCACATCAATATGAAAAAAATTGCATGCTTTCAGAAAGATTCCAAGGTCATTTTAACGGCACTGACCCTGATGGTCTTAATGATTAACGGTACGCTGGTTTCAGCAGAGAATCCAATAATGCAGTACCCGGATATCCATGAGAATACAATTGTTTTTGTCAGCGGCAATGATATCTGGAAAGCTCCTGCAGAAGGAGGCCCTGCTGTACGCCTTACATTCAGTGACGGCCGCGAAACCTTTCCTGAGATCTCACCCGACGGAAGCCTGGTTGCCTTTACCGGCGAATATGACGGCAACGCAGATGTATACGTAATGAACATTAACGGCGGAAATATTACCCGGCTGACTTTCCACCCGGGGCAGGATGAAGTAATCGGATGGAACAGTACCAAAAACAAGATCATGTTCAACTCAGGAAGAAACAGTACCTCACGGTATGTTAAGATGTTTCTTATCGCACCCGACGGGACCGGCCTGGAAGAAATGATCATGTATGACGCCGCGCGCGGCAGCTTCTCTCCTGACGGCTCCAAAATAGCATATAACAAAGACAGCCAGGACAATGCAACCTGGAAACGATACACCGGCGGCAGAGCACAGGAAATATTCATCTATGATTTCAAAACGGATGAGGAAACAAACATCACCAACTACAAGGGTTCAGACAGGATACCGATGTGGATTGGTGACAAGATATATTTCAGTTCTGACAGGGACAGGGTTCTCAACATTTATAAATACGATACGGGAACCAGGACCATCGGGCAGATAACAAAGCATACAGAGTACGATGTCCGGCATCCCTCGGAGGGTAGCAATAAGATTGTTTATGAACTTGGCGGTGATATCTGGATGCTCGATCTGGTGTCAGGAGAATCCAAAAAGGTCCCCATTCAGATATTAACCGATATGGAGGAGACCAGGCCGTATATGAAGGATATCAGCAAGGATATTACCCGTATTGACATATCACCAACAG
Source organism: uncultured Bacteroidales bacterium (assembly GCA_963780735.1). Classification (GTDB taxonomy): domain Bacteria; phylum Bacteroidota; class Bacteroidia; order Bacteroidales; family VadinHA17; genus SR-FBR-E99. Next base: position 764,123 of record CAWADB010000006.1, read on the forward strand.
GCAAAAGAGCCCTGATCGTTGCCCGCGGTGAAGTATTCACTGTTCCTGAAAGTGAAGGGCCGGCAAGAAATATTTCGGACAATTGCGGCGCCAGGGACAAAGATGCAGTATGGTCGCCAGACGGTAAACGCATCGCCTACCTTTCAGATAAATCGGGTGAATATGAGATATACATTGTTAACCCCGACGGTAAAGGAGGAAGCGGTAAAGCTTACCTCCTCCAAAGATGGCTACAGGCATACGCTTAAATGGTCACCTGACAGTAAAAAAATTGCATATACAGACCAGACCCTTACCCTGTACTATATTGATATAGCAACCAAAGCTATAACCAGGGTTGACAAGGAAGAATACGAAAATGTCGATGTCTCGCTGGATGTAAAATCCATTTTTGACTATTCCTGGTCCCCCGACAGCAGGTATCATTGCATACTCAAAAATGAATGAGGACTTTATGTATCAGATTTATGTCTACGGTCTCGATACAAAAGCCATAAACTGCATAAGCAACGGATTATTCTATGATTTCAACCCGGTCTTTACAAAGGATGGCGAGCATATCATTTTCATATCTGATCGCAGATTCACTCCCACGTATTGCGATATCGAATGGGAAATGGTTTATCAGAAGGTAGCAGGAATTTATGCTGTAACACTGAAAAAAGACGGCAAATCAATTCTTCCGTATAAGAGCGACGAGGAAAATTCTCCTGCTGCAATTTCAAAATCAGATTCACCCGTCACAGTCCGTATAGATTTTGAGGGTATTGCAGACCGTACTGAGGCTCTTCCTCTCAGGAAGGGAAATTACAGGGACCTGTCAGTCAATAAATCGACTTTGTACTATTTAAATGCCGATGAAGGCAATTTCAACCGCTTTGAAATTGGCACACACGGACCAATGAACCTCTTCTCCTACTCTTTTGATTCGAAGAAGGAGACTTCTCTCGTTGAAGAAACAGACAACTATAAGCTTTCGGCCGATGGCGAAAGCATAATTTACCTTAAAGACCAAAGTGTATCAATAATGCCTTCAGCCGGTGGAGAAGGAAAACCCGTCAACCTGTCTGAGCTAAAGATATGGTATGAACCGGTCAGGGAATGGAAACAGATCTTCAATGAGGCGTGGCGGATGGAACGCGATTACTATTATGAGCCGGGCATGCATGGCCAGGACTGGAATTTCATGAAACAGAAATACGGGAAACTGGCTGACAGGGCATCGTGCCGCGCAGATCTGACTTTTGTTATCGGTGAGATGATCGGTGAACTGAACACATCACATACATATGTCTACGGAGGCGACAGTAAACGAAAAGCTGATCAGGTGAATGTGGGAATGCTTGGTGCAGACTATACCGCTGACCTTCAGAATAACCTATACCGGTTCAAAAAGATATTCAGGGAGAAGGACTGGTCACGGGAGACATGGCCACCACTTGCAAAACCAGGAATTAATATCAATGAAGGTGACTACCTGCTGAAGGTAGATAATACTGAAATTAAAGCAGATAAGGAGATATACAGCTATTTTATCGGGCTGGCAGGGAGACAGGTCACCCTTACCGTTAACTCTAAACCTGCCCTGGAAGGGGCCCGCGAGGTGGTTGTTGAACCGGTAAGCAGCGAAAGCAACATACGCTATATGGACTGGATCGAATCAAACCGTCTGATTGTTGACAAAGCCAGCAGTGGGAAAATAGGCTATTTGTACTTCCCCGATACATATAACGCATCGGCAACGGATTTTCCAAAGTACTTCTACTCGCAGACAAAGAAAGAAGGGCTGATCCTTGACGGACGTTTCAACGGAGGCGGCCTTGATCCCGAGATCTTCCTGCAGAGAATTCTGAAGAAGCCTCACAGTTACTGGACACGCAGACAGTCAGCAGATCAGGCATCACCCTTCCTGGCAGTGGAGGCTCAAATGGCAATGATCACCAACAGGTATGCAGGCTCCGGGGGAGATGAACTGCCGTATGAATTCCGCTGGAACAACATGGGGCCGATCATTGGCACCCGCACATGGGGCGGACTGGTAGGAATTTCAATGTTCATCGACCTTATTGACGGCGGCGGCATAACGGCACCTGATTACCGGATATACAATGAAAAGGGTGAATGGGTGGTTGAAAACGAAGGCGTGACTCCTGATATCATAATTGATGTCGACTCAAAGAAGTACTCAGAAGGCTTTGATACGCAGCTGATGAAAGCAGTTGAAGTGGTAATGAAAAATATTGAGGAAAAACCACGTCAATGGCCAAAGCATGAGGCATTTCCTGTTGACAGATAAAAGTCCGTAATATGATCACCATCCGGAAAATGGTGATGATTTGCATTGCTAGAAGGCCTCGGAGGCTGCAAGATAGAAGCCAAATGATTTTTGACCGAAGCCGACATCAACGGCCAGGTTGGTACGCGAGCGCTTGTCGACCATGATTCGTAATCCTGCGCCATAGCCCGGTTTGATCGATTCAAACAGGTTAACCGATAGTGTGCTGTTGTCGGCGGTGGTTGCATTGAGGAACAGCACACCACCCAGTATCCCTCCGCATTTTGAGATCGGGAAGCGGTATTCTGCCTCACCGTATACCATGTTTGCTCCCCTGAAGCGGCCCTGGGTATAGCCTCTCCCGGCCCTGCCTCTCTGATCATAAGCAGTTGCGGGAAGTATCATATACGGAAACTGACCTTCGCGGGTAAAGTTCCCCATGACCCAGAATGCCAGAAGGTGCCTTGGATTTCTTTCTGAAAAGCTGTGGAAACTTCTCCACTCCAGCTGAAAAAAGTTTCCGCCTACATCGTTCCCCAGAAACTCAAATGATCCCCGCCAGCTGGCCATAGCATATATGCCCTTAAATGCATTGAGCATGTTATCGCGGCTGTCATACAGCACATTGACATTCAGAGCAGATGAGAAGTATTTTGTTGTACTGAAGCCGTAGTGGGTGTTGTATAAATAATGACTTGTAAGGACTGTATCACCGGGTACCAGGCTGAGTTTCTGATCTTCTATTTTGGAATAACTGTCATAGAAGAAACCGACGCCTGCATAAAGGCCTTCAGTAATTCTGAAGGAGGCCGACTGATGGAACCTGGCAAAAGTGAATTTCATGGGTTGAGACAGCGAGTCATCTGTAGTTGCAGTGCCCCAGAGGCCATACTGATAGTCAAGTATTCCTCCCTCAGGCGCTGTTGTGCCTAACCCGTATGTTGACTGTGAGTAGAGTAAATACCGCCAGTCACCGGTTAAAAAGATGCCATTGTTTTTTGTGTATATGCTGTTCTTCAGCATGAGGATCATCTGGTTCTTTGTTGTGTACTGTGCAGAGCCATTGAAGTTGGAATAGAGAGTACTGCCCTTCATTTTAAAAGCATACTGTCCTCCGATACCGAAAACAAATCCAGTAGCAGGATTGGAGCCAATCACGGGTACGATCAGCAGAGAGCCTGTTGATTCGGATTTGACTTTAGGAGGCTTATGCCTCGCCGCCCGGATCACATCAGGCAAATCTTTCTGCGGACACTCAGCACCGGAACTGAAGGAGATGGTATCCTGCCCGACAACTGAAACAGGAACGCCTAAAATCATTATTGCCAGGAAGGCCAGCAATCCGGATTTACTTAAAGAAACACTTAACATATTTTTATTTCTTGAATTTGTTCCCAATACAAATGTAGTACAAACATTGTCAAATATTTATCACGTGCAGTATTTAAGTTCCCTGTCAATTTCCGGATCAGAACGGATACCCGATAGCCAGGCTGAAGACCTTATCATGCCATGAATCAGATCCTCGCTGAATCCAGTTTGAGCCATTGTCAACATATGGGGTCCGAAGCGGGAAACCTAAATCTGTTCGCAGTACGAAGAAACTAAAATCAAATCTTAATCCTACTCCGGTTCCTACTGCCAGCTGATCTGCAAAGGTGCTGAAACTGAATTCGGCCCCTGGCCTGGTTTCATCCGGATTAAGCAGCCAGACGTTTCCTGCGTCAAGAAATAATGCGCCGCGGAGAATCTTGCTGATCCCGAACCTGAATTCGAAATTGCCTTCCAGCTTGATATCCCCGGTCTGGTCTATTATCTCTGCATCCTCCTCGGTCCTGATGGTTCCCGGACCAACTGAACGTGCTATGAAAGCCCTGATGCTGTTCGATCCGCCGCTGTAAAACTGTTCAACATAAGGCATAACGACCGAATTCGAGTAGGGTATCCCGACACCTGAATAGAACCTGAAAGCAAAACTCATTTCCCTGAAATTCCTGTAATAACGCACATCCGAAGTGAGTTTCATGAACTGGGAATAGACGCTTCCCCTGAAAGTATAAGGTCTTTCTTCTTCATCAGAAGATATGCTTTTAAACAGTCCCAGCAGGTTACCTGACGTGCTGACGCCTGCCTGGAAATAAAAGCCGTGCGGCTGCTTCGTGATGCTGTTATCATAAATGAAATCATACTTCATTCCCACAATGAACTGCTCTTCAAAACTCTTTCTGATATATGGATTGGCATTCATCAGTGAGTCGAATTCAGGAGTGGTCTCACGCAGGTTAATTGAATTCACAAATATGGGATAGTAGATATGTGTTATCCTTTCCGGTTTTTTCCACTGATATCCGAAACCCAGGTTCACAGAGCCCATCCTGTAATACTGGATCTTATTCAAAAATTCAAACCCCATGGTTATGCTCGTCTGCGGGAGATTGAAGCGGCCTTCACGGACAAGTCCGAAAGGCAGCAGCATTCTCGGAAAGGTTATTGATGATGATAATCCGACGTTGTATGAAAATGTCCCCAATGCGCTGGGAGAGGAGCTGCCCCATTGCCATTCCATACCTCCGTCGAGCTTGAGTTGAAGCTTATTGGCTCCTCTGGCAAGATTTCCGTGAGACAGCGTAGCTGAAAAGCCGGGACCGGAGAACCCGGTTGATTTGGTTACAACGTTTGCTTCAAGGTCAAGCCCTATTTCCTTAGCCGGTGTCAGCTCTATCAGCATATCCAGCCTCTTGACCAGACTGTCGTGATCAGGCATATACCGGACATTGATGAATTTGAAGACACCGTAGCTGTTCAGATGGGTCATTGTCTGCCTATGCTTCGACAGCGAATACCTGTCACCTTCACGGAAATAAACAGACCGCGAAAATACGGCCGGTTTGAAAGGCATGCCCTTTGAAATTATTCTGATACCATCATAGATGACAGTGTCATCCGTCACCTGAAGACCGGCCATGTCACCCTCAACGGAAATCCTGACAGTGATCGTGCCGATAAAGTATTTGCTGCCGGCATTTGGCGTCTGGTCAAGGGTTTTCCCTATCAGCAGGTCAATATTATAAGGCTTGCGAACAGTATCGGCAGTATATTTTATATTAGCCTGGCTGAAATAAAAGTAACCACCTTCAAGCACCCGGTCTGTGATCTTTTTTGTTTGTGCCCTGGCTTTTTCAAGATTGAATACTTCACCGGACTTTATGGCCAGTGCTGGCTGAAAACCGTTTATTATAGTGTCAACGGCGTCTGCCGGAGGTGCAAATAAAATTTCATTATACACGAATGGCGTACCGGGTTTTACATAATAGACTATACCTGCTCTCCGCGGATCCTTCGCAGCTGTATCAATGTCATACTTTGCAGCAGCATGAAAGTATCCGTTGCCGAACAGTTCAGATTCCAGCTTCCGGCATCGCATCTCAGGATTGACAACAGATACAAGCACCGGCTCTTTGGCAAGCGTTTTGTAAAACCATCCCCGCGACTTTGTGGTATCGTCCGTCTTCCTGCTGTTAAAAACCCACAGGCCCACCGGGGGTAATATCCTCTTGCCTCCGATTGAGTTGTTTGGTTTAAAGGAAGTGACTGATTCCGCCACCTGCTTCACATGAAAGTCCTTTGTATCAGTGGTATCGGTGATGTAGACTATTTTTCTCCCGGTATAGAGCAACTGATCACCGGTCAGGTACTTTGTATTTGAACATCCGGCCAGCATCATAAATGCAGCAATAATCAGGATAATATGTATCAGTCTTGTCTTAATCATAAATTCACTCCATGCTCTACTCCCCATGCTCCTTGCTCACTATTGCCTACTGCCTACTGCCTGATGCCTGACTTTTCTTCCGCCTCCATATATCACTCAGTTTGTCATAGCTCTTCCTGTAAATAAAGCCGACACCTGACTTGGTGACCTCACCTTCAAGCAAGTCCTCATAGTTCTGCTGCCTGTACACTTTTACATATTTGGTACGGGCAGTATCAAGTGCGTATTCAAAAATGAAGTTTTCAATGACGTTGCTGGTCTGCTGACTCGCCGGGCTGTTATCATTCATACGACCCGAGACAAGAACAGAACCGCGGTCCTTGAACAACTCTTTTTTTACTTCATATGTAAAACTTGTATATGTGTCCTCGGCACCTCCTTCGGTGGTACCTGTGAATGTGTCAATCCCGAATGAAACATCAACGTTCTTGAAGATAGCACCTGTGATCTGGTTAACCTGCGACTCCCAGAACTGATTTATCTGCTGCGTGACATAGTCTGACGAGCTAGAAAGATTGGGAAGTTCAATCCGTTCAAACAGAAGCAGGTTTATAGCCTGTTTCATTCGTTCATCCTTCGATAACGAGTTGAACACTGTTGTTATATACTGATCCTGGGAGCTGACATCGAAAAGAATCTCGATTTGTGATAACCTGTCAGACAGTTTCATATTGACCAGAAAATTAACCTCCCTGTTTTGCTGGTCAACCGGATTAAAATACGAACCTCTTACTTTGCTTGTTGTTTCCAGACTAAGTTCAGGGTCATCAAGCTGTCCGTCCCATTTTATGTAGCTTCCCGGCGTTATTGCAAAGTCCTTGCGTGGCCATCCGGGGAGTTTAAGTTCAGCACTGCCTTCATTAATAGAGTAGGTACCGCTCAGGTTAATCACCTTATTCGGCATAAGTGCATAGGCCAGGGAACCGCCTCCCGTTATCTTGACCCCTATGTCAAAACCTCTGGAGATCTGAAAGCTGAAAAGACTCCTGGGATCTATTTCGATGGTTGCATCAATGTCTGGGGATTTTGACAGCGGATTTGTCCTGTTCGTCTTTGCATCGGTAATTACTGTATCCTGGTCAAGGCTGGCAAAGGTGATTGTTTTTTGTGTCTCTGAGACAGTCATATTTTCCATGTACCGGTAGTTTATGACTGTTCCGTCAGCGAGAACTATGCTTCCTGCTATGGAAGGACTCTGAAGCGGGCCTTTAATGGTTATTTTTGAGTCTACAAAGATTGATCCGTTGAATGATGGATTATCCTTTTGTGTGGTGTTCATGACCTGGAGCCGGTCTGAAGCGACCTGCAGATCTGCAAGTATATTATCGGGGTTGGACAGGTTGATATTTCCGTTCAGTTCAAGCTTGTTATGCGTGGAATCAAGTATAGTAAACTGGTCGAAATACAACATATTATCCTCAAGCCTGATGACATCATCCTGCAGGTAGAACAAGGCATTCACAGGCACCAGCTTCAAAGACGTGTTTTTTATGCTTATTGAACCATTCATGCTAGGCTTGTTATCTAGTGACAGGAGATCCAGTTTCCCGCTGATCTCGCCTGTCAGTCCGCTAACATATTTTTTGACAAATGATTCGAATATATCGAGGGGCATGGATGAAAACTCTGTCCTGATCCCGTTTCTGTTGTCCTTGTTTCCCAGCCTGACGGCAATGTTAAGGCTTGAAGTGTCATTCAGCACCAGTTTGACATCGCTTTCGGTCGTGCCGAGAGTATCATAGACAAACCGGCCTGCGAGGTTAAGGTCGCCTATCTTCTGTTCAGAAGTCTTCAGCTCCCTGACATCAATCCGGCCGCCGTAAACATTTCTCTTATTGCCGGAATATTCGACCTTTCCGGTGATCCCTCCGTCATAACCGTTTACGTTCATACCCGGCACCAGAAGCATATTCAGCCAGACGTCGAGAAACTCGATGTAAATCTTTTCCAGTTTGCTGCCGTGAATGTCAATTGTGCTTTGATCGTTCGTAGAATGCAAATCTGCAGTGAAGTCGCCCTTTTCAGGGTCCATCACCAGAAAATCCCCCTTTTCCATTGTCCACCTGAAACCGTTCAGCAACCACTCCGGCTGCGTGGCGCTCATCAGTATTTTATCTCCGCTTCTGCGGACAGAGCCACCGATATCATATATCAACCGGTTATTTCTGTCACTCGCCTTAAGGCTGTACAGGGCAGTATCCATCGTGGTGGCGACGTCAGCAACAAAGTCAGCCAGTCTGATATTCCCTAATCTTATGCTGTCAGCACTCACTGTGAGAGAAGTTGTGTCGGGGACGCTTGCAAAGTGAAGTGTTGTGCCAAAACACCCACCCTTGCCAAGACTAAACCGGTCTATGGATATCTCTGAGCTTGCATTACCCGATGATTCCTTTGTCAGGATGGCAGAGACCTTATTGTAGCTGAAAAGACTGTCGTTCAGCAATAACCCGATGATCGGGTCGTATGATGCTTCTAATGAGATCGACGTCTCAGGTAAAAGCGAAATAATAGGAATCCTGTTGCTTACAGTGGAATCGACAATCGCAGCAAGTCTGAGTTTCCCCTGGCTGAATGCTTTTTTTATGTCATCGGCCGAGCCCATGATACGCACAGTGGCTTCCATAAAGTCAGACTGGACTCTTCCAGCCAGAAGGGTATCGGAGGACTGATATGAAAGTGACAGATTCTCCAGCAGCTCAGTGCCTTCAACCGAACTCAGCGCAAGGTTTTTCAGGGAAACCGATCCCGTCATGCCATCCGGTGATTTATCATAAACAGCATCCAGCATTCCTCCGACCTGAATGCCCTCGTACAGATTTAGCTTCCCGGCATCAATCGTAAACGAACCCGTGATGCTTGCCCCCGTCAGGGATTCGCCAAAGCTTACAGTACCGCCAAGGTCGCATGTTAATGACGGATCACCGGTGGTAACCGTGAACCTGTGCTGACCATCGGTGCCTGCGATCTCTGCTTTGATATCATGGTAATTATAATTTCTGAACAGTACGGAATCCACTACAATTCCGCCCTTATATTTCATAGTTGCAGGCATAAACCCCTTCCCGTCAAGATGAATGGCCCCCGAAAAATGACCAAGATCCTTAACTCCGGTTAGTGTACCCAGCTGTTCGCTGTAACCATTAACGACCAGTGAATATTTTTTATCCGACAAATTCGCAGAACCGCGGATAGTGACACTGTCTGAAGATGTCTGCAGTGCCACAAGGAATTCAGGTGAAGAAAGGCTGTCTGAAATAGTCCCCCTGATTGCAAGTGTATTAAAATCCGGCAGTTTCACTGATGATCCTGATATCTGTATCAGTTCGGTAAGTCTCGGACTTGTGATATTTTCTGCTTTGAAGTCTAAAGAACATAGTGCAGAGGAAGGATTTGTTATTCCGGCAAGCTCCCCGGAAGCTGAAAAGGTTATTCCAGCCGGAGTAGTAAGGGTCAAATTCTCTAAGTTGAGTAAATCTGCGGTACCGGAAGCGCTGCAGTCAATTCTCAGAACGGAATTCTCACCAAGCCTTTCTGAAAATAATTCTTTCCTGCCCGGAAGAAATGCACGGATGTCAGTTGCAGAAATTTGTGTATCGTCAATTTTTAATGAAAAGGGCACTGTCCTGTATGATTCCATAAGCTCAGCCAGCTTTTTACCGAGTTGTATCTCCATGTTGAACCTGCTCGAAGCAGTTCTGAATTTTGCATCCAGCCCACTTTTACCAGTCGAATCGGAGTCAAAAACAACCTCGCCCCTTTCAAGTTGAAACCCGTTACCCAATCCGAACGACAGCGTATTCATATTAAACCCTGCTTCCTTGCTGCTAAGCCTTAAATTCCTCAGTGCAGTATTTAACCCATCTATATTAAAATGGGCATCTGCGGCAGCCTCGCCAGAACGATTATTGTAATCACCTGTCTGAATGGAACCGTCCGATATTTTTAAATCACCACCGCTTATATTCCAGGGTCCGGGAAAGCTACCCGGTGACTTAGCCGTCGCCTCGGGCTTCCTGTTGCTGTCTGAGGAAGCGGAAAACAACCGCATCGCCGGTTCCTTAAGGAGGAGTTCTTTAACTGCAATTTCATGATCCCCCAGGTTTAATGAGGCATCGGAAATATCACTCTTTGGCAGCTCATACTCCATCCTCCGGTTGTCATCAGGCTGATGAACAAAGAAGCTTATTTCCCTAAGGTCAGCATTTGAAAGCTTAAAGCTCCAGGCCGGCGCAGTCTTCTCTCTCTGATCCTTTTCCCGGTAGGGCTTCTTTTCAAGGGTAATACCGCCATAAACTCCCGCTATTTCAACAACAGAAACATAGACCTTCCTTTCAGAAAGCGACAGATAATCAAGTTTCAATGAAATTTTGCCGACTGCCGGATTGATATATATTCCATGAAAAGCATCATCGTATGTAAAGCGAACATTTTTCAGGTTGACAGAACCAACACTGATATTCCACTTTTTTCCTGCTTTTTTCTTTGCCTCTGCCGGTTTCTCAGCAGGTTTCCCACCGTTCGTGAGCAAGGCGAGAAAGTCAGGTTTACCTGTTTCCGGATCCATTTTTATATGAACTACTGCGTCGCTGATTGAAATGCTGCTGACTTTCACATTCCCGAATATCAGGGGTATAACCCTTGCCGAAACCCTTACTTTTCCAGCATATATTACAGTGTCGCCTCCTGCCCCCAGCATCTCAAGATTGTCTGCTCCCACTTTCCCGTTGATCAGCAGTGTCAGCTTATCCACGCTTGCAGGTATGCCCTTACTCAGTAAAAGTCTGTTCACGTTTTCTGTAATCAGGCGCTGACTTAACGGCAGATTAATTCCTGCCACAATCAGAATGAAAAGTATGGCAAGGCTAAGAAAAAAGTATTTGAAAAAAGTTATAATCCTTTTTAAATACATGAAGGGACGGCTTTTTTCAAAATTAAGATATATTTCGTTCTCAGTTTGATTTTTTACATAAATGGATTACATTTGCGACCTAAATATTAATAATTAAAGCACAATGAAAAAAGTTACTTTATTATTACTGGCAATTTGCACATTTACGTTTGTAAATGCTCAGACAAACAAGGAAGAAATTGATCTCATGCAGTCTGTTTTCGGGATGGAAAAGAAAGCCATGATTGCTGAATTCGTAAAGGTCGACCCGGCTCAGGCTGATGCATTCTGGGCACTTTATGATGCATATGAAACAGCCCGCAAGGATTTAGGTAAAAAAAGAATTGCACTGCTGGAAGAGTATGCAAACAATTATGATAAAATGACTAACGAATCAGCTGACAAATGGACGACTGATATCATTTCCCTCGCCAGCCAGCACGGATAAACTGATTGTTTCCTACTACAAGAAGATAAAAAAGGCCACCAATCCTGTGGTTGCCGCACAGTTCTATCAGATTGAGGGTTATATTCTCAGCGGAATAAGAGTTACACTTCTTGAAGAGCTTCCTCTTCCGGATGTCAAGTAAATACTGATTACAGGAAATAAAAAAGCCGGGCTGATCAGCCCGGTTTTTTTTATCTCTTTCCAGATTAGCCAAGCACCACCACGCCCGGCAATCGGGGAAACCGGACTCTCAGGTGTGATTTCAGCAATAGTATCTTAAATAGAGTTATACGAAAATAAATATTCATATATTTGAATTAGCAACATTCATTGGCCCGATAATCAAAAAGCACAGAAAGATGAAGAAAATTTACTGTTTCGTGATTTTATTGATAGTATTCTCTTTTAATCCGGTGAAAGCCCAGGACGATCCAGCCGAAAGATATTCCGCCACCGATACAATAGCTGACTTCGGGCTTTTTACAGGGGACGAAATACTGAATTTATCCCTGAGGTTTGATGTCACAGCCTACAAAAGGAAGAAACCTAAGGATGAATACATGGATGCCGTCATGACATATCATATCAGCAAGGATGACTCCATAAACAAGAATATCAGGCTTAAAACCCGGGGTGAATTCCGTAACGGGCATTGTGCCTTTCCTCCCATCGCCCTGAATTTCAAGAAAACTGAATTCAATAAGGAAGACCTGAGCAAGATAGGAAAAATCAAAATGGTGACCCATTGTATGTCAGGAAATGAGGATTATCTTTTCAGGGAGTATCTCGTTTATAAGCTTTACAGTGTTCTTACTGATACAAGTTTCAGGGTAAGACTGGTTAATATAACCTATATCAACACATTCAAGGAAAGCAAGCCGATCAGCTCATATGCGTTCTTCATCGAGCCCCTCGACCTGGTTGCTGAACGTATCAATGCCATACCGGTCGATGTAACATCTCTGAATCAAACGAATATAATCCCTGAAATGATGGACAGGATGGCAATTTTTAATTATATGATTGGCAATACAGACTGGTCAGTGCCAAATCAGCATAACTGCAAAGTACTGTCAGACCCGAATGCGGCGCGACAGAACCTTGGACTGATTATCCCGTATGATTTTGACTACAGCGGATTTGTTAATGCGAGCTATGCTATTCCTGTGGAGGGACTGGGAATAGAAACTGTCCGTGAACGAATTTACCAGGGAGTTTGCAGGGATGAAGCGACCTTCATGGATGCCCTTCAGGAATTTACTGCAAAAAAGGATGCTTTCTATAATGTGATCCGGGAGTTTCAATACCTTGATGAACGTGCCAAAAAGGACATGACCAGATATCTGGACGAATTCTTCAGTATGTTTGATAAAAGAAACAGTATTTTGTATTCCCTTAAAAGTGAATGCAAGAATCTATGACAATTTAAATATCATACGCCATGACATTATCCTCAATGTTTGAACAAGATCCGATATGGAGTGTATTGCTACACTTCCTTGTAACCCTGCTGGTGCTTTTTATTGTCATCAGGCTTATCTATTACAGATACTCCAGGAATGAGCGGAAGGTATTCTCATTTTTCCAGATGGGTATAATGATCTTCCTGGTCTGCATCCTGCTTAAATCGGTAGAGATCCAGATGGGAATGGCCCTGGGCCTTTTTGCCATCTTTGCCATCCTTCGGTTCAGATCAAGTAACCTTTCAATGAGAGACATGACTTATTTCTTTACCGTGATAGGGGTTTCTGTGATAAATGCCATGGCGACTTTCTATAATCCGGTACGCGGTATGATTGTCATTAACTCAATCATTATCCTGTCAACTTTCATTCTTGAAGTCTTCTTTAACAAAAGAGCTTACAGCACTGCCACACTGGTTTATGACAGGCTTGAATTGCTGGCTCCCGACAAAATCCGGGAACTCCTCAGCGATATATCTTCGCGCTCCAGTAAAAAGGTCGAAAAGGTTGAAATAAAGAAAATTGATCTTATCAAACGGCATGCTGAACTTGAGATATCATTCCGAAGTACAGACACGGGAAACCAGGACTGATATGCGCACGCCGATTCTCAGGATAATTCTATGTATTGGCCTGATTGCATTCAGTAACCTGACCTCGCTGGCTCAGGGAAGCAGGTACTGGGATCAGAACCTGAACTCCGAGGCTGCCCTTCTGTCGGGAGCTGTGGTCGCAGGTCAGGGCGGGATTGCTGCAATATTCTACAATCCGGCCACCATCACCGAAATGACGAAGAACAACCTGTCACTGTCAGCCAACCTTGCTTCTGCATATTTTTACAATGCCAAAAATGCCCTGGGTACAGATTTTTCTCCCAACAGGTTGCAGGCCGATATCTATCCAAGAATAGTCACACTGACCCTTAACCCGAAAAATAATCCTGACCTTACGATTGAACTTGCATATTTCACGAAAGCAAACTATTATATGCAGATCAATCAGGGCACTTCGCTTACCAGTGACATTATTGCCTCAAACCCCGGTAATGAGCAGTATACAGCTGATTATTATCTTCGTACAAAATTTCAGGATTTTTACGGAGGTGCAGGCTTTGGCTATAAAATATCCGACAAACTTGCTCTTGGTTTTTCCGGCCTGATTTCCTATAAGGATGACCAGTATTATAACCTGGTCACAGTCAATGCTTTTACAGCACCGGATCAGGACCCTGACCCTCAATACCTCTCAGAAGCCAGCTATCACCTCAGGTATAATATGTTTGATGTGCGGCTCATTACAAAGCTGGGCTTGCAGTTCAGGCAGGATTCGTGGACTTTCGGAGCTAACATCAATCTTCCGTCGGTGAAGATCTTCGGAGACGGCACAGTGGTAAAACAATATGAGTACTCCAACATTCACACGGAAGCCGGCAATCACGATGGATCCGGTTTATATTACGGTGGACGTCAGAAGCAATGTCCTGCACATTTCAGGGATCCTTTGTCAATTGCTGCCGGGGCAAACTATACAACACATTCAGGGAATACTTTTATACTCTTTACGGCTGAGTACTTTTTCGGGTTGAAATCCTTTGACTACATTGAAGCCAATCACGACCCCGGAGAGGACGGTTATAATTACAGTCCTGTTGAACCTGATGAATGGCTGACATTTACCACCAGTCACAAACCGGTACTTAATGCAGGCGTGGCATTCAAAACGGTCATCAGTGACAGAATGGTCTATTCCGGAGGATTCAGAACCGATTTCAATTATCTTGATCCTGTTGATGACCGGAATTTTCCTTATTACAACAGTCATACATTCTATGTTTTCGATGTATATCACTTCAACAGCGGGATAAACTACAGCTTTAAAAGAGGTTCAATTACCCTGGGTATGCAGTTTTCACACGGGCGTGCCAACGACCAGGAACAGATCTTCAACCTCACTGAGCCCGTGGAGTACATAAGCGATAACCAGATGGCCCTTACCGGTGTAACAACCAGCCAGGTTCAGGTCCGTTACTGGGCGTTGTCGGCTTATTTCGGCTTTGTTTTCGATTTTTTAAAGCAAGCTGAATAACCAGGGGAAGACTGATGCAGTTGATATATCAGATAAAATTTAAAATACTCACTGCTGGGTATTGTGCACAGACAAGAGTTAAAGTACATTTAGCATCACAAAAAACCAAAATCACCATGAAAAAGTTTGTTTCTATTGCCATAGTGGTTCTGTTTGTAACCGCACAGTTGAATGCACAGACTTATTCCAATAAAGTTGTCGGTCAAAAACACAAGGAACTTAGTGACAGCCTGAAGGCAACTGAATACCCTTATGCCCTGCCTATCCTTGGGGCTCAGGTTACTGCAAGGGGGTATGACCTGCCCTATTCGGCAGGGGTTAGCCTGGGTTATATGTGGCAGGAATCTGCAATAATCATAGAGGATCTGTTTGTCGGTTTCAACAATGGGCCGATGTATGACCTCAATGAAATTGTCCGTTTTAATGATGCTACATCGACTGCCTACGGGTTCAACATCAGGCCTGATATCTGGTTGTTCCCGTTTCTTGATGTGTACTTCCTGATGTCCAAGGCTAAAACCTCCACGGCAATTGATGCAGGTGTGTGGGTTCCGGATGCAAATAATGTATGGAACGAGGTTGCCAGTTTTTCAACAAAGGCGGAATTCGACGCTACAGGATTTGGTTTCGGCATGACTCCGACGTTTGGTGTTGGTGGAGGGTTTATGGCACTTGACATGAACGTCACCTGGCAAAGTATAAGCTCCCTTGATAAGCCTGTAATGACATTTGTATTCGGACCCCGCATGGGAAAGTCCTTTAAGTTCAAAAATAATCCTCAGAGCAATATTACATTGTGGGTGGGAGGATTCAGGCTGCATCTCAATTCGGAAACAAACGGCTCAATACTGCTGAGTGAAGTAATACCCACCGAAGGGTTACAGGAGAAGGTCGACGCTGGCATGGAAAACGTGGCTGAAACGCAGATAGCGGTTGATGAATGGTGGACAGGACTGACACCTGTTGAACAGGCAAACCCGATCAACCAGGCAAAATACGAAACAGCTAACCGGGCACTTGAAACTTCTGCCAATTTGCTTGTAAGCATGGATGGTGCACTGAATGACGAAGAGTCCGCCACCGTTCAATATTCACTCAACAAGCGTCCAAAGGACATGTGGAACTTCGTTGTCGGATCGCAGTACCAGATCAATAAGCATTTTATGCTCCGTGCTGAGGCAGGTTTTCTTGGAAGCAGGACACAGGTCATAGGAATGGTACAATATCGTTTTGGACTTTAATAACTGCATATAATGAAAAAAATCTTGTTGCTTTTCACCTTTCTGCTTGTTGCTTACTCAGCTAATTCGCAGGTCCTGATCTCACTGTTATTCGGTGAAAAACTGAACAGCCCAAATCTTGAATTCGGCCTCGACGGCGGGGTGAACTTTGCAAACATCTCAAACCTCGAAACCAGTAAGTATCTCCCTATTTTTAATCTGGGGTTTTACTTTGATATTAAAATCAAAAATCAACTGATGCTTCATACCGGGGTAATAGTTAAATCAAACCAGGGAGCGGATAAACTGAATCCTTATTCACTCGATAACGAGAATATGGATGAGCAATTCTCGGACGGTTATGTGACAAGGAAAATAAATAATTTCAGCGTACCCATTCTGTTGAAATACCGGTTCGCGGAAAGATTTCATATTGAGGCAGGCCCCATGCTTGCACTCAGAACCAAAGGATACGATGAGTTTAAAAACACCCTTATTGATGAAGACGATCTGACTTATAAGCTGGATATTTCGGATAATTACAAGCGAATTGACGCCGGCATAATGTGCGGTGCAGGACTGAAACTGAACAAAAAAATCCCAAAAAGCGCCCAGCTCGGGGTCCGTTACTATTACGGACTGGTTGATCCTCTGATAGATAATCCGGGCAAATCGCAGAATTTTTCTTCATGGTACATTTATTTTTCCATCCCTATCGGTGCGAAGAAAGCTGAAGCAAAAACGGAATAACTCAGATATGTGAGACTATGATCCGTCTTGCGGGAATGCATACAAAAAGAGCGATCCGGAAAGAAACCGTCACGGCCCTTATTATCTGTGTGCTGCTTTTAATTCCTGTCCGTTCAGGCGCACAGGATAACTTTGATTCTGATCCTGAGTTTCCGGGCATACAGCAGCCTTTGGCCCCGGTAAAGGTTGACGGGAAAGTGCTGTTCAACGTCAGGGGAATGTCATCCTTTACAGCTGAACAAAGAGCAGAGGCAGTAAGCAAAAGAATAAAAAACGCTGCTGCAGACCAGACCGTTTCAGCTGATTCCGTGAAGTTAATTACTGAAGGGGATCACCTGGCGGTATATGCCGGGGTGAATTTCCTGATAAATGTTTATGACCAGGATGCTGAGGTGGAGCAGATAAGCCGGGAAACCCTGGCTCTTATAATCAAGCAAAAAACCTCGGAGGCAATGAAGCTTTACCGGCACGACCGGAACCGCCCAGTGTTAATAAAAAAATCAATCAATGCCCTGGTCGCACTTCTAATTCAGGCACTGATTCTGATGCTGATCCTGTGGCTCTTCAGGTTGATCAACAATGTTTTTCAGAAACGCATCACTTCAAGGATTGAAACCCTTGAAACCCAATCGTTCAGCCTGATCCGTGCAAACCAGATATGGAAAATCTATAACTCTGTAATACGGTTACTCAAAATTGTCATTATTGTCGTCTTCGTTGCCTTTTCAGTCAATTATATACTTGGTCTTTTCCCCTGGACGAGGAATGTGTCAACCTATGTGTTGAAGCTTCTGGGCGATCCCTTTGTTTCAATGGGAAAGGGCATACTTCATTTCCTACCTGATCTGGCATTTCTGGTTGTGTTGTACTTTATTGTCAGGTACCTGCTAAAGCTAAGCAGATTATTGTTTAAAGGAATTCAGGAAGGCGGGATAGTCTTCAGGAAATTTGATCCTGACTGGGCAATGCCAACATACAGGATATTCAGGGTCTTCGTGATCATATTTGCGGTGATTATCGCATTTCCTTATATCCCCGGCTCAGACTCAACTGCGTTCAAAGGAATTTCTGTCTTTATCGGAGTGTTGCTTTCGCTTGGTTCCTCTTCATTCATCTCAAATCTGATAGCCGGTTACTTCATGACCTACAGGGGTGCATTCAAAATGGGTGACCGTATCCAGGTGGGTGATCAGGTTGGCTTTGTAGAAGCGCAGGAAGTGCTGGTAACCCGCCTGCGAACCATTAAGAATGAGGAAGTTATTATCCCAAATTCAACCATGCTGAACAGTAATATCCTCAATTTCAGCAAAAAAGCGAGGGAGCAGGGTTTGATCATTCATACCGTTGTAGGCATCGGTTACGAAACGCCCTGGCGCATGGTCGAAGCCATGCTGAAGGAAGCTGCGGACCGCACGGAGGAATTGCTGAAAGAGCCTCCCCCATACGTACTGCAGCTCTCACTTGGAGACTTTGCCATTAACTATGAGATCAACGCTTATTGCAATGATGTGTCACATTTGAGGCGCACTTATACCCTCCTGCATCAGAATATCCTTGATGTCTTTAACGAGAACAATGTCCAGATAATGACGCCGGCATATGAAAAGGATCCGGAAATTCCCAAGGTTGTGCCCAAAGACTTGTGGAATCCGCCGCTGACAGATAAGAAATAGAACAGCCACAGCAGCCAGGCAACTGCAGCCAACCTGGTATTCTTACTCAAAATAATATTGTTTTTTGTGAAGCTAAAAAACATTAACAGAGTACAACCGATACTGCAAGTCCTCCTTCTGATGTTTCCTTGTACTTTGAATTCATTTCCTTAGCTGTCAGGGCCATGGCAGCAATAGTTGTATCAAGATCAACCCGACGCTCCATGGGGTTCTCCTCGCTGGCTATACAATATGCAGTCCATGCTTTTACTGCTCCGTATGCACAACGTTCGATACACGGAACCTGAACGTATCCTGCAACCGGGTCACATGTCATTCCAAGGTGAGCCTCAAGGGCAGATTCGGCAGCGTTGGCAACTACTTTCGGACCTTCGCCACGGGCCTGGGCGATCATTGCAGCACCCATTGAAGAACCTACGCCAACTTCTGCCTGGCATCCGCCTTCTGCACCTGAAAGGGTTGCATTATGTTTGCAGAGATATCCTATGGCGGCGGCGGCAAGAAAACCTTCACGGATTTTTTGTGTCGGAACTTTTATGTCACGAAGTGATTTCAGAACTGCCGGAATGATGCCGGCAGAACCTGCGGTAGGCGCAGTTACAATGATATGTCCGCGGGCGTTTTCCTCTCCCATGGCAAAACCGTAGGATGCCACCGTTGTGATTGCTCTTCCGGCTTCACCTTTGTTAGCTTTTATCAGTTGCATCCCTGCTGCCTTGCTGTGCAATTTAATCGGTCCGGGAAGAATACTATCCACTGTCAGTCCGGTTTCCACACCACGGATCATTACTTCAGCAACCTGATCGAGGAACTCCCATATTTCCTTTTCACCTTTGCCTGAGATAGCCATTTCATTTTCAAGCAACAGCTTTCCCAGGGGTATATTATCATCGATAAGATATTTCTTCAGTTCCTTTGCATACTGATAAGGATACTTTGGCTGACCCTTTTCGGGTATTTCATAGCCCTTCCATTCAATAAAACCTCCACCAACAGAGTAGTATTCCAGTTCATATAGTATTTCATTTCCTGCCAGAAGCCTGCAGGTCATTGTGTTGGGGTGGCGGAAGTCTCCTTTTGTAGCGTCAAAAACTACGTCCTTAAGAGTAAGATTCAAGGTTTTGGGGCCAAGGGTGAGCGGGTAGCTTTTATCAGGATTGTTCGCCAGGTCGTCAAGAAACTGCGGAGGGCATTCGGCAGGCGACTTGCCCAAAAGACCGGCAAGAGAAGCCCTGTCAGTGCCATGGCCTTTGCCCGTGGCACTCAGGCTCCCGAAAAGGTGCACCTTCAGCCCGGTAGCCTGGTTAAGCTTTTCAGCAGGGAGCTTGATTATCCTCTGATAGAAATCGTATGTAATTCTCATCGGGCCCATAGTATGTGAGCTTGAAGGACCCGGACCCATTTTATAAAACTCGCTCAGAAGAGTCAGGATTGGCCCTTTGGATTGCTCGACCAGTATTGGGTCTGGAGAGAATCCGGCTGCCAGCGAATCAGGTTTAAAGTTTTTCACAAGTTTAGTCTCCTTTATTGCTTATGAGTAATAACTCTAATAGGTAATACCCAATGAACATTGCTGTATAAAGCAAGTTGAATTGAGAAGAAACTAAAACCCACCTGCAACAACCTGATCGTCGTCAATTAAATTAGTCAGAGGCCATCCGGGTTAACGACAGAACACATACAGTGCAACCTCACAACGTTGCAATGCCGGGGGCCTTACCTCAGTTTAAACACCAAGCCTCCGCCCAGGTTAAACTGGTAATACGATGAGTAAGTTGACACGCCTGCACCGGCACCACCAGTGCCGAAATACATGCCTCCACCCATCGACTGGGTCGCTGACAGCAACTGAGCCTGTATCTTAAGACCAATTTTCTCGCTTAGCCAGATATTTGACCCCAGCCTGAAGCCCCAGGCAAACTTGGTGGCACTGCCTGTATCCCCGTTATCTGGATTTTCGACATTGTAAACACCCATGCCAAGCAGTAACCCGCCAAAAGGTTCGAGTTTGGGATTCACCTGCAAATAACGGTTGAAACCCATTAAAATATAGTTATGCGCAATATCGAATGTCTGAAATAGCTCTGTTGTAGTACCCCAATAATACATCGGGGCTTCTGAATCAAGACGCAGGTACATAATTTCAACGCCATAGGCCGGATTAAGCATTACCTCCAGTCCACCCCCATATTGAAAACCGCCTTTCAGGGAGCCATCAAAATACGAGCTGTTAGAGTAGTATGAATCCACACTGTTGTCATCAAATGCATAGGTTGCATATCCATTGAGACGTAAAGACGGACCGGTCTGAGCAAAAAGATAGCTTCCGGTGAGACAAAGAATAACAACGAGAAATTTTTTCATTATTCCAGAGTTTAAATTGTTTAAAAAATACACATTATGGCCGACAGAAATCCTACATAATACCTTCAGAACTTATTATATACAAACATAAACATAAAAATGATAAGTTGGCACGTGTAAGCAACTGCAATATTGATCTTTCTTTATATGCTTACATGATTTTCCCACATGATATTTTTATAAGTTTCAGGAGATTTTTATATATTTACTTCTAATCTATATCAGTACCTGGACGCTGAAGAAAAAATCAGCAAAAAAGAAATCTTCCGGCAAGCCCCCCCACAAAGTAGCTAAAGATTTTTCACAGATAAGAATAGTACCCAAGAACTATATACAAGCACTGCCCCAAAAAGTACATCTGAGTGATTATAATTCCTGATAAACCATAATCTTATGATAACAATTAAACTCATGAAAACATTAGTAACGCTTCTGATGGTTTTACTTGTCTCCGTACAGGTTGATGCCCAGGTTTTTGGCAAGAAAAAGTCAAAAAATGCAGATCCCAGGGACGCGCAGATTGATTCTCTCACCAATCTCACAAAAAATCTTACACTGCAAGTTGATTCCTTATCCCTCGCCCTGGGGAAATATGCCCCGCCACCTGAAACACTGAAGGTTCCCGGAGATACAACTTCTGTACTGGCTGTGGCGGCAGCGCCTGCAACAGCACCTGACAATGCCTCCGCTGTTCCGGTTGCTGCAGCCGGCACTGTACCGCTGTTACCGGCAAGCGAGGCTGTGCCGGTTGCTCTCATCATTGAACCAGCAGGACCCGCAGGGCCTGACAGCTTGGCCATACTGAGGAACCAGATCAAAATACTCAGGGCTGAGATTGACAGTACGAACGTCGACTGGAGTAAAAAGGTTGAAATATTTACGGCCGGAGAAGTTATCAAAGCCACTGCCGTAAATGATTTAAAAAAGCTAAAAGAGCTTCTCGATGCCCAGATAATAACAGTCGCTGAATTTACAGTGCTGAAAAAGAAATACCTGGAGAAGCTGTAACAGTCACATGAGAGATCGCCTTTCAGCTCCCGGGCATTCCCTTCTTCTGCAACCCTGCATCTCCAGTTACTATTGGAAAACCTGTCATAAACTGTTTTTCGAAACGTTTCCGGATCGGGGTGGATGTTTGTCCAGCAAAAAAATGATTATTTTAGCTCAGGTTACAAGATAAGGTAGGACAGGTTGGTAAATTGCCATGAATAGATTAAGGATTACAATTATCGTTCTTCTGCTGTTATCAGTCGGATATAAGTCGTATGGCCAGCTCAGGCTTGGCAGCTCCGCGAATGAAATAAATTTCAGGCAGGCGCCCGGGACCAACTCAAAAGTCCTGAGTACAGTAGGCAGTTCAAACCTGCTTGTCATTATGCCGCGCGAACCGCAGAACGGGTTTGTTGAGGTCTTCGACATCGAGTCAAGCTCAATCGGGTTTGTCTTTGAGTCATTGATAACAGTGACAGATACCCTTAACTTCGGTGAACAGCATTTTTTTGAAAGATCAGGAGAAGGAAGCGTGGGGGCTGTCAACCTGGAAATGATCAATAACACCGAGCACCCTCTGTTTTTATGGATAAACAGGAGCATTTTCAACCTTGATCCCCATGAGAAAAAGGATCTGGTATTCAATGAGGAGGAGATAATATATTTCTCTTCCGCTCCCGGACTCTTTCCGGTCTTTGGCAGGGAGGTACTGAAAAAAGGCTCAACCTACATATGGAATTACACCCTGGCTGCTTTGGCCGGGAATGCCCAGACAAGAGATACCCTCAGGCTGAATATCACCCTGGTTGAAAAAAAAATTGTTACTGACTCAGTCTACGTCTTCTCAAGCCGCATTGACACTATCGCCTTGCAGCCGGTCAGGACTGACACGAGCAGGGTTGCCAAAGATGTGAACCCTAATGATCTCGAAGCATCAAAGTATAAGATCCAGATGCTTGGAAGCATCAGGGTAAATGCCTATTATGATTTTACGGGAATGAATAATACCGAAGGCTTCATGCCCTATGAAATCCCTGTGGGTGAAGAAAAGATCGAGGGGCTGTCAAGCGTATACCTGGGAGCAAGGCAATCGCGCCTCGGGATGGAGGGGACCGCCAGCACAAAGGTGGGACTGATCAGAACATACATTGAGGTTGACTTTGCCAGCAGCAGTCAATCGCTCTGGCGCCTCAGACATGCTTTTGCCGAATGGAATTACTTCAAGATGGGGTACAGCTGGAGTCTGTTTCTCGACAACGCGTCAACGCCTACAACAATTGACTTTGAAGGGCCTAACAGCAGCCTTAGCAAGAGACATGGCATTCTCAAGTATGAAAGAAAAGTCTTCGACAAAGGTACGGCAGGGGTATCAGTTGAATCACCTGAAACTGATTATTACAACCCTGCCGATTCACTTATCTCGAATAAAAACAAACAGGGAAACTTCGACATCGTGGGGCGATACAAATATGAAATCGGACCCGGTCACGTACAGGTTGCAGGAATATTCAGAAGAATAGGGTACCTCCAGCAGACGGAGATGGATGTTATGTACGGATGGGGGTTCCTATTAAGCACCAGTATCAGTATTACCCGTAAAGCTACAATCTTTGCGCAAGGCTCATTTGGCGACGGGATTGCCAACTATTATGCCGGCTTCGGAGGAAGGCAGCTCGATGCTGTCTATGACCCCCTGGCTGAAACAATGAGATTGAAGTCAATCAGGGGAGGGTTTCTGACCTATTCGTTCGTTTTTAACCCATCCTGGAAATTTTCATTCACCGCAGGCACATCGTATATTAAGGGATTTGACTTTGAGCCTGACGACAGCTTCCTGTCAAGCAAATACTTTGCAGGAAATATCTTTTATAATCCGATTGAGACGATCAGGCTTGGCGCCGAGTTCACCACAGGATCAAGGACAAACATTGACAAACAGAAGGGCCACTCAACAAGGTTCTCACTTCTGGCAAGCTTTGACTTCTAAAAAAGAAAAACAGCCGGTGGAAACTTACTTCCAGGCCGGCTGATTTTAATATGAATTGTCCCCTTTTTAGATTTTCGGCGGATATTGCGTGAAAATCTGCTTAATGGCATATGCGAGGTTTTCCTCTCTTCTCTTCTGACTGGCATCTTCTTCAAGGGTCTTGGTGCCCCGGCCCTGCCAGACAAGCTGTTTCTTTGCCGCGTCAATCATATCAATGAACATCGTGCCATCGGTATAGGTATCATAATTAATTGTTGTGGTAGAGAAACCTCCGCCGTATCCATACCGGCCATACCTGTAACCATAGCCATATCCGCCCGCACCACTTGTTGTGGCAGTGGCAGTCTGCTGTGTCTGGGTCTTTATATTAATGTCAATCAAAACATCAGGATTAGCCTCTGATTTGGTAAAGCCTTTGGCAACCATTTCGGCGGTTACAAGGTTAAGAATCCTGTTACGGTTGATGTCATCGATCGGCATAGCCAATGCTTCATCCGTGTAGGTAAAGGTTTTGTAGTCAGCGAAATTAACTGTCTTGTCAAAATCTGATGAGACCTTGACCGTACTGCAGGAAACTGCAGTGATCAGGATAATTGATAAAAGGAATAGTTTTTTCATATCCGAAGTTTATTATCGTTCAAAAACAAATCCAAAATTAACTGTAAAATAGCCCTGTGCCGGGAGGTCACCAGCCTTAAAGCCGTAATAGTACTTTCCGACAACGTTTAAACCCATTCCGGGAGCAGGCTTTATAATGAGTCCGAGCTCGGGTCTGATTGCAAAATGCCATGCATCCCTCTCAAATGTATACGTTCCCATGTCAGTATTCTGAAGAGAGTACATGAGTCCAGCTCCAAATCCTGCATAAGGCGTGATCCGCCCATCCCCTTCCATGAAATAATCAGCCGCCACAAGAACTGGCCAGTGATTGCTGTAGCGCCACTGTTTGCCTGAATATGTGATGTTTTCATATTCGTAAACAGCATCAGGCATTTCCTCGTAAAACACATTCCATCCCAGATCAACGCCCACGCCAATGTTGGATTGTACAAAGGACCGGTAGTCAAAAGTAAATCCTCTCCAGCTGACAGCGCCGATATAATCTTTCATATCTCCGGTTCCAAAACCGACAGAATACTGAAGAGAAGTAAAATTCGACTGTGAGAAAGCCGTGCCAACCAGCAGAGAGAAAACGGCAACAAGAAATATCTTTTTCATTTCAATTGATTTTTTAGTTGGTTTTCAGATATGGTGATGCGGCAAATGCCTTGTTAATGGCCTCATTTATGCGAGTTGCATCAAAGGAACCTGTAAGAAGGCCGTTGATTGCACCTGACCACTGATTGATACGGTTACCGTCAGTCGATAAAATGTCAGGATCAGCAATACTCATGAGAAATGTACCTGTTGTGTATGAACCGGCATAAACTGGCGGGTAGTAGGGATAATACCATCCCCAGTAGCCTCCGTACCAATAATACCAGTAGTCATAATAGTAGTAGATTGTGGTTGTTTCCCAGGCGGCAGGCAGTAATAACACATCGGGATCATCTTCAATATCCACTCTGACCCAACCCAGGTCAGCCATGTTATTGGCAACCGTAGTCAGCATCACAGCTGCGTTTGCATCCGGAATGAATGAAGGTTCCTCTCCCTCTATAACGTCTCCGGTTATCTTGACAATTTTGTCAGGCATGGCATAGGTTGCCTTGGCAGTGAAATCGTACTCCTCATTGTGTTTGGTCAGTACAACATCCATATCTTCAACATACTCTGGTCCCTGCGGGTAGCATCCCCAGAGCAGAAGCACGCTGGCAACTATTAAAACAATTGAAATTCTTTTTTTCATGTGTCTATAATTAATTCGTTAATGAATAAATCTGCGATAAAATTACGCCATTAAGGCAGTCTTGGCAATACTTATTGTTGAGTATTTTTCTATTGGTCTCATTCAGGGCCTGCGTAACTATTTTATACAGCCTGCCCGGTTCAGGCCGCGTCGACCAGGAAGCTTGTTTTCAGTGTTGTTTAAAACCTAAATCCGATATTGATCATGTAACGGAAGCCCATTGTCGATGTTGAAGAATTTTTTGTTGCGTCAAGACCTTCCCCGGTGAATACTAAATCGGATCCCGGAAATTTATCCTGTAACATCCCATTCAGCTGTTCAAGAAGCATGGCTTCATCTTCCGCAGACAAGTCTGTGTCAAGTGTCGATTTAAGATTAAAATGCCACAGGCCGGGGCCCATAAGTATCAAGTCAAGTGAAACCCTGTTCCAGAAAACGAACTGGTAACCAAGCTGAGCCCCGATGAAGTGAGCGTTGACATCTATTCCTGTTACCACTTCTCCGTTGTAATTTTCGATATTCAGATCCCATATTAAATCACGTGAAAAAAAGTTATACGCATAATAGGGGCCGACATATATCCCCCTGGGAGCGCGGTATTTATTCTGTTTCTGTAAATAAAAGCGATAATCAACAGAAAGATTAACTCCCTTATCATTAGTCTGGTCTATAAGTTCCAGAGAGTCACTGTCAAATAAAAGTGTGCCAAAGCTGGACCTGCCTATATTTATTGAAAATGTCTGATAGTCCTTTACCACACGTTCATATCCGATAACATTAAACTTCGCTGAAAAGAGCACCGGATTTGTAATATTATAGCGAATGGTGTTTTTAAAGTATTTCACACTATCCTCCTGCCCATGAATTGGTTGCACCGAAAGTCCGATAAATGTTACAAGGACAAAAAAGGTCTTAATTGCTGATACGGGTACCTGCCTGTTGAGATGTATCATAATATCCGGGTTTTTATAAGTTTTTTAAATGGAGGGGTAACCGATAATGAGTGACAAAATTAATATTGATGGTTCAAAATTAATAAAAATATTCATCGTCAGACTGACCTGCCTTTTCCAGGAATTTTTTATTTCCTGAGGTTTTTTCATTGTTCCGGACCAGCTTTAATACTATTAGGTGTACAAAAAGTATCAACCATGTTATCTGCTCTGAAAAAAATGCAGATATTGTATTTCAATATAAGAAACGATATGATACAACCAAACTATCCGTCGCTTTACCAGATCAACACGAGGGTATGGCTCACTGATCTGTCCCGGCACCTTGGACGCCGGGCTACGCTTGATGATATTCCTGACGAGGAACTGGACCGCCTGGCAGAGACAGGCTTTGACTGGATATGGTTCCTGAGTGTATGGTGTACAGGCGATCTCGGCAGGAAGGTCTCACGTGAAAACCCTGAGTTCCGGCGCGATTTTGAATCGACGCTGCCTGATCTGCAGGAGGATGATATTGCCGGTTCCGGATTTGCCATCACCGGCTATACCGTGCACCCTGACCTGGGCGGAGATGCTGCCCTGGAACGACTCCGTACCAGGATGAGAGACCGGGGACTGAAACTGATGCTCGATTTTGTCCCGAATCACATGGGACCTGATCACCCGTGGGTTGAGGATCATCCTGACTGGTTTATTTCAGGAACAGAGAGCGACCTTGAAAAATCTCCTCAGAATTATACCCGGGTCAGACGGTTGGAAGGAGATATTATCCTTGCCTATGGACGTGATCCTTTCTTTGCCGGATGGCCTGATACTCTGCAGCTCGATTACAGCAATCCTGCAACCGCTGAGGCTATGACCAATGAACTTCTCAGGATCTCTGAACAGTGCGACGGAGTAAGATGCGATATGGCAATGCTTATCCTCCCTGAGGTTTTTGAAAGGACATGGGGCCGCAGGGCTCAGCCTTTCTGGCCCCTGGTAACTAAAACTGTTCATGAGAAAGCCCCGGGCTTCTGCTTCATGGCTGAAGTTTACTGGGATATGGAGTGGACCATGCAGCAGCAGGGATTTGATTATGCCTATGACAAACGGCTTTATGACCGCCTGCGTGAAGGCCATGCCAGACCCGTACGCGAACATTTTTATGCAGCACCTGATTACCAGGATAAGCTTGCCAGGTTCCTTGAGAATCATGACGAACCTCGAGCAGCCGCAACATTTGAGCAGAAGAATCATGAAGCGGCAGCAGTCATAACCTTCTTTTCTCCCGGGTTAAGATTTTTTCACCAGGGACAGCTTGAAGGAAGGCTGAAACGCATCTCACCGCACCTGGTACGTGGCCCGCTGGAACCGGTTAACGAAGTCCTGCAAAAGTTTTATTTCGGGTTACTTACCGTACTGAAGAAACCCATCTTCCGCAACGGCCACTGGCATCTGCTTGAATGCATTCCCGCCTGGGAGGGAAATCATACGTGGGATTCTTTTCTGGCATTTGACTGGAAAGGCACAGGCGGAGAGAGGGCGCTGGTTGCTGTTAATTACTCATCTCATGACAGCCAGTGTTTTGTTAACCTTCATTATGCCGACCAGGCAGGTAAAACCGTACGCTTCAGTGACCTGATGAGCTCTGCCCTTTATGACCGTGACGGGGATGAACTTCTTTCAAAACACCTTTTTTTGCACCTGCCCCCGTGGGGCTATCATGTCTTTGAAGTCCAGATTCTGAAGTCTTAAAGTATGAAGCCGCGGGCAAAAACGTATTTGACATATCTTTGGACTATTATTATTTTTGACTTTTAACCTTGTGACTTTACGGAAATTGTGACTTTTTGATCTAAAAACTACCACTGCCATGAACAACGTGCATATCTTCACATTCCTTTTCCTGATGCTGGGACCATTTAAAATAATTGGCCCTTTTGCTAAAATTACGATGGCCGCCACTCCGGCACTCACCCGCCGGATTGCTATCCGCGCAATAATCTTTTCCACTGCTGCCCTGCTGCTGGCAGGACTGGTTGGAGAGACCATGCTTTCCAATTATGGTATTCCCCTGCCTATTCTTGGAATTGCCGGGGGCGTTATCCTTTTTCTCGTGGCTCTTCTGAATATAATTAAGCAGTTTACGCCGGCAACCGCACAGGGCGAAAATGTTATAACCCCGACCATGAATATGGCCATCAGTCAGCTTGCCTTTCCTACTGTTGTTACGCCATACGGAATTGCGGCAGTAATCATTTTTCTTGCCATGTCCCCTGATCTCAACAGCAAGCTGACTATTGGCGCAATAGTTCTGGCAATTATGGTGCTGAACCTGATTTTCATGCTCATAACCAGGTATATATTTAAACCTCTTTCTATAATTCTTGCCGTACTTGGTGCCATTTTCGGTGTAATACAGGTAGCGCTCGGTTTAATGGTTATCTATAATCAGTTAAACATCCTGTTGAAACTGTAACTTTCTTTCAAAAAAATCCGAGATACTATGCAATTACCCCTGACTAAAAGCAAGGCATGGATTGCCCTGCTGGATCATAAAAAAAGTATCGGCAGGCAACATTTACGCAAACTCTTTGCGGATGATCCGGAACGGGGTGAACGGATGACGATTGAAGACATCGGTCTCTTTTTTGATTATTCAAAAAACAGGATCAACAGCCAGACCCTGAAGCTGCTTATTAAGCTTGCTGACCAGGCTGGATTAAAGAACCGCATCGAGGCCATGTTTACCGGTGAG
This sequence comes from uncultured Bacteroidales bacterium, assembly GCA_963780735.1. GTDB lineage: Bacteria > Bacteroidota > Bacteroidia > Bacteroidales > VadinHA17 > SR-FBR-E99. The sequence goes on from CAWADB010000006.1 coordinate 793,580, forward strand.
AAGATCAATGTCACCGAAAACCGGGCGGTTCTCCATGTTGCTTTAAGGGCTCCCAAAGGGTCAAAGATCATGTTTGACGGGATAAATGTTGTTCCGCAGGTTCATGAAGTCCTTGACCGGATGACGGATTTCTCAAACCGCGTGCGCAGCGGACAATGGAAAGGGCATACCGGTAAACGTATCCGTAATATTGTGAACATCGGCATCGGCGGCTCCGATCTGGGTCCTGTCATGGCCTATGAAGCACTGCGTTTTTACAGTGATAGAAGCATGACGTTCCGGTTCGTGTCCAATATTGACGGTATTGATTTTGCCGAAGCGACCCGTGACCTTAGCCCTGAGGAAACAATGTTCATCGTCTCATCTAAAACATTTACCACAATTGAGACCATGACCAACGCACATACAGCCAAGGATTGGCTGTTGAATGGTTTAGGCAGTGACGTGGGTGCAGTTGCCAGGCACTTCGTTGCTGTCTCCACTAATACCGGAAAGGTCGCCGAGTTTGGTATCGACACAGCCAACATGTTCGGTTTCTGGGACTGGGTAGGTGGCCGGTATTCGATGGATTCGGCAATCGGTCTTTCAACAATGCTGGCCATCGGCCCGGAGAACTTCCGTGCTATGCTCAGGGGTTTTCATGAGATGGATGAACATTTCCGGAACGCTCCGTTTGAACGCAATATGCCGGTCCTGATGGGCTTGCTGGCTCTGTGGTACAACAATTTCTTCGGCGCACAGACCATCGCTGTCCTGCCTTATGAAAATTATCTGAAACGTTTCCCGGCATACCTGCAGCAACTGACAATGGAAAGCAATGGCAAACAGGTAACAATTGCCGGGGAGAAAGTAAACTATAATACCGGCCCGATCTACTGGGGAGAACCGGGTACCAACGGACAGCACTCTTTTTATCAGTTGATCCACCAGGGTACACGCCTGATCCCATGTGATTTTATTGGTTTCGTTCACCCGTTAATTCAGGTTGGCCGTCATCATGACATCCTTCTTTCGAACGTTTTTGCACAGGCGGAAGCGCTTGCTTTCGGTAAAACGGCTGGGCAGGTCAGGGCTGAAGGAACGGCAGAATGGCTGGTACCGCACCGCGTCTTCAACGGAAACCGTCCCTCAAATATGATCCTGGCAGAGCGTCTTACCCCTGACATTCTGGGAAAATTAGTTGCCCTGTACGAACACAGCACCTATACCCAGAGTGTCATCTGGAATATCAATGCATTTGACCAGTGGGGAGTGGAGCTGGGAAAAGTGCTGGCACAGCGGATAATTCCGGAAATTGAAAATGCAGGCACTCCTGAGCTTAATCATGACGGATCAACCAACAATCTTATCCGGCGATACAGGAAGATGAAAAGCTGACTGAATAAAAAAGCGGAATAATAGTAAAAATCAGACTGTCAATTTTATTAAATGGCAATGCTTTTCTTATAGTAATCCACCCTCTTTCAGTTCATAGATCAGATCAGAAATGTGAGCTTTGCCGGCCTTCTCCAGAATATTGGCACGATGAGTATTAATTGTATAAGGGCTCAGGAATAGTTTTTCAGCTATTTGTTCACTGCTAAGTCCAGCCTCTATCAGCTTGATGATCTCAAATTCACGGATCGTTAAACCATGGCCAATCTTCAGGAGCTCTTCATCAGGAAATCTGAAATATGACAGATCGTTTCCTATATAATAATGAATACAATTAGCAATCTTTTTAGACCAGTCTATGTTGGTATGAAGTTTAAAGAAAAAGACTGTCTTATAAGGTACGGATGTAAAAAACAAATATCCCTGTACCAGGATATTGGAATATCCCCCGGAAGGATTCCGGAACCTGTAGTTAACCGACATTAATTTATATCCCTTCTCTGCGATAAAGAGATTCTGTGCCAGATTTATTATTTTGGACCTGCCTAGGTTAAGCCTTTGAATGTCATCAGGATGTGCGCTTTCCATAAAATGGTATGGGGTGACCTCCTCCGGCTCAATACCGATCATTTGAATACTGCGTTTGCTGGTAAATATGACCTTGAGCCGGATTATGTCTGCAACATAGAAAAACTGATTCTTATCTTCCATCAGAATCTCAAGCTGCTGGAGCAAAGGATCATTGCGGTCAATCCCTTCATAGGCAACCGGCAAAAAAGTATCCATGAAATTGAAAAACAGGCTATAATCCTGGTAATCAGTCATTGATATCTGATTTAAAGTCAGCCATACTTCGAAAATATTCCTTAAAAATAGAAAAAATACTGATTACTAACTATTGACCAGCGTCCTGAGTGGCTCTAATTTTGACATGTCTTTGGATCTGAAAGAATTATAATGTATGGCTTTAACTATTAAAGTATAATCTTTAAACCAATTGAATATGGCAAGCGAAACAAAAAGAACAGCTCCGGATATGGATGCCATTATTGCAAACGCAAAAAAGGAAGGCAAGCTAAAAACTGTACCACTGAACTGGAAAGAGGTTTACTACACTAATTGCCCTCTTGTATCTGCAAGCAATGTAGACCAGGAACTTGGTTGGACCAAGGAAGAATATAAGAAGATCGGTATTACATACCTTTATCTCCGTGCCCGCAAGGAGAACGACTGGTACCCGCATTATATTCATAATCTGGATAATATTATCCGCTTTGGCGGCTTGTTTCCTCCTATACATGTTCATGCAGATATCCGCAGGACAGTTCTTCTGGGAGTTACCCATGCACCACGTGAAGGTGGAGCAATGATGGTACGCTCAAGGGATGATATTTACCGGATGGCAGATCTTAAAGGCAAAAAAATCGGACTCTCAAGAAGTCAGAACAAGATCAAAACCGACTGGTGGGGCATACAGGAAGAGCAGGGCATTGAGCTGATGCTCAGAATGAACGGGATGACCAGGAAAGATGTTGAGATCGTTGAATTCCCCTACGCTGACGACTGGTATGATAATCCTGAGATGATGGGTCCTGAGATGGAAAACCCTTCGGAATTATGGCTGCGCCGCGATCATAAACACGACCTTGCTTTCCGTCCTCTTGAGACAGCGCTTGAAAAGGGCATTATTGATGCAATGTATATTCAGAGTGGACCATTACAGCAGCTTTCTGAAGCAACTGGCAACTTCAAGGCAATCGAAGACCTGTCGAGGTATCCTGACTGGACGCTTCAGGTAGCAAATATACCAGCTGCCATTACTTGTACAGTTGAAATGGCCGAAAAGCATCCCGAGCTTGCTGTTACATTCCTGAAAGGCATGATAAAAGCAGGGCGATGGGCAAATGAACATAAACATGCTGCAGCAGCCATCCTCGACAAACAGACATTCTATCTGGATGTTGAACACACATACGAAGGTATCAAGCATATAGACCTTGTTCCCAACCTCTCACCACAAAACCTGAGGTCTGTCGAGATTGGTAAGGATTTCATGTTAAGCCATGGTTATATCAAAAACGATTTTGACGTTCAGAAATGGGCTGCTCCGGAATTTCTTGAGCAGGCTGCAAGGGAACTGCTTGAACTGGAGTGGAAGAAAAGGACAACAGCGAAGTTGCCTTCAGCAGCTGATCCGCTGCAATCCGGACGACGCATCGGGTAAACGGTCAGAAAATTCTGAGAATAACGCTTCAGGCAAATAATAGCCTGAAGCTGAAGCTAAGTTATACAGGGCGACAAACTGGATTTGTCGCCCTTATTTAGCTTAAAACCAATTCTGAAGAAAAAATGAACAATGTTTATAAAATAAATACCACCATTAAAGCAGATAAGAGTTTATGTATTAATTATGGCAGCTATATTCTGGAACTGATAACTAAAAACAGGTTACTATGGAAAATGAAACAACATTAGCTAATAAGGAACAGGAAGGCAGGAAGCCGGATCCTAATTATATGGCGGTTGAGCGGACTGTGATGGCGGCTGACCGTTCGCTGATGGCATGGGTGCGTACCGGCCTGTCACTCATAAGCTTTGGGTTCACTATTTATAAGTTCCTTGAATATCAGAGAGAGCAGCTCCAGGCATTGGACAGGGTAATTTCCAGCATTTCAAGCCCTAAAGTGATTGGCCTATTAATGATAGGTATGGGCATCCTCTCCCTGGTACTGGGTACGATTGAAAACGTATCAACAATAAGATTCTACAGGAAGCAATATGACGTTAAGCGACCCAGGTATTCTCTTTTAATATCAGTAATCATTACGATCATTGGGGTCATTCTCTTTCTGGGGATCATCTTTAAGCTGAACGGCATAAGTTGATTATTGCTTCCCCTGACACAGCAGCCAGAACAGTACGCTTCGAAGTTGAAGTCCAAAGTGTAAAGTCTTGATCATAAAAGGTTAACAAACCTATAGTAGCCCTTTTGCTTTCAATTCACGGATCACTTCTGTAACAGTAGTTTTCCCGGCTTTCTTTATGATATTGGTACGATGTGTATTGATTGTCAGCGGACTCCTGAAGAGTTTCTCGGAAATCTCCTTGGTGCTCAGCCCTTCATCTATAAGTTCAATAATCCTGAATTCGGTATGGGAAAAAAGAAGTCCGGTAGAAAGGAGCTCTTCATCAGGATAGCGGAAGGCTTTTGGATTGTTACCGATGTAATGGTGAAATCCCTTGTGGATATTCTGAAATCCGGAAATATCTGTAATTACCAGGATAAGAAATGTGGATTCGTAAGGAATTTTACTGTAAAAACTAAAGCCCTGATAAAGATAGTCAGTATAACCCCCGCCTTCCGGATTTCTTCCCCTGAAATTACATGAAATGATACTTGTGCCTCTTTTCTGAATATATATATCCTGAGCCTCACTGAAAAGCTTTGTCCTGGAAAGCCGGTGTCTTTTCAGGTCATCCTGATGCGTGGTTGTAAGAAAAAAACCGGGAGTAACGGAATCCTGTTCCACCCCAAACATCCTTTTAACTCCTTTGCTCATGAATTTTATTTCCAGCAGTATCACATCGGCGATATAAAAAAGCTGATTGTTCTGGTCCATGTAGCTATCAAGCTCCATCAACAGCGGATCATCCTTGGCTATCCCTTTGAAATTACCCGGTGAAAAGGTTGTAAAAAACTTGAAAAACAGGCTGTAATCCTCGTATTTAGCTGTTATATTATTCACAAAGAGAGAATGTTATAATGTTTTAACCGCTAAAGGTATAAAAAATACAGATTAATCACTATTGCCATCAGTTTATACGAGGGGTAACTTTGATTGAGGAATAGATACCTATAATGGCAATCTGAAATTCAATTATTTTTTTCTTTCATATAAAAACCCCGGCATTGGAAAATCACAGAGAATATATAGACAAGCTGGCTGCCGGGCTAAAAGAACTGGAGAGTGAAATTAATGAGCTCGAGAAGATTGCAGATAAGGCATTGGCAGAGGTAAAAGCTGAGTACAGGCAACAGATAGAAGATCTGTTCTTAAAAAAAGAAGAGTTGCAGAATAAAGTTGCCAAAATCAGGAAAGCAAGCGGAAATGCCTGGGAGGATATGAAAGCAGGTGCCGAATTAAGTTGGGAAGTATTTCAGGATTCTGTAAAAAGCGGGAAGAGCAGATCTTAGAAAAAAAATATCCGGACCGTTGCATTGACCTCGGTTCAGGTTCTTTGACATTTTGCAATAAACAGGGCGGATTATATTTGGATAATTTTTAAAGCAATCCCTTCTCCTTCAGGTCGTAAATAAAATCAGAGATCTGCGGTTTGCCTGATTTCTCGAGGATATTGGATCGGTGGGTGTTCACGGTGAAAACACTCAGGAATAATTTTTCGGCGATTTGTTTGCTGCTAAAGCCTTTCTCTATCAGCATGATGATCTCCAATTCCCGGGCAGATAAATTAATGCCAATACTCAACAGGTCTTTATCAGGAAATCTGAATAAAGAAAGGTTGTCACCCAGATAATGATGAAAACTTTGTTTTTTCATCCGGAAGGAATCGATATTGGTATATACCTGAAGATCAAATACTGCAGGGTAAGGGATTGGTGTATAAAATATATAGCATTGAAAGAGTAAATTAGTGTACCCGCCTGCAGGATTTTTAACCATGAAGTTAGTTGACAACACTTTACTTCCTTTTTTGGGAATGAAAATATCATGCTCAATCCTGTATACCAGTGCTCTGGCCAGACCAAATCTTTGAAAATCCTCGGGGTGCATGGCATCCTGAAAATGACCGGGATGAAATTCCTCCGGCAGTATACCCATTATTTGAAGACTCCTTTTACTGTTAAATTCAAACTGCATCTTCCCTAAATTGGCAAGAGAAAAAAACTGATCATTCTCTTCCATTACCTGCTCCAGCCTCTGCATAATAGGATCTTCACGATTTATTTTCAGAAACCCTGATGGCAGATAGGATTCAATAAAATCAAAAAAGAGGCTATAGCTATAAGGCTGAAGCATAATTAGCTGAATATGAGCTTAATATATAACTTTTGGCTGCAAATATAGTAAAAATACCGACACGTCGGTATTGCGACCGGTTTCAGGCGCCTGTAATTTTGTTCAATCGGAGGTGCTGTTATTTTAAATTTTAAAAAGTAATTCTCTGTATCGCTTCAATATTTAATAGAATTATGGCTGAGTTAACAGCAAAATTATTTCGTGATTTTTTTGGAGGAAGCTGGTCGGGAAAGGTTTCAAGAAACGGCGAATTCCAGCGTGAGGTGATCTTTAACTGGCCGGAACTAAGCAGTAACAACTCATGCCTTGGGACTGAAACGGGACTGATTGTACCCCCGGGTGCAGGCGTTCTCGATGATACCAGGCAGGTTTCCGTTTCTGGCTGGCGGCACGACATAAGGAGATGGAATCATGTATGGCACAATGAATTTGGAGGATACGGGGAGATTCAATGGACATCGCGGGAGGTCGTAAACGGGATAAGTGTTCTTTACGGTTTCTGCCACGAATGTAAACAGGAATGCGATGATCCGACTGATCATATTATCAGGTGCGAATTATTGGATAACAACAGTTTCAGATACACTATACAAAGTTTCAGGAAAGGGATTCTCGAAATTGATGCCAGCCGCATCAGAACAGCAAATGAACTTAATGCACTGCTGAAAAAACAGGCTGATACAACTGTCAGTTTTTCAGAATTGCTCAGATTATAAAAAAGAAAATAATACCATAATAATATCAAATGTGAAATATCCAGAACAAGTTAAACAATACATGTAAAAGTAGAAGTAGAAATGAAAACAGAAACATTAAATCCAGCAACAGCAAAGGTAAAAGTCGATAAAGAACGAATCGACAGGCTGAAAGAACAACTCAGGAGCACTCCTGCTGAGGTTGATTTTGAACGGGTCAGGATCATGGAACAGGTATACGATGACGCTGCCGGTTACCAACCGATCATCTGCAGAGCCAAATTTATGGCAACCCTGCTTGAAAGGAAAAAGTTGTATATAGACGACAATCTTTTCGTGGGCGCCATGGCAAGCACAGTCAATGGCATCTATACTTATCCTGAATGGCAGGTGGATTGGATGAAAGAGGAGAATACGATTGAGAATAAGTGCAAGACTCCGGAAGACAAGAAGGCTAATCAGTGGGCACTCGAATACTGGGACAAGCGTGCACTTAAGCCACGAACACTTGATATTTTCGCAAGAAAGTATGGTTTTGATCCGGGACCTTCGTATTCATCAGGCAATGTTGTTAGTTTCTTTGACTGGCCCGGTGGCGGCGGCAACCTTAACTATCCCAGGGTTTACAGGGAAGGGATTGCCAGCATGATCAAAGAGGTTGAAGAGCGGGAGGCAGCCCTTGAAATGAGGCTGCCGAATGCGGACAAGTTCGCTTTCTATGAAGCCAGTCTCATTGTCATGAAAGCCTTTATTCGCCTGGCTCACCGTTATGCTGAACTGGCCAGGGAAATGGCGGCAAAAGAAAAGAACGCAACACGAAAAGCAGAGCTGATAGCTATTGCCGAAACCTGCGAATGGGTGCCCGAGCATCCGGCACGCAATCTGCGGGAAGCCATCCAGTGCCACTTCTTCTGTCACATCGTCGCAGAGATCGAGCAGGTGGGTTGCGGCTATTCTGAGGCTTACCTGGGCCAGAATTTAGAGCCTTTCTATCAGGCTGACAAGGCTGCTGGTCTGATTACATATGATGATGCAGTTTTTATGTTCGAGAACCTCGTTATCAAGCTGAATGAGATCGGCTATTACTACGGCGAGAAGGTTGCCTTACAGAACTCTGCCGACCTGGGTCAGAGCATCACGCTCGGCGGCTTTACTGAAGATGGAGATGATGCCACCGCAGAAATGGATTTTGTGGTCCTGGATGCGTGTAACTACCTTCATTTGCCACAGCCTCCTTTGACATGTTGCTATACGGAGAGAATGAGCGGCAAATTCCTGGAGAAGGTCCTCGATGTAATAGGGACCGGAATAGGTATGCCTCAATTCGTGAATGGCGATGTGATGGTGAAGCGCGCATTGAATCTCTTTGCTGACTCCAAGAAGGGCCTCACCCTCGAAAAAGCCAGGCGCACCTGTATCGGCGCCTGTGTGGGTTCATACGTTCCATACGAAACAGGCCACCCTGTTGAAGGGCAGCCTAACCTTGGAAAGATAATCGAGTTGACAATGAATGATGGCTTCGATCCACGCACCAAACAGCAGGTCGGACCCAAGACCGGTGATCCCGAGACCTTCAAAACCTTCGAAGATCTCTACGCGGCATTCCAAAAGCAATTAGATTTCAATGAGGAGGTTCTTCGCCGGGGGGCCTGGATTGCCAGCATGTTGTGCGCTGACTTCCTCCCGACAACCTGGCGCTCGCTCCTGACTGGCGGCTGCATTGAAACCGGCACCGAGGTGTGGAATGGCGGAGCCAATTACTACACAACTGCACAAATCGTTGTCGGTGGTGTTGACGCTGCCAACTCGCTTATGGCGGTGAAAAAGTTGGTCTATGATGACAAGAAGATCACCATGGCCGAGTTGAAAAAGGCGCTGGCCGCCAACTGGGAGGGATACGAGCATGTACGTAAGATGTGCTATGATGCTCCAAAATATGGCAACGACATTCCTGAAGTGAACAAGCTGACTCTTAGGGTGACCAATAGTATCTACGAAGCTTTCCAGAAGGTGGATGGCGGTGGCAACTACATCAGCCAGGATATCAAATCAGCGCCGGATGCCTATACCAAGAGCATCCACAACCTGATGGGGCTTGTTACGGGTGCCCTGCCGAACGGCAAGAGAGCCGGAGTGGCGCTAACCGATGGAAGTTTGTCGGCTATGCCGGGTACCGATGTCAACGGGCCTACCGCGCTCGTAATGTCTGCGGCGAAGAGTCAGGATGCCATTAAGTACACCGCAACACACATGAACATGAAGCTCCCTCCCGATCAGCTGAAGACCCGCAAGGGCCGGGATAATGTGCTTCGCCTGGTTAAAACCCTGTTTGACAACGATGGCTATCACATCCAGTTCAATGTTTTGGACACTGCAATACTCAGGGACGCACAGAAGCACCCTGAAAATTACCGTGACCTTGTGGTTCGGGTAGCCGGTTTCAGTGCGTTCTTCACCAAACTGGCTAAGGGTGTGCAGGACGAGGTCATTGAGCGTACCCTGCAGAGTTTCGAATAGAGCTATGATAAAAAGGAGCAATAAAGTAAGGCATGGCGCTTGTCATGCCTTACTTATTGATTTCCGAAGGAAAACTTAATCAAAATATATAATAGGAGAAATAATTATGAGTAAAGAAACAGGTCACAGGCGCATTGCAATTATGGTAGGCGCCGGTTACATTCCCGGAATAAATGCCGTTGTCGCAGGGGCCTCCCTTGCTGCAAGCAAATCAGGATGGGAACTTGTAGGTATTCTCGATGGATTTGAAGGCATTCTTCATCCCGAAAAATACCCCAATGGCGGATTGATTGATATCAATCCTCAGACACTTAATATGGATCCGAACACAAGCAGTGTACTTGGCCAGTCGTCGCGAATTGATCCCTTTAATGCCCGCACAGTCAACAAGGACGATATGGTGGAAGAGGTGGACATGTCGGATGAACTTCTGAAGAAATTAAAAGCAGAAAAGATCGATGCAGTTATTTCGATCGTAGGAGGAAAAGGTCTTACTATTCTTTACCAGCTTCACAAAAAAGGATTGAATACAGTGTGTGTGCCCCGATCCATCGAAAATGAAATTGCATCAACTTTAGTATCATTTGGGTTTAACACTGCGCTTACCTTTACCATAGATATGCTCGACCGTGCTCGTCTGGCGGCTAAGGCGGCTCATAAAATTGCAGTGGTCGAGGTACAGGGAGAGGAAGCCGGGTGGATTGCCCTGCAAGCCGGCATTGCTGTTGCTGCAGATGCGGTCCTGATTCCTGAGATTCCGGTTGATCTTAAAAATGTGGCCACACACCTGAAAAATAAAATGTCAGGTAAAAAATCCTGGGGTTTGGTTGTCGTAGCTCAGGGTGCAAAAATTATCAATCAACCCAAAAATAAAGAACCCGTATCCTCACTTAAAGCTTCGTTATCGCCATTGGCAACCGGCGATTCAAACAGTGAATTTGTCATTCACAAGTCAGGCCAGGCAGCACAGGCTGTGGCTGAAGGATTACAACTTCGCATAGCCGAAGAAACTTTTCCAATGGTAATTGGCCCCTGGGTCAGGGGTGGTGCACCATCGGCAGTCGATCGCCAGCTGGGCGTGGCTTACGGTGCAGGAGCTATTCAGGCACTCGAAGCAGGTAATAGTGGGGTAATGGTGTCATTTGTACCTCCGGATGTTAAGTTCGTTCCGCTGGATGAAGCCATTAACAAAGTAAGAACGATACCTGCTGAAAGCATGTTTTTTAAAGTGGCGGATTCACTTGGTATTTACATTGGAAAATAAGGAGGCAAGAATCATGACAAATCAAACAAATAATATATTGGATATAACAGGCAGAGTACTGAATATCCAGCGCTATTGCAGCCATGATGGCCCCGGTATCCGCACAAATGTTTTCATAAAAGGCTGTTCCCTGCGCTGTAAATGGTGCGGAAACCCTGAAAGCATTAGGTTGAAGCCGGAAGTTTCGTATGATCCGATAAAATGTGAAGGAAAGAAGTGCGGCATTTGCCTGAAAACACCCTTCCCTGAAGGAGCTTATTATTTTGTGGAGGGGGATGATTCAAAGGTAAAAGTGAACTGGCAACTGGCCGTAGACACTACTGAGGAGATGGTAGCTCTCTGCCCCACCGGCGCTCTCGAAATGTTTGGCAAGATGATGACGGTTGCTCAGGTGATGGAAGAAGTGGAGAAAGACGCCTCCATATATAGAAATTCCGGCGGAGGTATGACAATGAGTGGTGGCGAAGTGATGCTTCAGCCCGACTTTGCCGCAGCTCTGCTGCAGGAAGCCCACAACCGGGGAATTAATACCGCTATTGAAACCGCGTGCAATGCACCATGGGCGAATCTCGAGAAAGTGCTTCCGCATGTAGATACCGTGCTTCACGACATAAAACTGATGAATTCAGAACGTCATAAAAAATGGACCGGTGTTGGTAACGAACGTATTCTTGCGAATTTCAAAAAAGCTTACGAATCTTTCCCAAACACTGATTTTATTGCCCGTACACCACTCATCCCGGGGGTTAACTGCGATGATGAACATGTGCTGGGAGTTCTCGAATTCATTAAACCGCACAAAAATGTGATTGATTATGAATTGCTGCCTTATCACCGTTTCGGACTTGGCAAGTACGAATCGCTCGGTGTTGTGTACGAACTCGACGATTACAAAACACCTTCGGCTGAAGTGGTTCAGCGATTCCAGGATATGATCGATAAAGCCTTTGGAAGAACTAAAGAATAAATTGAATTATTATTAAACCCTTAAAGGAGTTAATGATGAGTAATAATGGAAATATTCTAAAAGGAGCCGGCTATAAGGCACAAGTGAAGTTCTATACTTGTAAAGGCAGTGGTGAGTGCATAAAAGTATGTCCTGAAAAAGCAATATCTGAAGGACCTCAGCGAATGCCTTCAGCAGTTTGTCTTTCAAGTGGGAAGTACGAGATGTTGCCTGGGAAAGCTGTAATTGATGAAACTAAATGCACCGGTTGTGGCGAGTGTATTGCGGTTTGTCCGAATAATGCACTTGAAATGGTGAGGCTGAATTAGAATTGAGAATACTTGAATTTTTATAAAATAATATGATTAAATCATTAGGACATGCCGGCACGCACAGGCGCGTTGCCATTAATGTAGGTTCGGGCTTTGTTCCCGGCACAAATGCTGTGGTTATGGGTGCAGCCATTGCCGGCGGTAAACTGGGATGGGAGATGATCGGCATCTGCGATGGTTTTGAAGGACTGCTGCATCCTGAAAACTATCCTAAGGGAGGACTAATTCCCCTCAGCCCCGAACTGATTGAAAACCTCGATCCTGCCACCGGCGGTATTCTTGGCCAGGCGCCCAGGGTTGATCCGTTCCATGCCTCTTCTGCCGCCGGAGGAGAAATTGATCTTTCCGATGCAATATTAAAAAGACTGAAGGAAGAAGACATCGATGCCCTGATTTCCATCGTGGGTAACCAGGGGCTTGGCATTCTGCAAAAGCTCCATTTCAAAGGGCTCCATACTGTTTGTATCCCACGGTCAATCGAGAACGACATTGCTTCTACTGCAGTATCATTTGGATTCAACAGCACCCTTAGCGTTACCATCGAAATGCTTAACAAAGCATATCAGGCAGCCAGATCGGCACGTAAAATTGCTGTTGTTGAAGTTCCGGGTGAACATGCCGGGTGGATTGCACTTCAGGCAGGTATAGCCGTACGTGCCGATGCAGTGCTGATGCCTGAAATTCCATGCGATCTGAAAAACCTGGCAAAACGAATAAAAGATAAAATATCAGCCAGGAGACCTTATGGACTGGTAGTAGTAGCTGAAGGTGCAAAGCTCGTTGATTACTCAGAAAAACAGGACAATAAATTATCGGTGAAGCCCTCCCCGGATATACCGGCAGGCCAGGTTGCAGGAACTGTTGCTTCCGGATTGCAGAAACTGATAGCTACAGAAACCTATCCGCTAGTAATAGGTTCCTGGGCAAGAGGTGGAAATCCTACCGCAACCGATCATCAGCTGGGAATGGCTTATGGTGCCGGCTCAATTCAGGTATTGAAAGCAGGACAAAACGGGGTGATGGTATCTTTTATGCCACCTGATATAGGGTTTGTGCCGTTGAAGGATGCTGTTGACAAAGTGAGAACTGTACCCGTCGAAAGCGAATTTATGCGGATTGCACAGTCCCTCGGAGTCTACCTCGGTAATCGGTTATAAATATTTAAAGAGACTCTGTTATGGATAAAACTAAAATATCCGAAGATGTTTACGAAAAACTTGCAGATGCGCTGGATGCGCTTCCTGCCGGTTTTACCCGGACTCCTTCAAAATCGGAAATAAAACTGATTAAAATGGTCTTTTCACCAGAAGAGGCCCTGATTGCCAGCACTTTGAGCCGCAAGCTGGAGACTGCTGCAGAAATTGCTGAACGCTTAGGCCTTCCTGAAGACGAGGTAAGTGTATTACTCGAGAGTATGATACCCCGTCGCATGGTCAGAAAGGATACACTTGCCCTTGAAACCGGTGTTAAGGGACTTGGGAAAGTAGAAGCAAAACCAGGTCAGACAAGGGAAGAGAGTGTGAAGAGATACAGGCTCTACCCTTTCCTCGTTGGTTGGTATGAATCATACCTCCAGGAGGTTAAGCCTGAAAGTTCAGAATTTGCAAAAATCTTCGAGCAATATGTTATTGAGGGGGGAGGCGAAAAAATCTATGCGCCTCGGCCTGGCCCGCAGGGTGTCATACCTTACCTCGGCTCACTGAAGCCGGAATTGCTGAAGCGGGAACCACACAACGATATCGAAGCCCATTTTCAGCGGCATGAACGCTTTCTTGTTTTGGACTGCGTATGTAAAAAGGAAAAGGTGGCATTTCAGGGCTATAGTTGCGAGATGCCCATTAAGCGTTGTGGCTTTGTCGGCCTGCCGCCACAAACACCTCTCTCTGAAAACGTGCTGACCAGAGCGGAGGCGATCAGTCGCTGGAAAGAACTCGATGACATGGGTACCATGGTCATTGAGGGGTTCTATGGTTTTACAATGGGAGCGGAAGAACCCCAGTTCGTCGGCGCCTGTCATTGCTGCGGTTGTTGCTGCACAATATTACAGGGAGGGCGAATGGGCAAACTGACTGAATCAGTTGAAAGATCGAACTACCGGGCAGTTAAGGATTACGACAAATGCTCCAACTGTGGTGAGTGCATCAGGCGTTGCCAGTTCTTTGCACATACCTGGGAAAAAACTGAAGATGGAAGAAGATCGGTTTATAACAGGGATAGATGTGTAGGATGTGGTGCCTGCGGCATGGGATGCCAGTCGGGTGCGCTCCATCTGGAGCCGGTATCGGAAGCAGAATGGTTCCATGTGCCATCCAGTTTTATCGGGTGGGAAGAGGCGCGCATTAAGAATATGGAAGAGGAGAAGTAGGAAGAAATTTTGGATTGCGTATTGAAAAAAAAGAATTGAGGATAGCGGATGGAAGAAGTAATTGAAGCTAAAAAAATATAACAGGATAATTATGATTAAACATGTCGGGCACGGAGGCATTCTCCGTCGTATTGCAATCAATGTGGGTGCCGGGTATCTTCCAGGAATTAATACAATTATTACAGGAGCTTCCCAGGCAGCCGGTCAGTTGGGATGGGAAATTGTCGGAATCCGCGATGGGTTTGAAGGGTTGTTGCACCCCGATCGTTACCCCGATGGCGGAATGGTTACTCTCAGCCCTCAAACTGTCTCAGCCCTCGATCTCTCTGAAGGAGGTACCCTAGGCCAGGCGCCCAGGGTCGACCCGTTTCATGACACCACTCTTAATAACGACGCAGCGGATCATTCTGATGAGATATTAAAACGGCTGAAGGAAGAGGACATTGACGCGTTAATTTCGGTAGTAGGTAACCAGGGCATAGGCATTCTGCATAAACTTCATCGCAAAGGGCTGCATACCGTGTGTATTCCGAAATCGATTGAGAATGACATTGCTGAGACTTCGGTATCCTTTGGGTTTAACAGTGCGTTGAGCTTTACCATCGAAATGCTAGGACGTGCAAAACAGGCAGCCAAATCGGCCCGCAAAATTGCCGTAGTGGAAGTAATAGGTGAGCAGGCAGGATGGCTGGCATTGCAGGCCGGCATTGCAGTTTCTGCCGATGCGGTACTGATGCCCGAAATTCCTTGTAATCTTAATATGCTGGCAAGCAGGTTAGATGAAAAGATTTCATCCAGGAAACCTTATGGCCTTGTGATTGTAGCCGAAGGCGTGAAACTCTTTAAAAAACCCGGCGAAGAGAAATCCGGTTCCACCCGCATCGTTTCGATACCGCCTCAGTCAACTGGTGAAGCATCCGAGCAAGTTATCATTCCGGTTGGAAAGACAGCCGAAACGCTGGCAAGGGAACTGCAATTGCTCATTGATCGGGAGACTTATCCGCTTGTTGTCGGACCCTGGGCAAGAGGTGGAACACCCACCGCCGTTGACCTGCAGCTGGGAATGGCATACGGGGCAGGGGCTGTTCAGGCACTGAAAGCCTCAAAAAATGGAGTAATGGTGGCCTTCGTTCCTCCTGAAATCAGGTATGTGCCCCTGGCAGAAGTAATCGATAAAGTCAGAACAGTGTCTGCCGATAGTGAATTCCTGAAGATTGCGGGATCACTTGGTATTTATTCCGGGAACTTTTCTTCAAATAAATCAAACGTATAGAGGCGGTTAAAAAATGGACAATAATGATAAATCAATAGATGTTTACGAACGCCTTGCAAATGTTCTTGATGCAACGCCTCAGGGCTTTCCCAGAATGAAATCAGGGGTGGAAGTCAAACTACTCAAATTGGTGTTCTCTCCAGATGAGGTTTCACTTGCAAGTTACTTAACCACAAAGTACGAATACCCCGCCGATATCGCCAGGAGGGCAGGAATCGGGGAGGAAGATGCTGTCGTAATACTCAGTGGGCTGATATCCCGCAAACTTGTTCGTATGCAGGGACCACCCTCTTATCCGGGCATGCCGGCACCACCTCCCGGAAAAGATTCGCTGTTCCGGCTAGGTCCTTTTATGATCGGTTGGTACGAAGCATGTATGCGAATTGAGGGCAAAGAATTTGCCGAGCTTTTCCACCAGTACATGGAAGAAGGTGGCAGCGAACGGATACTTGCTCCGCGTCCCGGCGTGCTTGGCGTAGTTCCGGTCAGGGGCTCGCTTAAACCTGAGTTAATGGCGGTGATGGAACCACACCTTGATATTGACGCTCATTTAAAGCGGCATGAACGTTTCCTGGTAATGGATTGCGTATGTAAAAAGGAGATGGAGGCTTTGGGTAAAGACGACAGCCGTTATCCGTTGAAGCGCTGCGGTTTTTTAGGACTACCGCCAAGCGTCCCGTTGGGAGAACATGTGCTTGACCGGGAGGAAGCTGACCAGCTGCTTCGTAAGCTTGAGCAGATGGGGCATGTGAGCAATGCAGCCTACGGATTTCAGATGAGCGCTGAAAGCCCTCAGTTCGTTGGCGGCTGCAACTGCGACCGTTACGCCTGTGGGGTATTTAACAATCACTATCCCAGCCAGCCCTCAAACTATCGGGTTGTCAAAGATTACGATAAATGTACTGCCTGTGGAATATGTATCGATCGTTGCCCCACCTATGCACATACCGATGGTAACCGTGATGATGGCCTCCCGGAATATAACCGGGACAAGTGTATCGGATGTGGCGTTTGTGTGATTGCATGCGATCCTGAAGCGCTTGAACTGGAGCCGGTATCGGCAGAGGAGTGGTTTTACACTCCTAAAAGCCTGGAGGAATGGGAAGAGATCCGCGCAAAGAATCTGGCTGCGGGGAAGCAGGAATAGATTGTGGAATGAAGAATCTAAAATATAACCTGTACTCATATTTAATACAATAAGCTATGTCATACTTATTTACATCAGAATCAGTTTCGGAAGGCCATCCCGATAAGATTGCCGATCAGATATCAGACGCCTTGCTTGATGAGTTCCTGCGATGGGACCCTGAATCAAAAGTCGGATGCGAAACTTTTCTGACAACAGGACTGGTCGTATGCGGTGGCGAGGTACGGACGGAAGGTTATGTGGATGTGCAGGAAACAGCACGTAAAGTGGTAAGAAAGATAGGTTATACCAAAGCAGAATACCAATTTGATTCTGAATCATGTGGTGTAATCACAACCATTCACGAACAATCACGCGATATCAGGCAGGGTGTTGTGCGCGAAAACCCTGAAGACCAGGGTGCAGGCGACCAGGGAATGATGTTTGGCTATGCCTGTCGTGAAATGGATAACTATATGCCCCTGACAATTGATCTGGCTCATCTGTTACTTCAGGAACTGGCAACAATAAGGCATGAGGAAAAGCAGATGAAATATCTGAGACCCGACAGTAAATCGCAGGTGACTGTTGAATATGACGACAATAATCAACCGCTCCGTATTGACACCATCGTGATCAGCACCCAGCATGATGAATTTATTCTGCCAAAGGATAAAACACATGCTTCTGAAAAAGCTTCAGAAAAGGCCATGCAGGACAAGATGAAAGAGGATATCAGCAAAATTCTGATACCACGGGTAAAGAAACTTTTACCCGTGAGGGTACAAAAGCTGTTTGCAGGCAATTACAGGCTCCTGGTCAATCCAACCGGAAAATTTGTTATCGGTGGCCCTCATGGTGACTCCGGGCTTACAGGCCGAAAGATTATTGTTGACACTTATGGCGGACATGGCGCCCATGGAGGTGGAGCATTCTCAGGTAAAGACTCCTCGAAAGTTGACCGGTCAGCCGCTTATGCTGCAAGGCATATCGCCAAAAACATGGCAGCTGCCAGAGTTTGCGACCAGGCCATGATTCAGGTAGCTTATGCAATTGGCGTGGCAGAACCTGTTGGTTTATACATAAATACTTACGGAACCGCAAAAGTGAAAGACGGCAAAGGCAATATTCTTTCTGACGGAGAGATCGCTAAAACCATCAAAACACTTTTTGAAATGCGCCCCTATTTTATCGTCCAGCGTTTCGGATTGAAAAACCCGATCTTTTCCCCGACGGCTGCTTACGGTCATTTTGGCCGTGACAGTTATTCGGCAAATGTTGATGTGTATTACGAGGTTCCGGGGAGCAAACCCGTAGCTGTAAATGGTAACGGCAAAAAAGTATATCAGAAAAAGGTTGAATTTTTTGCCTGGGAAAAACTCGACTATGTGGATAAGATAAAGAAGGCGTTTAACATATAAATAATTGCAGATAGCGAATTAAAAAATTGAACCATGAAGCTAAAAAGATTGTTCAGCCTTTTACTTATCAGTGTTTTATACACTGTTTCAGCATTGGCACAGGATGCACCTAAGCCGGCAACAGATGATGCTGCAGCGATTGCCAAGAAACTGGCAAATCCTATTGGGGCACTGATCAGCGTGCCATTTCAGAATAATATGGATATTGGCATAGGAGACTATAATGGTTCAAAAAATACCCTGAACTTTCAACCCATTGTTCCTTTCAGTCTCAATGCAAAATACAGTCTGATTACACGGTATATTGTGCCCATAATCGCTCAATACGACATTACCGGTGAGGGCACACAGGAAATTGGACTTTCGGATGCCCTTGTAAGCGGATGGATCTCAAACGCCGTGGTAAAAAATGGTATTGTATGGGGCGTTGGAGCGGCATTTTTAATTCCTACCGCAACCGATGATTTTCTGGGAACCAAAAAATTTGGCGTTGGCCCGACAGTAATTGTGTTGCAACAAAAGAACGGGTGGACCTACGGTTTTTTGATGAATCAGATATGGTCGGTGGCCGGCGATGAAGAGAGAGCTGATGTAAACCAGATGTACCTGCAACCCTTTTTAACATATAACTGGAAAAGCGGAGCAGGACTAACGGTGAATTCTGAAGCTACATTTAACTGGGAAGCAAACACTACCAATGCATATATTAATATTATGGCCGGTGGGCTGACAAAACTCGGGAATCAGCTTTTGCAGCTTCAGGTTGGACCCCGCATACACGTGGCTGCCCCTGAAGGTGGCAAATCTGCTTTTGGTGTCAGGGCGGCAGCGATCTTTGTTTTTCCAAAAAAATGATAACTTCGGACTGGTAGAACCTTGAGTATTCAAATTGCTCTTGATACCATTTACCGAAGAAGTCTCTTCACTTAAATACACTACATGAAATCGGAAAAAATAAAATCAGCTTTTCTTTTTATCCTGATATTCTTAAGCTCTTTGGCTTCAAAGGCACAGGATGATATTGGAAACGAATACAGGATTACCTTATTCCCCAGTCATAAGGTTACAGAGAAAATCGGAGGATTCGGATACCTTGGGTACGTGTGGAATCCTGTAAAGAATTACCAGACTTATTACCTTGGCTGGCCGTGTGCAACATACACACCAAAGTCATGGATTCAGATCTGGGGAGGTCTGATCGGAGTATTAACCGATAATGAAAGTAAAGCCAACCTGCTTGAATTACGGCCGTTTACAGGTGTAAAACTTTTTCTGCCCAATTCATTAAAATGGAATATCTATAACTTCACCCGCTATGAATACCGGGCGCTCCAGGATCGTGAAACGAAAGATTGGAACAATTACAGCCGTATTCGTGTGCGCTTCGGCGTTGAAATACCATTAACAACCAGGGGAAATGCCTGGACGCCAAAGAGCTTTTATGCGCTGGCAGATGTTGAACCCTATTTTCGGTTTGATAAAATGGAGGTTGATCCCTTACGTATTCGCGGTGGACTGGGTTATGTAATGAAATCTGCTCCGATAAGGTTTGAGTTTATTTACCATGCACAATTTACACCCTCTGAAAGTAACGGACTGGCATATACGGATAATATTTTCAGGTTAAATATAAAGATAGGGTTGAATAAAGGAATTATAGGTGCACTTTATAATCCCAGCCTGGATGATTAATAATTATTCCGGCTATGAATGCTGAGCTGGTTAAGATAAATACGGATTGTTAAGTATTGTCACCCGTTAAAACTAGCCGTAAATTTAATTTCAATAAAGTAGGAACAATTTAAAAGCAAAAACTATGAAAGTAATTATCGTTGGTGGGGTTGCGGGTGGCGCTTCATGTGCTGCACGCCTCCGCAGGCTTGATGAAAAAGCCGAGATCCTGATGGTGGAACGCGGACCATATGTATCATATGCTAATTGCGGACTGCCCTACCATGTTGGTGGTACTATTGAAAAAGAATCAAGCCTGCTCGTTGCGACCGAGCAAATGTTCAAGGTAATTTTTGCCATGGATTGCAGGACAAACTGTGAAGTAGTAGGCATTGATGCAAAGGCGAAAACCGTTAAGCTAAAGAATAACCTGACAGGAGAAGTGACCACTGAAAAATATGACAAACTTGTTCTCTCTCCAGGTGCAGCGCCTATCAGGCCACCACTTCCGGGATTGGACCTTCCGGGTATTTTTTCAGTAAGAACAGTGGCCGATGCAAAGAATATCCGTGAATGGCTTGAAAAAGATATTGACAGGTCTGTAGGCAATTCATTTACAGGCGTTAATACTGTTTCAAAACCAAAAAAAGCTGTAGTTATTGGTGGAGGATTCATTGGACTCGAAATGGCTGAAAACCTTGTTGAACGCGGTCTGAATGTTACGCTTCTGGAGAAACTGGAACAGGTTATGCCACCGCTCGATCCTGAGATGGCAAAACTTGTGAAAAGATACATGAAAAAGAATGGGATTAAGGTGAAGACCGGAGACGGAGTGGCAGGATTTCAGAAGGGTGAGAACGGAGGAATAGAAGTGCTTACGGAAAAAGGTGTGAAGCATGAGGCAGATGTAGTAATAATGGCTATCGGTGTAAAACCCGAAACTGAGCTGGCAAAGATGGCCGGAATAGAGATCGGTGAAAGAGGAGGCATTCGTGTGAACGAACACATGGTTACATCCAATCCCGATATCCTGGCAGTAGGTGATGCTGTGGAAGTCAAGGATTTCGTTACAGGAGAGTGGACTCTTATACCTCTTGCGGGACCAGCTAACCGCCAGGGGCGTATAGCTGCCGATGTAATTGCCGGGCGTGATTCAAAATTCCGCGGAACCCAGGGGACTTCGATTTGCAAGCTTTTCAAAGCCACAATAGCACAGACCGGGGTAAGCGAAAAGACACTTAAAAGACTTGGAGATGAAGACTATGAAAAGATCTACTTCTACCCTAATTCACATGCAGGATACTACCCGGGGGCCAAGATAATGGTCATTAAGTTCATGTTTCGCAAATCTGACGGAAAAGTACTTGGTGCACAGGTGCTTGGAGAAGATAACATAGCTAAGAGAATCGATTCGTTTGCTATGGCAATACAGATGGGATGTACGATTTATGACCTTGAAGAGGTTGAGCTCAGCTATGCTCCTCCGTACGGAAGCGCAAAAGATCCCGTCAACTTTGCAGGTATGATTGCGGCTGATATTCAAAAAGGTGATATGCCGCTATGCCACTGGGAAACACTTGGCGACAGTTTTCTTCTTGATGTGCGGAACCCACCCGAAATAGATGTAGAATCAGTTCCCGGTGCAGTCAATATTCCTCTTCCGCAGCTGCGTTCACGCCTTGCAGAACTGCCTCGTGATCGTGATATAGCTGTATTCTGCCGCTCTGCTCAGCGTTCATATTACGCAACACGAATCCTTCTTCAAAACGGATTCAAAGTAAAGAATATTTCGGGAGGTATGCTGGCCCGTTCACACCGTGCTGTGTAACGTTAAAAAACAAAAGTCATGAACGAAATAATTCAGTTTTGTCAGCCAATATTTAATCCGCTGGTGTTAGTCTTCACCGTTTCAAACCTTTTGGTTATGGGTCTTCAGACTAACCTGGGCAAGATGTTCAGGACAGCTGCAAATCCAAAGTTTCTTGGCCTCACTTTCGGGTTGGGCTGGATTGTAGGTCCCGCAATAGCATTTCTGATCACACTCTTACTCCCGCTTGATAATATGTACGTAATAGTATTGTTGATTGGAAGTCTTGCTCCGTGTGCACCATTTCTCCCGCCGCTTCTCCCGAAAGCAAAGGGAGATGTTGTCTTCGCCGGAGCCTTCATCCCGGTAGCAGCTATCGGAACTTCCATATTAATGCCGCTGATAGCACCAGTGCTGGTGAAAGGGATAGATTTAAGTGTTATGTCGCTACTCAAACCACTCTCTATGTCAGTGCTTTTACCTTTATTGATTGGCGCTTTGATCAAGACTTATGCAAGTAATGTGGCCGATAAGATCTTCAAACCGGTAAAGATTCTGGCGGGCTTGTCTACATTACTGACAATTATCTTCTGTTTTATTCTTTATTCGGGGCAGATGTGGGCCACTGCCGGAAGCATGGCTATGCTTTCAATTACAATTTTCTCTTTTGTTATGGGAGTGATCGCTTATTATACAGGTTTCGGGCTAAAGCGCAGCGAGAAAGTAGTTATGTCACTCGGAATAGGTACACGTAATATAGCTGCCGTTCTGATTGGTGTTCTAACCATTCCGAATGTAGAACCAAATATGGTGGCGATGGTTATCATCTGGACGCTGTGGACTATAATCCTCAGTTACATTATTGCCCCTATTATGGGCAGGAAGGCCGGAAAGGAAGCTGCAACTGTATAAAATGAACCGGAAGCAGGACAAACAATAAACTCATGAATTTATGGATACAGCAGAATTAATATTGGAAGAATTCGTCAAGGTAGTAGCACTGGCCCTGGAATTCACCGCCGTTTTATGTATTGCAGTAGGCTTTGTCAAAGCATTTATTCTTTTACTTAAAAGAAGGCAGGAAAACTATTCTCCAATGTACAACAGGTTGCGGTTACTGTTTGGTGGATGGCTGGTACTGGCACTTGAGTTTCAGCTTGCTGCTGACATTGTGAAAACAACTGTTGCCCCGACTTATGAAAATCTTATACAGCTTGGAGCGGTTGCAGTAATAAGAACATTCCTGAATTATTTTCTGAGTAAAGAACTTCATGAACTGCCGGAACTGATCAAGAAAAATTTGGGAAAAAATGAAAAAGCAAGCGCGGGGTGATATTTGTTCTGAAAAATCAAGACTGGAAGAGGCGAGGCAAAAGAATATCCCATGGAAAAAATGGGGACCTTATTTAAGCGAACGTCAATGGGGAACTGTCCGTGAGGACTACAGCGAAAACGGTGACGCCTGGAATTATTTAACACACGACCAGGCCCGTTCGCGTGCATACCGCTGGGGCGAAGACGGACTTGCAGGTATTTCCGACGATAAACAGTTGCTCTGCTTTGCACTGGCCTTATGGAATGGACATGATCCCATCATAAAAGAAAGGCTGTTCGGATTAAGCAACAGCGAGGGTAATCACGGGGAGGATGTGAAAGAGTACTATTTCTATCTCGACTCCACTCCCACCCACTCTTACATGAAGTATTTGTATAAGTACCCTCACAGAGCGTATCCTTATGATGATATTGTCAGCACTAACCGCCGTCGAAGCCGGTATGAGCCTGAATATGAGTTACTGGATACAGGCATCTTTAATGACAACCGCTATTTTGATGTCTTTGTGGAATATGCGAAAGACTCACCGGAAGACATCCTGATCCGCATTACTGTTCATAACCGCGGAGCTGACGATGCCTCCCTGACTGTTCTGCCAACACTCTGGTTCCGCAATACATGGCATAATAGAGAGGGCGAAGAGATCCCGGTACTGAAACAGGTCACTCTCAATAAGAAATCAGGTTTGATAGAAGCCTCGCATAAAGATATCGGAAAATGGTTGTTCAGCGCAAACGGAGCAAATGACCTGCTTTTTACAAATAATGAAACAAATATCAACAGGCTTGCTGGTGTTCCTAACATAATCCCTTATGTAAAAGACGGTATCAATAATTATATCGTCATGGGACAAAAAAATGCTATAAATCCTGAGAAAACCGGTACAAAAGCCGCAGCTCAGTATATTCTGAATATAAAGGGAGGTGAATCTAAAACACTGAACCTGCGACTTGCAAAAATGGAGGTGACAGGTAAAAAAACAGATAAGAAGGAGAAAATTTCATACGGTGCCGGCTTTGATAACATATTCAAATCGCGACTTGAGGAAGCTGATGAGTTTTATGCCACAGTTATTCCCTCTTCTCTGAGCCCTGATGAATCAAATGTTATGCGGCAGGCGCTTGCAGGGATGTTGTGGTCAAAACAGTTTTTCAATTATGACGTCTGTCTATGGCTTAAGGAGCATGGTGTTAACCCGTCCAAACCGAGGCAGCGGGACATCCGTAACGCTCGCTGGCATCATATGAACAATTCAGACATTATCTCCATGCCCGATAAGTGGGAATATCCATGGTATGCTGCCTGGGACCTGGCATTTCATGTTTCTGCGCTTACACTTGTTGATGAGGATTTCGGAAAGGGACAACTGGAATTAATGCTGCGTGCAGACTATCAGCATCCCAACGGTCAGATACCGGCCTACGAATGGAATTTTGGAGATGTGAACCCTCCCGTGCATGCATGGTCAACAATATTCACTTATTTCCTTGAAAAGGCAACCTCCGGCAAAGGTGATATCGAGTGGCTGGAACGTTCCTTCCATAAACTGATGCTGAATTTCAGCTGGTGGGTTAACAGGAAGGACAGGGCAGGAAATAATGCTTTTGAGGGTGGTTTTCTCGGATTGGATAATATCGGAGTGTTCGACAGGAGTTCTGCCCTGCCAACGGGAGGATACCTCGAACAGGCTGATGGGACAGCCTGGATGGCTCTTTTTTGCCAGAACATGTTGGAAATAAGCATACAGCTGGCATTGGTCAATCCGGCTTATGTCGATATCTCTATGAAATTGTTTGAACACTTTTTGTGGATCTCATCATCCATGATACGTGCTGATGAAGACGGAGGCATGTGGGATGAAACTGACGGATTTTTTTATGATGTTCTTTGTCTGCCCGATGGAGATACCCAAAGACTTAAAGTCAGGTCGATGGTAGGCTTACTCCCTTTATGTGCAGTAACTGTTTATAATAAGGAATTGAGGGAGAAATATCCTGAAGTTAATAAGCAATTATCAAACTTCATGTCAACCAAACCTGAACTAACTGCATTTATCCATAATCCCGGCAAACCCGGGCAGAACGGAAGGTTCCTGGCATCGGTTCTGAATGAGAAAAATTTGCGAAGGGTCTTGACAGTAATGCTGGACGAGAAAGAATTTTTAAGTCCATATGGTATCAGGGCTCTCTCAAGGGTACATGGAGACAATCCTTACAAAATTCGTGTTGGTGATAATGAATTTACTGTCTCCTATTTACCGGGCGATTCTGATAATGGAATGTTCGGTGGAAATTCCAACTGGCGCGGACCAATATGGATGCCGGTGAATATGATACTCGTCAGGGCGCTTCTTAATTATTACCAGTATTATGGAAATGAGTTTCTGATAGAATGCCCAACAGGATCGGGGATTAAGATGAATCTTTATCAGGTAGCCGAAGAGATATCCCGGCGGCTTTCAGCCATTTTCCTGCGCGATAAATCAGGACGCAGACCGGTGTATGGGAACATTCAGGAATTTCAGGAGGATAAGCTATGGAGCGATTATATACAATTCCATGAATATTTCCATGGAGACACCGGTGCGGGAATCGGTGCAAGCCACCAGACCGGATGGTCCGGCACTATAGCACGGACCATGCAGCTGTTCGCACAAATGTCTATGGAAGATTCTCTGCATTTGGGCAAGACAAGAGCTCTCAAAGGTACACAGAAGGCAGCTCCCGATGAAAAGAAACAAAAACTAATAACCAAATAGCCAGTATGAAAGCAATTACTGTTGAACCAAAAAAAACCGGAACTGCAAGGTATATGGATATGCCAGAACCTGATATGCGTGATGGGTCAATACTTGTTGAAGCCATTGCCGTCGGAGTATGCGGCACCGATGTTGAAATTGTGGAAGGGAAATATGGCTGGGCCCCTCCCGGGCAACAGCACCTTATTCTTGGCCACGAATCACTGGGTCGTGTTATAGATCCGGGTACATCAACCGGATTTAAAAAAGGAGATCTTGTAGTTGGAATCGTCCGTCGTCCCGACCCTGTCCCCTGCCCTAACTGTGCAGTAGGGGAATGGGATATGTGCCGTAACGGCCTTTACACCGAACGTGGTATTAAGGAGATACATGGATATATGTCAGAGCGGTGGAGAATAGAACCTGAATATGCTGTTAAAGTTGATCCGACACTTGGTATTCTGGGAGTTCTTCTTGAACCTACTACTGTTGTTACCAAGGCTATGGAACAGATAGGAATGATTGGCCGCCGGTCGTACTGGGAACCTCGTACTGTTTTGGTTACGGGAGCAGGGCCTATAGGACTTCTGGCTGCCCTGAGCCTGAAAATATGGGGTATTGAAGACGTACATGTACTCGACAGGATGGAATCCGGGTCCAAGCCTGACCTTGTCCGGGAACTTGGTGCTACATACCACTCTGGCAGGGTAGCTGATCTGCCGTTTGAACCGGATGCTATTGTTGAATGTACAGGTGTCGGACTGGTAATCGCCGATTGCATTAAGAAAATCGCGTCGAGCGGTATCTTATGTCTGACAGGAGTCGGTCAGGGAGGAGCAACTGGCGCCGGTGTACTGGCCGATATCGCTGCATCTGCTGTGTTACGGAACAACGTTATCGTAGGGAGTGTAAACGCCAATAAGCGTCAATGGTACAGGGCCGGACTAACTCTGGCCAAAGCTGACAGGAATTGGCTTTCAAAACTCATCACCCGGCGCGAAAAACCCGAGAATTTTCTAAGTGCTCTCGAAAGGAAACCGGACGATATTAAGGTAGTCATTCAATTCTCTGATATATAGTCTAGTCGAACTGCATGCATTTTTTGAACATGAACTAATTCAGGCTTATGGATGATCAGAATAATGCACGATATCTGAAATATCGCTCGAAGTTTTTTGCAGCGGAATTCTTCGGAACAGGATTGTTATTGTTGGCAGGCCTGTCCATCGTCATTTTCATGTTTGGATCCGGCAGCCCGATGGCACAGCTTATTCCTGGTGTGAAGCTTCGTCAGGTGATAACCGGCTTCCTGTTTGGATCTGTTGGTGCATCAATTGCCCTATCCCCCATCGGAAAAGTTAGCGGAGCACATATTAATCCCGCTGTTACGATGGTGTTCTGGTTGTTTCGTAAGATTGAAGGACGTCTTGCCATTACATACATATTGGCTCAGCTGACCGGTGCGATTTTTGGTTGCCTGCCTCTGTTTATCTGGGGTCAGATGGGGCGCAGCGTGGATTTCGGCGCTACCTTCCCGGGGGAAGGTTATTCAACACAGACCGTACTGCTGGGAGAGATTATCACAACCTTTACCATGGTTACACTTCTTGTTTTATTCATCGGATTCAGGCAAATCCGTCAGTTTACCCCGTTTATGTTTCCGTTTCTCTAT
Source organism: uncultured Bacteroidales bacterium (assembly GCA_963780735.1). Lineage (GTDB taxonomy): Bacteria > Bacteroidota > Bacteroidia > Bacteroidales > VadinHA17 > SR-FBR-E99. The sequence continues at coordinate 821,155 of CAWADB010000006.1, forward strand.
GCAATAATGGTTCCACTGGAAGCAGCCATATCTGGCACAAGCACCAATCCTGCAAGGAGTCTTGGTCCGGCAGTTATTTCCGGACAGTGGGGCGGATGGTGGATCTATCTGATTGGCCCGGTGGCCGGAGCCCTACTTGCAAGCATTGCCTGCAGTGTGCTTGCAAAACGGATTACCATAGCCAAATTGTATCATTTCGATAGCGAAAGCGAGGGTGACGCATTGTTACGCAGGGCAAAACCGTCAGTGAAAGGATAATGCAGATCTTATGACAAGCTGGGCGGCTTGTTGATCTGAATGTATTTTGAGCACCAATGATATTTTTTGTAAATTTGAGCATGAATTCATCTGTAATTATTTGTAATATCATGAAAAAAAGCTCTTTACCATTTCTGATACTAACCTTAAGCTTGCTGAGCTTTACGGCTTTTTCTCAGTCAGAGAATGATACAACTTTATTAGGCCTGCCTGGTGATAATCTCGATCTCTTTGCCACACTCGATCTTTTTCAAAAGTCAAAGACAATTGAGGATTTTGAAAAGAGCCTGAATTTAAAGGAAACAGGGATCAATAATCTCGACCTGGATCTTAACGATACTGTTGATTTCATAAAGGTTGTGACAAAGCAGAAAGACACTGATTTTTCTTTTATACTTCAGGTTGACGTAAGCAAAACGGAGATACAGGATGTAGCGGTGATTTTAGTTTCGAAGGATAAGGATGGGAAGGTTACGATGCAGATTGTCGGTGATAAGGATCTGTATGGTAAAGATTATGTTATTGAACCCAAAGCTGCAGCTCCTGCTGTTACTCCCAATCCTGCCTATACCGGAACGGATCCTGTTACTTCAGCAGCTCCGGCCTCGACAACCGTTGTAGTCGTTGAATCAGCACCAATAGTGCAATATGTTTATTCGCCTGTTTACGTACCATATTATCCGCCATATTATTACGGATATTATCCTCCTTATCGTGCAGCTTTTACCGTAATGGCAGTAAGTGTTTACCATCATAATAATTATTATCACCACGGCGGTTATTATGGTGGCCATGGTAACACAGTAGTGATTCATAATGAAAATAATTATAACAATTACAATAACTCCAGAAACAGTTCCAATACCGTGAACCATAATAATGCCAGCGGTAACTATAACCGTAATAATGCATCGGCCCGACCGTCAACAGGCACTTCTGCATCGACACGGCCGTCAACCGGAACTTCTGCATCACCGTCAACCGGTCAGTCGAAGGGTGCTTCTTCTGCTGCAAAACCCTCAACCAGTCAGTCAAAGAGTACTTCTTCTGCTGCAAAACCATCAACCAGCCAGTCAAAAGGATCGTCGGCATCAACCCGTCCGTCTACCGGATCATCATCAAATATGTCTTCTTCATCCAAATCCAATTACGGCTCACCGTCCGCATCCAGGTCATATTCTCCATCACCCTCGTCGAGGAGTAGTTCTGGTTCATACTCCGGTGCCAGAAGTGGCGGAGGAGGCAGAAGACGTTAAGAGATTTCAATAAAAAAGGCTACCGCGACAGGATAGCCTTTTTTGTTCTTTGTCCGGATATTTTTACTCGAGCGGAATATCAGAAGCACTCATATCTCTCAGACTGACATATCTGCCATCCCTTTTCACAAACAGGCTCATATAATTTCCTGAATTAATTAAAGTCCCGGCAGAGTCAACCACTCTGTAATAGCCAATTTCAACCACCTGATTACCATCGTTTGACACAAACACTTCATTGGTCTGAAATGATATCTTATTGTTCTTTGACAAGGAATCAATATGGGCTTTCAGATACTCAATTATTGCGGGCTTGCCGACTATGGCCGGGGAGTTTTGAGTAAAAGTAATTGCATCATCTGCATAATATCCGATGGTTTTCATTTCTCCGGAGTTGTAGACCTCCGCAAATTCATTCTCCTTTGCCTGAATCTCCTTTTTTACCTGCTCTGTGTCAATCACTGCCGTTCCTTTCTTATCATTCCTTGTTTGACAAGAAACTATCATCAATGTCATAATGATAAATAACAACCCTTTTGTAATCCCGGTTTTCATAGATGCTCTGTTTTAGTTAATTCCGCTGATACGTTATTTACAAAGATAGGTTTAACACTGAGGAAATTACTATGAACCGGTCAAAAAAACCAATATTTGAATTAAGTTTGATTGTGATTAAAAAGGAGTTTGAATATGAGTTTTTATTCTGAAGATTATACTTCTAACAGGATGCTGAAAAGAATCGGCATCACGGGAAGTGGCAGTAAGTCGGCCCTGCTTATGGTGCTCTTACCGCTTTTGGTTTGCTGGTTGCCCCTGGCGGTAATAACAATTCTTAATCATACATTCTGGACAGGCAATGTCAGTACTTCTTTTATTTCAAACCTCGATACACAGACCCGGCTTTTAATTTCAATGCCAGTATTGATCCTTGCCCAAAGAATCATCATGCCAAAACTGGACCTTGTATTGGGGCAGTTCGTTAAATCAGGAATTGTAAGAAGCGAGGAGCGGGGCATTTTCGATGAGATCATTAAACGTAAATCCCGGTTTCTGAGTTCAGGCTGGACTGATCTCGCAATTTTTGCTGTTTGTTATGCTCACTCCCTGCTTGTGGGTTTCATTTATAATCCCGACTTATCGCTCCATACCTGGAACACTCTAAGCACGGGAGTTGAAGTAATTCCCAGTTTTGCAGGATGGTGGAACTTACTGGTGAGCAGGCCGGTTGTTCTCTTTCTGTTCTATCGCTGGTTAGTGTACATAATTGTGTGGACCCTAATCCTCCGTAAAATTTCAAAACTCAATTTAAATATTTACACAGTTCACCCGGATCTGTCCGGAGGACTGGGCTTCCTGGGCTATTCTATCCGGTATTTTACACCCGTGGCCTTTGCAATTTCAGCAGCAGTGGCAGGAAGAATGATTGATGCTATACTCATCGGAGGATCTCATGTTTCAGACTTGAAAATTTCTTTCCTTATTTATTTTGTCATTATTACCCTTTTGTTTGCAGTTCCTCTTTTATCTTTTATTTCCAAACTGATAAACGCCAGGGATAAGGCGATTTTTGAAAACAATGATTTTGCCAATGGCCTTTTCAGAGAGCTTCAGAAAAAGACCTCAAAGGATTTTGACAAGGTTTCTGCTGAAGACTTAGCTGTTCCTGATTATTCAGCTACCACTGACTTCAGCAGCGTAATAAATAATACGTTAAAAATGCGGTTTGTTCCATTCGGATTAAAGGATTTTATAGCGCTATGGGTTATGACAGCTTTACCATTTATCTTTGTGGTTCTTGTTGAAGTACCATTTTTTGAACTGGTAAAAAAATTGCTGAATCTGATTGCTTAGCTATTAAAAATGAATGAATAAATTGAAAATTAGCTCTAAAGAAAAAAATACCCTATTATAAGTATTGTCCACATTGCCTGATTAGTTTAAATTTACACGACTTAATTACGATCTTTCAAAATAAATAATGAGTACTTAAATATTTTTTCTATGAAAAAGAAATCATTTGTTTTATTGCTGTTCTCCGGACTTCTGCTCTTCGGGTGCTCCCAGAAGAAAGCTGACCAGCCGGCTGTCACAGCTTCTGCTGACGGCATTGACCGGACGGTTCTGCCGGTAAAAGCGCCCGAACGGCCAACCTTCACTGAACTGGATGTCCGCAATGCAGTTATGCCGGAGCGGTTCGAAGTAAAAGCTCCCGAAGGGGCGCCAAACGTAATACTGGTCCTTCTTGATGACCTCGGTTTTGCCGGAACCAGCCAGTTTGGCGGACCGGTAAGTACCCCTACGTTTGACCGTATCGCCAGTGAGGGTATTTACTACAACAATTTCCACACTACTGCTGTGTGCTCTCCAACCCGGGCGGCAATTAAAAGCGGACGCAACCACCAGGTGAATAACATGGGGTTCATTACCGAAATGGCAACAGGTTTCCCTGGGAACACAGGCGAAATTCCTCAAAATGTCACTCCCGTTGCAGAAATGCTTCGCCTGAACGGCTACAGCACAGGAGCCTTCGGCAAATGGCACGAAACGGCCACCTGGGAAACCAGTGTTTCAGGCCCGATGGACCGTTGGCCGCACCGTCAGGGTTTTGATAAGTTCTATGGATTTTTCGGAGGAGAAACCAACCAGTGGGCACCGTTTGTGTATGATGGCACACATGTGGTTGAATTACCGGAGGATCCCAACTACCATTTCATGAACGATATGACCAATCAGGCCATAGCATGGATGAAATATCAAAAGGCATTAACGCCCGACAAGCCTTATTTCATGTACTTTGCCCCGGGCGCAACACATGCCCCGCATCACGTGCCTCAGCAATACATCGACAAATGGAAAGGTAAATTCGATGGCGGCTGGGATGTTATGCGCGAGCAAATCCTGGCCCGTCAAATCGAAATGGGGGTTGTTCCCCAGGGCACTAAACTGGCACCAAAACCCGAGGCCATTCCGGCATGGGATAGCTTAACCGCTGATCAGAAGAAGCTGTTTACCCGTCAGGCTGAGGTGTTTGCAGGCTTTTTGGATATGACCGATCATGAAATTGGCCGGCTGGTGGATGCAGTTGAGGAAACCGGACAGGCAGACAATACCATGATAATTTTTGTGTATGGTGATAATGGTACCAGCGCAGAAGGTGGCGCTAATGGCATGTACAGCGAGATGACCTATTTCAACGGCGTACAGGAGACAGTTGAGGACATGCTCAAAAAATATGACAAGTGGGGCGGCCCCGAAACCTATCCGCACATGGCTGCCGGCTGGGCAGTAATGTTCGATACACCTTTCCAGTGGACTAAGCAGGTCGGTTCGGACTTTGGTGGAACAAAAGTGGGCATGGCTATCCGCTGGCCCAAAGGCATCAAAGCCAATGGCGGACTGCGTCCCCAGTTCAGCCATGTGATTGACGTGGCACCAACTATCCTGGAAGCTGCCGCTTTGCCTGAACCAAAAATCGTAAACGGTATAGAGCAAATCCCTATGGACGGAACCAGCCTGGTATATTCATTTAATGATGCCAGCGCCGCAGAAAAACACATAACACAATATTTTGAAATTACCGGTAACCGTGCTATTTACAACGAGGGCTGGTATGCACGCACCATCCACAGGGCACCATGGGAACCCACCCCAAGGAGGCCGTTAACTGAAGATATCTGGGAACTTTACTATACTCCTGATGACTTCAGTCTTTCAAATGACCTGTCAGCCCAGAACCCTGAAAAACTGAAAGAGTTGCAGGATCTGTTCATGAAAGAGGCGGAAAAGAACCATGTATTACCCATTGATGACCGTACCATGGAGCGCATAATAGCAGGAAATGTAAATCGTCCCGATATCATGGGTGGTCGTTCATCGCTCACACTGGCTGAAGGAATGGTAGGCATGTCTGAAAATGTGTTCATCAATATTAAAAACAGGCCTATTACACTTGCAGCTGATGTGGAAATACCTGCAGGTAAGACAGCAAACGGTATTCTTATTGCACAGGGCGGACGTTTTGGAGGATGGGCTCTTTATGTAAAAGACGGAGTTCCCGCTTACGACTATAATTTCCTGGGTATGCAACGCTTCACTGTGTCCGCAAATAAAAAACTGACACCTGGCAAACATACTGTTAAGTTCGATTTTGCTTACGATGGAGGTGGCATTGGTAAAGGCGGTTTAGGCACAATTTATATCGATGATCAAAAAGTAGGTGAAGGAAGGATTGAACGCACTCAACCAGGCATTTTCTCTGCTGATGAAACGGCTGATGTGGGCATTGACCTGGCCACACCGGTAGTGGAAAGAATTGGTGCTGAAGCCAAATCGAAATTCAATGGGAGAATACCAAAACTGGTGGTGGAAGTGAAGTAGTAACACAATAATTTTAAGGATTTCTCTCAATTCATCACAAGGGAAAACCAACAGAACGGAAAGCGGGAGCATGAAAACCTGACCAGGGAATTCATCCCGCTTTCTGCTTAAAAATAGGTGTATGTCATTTTATTGAACTAAATTCACATCATCATGTTTCAGAAACTGCTTCGCTTCCGGTACATTATGATTATCGTGGTAATCATAATGCTTGTCAGCTCTCTTTTTTTCTTAATAGGGGGTGCTGTCATGTCTGTCAAAGGCTATATGTATTATATCCATAATGGATTTATGCCTAATGAAGAATTCAAGGCAGGATTCAATGTGATGAATGGCCTTGATGCATTTATGCTTGCGATTATATTTATGATTTTCGGCCTGGGCATCGCACGCTTGTTCCTTTTTGACAAGACCCCCGATGAGCAGGTCCCGTCATGGCTTCGTATCAATGACCTGAAAGGATTGAAAGTGCTTATCTGGGAAGCAATACTTGTTACCCTGGTTATTTTCAGCCTTCATATTTTGCTGACACCTGAAGGCCATTCACTTAATTCACTGATATTACCGGGTGCAATATTAATTCTCACACTTGCACTTTTCCTGATGCGCAGGGAGGATAATCGTAAATAATAGCTGACGGAGGGGCGGTTAAAAGTACAATTAACCTCCCCTTTTACTTTTTAGCAGCCTCAAGTAATTGATTTCCGGCAGGATTTTGCGGAAATTTCTCAGCTATTTGTCTTGCATATGGCAGGGCTTTGGCATTTTGCTTATGCTCAAGATAGAAAGTGGCTAAGGCATAGAGAAAATCAAAATTGTCAGGCTCGCGGCCCAGCGCTTTGAGAAGATACCCCTCAGCTGCTGCCGTGTTTCCGAGGGAATTCTCCAGCAACCCAAGGTTATAAAGTATCCTGGTCTGTGCCGGCATCAGCTCAGCGGCCTTCAGAAAGAACTTTCTGCTTTCATCATATTTGCCTGTTTCGGCCAGCAAAAGGGCGAGAGAGTAATTTATCTCTGCTATCTCAGGATTTTCAATCAGCACTTCACGAAGCAGTTTTTCAGCCTCATCATTCTTCCCCTGCTGCGCGTACACCATCGCAAGATTCACCTTTGCCATGTAAAAGAGCCCGTCAATATTCAGTGCTTCGCGGTAAGATTGGGCAGCCTGCTCCAATTCTCCGGCATTGGCATACATGATACCAAGATTGTAACGTCCTCCCGGGAAGTCGGAAGTATAAAGGTGAACATCCTTGTATTCCTCCAGTGCAGCTTTCCTGGCTTTTCTTGCCGGTACACTCAGCTGGTTCTCCGGAACCTCCGAGAGCCTTATCCCGGCCTCGGCACGTATGGCCCTGACAGGGTCGTTCAGCAGCGGCATCAGCAACCTTTCATATGACACAGCATTAGTCGAGTTAAAGCTCATGATAGCCGTATGCCTGCACCAGCGAGGCAGGGTCGCTGAGCGCCCTGTCAACTGCATCATTGCTTTCTGCCGTATTGAAAGTTCCGAGGAAATGCACCGCCGTGGCCCTCACCATCAGAGGGAACAACTCATTGCCGGCATAAAGGATGAGGTCCGGTATGACACTTCGGTCTCCATTCGATGCTGCTGCGAAGGTCTCACCGTAATGAGGCCGTCGTTTTTTCTCCGTACCACTTCTGCATGTAACTCTGCGACCAGGCAGTCGTTTTATCCTTGTGGCAGTCATTGCAGGCATTGGGTGTACCTATGCTCAGTGTCATGGCAGGACTGGGTATCCTGAAACTGTGATCGCGCCTGTAATCGTTTCCCATATAGTACCTGCCGACCATGTGGCAGTTAACGCACTGGGCACCTGAACCCTCTACATACTCCGGCTCTCCGCGGTTTATCAGGCGGTCTTCCCCTGTACCGGGATCAGGCTTATGAAAATGATGACGGCGGGTGTCATAGATATCCGGGCGATGGCACTGAAGGCAAAGCCGGTTATCAGGCTCCTTGGTTTTTACCGAATGTGAGTCATGACAGTCACTGCACTTGATCAGCTTTTCAAACATTTTGCTCTGGGTGAACGAGCCGTATTCATAGTCCTCATCAAGTATCTGCCCGTCGGCATGATAGACAGGCTGAGTGATCAGTTGGGGGATCATATAGTTCAGCAGGTCGCTGTTGTCATCTTCGTAATCGCCCAGTATCGACCTGCGTGAGTGGCAGCGGGCACATACATTGAGTAATTCCTTGTTATCCAGATCCCTGGTTCTGACTATCAGACCGGTATTCACATCCGCCGGCCTCGATCCCTCAGGCAGGTTCGCCCAGATGAGATGGTCCGAGGCAGGACCGTGACAGGCTTCGCAGCTGACGTCGATCTCCGACCATGTGGTGTTGAAGGTCTTTGCTTCAGGATCGTAATTCTTCTTCAGGTTGGTGGTATGGCAGTCGGCGCACATGCCGTTCCAGTTCTGGGCCTGGTTGGTCCAGTACAGCCAGTTGTCAGGTTTGATATCCTGCCCTGCGTAAACGGTATCGCCAAGGTGGAACCATTTGCCACGTTCGGTATCCCAGGCTATGGGAAGACACTGCAGTCGTCCGCCTTCGAAAGGCACCAGGTACTGCTGCAGTGGAGTGTAACCGAATGTATGGGTGACCTGGAAATCGCCGAAAACACCTGCCGGGCCTTCGGTGTTGATGTAAAACTTACCGTCCTTCCTGAACATGCGGTGCGTCTTGCCTTTGTGCCTGAACTCATAATTGTTGAAATCACCCAGTACGGTTGTGTCATTAGCTACATCCATGGCGAGATCGTGATGCGAGCCGAGCCACAGATCGTCTTCCTTCTTATGGCATTCGATACAGGTGCTTCTCCCCACAAACTGTAGCACCCTCTTCGACCTTTCCTTTTGATTTGTCAAGAGACATGCGGGCAAAATATACCGGAAACGCCGTGACCAGAATGACTGTCGCCGTAAACCCTGCTATCTTCCAGGATCTCATTTTATCGCTTCCTTCATTAAATGGCATAAGTCATCTGACTGGTTTCAAATTTCCTTCGTTTTTCTTTCAGGCTGACATCTACTTTGACTTTTCCTGCTTCGACGGTCACAGGGAAATAATCAAGCGGTCTCGGGGCAGGAGAATTAATCACAACCCCGTATTTGTCGAATGCCGATGAGTGGCACGGACAGTCAAACTGCTTTTTTGATTCATCCCAGAGAACCGAACAACCGAGATGAGGGCAGATCAGTGAAAGGGCCAGGAAACCGCCGTCGCTTTCACGGACTATGAAAAGCTTATTTATCCGGTCAGGTGTGACCGTACCCGGAAGAAAATCATCAACATTTCCGATGATTCTGACTGTTGAGCCGGGCTTGCTCTTACTTAGTTCCCTGGACGGCTTCAGCAGGCTGACAACGAAAAATACAAGCTCTGCAACGGCGACGGTACCCAGTATCATCCAGGCTTTCTTGAGGAAATCCCTCCTGCCGGTTTCCCCTGTACCTCTTGTTTTATTGACCGTTTTCTTCATTTCTCAGAATTTCTTGACCGTATCACACCTTCCACGGCCACATGAGGTTCATTCCCGCCCCCCTGAAAAATATCCCGGTCAGGGTCAGAACAGTGTACGACACGATCATTATAATAATGACCGACTGAATAACCTCCGACCGGTTTAATAAGAACTTCTGCCGAATGTATTTCAGGAAGAAATAGAGTGTCACAGCAAGTATTACAAAGGGGATGAGTCCTTTGGTGATCAGTAGAGGGAACGGATGAAAGGAGTACTTCAGGATCAGGCAGCAGCTCGCTGAGCCCGATGAAAAGAACAGTAAAAACGATCCCGGAAACAAGTGCGAATTTTGCTGACCTGATACCTTTTTCTGACAAAAACCAGATGCCCTGGTTTTTATCTTCCAGTCTGATATAAGGGAGCCAGCAGGCGGCAATTAATACGGTTAAGGGGAAGACCACGATCGCAAAGAAGGGATGGAAATGGATCAGTAGCTCCTGCAGGCCCATGAAGTACCATGGCGCCTTGGCGGGGTTAGGACTGAATGACGGGTTGGCCCTCTCCCTGAGATGTGCGTCAAACAGGCTGCTGATAATGAACAGAAGGGCAAGCAGCACCATAGCCACAACAAACTCCCTGTTTACAAGATGAGGCCTGGTATCAACCATGGGACCATCTTTGTCCTTTTCAGCCACGATGACCCCACCTGCCTTTCGTATACGCCAGAAATGATAGGCCATAAAAGCCACAAGGAGCAACGGGATGACACCGGTATGCAGGTTAAAGAAATTGGTCAGGGTGGCCTGTCCGACTTCCTTCCCTCCCAGCAGGGCCTCCCTGATCGGATCTCCGATCAGGGGCACGTAAGCCAGCAGGCTTGTGCTTATTGTGACAGCCCAGTAAGAGAGCTGATCCCATGGCAGAAGATATCCTGTAAAATTCGATAGAACAACGAGTATTAACAGGGCCAGCCCGAATATCCAGGTGGCATGTCTCGGTTTGCGGTAAGCTCCTGTAAAAGCGACCCTGAGCATGTGCAGGAAAGTAACCCATAGAAGTCCTATTGCGCTCCAGTGGTGGATATTGCGCAGCATCTTGCCAAACAGCAGGCTGTCCTGCAGGTTCAGAATTGAATTATAGGCGTCTTCCGGTGAAGGCTCATAATGGAACTTCAGCAACAGCCCGGTGACCACCTGTACAACCACAAGAACGGCGGCCATACCCCCAAGCCCGAAAGTAAGATTGAACCGCAATGTCGATTCCTTCAGCTTGCGGGGATGAAGATGCAAAATCAACCCAAGCCTGGATTTGCTGCTCTTTTCGCTATCGGGAATCTGGTTCAAAAAGCTGACGGGTTAATTGAGTGGCATTCGGGTATTTTATTCGAACAGGTATGGTTTCCGGTTCCTGAAGAGCATTATATTAAAAGAGAAGTAAAAGATATTTGAATTAAGCCCCTCGTAAGGCTTGTGGTTGTCTTTGTCAATAAAATCCTGGTTATGGAAGTCACTGAGGTAATACTTGAATTTCAGGTTTGCTCCCTTTGGAAACTGTACGCCAACCAGAAGCCCGTGCTGGAATAAATCCTGTCTGTCACTGAACCACTCCACCTTCTGATCTATTTTGTCACCTGCTTCAATAGTCTTTTCCTTATACAGGGCAGCAACCTCAAATTCATATCCTGCATATAAAAACAGCTTTTTAAGGTCACCTATCTTGAATCCCACAGGGACTCCGAGGTTATAGGAGCGGAATTTCTTCTGGTAGATTGCATTTTCGGCAAAGTCGTGATATTCATCGAATACATAGCCGACATTCCTTACAGCCAGCCCCGTGAACAACCCGAAGTGGGTGCTGATATCGGTGGCGACAAACGTTTCAATATTAATGACCGGTGTAAATCTCAGCGGGGTACCATAGGATGTGCCGTTTTGCTCAACGTCGGCGAATGAAAAAATCATTTCGAGACCGGTGTGAGTGTATATTTTTTTTTGCTGGCCGTTTGCAGTTACAGCAAGTAACACAAGCGATACCAGAAGAATTGAAATGCGTTTCATTCAGGTAATATCTTTTTACGAGGATCAAATATACAAATTCCGCGTAAAGTGGCAATCAGGGTCCGCAAATCCGGAGGCCCGCCGGGAAGCAAAATCAGGGCAAATTAATTTGCTTCCTTCGCAACCTTAATCCTGCCGCTCCTGGCTGCTTTGACCAATGCCTTATAGTCTTTATCATTCTGGCCGGCATATGCGAAAGCAAATTTGACCATTGCTTCATCCAGTTCATCGCTGTTGCCGAGGTAGCCTGAGAGCAAGGCAGCGTCACCTGATTTTGCATGCGCCAGTGCCAGGGCCCAGGCGCACAGGTTACAGTAGTCAGGTATATGTTTAATGTCGACCTGGCCCGGTGTGAATTCAACGCCGCCTTTCATGTCACGTAACTGGCGCACATAAAAATGGTACCCGTAATTTTCCCCCCAACCGAGAAAGATATCTGGTGCACCCTGTATAAGGCGTTGTCCTGCTACCACACGCTGGCCATTATTCGAATAAGACACCCCCGGTACAAAAGGCTCAAGCACTGAAGGCTGTGCTTCCTTTACCTGAAGAAACAAAGGATCATCTGAACTGTTCCCGGCAAGGAAAATAACCCAGCATCGTGTTCCCACGCTGCCCACGCCTACTATTTTTCTTGCCACGTCGACAACCCGGTACTGGTCCAGCAATGCCTTCCGGTCATCGGCAAGGGAACTGACATAAGATTCGAGCAACAATCCCAGGGCTACATCAACCGGTTTGCCTGCCTCGGTATGGGTTTCCCGCACAATAAACGGTGCATCTTCGCGCAGACGGTATTTATTGTCTACGATATCGGTGAGTTTGCCAAGCACCTGCATATGCGTCCGGCCACGGGCTTTCGTGGTTATTTTTTTCAGGCCTTTCTGCACGGAGGACGGCAGCGACGTTATGATATCTTTTTCAGTGATTGTCGAGTACCATAAATCCATATACCCCATATGTGCATATTCCTTCATGTGCCTGCGATAGGAGCTTACCGCTGCCATTACTCCCTCACGGCACAGAGTATCATCACCTCCGAGAAACCTGCAGCTAACGACAATGCTTGCCACGAGCCGCTTCAGATCCCATTCCCACGGGCCCGGATGTGTTTCATCGAAATCATTGATCCCAAAAATAAGTTTTCGTTCTGCGGAAGCGAACACTCCAAAGTTGGCCACATGCAAGTCACCGCATGCCTGGACTGTTATTCCGGTGGTTTTACCACCGGCAGCCAGATCAGCGGCCATTATGCCGGCGCCACCGCGCAGGAATGCGAATGATGAAGTAAGCATGCGTGCATAACGTATGGGCACCAGCTGTTTCAGCCGGGTCTTGCCCTGTGCTTCCAGAAAAGCAACAGGATCGGCACGTTTGGCTGAAGGTTTGTAATTACCCTGACTGATCCGCGGAAATTTCACACGGAGAGCCTTGCCTTCAGCAATACGTTCTTCAATGGTTTTGCGCTGTTCTTTAAAGTGAGTTTTTGATTCCATATGCTTTCCGGCGTTTTATGCCTTATCCTCCCCTAATTTAATCAATAAATGCCATACTCTTTGTACCTGTTCAATAATTTGTGACCTAAGCTGGCTCTGTGCTTCAATTGCACCGAAAAGGAAGAGAAGTTGATTTGGTGCTGAAGAATATATAACTTTGACCTGGGGGTTTGTAAGCCGACCGGGCTTATTTAATCCATTTACAGATACAATAACCCTAACTACAAAGAGATGAAACAATTTACATTATCACTGAGAATAGCATTCCTTGTTATTTTCAGTACGCTTTTCTGCATCGAAGGCTACGGCCAGAAAACAAGGGAAGAGATCCCCGATAAATATAAATGGGATCTGACTGACATCTACAAGTCCGATGCTGACTGGCGCGCAGCCAAAGACGGCATCGCGGTTAAACTTGGTGAGGTGACAAAATTCAGGGGGACACTTACCGCTTCGGCAGCAAACCTGTTGAAATGCATGGAATTCAGTACGGAGGTCAATAAGGAGGCATATAAATTATATACTTATGCTTCCATGAGCTCGGATCTTGACACCCGTGATATGAAATATACCGGCATGAAGCAGGAACTGGAGCAGATGTTTTCTGACTTCGGAGCCAAAGCAGCATTTATCGAGCCTGAAATCCTGACTGCCGACTGGAGTGTGATTGATGGTTTCATCAAATCAGAGCCTAAACTTGAGCCGTACCGTATGGGGCTTGACAATTTGTTCCGGACCAAAAAGCACACATTGAGTGAACCCGAAGAGCGTATCCTTGCCCTGTCAGGCATGACCGGGGGAGTGGCGTCTTCAGTATACAACACCTTCTCAAACGCCGAAATGCCCAACCCCGAAGTCGTTCTTTCAGACGGTGAAAAAGTTGTCGTAACCAAGGCAGAATACGGTAAATACCGTGCATCAGCCAACCGCGCTGACCGGGAGATTGTCTTCAATGCCTTCTGGAACAACTATGCAAAATTCAAAGCTTCGTACGGTGAGATGCTCTACGGAAACGTTAAGGGGGACTGGTTTAATGCCAAGGCCAGAAATTACGGCTCATCTCTTGAAGCAGCATTGTATCCCAATAATATCCCCGTTGAAGTCTACCATGCCCTGATTGACAATGTGAACAAGAATCTGCCAGCCTTCCATCGTTACCTCGAAATCAAAAAGCGAATGATGGGAGTTGACACGCTGAAATACCTCGATCTCTATGCTCCGGTGGTAAAAGATGTTGACCTCAAATACAGCTATGATGAAGCGTCGAAGATTGTCCTTGAGGCTTTAAAACCGTTAGGGGAAGAGTATATTTCCACTGTGAGAAAAGTCATCAGTGAACGCAATATTGATGTATACCCTACAGCAGGTAAACAGTCAGGCGCTTATGGAGGGGCAGTTTACAATGTGCATCCGTTTATTCTACTTAACTACACTGATTTATACGGGGATATGAGTACACTGGCCCATGAAATGGGACATGCGATGCATAGTTATTTTTCGAATAAAACACAGCCATATCCACTGGCTGATTATCAAACCTTTGTTGCAGAAGTCGCATCCACTTTTAATGAGGTATTGCTGTTTGACTATATAATGAAAAACGAGAAGAACGATGACATCAGACTTTCGCTCCTGATGAACTGGCTCGATAATTTTAAAGGCACCTTGTTTCGTCAGACACAATTTGCGGAGTTTGAACTGAAGATACACGAGACTGCAGAAAAAGGACTGCCACTGACCGGCGATACCTTTTCGAAAATGTATATGGACATATTGAAAGCTTACTACGGCCATGACAAAGGGATTTGCAACATCGACAAATACATTGAAATGGAATGGGCATTCATCCCTCATTTTTATATGAATTTCTATGTTTTTCAATACAGTACTTCTTTTACTGCATCGATATCCCTTGCTGAAAAAGTAATGAGTGGCGATAAGGCATCGCTCGATAAATACATTGCATTCCTTTCAGCAGGAGGATCGGACTACCCGATTGAGTTGCTGAAGAAAGCCGGGGTTGACATGACCACATCTGATCCGTTTGACAAGACAATCGAATCGATGAACAAGGTAATGGATGAGATTGAAAAGATCCTGGCCAAAAAGGAGAAGAAGTGATTTGCATGATTTCAGCGCTCTGATTGCGGCGGTGAAACGGTGAAGCAGGGATTTTTATTTATCTTTGCCTCCCCCGGGACGTTAGCTCAGTCGGTTCAGAGCGCTTGCTTCACACGCAAGAGGTCGGCAGTTCGAGCCTGCCACGTCCCACACAGAAATAATGAAGGAGTCAGCCAAAAGCTGGCTCCTCCTGTTTTTATATGAGTGCGAAATGGCTGACTTTATTTTTCGGCTAACTTCCCGACCACCTTCTGTTTGAACTTGTGCAATAAATGCACAGGTTGATTTTTCTTTGGTTACTTTTTCTGCATCAAGGCAAAGAAAGTAACAACCTGATCAGAAGCAGGGTCACGAAAAAGTAACAATTGGCTGATGGTTAAAGTAATCCCTTCTCGTGGAGGTCATAAATCAGTTCGGAGATATGATTTTTGCCGGTTTTTTCAAGAATATTCCTGCGATGGGTATCGATGGTATATTTGCTCAGGAATAATTTCTCACCGATCTGTTCGCTGCTGAGGCCTGAGTGTATCAGTTTTATGATCTCAAACTCCCGGTCTGAAAAAACAGGGCCATGCATCAACAGGGCACCATCAGGGAATCTGAAAAATTTGATGTCGTCGCCAAGATAATAATGGTAACCGTTTTTCATCTTTTTAAACCACCCGATATTAGTGTGAACATCTAACAGCCAGACTGCCGGAAAGGGAGCCTGGGCATAAAAAAACCAGCACTGAACAAGGTGTTCGGAGTAACTTCCCGTGGGATTGCGATACCTGACATTTGATGAAATTAACCTGCTGCCATTTTTTGCGACAGCAAGTTCATGGGCTATTTTAATTAACTGGGCCATGCCCAGTCCATGTCTCGCAAGGTCATCAGGATGGGTTGCTTCCTTTAAATGATAAGAAGTTAATTCCTCCGGTTCAATGCCCAGCATCTCTTTGCTTCTCAGGCTGGTAAACTCGAACTTCATGCGGACCATATCGGCAACATAGAAAAACTGATTATTGGTCTTCGTAAATTCCTCGAGTTCCAGTATCAGGGGGTCATGCCGGTCGATGTCCTTGAAACCAGCCGGCAAATAGGTTTGGATGAACCTGAAAAATAATTCGTATGATCGGTTTTCTTCAGTCACGAGCTATTTAATCTAACGGTTAGCAGCAAAATTAGAAAAAATACGCATTGATTGGTATTGTGCATAGGTGATATAAGGCATAATTTTACATTCCTCATAGTAAGATCAGAAATAACCTTATTATTTAATGTAGCATTAATGACAGTTTCTCATGTAAATTCTCCGGAAGGGGAAATGCAACATATAATATCATACGACTCTAAAGGAAGACTGCTTGAAGGCAGTAAGGAATACAAGTTGCATCTGCCATCAGATATCCCTGCCTCAGAGTTCTGGTCTGTTGTTGTATATGATTCGACTAACCGCTCAATAATAAGCACTGATCAGTCATGGCCTTCAGTTTTTAATACCAGCAAAAACCTTTTTTACAACAGTGACGGGTCGGTTGATGTCTGGTTCGGTCCTAAGCCCTTTGAGGGAAGAGAAAAAAATTGGGTAAAGACTATCCACGGTAAGAACTGGTATGTTATCTTGCGTCTTTATTATCCTCTTGCTGGATGGTTTGACAACAAGTGGCGGCCCGGAAAAATTGAAGAAGTGAATGCAGTTGATCAATAACTAAAGTCAAATTGCTGGTAATGAGGCTGAATGGTTCTGTTTACTGAAAATAACAATATCAAAATAGGTTTCAAACACGAGAATTTGTATGAAAAAGAGTCTTTTAATTAGCTGTACACTGCTTTTAGTGTTACAGGTTGCCTACGGCCAGACTTCAAATCCGCAGAAAGAAGCCAGGCGACCAAATATCGTTATCATCCTTGCGGATGATATGGGCTATTCAGATATGGGTATGTTCGGAAGTGAGATAAAGACACCCAACATGGACGGCCTGGCGTCAAACGGAGTTCGCTTTACGAATTTCTACACCCATGCCAGCTGTTCACCTTCGAGATCGATGATGTTATCAGGTGTGGATACACACCTTAACGGCCTCGGCAATATGAACGAATGGACAGCACCCAACCAGGAGGGCAAAGACGGGTATGAAGGAGATCTAAATAACCGCGTGGTGACAATTCCCCAATTGCTCAAAGAAGTTGGTTATCATACATATATGGTCGGGAAGTGGCATCTGGGAAAGTCACCCGATAAAATCCCTGCAGCCCGCGGCTTCGAACGCGATTTCAGCATGCTTGACGGGATGGGCAGCTACTGGGATATGACAAATATGAATGCCTTAACTCCCAACACCCTTTTTACTGAGGATGGCAAATACCTGACAAAGCTTCCAAAGGACTATTACGCTACAAAAACCTATACTGACAAGCTCATCAGCTTCATCGATGCCAATCACGGTGACGGCAAGCCGTTTTTCGCCTATGTCGCACACCAGGCGCCCCATGATCCCTACCATCTTCCGAAGGATTGGCGCGACAGGCATGTCGGGCAATATGATTTCGGATGGGATATGCTGAGGGAGCAACGATTGAAGCGGCAAAAAGAACTGGGTATAGTGCCGGAATCCAGTGTCCTGGCTGAGCGTATGTGGTTCATACCTGAATATTCCATCCTGGCACCCGGCACAAGGGCCGTATTGGGAAGAAAAATGGAGCTCTATGCCGGATTGGTAGAGAATCTGGATTATCACATCGGCAGGCTTATAGATCATCTTAAGGCAATCGGAGAATACGAGAACACCGTTTTCATCATTTTTGGAGACAACGGTGCGGAGGGGAACGATCTCGGCGCAATGATTGCAGGTACACCCGGAACCCGCGACAATCTGTTTTTTGCAATGAAATGGTCTCAAAATGATCCGAATGCCTGGGGCAGTCCGGGTTCTTATGTTGGTTATGGTCCGGGCTGGGCCCAGGTCTCAATGACCCCATTCAGCCAGTATAAAGGCTTGCTTGCCGAAGGCGGGATAAGGAATGCACTTGTCGTCAGCGGCCCTGTCGTCAAGCGCGAGAAGGGAAGTATAAACAACGGGCTTATGTTTATAGCAGATATCATGCCTACCATCCTTGATATCACGGGTGCCAGGTATCCTGAAGAAAATAATGGACGTGAGCTGCCAGAGCTTATCGGAAAGTCATGGTCCGGCGTGCTGGCCAATGAGGCAGAGTCTCCCCGCACTGCGGACGATTATATAGGATGGGAGGTCTTCGGCAATCGCGCAATCCGCCAGGGCGACTGGAAGTTGCGGTGGGAAGTTATTCCGCTGGGAAAATCTGACTGGGAGCTGTTTAACCTTGCTACTGATCCGGCCGAGAAGCATGACCTTGCCGCGGAGAATCCGGGAAAAGTGAAGGAAATGTTACTGTTATGGGACAAATATGCAAAGGAGAATAACGTTATTCTCCCCAACCGGACACCTTTTGAAACACTGGCTGATCAGTTACCGGCGAGAGTCCCTGTTGAAACAGGATTTCCGCCCCTGTCATATAAGCGACAGTACGTACCTCCTAAAGAATTAATGACTACTCCGAAGAACTAAAGCAATAATCACCATGAAAAAATATTTATCTGCCTTTGGCTCCTTGCATTTAAGGAATCTGATAATGATCGTTTTTATCCTGATCTTAAGCTGGCCTGATGCAGCTCAAGCTCAGGGAGATGGAGCACGGTTTTACTGGAAGGGGTTGATGGGAACCAATGCCGTTCCTGTAATAGCAAACTCAATGGGTGGCAATGCCAACCCCATGGATCCTTCGAACACTGTTTTTCCCGGCTCAGATTTTACGGCAACCATGAGCATAGCCGGCTACGCAAAAATGCTGCCTCTGGGCAAGCGCTCCGCAATGGTTTCGGTACTTTTCCCGATGGGCAGGATCTCAGGTGATCTCTCGCTGAACGGGATTGACTACAGCAAAACTGCAAGAGGATTTGGCGATCCCATGTTGCAGGTCAGCGTAAACGTGATCGGACCAAAGGCAATTATGAACATTCCCGACATGCTGAGGTATAAACCCGGATTTTCAGTCGATATTCTCGGAAGCCTGGCTGTCCCGCTCGGGGCATATGACAATACCAGCCCTGTCAATATCGGACAGAACCGCTGGTACGGACGTGTAGGCCTGCCTATTGTCTGGCAGTTAGGTTCGTGGGTGCCTGGCAAGCGCACCACACTGGAGTTGCTTCCTGCCATCTGGATGTTCAGCGATAACACTGATTTTATGGGCGAGACAATGGAGACCAAGCCGATGTATCAGCTCGAAGGACATCTTACGAGGGATTTCATGGAGAGGTTCTGGGGTTCATTTGATGTCATCTCCTATTCCGGCGGCAAGGCTACAATTGACGGTGTTGAAGGCAGTTCCCTGAACAACCTCGGAATGGGCGGTACCCTCGGTTACGTGATAAATGACAATATGCAGCTGAATATTTCCTACTCCACAACTGTCAACGACAGTGAGCCGGAAGACCTGAAAATGGACGGCTTTCGTGTTACTCTGATTTACGGATGGCATGCGCTGATAGAAGGCATGCACCGGTTAAACGGCGGCGAATAATAATGAGAATTTAAACAATCTATAATCCATAATTAAAAATTCTAAACATCATGAAAAAGCAAATTTTTGTTCTGTTTCTGTTACTGCTTTCATTTAAAGCATTTTCACAGGAAAACATGGTAACCCTCAGTGGTGGTTATGCGTTTGCGAATATCGAAGACTCTGATACTAAAGGTACCGGCTATAGAATTAATGGCCTGTATGAATTCAATCCTTCAGGCAGTATGTTTGCACATGGATTTTCGGTAGGCTATATCCATCTTTCCGCAACGGATAATGCCGGTGAGCTGGCTGTTACAAGCACAGTAAATTCTTTCCCGGTTTATTACGCACCCAAAGTAATGTTTGGCAAGGAAAGAGTTAAGTTATTTGTAAAAGGAGCACTTGGTGTCCAGTTCGCTGCCCTTGAAAGGGAAGGAGCTGTAACAATCAGTGACAATGATTTCGGATTTTACGGAGGAGGAGGCGCCGGTATTATGATATTCCTTAAGGATAACATCTTTATAAACGGGGAATATGAAATCGCCTGGGCATCGAACAACTGGTACAAAGACGGATGGATCAACACTGCCAGCGGCGGCATCGGCTTTAAATTCTGATATAATCCGGAATAAATCTCGTCTAAACAAACATATGTATGAAAAAGCTATTACTGCTTATTTTTCTTATTCCGGCGATGCTGTGCTCTGCACAGATAGATAAGGATCAGCTTGCGCTGGCTATCAATAAGGCTGATGAAGCCAACACAGAGCAGCTGAAGGCTTTTATATGGAAACGAAAAGCTGATGTCTATGTGGAAAATGTCCTAAAGCTTACCACCATTACAGAATTCAGTTTTAATCAGGCCGGTGAACTTGAGACGAAGATCATAGATTCTGAAAGTTCCGTAAAGAAGAAAGGCGGAATTCGTGGTATGGTTCAGGAAAATGCAGCCGAAGATAAAATGGATTATGTGGGGAAAGCACTTGACCTATCCCTTGCATATACCTATATGACAAAAGGTCAGTTGATCGATTTCTTCGGCAAGGCAACTGTTACGGAAAAAGACGGGATTATTGAAGCCACGGCGGAAAATGTTTATGTTGAAGGAGATAAACTGACTGTCCAGGTTGAAGCTGCCACAAATCTTTTTCTTAACAAGAAATTCTCAAGCCTGTTAGGCAAGGATCCTGTTGACGGTGAAGTTAAATATGAAAAATTCAGCACGGGTGTAAACCATGGATCAACAACCCTGTTGAATATGCCGGCACAAAAAATGAGAATTGATGCTGTTAATCAGGACTATTCGCAAAGAGTGCAATAGGAGCTCCTGGGCCTTTAAGGACTTTGCCTGAAAGGATTAAGATTAAATATTAGTAAACTATCAGTGGATGATTAACTCAAAATATTTGGTTTTCTCCCTTTCCCTCGTTTTAACATGCCTGAGTATTAATGCACAGGAAAAGGCAAAATCCTTTTCTTCATTTCGTGACAGCGTTGATCATGCGATTGACATAAGCGACTGGCTTGTTAACAAGAAAGGAGTGCTGGTTGTGCCGACAATAATTACAGAGCCAGCGGTGGATTACGGAATTGCTTTGGCGGCTGTCATGTTCCATTCATCCTATTCAGAAAAGCATGGTCCGCCAAGCATGACCGGAGTGATGGGCGCCGGTACCCTTAACGGTACTTGGGCTGCCGGTGTCTTTCATGCCGGATACTGGAAACATGACAGGATAAGATATTTGGGAGCCCTGGCCAGGACCAATGCAAATTTAGGCTTTTACGGCTCCGGGGACATCGACCTCCTGAATGGTGAGCCTGTAAATCTGAATTTGGATGCCTGGATCCTTGTCCAGCAAATCAAATTCAGGATTGCAAGTTCTAATTTCTTCATTGGAGGCAGTTATCTTCTGCTGGATACTGACAATACTTTTGAGCTCCCTCTTGACATACCCGAATACGAAGGAACCGAGTTCAGTTCGACACTCAGTGAAGCTTCATTAAAAATAGAACTTGATTCAAGAAACAATGTTTTCAGTCCTACATCCGGGTTGTTTTTTGGCCTCACAGGCACTTACAGTGACACATGGTTCGGAGGTGATGCATTATATGGCAGAATTGCGCTGACGCTTATCGGGTATGTCCCCGCAGGCAAAAAAGTTTTCCTGGGGCTCAGGCATGAAAGCAATTATTCCCTGGGTGATGTACCCTACTATGCCAGGCCGATAATCAACCTGAGAGGAGCCCCGCTGATGAAATACCAGAATCAAAATGTCATGGTCATGGAGGCTGAGGTGGACTGGAATGTTTATAAACGATGGACGGTCACAGGTTTTACAGGCTTCGGAAATGCATTCGCAAATTTGGCTGATTTTGAGGAGGGTAAAAGCGTCTCCACCCTGGGTACGGGATTCAGATACTTGATGGCCCGTAAACTCGGAATGAATGCGGGTATGGACTTTGCTGTTAGTAATGAGGACTTCGCTTTCTATATAGTCTTAGGAACCGCCTGGCTGAGATAAACGAATGAAACCAATTTACATTCCTTTATTGGTCTTTTACCTGTTGATTTCCGTTGAAAATACTAAAGCTCAGGATCTTGATCCAAGGGCTTATGCAAGGATCCCCGTCAATGTGACCGTTGTTATTGCGGGATTTGGTTATTCACAGGGAGGGATTCTTACTGATGCTACCCTTCCTGTCGAAGATCTGGAGGCCAAAATAGGATCGCCGTCACTTGGCGTTGTTCATTCATTCAGTCTGTTTGGCAAGACAGCCCAGGCTTCTGTTGCCTTACCGTATGCATGGGGTGATGTAACGGCAACTATAGGAGGTGAACCGCAAAGTACATCACGCTCAGGATTTGGCGACATGCGTCTCAGGTTCTCATATTTATTGCTTGGAGCCCCGGCCATTACACCGGCAGAGATGGCAACAGCACCGCGAAAGACAATATTGGGTACAAGTCTCAGCATAACAGCGCCCACAGGCCAGAATTTCCCTGACAAACTAATCAATATTGGCACCTCCCGATGGGCTTTCAAACCGGAAATTGCTATTTCACAGCCTATTGGCAGAAGATGGCTTCTTGACTTCTACTCAGGTATCTGGCTTTTTACCAAAAATGACACTTACTACCCGGGAACTTCAGTACGTACCCAGGATCCGCTTGGGTCATTTCAGGGCCATATCAGTTACAATATTCAACCCCTCATGTGGGTAGCCCTTGACATGACCTTTTATACCGGGGGCAGATCATCTGTCGACGGGGTTGAAATGGATGACCGGCAATCCAACTCACGTATTGGTGGTACTCTGGTGTTACCCATCGGTAAACGGAATTCCGTTAAATTTGCATATAGTACAGGAGCGATTATCCGCAGCGGAGCCGATTTCACCTCCATTTCCGCCGGATGGCTAACCACGTTTTTTGGGAAGCCCAAATCAGCGCAATAAAATCATTTTTCCGGCTTTCCGGCAAGAATTGAATTTCTGACAAAAAAAAGGCAGCCCCGTGTTTGTCAAATGTTTGTCAAATATTCATTCGTCAATGTCTGCTACGTCTGCTGCCCGGTCGGGCAAGGCAGTGAAGGGGCTGCCCGTTCCGCAAAATTAAATCTTTAGGTAAAGCAATACCAATAAGTTATTCACAATTCAGGGAGTTTTAGGTAAAAGTTATTAAATGATGATACCCCTTTTGCAAAAAGGCTTTCCTCCCTCCCCAGACTTTTACTGTCAGCGCTTCTTATGTTTCCGGAGTTCGATAATTATAAAATGTATACCTTAGTTGGAGGAATGGGAATAACCACCTTAAGTATCAACTCTTAACAAAAAAGAAAATGAGCATGTGTGAAAAACGTTATGAAAGAGCTCCAACATCAGGTGCAGTTTATGGCCTGGGCCTCATCGGGGCTGCAATCTATTTTATCGGAGGCGCCACAGGTTTCTGGATGGGGGTCCTGGGCTTCCTGAAAGCAGTTGTGTGGCCTGTTTTTCTTGTCCTTGCAGCCTTCAAGGAGCTGGCAGCTTGAAGTATCTGGAGACGCTGCATACAACGTCTCTCAGGAACCATAACTGGTGAATCACAGGGGAGGGCTTCCACCTCCCCTTTTTATTATCTTAGAGGTAAAATAAACCACTGACCCGAAACTGATGAAAATTCTGATCAAAAACGGCACCGTCATAAACAGCTCTGATGGCAGTGCTGCAGATGTGCTGATTATGGATGGAATAATTGTCCGGACGGGGCCCTGCCTTGCTGAGGATAAAGCTGACAGGATTATTGACGCCAGCGGTAAGTACCTTATACCCGGCGGGGTTGATCCGCACGTTCACATGAACCTGCCTGTAGCCGGGGGATTTTCATCAGACGACTTTTTCACGGGAAGCCGTGCAGCGCTCTATGGAGGCACGACCACTATTCATTGATTTTGTCACACCCGCGAGAGGAGAATCACTTCCCGGAGCCCTTGAGAAGCGAAAACGGGAAGCAGAAAATTCCCTGGCTGACTATGCTTTCCATGTCAGTCCTGTCGAATGGCGAAAGACCACCGGCGATGAGATCAGGGAGTGCATAAAAATGGGAGTGACTTCATTCAAGGTCTACATGGCTTATAAAAGTACTGTTGGCCTAGGTGATGAAGACCTCCTCGGGTTATGAGGTGTGTTGCCGAAGCCGGAGGGACAGTCACCGCACACTGCGAGCAGGGTGACGAGATCGAAAAACTCCGAAATTCATTCTTCATTCAGAACAATACTTCTCCTTTGTACCATGCACTTTCACGGCCTTCCGTCACTGAAGCAGGCTGCAGTGGAAAAAGCAATTAAAATGGCCTGGAATGTACACTGCCCGCTGTACATCGTCCACGTATCATCGTCGGAATCACTTAAATACATCAGGAAAGCCCGGCTTCGCCAACAGAGTGTCTATGCAGAGACATGCCCGCAATACCTGTTGCTTGATAATTCAAAATACCGCGGGGAGTTCCTGCAGACAGCACCATATGTCATGAGCCCTCCGCTGAGAACAAAGAATGACTCTGATTCTCTCTGGGATGCCATCGGTGACGGTACCGTGAGCACTGTCGGAACCGACCATTGCCCCTTCACAATGGAGCATAAAAGGGCAGGCGACAACGACTTCCGTAAGATTCCGGGAGGAGCCGGAGGAGTGGAGCACAGGCTGGAATTACTGTATACACATGGCGTTTTAACCAATCGGTTAACATTTAACCAAATGGTTAATATATTCTCAACAGGGCCGGCAAAAATATTCGGACTCTACCCGCGTAAGGGGGAGATAGCTGCGGGGGCAGATGCCGATCTGGTGATATGGAATCCTGATCATGAAAAAAACATCTCAGCCGGAACACACCATCAGAATTGCGATATAAATATCTACGAGGGTATGCCCGTTAAAGGCACTGCAGATTACGTAATCAAGGGTGGCAATGTGATAATTGAAAACGGGAAAATGACGTCCCCGGAAATAACCGGTAAATATTTATTCCGGACAATTGGTTAGCCAACGCGTTTGCGATTCCTCTCCATGATGTTGTGTAAAATCCCGGCCGGATCTGCAAACCTGTTCGTGAGCATCATGGCAGCAATAATATACGGTTTGAATCCTGCTTCCTTGTATGTATCAATCCTTGAACGCTCAAATGCTTCTTTGCTGACCTCTCCCCTTTCGCATGACACGCCGCTGATATCGGCCGGAAGACAATGCATATACAGAGCATCACCGTTCCTGGTGAGCTTTAGCTTCGCTTCATCAAACTCCCATCCGGTGAACCTGGCATTATTGGCAAGACACACCTTTTCCAGTTCCTTAAGTCCTGCCTTGTCAGACTTTTTAAGCAGTTCCGTTCTCTGTTGCATTATATGGTACGGAGCCCAGCTTTTCGGATAGACAATATCCGCATCCCTCATTGCCTCATCCATTGAATGGCTGATTTTGAACGTGCTGCCATTGCTGAGGGCATTATTCTTTGCAAGCTCTGTTATCTCCGGGATCAGGTTGTATCCTTCAGGGTAAGCAAGTTCAATATCCATCCCGAAGCGAGTCATGAGTGCAATTATTCCCTGCGGGACTGACAGCGGTTTG
This sequence comes from uncultured Bacteroidales bacterium, assembly GCA_963780735.1. Classification (GTDB taxonomy): domain Bacteria; phylum Bacteroidota; class Bacteroidia; order Bacteroidales; family VadinHA17; genus SR-FBR-E99. The sequence goes on from CAWADB010000006.1 coordinate 846,883, forward strand.
CCGTAACTGGGAGAATAGGCCCAGCTCATCACCAGCTTCTTCCCCTTCAGGTTCTCAAGGGAGCCGTAAACATTCCGCAGATGCATCAGGTCAGCCATCGCCTGTGTGGGATGGTCCATATCGCACTGAAGATTGACGATCCCCGGTCTCACTGGCAGCACTCCCTTTTCAAATCCTTCGTCGAGCGCCTCCCCGACCTCACGCATATATTTATTGCCCTCTCCCAGGAAGATATCGTCACGTATACCAATAAAATCAGACAAGAAGGAGATCATATTCGCCGTCTCCCTGACAGTCTCACCGTGTGCTATCTGCGACTTCTCCTCGTCGAGATCCTGCACAGCCAGACCCAGCAGGTTGCTCGCCGAAGCAAAAGAAAAGCGTGTGCGGGTGGAGTTGTCGCGGAAATTGGATATAGCCAGACCTGTGTCAAACACTCTCGGGGAGATGTTTGCAGAACGCATCTCCCGCAAAATTTCTGCAACATCAAGCACTGTCCGCAGGTCAGATTCACTCTTCTCCCATGTAAGCAGAAAATCCTTGCCGGCCAATCCGGATTTCACCCTGCCCAGCTTTTCAATTTTATCTTCTAAACTCATAACTTATTGTTCCTTAGGATACCGCAGCTTTAGAGACAGTTGTTCTTGTTCATAGATCATATTTTCTGTATGCAGGTACTACTTCGCTGCTTCATAGGCATATGCAGCATAAAAGGCAGAAGCAGTGACAAGATCGCTTACCGGGACTTTTTCATCAGGCGAATGGGCGAGCACTTCATTTCCAGGTCCGAAGCCGATCGTCGGAATGCCATAAATTCCGCAGGTCATTATTCCGTTTGTCGAGAAGGTCCATTTACCAATGCCTGCATCTTTGCCGAACAGGTTCCTGAACGCTGTAACACCATCCTGAACAGCCTTATGTTCTTCGGGCACGGTCCATGTCGGATAATATTTTTCCATTCCGTACTCCAGGCCTGTGTAAGCTATCTCCGAAAAATTGAGGAGATCAACCTTTGCATTGATTCCTTTAAGTATCTCTTCCACCTCTTTTACAGCCGTCTCCCTGGTCTCGCCGGCAGTCAGCCTCCTGTCGAGATGAATGCGGGCATAATCTGACACCGCGCACAGCGAAGGGCTCTTTGAAATTATCTCCGATATCGTAATACTGCCTTTGCCCAGGAACTCATCATGAGCCAGCCTTTCATTAAGCTTTTCTACTTCCATGGCTGCCCTTGAGGCCATATAGATGGCATTCACCCCGCGCTCAGGCGCTGAGCCGTGGGATGACCTGCCGTAAAAATGCACATGCATCTCCATCCTGCCCCGGTGACCCCGGTAAAGATTCAGGTTAGTGGGTTCGGTGAGTATCACCGTGTCGGGTCTGATTTTATCTTCTTCAACAATATACTTCCAGCAAAGTCCGTCACAGTCCTCTTCTATCACACTGCCAACGAAATATATTGTGATCTTTTTATCAAATCCCAGCTCCTTTAAAATCCTTCCGGAGGTGACAAATGCTGCCGGTCCGCCTTTCTGATCCACAGACCCCCGGCCATGTACAAAGCCGTCTTTAATGAGACCGTCCAGGGGTTCAAAGCTCCAGTTCTGCAGTTCTCCAAGGTCAACGGTATCCATATGGCCGTCGATGCCCAGTACCTTCTTACCCTGACCTATGCGTCCGATGACATTGCCGAGACCGTCGATGAAAACCTCATCGAATCCGGCCTCTTCCATCTGGCGCTTCAGCTCAAGCTGCACATACTTCTCCTTAGTCGACAATGACTTGATCCTGACTAGTTTCGACAGGTTCCCGGCAGTATAGTCCCTGTATTTCTCAGCGAGCTCACTGATCCTCGTACTTATGTTATCCATGGCATTATTTTAAATTGAAAGGAAATCAAAGTTATATTAAATACCGTTTAAATTATCTTTGTTAGATGATAACATTCATACTGAACAATGAGAAGATCATCACAGGAAGCGCAGCCGGATCGTCTCTCCTTGATTTTATCAGGTATGAAATGGGACTGCCCGGTACAAAGATCGGCTGCCGCGAAGGTGACTGCGGGGCTTGTACGGTGCTCATGGGCAGTATGGTAAACGGAACTGTAAGCTATAAAAGCATCGTCTCGTGCCTGACGCCCCTTGTCAATGTACACGGAAAGCATATTGTCACAGTGGAGGGGATAAACACCGGGCATCTGTCGCCGGTACAAAAGGCCCTGGTGGTTAATTCAGCCACCCAGTGCGGGTTCTGCACACCCGGTATTGTCATGTCGCTTACGGCGTACAGCCTGGCTGACATCAAAGCATCAGCAGAAACTGCCGTAGCCGCGGTAAGTGGTAACATATGCCGGTGCACAGGCTATAAATCAATAGAAAAGGCAGCAGAAGCGATCGCAGATACCCTCAAAAATAAAAATATCAGTGACCCGGTCAGGTGGCTGGTGGAACAGAAGCACCTTCCGGATTACTTCCTGACTATTGCTGAAAGACTTGCCCAAATAATGAGCGCTGAGCCTCCAGTCACAGATAAAGGTATCAGAATCGCCGGCGGGACTGACCTCATGGTACAGAGGGCTGAAGAACTGGGCGGAACTGACATCGTTTCCTTTCAGTACAGAAAAGACTTGCATGGTATCAATATTTCCAACGGCAGGTGCTTCATCGGAGCAGCGGTGACAATGAGCGAGGTGGAACATTCTACGGCGCTAATGAAGATTTATTCCGGAGCTGCCTTCTTATATGAAGCTCATCGCCTCCGAACCTGTCAGGAACATGGCCACTGTCGCAGGTAATATTGTTAACGCATCACCAATCGGAGATATGTCTGTCATGCTTCTTGCGCTCAATGCCGAAGTGACCGTTGAAGGAGCCGGGCAGATCAGGAATGTTCCGTTGAAGAATTTTTTCCTGGGTTACAAAAAGATTGACCTTGCTGCCGGAGAATTTATAAGCAGTATATCATTTGATTATAAGCCCGAGCCTGCCATTTTCAGCTTCGAGAAGGTAAGCAAAAGAACCCACCTGGATATTGCAAGCGTCAACAGCGCCATGCAGCTGACAATGCAGGGTCAGAATATAAGTGAATGTTATCTTTCAGCAGGAGGTGTCAGTCCTGTTCCGTTGTTTCTCAGGAAGACATGTGAGTTTTTCGCCGGCAAGCCCGTAACTGAGGAGATCATCCTGAAGGCCAACATGGTGATGCAGGAAGAGATCTCCCCTATCAGTGATGTCCGGGGCAGCGAAGAATACAAGAGGTTGCTTCTGAGACAGCTTCTTATTGCTCATTTTCTCAGGCTGTTCCCCGAAAGGTTGAATATCAGTATTGACAAGCTATGAACAACCTCGATGCCACCGGTCATGTAACAGGTAAATCAGTCTATCTTGACGATATACCCGTTCTGAAGAACTGCCTGCATGGAGTTGTCTTTTGCTCTCCCTGCCGCTCACGGGAAGATAACCCGTCTTGACGTCTCCGAGGCGATGTCGCTGCCCGGTGTTCAAAAGGTCTTTACCTGGAAAGACATCCCGGGCAGGAATGACATCGGAGGAATTATTCCTGATGAGATGCTTTTTGCACAGGATAAAGTTCATTTCAGGGGTCAGCCCGTAGCGCTTGTTGTTGCCACTGATGAACGTACTGCAAGGAAAGCCGCGAAGCTTATCAAAATAGAAATCAGTGAGCTGGAAGTGATCACTGACCCACGTCTTGCAAGAGAGAAAGGCCTTCTGCTTATTCCATCGCGTACTTTCAGGATGGGTGACATATCTGCTGCCTGGTCAGGTTGCGATCATATCATTGAGGGCAGGGTTGAGAGCGGCGCCCAGGAGCATCTTTACATCGAGACACAGGGTGCCTATGCCTATCCCTCCGGCAACGGAGGCATAAAGATCCACTCTTCCACACAGGGACCGACGCTCGTTCAGAAAGTGGCAGCAAGGGTCCTGTCCCTCCCCATGAATCATATCGAGGTGGATGTGACACGGCTGGGCGGCGCTTTCGGCGGCAAGGAAGACCAGGCCACAGGCGTGGCTGTCATGGCAGCACTGGCTGCATACCTGCTTGACCGTCCTGTCAAAATCACCCTGCACCGCGGAGATGACATGCGCATGACGGGAAAACGACACCCCTACAGCTCCGATTTTAAGATAGGACTTACAAAAGATCTCAGGATAAAGGCCTTTCAGGCAGTTCTTTACCAGAACGGGGGCGCTGCCGCTGATCTCTCCCCGGCGATAATGGAACGGACATTATTCCATTCGACAAACGCCTACTTTATCCCGAACACAGAGGTGACTGTACACAGCTGCAAAACCAACCTGCCGCCCAACACCGCATTCAGGGGCTTCGGCGCCCCGCAGGGGATGTTCGTTATCGAAGCTGCCATTGCGATGGCGGCACGTGAGCTGAAGGTGCCTGCCCGTTTGATTCAGCAGGCGAACTTCCTGAAGGAAAACGACGAGTTCCAGTTTGGCCAGAAAGCCAAAGAGGTAAATATTGGCAAGTGTTATGCTGCCCTTGACAGAAGTTTTGATCTTGGTAATATCGAAAAGGAGATCTCTGATTTCAACAGCAAAAAGACAATATACAGGAAAGGCATGGCTGTCATGCCGGTATGCTTTGGCGTCTCCTTCACCAATACATCGATGAACCAGGCCCGTGCCCTCGTTCACATCTACCAGGACGGCAGCATAGGTATAAGTACGGGAGCAGTGGAGATGGGGCAGGGTGTCAACACAAAGCTTGTACAGGTTGCAGCAAGAGTGTTCTCTGTAAGCGCAGACAGGATAAAGATTGAATCCACCAATACATCAAGGGTTGCCAACACTTCACCCACAGCCGCCAGCTCAGGAGCCGATCTCAATGGCAATGCCCTTCTGATAGCCTGTAACGAGCTTCTGGTTAGACTGAAGTCTGTGGCTGCCGCAACAGTTAACTGCAGCCCAGAAGAAATTGAAATTCGTGATGAAAAGGTTCTTAAGAACGGTTCACCAACTGATATCACGTGGGAAAAACTGGTGACCACAGCCTTTCTCAGCAGGGTATCATTGTCAGCGCAGGGCCATTATGCCACTCCCAAAATCTGGTTTGACAAAACAAAGGAGAAAGGCCAGCCCTTTGCCTACCATGTATACGGTACGGCAGTTGTCGTCGTCAGGCTTGACTGTCTGCGAGGCACATATAAGATCGAAAAGGTACAGATAGTGCACGACTTCGGTAACAGCCTCAATCCGTCGATAGACATGGGTCAGATTGAAGGCGGGGTGATGCAGGGTATCGGCTGGATGACAACGGAAGAGGTCCTGTTTAATAAGGAAGGCCGCATGCTGACCGACAGCCTTTCCACATATAAGGTGCCGGATATATATTCCGCCCCCGAAGTACTCGTTTGCCATGCCCTGGAGACAGAAGGGCCTGAGCTGGCCATCTTTAAATCAAAGGCTGTGGGAGAGCCGCCGTTAATGTATGGCATAGGAGCTTTCTTCGCCCTGCAGAACGCTGTGAAGGCATTCAATCCTCAATGGCAGCCCGACTATGATGCACCCCTGACACCTGAAAAAATCCTGATGAGACTTTATGCCCGCTAAATTCTATCCAGTCTCCCTGAGCCAGCTACTCAGACTCATTATTTCACGAGCTTGACAACGAAACAGGTGTTTTCGGAATTCCGCAGGAATTGTTTTTCGCTCCGCGTGAAAATGAACCCTTAAGAACAGAAATATTCGGACATAAGCTGCATTCGCCGCTGGGCGTTGCAGCCGGGGCCACACACACAACTTGCACAGAATATTGTTGCAGCCTGGCTAATGGGCTCCCGTTATATTGAACTGAAGACAGTACAGACACTCGATGAGATTGAAGTCCCGAAACCCTGCATCGATATGCAGGACGAGGGCTATAACTGTGAATGGTCCCAGGAGCTTACAATAAAAGAGAGCTTTGATGAATACCTGAATGCCTGGATAATAATCCACATCCTTAACCACAGGTTCGGATGGGGAAATGATCCGGGGACTGTATTCAACATGAGCGCAGGTTACAACCTTCAGGGGATCCTGAACGCCAATGTTCAGTGGTTCCTTGACAAGATGGGGGACTGCAGCGAAGAGCTCGCCGGCAGGATTAATGAAATAATTGGTATTTATCCTGCCGTTGCCGCTATCGGAATCCCTTCGGCAATATCTGATAACATCACCCTCTCGACAATGCATGGTTGTCCGGCAGATGAGATAGAAGACATTGCCCGCTATCTGCTCGAAAAGAGGAAGCTGCATACCCTCGTAAAACTGAACCCGACACTGCTCGGCCCTGAGATGCTGAGAGAAATCCTGAATGACAAACTAAGGTTCAAGACAATCGTGCCTGATGAAGCATTCGGGCACGACCTCAAATATCCGGATGCTGTAAGGATAATAAAGTCTCTTCAGAAAACAGCCGCGGAAAACAATCTTCAGTTTGGCCTGAAACTGACGAATACCCTTGAATCACTGAATAATAAGAATGTCTTTGGCAATGATGTCAGCATGATGTACATGAGTGGCCGGGCGCTCCATCCGATCTCTGTAAATCTTGCCAGAAAGCTGCAGGAAGAGTTCTCCGGTGAATTGCTGCTTTCTTTTTCTGCAGGTGCAAATGCATTCAACATATCGGACCTTTTATCATGCGGGTTCAGGACGGTGACCACCTGCTCCGATCTCCTGAAGCCAGGCGGTTATATGAGGCTGAACCAGTACTTTGATGAGCTGAATAAATCCCTTCGAAGCAAAGCCGCAGACGGCATTGACGACTATATTACCAGGCTGGCCGGCCAAAAAGACCTGACGGCAGCAGCCTTATACAACCTGTCACGTTACAGTGCTGAAGTCCTCACCAGTAAGGAGTACAGAAGGGAATACATTAAACCGCCTGACATAAAAACTGACCGCCCCCTTGGCTACTTTGACTGCATTTCCGCACCGTGCCGTGATACCTGTGCCACCAGCCAGGATATTCCCGAGTACCTGCGTTTTACAGCAGCGGGACAGTTTGACAAAGCTTATGAGGTCATTCTGAGAACCAATCCTTTTCCTTCCGTGACAGGAATGGTCTGCGATCATCTCTGCCAGGGCAAATGCACGAGGATCAACTATGATGATCCCCTGCAGATCCGCGAGGTCAAGCGTTTCATTTCCGAACAGGATGAAGTACGTCTCAAGCCGGCTGCAGATAACGGCCTCAGTGCTGCCGTCATCGGGGCAGGACCATCAGGACTGTCATTTGCGTATTATCTCAGGATGGTGGGTTTCAGGGTTGATGTGTTCGAAGCAAAGTCAAAGGCCGGAGGGATGGTGCAGTACGCTATCCCCGGCTTCCGGCTGACTGATGAAGCAGTTGCCAATGATATCAGGCGCATAACGGACCTGGGAGTCAATATTAATTACAACACTCCTGTTGACACAGCTAAGTTTGTGTCGCTGAAAAAAGACTACTCTTACATCTTTATCGGGTCAGGAGCCCAGCTCTCCTCCCCTCTTGAACATTGAAGGAGCAGATGCGGCAGGCGTACTTGAGCCACTTGAGTTCCTCTTCCGCGCAAGAAAGGGTGAGAAGACCGGCATCGGCAAAAGAGTGGTCATCATCGGAGGCGGCAATACTGCCATGGATGCAGCCCGCACAGCATACCGCCTGGCAGGTGAAGATGGCAGGGTGACAATCGTTTACCGCCGCACAGTCAACGAGATGCCTGCCGACCAGGGCGAAATAAAAGCGGTGATCGAGGAGGGAATGGAAATAATTGAACTTGCATCTCCTGAAAAAGTATTTCAGCAAGGAGGCAGGGTGGCAGGTCTTCAGTGCAGCAGGATGGAGTTGAAAGGATTCGATAAGGCCGGCAGACCGGCTCCTGTGAAGATTGAAGGGTCAGCCTTTGAGATACCATGTGACACAATAATACCTGCCATAGGCCAGCTGACGGATATCGGCTTTGCCAGTCGCGAAGAGCTTGCTGCCGGACACGGTACTTATAAAACCCGGCTGGGAAATGTATACATCGGCGGTGATGCCATGCGAGGGGCATCCACAGCCATCAACGCCATAGGCGACGGCAGGAAAGCTGCAGAACAGGTAATCCGGAATGCCGGTATAGATTTCTCCATTGAAAAGCCGGTTCAGGATATGAGCTTTTCAGACAAGGGAGCTGTTGATCAGGCGTTCAAAACGCATCAGTGCAGAACAACCAGCGGAGCTGACCACCGAACAGCGGAGAACCTTCAGCCTTGTCAGCCTGACACAGGACAGTGACACTGTGGTAAATGAAGCAGAACGATGCCTCTCGTGCGATGAGATGTGCAGCATATGTACCACCGTCTGCCCCAATCTTGCCAATCGCTCTTATAATTTAACCCCTCGCACTTTCATTCTTCAGAAAGCCGCCAGGTGCCGAAAACGGAGAGATACACTATTCAGACGACGGCTCCCTGGAGATTAAACAGAAGTATCAGATAATCAATATCGCCAACTTCTGCAATGAGTGCGGCAACTGCAACACCTTCTGCCCCACTGCCGGTGCTCCCTGGAAGGATAAGCCAAAGTTTTACCTGACAGTCCCGTCATTCAACCAGGCTGAAGAGGGTTACTTCCTCTCGGTGCTGAGAAACAAAAAGAACCTGATATATAAACTTAACGGCAACATTACAACCCTCTCCGAATTTCCGGATGAGTACGTTTTTGAAAATGACTATGTGACAGCAACATTCAGCAAGAAGGAGTTCAGCCTGACCTCGGCAAAATTCAATACACCCTGCGTCAGGGAGGCTCATTTCCGCCAGGCTGCGGAGATGTCTGTTCTGTTAAAGGCAGCTGAAAACCTGCTGCAGGCATGACAAAGGATACCGGTTTTTTATCTGCATAATGGTTAACTTGCAAATCTGATTTATCTCAAACCAACGGATATTATGATCCAGCCTATTGATAAAATTACAAGTGAGACGGCGCTTGAAAATGCCGTCAACCGCTTCAGGGAACGGGGGATCATCCTTCCCACCTTCGAACAGCAACGGAATCCTGATCTGATTCCCGAAAAAATCAAATCCGGACTGAAAGAGGTCGGACTGTGGGATATCAATCCTCTTAATCTCTTCCGCATTACATGGAAGAATGAGCCGGTTGAAAAGGGCGGCCTCTACGGCAATGTCAACTTCATTGAGCTTCCGGCAGCACTCACAGGGGTGGAAGCGCGCATCATCGTTCTCACCGGCAAATGGTTTCCCGACAGGCGCCCATAAAGTCGGTGCTGCATACGGATGCCTTGCTCCCAGGATAACCACCGGTGGCTTCGACCCCACCTGGCACAAGGCAGTATGGCCATCGACGGGCAACTATTGCAGGGGCGGCGCATTCGATTCGAAACTCATGGGAACAGAATCCGTTGCCATCCTCCCGGAGGAGATGAGCAAAGAACGTTTTACCTGGCTGCGCGATGTGATAGGGTCAGAGGTCATTGCAACACCGGGATGCGAATCCAATGTAAAAGAGATCTATGACAAATGCTGGGAGATACGACGCACGCGTCCCGAATGCATCATCTTCAACCAGTTCGATGAGTTTGGCAACAGCGCCTGGCATTATAATGTCACCGGCCATGCCATTGAAGAAGCCTGGAACATGGCAAGAACAGGCAGTAGCAGGCTCGCAGCCTATATCTCGGCAACAGGATCGGCCGGGACAATAGCGGCAGGCGATTACCTGAGAACAATAGCCCCTGCACATTAAAGTGGTAGCCTCGGAAGCCCTCCAGTGCCCCACACTCCTCATGAACGGCTTCGGGGGACACAGGATAGAGGGCATTGGCGACAAGCATGTCCCGTGGATACACAATGTGAAAAACACCGATGTTGTCACTGCGATAGACGATGAAGACTGCATGAAGACTTTCCGGCTGTTCAATGAGAAAAAGGGGCAGGATTACCTCAGGTCAATCGGGATACCCAAAGATGTTGTCAGTAATCTGCCTCTGCTGGGCATCTCCGGCATCGGTAACCTTATCTCGGCCATCAAGACAGCCAGGTATTTTGAAATGACGGCTGATGATATCATTGTCACAATAGCCACCGACTCTGCGGAAATGTACAGGTCAAGACTTGAAGAACTGAATCAGGAAAGAGGTGAGTATGATATCCTGCAGGCTGTCAGGGACTTTGAAAAATGTCTGGCCGGCTCACGGACCGACAACATGAAAGAGCTCAGTTACACTGACCGGAAAGCGATCCATAACCTGAAATATTATACCTGGGTTGAACAGCAGGGAAAAGATGTTGAAGACCTGAACCAGCTTTGGTACGACCGCGATATCTGGAACAAAATGTTCCTGCAGGTTAAACGGTGGGATGAGCTGATAAATGAATTTAACGAACGAACGGGCCTGCTGAAAGATATTTAGCAATCCATACTTATCAGGCATACCACTCCGTCAATGAGACCTACAGGCTATATATATAAATGCAATGATTGCGGCAGGGAATACAGTACTTTCGGAATCATGTATCTTTGTCCGTGGTGCAGCTCCGGGCAACAGTAAGACTGCCCCGCCCAAGGGCGTACTGAGGATACTCTATGACTATCCGGAGGTCCGGAAAAGCATCACAGGTTTTACAGATCTGAAAAATAACGGTTTTATCAGCCTTCTTCCCATTGACCGTATTGGCAGCCTTCCTGCACTCAGGGTGGGCAACACTCCATTGTATCCGGTGACTGAGCTCGATGGCTCCAGGCTGCCTTTCAGCCTTCGCCTTAAAGATGATTCCCAAAATCCTACCTGGTCGTTCAAGGACAGGGCCTCAGCACTTGTATCGGCGTTCGCAAAGGAGAAGAAGCTTGGAATTATTGTTGCCGCCTCAACCGGAAATGCAGGCTCATCACTTGCCGGTATCTGCGCTTCCCAAAGACAAAAAGCGGTGATAATAGTTCCTGAAAAAGCGCCACTGGCCAAACTCACCCAGATCATTATGTACGGCGCCACGCTTATTCCGGTAAAAGGCACATATGACGAGGCGTTTGACCTGAGCGTGAAGGCAACCGAAGAGTTCGGCTGGTATAACAGGAACACCGCATATAACCCCCTCACAATAGAAGGGAAAAAAATAGTATCGTTTGAGCTGTTTGAGCAGATGGGAAACATTGTGCCCGACAGGATCTTCATATCCGCAGGCGACGGAGTGATCGTTTCCGGTGTTTACAAGGGATTTGAAGACCTCCTGGAGCTGAACATCATTGACAGGATGCCTGTGATGGTCGTTGTTCAATCGGAGAAGAGCGATAACCTGGTAAGGAACATAGGCAAAAAGGATTTCACAGTCATTCCATCAACCACCGTAGCAGACTCCATCTCTGTTGACATCCCGAGGAACTTTTATATGGCACAGCATTTCATTCAGAAATACAACGGAGAGACACTGACAGTATCCGATGACGAAATACTGACCGCTTCAAGGAACCTGTCCGGGAACACCGGCCTGTTTGCCGAGCCTGCTGCCGCCACGGCATTTGCAGGACTGCTTTCATACATGAAACAGGGACGCATACCGTCACGCTCCTCCAACGTTGTTCTCCTGACGGGAAGCGGACTGAAAGACCTGAAGGCTGTCGGTCCCCTGCTGAATATGCCGGCATCAATTGATCCTTCCATCACTAACCTGAAGAAGCTCCTTCAATGATCACTTTTTTTCTCAACGGAGTTAAACGATTCTTCCTTGGCGATGAAGAAGAATCCCTTCTGGATCATCTGCGGATCGAAAACAGGATCACCTCACATAAAGACGGATGCTCAGGACAGGGTGTATGCGGGGCATGCACTGTTGAGATCAACGGCAAGGCACGGATGGCATGCCGGACAAAGATGAAGAACCTTGAGGGCGCAGAGGTGGTTACTGCCGAAGGGCTGCCTGCAAAATTCAGGACAATAATCAGTCAGAAATTTGCCGAAAAGGGTGCCGTGCAATGCGGATTCTGCTCTCCGGGAATGGTGATGAGGGCTAAAGCGCTCTATAACACAAATAAAAAACCTTCCCGTAAGGAAATTATTGCTGCCATCACCCCGAACCTCTGCCGGTGCACCGGTTATGTCAAAATTGTGGATGCCATCGAAGCAGCCTTTTCTGAAATGCATGGCCATGAGCCGGGAAGGGCACCTGTCTCAGCGCTCATTGGTGAGCCTTACCCGAAATATATGGCTGCCGAGACTGCGCTTGGAAAGAGGGACTTTGTCGATGATATGTATTTTGAGGGAATGGTTTACGGAGCACTGAAGTTCAGTGATCATCCAAGGGCAAGAGTCATAAGCATTGACACCTCAGAGGCACTTCGGGCTGAAGGAGTCATCAGGATCTTTACTGCCCGCGATATTCCCGGAGCCCGCAAAACGGGTCTGATTTTCAAGGACTGGCCGCTGATGATCGGCGAAGGAGAGATAATTCATTGTATCGGAGATGTTGTAGCCGGAGTAGTGGCGGAGACAGAAACTCTGGCGCGCAAAGCCGCTGAGCTTATCAGGGTAAGGTATCAGATCCTCGAACCCGTGACAGACATGCTTGAGGCAATAAAACCAGACAGTATCCGCGTCAACGACGAAAGATCCAATGTGCTTGAGACAAGCAGCATCAGATCCGGCGATGTTGAAAAAGTGTTCAGCGAAGCCGCCTGGGTCGCCTCGGGGGTCTATGAAACACAGCGCATAGAACATGCTTTTCTTGAGACCGAGACAGCCATCGCTCTGCCCGAAAACGACGGCATCAGGTTATACAGCCAGGGACAGGGCGCTTACGTCGACAGAACAGCTGTGGCGTCAATACTCCGGCTTCCTGAGGATAAGGTGAGGGTGGTTCAGGTAGAGAACGGCGGCGGCTTTGGCGGCAAGGAAGACATCACCGTGCAGGGACATGCATCACTTTTTGCATTCCTGCTGAAAAAGCCGGTGAAAGTCCATCTGACCAGGGACGAATCAATTATAATGCACCCTAAACGCCATCCTGTGTGGATGGAGATCAGCCTGGCATGTGACAGCAAAGGCAAGTTTACGGCTCTGAAGCTTAACGCTGTGGGAGATACCGGCGCGTATGCCTCCGTGGGAACCAAGGTGATGGAACGTGTCGTCGGCCATGCCACAGGAGGTTATTCTGTGCCTGTCGTGGATATAAAAGCTGTCACCGTTTATACGAATAATATCCCCTCAGGCGCAATGCGCGGTTTCGGAGTGCCTCAGGTCACATTTGCCGTTGAGGGCTGCGTTGACGAACTGTGCAGGATGGGTGGCTTCGACCGCTGGCAGATACGGTATGACAATGCCCTCGAGGACGGAAAAAGAACTGCAACGGGACAGTTATTGCGGGGAGTGGGACTGAAGAAGACCCTGCTTGCTGTTAAGGATGCCTTTAACGGTGCGAAGTACGCAGGCATAGCATGCGGACTTAAAAACACCGGTGTCGGCAACGGCATGACAGACGAAAGCCAGGTGTCAATACAAATAATTTCAGACAAAAAAGTCATGGTGCACCACGGCTGGAGCGAGATGGGACAGGGAATACATACCATGGCTGTACAGATTCTGCACCAGGAAACCGGAATAGATCCCGGAATAATAAAGGTCAGGGTTGACACCGGAGCAGGCCTGACTACAGGCATGACCACATCATCAAGGGCTACCGCATTGCTGGGCAATGCTATCATCAACGCCTCGGTCCGTATCAGGGAAGACCTGAAGAACGGATCGCTGCAGCAGCTTGCAGGCCGGGTCTATAAAGGCAGATATGTTTGCGACTGGACCAGCAAACCCGGAGAAAAAACCGACGATCCGGTCGTTCATTTTGCATACGGCTACGCAACACAGGTTGCAATTCTTGATGATAACGGCGCCGTCACAAAGATCATCGCGGCACATGACGCGGGGAAGATAATGAACAGAATGCTCTTTGAAGGACAGATAGAAGGTGCTGTGATAATGGGAATGGGATATGCCCTGACCGAAGACCTGCCCCTCGTTAAGGGCAGGCCGGAGAGCCTGAAATTCAACGACCTTGGTATCATGAGAGCGAATGAGACGCCTGAGATAGAGGTGATCGGCATAGAAGAGAAAGACCCGGTCGGACCGTACGGGGCAAAAGGCATCGGCGAGATAGGAATGGTCCCTACAGCAGCAGCGATAGCCAACGCACTGTGCGCTTATGACGGCATAAGGAGGAAATCGCTTCCTCTCAGAAGGAAAAAATAAAACAAAACCAATTCAGAATGGATCTGCTTCTTAAAAACGCAACATACATCGACTGGAAGACACTTGAATTCAGTTTAAAGAATATACTTGTCCGGGAAAATGTCAGCAGCCTTCAGTTTATCGCTGACAGCGACATCGGAACGGTTGACCAGGGCGTTGAAACAATGGACTGCACAGGCCGGCTGGTAACAAAATCCTTTGCAGTGGGTCATCATCATGTTTACTCGGCCCTGTCGAGAGGGATGGCTGCACCAAAGGAGAACCCGCAAAACTTTCCTGAGATACTCAAATATGTCTGGTGGACTCTCGATAAATGCCTTGACCCGGCAATGATTGAGTCGAGTGCGCTGGTGACGGCGATGGCATGCCTTAAGGCAGGCTCTACCTTCGTCATAGACCATCATGCCTCTCCGTTTGCCGTTAAGGGTTCGCTGGAGATAATTGCAAAAGCCTTTGAAAAAGTCGGTGTGTCTCACCTTCTTTGTTACGAGATCTCCGACCGCGACGGGGTCCATGTTGCCAGGGAAGGCCTGTCCGAGACGGACCATTTCCTCAGCGATCACCAGGGCCTCGTGGGACTGCATGCATCATTCACGGTCGGTGAACGTACGCTGGGCAAAGCCGTGGATTTGATGAAGTAAACATAATACCGGAATTCATATCCATGTTGCCGAGGATGCCTACGATCAGGGGCAGAGCCTCAACAAACACGGCAGACGGGTGAGTTGAACGACTGGAAAAGGCCGGGGTGCTGAGCTCACCAAAGACACTGCTGGTTCATTGCCTCCATCTCGAGGAGAATGAAAGGGAACTTATCCGGAAATCACCCGCCTGGGTGGTTCAGAACTGTGAGAGCAACCTCAACAACAATGTCGGTTATTTCAACGGCAAAGGTCTCGGTGAGAATATCATGCTCGGCACCGACGGCATGCACAGTGACATGCTCCGGAGTGCCAGGGCAGCTTTCTTTGTCGGACAGCGTCATGACAATATCACATATGAATCAGCCTACAGACGGTTCAGGAATGTGCACCGTTACTTAAGTGAAAACGGCTTCGATGGCGACGGTGATAACAACCTCGTCATTCTTGACTATGACTCCCCCACTCCTGTTTCGCGTGAGAATTTCTTCGGGCATTTTCTTTTTGGCATCACCTCAAATCATATCACCGATGTCATCTCCAACGGAAGGCTTGTGATGAAAGACAAAAAGATCACTACTGTCGATGAGAAAGAGATTCTCGGGGAATCAAGAGTGCAGGCCGAAAGACTGTGGAGCAAAATGCAGCAAAATTCCTGAACCGTTAATCAGTCTGGTTTTTTGAGAATTTTTTCCGCAGGAGAAAATAAACCGGTATCCCCATAAGTATAAGTATCAGGCCTATGGCTGCTTCGCGCGGTCGCGTTATAATTGTATTGCAGAACAAACCGACACAGAACAGTACAAAAATGGCCGGTACAACCGGGTATCCCCAGACTTTGTAGGGCCGGTGTGCATCAGGCATCCTGCGGCGCAGAATGAATACTCCCATGGCTGTGGCTCCGTAGAAAATATAGACGGCAAAGATGAGCATGTCCGTCAGCTGGTCGAAGGTGCCTGACAGAACCAGTACAGAAGCCCATATCCCCTGCCATAGCAATGAGTTACCGGGCACATTGTGCCTGTTGAGTTTCCCGATACCTGAAAAGAAAAGGCGTTCGCGCGACATGGCATAATAGGGCCGGGCGCCGGTGATGACACTGGCATGGAGACACCCCATGGTGGTGACAAGTATGAGCAGTGATATGAACATTACACCTGATGTCCCCCAGAAACTCCTGACTGCCTCCACGGCAGCAATCTGGTTGCCTGCCTCATGAACCTGCACCAGCTCCGGAATGGACATGAGTGAGAGGTATGTGACGTTTACCAGCAGGTAAACAGCGATTACCACAAACACTCCTATCGCAATGCCTTTGGGGATATTCTTGTTCGCATTCTTTATCTCGCCACCGATGAAACCGACGGAGACCCATCCCTGGTATGCCCAGAATGCGGCAAGCATTGCAGTATAAAAAGAAGAGATGGTTACAGTTCCGTTGGCCAGCTCTTTAACATTCATGAAATTCGCAGGTCTGGCGACATTGCTTGTCAGGCCAAAAACCACAATTGTCAGCAGGCCGGCGCCGACCAGGAGCAGGATAACCTTGCTGACCCATGCCCCGCCTTTCAGTCCTGTCATGTTGAGGAATGTCAGCAGCATGATAAGCAATATGGCTGTCAGTTTGATTCCGAAATCCTGAAAAGGAAAGAAAACGCCTCCTATGCTCAGATTCTGCAGAGAGGGAAGAACCTCGGGGATGGTGATGATGCTGTTCAGCGACTGTGTAAACACGTATGCCAGGGAGGAGATGGTGGCAGACTGTATGACCGTAAAGAGCGACCAGCCGTAAAGAAATGAAAAGAAGCGGTTGTATATTTTCTTAAGATAGACGAATTCGCCCCCGGTGTCGGCCAGCATGCCGGCTATTTCGGCATTGCTCAGTGCCCCGAAAAGAGTTATAATGCCGCCGACAATCCATACAAGGAGTATCCAGATTGAGGAGTTCAGCTCATCAGCCATCGGGGCAATTTTCTTATATACACCCGAGCCGATGATATTGGCAATTACAAAGATGACGACGTAACCTAACCCGAGTGTCCTGACAAGATTTCTTTGATTACTCATTGAGAGGCATTTATTAAATTGCAGAGGCTAAATTAAGAAATTCACAGAGACATTGTGTGTCCGGTTTAATAGGGTTAATATAATCATCAACGGTCTTACTTATTGCAGGATTTGTAAGTCAGATATTTCAAATGAACCAGAATGGTTAAGTACAGTTCCATGATTAAAATATATTCTGCGATTCTTATTATCCTTATTGTCTCAGGTTGCACAAAACCTGATAAGGAAGAAATTAAAGACCAGTATATTTCCGGTCTTGTGAACAAAATAAATTCGGATAGCCTGGTGTCCTATGTCACCTGGATGCAGAACATGTCTACCCGCTTTATGCTTGCTGACAACCACAGGCAGGTTGCTGTTGATATAAAAAATAAGTTTATCCGGCTTGGTTATCCTGACACCAAGCTGGATTCGTTCAATGTAACAGTCACTTTTAACGGACTGGAATATACTACGACTCAATACAATGTCATTGCAACTTTAACCGGGAATACATACCCTGACAGTATATGCGTTCTTGGCGCCCATTATGACAACAGGATCAGTTCAGCTTCCGGTGATCCGTTTGTATTTGTACCGGGAGCAAACGATAATGCCACAGGTGTTGGCGCTACGCTTGAAATAGCCAGGGTAATGAAGCAAAAGTCTTTTATTCCATCCTCCACCATACAATTTGTCGCTTTCGGAGCTGAGGAGTTTGGATTATTCGGAAGCTTCGATTTTTCACAGAAAGCAAGTTCCAGAGGAGAAAATATAAGTATGATGCTTAATAATGATATGATAGGTATCCCCTCTTCCTCTGATCCCGGGATGTGGTACGTGAACATCATTGATTATGACAATTCACATTATCTGAGATCCGAAGCCCAGAGATTATGCGAAAGGTACTCTTCAGTAGGATATGTCAATGATAATACCAGTGCTAAAAGAAGCGACAGTTACCCATTCTATCTTTACGGATTCAAGTCCCTCTTCTTCATTCAAAACACACCTGGCATTACATATCATACGGAAAGTGATCTCGTCACTACTATTAATTTTCAATATTACAGGGAGATAGCAAAGATTTCCTGTGCATTGTTAGTCGACAGGAATTATGTTGAATAAGCTTCAATTAGTGTTGTGATCCGGGCTCGGTTTCCTGCCTTTCATTACTGAAAATAACGGTCTTAAGGCTGTTTTTTGTTTGTACATTGCCTTTTAAGTTCATACCTTGAATAAATTCTTTGAGGTCAGATTACTTGAAAAGGAAAAGTACATTTAGTCTGCTTTTTATGGCAGTGGCCATATTGATAACTGCAGTCATCGCATGCAAGAAACAGCCTGTATGTGAACGTGATAACACCGGGTTTGCAAAAATCTTCAATAATACAGGCGTAACAATCAAAGTGAAAATTTATTCTGCAGTTTATCCCGGAAATGGTTTCCTGGGAGAACGTTCCATTGATATCGGGCAAACGACAACCTATGACAATGTTCCATCAGGACCTATTGAAATATGGGAAGACGATGAAAGTTCACCCTGGGGATACTGGGATACTACACAGGTAGTTTGCGACACGCTTAAGTTTAATGTATATCCCTACAGGAAATAGGAACTGGTTGTTTTTGCAACTATTGTGCCCCCGGGAAAATCCCGAATTGGAATAAAATTGACATTGTCTGTTTATCGGTTTAACTTTAACTTGTTATTGGCTTCTGATTTGTTATTCACTTACTAAAGCCCTATTACCATGAAAGACAAAGTGAAGACATTACGCAATATTCTGTTGATATTGGCTCTCTTACTGACCTCTGGCAGGCAAATGTCCGGACAGGAGAAAGTAAATATATCTGCCGGGGCGGGATTTTTGGAAACGTTAAATGTTGGTATCCGGTATCAGCTTAATCAGTCGCAATTGGGATTAAGTATCGGGACCTGGCCGTCTGATCCCGGTTCGTGGTTTGATTGGAATAGTCTTATTTCGATCTCCGGAGATTTCTATTATCACTTTGGTGGTTTCTCTGAATTTTCAGATCTGCGACCATGGTATGGACGTGTTGGATTGGATTTTCTCAGAATAGGCTGGGATGATGACATTGAAAATAATCTGGAACCTCACTTTCGGATCGGCAGGGATTTTTATTTTAACAGAGCACTCGGTTTTAGTCTTGACGCAGGAGTGGGATTTTTCATAATAAATGAAACGGAATTTGGACCGGTCGGGCCGGCATTTGGTGGCAGCTTCTTTTATCGCTTTTAACAATAATATTCAATATTGCAGAGCTTCAGGCCGACACACAATGAAACCAGCCTCCGGACGTAAGCTCCGGGGGCTTTTTCATATTCGCCTGACTTCAGCTTAATCCAGCGGGTGACTCTTGTATTGAAAGATGATTATCAGAAAATATTAATCCTGAAACCCTAAATTACAAATGGTATAATTATTGTGGAATTATACCTGCCAGACCGTGTTCCCTATGAAAATACTTATACCGTTTCTTCTGATCTTCACTTCTTTTTTACCTTCATGCGAAAAAGACAATATTGAAATTGATCCCGGCAACCTGTTAATAGGTGTCTGGATCAATGATGGTTACAGTGATGATCTTACCATCTATAAAAGGAGTGATGAGTTCACCGATAATTACTGTTACCAGTTTAATTCCGACGGCACTCTTACTGAAAGGCAGAACGTGGGGTGGTGCGGTACACCTCCAATAACTTATGCCGATTACGAAGGAACCTGGGAGATAATGAATGACACACTGATCAATATCACTGTCGGGTCATGGAACGGTGACAGATCCTACAGGCTTGATATTGAATCAGTTGATTCCGAGGCATTAAAAGTCATCATCTTACCCTCCAGCGAATAGGGTTCTTCCGCATTTCCTGATCCTATACCTGACTAATCCATCCCCGGGAACTGCGCTGTTCCCTCGGCAAGTCCATTATAACTTACCCGGGACTATTGACCGGGAAATAAAGTGATTTTGGCACACAGAGAACAATCTTTGGGACGCAGAGAAAAGTTTGTTATCAAACTTAGACCGAACTTTATTCCGTGAAATCAAGTGTAACAAAAAACTTGACATCGGCTTATAATTATCGTAATTTACCTTGTTATATCGTTAATAATTAACCTATTATAAATTAATAAACTTAATATGATAGTAACAATCTACCTAAGAGCAATCGTGAAAGGTAAGGTGAAAAGCCTTGCCCTGTTCGATTCTAACCGTCAAGGAGATATCAATGACCTTACTACAAATGCGAAAGTGGGGGATACTATTATCTGGAAACTGGACTGCTGCAGCGGGATAAAGAGTATAACCAGAATATACTCTAAAGAGGACAAACATCCTGTATTTTTGAGCGCTCCGAGGAAACGACTGTTATGCGCAGGATTTAAACTTCCCATAGAAAAAGGAGCAGATGGAATAGAAAAATATACCGTTGAATGCATCCTTAGTGATAATAAAGAACTGATTACAGATCCTTACATAAGGGTCCCGCCTCCACCGCCATTGGACTGATAATAGATTCTTACAAAAGGATACCTTTCAACGGATAGTACCATGTATTATCGTATAATTCTGGCTTTTAATGTTGCCATTGTTATGGCAATAAATTCATTGACTGC
Source organism: uncultured Bacteroidales bacterium (assembly GCA_963780735.1). GTDB lineage: Bacteria > Bacteroidota > Bacteroidia > Bacteroidales > VadinHA17 > SR-FBR-E99. The sequence continues at coordinate 867,459 of CAWADB010000006.1, forward strand.
AGTTAACGGGCAATCAACCGATAGTTTGTTGTATTTATTAAACCATGACTATATCAGGGAAGACACCAATAAATTAGATCTTCTTTATAAGATAGCTTCAAATTCCGTTGACGCAGATACAATTTTAAAATACAGTGAGCAGGCAATAAAACTTGCTGAAAAATTGAATGTAAGTCCTGTGCAGCCTATTGTTATGAAAGGGACAGGCTACATGAGTTCCGGGAAACTTGCATCAGCACTTGAATGTTTTTTGAAAGCAGCCAACTATTATCAGGATAGTCACCAAAGCATCGGCCTTGCAATTGTATATCTGTATATATCAGAGGCATATAACCAGCAGGAAAACCATGAAAATGCGAAATACTATCTTAAAAATGCCATTGAAATCTTCGAAAATGAAAATGATTCGACAGACCTGGCTCCTGCCTTGCACAATTTAGGTTATGTCAATTACAGTATGGGGCAGTACGATACCGCCCTGGTCCTGTATCAGCAGACGAGTAAAATATACCAGAAGCTGGGTCTGGTTACTGAATATGGCTGCTGCCTGGGTAACATGGGACTGGTTTATTCCAGGCAATCGGAATTTGAAAAAGCAGAGGATTTTCTGCTCCGGGCTATTGAAATACTTACCGGGCAGGGTGATGATTATGCGGTTACGCAGTTTATGATTGAATATGCCGGTATTCTCCAGCATAAAGGGGAAATTAAAAAAGCCATAGCCTGCGCAACAAAAGGTTTTGATAATGCTTCAAGGAATAATATTGTTGAGTTTGAACGCGACGGAGCCTATCGTCTTTCTCAGCTATATCAGGTTTCAGGGAAATATGACAGTGCATACCATTATCAATCGTTGTTTATAAGCGCTAATGACAGTATCAGGAGCTATAAGAATATTCAGAAAATGGCTGATCTGCGTACAGAATTTGAAGTGTCTAAAAAGCAGGCGGAGGTTAATGTACTGGAAAAAAACAAGATGATTCAGCTTATTGTGATCATAAGCCTGGGGCTCATCCTTTTGCTTGCCGTGGGATTCATCCTGCTTTATTACAACAGCCTTAAACGGTCGCGGAAGTTTACAGCCGCTCTTGATGAGCGCAGGATATTACTGGAAAAGCAGGGCACAGAGCTGAAAGAACAGAACGACAAAATTACCATGTCAAATGAAGAACTGAAACAATTATATGATATAACCAACAGCCAGAAGGATGAAATAATCAGCAGTATTCTCTATGCAAAAAGCATACAGTCAGCGCTTATGCCACAGGAAGCATACATAACTGAATTACTGAATGAAAATTTCATACTCTTCAAACCCAAAGAGATTGTAAGCGGTGATTTCTACTGGATAAAACAGGTAAATCATTTCATCATACTGGCAGCAGCAGATTGCACGGGTCATGGAGTGCCTGCGGCATTTATGAGCATGCTTGGGATCAGCTTTCTGAACGAAATTGTTCAGCGGAGAGAGATCACTCAGGCGAACCAGGTGTTGAACGAATTGAGGATACAGATTAAACATTCACTCAGGCAAACCGGGAAAAAGGAAGAATCAAGGGACGGGATGGACATAGCAATATGTGCCATAGATTGCAAAAAAAATATACTGCAGTATTCAGGTGCACATAATCCGCTTCTTTTCATAAGCAACAATAATGGAGCACCGGAACTGAAAGAATTTAAGGCTGATCCGATGCCTGTCGGTGTAAATTACTCATGTGATAAATCTTTTACCAACCATGAGTTTCAGCTTAAAACCGGGGATATATTTTATATTTTTTCAGATGGCTTTGTTGACCAGAATGGTGGAATCCACAACCATAAGTTCACCAGCGAAAAGTTTAAGGAGTTACTGTTTGACATCCACGATCAACCCATGTATGAACAAAAAGAAATTCTGGAGCAAACTTTTAAAGACTGGATGGGTAAGCAACCTCAGAGAGATGATATATTAATCATCGGGGTGAGGATGTGATGAGCGCCACTCCCGACGTTTAACATAAAGAAATTTTTATTAATTTTGCACCCGTAATATTATGGTCGGTTGTCCGAGTGGCTAGGAATCGGTCTGCAAAACCGGCTACGGCGGTTCGAATCCGCCACCGACCTCAATCAATCCCTCAGGCAAAGCCTGGGGATTTTTTGTTTTATGACCGAACACTGCTTGCAGAAGTGAGGGAATAAAATAAAAAAGACCCTGCCGCCGAAGGCGGGAGGGATTGGTTGACGGGCTCTCCAAAACCGGATCACCAAAGGTAATCCGCCACCGATCTGTTACAACCAGCTATTTACCTCTTTGTGAGTAATTCAAACAGCGGATCATTTATGTAGTAGTTGCCTGTCCCCAGTTTCTTTTTGGTTATTAGTTTGTCCTCAGCAAGCTGATTCAGATAATTGGCTGCAGTAATCCTGGATACATTTAAATCTCTCTGAACAAACTCAATCTTGGTATATGGATGCTTAAACAGGTTGTTTAATAAATCCTGACTGTAAAACTTATATTTTTCTCTTAATATGCCCTTATACTGCATCATTAAATCACGAATTCCCGAAATCAGATCAATGGTCTCCCGTGCAGTCAGCTCAATCCCCTAAATCATAAATAAGAGCCACTCTTCCCAATTGTTGTTTTCTCTGACATCCTGAAGTAATCTGTAATAGTCAGATTTGTTCTTAATTATATACTTGCTTAAATATAAAATTGGAAGGCTTTGAAGTTTTTCATGAATTAGATAAAGAATATTGATTATTCTGCCGGTTCTGCCATTACCGTCATAAAACGGGTGAATACTTTCAAACTGATAATGAATGATTGCCATTTTTATCAAAGGATCATAATCACATAAGCTTCGGTCATTTATAAATTTCTCAAGATTAGCCATCAGGTTTCTAATCTCTTCCGGATCCTGAGGAGGAGTATAAATGACATCACCCGTTGCAGCACTTTTCAAAGTTGTACCAGGCAATTTTCGAAATCCGGCATTGTTTCCCTCAAGTTCTTCCTGGACCCTTAAGATGATCTTATTTGTTAGAAGACCATATTTTGAAATTAATTCAAATCCCCTTTTTGTTGCACTGATGTAATTTTGAACTTCTTTGGCATTAAGTGATTTAAAAGAATCAAGGTTTAACTCTGTCTTGTACAGATCATCATGAGTCGTTATGATGTTTTCAATTGCTGAACTATCTTTTGCTTCCTGTAACCCAAGAGTATTGATTAGAATAGTCTGGTTTGGAATAGTTGAAGCGATCCCCTTTAGTTCAGCAAGTGCAGCATGCGCTGAAGGCAGTCTCTTTAGTACTGGCTTGGTTTCAATGTCAATATTAAGGGGCAGTGGAATTAATTTCGTATTCATTATGTAAAGAAAATTAGGTTTTCTATACAAAGAAAGCGTCTTTTGTAAAGAAAAGCAAGTTTTCTTTACATTCCAGGGTATATTTGATAAGATTAAGCAAATATTTTACGATTGATTAAGGCTGCCCGGCAATAGTACCAACGGCCAACGGGTTTGAACAGCAAGCGTTTGTGGCGCCGTCTGCCGAAACGAGCCCTGGGACTTTGGCTAAATCTGCAATTATTTCTCAGTGAATCTGGAGCCTATGGATCTTTGAGTTTTATACTTTAGTTGCTTTAACTGGAGGATAAACTTCTTAAATAAGTTGGGGGTTACTCTAGTCCTTCAAGCAGGACAGTGTCACATTTAGCTGCTCTTAATCTATACTTAAGGATTTTCTGATAATCATCTGAATAATACCATGCTTCAAATTCTTCCCTGCTACTGAATTCTATCAATACAGATTTTGTATAGTCCCAAGATCCCTCTAAAAGAGAAGGAGACTCGTCTATCGCAAGGTATTTTCCATTGAATTTAGAAAATATCTTGTCGAAGTTTTCAAGGTATTTTTCATATTCATCATGATCATTGATCTTTATCTGTGCTACGAAATATTGTTTCATGACATGCAGGTAAAATGGTTTAAACTGTTTATATCAATTAAAGCTGACAGCACTGCAAAAACTATGATAAGTTTATTAACTTTTTTGTTACAGTCAGGTATTGGTGTTTTATTAAGCATCACCCTGACCTGATGTATTAGTACTGTGGCTAAATGCGTTATTTGAATTTTAAAAAATCACCATCAATGATCATTACTTTCACACCATTTTTACTAAATGAACGATGTGAACTCAATTGATCAGAAACCACATAAGTCATTCCCTTTTTTAATGAAGTTTTATTCACCGTTTTGCAATTCGCTAATGAACTCTCCCTCCAGGCAATGAACAATATGTCCTTTTTGGCACCAATGGTCAGCCAGATATCCTTTTGAATATTCTACAATCCGGATTCTCAAACCGGGAAATTGAATAGTCTGACTTGTGGAAGTACCAGTTTCACCCTTATTTTCAATTTTGGGAATCATTGTCCAGTCGATCGTCTGAAAAGGTATGTTATTATCAGTTGTCATGTTCCTGGTATTACTTATTTATTGTTCTAAATATACTAAATATCAACTACTAACGGAGCTTCCTATTAACCCAAACTCGTTTTTAGCTTTTGGAGGAGATTACAAAGAGTGCATTTCCGGGAGTGCCATTTTAAACTTAGCATTTAAAAAGTCTATTTTCAATTTTTGTCTGTAAAGATCTGCACACCCATTCAGAACATCGTGAAACATAATTTCTCTAACCTTCAGTGGTTCTTCAAATATCGGGCTGTGAGCAGAATTTTCAAACGTGTAGAATCCTTTAACTGGCGCCTTAAGTTTCTCAAAATATGCTTTTGCTTCAGAGTAGGAGCACGTGTAATCGTAGATGCCTTCAAAAAAATAGACAGGGAGTTTAAGCTCGGGCACCTGTTCGGAAAGGTCTGTAGCCAGCATATTTGCCCAGAGTATGCTGATACCTGAACGGGATTTGCCACGCCACATATTAATTTTTTCAATTAACGTGTATTCCTTGCATGTAAGCGAAGGTAAAAAGATGCCACTGATTACCGAGTGCATATCGTGTGTAGTGCCAATGCCCAGAGAGTGCATTGCCGGATCACGCAATGCACGATATGCATCTGGTGTGCCATTCTGTCATAGTAACCGGTGCTGCTTCAAGTTTTCGCACCATTTTTGTGTTCCCTTTATCACTGAACTGCTTAACCATATATTCGTACGCCAGTCTTTCAGATTTGAGCTGATCCGACATCTGAGCTACACCAATGTAGGCATGGTACAACTCTGGCGCTCTTGCTGCCACCTGAATGCCAATGAAGGTTCCTCCCGAATGTCCCATCAGGTAAATCTTTTCCTGTCCAAAACGGTTGCGGAGGTAATTGGTCAACTCTTTTGTATCAGATATCATTTGTTCCAGAGTCATTGTCTCAGGCGGAATGTCAGCATTATAGGAGAGTCCTGAGCCACGCTGCTCCCACCAGACCACTGTGAAATAGTCTTCAAGACCTGTAGGGTATTTCTGTGTCAGGAAGTAATCAGGCATACCCCCGTGAAGGTAAAGCAACACTGGATTATTTGCATCTTTGCCTTTAATAAACATACCTTGCTCAACTCCATTAATATTTACATATATTTTTTCTGAAATGCTTCCCTGGAGAGGTTTTCCGCTTACATCCAGGAATGGAATAGCTTTTCCCGGACTGCAAATTCGCAGAAACCCGGCAAAAATGGAAACGCAAACCAATATAACAGATAGCATAAGAATCATAATCCGGCCCCCCCTTTGTATAATTGACAGATTTGTAAATCGTTTCATAAAGTTTCTGGTTATTACATCAGTTAACACATATTCATTCCGACTTACCGAAAAGCAGACCAATGTAACAGGAAAAACCCCTCATGTTTTGATCCGCCATATAATCCAAATGAGCATGATGAACATACCTGTAGCTGATACCTGCATGAAGCCGCATGACCCGGTTAAGCGTGACTTCACCGTAGAGTGATTGTTCCAGTACCGGAAAAATATTAAAGTCATCATCGAATAATTTCTCACTGCTGCATATCGGATCGTTTTGCCAGAAGGCCGCCCCGGCAGCAATCAGCAGAGAGGTACCGATATTTACCTTTTTTGTTGATAAAATTAAGTACCCTGCTTCAAGTCCCCCGTAACCCATTTTAAAGTTCCGGATGGTGTCTTCACTTGTTCCGGAAAGAACGATTGAGTTGGCAATTCCATATCCGCCCCCGCCGATTGTATATCTGTTGTTGATCGTAAGTGCTCCGCGCCCGCCAGTCATGAAAGCTGACTGTTCGTTGAAGCTGGAAATCTTTAGAATAACTCCGCCATAACCACTGTTGGTGATTTTCCCGCCAAACAGAGTCCTGTTAGCATTTGATGGGGCTTCTGTGGGTGTTGATGAATCAGCCGGCAGAGTATTCTGTGCATAAGTCCTGCTGACATTCAACATAACCAAACTCATAACCAGATATAAAGTATATTGTAAACTTGCTGCTGCCTGAATGCCCAGGGGCACTTACTTCTTATAGTTTTCATAATTCATTAATTAAATATGATTTAATTCTTTTACTCATTGTGGACTACAATCAGAATCCTTTTTTTTGCGAATTGTCAATCTCCTCTTTTTCACGGCTTATCTTATTCCTGTTTTGACCGGAGTTGAACTGAAATCCAAGTTTAAACCAGAAGGGAATAGCCGGCATTAATACATTACCTTCATAAGAACTTTGAAAGTTTGCACCGCTAATTTTTGAACCGTTATATGTAAACGATCGGGTAAACGGCATAGCAGTGACAATTCCCAGTTTAATCTTTTGTTTAAAGGTTTTCTCCACCGAGAGGAAATAAAGCACATCGGAGTATGAACTGCCCTGAATATCATACTTCGTGCTATTATATTGAAGTGTAAGGGAACAGGCAATATCATGTTTAAATGATGCTATGGCTGAAAGTCCGGATTCTAAACCCATACTATTTTTATTTCCGATAGAATAGTGTTTTGCAATATTGTTACCGTGAAGTCTGAAGACCGTAAATCTTTATATACGGATTAAAGGTTGCAAAACCGATTTTAAAGGTTCCTGAAAACTGTAAACCGAGCTGATTTACAGATCCCAGATTCCGGACTTGAGTTTCAAAGGTACTTGTGTCATTAATGAACATCAGGTTTGTAATATGATTGGTTGTTCTGTTAAAGAAAAGGCGGGAAGCAAGGATAATTACCATTAAACTGAATGGAATGTTCAAGGTAAAGGCTGCTTAACAATTCCGGTTTAAGGAAAGGATTGCCCAACGCTTACAGTAAAAGGATCACTCAGCGATGTATACGGATTTAACTGGTAAATATTGGGGCGTTTAATTGTGCGGTTAAAGGATGCCTGAATGTTTTGCTTTGAGGTGAGTTTATACCTGACAGTTGCACTTGGAAGAAAAGAGAGGAAAGGATTGATGAAGGCATCTTTAAGCTCCGAAACTGATTTTTCGGTTCGCAACCCAATACTCAAATCAATTTTCTCCTGTTTATAGGCAATATTACCGTAGATCGCATAAATGTTTTCATTATATTCAAAGTCATTGTATCTGTCCTGCGACTTCTGCAATTTTGCCTTTACACCGGTACTGAAAATAAACTTATCCAGAAAGATTGTTTTATAGTCCAATCTTATGCTAGACACATTTTGTTTTGGTTTTACTGCATATTCTTTTGAAGACCATATTCTCAACAGTCCCGCTATATAAATAATCTGTGCGGTTTTCTGCCGTCAGGAAATAATTACTTAGGTCTGCTGTAATTTCGCTGCCTTTTTTATCGAAGCTGTGTTTGTAATATAATGAATAGAAGGTACTTGTATTTATATCAGTATCATCTTTTACCGACTTCAGGGTATCATTATTTATACCTGACATCCGGGAATAAACATCTCCGTCAAGTTCGCGGGAATAGGGATTATAATAACCATAGAAATTAAGCTGGTCCCTGTCACTTAAAAAATAGTCAAATCCATAATGAAACCTGTGCGACCAGTCCTTCTGCCTTAAGTCCTGATTTAAACAGAACTCATTTGAATCGTTTTCATTCCACACCTTCCGGCTGGTACTTTCATGAAGATTAAGGTATGTAAGTTCTCCGTTATAGGAAGTGTAAAGATTAAGTTTCTTGAAACCCCAGTTCAGACTGTAAGAAGGGAAAATATATACCAGTGAAGATGAAACAGGTATTTCAGCAAGGATATGTCCGCTAATTCCGGAATCACTGTCTTTCTTCAAGACAATGTTAATTGCTCCTGTCACATTTCCATCATAATTTGAAGGAGGGTGCACTGATTACTTCAATCTTGTCAATCTGATCGGGACTAAGCTGGCTGATGAAGCTTTTATCACGTTCCTTCCCGTCAACAAATATGAGAATATCAGGGCTTCCTTCAAGTGAAATGTTTTGCATCAGGTCAATCTGTACCCCGGGGATAAGTTTTAGCACATCGGTTCCGGTATTTGAAACGTCAAGCATCTTTTTTGTGACATTGAAAGTGGTTCTGTCGCTTTCCGATTTTGCCTTGACCCGTTCACCAACAATAACCAGTTCCTCAATCATAATGGATGTATCCTGTAATAGTATAATCCCGACATCTGTTGCTCCGCTGTTAATTACCTCAATGTTTCTGATTACCGGTTTATAGCCGATATTCGACACTTTAAGTATGTAATTACCTGGAATGACAGGGCTTATATTGAATACCCCGTTTTCATCGCTCATTGAACCTCCGGCTATTTTTGAGTCGGATGTCTTAAATAATGCAACAGTGGCAAAAGGAACAGCCTGGTTGCTTTTTTCTTCAAAAAGTTTTCCGGTGATTGATTGTTTTTCCTGAGCATAAACTCCGTTGGAACTTACAATCGCGACAGCTAAAAGCATAATTTTTATGCCTGCAATTCCTTTACAAAATAGTTTAAATGATTTTTTCATTGCTATAATTCTTTTAAGGTTGATTGCACAAATTGAAGAACTATCAATTTGTTTTACAACTTATTGGGAGTTATAGCAAGAATTTGTTACGGAATGAAATATTAAACTGAACTTTCAGTAAATAGTTGGGACGAATGGTAAGTTTCTGTGATGAACGGATTAATGATACCGGTTCATTATCTCATCAAAATCCCTGGTCTTTTGACGTGAAACCGGAATTTCATTATCAATACCGGATAGTTTTAGGCGATATCCTAAAGTATTTCCCTTTTGAGAATCTGATCATCTTTAAATTTACAATAAATGCACGGTGTGTCCTGAAAAGGAAAGGAATTGCAGATAATTGCTGTTCTATATTGCTTATTGAATTACGGATAATCTTGCTCCTGATCTGATTTTCCAGTTTCAGATGAAAGGCAGTATAATTTCCATCCGATTCGGCATAGATAAACTGATTTGGGTAAAAACTAAGCTCTTCTTTTTTTAACTGTGACACAATCCGGATTAATTCTTCAGTCTCTCCGGATGATGTTAGATAAGTTGCAGAAGTATTAAACTGTTTTATGATATCTGATACCAGTAAGTAACGGTAATTAATAATGGAAAAGAAACTAAGCGGTACAACAAAGATCAGAAATGCTGATACTACCGAATCAAAAAAAGTATTCAGGTTCCATCTCTGTATAGGAGGTTCCAGGAGGAAGCCTGAAAAATATACCGCTATCCCCATTCCAATCAGTGAAATAACGACAGACAATAATTCCTTCAGTACTGTCCAGTCTTCCGGATTTGAAAAAAACTTAATGCTTTTCAGAATCCTTAGTAATCCGTATAAAGGTATCGACACAATAAAGCAATAAACTGCCACAGTCAGGTTATAGCTAAAGAAACGGGATTCATGGGTGTGCAGGGGTTTATAGATAATAACAAAGAGAATACAGAACCCGAGAAAGACCAGTGAGCCAATTAACGGATTCTTAATAATATAGTTCTGAGGATACCTCTTGTTCAGCCATTTGGAGATCAGAAAAGCCATTTATTAATCCTGTATTTTATAACCTTTTAACTTTAAAAATAGTAAAATATGTTCTTGAAAATATATTTATACAAATATTTACATAAAGGGTAAACAGTTGAGTGAAAATATTTTAAAGGAAGCAGATGCCTGCCTGTCTAAAGAAATTTGCCACTTATGGAGAAGTTTTCAAGTGCATACAGACCCGGTAAACTGGCAGAATTTGTCATGATGTGCTAAAGGTTTCAGGATTTGGAGGATGAGACGTAGGGCCCAATAAATCCCTTAAAATAAAGCAGAGACGTCGCGTGCAACGTCTCTGCGTATTTTAACAAATGATTTTGTTATGCCTGGTTATTTTTTGGGCAACGGAGCAACACCTGCCATGTCACCGATGACATTCACAAGGTCACTGCCTGTCGGAACGACAATCTTCGTGTTTGACTGTAGCGATGTCTCCAGCGCCTGCAGCTTCCTTAATATCTGTGCGTTACCTATGAAATACTTCTCGGCGGACTCATTCACCAGCCTGATGAACTCAGCCTCTCCCTCGGCCTGCAGTATCTTAGCCTGCTTGGCTCCTTCAGCTTCCTTGATCTTCGCCCTCTTCACACCGTCAGCCACTGTTTCAGCGGCAGAAGCCATGTCAATGGCAGCTATCTTCTCATTCTCGGCCTTCACTACCTTGTTCATTGTCTCCTGAACATCCTTCGGCGGATCAATCTGTTTCAGCTCGGTACGTACGATCTCAATACCCCACCCCTTGGTCTCGGTGTGCAGTGTGTTGTACAACTCGGCATTGATCTTGCCACGCTCACTGTTGGCCGACTTCAGCGTCATCGTTCCTATAATGTTACGCAGTGTGGTCCGTGCAAGGTTGACAATCTGCCACTTGAAGTTGGCAACATTATAAATAGAGCCCTTGACGCTCTCCTCATCAGATTTGACCCTGAAATATACCTGTGCGTCGACACTGGCGTTCAGGTTGTCATTGGTGATGATCTCCTGAGGCTCTGCGTCAACCATCTGCTCGGTCACATTCACAAGATACATCTTGTCAATGACCGGAATGATCCAGTGAAAACCCGGATTGGCAAAGTTGTGATACTTGCCAAGCCTCTCAATAAGACCTCTCTGCGTGGGTCTTACAATCCTTATTCCTGCGAAGAAAATAATTAAAACAAAGAAAATGATAACTCCATAAATCATGGCAATACTCCTTTCATTAGTTAATAATTGTTATCCCACTAAGGTACGAAAAAAGTTGAAAGGTAGAAGGGTTGAGGGATTGAGGAGTTGAAAAAAATGTTGATGGGTTTCGGCATATAGCATGGGGCAGGGAGCATGGGGGAAAAAGTAATCGACAAGGCAACCTACATTTTTTGGCTGCGTGCCATGATTTCCAGACACATACGGGTATTGTGATAGGGGCACTTCCAGAACCCGGCCTTGTCGTCATAGGTATTGACAACACCATTGGCTCGGATGCTCCAGAACCACTCGCCGTTGACCCTGTCGACAAGGTTAGCCCTGATATAATCAAAAGCCCTGACAGCATGGTCAAGCCAGCTACTGTCGCCGCTCAGCTCCCATGCATTGATGAACCCTACCACCGCCTCCGCCTGCACCCACCAGTGCCTGTCCCGGTCGATATGCTCCTTCGCATCATCCCTTTCATAGAACAGGCTGCCGTCGTCTGCAAGTCCTTCAAGCGCAGCACGCGCTATCCGCAGCGAGACGTCCCTGACACTGTCTTCCTTACCGAGTGCTGCCGCTGCTTCGTAGAGGAGCCACGAAGCTTCTATATCATGTCCGTATGAGACAATCGTAGAACGGCGGTTCCATTTCTCGTCGAAAAAGAGGGTCAGATGTGATGTTTCGGGGTCAACGATCTTTTCAGCAAAAATACGCACCATATTACCGAGCTGCTTTTTCAGCTTTGCATCCGGCCAGATGCGGTACAGGCTGGTGTAAGCCTCCAGGATGTGAAGATGCGTGTTCATGGTCTTCTTCTCGTTCTCATCCTTTTCACTCAGGCGCAGGTCGGCGAGCTCGCCCCATTCGCGGTCAAAAGCCTCAAAATATCCGTTCAGCTCTCGGTCAAAACTGTGCTTTTCAATGAGTCGGAAGAGCTCAACAGCCTTTTCAAGCGACTCCTGGTCGCCTGTGGCCATGTTATGCCAGCTGAGGGCATATATGAAGAAAGCGAGGGAATAGATCTGTTTCTTTGTTTCGAGAGGCTCGCCGTTATTCCGCAGGCACCAGTATGTGCCGCCGTTTTTCTCATCGAAGAAGTGGCTGAAGATATAGTTTCTTGCCCTTGTGGCCATCTCAAGGTACAACGGGTCTTTCACATACATATATGCCGCCGAAAAGCTCCACAGGATTCTGGCGTTCAATATGGCTCCCTTGGGGGCTCCGGCAATGACATTATCCTTTCCGTCAATCCTGCCGTAAAAGCCACCCTGCTTGTCATCAGTCATCTTTTTAGTCCAGAATGGCATAATGTTGCGGTTAAGCTCCTCAAGGGCATCGATGCGCATTTCTGCCGAGAGGTGTTGCGTGTTTCCGGTCATTTATTCATGTACTCTTCGTTATGCTCAATAATCTTATTGATGGTCTTCACCGATGCAGCAGAGCGAAATCCGTCAGGTGGAGTGTTCAGACAATAATCCGTCAGTTTCTCAACGGTTGATACTGCCACATGCATGCGGCTGTCCGACGAGGCATAATAGATATAGACAGTACCGTCATCATCGGCAATCCAGCCGTTGGAGAAGAGTACGTTGGAGACATCGCCTATGCGTTCTGCACCCTCCGGGGCCATGAAGTAACCACCCGGTTCTGCAATCATCCTCGAAGGGTCATGGAGGTCGGTCATATAAAGGTAAAGAACATAACGCAGTCCTGCTGCGCACCCTCTCACACCGTGGGCCAGATGAAGCCATCCCTGAGGTGTCTTTATGGGATGCGGGCCCTCACCGTTTTTAACCTCCTTGATGGTGTGGTAATGTCTGAAATTAATAATCTTCTCTTCTCCGGCCTTAACCTCAGCCCTGGTGATATCATCAACAAGCGCCCATCCTATCCCTCCGCCGCTGCCGGCATCTATGAACCCGTCCTGCGGCCTTGTGTAGAGCGCATATTTGCCATCGACGAACTCAGGGTGCAGCACCACATTGCGCTGCTGGCTCGCCGAGATGAGATCAGGCAGCCTATCCCACGTTACAAGGTCGTGAGTGCGTGCGATGCCTGCGGCGGCAACCGCTGATGAGAGATCACCGGGCTGTGCGTCAGGGTCTTTTCTCTCGCTGCAGAAGACGCCATAGATCCACCCGTCCTCATGCCTGGTGAGCCGCATGTCATAGACATTAATGTCAGGGTCAGCGGTTTCAGGCATGGTTAAAGGATGATCCCAAAAGCGAAAATTATCCACACCGTTTGGACTTTCGGCAATGGCAAAGAACGATTTCCTGTCGTTGCCTTCAACTCTGGCAACCAGAAGATACTTTCCGTTATGCTTCATTGCACCGGCATTAAAAGCGGCATTGATGCCAAAACGCTCCATCAGGTGAGGATTGGTGGAAGGATCCAGGTCATATCGCCAAGAGAGAGGCGCGTGGGCCCCTGTAAGCACTGGATTCTCATAACGGTGATAAGCACCATTTCCGGGCTCAATCCTTCTGTTCCTCCGGGTGACAAGCACCTCGTGCAGTTCGGCTAAATTCCCGAGGCGGAATTCAAAACTGTTCATATCCTTTTAGTTAAAACCTCATTTATAAATATCAAGTTTTGTCAGATCACCCTGGAACAACGTGCCCGGCAGATTGTAAAAATCAATGAAGTCGTCAGCGCTGACCTGTCCGGGATAAGGTGCATAGAAATGTCCGGGTTTGTTGTTTGCATTGCGCCATACAAGCAGATAGGATATCTTATGATCTTTTACGGCTGGCCACAGAGTACTGGTCCACCACGTTGAGTCGGGTATTGATTCATACCCAGCCTCGGTCAGGGCGGCAATCTTGCCATGCTCCTCCGCAACTCCGGTCACAATACCCAGCACCCTGTTCACCTCTTCAATGAAGGAACTGCTTCCGGCATCACTCATCTGGTAGTAATCGAAGCCCAAAAGGTCAATATAATCATCACCCGGATATCGTTCAAGATACTGCTGCCTGTCTGCAATTTCACCCGAGCTTGAATAAGCATAGAGCACATTGTGGACATTCTTTGTCTTGCAGAGGTAATCGACCGTAAACCTCCACAGTCCTATGTATTCTTCATTGGTGCACAGTTTCTGTCCCCACCAGAACCAGCTGCCGGTATGCTCATGGTAAGGCCTGAAGATAACCGGGATGGCAACTCCATACTCATCTGTGAGCGAGCCTAAGTAAGCGGCAATATTATCAAGCCAGCCTTTGAATTTTTCATGGTTCTCTCCGCCGGGCAGCACGGAGGCCACCACCTTGTCGGAGGTGATGTCCCACGCATTTCCTCCCGTCAGGGGGTTGTCGCAATGCCAGCTGAAGGTTATAATACCCCCTCGCGAGTATATCTCCCTGGCAAACAATTTCATATTTTCAAAGGGCACCGAATCAAGGTTTACGGGCGCCAGGTGCTCAATATCCCCCAGGTCCATACCATAAACTGCGGGATAATCAGAGCATACCCTTTTTACATCCGATTCGCCGTTGGGGTAAACCCACCCTAATCCGTAAGAGAGGTCGTCCTGGTGCCCGAACATAATACCCTTTTCCGTGGCAGCCTTCATCCCTGCAAGCAGGTTCACCGTTTCAGCGGTGGCAGAAGGGTCAGCAGTACCGGTTTTTTTCTCCTGTGACGGACATCCTGTCAGAAGGAGAAGTGCTACGGTCAAAATGATTAGTTTTTGCATGACTGAGTTATTTTTTCGTAAGTTCATTCAGTTTCCGGTTGTATCCCGTAATAAGTTCAATTGTACTGTCAGTGTCAAACACTGAGTTCAGTCCCTGCTCTTCCTGGGGAGGATCGCCGAGATAGTCGTCACCCGGCTGCCAGTACAGGTGGTCCTGTGCCGGACGGCCCTCGCCCGAGTAGGCCCAGATATTGCATCCTGCGAGAGATCCGCGCCGGGCTGCATGTTCAACGATACGTTCAAAGGCATTACTGTAGTACTTATCACGGCAGACCGTCGATTCTTCAGTGGAATAGCCGTGATGGTCACGTGGCAGGCCGAATTCCTCAAGCACCAGCGGTTTGCGGAGGCGTTCTGCCACCTCGAAATGTTCATCCATATATTCGTTGGTCTTCACAATGCTTGAGTCAATGGTTCCGCTGATATCCTTAATGTCGAGCCAGCTCCAGTTCTTTGGCCATATATGCATCGTCAGGTAATCGATGCTGGGATCGGCATGGACCTGTTCAAACACTTCCATGTTGCCCTCGCATCCCCATTTACCCTCTGTGCCTGTTGTTACCAGGTGGTTCTTGTCAAGCTCCTGAATGAGTGCTGCCACACGCTTGATCATTGCTTCCATAGCCGGTATATTGGCATCAGAAAAGGCTCGCGGCTCATTGGCGATCTCCCACGTCATGATTGCAGGGTCATCGGTATATTTCAATCCTGTATACCTGTTGGTGCGTCCGAGGATGTACCTGATATGATCTTCAAACATGCTGATACATGGGTCGCATGAGTTGAACTGTCCGGAGAATGTCATGAACTGATGCCAGGTGTTTGGCGGTACATTGGGGTAAGGAATGGGACCGTAGCCGTTCCAGTTAAGATATTGGGAATACCCACCTGTCCAGTCCCAGCTGTTATTCAGGAAGAGGATGGCATACTGCCCCCGTTTCTTCATCTCAGCAAGAAGGAAGTCAAGACCGTCGAGGAGGTCATCATTGTATACACCAGGTGAAAGCATCAGGGCGGGTGTGACACGGAAGGGCTCACCGTCAGGCCCTTCGGCTCCGACGAGCACGCGAAGGTTATTGACACCCATGCTGTCAAGGCGGTCAAGTTCCCTCAGAAGCCGCGGCCTGTCGCCGTATTTGCCGGGACTGGCAATAATAGCGCCGTACCAGTAATTGGCGCCAATATAGTAATAAGGCTTCCCGCTGACCTGAAAAGTGCCGTCGGCGACAGTGACAAAATCGTTTACAGGACCGCTTTTACAACCAGCCAGTGATGCCACAAGCATTAGACCCAACAGTATCCGCTTCATTTTATGTTTTTTATGATCCTTACCAAAAATACTCAATCGCATTTTCAGGAAGAAGAAAAACTGCACACCCCGAGAGCTCAGGAAGAGCTACGATCAGGGCACAACAGTCTTTATCTGACCCGGATCGCGGTTTTGGCAGCGGCCAGTCCATCGGATGATGCCTCCACACTTATGTTGCCTGCTTCAGCTCCCGCTTTCACAACCAGGAGGCATTTACCGTTAAATGCCTTCCGGTAGTCAGCCTTGAAAGGTTCCATGCTTGTCTGGCAGCCGTTGTCAACGCCAGCTATGGTGCCATTGCCTTCGACACTGAATTTTATGAGGTTATCCGCTTTTGGAACAGGAACACCATCCTTGTCAACCACTGTTACGGTTATAAAGGAAAGGTCAGATCCGTCAGCCATTATCTCCGCTCTGTCAGGTGTCAGTACTATGGCTGCAGGCTCACCTGCAGTCTTCACTTCCTCCCTCATGATTTCGACGCCATCCTTATAGCCCACGCCTGTAACGGTTCCGGGCTCAAACTGGGTCCTCCACACAAGGTGCAACTGATCTTCGGTCTTCTTCTGCCTGCCAAGTGAGTTACCGTTAACAAGCAGCTCCACCTCGTCGCAGTTCGTGTAGGCCCACACATCAACCACCTGTCCCGGGGTCCAGTTCCAGTGCGGAAAGATGTGCAGCACCGGTTTTTCTGTCCATTCACTCTGGTACATATAATATGCATCCTTCGGGAAGCCGGCCAGGTCAATTATCCCGAAGTATGAACTTCGTGCCGGCCACCAGTACGGTGTAGGTTCACCCAGGTAATCGAAGCCTGTCCAGATGTACATACCCGACAGGTAATCATATTTTTTAGTCAGCTGCCAGGCATACTCATGGGTTGAACCCCACGGTGCTGAGCAGTTGTCATAGGCGGAGCATGTAAGGTCCGCGTTGCCATCCTTAAAAGGCTGATCCCAGCGTGCAGGCCAGCGTCTGACTATGTCCGAAGGCATATCGTAACTGCCTCTTGTAGCCAGAGCCGAGGTTGTCTCGGAACCAATGAATTTCCCTCCCGGGAAGGCTTGCGGGAAACCTGCGTAGAGGCTGTCGTTATAGTTATAACCTATCAGGTCAAGCACCCCGGGTGCGATAATAGGGTTATGAGGCTGAGGGTTATTGCATGCAGATGTTATTGGTCTTGTGTCATCAAGTGCCCGCACAATGGCTGTCAGCTCCCTTACCATAGGCATGCCCGAGCCTGAAGTATCCCACTGCTCCATTATCTCGTTGCCTATGCTATAGATAAAAACAGACGGGTGATTGCGGTCGCGCAATACCATGTCTTCGAGATCCCGCTTGTGCCACTCATCATAGTCAAGATGATAGTCAAAATCGGTCTTCTTTATTTTCCACATATCAAAAGCCTCATCCATGACTATAAAGCCCATACGGTCACAGAGATCGAGCAGTTCCGGTGCCGGAGGGTTATGTGATGTGCGTATTCCGTTACATCCCATCGCTTTCAGGATCTCAAGTTGTCTCTCAAGGGCCCGTGTGTTGACGGCTGCCCCGAGGCATCCAAGATCGTGGTGATTGCAAACACCAAGTATCTTCAACGGTTTTCCGTTCAGGAAGAAGCCTTTTGCATTGTCAAAGGCAAACGACCGTATCCCGAACTGAGTCTCGTACCTGTCAGCTACCCGGTCTTCCGATATGATCTCTGTCACGACCCGGTAGAGGTCAGGCTCATCAACGGACCACAGATCAGGATTCTCTATCGTTACCTCCTGGCTGAAAACCCCCATGCTGTCTGCAAGATTGATACCGGTCTGCCTGGCTGTTGCCACTTTCTTTCCGGAAGGGTTATACACTGAAGAGATTAGTATCAGTCTTGCTGACTTGTCTGTGCTGTTACGTATGGTGGTGCTGATCGTCACCCGGGCGGAATCGGCAGTCACGACAGGAGTTGTTATGAAGATTCCCCAGTGGTCAACAGCGATTTTTTTTGTGGTAACAAGCCACACATTTCTGTATATGCCTGATCCGGAATACCACCTGGAATTAGGCTGCTGTGAGTTGTCAACCTTTACTGCAATAACGTTTTTTTCTTTACCATAGACCAGGTACGGCGTGAGATTGTACCTGAATGAGCTGTAGCCATAGGGTCTTTTGCCAAGGTAATTGCCGTTTATCCACACCTCGCTGTTGCGGTATACTCCGTCGAATTCGATGTAGATGATTTTACTCTTTTTAGAGGATTCGACACTAAACGTCTTCCTGTACCAGCCAATGCCTCCCGGCAGGGCTCCGCCTCCGGGAGAGGCAGGATTATCTTCACTGAATTCACCTTCAATGCTCCAGTCGTGCGGCAGGTCAAGCAGTCGCCAGCCGCTGTCATCAAAATCCCCGTTCCGGGAATCGTCATTGCCGGCCAGGGAGAACTTCCATCCGGTGTTGAAGCTGTTTCTCTCACGGGGGCTTTCCGTTGTACACGCCATTAAACCTGCCATCACCAGGATGGCAACTGTAAATACCGCTTGAATTGCTGATTTGTGTCTCATAGCACTGGGGTTTGTATTATTTCATTCCGAATTCAGAACGTATCCATTCCATCTTCGCATTATAAAAATCCTGCGGCAGTCCGTGGCCAGACAGTGGGTAAACAATGTATTTCTTTTCGCTGGTAACATTATTATATGCAGCAAAGTTTATATGCGGTGGACAGGTCTGATCCATCAGTCCGACGCCCATGAGAAGCGGCGCCCTGATCATCGGGGCGAGGTTCTTGATGTCAAAATAACTCAGGGTGTAAAACACCTGGTCCCATGTCAGCTTCTTCTCAGTTTCAACGTATGTTATAAATTCATTTGCAGGCCACATTGCTACCTTGAAATAGTCGCGGAAGTCAGAGAGGAACGGCACCTGCGGAGCGCATACAGCTATCCTGTCATTATTCAGCGCGGCGGTTGCAAACGTCAGGGCGCCGCCCTGGCTTGCTCCCTCAACAGCGATGCGGGTGACATCAACCTCGGGCCTCGAGCAGAGAAAATCAACTGCCCTGACACAATCCATATAAGCACCCCTGTAAATATACTTTTCCTTGTCTTCAAGATTATACTGGAGATACCCCGGGAAGCCTGGATTAACATCATCCTTGCTGTTTCCGTGACCGCGTATATTAAGCCCGAAACCTATCAGATCATCACCGTAATTAACATAAGATGGGACGATGGTCGAGCTGTAGCCCTGCACCTGCATCACAGCCGGATAACGCCCCGGCTTAACTGGCACCTGGTACCAGCCTCTTATGAGAGCGTTGCCCAGTGAACGCATCTCCACCAGGTAAATATTATGCTTGTCAGTGCAGAGACTGTCAATCCTGATTATCTTAAACTGAGGATCAACGGTTTTCAGTTCTGCTTTCGCCTTCTGCCAGAATTCCTGAAAATCCGGCTGCGGGTCAGCAGGCGAGACTATCTTCTCAGGTTCGTATCCGAAGTTAAATACAGACTCCTTGTTGCCCATCTTGCTCTCAACAGCGGCTGTAACCTTATAAAAGCCCGGGGCAAGGTCCTTAAACCTGAAGGTCCACATGCCCGTACTGTTCTTTTTTACCGCTACGTCCAGATACTTCGTAGCGATGTCTTCGCCCATGTCAGTTGTGATCTTCAGTGAGAGCATCCCCCTGTATGTTTTTTTAAAATCGCTCTTCAGCGACACCGGCAGCTCAATATCCCGGAAACCTTTGAATATCATGTCAGGCTCAGTGAAAACGGGGTTCAGTTCGATCAGGTCAGGATTGCCCCTGTTTGTCAGCTCTACAGGTCCGCCGTACAGACCGCCGTCGCCCCCCGCATCATACACCCTGACTGCAACTGTGTTCTTCTTGTCCCACTGCACCATCTCAGGGGGAATATGATAAACGCGGGGTGCATCATACGCACAAACATAATCGGGAGGAAATGAACCAGTTTTGCCAATCAGATGACCGTTAAAATAAGTAACATCCGCATCATCAATCTTGCCGAGTTTCAGCATCAGCCCGTCATACTTGAAGGCGCTCTTTTTCATGGACCGGGGGATGACGACCTTAACCCTGTACCAGGCATATCCGTCATAACCGGCATTCCCCTGCTTTTCCCATACAGTCAGCGGAGAGATGTTATTCCACCAGTAGTCGTTAAGCGATAAATCAGCGTATTCGGGCTTGTCTCCGGTAAGAAACTTCCACTCTGCCGGGACTATGCTCTGTGAACTGACTGACAGGTTTATCATCATGGCCGCCATGGCCGGGAAGAATAATTTTTTCATCATTTTGTCACTCTTTCAGATTGTACTTTTTGGATTAATTTCATTTACTTAACACTTAATGGTACCTGTGGTCATTACAGTTTTACGCTTATTTCTTCGCCGGTGTACCTGATGACCTTGTCAGGGGCGGCATTGAAATCAGGTGTGACGGGTTTTTCCTTTGATATCACCACCACATTAAACGTACGGTCCTGCAGCATCCCCGAGAATTCCCCCTGCCTTGCTCCTGCCGTGAGCGTGCGGTCAGTCTCCGAATAAACAAACGGGATCAGGGCGTAGGCTCCGTCCTCGTAGTTGTTGTTGACACCTTCATCCTCATAAAGAGTGAACATGCCGTCCATCCCCGTGAAAACAAAAAGAGTGATCGGATCAGCCGGTTTCTCTGATGTAAACTGAAGATCAGGACCAATGGGGAGAATTGCTCCCTCCCTGACGAAAACAGGTATTGAGCTGTAGGGAGCATCGGCGCTTATCACTTTTCCTCCGGTGAAGTACTTTCCTGTATACAGGTCATACCACCCGTAAGGCCCTGGCAGGTAAACATCACGACTCCTGGCTTTGTATTCAGTGACAGGATTAATTAAAAGCGACGGTCCGAACATATACTGATCGCCGATATCATTCACTGCCGGGTCACCGGGGAAATCCATCGCCAGCCCTCTCATTATGGTATAATCATTCAGGTATGTCTGCCCGGCCAGTGAATAGATATACGGCATCAGCCTGTATCTCAGCCTGTCGGTGGCAACCAGTGCCTGGTAGGCCGGGTGGTTCTCCGGTGCCGTGTTGTATATCTCTCTGTACGGGAACTCTCCGTGTGACCTGAAGACCGGAACGAAAGTGCCGAACTGGAACCAGCGTGTCATCATCTCACGCCACTCCTCGAGGTCTGCAGCAGAAGGCTTGTAATACCTGCTTTCAACGGAGAAGCCGCCTATGTCCATAGTCCAGTAAGGTATGCCCGACATGCAGAAGTTCAGTCCGCAGGGAATCTGTGCTTTCATATCATGCCAGCGCGATGCGATGTCACCGCTCCAGTTTGCGGCCGAGTAGCGTTGCAGGCCGGCGAAGGCTGAGCGTGTAAGGATAAACACCCGCTGACCGGGATCGGTGTTGCGCTGGCCCTCCCAGACACCCTGGGCATTGACAAGCGAAAAGGCATTGAAGACTTTGTCTGCCGGGCCCAGGGCAGTGGGATTCATTAGAGCCTTGCGCTCATCCATTGGCAAATTCGAGCATATATCAGGCTCAGTGGCATCGAGCCACCAGGCATCTATACCCTTGCTGTAAAGCGAGGTGTTGATCTGCTCCCAGAACGCTTTGCGGGCATCGGCATTGAAGGCATCGTAGAAGGTCGATACAAATCCCATCCAGTCTTTCTGACCCTTCTCCACATTCCTCTTATACAGCCATCCCTTGCTGTTCATGGCCTCGTAGTTCTTTGTACCCACATAATATTTTGGCCATACTGAAATCATGATATTCGTATTAAGCTCATTATGCAATGTACTGATCATAACATCAGGTTCAGGGAACCGGACAGAGTCAAACTGATGATCGCCCCATTTGTCGATCGGCCAGTATTGCCAGTCGAGCACGATGTTATCAAGAGGGATCTCTCTTTTCCTGTATTCACGCACTACGTTGAGCAACTCATCCTGTGTCGTATAACGCTGACGGCTCTGCCAGAAGCCCATGGCCCATTTGGGCATCATCGGCGCCTTGCCGGTCACGGTGCGGTAACCGCTGATGACATCATCCATGGTGGTCCCGCTGATGAAATAATAGTCTATCTGATCAGCCACTTCCGACCAGAATGATATCCTCTGCTGTTCATCGTTATCAGCAGGTGTAAGATATTTCATGGTAATGAATGACTCACCGCCGTCGGGTATCCATTCTATTTTAAGGGGATAGCGCCTGCCCTTCTCCAGGTCAAGGGTGAAATAGTTGGAGGAAGTATTCCAGCACTGGCGCCAGCGGTCGAAGATAAGCTTTCCGTCTATCCACAGCTTGGCGTATCCTGCCGAAGTGAAATTGAACTTATGTGTTCCTGAAGTATCAGATTCGAACTCGCCTTCCCAAGTCACCTGGCCTTCTCCGAGTTTAAAATTCTCAGGGAATTTCACCAGGTCAGGAATGAACTGGTAGTTTATCTCAGATTCGTTACGGATTATAAATATCTTTTTTGCGTTTCTCCTGTCTGCGTACACTGCTGTGAGGCCTCCTTCGGCGCCTTCACGGTTATAAAGCTTCAGGGCTGACAGCTCTGTCCAGTCGCGCACATCGCCGAACTTTGTACGTGAGTTATTGTCCCACAGTATCCCGTAATTGCGGTTCGAAACGATGAACGGGACGACAGCCATGGTGTTATACTGGAATAGGTCAGCGTCTTTCCCCTTGAGGTTCATGAACGATGTCTGGTTTGCCCCCAGGCCGTAAAGGGCCTCATCCTGAGGCGATTCAAACTGCTGGCGTACTGCAAGAAAAGATTCCCCTCCAACGGTGACAGGAGTGAATGATTTGCCACCTCCTGCCTGTTCTGCCAGTAATACTGACCCGTTATTATCTGTGAAGGATACTTCTCCTGTGTTGAGTGAGACCTCCGCGCTGACCATTGAAGTGTTCAGGGTGATGCTTCCATCACCCTTCTCTACGGTGAACTCCACTTTCCCTTCCGGCAACGGCAATGCCATAAGACTCTTCGTTTCCGGGAATTCACCGGAAGGCACGGATGTTACCCTTATGATCTTTTCACTTACAACACTGAGCCTTACTGCCTGGTCAGGATAAACAGCCTTATCTCCCAGGCGAACCACTATACCGTTATCACTTCTTTCATACGATACGTCGCTGCACGACTGGCAAAAGAGAGCCAGCAGGACCATTGCCGCCATAACGGCCATCAGAGCAGAAATTTTTTTCATGTCGATTGTTATTTGATTACTAATTTTTTTGTAACAGATTGACTATCATCGCTGAAGTTTGCCAGATTCGCCCAGAAGCCAGTCCCATTTGCAGAATAATCTCCGAACATTTATGTCATCATTTTTTATAAAGACTAGCATGCACCTCAGATCCTTTGCTGTACAGTTTTAGGGTTTTAAAGTTAATCCTTTTCTTATTGTGGCACAATTAGCATTTTGTGTTTTTATTATAATAATGTGATTGATCCCTGCAGGATTAAAGTGCGAATTACAACCGTTAGTGTAATTTTTACACAAAGTAAGATGGTACCTGTTACAGCCATCTCTTCGCTATCCTTTTTGCGTTTCCGCCATTATGATCTTAAAATCCTACAATGATTATACTATATATTATATACTTTCACACAACAATTTTGAAAACTCAGCGAGAATTCTTTTTAAAACTCATGTTGATTCTACTGTTTTTTTACAATATCTTTGATAAAGATAAATTATACACTAAGTCATTTTATAACTCACCAGCTATAATAAAATGATAGCTCATAAGATTGTCCCCAACATTTCGGTCGATTGTGTTGTGTTCGGTTTTGACTTTGAAAAACTCAATGTACTTCTCGTTGAACGTCAGTTGAAAGATAAGAAATCAGGCGAGCTGCTGATTAACGATCATACACTTACGGGCTACCATATTTATGAGGATGAGGATCTGGACAGCGCAGCCAGCCGGATATTAAAGGGTCTTACCGGGCTTGACAACATCTTTCTCGAACAGTTCGGGGCATACGGACAGCTTGACAGGGTGTCTGCCAGGAAAGATGTCATGTGGCTGAAATATATCAATCAGGGATTTGCAGACAGGGTAGTCACTGTCGGCTACCTCGCCCTTATTGACAACACTAAGGTCACCCTTCAGCTTGCTGACCGGAATGTGCAATGGTTCCCGGTCACCATGATCAGGGATATGGAAATGGCTTTTGACCATAAATTCCTTTTTTTACAAGCCCTGGAAGCCCTTCAGAGAAAAGTAAAGGTTGAACCTATCGCCTTCGAACTGCTGCCTGATTATTTTACCCTGTCTCAGCTCCAGAAGCTTTATGAAGCCTTGCTTGGAACATTATTTGACAAACGTAACTTCAGGAAAAAAGTAGCCCAGATGCATTATGTCATCCCGCTGAAGAAAAAGCAGCAGGGAGTGGCGCACAAACCTGCGCAGTATTATCTGTTCAGCCGTGAAGTGTATGATAAGACAAGAAAAGGACGTATCTCATTCATTATCTGAAACCCGTAACTAACCAACAGGACTATGAATCTGAATATTATTGACCTTGGCATAGTTGTTCTTTACCTGATCGCAACCATTTTTATCGGCAACTGGGTATCAAAAAGAGCATCGAAAAACATCCAGTCCTATTTCCTCGGAGGCAACAGTCTCCCATGGTATTTCCTGGGGATATCAAATGCTTCCGGGATGTTCGATATAGCCGGAACCATGCTGCTTGTTTACTGGCTGGCCGTCTACGGTCTGAAGAGTCTCTGGCTGCCCTGGATGTGGCCGGTCTTCAACCAGATATTTCTTATGGTCTTTCTGTCGGCCTGGCTTCGCCGTTCAAACGTCATGACCGGGGCTGAGTGGATTAAGACCCGTTTCGGAGACGGCAAGGCCGCCACTCTCTCGCATATAATAGTCGTTGTCTTTGCCCTGGTAAGCGTGATCGGGTTTCTCTCGTATGGCTTCAAGGGTGTAGGTAAGTTTGTGGCCGCATTCCTGCCTCCCCTTGTTTCCAACCCCGAATACCTCCTGGCGCACCCGCAGATAAATGTCAACCTCTACGCCCTGATACTGATGGCCATAACGACCTTTTATGTCGTCAAGGGAGGTATGTTCAGCGTTGTGATCACCGAGGTAATTCAGTATGTCATACTCACCATCTCTTCGATAGCCGTTGGAATCATAGCCATCAGGCAGATCTCTCCGGAAGCTCTTAATGCGGTAATACCCGAAGGATGGAAAAGCCTGTGGTTCGGACATACCACAGGGCTCGACTGGAACAATATTTCCGCAGTGGCTTCGCCCAAGCTGCATTCATTCAATGAATGGATCAAGAGTGACGGTTATGAGCTCTTCGGCCTCTTTTTTGTCATGATGCTCTTCAAGGGAATTTTCGTAGCTGCCGCAGGGCCCGCACCCAACTACGACATGCAGCGCATCCTTGCCACCAAAAATCCCAAGGAAGCCTCCAAGATGAGCTCGCTGGTAAATGTGGTGCTCAATCCTGCCCGTTATTTTATGGTTGCCGGCCTCGCTATCCTTGCTCTTGTGCACTTTGACACACTATATACCGGTTCACTTACTCAACCTGACTTCGAGAGCATACTGCCCGAAGTGCTCGCCACGTATGTTCCGGTCGGCTTGCTGGGTTTATTGCTTGCCGGACTGATAGCAGCCTTTATGAGCAACTTTGCTGCCACGGTGAACGCCGCGCCGGCTTACCTCGTCAATGACATATACAAGCGTTACATCAATCCCAACGCCAGCGAAAAGACCTACGTCAGGATGAGCTATGCCGCTTCACTTCTGATAGTAATCACAGGCATCATCGTTGGCTTCATGGTAACATCCATAAACGATGTGGTGCTTTGGATCACCGCAGCCCTCTGGGGAGGATATACTGCACCCAACGTGCTGAAATGGTACTGGTGGAGATTTAACGGTTACGGTTACTTCTGGGGAATGCTGTCGGGTATTGTTGCAGCACTCGTCCTGCCAGCACTTAACCTGGATATTCTGCAGAACTGGCCGCTGACGGAAAACTTCAGCATGAACGCATTCCCGGTTATCTTCCTCATATCTATAGTTGGGAGCGTGCTGGGATCACTCTTAACTGAACGCGAAAGTGATGCAACCCTGAAGAAATTCTACAGGCAGGTTCGCCCATGGGGTTTCTGGAAACCAGTGCACAGAATGATTCTGGCTGAGGAGCCGTCATTCAAGGAGAACAAGGATTTCTGGAGGGATATGTTCAATGTTGCCGTCGGAATTGTCTGGCAGATATCGCTGATGGCCTTCCCTGTGTTCCTCATCATCCGTGAATGGAAGGCGTTCTATATCGCAACAGGGATAATGATTATCACCAGCATCATCCTGAAATTTACCTGGTGGAATAAACTTAAAGACTGATAAAAGAGGAGACCTGATCATGAAATTCGGCCACTTTGACGATGACAGGAAAGAGTATGTCATCACCCGATACAAGACACCTTACCCGTGGATAAACTATCTCGGCAACAAGGATTTTTTCTCAATTATTTCGAACACAGCAGGCGGTTACAGCTTCTTCAGGGATGCCCGTCTCCGCAGGCTGACACGCTTCAGGTACAATAATGTGCCACTGGATGACGGAGGTAAATACTTCTATATCAACGACAACGGATCAGTATGGTCACCGGGGTGGAAGCCGGTAAAGGCGGAGGTCGAAAACTACTCGTGCCGTCATGGCATGGGTTACACAATCATTGGCTCTGAAAAAGACAATCTCAGGGCTGAGATGCTTTTCTTCGTGCCTGTGGGCGACACCTGTGAAGTGCAGCGTGTCTCCCTCCGCAATACCGGGAAACTTCCAAGGCGCTTCCGGCTCTTTTCCTTTGTCGAGTGGTGCTTCTGGAATGCCCATGATGACATGACAAACTTCCAGCGTAACTTCTCCACCGGTGAGGTGGAAGTTGAGAACGGTGTGATCTACCACAAGACAGAATACCGTGAACGGCGTAATCATTATGCCTTTTATTCCACGAATGTTCCTGTGACCGGCTTCGATACCGACAGGGAAGCTTTCCTGGGTATTTACAACGGATTTGATCACCCTGACACAGTCTTCTCCGGCAATCCCGGGAACTCAGTTGCACACGGCTGGTCACCGGTGGCATCACATTGCATCGAGGTGGACCTGGAACCGGGTGAGGAAAAGAACCTGGTTTTCGTTCTTGGTTACGTTGAGAATCCTGACAACGAGAAGTTCATTGCCCCAAAGGTGATAAACAAGGAGAGGGCAAAGGCGATGATTGCCAGGTACGATACCAACGCCAAGGTGGAAAAGGCCTTCGGGGAGTTAAAGGATTACTGGGAGAAACAACTCTCTGTCATAACCCTTGACCATCCTGACCCGCGCCTGTCGAGAATGGTTAACATCTGGAACCCGTATCAGTGCATGGTCACTTACAACATGTCGCGAAGTGCGTCATACTTTGAATCCGGCATCGGTCGCGGTATGGGATTCCGCGACAGCAACCAGGATCTTGTGGGATATGTACAGATGATAGCTCCGGAGTCAAAGGAAAGAATCATCGATATTGCTTCCACACAACTCGATGACGGCAGCGCCTATCACCAGTACCAGCCGCTGACAAAAAGAGGCAACGCCGAGATCGGCGGCAACTTCAACGATGACCCTTTGTGGCTTATCTTCGGTGTGGCAGCATATATCAAGGAAACGGGTGACTGGTCGCTGCTTGATGAAAAGGTTCCGTTTAACAATAATCCCGAAAACACCGCCAGCCTCTTCGAGCATCTTAAACGGTCATTCTGGCATGTAGTCAATCACCTTGGGCCACACCGGCTTCCGCTGATAGGCCGGGCTGACTGGAATGACTGCCTTAACCTGAACTGTTTCTCGTCAAACCCCGATGAGAGTTTCCAGACAACAGAGAACCAGAAGGGCGGCGTGGCTGAGTCGGTGTTCATTGCCGCTATGTTTGTGCTTTACGGTGCTGATTTCGTGAAGATGGCACAGCAGCGCGGAGAGACAGCCCTGGCAGCTGAGGCACAGAAGCATATCGACGATATGAAACTGGCCATTAAAACTCATGGCTGGGACGGCGACTGGTTTCTTCGTGCCTATGATTATTACGGAAAGAAGGTCGGCAGCAGGGAAAATGAAGAAGGCAAAATCTTCATCGAGACACAGGGAATGTGCATAATGGCAGGCATGGGACTCGAGGATGACAAGGCTCTTGACGCCCTTGCTTCCGTCAGCAAATACCTGGCTTGTGATTACGGCATTGTGTTGAATAATCCGGCATTCACAAGGTATTACCTGAACCTGGGAGAAATTTCAAGCTACCCCGAGGGCTACAAGGAAAACGCCGGTGTCTTCTGCCATAATAACCCATGGATCATCATCGCTGAGACACTTACCGGCAACGGCCGGAGAGCCTTTGATTATTACAGCCGAATCACGCCGTCTTATCTGGAGGAGATAAGTGAACTCCACAAGACAGAACCATATGTCTATGCCCAGATGATTGCCGGCAAGGATGCCTTCACCCCCGGTGAAGCGAAGAACAGCTGGCTGACTGGAACAGCGTCATGGTGCATGTATACTGTGACACAGTACATACTGGGTGTACGGCCTGATTATGACGGGCTGATGATAGACCCCTGCATACCTCCCGAGTGGAACGGATTCACGGTGACACGAAAGTTCCGCGGAGCCACCTACCGTATCGAGTTTCTGAACCCGGTGCACAGAACAAAAGGTGCATGGGAGATAACTGTCGACGGTAACAGGTTGGAATCCAACATTATTCCGGTATTTCCGGAGGGTACTGAACATATTGTTAAAGTAATTATCTGATCGGACTTCTCACCCCGGTTTAAGATAGTCATTAAGTGCCGTAACATATTCGGCAAATTTCTTCCTGCCCAGGTCAGTGATGCTGCACATGGTCTGTGGATAGCTCTCGCCGAAGCTTTTACTGACTGAGATGTAACCCGCCTCCTTCAGCTTGCCTATCTGGATACTGAGGTTGCCTGCCGTGGCCTCGGTTTTTTCCCGCAGATAGGTGAAGTCTGCCCTGTCAACACTTATAAGCACTGACATTATTGCCAGTCTCAGCTGTGAATGAAGCAGGGGATCAAGCTCCCTAAAGGGTTTCATGGCTGCCCTTTTTTCTGAGTAAGTAACCCGGGATAAGATATCCGGTAATCGTTGCTGCCGGCATCGCCAGCCCGGAGACTGTCGGGCCGCCAAAATGAGCTGCCAGTGCAAAGATCCAGAAGGAGACCCCGCCCCAGATCAGCGGCCTGAACTTCAGGACAATACCTGACAGAAAAGTCGGAATGGCTGCTAATAAGAGTATGTACGGCGCAAAGCTCTCCATGTTGCTTGAGTGAATAACAACAAGAACCAGAGAGGCGATGAGAAAGGCCATCCATATCCAGACATAGATCCCCTCGGCGTAGGTGTGTAAAGAGGCTTTTCTGCCCTTTGTAAAACCGTAGATCATTGAGACAAATACTCCGGGTATCACAAAAAACCAGACGTACCAGGGACTGGCGAAATCAGTGAATTTCCAGAGTAAAAACTCAGAAAGGCTGGAGACAAAGATCAGCCAGCCCCAGAAAAGCAGGTGAAAACTGCTCTGTATGACATTGACCCTGGTCTTGTTGATCATCGCGGTGATGACCTTAAGACTCTCTTCTCCGGTCATAAATTTTTCTTCATTTTCCATGGCTTTTACTAATTTTACGTTGAGTGATAGTTAAAATTATTCGTTACAAATATAAACTAGTTTACATTATAAACCAAATATTTTACAGCTTATTTTTTATTTTAATGCCTTCTGAGCCGCAACTGCTTATTATAAAGAATATTACAAAATTTAATAATTAACAACATGGGACTGATCAGGATCGAGGATATGGAATTTTATGCTTTTCACGGGCATTACCGTGAGGAGCAGATTGTCGGAAATCACTTCATGGTCGATGTTTCAATTGAGACTGATACCGACAAGGCAGGACAAAGCGATGAACTTCGGGACACCCTGAATTACCAGAAGGCATATCTTGTAGTGAAGAGAGAAATGGAGATAACATCAAAACTTCTGGAACACATAGCAACAAGGATCCTTGATGCTCTTTATAATGAATTACCCGGTATCAGGAAAGCTACGGTAAAAGTTTCAAAACTAAATCCTGTCATGGGTGGCAGGATCGGCAGAGTCAGTGTGGAACTGACTAGGTAACTCTCCCCTTCTCCCAAAATTACTCTGTATCTGCACCACATCACCTTTTTCCTTCTATTTTTGTCCTTTCCTATTTGTACAAGAAGATGAAAGAGCCAGAAGATATATTAAAGCCTGAATCACAACACTTTATTGAACAAGCGATTGAGAAGGACCTGAGCGATGGTAAAAACGGAGGACGCGTACACACGCGCTTTCCGCCCGAGCCGAACGGTTATCTGCATATCGGTCATGCAAAGGCAATATGTCTCGACTTCGGCATGGCGCAGAAATACGGCGGTAAGTGCAATCTCCGCTTCGATGACACCAATCCTACAAAAGAAGACGTCGAGTATGTCGACTCAATAAAAGAGGACATACAATGGCTTGGATTCACCTGGGAGGATCGTGAGTTTTACGCCTCTGACTATTTCGGCAAGCTCTGGGATTTTGCCGTCACCCTCATTAAACGGGGGTTGGCATATGTCGATGACCAAAGCGCCGAGACAATCTCCGGACAAAAAGGCACCACAACACAGCCGGGCGTCAGCAGCCCGTTCCGCGACCGCACCGTCGAAGAGAACCTCGATCTCTTTTTCCGCATGAACGACGGCGAGTTCTCAGAGGGCAGCCGTGTGCTGAGAGCAAAGATAGATATGGCCTCCCCCAACATGCATATGCGTGACCCCATTATCTACCGTATTCTTAATACACCTCATCACCGTACCGGTACAAAATGGAAAGTTTATCCCATGTACGACTTCGCGCACGGCCAGAGCGATTATTTTGAGGGTATAACCCACTCACTTTGCACGCTTGAATTCGAGGTGCACAGGCCGCTGTACGACTGGTTCGTTGATCAGCTGATGGACAGCGACTACCGTCCGCGACAGATTGAGTTCAACCGCCTGAACCTCACATACACCGTCATGAGCAAGCGTAAGCTGCTTGAGCTAGTGAAGGACGGGGTGGTCAGGGGATGGGATGATCCGCGCATGCCAACACTGTGCGGTCTGCGCCGGAGGGGGTATACTCCCGAATCTGTCAGGCGCTTTGTCGACCTGATCGGCTACACAAAGGTGGAAGCCATCAACGATGTATCACTGCTTGAATATGCCATCCGCGAAGACCTCAATAAAAGGGTATCGCGTGTCTTTGGAGTGCTCAAGCCACTGAAGGTGACCATCACCAACTATCCGGAAGGCACAACGGAACAGATGGAAATACTCAATAACCCCGAAAACGAAAGCCAGGGTACCCGTATGGTCCCCTTCAGCCGGGAGATATACATTGAACAGGAAGACTTCATGGAGACTCCTCCGAATAAGTTTTTCCGTCTGACTCCGGGCCAGGAGGTAAGGCTTAAGGGAGCATATATCATCAGATGTCAGAGTCTTAAAAAGAACGACGCCGGGGAAGTAACGGAGGTTTACTGCACCTATGACCCCGAAACGCGCAGCGGAGGCCAGCTGGCTGAACGCAAGGTCAAGGGCACGCTCCACTGGGTCTCGGCTGAACATGCGATTGACGCCGAGGTCAGGCTGTACGACAGGCTCTTCAACGATGAGGATCCTTCAGGCCATAAGGATAAAGATGCTAGGGAATTCCTTAACCCGGACTCCCTGACCGTACTCACCGGATGCAAGATTGAACCATCGATGGCATCGGCGGAGCCACTCGAAAAATTCCAGTTCCAGAGAATCGGGTACTTCTGTGTCGACTATGACAGCAAGCCCGGCAGCCTGGTATTCAACCGCACGGTCAGCCTCAAGGATACATGGGCTAAACTTAACAAGTAGCTCAGAGCACTACTGCCTATTGCCTATTGCCCGGTTTATTTGGCATATTTTTTGCTTCATTATCACGCAATTACTTTGTTTTCTTTCACAACTTAAACCGAAGAAAAATGAAAATCATGATCAGATCATTTCTTTTGATCCTGCTTGCTGTTTTTACATTTTCTTCCTGTGAAAAGAACTCCAATAACACAAGCAAGGGAACTGCTAAATTTTCAATCGCATCGATTGATGAATCCATCCAGTTTAAATCCGCCGGCTCATCCGATGACAGCGCACTGGTCTCGTACCAATTATTGGTATCCGTGGAAGACACGGATGGCAATCCTGTGCTCACTGATGAACTTATTCCCGTATATTTATTCGGGACCGGCTTCATAAGCGAAGAGGTGGAGATGGCTTCGGGAGACTACATTCTCACGAAGTTTATGGTAATTAATCCTGCCGGCGAGGTGATCCTGGCCACGCCTGTTGAGGGCTCTCCTCTGGCTTATCTGGTGGATGATCCTCTGCCAATCAGCTTCAGCATTGTTTCAGGCACCGCAACTATGATTGCCCCTGAGTTGCTTGCGGTGGGTAACTATGACCCCGGTGATTTCGGGTACATCAGTTTCGGCGGCCAGATCATCAAACCTCTCGGCTTCTTTGTCATGGCTGTCATTGACAATCCGCTTTCAATGGCACCGGCCCCGTTGCCAACCACAGCTAACCTTACGGTATTTGCGGATAACAACTGGCATTACATGTTCAGACTGGAGGCAAATATCAATCATGTCCTCATCAGGGGAGGCTCTGAAATCTACATCTTCCTCCTGGAAAAAGATGGCTATCTGCCACAGAAGTTCTATTTCACCCCAAGACAGCTGGCATCTACATCAAGAGATAACCCGCTTATTCTGAAAATTCCGTACGACAGCGGTGGCTGGAAAGTCCTGACGCTTCAGCCGGGTCCTGATGCAGGCAAAGATGCGATGATCTCCAATCTCGATCCCGATAAGAATTTCGGCAGCCACAAGTCGTTTGAAGCGACCTTTATCACCGAGCCGGTGCTCACCGTGATGCGTTCGAACAACAGTCTGATCTGGTTTGATCTGAATGCCCTGCCCAAGTCGGCCGTAATTAAAAAGGTTACCCTGCGACTCATATATGATCTCCCGCTGGTATGGGACAGCACTATTTTCACTCCCAACAACAGCGGAGGAATTGAATGGAGCGGAGGCGTATTGCAGAAGATAGTTGAGCCGTGGGAAGAAGATAAGGTCACATGGAATAATCAGCCAAAGACTGTTGAAGTCAACCAGGTATATATTTCTCCGTTCATACTGAACGTCAACTTCATAACTGTTGATGTTACACCACTTTATGTGCCGTCAGCCACCACTGATAACGTTGAATATCCTAATTACGGCATGTTCTTCAGGCTGTGGCCACGCGAGTGGGTTCCTGGGTTCCGTTTTGGATCGAGTGACAATGCTGATGCATCCTTGCGTCCTGAGCTTACTGTTTACTATACTTTGCCTTAAGAAAGTCATATTGGTCTTTGCAAAGAAGGTGCGCCGGGTTGATCCGGTGCACTTTTTTTGTTTAACCGGATGGGGCTTCTGAAAAATATTTATATTTGCACCCTCATGTAACTGTCCCGTGGTGTAATAGGCAACACGTCTGATTCTGGATCAGAAGAGTTCAGGTTCGAGCCCTGACGGGACAACCACTGCCGGCCAAAAGCCGGCATTTGTTTTTTAACAGGGCTCGGCTCACCCTGCAATCTGTCTCCTCCCTAAAATTGCCCACCGGGCAATTTATTAACGGTCGGTCCGGTTCGAGCCCTGACGGGACAACCACAAGACCGGCTTCTTTAGCCGGTTTTTTGTTTTGCGACGGAAGGACCTGCCCTTTTGTGTCCTGCGAATCCTATTTATAGGGAAACCTACACTAAAAATATTTGTCTTTGAATACCTCTTTCCCAACTAATTCATCTCAGGTTCTAACTGTAAATGTTGATAACCGATACTATTTGAGATTATTATAAGGAAATCAAGATCAAGATAAAGGATAGCAGAATTACTGGGATCTAATATTTTGATATTCTATTTGTTACTGTTGTTGTCAAAGAAATCATTAAAAAATAACAGATGATATTTAACAGAATTGGACCAGTACTGCCAATCGTGTTTACCAGGACGTTCAGTATAATCATGAGGAATATTCCTTTCCAGAAGAATTTCGTGCATACGCTTGTTACAATCATAAAAGAAATCGCTTGTCCCGCAATCGAAAATCAACTTAAGGTTCTTACCATCAAGTAAATAGACCAGATTAATATCGGTATTACTTTCCCATACCTCCTTATTCTGGGCATAAGTGCCTAAGCGCTTGGGAATGTCCCAATTATTAGGGAACGGGAGAATATCCAAACCTCCACTCATACTACCAGCAGCACCCCAAACATCCTGATGCCGGAATGCCAGGTAAAATGAACCATGTCCTCCCATGCTCAACCCAGTTATAGCCCTGCCTTTTTTATCCGCAACAGTAGGATACTTCGCATCAATTGCAGCTATCAATTCTTTAGATACGTACGTTTCGTATTTCATGGTTGAATCAATCGGACTATCAAAATACCAGCTTGTAAATCCACCATCCGGGCAGACTATCATAATCTGGTATTGGTCTGCATAATCCTTTAATGCAGGAACTTCCCTGAGCCAGGCTTTTTGGTTTTCATAGGCGCCATGGAGCAAATAAACAACAGGAAATCCATTTTTAGTGGCAGTTACTCCGTCAGGTATAATTACTATGTTGGGGATGGTTTTGTGCATCGCCTTGCTTACAACCTTTAACGTGTCTACCTGTGAGGCAAAAGCACTGGTAATGCCGCAAAGAATCAAAAATAGAAAGAGTATTTTTTTCATTGTCTGGATTTTTAATTAGTTCAATTCCAATCGTCTGTTCTGAACGGAACCATAGGCTGCCCATATACATTGCTGACATTGCCTATTGAAAAGTTCTTAAAGCAATATCGGACTGCAACCGGTTCTGTGACCTTGTCACTGAAAACAACCAGCTCTGATACCTTCGGGAACACTTTAAGTACGCTGGCAGGGTAGAAAATTTGATCGTTCCCTGCAATTTCAAAACCGGATATATCACCTTTTACCGTAATGCCTTCGCCATCCACTCCGGAGAATGACAGAACAGCTCTTCCGTTTTCAACCTTCATCGATTTGTACCGGGGCCCGGTTACCGAAATCGCTTCATTAAATCCGTAGGCATTATGCAACGCCCAATAAGCGAATCTTCTGGCAACTTCCGGCTTGTTTGATGGGTGAATCTCGTTTCGCTCATAGGGGAAAACCAGATCGTTTGTACAAACCATACCAACATTTTTGATCATATCCATTACATTAGCCTGTTTCTCCCGCAGGAAAGCAGCATTTAGCTGAGCCTCCGTCTGGTCAAGACGATTGGCTGCATAATTATAGGGAGCAATCTCAGCATAGAAGAAAGGCATGTTGTCATCAGCCCATAGTGTACGCCAAAATTTAATCAGCGTGACCATCTTGTCTGCATATGTAGAGAAGCGGGGGACATTTGACTCACCCTGGTACCATATAAAGCCCCGTAAGGAATAGTTGACCAATGGAGCGATCATCCCATTGTAACAGGATACAGGCTTTCCATATACAGGAAATTTCTCATCGTTGAGAAGGTTCAGATCAACATCGGTAAAATCCTTTTGCGATTCTGCATCAATCCACGCTTCAATAATCGTTCCACCCCAGCTTGTATTGATTATTCCAACTGGTACATTCAAAATTCTTTGAAGCTGTAACCCGTAGTAGTACCCAACGGCACTAAAGTTCCTGGTCGCAGCCGGGGAAGAGACCTGCCAAGACCCTTTGCAATCTTTCTGGGGCACAGTAGCAGAATTTTTTTCCACCGTAAACAGGCGCAGGTTGGGATACAGGCCACTTTCTTCTATAGCCTGGTGTGCACCAATGACCGGGGAACCCCAGATTCCGGTGAATGTCATCTCCATGTTGGACTGACCTGAGCAGAGCCAGACTTCTCCGATAAGAATGTTTTTGATAACAACAGGCTCCCCGTCACTGACTGTGATTGTATGAGAAGTGTACGAGGCTGCAGGAGTGGTGATAGTAAAATTCCAGTTACCTTCATTGTCGGATTTTACAGATCCTTTAGTACCCCAGGAGGTAGTGATCTTAACAGAGGCGTTCGGCTTACTCCAGCCCCATACTTTTACATCGGACTGTTGCTGCAAAACCATATTGTCTCCCACAAGTGCGGGAAGAGTAACCTTTGCCGAAAGAGTGCAGACAGAGCCAAAAATGAAAACAAATAAATAAAGAATTTTTTTCATGGTATCTGCTTATTTTTTAATCTTTAATGTTCTTGCAATAGCTTCCTCAACTAAATCATCCATGACTTTATAACCCTCTAAATTTGGATGAACACCATCAGGTGAATATTCAGCTTTCATGCCCATCTTCTCATCCGCCAATGCAGAATGGAAGTCGACGTAAACCAGTTTATTTTCTTTGCAATAAGCCTGCAGCATAGCATTTAACTTCACAATCTTACCCGCAGGTTGCAGACCCGGACTCCAGGAATATTCATAGACAGGAAGAACAGAACATAAGATGACCTTTATCTTGTTTGATTTTGCCAGTTCAGCCATTGAAACAATATTCCCAAAGATTTTTTCAACTGAAGTTGGGCCCGTATTTCCTGCAATGTCATTCGTGCCTGCCAGAATTACAACAGCAGAAGGATTCAGGTTAATAACATCATCGCGGAACCGAACAAGCATTTGGGGGGTTGTCTGGGCACTAATACCCCTGTCTATGAAAGATTTATTCCTGATAAAAAAATCACTGTCAATTGTCTTCCAGAATTCGGTAATTGAGTTACCCATAAACACAACGCGCTTTTCTCCTGGGGCAACAGCCGGAAGACTTGCATTTTCGTCTGCGTATCTTTTAAAGAATGCCCAGTCATTTCTCAGCCTTTCATCCATGATCTTTCGATAGGCTTCCATCTGCTCCGGAGTAGGCTTTTGCCTTACCGCCGGTGTTTGTTTTGCGTCCTGAGGGTTATTCTGTGCCTGAAGAAATGCACATCCCAAAACCAGAAGGGTTGCTGTAATAATAGCCTTGATTTTCATATTTTCATTTTTTAAAAATAGTCATAAAATACGGATTATTCTGATTCCCGCCTGTATTTAAAATATTGCTCCATCAGTTCAAGTTTATCGAGGTTTGGAACCGGGCCTTGTTTTGGAGGGTAATTTAAAATCATTACGGAAGCATTCTCTTCCTTGAATTCAGGCCAGACAGGCAGATCTGTCCCGTTGGGATCGCCATTCTTGGCAAAATTGGTCCAGTAAGTTGCCATTATTTCTGACAGTTTCATGTCATCTTCAGTGACCTTTGTTGAATCGTAATTTTGTAAGACATATTTAATCTCTGCAGCATGCTGTGCACCCCTGGGTTGAATGGGCAGAAATGGCATTTCCGGTTGCTGCTGGGAAAAATAATACATGAATACTTTTGATTTTCCTGTGCGTGACTGCAATCGTGCCCATGCCCATGTC
Organism: uncultured Bacteroidales bacterium; assembly: GCA_963780735.1. Lineage (GTDB taxonomy): Bacteria > Bacteroidota > Bacteroidia > Bacteroidales > VadinHA17 > SR-FBR-E99. Next base: position 905,242 of record CAWADB010000006.1, read on the forward strand.
GGCCATGCAAAGGCAGTTGTGGTGAACATGTCAGCAGTTGAAGTCTGGACCTGTTCTTTTGTGTCACCCGGGAATGCTTCAAGAATTTTCTCCGAAAAATCTCCAAAACGTTCTTCTATTCCCTTCTTATAAGCATCAGGCTCCATGGGTCTTGCGAACATAGCGCCTTCATCTGAATTCGTACCAATTAAAACATTGACATCGTTAAATTTCCCCGCTTCGTAAAGTTTGTACTGGTCATCAGGAATCACATAGCCATCAGCGTTCGGCCAGAAACCCATTCTTGTCATGGGGCTTTTGAACCACTCCTGGGGATCCATCTTCCTGAGATCTGCTATAGAGGCCACCTCAAATTGTTTCATGAATTCAACACCTGCACTTTCAGCTCCCTTCAAAGATATAATTCCATCCTGACGGGTATTTCCTACCGGACCAAAACTACCGCCACTCTCGCTTATTGCCCCTGAGAACAGGCCCTCAGCCAGCGGAGAGGCACACAACATGCTTATAGCTATTGCACCTGCAGATTCCCCAAAGATTGTTACTTTATCGGGATCACCGCCAAAAGCTGAAATATTATTACGGACCCACTTTAGCGCCTCTATCATATCAAGCAAACCGTAATTTCCGGAAACTCCATTGGGCGACTCTGCACTTAATTCGGGGTGGGCAAGGAAACCGAGCACGCCCAGACGATAAGCTATACTTACAAATATTACTCCTTTATGGGTCAGTTCCTGGCCCCAATAAGTAGGTTCTAAAGGAGCGCCCATAGAAAAACCACCTCCATGAATCCAGACCATAACCGGCAATTTATCTTTTTTTGAATTTGCAGTTGTCCAGATATTCAGATAAAGGCAATCCTCCGACTGCTCGAGTTTTTGATTTTGTATTGAACCAGGTGCAAACTTATCGGCTTTCTTAATTCCCTCCCATGGTTGAACAGGTTGAGGGGGTCTCCATCGTAATTCACCCACCGGAGGAGTTGCAAAAGGGATCCCTTTAAAAACCTTGATTCCATTTTCAACCGTTCCTTCTACTTTTCCACCTTCAGTAACAATTATTCCTGGCAGTGTTTGCGTATCACATGAATAGAGCAAACTGCCAAGAAAAAGAAGTAGTAAAATTTTAAGTGACCTCATATTTTTTCGTTTTAATAAGTTAAAATATTTGAATATCGATATTCTGGCATAAAGGCATTGACAATTCACCCTTCTGCGGATTAATCAAAGACGAACGTTGTAATAAAAACATGACTTTTCATTCTTTTGCTTTGTCCATCATATCTAATATTCCGTTTACAATTCCATTTTCTGCAAACCCGGGTTTTAACCTTGATGATAAGACTTCAAAAGTACTAATATCCGAAGGCTGCATCATTGGGGATATAACCTGAGTTTCCGATTCCGTTAGTCACTGTCAGCATCATGGTTCTGGCGTAAGGTGATTCCTTCTTTAACCTCTGGGCAATCAGGTTGAATACTTCTCCATTTACTGACGCGAAAGCAATGTCGTCAATCAGCAATAGTCCGAGTCTGATGTTTACTGAATCAGCATCCTCATAAGTGCCGGCGTAACCTGCACGGCCGGAATTGGTTCTCTTACGTCCGGGACATGTAATTATCCTCTGGTCTCCGTATATTCTGGCATTTGTCACAGAACGGTCAACACTTCTCATAACATGAAGCACTTCCTCGCCTAAAAACTGACCCATTGAAAGTATCATCTGTTTCTGCTGGTTCATTAACTTTATTACGGTCGGATCATTTTTATTTAACCCCTTTCCGCCGGGAGGCATTGAATTACTGATATCTTCTCCACGCTTTGCATAATCCTTTATTCTGATCTCCCGTAGATCATATGTTTGCTGAAAATATATAGGATTCTGATCGCCACAGGCGCCGGTAGACCATACGGCAACGATCTTGTCGTCAAAAGAATCCTCAATATATTTTGAAGTGGCGCCGGGGGCATCACCACTCACCATATCAAGCTGGCCGACTGTAACAGCATGCATCGCATAGTTGTAATATACTGCGATAGGATCTCCATTAAGCGTCTCAAACTTCACAACTGCAACTGTTTTGTCTGACGGACCATTATAGTTTGGCCCTTCCCACCATTGCCCGGTCTTAGGATCAATTATGTTACGATTGATATTGATATAGGAAACACCTGTACCATAAGATAGGCGGGCTGGCTGGAGTCTCTCTTTTGCCAGCCTGAGAGATGTAAAGACTTTCTCTTCAAAACCCTCACCCATAACCCAGGGTACACTGTGAGTATGTGTGGCTGTTAACATCACATTTTTTGCCGGTATTCCAAGTTCCTTTTCAGCACGTTTCGTCAAATTCGTCCATATTTGATCCGACATCATTCCAATATCCACTGTAACAAGAGCAGCACTTGAAATTCCATTAACAATCACTATAGCCCTGGAGTAGATTCTGTCATGTATCCCTTCATAATTAGCAGGTAGTTCCGCGGCCGTCGGAGTAACATCCACTTTAGCAGCACCTGCCTTTACAGGGGTCGGTTTAATATTCTGTCCCTGACTTACAAAGGAATTTCCGGCAATTAAAATGGCCAGAAAAACACATAATAAAGTCTTGTTTTCAGTTTTCATCAACTTTGAAATTTTTGTGAATTGATTTTTACCCGTTTAGTATTCGCTTTCATCCAGTTTCATTAATCTCTGTTTAGTCGGGTTAAACAACATGTTAAAGAGTACACACAGGAAAAGTAATCCGGCAAAAATTGTTGCAAGTACGAAACCGTACTTGACATTATGTCCGAACAAATCGCTGACCGCGCCCATTGCAAGGGGGCCCAAAGCAGCCCCGGCAGCTGTGAAAAACAGAATAATACCGGCAATTGAACCATGTTTAGCTTTGGGAAAACAACTTATACCTTTTGAATTTAAAGTTGGATAGACAACAGACATAAATAAGCCGGAAAGCGGAAGCAATATAACTGCTAAACCGATTCCACCTACTACACTTCCTATAAAACAGACAAGGATCAGGAAACAAAAAATGCTCAATACAACAGCCCAGTTGAATTTGGCCATTAACCACGATCCCAGGAACCTGCCGGCCGCACGCAGCAGGAAGAAAATTGATAAAGCATATGTAGTTAAGAGAACAATACCGCCTTCGTATCCCTTTATGAGCGTCGGCATCCAGACATATATGGCACATTCAACTGCTACATAAAGGAAAATTGCTATTGAAAAACCCAGGGCATAAGGATCTTTCACCAGGACCAGGGCACTCTTCAGACTTACAGTTTCTTTAGCGGACTTTACAGTCACAGGATATTTAATCAGCAATGACATAATAATCAGGATCACACACAGGGTGCCAACTACAACATATAAAAATTTCCAGTCGACTCCGATTGAAAGAAAGTAGGAGACTATAAACGGACCTATAATAGCGCCGACTCCGAAAAAGCCCTCCACAGTATTCATTGTTGAGGTATGTGCGACTGTCGATTTTGAGATATCGCCTATAAGCGCCAGGGCTCCTGTCTTAAAAATTCCAATCGCGATGCCTGCAACAATCATAAGACCCAGGAAAAACGCAAATGAATTTCCGGCAATAAACAGGTATGAATTAACTGCATATAAAGCCAGGCCTATGATTATGGTCTTTTTCCGGCCGATTCTGTCGGCAAGAAAGCCAAGTAATATCCCTGAAAATGCAATGGCAATCATTGGAGTATAATGCATTAGTCCGGCAGAAGTCAGGCTCAGATTAAATTGTTTCATGACTTCCGGTATAATCACACCAACCGCATCAGTAGACATTGCAAACATCATGAACATTAAAAATGTCAGCCATTTTATGGTAGTTAAATTCTTCTGGCCAATTGGATTTGAATCTGCTTTCATAAGTTCCACATGATTAGTTTATATAAACTCTGTAATGCATTAATGGAAATCATATACAACATTGCCTTTCGCATCTGTTGCAGTGATATTGATTGTATAATCTTTCAAGTTTGCCTCAAGGGTTGCTGAACAGCCATTGTGCTCCCAGTGCAGGTTTAATATTTCCGGTCCGGAAGTGAGGATCTCCAGGTTAGCGTCAAAACCGAAAGCCGGAAAATTGTTTCTAAATCTCAGCAGGGAGAGCTGCTGGCGGACAACATTCTTGTTAAGTCCTTCGCAAGCCACCTCCAATGCCATATTTGTCCTGTTGATCTCTTTGTGACCCGACGGACCCGCTTTTTCAACGGCAGCATAGTCATTCTTTCCAGCCAGGAGATCAAGGTACCATACCTGAGGTTTCCCGGGCATAAATATCTGAATTGCCCTGGCTAAGATGAGTTTTGCATCATCCTCCCCCAATGCACTGTAATATGTTGCATTCACCTGGTAATACATGTTCTTTTTACCATGCAGATCTTTGATATATCCACCGCGTTTAACTACAATGTCAATCAAGTTTTGTATCAGGTCATCAGCTAACAGCCCCTTTAAGTCCAGAAGAGGGATACCGTCATGACAGCCAAGCATATTTACAACCCTGATTTCCTTATCCCGCATCTCGCTGGCCCATTTGATAAGAAGCTCATTTGTATTCCTTTCCAGGGCATCTATGATCAATCCCGGCAGGAAGAAGTCATAAGTCATATAACCTTTCCCGGCCAGCTTCTCGTGTATTTTTTCCTCGTACTTTGAGTGGATCTCAGGCAGCAGGGTCAACCCGTATTTGTCAGCCAGGGCCCTTATGTCTCCCAGCAGGTCCCATGTTCCAGGCTCGTTCAGAAAGTTCCTGGCACCCGGTTCTTTCGGCGCATAAGCGAATGCATCCAGTCTTATGATCTCTGCCCCATACCCTGCAAGCTTTTTCAGCGTATCCTCATAATATTCCCATACCAATGGAGATTTTATGTTCAGATCCATTTGTCCCAGGTATTTTCGCCTGGATTCGAGCATATCGATGACATTTTTGCGATAGCGCGTAAAGCTGCCAAACTCGATCCCGGAAGGTTTCTTTCCTTCACTCAGAGCTATATTTACAGTTTCAGCCAGCTTCTGAGCCACACGCGTACTGGATATTCATAACCTCTCATCAGGTCATAGGCATCTATTTTTTCATATCTGACTTCCTGGTAAAAGGTGTTCCAGTAAGGCACTTCCTTTCCATCCGGCATACGAATGTTCAGCAGAGGGAGGCCCGGCTTCCTGAAAAACATGTCCTTGATATATTCGGGGTCCGGCTGTAATATAACCCTCATCAGTCATTTGACCGCAGCCTTCCCAGAATTTGTTCCAGTCAATGAAAAAGTCCTTGTATTTTGAATTCTCTCCGTTCTTCAGGATATCCTGAAATTGTCCGGAAAGCACTGAAGAATGATTCAATACAAAGTCAAATTTGAGAGCTATGCCAAGTTTATTCAGATCCTTCAGATCTTCCGGTGAGGCATAAAGCTCGTTCAATTCATAATCGATGACCGAAAATCCACGATCCAGATCGGTATTGAAAATACTCGGCAGAACATAAAATGACTGAAACACATTTTCAAGTTCGGGAGTTTGTAAGAATTTTATAATATCCCCTAATGTGCCTCCGATACTGTCAGGGTATGCATTAAGCATCGGACCAGCTTTAGTTATTGATTTTGCCGGTATTTTAGTATCGATGTCCATGGCTCCTTCTTCTTAGACCTGATCCTGAATCATTAGCCTGACAAAATCCCTGTAAGTCAATATCTCACCGTTTTTGGAGGATATCAGTTTTGCCTTCGGCGCCTGCGAAATCAGCATATCCTGTTCCAGCTCCAGTACCATCGTTGTAAAGGGACTGTCCGTTGCACCGTCCCTGTTGCGTGATCTGCGGTGTTCAAGAGTTTCCTGCGGAGTACTGTTGAGAAGAATCGGTATATCTACACCCTGAAGGTTATGATTATTACCGTGAGTCCATTCTATAATCAGTATGTTCTTATCGGTGAAATCAACAGCATCGTACCAGAGTTCCGTCTCTTCTCTTCCCATTCTTTTAAGGAATATCCTGGATTCACCGTTTTTAAACCGGGATATGATTCCTGTAAGCTCCTTGAAATCAATTTCATTTGTGGTTCCCAGATAATTCCTGAGTCCGTTCCTGCCTGCGCTCTGGTAGACAGAAAGCCATGGGTAACGATTGACGAACTCAGAGTTTGAATCATTGCCGCTTTCCTGCATCTCTTTCAGTATGGCATGCCTTCCCTCAATGTACTGTCCGTGCGAAATAAGACCATCGATTCCGCTTTTTCTGAAGATGCGAAGCCTCTCAGCATCATTGTATTTTGGTATCCGATGAGGATAATTGTCTCCGGATAGGGTATAGCTGCCCAGGCCCATACCGGGAAAGATAGAAGGAGATCAGTGATGCGATCTCGGACTTGCCCACTCCGGATCCGCCGCAGACAACCACAACCGCCCGCTGATACGGGTTTTCATCAAGAACGGGTATCAACAGTTCCAGCAATTCAGGGAAGATTATCTGAGCCTTCCGGACATGCTGAGGGCCAATACTGACTTTATCTCCGGGCATATCACCTTTGGGGATGCTGTCCGTATCGCTTATCTCTTCAGGAATCCATGGAAGCTTATGCCTGATTTTACCTATAATATTATTCTTCCCATAAATAACATTGTCATTTAACATTGTTCCCGAGTCTATTTATGAATATACTTTGATTATTTTATCCTAAACAGTTAAGGACTTTCTTGCTTCCCTATCAGGGTCATTTTTTACCTCACATGTATCATCCAGAATCATAGTCTCTCCGTTTGCCGTTGTGTACTTTGGCCAATCAGGAAGTCCAACACCTTTCGGATCGCCGGTTTTCATAAACTGCACAAGGGCGTCTGACATCTTTGCTGCCAGGTTCCTTGGTCTTGCTCCTCCTCCCGTATGAGAAATCTGAACATCGGTATTGTAAAACCAGAAACCAATATCCATGGTGTGGAAGGCTCTCAGTCTGCCATCAAAGAGCGGTGGATTCCATCCAAACCAGGCCAGATAAACAGGAGCCGGTTGCTTGACTTTTGCATCAGCCGCTGCAATAGTCTGAAGTCTGTTGCTTATTACCATTGATAACAGTTCTATGGGCTTTTTGTCAGGGAAACTCTGGGCGTATGCATCAATAATAGCTGGTCCATTCTCACCCAATGAAGGCCCGAAGCCTCTTGTTGTTTTGACAAGCTCTTTAGCCTTTTCCAGCGTAATATTCTCAAGTGACGAATCGAATGCGCTCGGTGATCTTTCATAAAACGTACTGCAAATTATCATAGGGATATCTGACGATAATTCACCTGAATAGAAGGGTTCCTGAGGCAGATAGACACCGTCGGCAACCGGGCCAAATCCTCCCATCATTCCGGTTACTTGCGTTTCTGCTCTCAATTTCATACTGGCTTTGTTGGCAAGTGCATAGTAATCTTTCCAGGGCATATCCTGAAGCTTATCAATTTGTGAGACTGATAATCCTGCCTCTTTCAGAACATATGATCCAAGCTTTTCAGAATAACTCTTATCGCCTCCCTTAAGTGAACTCCCGCTTAATGCTACGGCTTTGTGGAACAACCCTTTAGCTGATGGCATTGCCGTGAGCGTACTTACTTTTGCTCCTCCACCGGACTGGCCCATGATTGTTACATTACCCGGGTCACCTCCGAAATTCGAAATATTATCCCGTATCCATTCCAGGGCAGATACAATATCAAGCATACCAACAATACCGGATGCCGCATATTTCTCACCTCCCACTCCGGCAAAATTTGCAAAACCCATTGGGCCCAACCTGTGATTCAGAGAGCAAAAGACAATATCTCCCTGACGGCTCAGATTCTCACCATGATACTCCGGATGTTCAATCGAATTTCCGCTTGTGAATCCGCCTCCGTGAAGCCAGAGCAATACAGGTCGTTTGGTGCCGTCTTTGTAGCCCGGAGTCCAGACATTTATTCCAAGGCAGTTCTCACTTACATCATCATAATGCCAGTAGTCAGTAAAGGCAAGATACCTGTTGGCATAAAAGTTATCGAGCAATTGCGGAGCTGAATTGGGCCAGTAGACAGCAGGATAAACATCAGTCCAGGGATCCGGCTTTTGAGGAGCCATGAACCTGTTTTTTCCCGTTGTGTTAGCACCATAGGGTATTCCCAGAAAATTATAAATATCCCTGTGAATGAACCCTCTTACTTTTCCATTTGTAGTATCAGCTACTGCAATGTCATCGCCGATGAAAAGTATCTGGCCGTCTTCATCTTCCTTCTTAACTGTAGCAGGTGATGCACATGAGACCGTTGAAATTGCAGAGGCTCCAAGGGTGAGTCCGGCAGCACCAACACCCAGATTTTGAATGAAATTACGTCTGTTAGTTTTCACGTATTATTATTTTAAGATTATACTCTATAAAAAATCAAATACCAATTTTTAGACATCGTCATCTCAATACAGATCAATTGAATTGAGCTCCCAGAGCTCAAGTGATTTAACCTTTACTTTACCGTTATTTGAGAACAGGTTAATCCCTGTACTCATAGAACCGGGATATATTTTACTCGAAATGGTTGTCTCCCCGTCATTGCCAAAAACTTCGATCGAGCATTTATCAATGAAAATATGCAGTTTGACTGTTTTCGTCCTGTTTTTCAGCGGTCCCTTACTGATAACCGGAAATACCTTGCTGAACTCATCATTTCCGCTATTGCGCCGGTCAACATATAATTCCTCTCTGGAAGCATCATACCCAACAACAGTCTTCTCATTTTCTCCGACGCATAAGTTCAACCCGAATTCTTCGGCTGAAATATTCTCAAATTCCACAATAAGCTCGTATGCATTCTTCGCAGGGAGGAATTTCTTTGGTTGCCATATCCCTTCAAATGAATTTTCTGCTGCCACTTTATGGGTAGTCCTTAAAGATTCAAGCTCCTTAATCGGATTTTGAACCATTCGGATACCTTCATCAAAGGTTTTAAGTTCGAGATTCCTTGGTACTGAAAAATGTCCGGGGCCCGGTTCAGTAAAGGCATATGTCCAGATTCCCATCCATCCTACCCAAATAGTCCTTTTTTCTTCAGGGGCGTAGTTGTTCCACGATCTCACAGCATAGAAATCCGGTCCCCAATCGGCCCAGAATGCCTTTTCCCATCCCGGATTATGCTCTTCATAAGGGGTTTTAGGCAACTCATCGCATAACATAAGTGCGTCACAGAAGATATAGCCTCTCGCCATCATTCCCCTTCCGGCTATGTTGTCAACAATTTCAATCCGGGCATTCTGCCCCCTGAATTCAGTTACATCCCATCCCGTCCAAATCAGGTGGGCGTTGCTATTAATTCCTGTTTGTGTCCTTACAACTTTGCCGTCTATGATCAGGTTCACACATTCTTCACCGGGATAATAGCCCCCTCCTGCCAGAAAATTGATACAGTTTTTTGTTATTGTGAACTCAGGAGAAGTAATCTTCCCTTTACCGGTACCACTGCTTTTAATGCTTCGATAACCTTCTTTACCATTGCTTTCTTCCTCAACGGTAGGACAATCGATGAATGCATCACCATCCATCTTCCATTCATCAAGGCTCCTCTCAAAATCAAACAGCATTTCTCCAGAAGGCATATATTTATCATATGAAAGCTTCGTGATAAAGTCCCTATCTAAAGTAAACTTACTACCATCAAATTCACCGATAAAGTATTCGGCGTTACGTGGCTGAAGACTGATTGCAAGCACCCATTTGATATTTGAAGTATTACCATCAACTGCCAGCGGGAAGAAATCAACGCATTCCCATTGACCGGCAACTGCACCCCAGGGACCAAACTTGCTCATGTATTCCCAGTCCAGCAGATTCTTTGAACTGTAGAATTTGACCTCCTGAATCTCGCTCCATCCCATTACCATTATCCACTTCTTATCCGGCTCATACCAGAATACTTTCGGATCACGGTAAATACCTTTACTGACCGGAATTACTGCCGGTGTATCATACCTGATCCAGGTTTTGGCAGTATCATTGCTGTATACAATACTTTGTCTTTGCCAATCCATCTGCAGGGCAATCAGCGGGGGGGTACCGTTCTTCCCCAGACCACTGGAATTATTCCAGTCAATCACAACGGTACCTGACATCCCGCTGAGTACCTGCGGTTTTAACTGAGAAGGAGCAGCAGGTCCTCCTGATCGGAGCCTTCCAAACATTTTGCTTCTTTCCAGGCCGTATGGAGTCATGTTCCAATGGACAAAATCCTTGCTGGCAGCTGCACCCCAGTTAAGAAAGTACTGACCACCATAAAAAAATAATCCTGTTGGGTCAAATGACGGGTAATAATGATATTCCGGATTATATTCTTCTGATGAACGGGTTGAGACAACCTGGCTGTAAACGTTCAGGTTACTTACTAACATCACCACTACCAATCCCCGTATTAACTCTTTACCTATTCTCATAATCTCAATACGTAGTCCCTCCTGATCTTCCTGTTCTTCCTGATAGGTTCAAAGTCTTATTTAAACAGCAAGACGGCAAATTCCGGAAGATATACTCTCCAGGTGAACCATGTATGAGCACCCTCAGACTCCCTGTAAACAGGGTTAAAACCGGTCTTATTAAGCAGTTCAAGAAGGGTCTTTGTGCCGGGATAGGCCAGCTGGTCTGCAACGCCGCAACCTACCCAGTAAAGTTTCGGGTTAGATGCCTTGAGAGTTTGCAGTTGCTTCTCGATTTCAGGGGAAGGTGTCCTGACACCGGCGCTGAAAACACCGATATATGAGAAAAGATCAGGATTGTTAAGTGTTATATTAAAGGAATGCATGCCTCCCATTGATAAGCCGGTAATGGCACGGTTTTCTTTATTTGCCTTAACGCGGTAAGCAGACTCGATGAATGGTATTATATCATTTACAAGGCTTTTCTCAAAAGGCCCATACGAAAATGACATACCCTGAGCTGGTAGATTTTTAATAACTGGGCCTTCACCAGGAGCAGCAGTTTGATTTGCGTATCCGTTTGGCATTACAATGATCATTGGCTTAGCTTTTCCCTGTGCTATCAGGTTATCCAGAATCAGATGTGCCTTTCCCATTGTTGTCCATCCTTCTTCATCAATAGAACCACCATGGAGCAGATACAGGACAGGATATTTCTCCGTACTGGTTTCATATCCGGGAGGAGTATAAACAAGCATCCTGCGATTTATGCCTAAAGAAGGTGAGTTATACCATACCCTGTTAAGAGATCCGTGAGGTACATCTTTCATTTCAATTAGTTCGGATTCCTTCCCCGGGATAAATACCACACTCAAAAGAGTAGCACCATCCCTTTTTACTATTACATTGCTTGGATCAGTCACCATAACTCCGTCTATGATATAAGCATAACCGTATGAATTAGGTTTTAGCGGTCCAAGGGTAACTGTCCATAAACCCGTACTATCCTTTACAAGTTTTTCGCTGACAATCGGTCCCCGCTTAAATACTCCATTTTCAACAGTAAAAGACCCATAACCCGGCATCCATTCGCCAGTGACCCCTATTGCACGTGCTTCAGGTGCAAACAAACTGAATTTCACTCTGTTATCTTCCAAAACTTCCATTGAACTTTTGGTCGGAGGCGGCTGTGAAATGGCCAGTAATGAAATGACCGATAAGAAAATTGAACTCAATACTGTTTTCATTGTAGTATTTTTTATTGGTTAATAATATGATTTCATTTAGTATAAATAATTGTACCAGATTCTATCCTAATGACTTTCTGGCTTCCCGGTCAGGATCATTCTTTACCTCGCATGTATCATCCAGAATCATGGTTTCTCCGTTTGCCGTTGTGTACTTTGGCCACAGAGGAAGGACCTCACCATTCGGATCACCGGTTTTCATAAACTGCACAAGGGCGTCTGACATCTTTGCTGCCAGGTTCCTTGGTCTTGCTCCTCCTCCCGTATGAGAAATCTGAACATCGGTATTGTAAAACCAGAAACCAATATCCATGGTGTGGAAGGCTCTCAGTCTGCCATCAAACAGGGGAGGGTTCCATCCAAACCATGCAAGATAAACAGGTGCCGGCTGCTGTACCTTGGCATCTGCTGTGGCAATAACCTGTTTCCTGTTACTTAGTACCAGAGACAATATTTCTATTGGTTTTTTCTCAGGGAAATTCTTTGCATATGCATCAATTATTGCGGTTGTATTATCTCCTAACGGACCAATAAATCCCCATGTGGTTTTTATTAGATTTTTTGCTTCATCCAGGGTAATATTTTCAATGGATGAATCGTATGAGCTCGGTGATCTTTCATAAAACGTACTGCAAATTATCATAGGGATATCTGATGATAATTCACCTGAATAGAAGGGTTCCTGAGGCAGATAAACACCGTCGGCAACCGGAAAGAATCCTGCCATTAGTCTGGCCATCAAGTCAGTAGCTCCGGATTCTTTCATCACTCTCAAGCTGGCTTTGTTAGCAATTGCATAGTAATCTTTCCAGGGCATATCCTGAAGCTTATCAATTTGTGAGACTGATAACCCTGACTCTTTCAGAATATATGATCCAAGCTTTTCAGAGTGATCCTTCTGCCCGCCACTAAGCATATTACCGCTTAATGCTACGGCTTTGTGGAACAACCCTTTGGCTGATGGCATTGCTGTTAGCGTGCATACTTTTGCTCCCCCTCCTGATTGACCCATGATTGTTACATTACCCGGGTCACCTCCGAAATTCGAAATATTATCCCGTATCCATTCCAGGGCAGATACAATATCAAGCATGCCAACAATACCGGATGCCGCATATTTCTCGCCTCCCACTCCTGCAAAATTTGCAAAACCCATTGGGCCCAACCTGTGATTCAGAGAGCAAAAGACAATATCTCCCTGACGGCTCAGATTCTCACCATGATACTCCGGGTGTTCAATCGAGTTTCCACTTGTGAATCCGCCTCCGTGAAGCCAGAGCAATACAGGTCGTTTGGTGCCGTCTTTGTAGCCCGGAGTCCAGACATTTATTCCAAGGCAGTTCTCACTTACATCATCATAATGCCAGTAGTCAGTAAAGGCAAGATACCTGTTGGCATAAAAGTTATCGAGCAATTGCGGAGCTGAATTGGGCCAGTAGACAGCAGGATAAACATCAGTCCAGGGATCCGGCTTTTGAGGAGCCATGAACCTGTTTTTTCCCGTTGTGTTAGCACCATAGGGTATTCCCAGAAAATTATAAATATCCCTGTGAATGAACCCTCTTACTTTTCCATTTGTAGTATCAGCTACTGCAATGTCATCGCCGATGAAAAGTATCTGGCCGTCTTCATCTTCATTCTTAACAGCAGGTGATGAACATGAGGCCGTTGAAATTGCAGAGGCTCCAAGGGTGAGTCCGGCAGCGCCGATACCCAGATTCTGAATGAAATTACGTCTGTCTGATTTCATTGAATATTTTTTTAAAATACTTTTTCAAATTATATATTGGAAACTGTCCGAATCTAGAGACCCCTGAGATTAAGTAACAAATCCTCAATACTCAACTCTTCATTATAAACCTTTATTAAATCTCCGTTTTTATTGTGCAATGCAACAAAAGGAAGTTTGCCGACTCCGTAGTATCTCCCGACGAAAAATGAATACCCCTCTGTGCCTATATATATGTTAGGATACTTCCCCATTTGAAATTCAGAAACAAATTGTTTGACCTGCTCTATTGGCATGTTTGTAATCATAGCTATTGAAGCATTATTGAATTCTTTTATCCTGGTCAATAATTCTGTCGTAAAATCATGACATTCTTTGCAATCAGGGGAAAAATAAATGATCACTATTGGTTTACCCATTGGCAGATTCCCGGCAAGAAAAACTTTGCCATTGGCCTGCATCATTTGAAAAGGGGGTACTTTATTGGATTGAGAATATGATATTGTAGAAGCCAGAAGAATCATTCCTGATACAAGAAAGCACCGGATCAGGTTGTTTTTTATTCTATAGAATTTAAGCATATGTCTGAATAGGTTTTGGAATTACTTAAAATATTTTAATGCCCCGGAGTTTTGGACTCCCCAACGTACTTGCCTTTTACAGTGAATACAAACTCCTGACATCTTTTCAACGATTAACAATAATAACAGGGACATTAATAAAAGATTAATGTCTTTTTCACAAGGATATCTTATTAATTAAAAAATTATTGATCCGATCCCTCAGCTCTTTTGAGTATTCTGGCATGGCGCCCTCATTTTCGCATAAAAATGCAGAGATAACAACTGCTAATGAATGACATTCAGACAATGTATAACCATTAAGCAAAGAAACCATCAAAGCTGCTGTAAAAGAGTCTCCAGCACCCACGGTATCTTTAACTTTTACAACCGGAGTATTAATAAAAGACTGATCATCTTTGCTAAATAAATAACTGCCATTAGCTCCGCAAGTATAGGCCAGTAACTTTAGTTCATAGTCATTTAATAATTTCCGGCATAAATATTCCGGATCACCTTTCCACCCGTATAATTTTGCAATGATTAAAAGTTCATCATCATTAATCTTCAGGACATTGGAGATCATTAATGATTCATTTATCAATTGCTTGTTATAAAAATTCTGTCTTAAATTAATATCAAATATCTTTAAAGCATGTTCAGGTAAAAGTTTCAGAAATTTCGTAATCGAATTATGCGACACGCTATTTCTTTGTGCAAGACTCCCAAAGCATACTGCATCAAGTTGACTGGCTAAGTTTGAACTCTCAATTGTGAGTTCAATATAGTCCCAGGCCACATCCCTTGTTATTACAAAATCAGGTATCCCCTTATCGTCGAGAGTGACTTTAACAGTACCTGTTGGTTTGTCTACTGTACTAATTAACAGGTTAATACCTTTTTCTTTTAACCTGGAAATAATTTCGTCTCCCAATTTATCTTTCCCGACAGCACTTACAATATAGCTTTCGGCTCCAAGTTGACCTGCATGATATGCAACATTTGCAGGCGCTCCACCTAATACATTACCTTGTGGTAACTGGTCCCATAATACCTCTCCAATTCCGGCAACTATATACTTTTTATGCATATTAAGTTATTCTTTAAGGCCTAGTTGCGTCTGGATCTCTTCCAGAGTTTTGCCCTTAGTTTCCGGTATCCAGATTTTAACGAAGACAAATGCAAAAACACTGAACACTCCAAACATACCAAACAAATAATTCAAACCAAGAGTGCCCTGAATAACAGGCGCAAAATACACTACAAGGAAAACGCATAACCAACTTACAGCTGTGGAGAATGACATGGCAACACCTTTGATTCTGTTAGGATATATTTCAGAAATAATTACCCACATAACTGGTGCGAAGGAGGCGGCAAAGAAGGAAATATAGACCAACAAAGCGATTAAAACACCTACACCGTTCTGGACAGGTTTTGCAAATTCAAAGCATAAATATCCCAATGAAATTGTCATTCCTGCAGCACCCCAGAGTAATAAAGTCTTGCGGCCTTTTTTATCAACCAACCAAAGCGCTACTATTGTCATGAAGAAATTCACTAAACCAACAATAACTGAAAGCATCATCGAATCAACTTTTGCAGAACCGGAGGATTGAAAAATTTCGGGTGCATACATAATAACCGCGTTGATACCGGTAATTTGTTGAAAAGCGGCTAGTAATGTCCCAATAATTACAATTTTCCCGGTCTTTCCTTTAAAGATTTCCCCTAAATGTATTCTTCTTTTGTCTTTATCGATTAAAAGGACTCTTCCCATTTCTGGCAGTTCATCATCTATAAGTTGCTGACCCCCAATTTTCTTCATAACATTTACAGCCTCTTCCTTTCTATTTTCAGACAACAGCCATCGAGGGCTTTCAGGAAGTGATGTCAATAGAAAAATCAGATATGCGGTCCCAAAAATGGCAGGTACTGCAAACATATAACGCCAGCTGTTCTCACCAAATCCGAGGAGAAGGTAATCTGCAATATAGGCCAGCAAAATACCGAATGTAATTGCAAACTGATTCATCGACACTAATTTACCTCTGTTATGTGCTGGTGAAATTTCTGAGATATACATAGGTCCTGCCACCGATGTAGCACCGACAGCCAATCCTGAAAGAAAACGGAAGACTATCAACATGGCTGATGATCCAGCTAAAGCACAACCTATTGCTGAAATGATGTATAATACTGCAGTAGTAATAATTACTTTCTTCCTGCCATATTTGTCTGCGAAATACCCGGTAAAAAGGGCTCCGATTAAGCACCCGATGGTTAAAAGTGCGGCGACCATTCCCAACCCACTGTCACTCAGCGTAAATTCACTTTTTATCATGTCGACAGCACCTGAAATTCCTGCCATATTCAGCCCGAAAAGAAATCCGCCGTTTATAGCAATGAATACTATCCAAAATAGAAATCGCCTTTTCATAAAATTTTGTAAAATAGTTAATACTTATGAGAAGAATTTTACATAAACCGCATGCTCAGCTTTATAAGGTGCTTTTCTCTTAACAGATATATAATTAGTCAACCGGATAATATATCCCATCAATTTTAATTCAGCCGACAATGATCTTTCAAAGATGATTAAGAGCCTGGGCAAGAAACCTTGTGAGAGGATTGTTATATTTCTTGCCCAAGCTTTTACTGATTCAGTTTACCATGAGCCAGAGTTCTGCTCGTATAATCCCTTTGACAATATAATCTGGCTATAGGGAATAGGAAAGTATTCATTCTTACCATCCGTAAATGCTGCTCCATTTAGATAGGTTCTTTTGGTTTTTTCTTCCAGAAAATAATTGTTAACTGTTTCTGCAGCAATACCCCAACGAACCAGATCATGAAAACGTGAGCTCTCCCCGGCAAATTCAAGCCTTCTCTCCCATTGTAAAGCAATTCTGGCATTATCCTTCGTCCAATTTATATTTACACCATCCTGATAGGTCGATATCATATAGTTTGAAAAGGTTGTCCCATCAGTGTATTTTAACCAATCTGTATTGGCAGCTCTTGTCCTTATCTGGTTTATTAAAGGCAGTGCGGCATTTTGTTGCCCTAATTCAATCAAAGCCTCTGCCTTCATAAGTAACACATCATCATATTTTAAAATATCCCAGTTCTTTGAGGATCCAATAAATCCTATATTCTTAAATGACGGACTGGTTGGCAGTTGAGTTTGCTTCATTGATGCATAATACCCGTAAACAGAAGGAGTTCTCGCCCAACTATAGTCATAAACAAATGTAAGATCGTATTTGAAAGGATGAGTTGGTATACCGACGGAATGATCAAGCCTGGGATCAACTGTATTTGTCTGAAAATCTTCAGGATCACTCATATCAGAGTCGTTATATGTGTCGAACATCGGGAGCCCATTCGCGTCAGTCTTGAATGCATTTACCAAATTCTGCGAGGGCACATTGGCATGGCAACAGCCATAGCCTGGCGCCATACTGTAATCACCCATATGAAGCAAATCAATCTTACCGGAGACTGTACCATCATCCTTGGAGAATTGTATTGCGAAAATGGACTCGACAGTATTGTCATAACCATAAGTAAAGTTCTTCCCGAAATTGTCGAACAGGTCATATATGCCAGAAGTAATGACAACATCACACATATCCACTACTTCCTGGAGTCTGGACGTATTTATGTTTATGACATTATAATTCTCATCCTGCTCATAGGCCTGATACAACCTTGTTTTTGCCAGGTATGCTGCAGCCGCGTATTTATTGGCCCTGCCTATTTCTGGCTGAGTTGGCGGAAGATTAGAGACTCCATATTGAAAATCATCTGCAATAAGATTCCATAACTCTTCATTGGTAAATTCCTTGTTGGAACGATTTAGTATATCTTCATTAGTCATCGTTTCATCCACATAAACAGGATACTTGAACAGTCTTTTAAGAATGAACATCCAGTGACCCCTCAGAAACCGTAATTCTGCAATACGAACCTTCCTTAAAGGCATTTCTTCATCAGTTAGCCTATTTAGCACTGCCAATGCTTTATTGCATCTGGATATACCGGTGTAGCCTGCACTCCAGGCACTAGATACTGTAGCATCGTTAGATTGTAGAGGGGAGACCATTTCTATAGCATAGTATCCGCCAAAATCGGCAGTTCCGGCTCCTCCTTTATAATTATCCCCGGAACGAATGGCGCTAAACCAGGTATCAGCCTGAAGACCACTACCCATATCATTCAACATAGCATAAGCAGCAGTAACAAGGGCATCAGCATTCTCTGGTGTCTGCAGCATTGATTCTTCAACAGTGCCCTGGGGTTTTACATCTAAAAAAGATTCACTACATGAAATTAGAAGTAAAACAGGCATTAACATTGCGATATATAAGTGTTTTTTTGTTTTCATAACTTATTATTTAGTAAGTATTACTATATTTTTACAATCTTATAATTGGATTTCTATTCCAAAACTTACAGCAATCGGTTTGGGATAACCAGTCATGTTAGTATATGGAGTTTCAGGATCCGGACCGGAGAAGGCTTTTGGCCCTTTTTTGTCATACCATAATATCAGATTGTCACCCAATACATAAATTCTTGCAGACTGTAACTTTATCTTAGTTAAGAGCGATTTTGGCAGATTGTAACTCAATTGCACGCTTTGTAACTTAAGGTATGATCCGTTTACCAGGGTATAGTTTGAACTTCGCTCTTCCTGATTGATGTTTGCATATGATAACATGGGAATATCCGAATCTGTATTTTGAGGCGTCCATGCGTCTAACAGGCTACTATACTTATTACTGCCATTGACATAACCCAGTAGGCCAAATTCCAGCTTGGCACGATCCTGTACCAATGCGTCATAAACTCCACGGAAAAAGATAGAAAGAGTCAAGTCCTTGTAAGTAACGTCGCCCGTGAGACCATATATCAGTCTCGGATTGAGAGTACCAAGCCAATCCTGATCCAGCACATTTATCATACCATCATCATTTAGGTCTTTAAATCTGATTCGGCCAATACCCTTTCCCGGTTGAGTTGCATGTGCATCCACTTCATCCTGATTTTGAAACAGTCCATCATATATGTATCCAAATTGCGCAGTACGTGATTGGCCGATGATGGTTTTCTCCAGATTTCCCGGATAATTGGCTATAACCGTTTCGGGTAAGTATGTAATTTCATCCATAAAATGGGAGAAATTACCATTGATGCTATAACTGAATTTCCCTTTAGTGTCTTTGTACCCCAAAACAAGCTCCCAACCTCTATTTGCCATTGTAGCTCCGTTTACTGTCATATTTGCTCCTTCACCCTGTGCAGCAAGGCTTGGTGGGGTAGTTAATATATCCTCCGTTTCGCGTGAAAAATAATCAAAGGATCCTGTGACTTTTTGATTTAGCAGACTTATATCAACTCCAATGTTTATTTCACTGGTAGATTCCCATTTCAGGTCAGGGTTTGCACTTTGTTTCAATCTAAAGCCGGAAGGCAATGTGCCCTGGTCCACTCCATACAAATCATATGCAGTACCGCCCTGATATAAACCAAACAATTGCGTAAACCAGTTTGGAGAAATGCCTTGATAATTCGGTTCCCATAATTGAAATCTGGAATAATCACCTATCTCCTGGTTTCCGACCACACCATAACCTGCTCTGAGCTTAAGAAAGGAAATAAACCCGAGTGATTCCATGAAGTTCTCTTCGGTTATCACCCAGCCAACAGAACCAGCCGGGAACAACCCAAACCTGTTATTCTCACCAAACCTTGACGACCCGTCATACCGCAGAGTACCGGAAACAATATATTTATCAGCAAATATATAGTCTGCCTTTCCAAAATATGAGAGCAGCTTATTTCCTGTACCGGTTCCTTGTGCTGATACATTGCCTGTGCCAGCAGATACATAATAAAAAGCAGGATCATCATTGATTGCAAAACCTTCTTTGTGTACACTATTGTATGTCGATGAATTACTTATAGCTTCAGTCCCGATAAGAAACATTGCTCTGGATTTTCCTTTGGTCAACTGATAATTCAATGTATTGGTCCATGTCCAGTTAAGATTTTTTGTATCCATGAGATCCAATTTATTGACATCACCACCAGTTACAAAACCACTTTGCCAAAGAGGACTAATAACTTTCTGTGCATATAGTCCTGCCTCTAGTCCAAAGCTGGTTTTAAAAACCAGATTTTTTATAGGTGTAATTTCCGCAAAGACATTACCAAATACCCTGGAATTATTATTTCTGTTAAACTGACATACCTCAGCCATTTGGACAGGATTAGCGCGGTCAGAAAATCCAGCTCCCGATGGACCTGCCCAAGTTCCGTCTGTTTTGTAAACGGGAAGTACTGGAGGTATGTAATTTCCAATATGATAGATATTTGCTGCATTATCTTTGGGTGAGGGAACTTCTTGTGAACCGAGCAATTGAAAATTTTCCCCAATTTTTATTTTCTTATCCAGAAAATTTATTGAATTGTTCAGACGCAGACTTAATTGTTTAAAAGCTGTTTCAAGTACCATTCCCTTATTTGAATAATACGACACATCAACCAGCGTGCTGCTTCTGTCAGTTCCACCGCTGATTGACAGAGTGCTGGAAGAAATTATACCTGTTTTAAATACCTCATTCGGCCAGTCGGTGTCTGACACCGGAAGAAGAGGATCATTATTAATGAATTCCTTCGTCTGCATGTCATCAAGTACGGGAACATCACCTTCCATATGCCAGGTATATATATAGAAAGGATTCAAATTCGGATCAATACCATCGTTAACGCCGGCCCTCCAAAGCATCTTTCCATATTCATCTGTATTTTGCAAATCATATTTCCTCTTATGCTCCTGGATGGTCAGGCTTGTCTTGAAATCAACCCGGAATCCTCCTTTACCGGACTTGGTAGTGACGATAATAACCCCGTTAGATGCCCTGGACCCATATATAGAGGCTGCCGAAGCATCTTTTAAAATCTGAAATGATTCGATTGTACTGGGATCAAGAGATTGAAACAACCTGGCATCTGTTGTAGGCGTACCGTCAATAATGTACAGAGGATTGGTATTCCCAAGAGTATTAACGCCCCTGACATTCACAGTTGTTGTTTGGCTTGGAGAACCGTCACCCGTAACATATAATCCTGCGACTTTGCCTTGAACAGCCTTCAGAATATTCGAAGTGGGAATATCCTTAGCTTCCGCGATATTGGCAACCGAAACAGAACCTGTCAAATCAGCTCTTCTTTGAGTCTGGTAGCCTGTCACGATAATTTCATCCAATACACTTAAAGACTCTTTCATTGAGACATTAATTACTTTTTGTCCTCCAACGACTACTTCCTTAGCCTCCATACCAACAAATGAAAATACAAGGATTGAATTCGCATCTTTTACTTGTAAAGAAAAACTTCCCCCGGCATCTGTTAATACCCCGTTTGATGTACCTTTTTCAGATACTGCAGCCCCAGCCAATGCCTCATTGGTCTGGTCAAGTGTTACCTTCCCGGTGATATTAATCTGTTGGGCTAAAATTGTCTGTCCATTCATTATGCCCAAAAGAATTATTAAACCACCTAGTAGTCCTTTAATACTTTTACATTTTTTTTTCATAGATTAAGAGTTTAGGTTTAAAGTTTCCACAGTTAATACATTTTACATTACAAATTATATCTGTACAATAAATGGTCTGATGAATGTCGATAATACAAATATCCGTCTCCGTTTAGATTGCTATGTACGAAAAACAGATCAGAATGGTATGAAAAAATCATCATTCACAAGTCACGATACATAAAGTGACATATGTATTATTATTTTGGTGTTAAAATTTATTCTGGTAGCCTTTTTCATATTTAATGAAATCAGTATTCCAATTGTTCTTAGATTTGAAATCTTACTCTTTGATTTATGTTTTATGATATATAAACCGTCACTCAGCATTTTATGTAACGATAATGTTTAAAATATTAAAGACTTATGTTTTTGGCAGGTTATTATAAAATTTCAAATGAGGTTTTCAACCTATTGTGTTGTGAGAATGATAGATTACTCGATTTAATCATAAAGGGGACGAATGTGAAATGAAAAAATACTTCTTGATAAGCCTGATATTTCTTTTTGGTTGTTCATATAACCATGATAAAAGATTTGAAAAAAAATTTGTGATAGGATTTTCTCAATGCACGATGGTAGATGAATGGAGGAAAACCATGGTAGAAGAGATGCAACGGGAAATTAGTTTTTACAGGAATTACGATATCAGGTTTATAGTTAAAGATGCACATGATGATAATAATCAACAGATAAAAGATATTCAAGCACTGATTCAGGAAGGAGTTGACCTTTTAATTGTGTCTCCAAATGAAGCTCAACAATTAACCTCCACTGTCGAGGAAGTATTTGATAAAGGCATACCGGTTATTGTCGTTGACAGGAAAGTTAATTCTTCAAAATACACAGCTTATATTGGAGCGGATAATTTATCTATTGGAAATGAGGCAGGCTATTTCGCTAATGAATTGTTAAAGGGAAAAGGAAATATTCTTGAGATCACGGGACTAAGTGGATCAACACCTGCTATTGAAAGATCGAGAGGATTTCATGATGTCATCGATAAATATCCTGAGCTTCATACAACAAAAATAGTTGAAGGAGCATGGCTGGAAGAAAAAACCATGAAAATTACCGATAGCTTGTTCTATATTTTTACGGACTTTGATCTCGTCTTTGCACATAATGATTTTATGGCATATGCTACTTCAATCTCTGCCAACAAGCACAATATTAAGTCATACATTATAGGTGTTGATGGATTGAATACTCCTAAAGGGGGCGTAAATATGGTTCTTGAAGGCTTTATTGATGGTACCGTACTTTATCCAACCGGCGGGGACAGAGCTATCCAAATTGCTCTCGACATTCTTACAGGAAAACCATATGAAAAAAACACTAATCTGAGTACTTACAGAATTGATAGGACCAATGCACGAACAATATGGCTTCAAGGTGCACAAATCAGATCTCAACAACAAAAAATTGACAATCAGGTTAATCAGCTGGATACTTTATCGGTTTCGTTAAGACGTCAAAATACTTTTTTATTACTTACTAATATTATTATAATTCTGTTAGTCACCAGTGTGTTAACTATTTTCATTTCACTTAGAAATAAGAATAGGTCGAATAAAGCACTCGATGCCATGAATAAGACAATAAAAATGCAGAATTCTTTAATTACAAAGCAACGAGATGATTCAATGAACCTGCTTATTGTTGCAGAAGAGGCAAAAGAAACCAAAATGCGCTTATTAACTGATATTTCCCATGAATTCAGATCAGTTGTGACTCTAATTACTAATCCAATAAATAGTCTGATTACCTCAATAAGGGATGAAACTGTGATTAAAAAACTTGAAATTATCCAGAGAAGCAGTGAAAGACTTAACAGACTTGCTGAGGAAATAATTAAGTTCAGAAAAATTGATGAAAATAAATATCAACTTAAATTTTATAGTTCAAACATTGCAAAATATATTTTAAGTATAGTTGAAACATTTCACCAACAAGCTGAACTTAAAAACATTAAGCTGGTCACAGAAATACCTCTGGAAATTTATGCTGAGTTCGATCTTGAAGTAGTTGAAAAAGTAATGTGCAATTTGTTGTCCAATGCATTTAAATATACCAATGAGTATGGAACCATTACAGTTTCGGTAAAATCAGAAGATTCTAAAATTTGCATTAAAGTTGGTGATACCGGAAGAGGAATTCCAGAGAATGAATTACCCTATTTGTTTAATCGTTTTTATAACGTCAGTAATTCGAAACGTATATCTGAAAATGAAGGGACGGGGATAGGATTAGCACTGTGTAAAGAACTTATTCAACTTCATAACGGACAAATAAGTGTGTATAGTTATGAGAATCAAGGAACTTCATTCTTTGTGACGATTCCCCAGTTTCACCTTTTTATTGAAAGAGATCAATATGCAAAATCTATTAAACCGATTGGAGTAAAGCTAGATCCTTTTCAAAATCATAATAAGGAAAAAACCGTTCTTGTTGTCGAGGATAATCCAGATCTTCTGGATGTAATTTCTGATATTATTGGGAAAGCGTATAATGTAACTACAGCTTTTAACGGGAAAGAAGGATTGCTACAGACAAAGGCACAACCCCCTGATATAATAGTGAGTGATATTCTGATGCCTGTTATGGACGGAATGCTGATGTGTATGGAAATAAAAAAGAATCCAGGTACATGTCATATTCCGGTTATTCTTCTGACAGCTCTTGATTCACAGGAAACAACTCTTAAATGTTTCGATATCGGAGCTGATGCCTATATTACGAAACCTTTTAATGAATTTCTTTTGTTATCGCAAATTAAGAATCTTATCGATTCAAGAGAAAAGTTAAAGATGGCATATTATCCATCAGTGTTTGAGAAGGATCTATTTAAAATAAAAGATATAGCGGACAAGGAATTTATTAATAAATGCGTGGACACTATCTATGAAAATATTGAAAATGAGAATTTTAATCTAGATAACCTTGGGGCAAAAATGAATATCTCAAGATCCTCATTATATAGGAAATTAAGGGAAATGAGTAATCTCAAACCAGTTGATTTCATTAAAAAAGTAAGATTAAATTATGCCGCAAAACTTCTTCTCACAAAAAATATACCTGTCAATGAGATAGCCTGGCGTTCAGGTTTTGTTGACCCGAAATACTTTAGTAAGTGTTTTTTTCAGGAATTCCAGTGTCATCCCAAAAACTATAGTGAAAAATTCATGAACAATGAATTGACCTCTTCAGGATAAAACTATTCTTCAAAAATGTCATTTTACACCCTGTACAACTATAAAACGGGGTCCTGGGATCTCATAACTTTTATGCCTAATCGAGAAGTTTATCCCGACATGACGAGTGCATCGAGGCATCGGCGGGAAGCCCTGCTGTGCCCCGAGTAGTG
>CAWADB010000007.1:0-93889 GCA_963780735.1 uncultured Bacteroidales bacterium
TATATACCATTGCATTACCGTCCGGACGGGTCTCCTGAAATGTAAACCGGAAATCTCTGCCTCCCAGGAATTCAATTTCACCGATGTTTTCCCAACTGACTTCCTGCAATACAGTTCCATCAGTAACCGTCCATGTTTTGTAAAGGGAAATTCCCTGTAACTGGAAAATTGTTCCTGCAACATATTCTGTGGCTGCAGACTTTTCAACAGCTATGTTGCTGTCCTCATAGAGCGGATCTGATTTGGAGCATGCCATCATCAGGAGGACGGCACATGCTAACGATAAAATCTTTACTGTTGTTTTCATAACGCTTTGTATTTTAGTCATTAAACATTGTATACAAGTTCGTCTGAAAAATGCATCCGGCCTATCGATTTTAAATCAATCCCTTTAGATTTTGAAGATTATTTATAAAATCAGGTCTGATAAATGAAGAATGAGAAAAATGCTTAATTCAAAGATGAAATTTGTCTCTGAACTTCACCGATATGCTGAAGAAGAGAGTGGTCATATTCAGGTCTTGATTCCCAACTTTTATTGAGAATTTCAAGTGCTTCATCGTATCTGCCCGATTTGGCCAGTCCCCATCCGAGAGTGTGCATCAAAAAGTGATCATCTGGCCTGATTTTCAATCCTTCCGTTGCAAGCTTCAGGCCTTCACTGACATTCAGTTCCATGTCAATCAAAAAGTAAGCAAGTTTGTTGAGTATTACGGGATCATCAGGATCAAGGGAATAAGCTTCTCTTAGATATTTTTCAGCTTTATCAATATTACCTGATTCAATGTACAGTGAGGCAATGTCTGGAAGAATTTCTGAAGCCGGCATGGCTCTTCCATCCATTTCGGATCTGTATTCCTCCACATACCGGTTCCCCCTGATTGTATCTCTCTCAGCATATGCAAGGATGGCACGGTTTCTCCAGAGGATCCATGAGTTTTCAGGAAAGGTCCTGGCTGCAAGTTTTATCAGCCTCTTTTCTTTTTTATATTGACCTGTCTGATGAAAAGCGTCTATCAGGGTTGTATAGTTATTAATCATCATTGGCCTGACCCCCCATTTTTTATAGATTTCCAGGGTCTTTTCATATTCAGGTATTGCAATTTTAAATTGCAACAATTTGGAATAAGCATTCCCCAACTGCCAATAGGCTACCGGTACATTATCATCAACACTGATGTATTGTTTAAGAAACCCGGCCTCTTCTTCAGGCGTGCCAAAGAGAACGGCATGGTACCACTCAATCATGTACTTATCCTTCAGGTGTACCTGATCTTTCAATGAGTAGGCCTTCAGGCACCATTTATTTGCCTCAGTATAACCTCCCAGGTCCCCATAACGCATTGATAGAAAAATGATTGCAGGGATAAAGGCAGAATCCGCCTCTACGGCTTTCAGGTACCATGATAATGATGTCCCGATATCCATTTTATGTAAAGCATCATCGGCTTTGATGAAATATTCAAAAGCAACGGGTGAGTTTGTGTAACTGTATGGTCTGAGGTCAGGATCGATTTCTCTTATCATTTTTGCAGTCACAAGAAAATTCTTTACAATGGTCGATACTGAGTCTATCACTCCAAAGATTTTGTGTTCATCAGAGTCGTCTTCAACCTGAAACGATTTGATTACCTCCCTGGTTTTTGCATTCACCATCTGAACGTTTATACGCGACCGCGTGCCAGCCTGACTTATGACGCCCGAGATATATACCTTCGAGTCAAGCTTTCTGGAGATTGCACTTGCCAGAGCAGGACTAAGTGACGCCTGGTCTGAAATCCCTCTGCTTTCGAGAAGCATATCTACTGCTTCCTTTTGACGCACTGTCAGTTCGTCAAAGTTTGACAGATAACTTATAAGGTTCATCTGGATGCAATCCCAGGTTCTGTTCGCGGTCAGATTGTCAAATGGCATAACTGCAACCGGAATCCTGCCGTCATCTGATCTGAGATCGTCGAGTGAAGAACTGCCTGAAGTTTTTACGTATAAGAAAATGATAATTCCAACGGCTGCCAGAAGAAATGAAAGTATCCATGACCGGTAGACTCTCAGAAGCTCACGGATCGATTTCTTTTGTTTTTTAAGCCCAGCCGGTTCTGTAATATTTTCATCAGGCAGATGGAAAGAACTTTCCTTGGTGACTTTACTGGGCGGATACCCGAAATACTCATGAAAACAGGCACTGAAATAGGCCGGGCTGCTGAATCCTGCCGCAAATGCCACCTCTGAAACATTTACGGATTTTCCCCGGAGCATCTCATGAGCTTTCCGAAGCCTTATCTCACGGATAAACTGATTTCCGCTTTTCCCGGCTATTTTGTTAAGCCTTCGGTTCAAGGTGGAGCTGCTCAGGCCAGCCTCCCGGGCTAGATTCCTTATCCTGAAATTTTCATTTTTCAGGTTCTTTTCTACTATTTCAGTCAGTTCAAGGATAAATGCCTGGTCGGAGTTTTGGGCATCTGACATTTTCTTGTTAATTAACAATGAGTCGGGCCAACTATTTCACTAATTTACTAAATATTTAAAATCCAGACAAGGGGAATTTGACCAGAAGGTTCTTCTTATTGATCTGCAAATGAAAATGATGCATTAGTTGATTTTCAGAAGGTTTAAGAGGTTATCTTCTGGCATCAGGGATTACTGTGTCATTAGCCGTATTTGGAAAAGTTGAGAGCAGTTATTGGGAAAATAATCCCTGTAGTGCGAAAAGAATTCCAAAATCAACACCATTTATACCAACATTGACTACCAATCAGGTTGCAAATTCCCTCCGTAGGGGGTACAGTGCCCACCGAAGCCTTGGCGAAGGTGGGCTGAAAAAGAGTGAGAGTGAGAGCGAGTGTGCTCGAACTTGAGCTCTCGATCTTTTTTCCTCGCTCTCGCACTCACACTCACACTTTCGGCCTCTGATTTCTTTCCTTCACCATCTGAAATCCTCACCTGTTGAGAGAATAGGAAAACCAATTTTCAATGATTCATGGCTGTTCAAATTCCCTCGAGCCCTGAAGAAATGTGTTTGGCATATGAATAAAAGGATTGCATTTGAGGGTTAAGCCATTGACATGCATTTATTTATTGTGTAATTTTAGGATGATCTCTCTGGAATCAGCTACAGGTGTTAACTGTATAAGTAATAGTTGATGTGAAATTTCTACGATGGGGCAGAGAATTGAAATAGCGGAACCCTCAGAACTTTTTGTACCGTTCATTCAGTATTATAAATGGATCGAATCCGATCTGACGGGTATCTATAAGATTGTCGCGATCCCCTTTGTCGAACTCTATTTCAACTTTACCCATTTGAATTTATTTTCACCAGTATATTATGATCTGGGTTTTCCTAAAATCCACCTGGCAGGCTTGCATCTATATGATCAATGCGCTTATTCAAATATGACCGGGACTGGAAGGAAAGGCGGATTCTGTGTTGTATTCAAACCCAGGGGCTTCTATAACCTGTTCGGTATAAAGAGCTCAGACTACTGTAAATATTGTGTTACAGGTGACTCTGTATTCAAAAGGGAAGTCAATTATTTATGGGAACAACTTAATTTATGCAGTGAGATCACTTCTATGAAGGAGCTCTTTGAAAAACACTTTTCAGGGTTAGCAGAAAAATCTTCAATCGGCTTTGATTTATTGGATACCATTATCAGCAGAATGAACAAAACCAACGGGATGATAAGGGTTTCACAATTATGTAGTATTTATAATGTAACCCCCAGAACACTTGAGAGACACTTCATGGAAGAGATTGGCATACCTGCCAAGGAGATGCTACAGATATTCAGAATCAACAAGGCTATCAGGATGCTGGCTGAGGAACCGACCGCCAACCTCGCAGGACTGAGTTACTTAAGCGGGTACTTTGACCAGTCACACTTTATCAGGGATATAAAGAAGATTACAGGTACTTCTCCCGGTCATTTGCAGGAAACAGAAACAGTAAGGAAAGCTATTCACAACAGGTTATTCATTAAAACATAGTAGTCTGCCCATTCGGGACAGTAAATTCTAATGTCGTTTTTTTACAATACACAGGATCATTAAGATCATAATTTTGGTACAGTACATAATCAACTAAATCCGTACCATTATGAAGACATTAAAACAATTTTCTGATGGGTGCAGGTTAATGATACTGGGATTCTCCACCCTGCTGATTTCCTTAAGTGGCTGCACCAAGCAGGACACCGATCCCACGGGATCAGACGATGGGCTCAATGACATGAACATGAAGAGCCTTGTCGTGAATGAAGGCACTGTCAACCTTGAGGGTTTTATGCGCTGGTATGTTTATGCAAAAATGGAGCATAAGCTCATTGTTGATCCGGAGTTGATGTTTACAGTGTGTGAGGCAGAGCTGACTTTCTATGATAATCAGAACTTTGCTCTTCACACATGGGAAACCATCCCCATGGATCCTCCGGTGCTATACAGGGAAATGACGGCAGTAGGCAAGATTACGCCGGGCGGGGCACTGAAGTTCACCTGGCCCGAAACATGGATGGAATTGAATTGGGCAACCATGGAATTGGAGCCTACACCCTATGCGGATCTTGTTACACAAGTAGGAGCCCACACCGGATATGAACTTTCCGGTCCGGGAGTCAATAAGGGCACCGTTAATTATACCGGTTTTTTTGACGGAACCAGATTCTTTGCTGATTGTCATGTAAATGCATTTCAGCTTGTGCCTGGCCCGGCAGGAACGCCCTACGAAGAATTGGTTGCTGGCCCAATTATCTTCAGTATGTTGACCGAACTGCAGGTAGTTGATTAATCCTGTTCGGTTGCAGCTTTTGTCCGTTCGGGGTACTAAATGAGCCAAGAGGTCGATTTCGACCTCTTGTTTTTTTGGAACCTCTCAAACCTCACTAATCCTCCTTTTTAAAAATTGCATAACTTACAATAGGATTTCAACTTTAATGCTAATGGTTCTGAACTATTAATATATTTTGAAGAATGACAAAGAATAGCACTAAGATGAACATAAGTCCGGTAGTCGGGGGTCTTTTAAGGATCCATAAAATTATCTCGAGGGGACTAAGTATTTCCATCCGGAAGTGTGATGAGTACCTCGTAAAGCAAGGCATACCATCCGGGGAAGCGACGGGTTTTTCCATGTACGTATCAACTCTGAAATGGGTAACGCATGCGCATCATCTCAGCGAGGATGACATATCATTCCCGTATTTCAAAGACTTAATAGAGGCACCCTATAATATTCTGAAGGATGACCACGCTTCCATGGCCCGCATACTGGACTCACTGGACCAGAGTCTTTTGGAGGTATCTTCGGGCGGAGTTGGCAATCTTCGAGAGGTTCTGGAAGAATTTGACAAGCTCTGGGGACCCCATATTAAAATCGAGGAGGAAAATTTCACCTCGGAAAAGTTGCAAGCGGTCATAGGAATGAAGGAACAGGTGGACCTTGTAGAAAAGCTTGGCGAACACAGCATCAAAAACTCCGGCCCCATACCCCTTGCACTGCCTTTCTTGTTCTATAACCTTGAAGGTAAGGATAGAGAGGATTTTATGAGGCCAATTCCCTGGATTGCCAAAAAAGTTCTTGTCCCGATTATCTGGAGAAGTCAGTGGAAACCAATGAGTCCGTTCTTCTACAGCAACCCAAATAAACAGCAGTCAGAGTTAGGATAAGGAATAAGGTTCCCCCTTTGTAAAGTTATCAAATCAAAAAGTTTGATTAATAATTCTTTCAGCTGATTTCAACTTTTGTCCGTTCGGGGTACAAAAAAGAACAAGAGGTCTAAACTGACCTCTTGTCTTGTTTGGAACCATCTAAAATCGCAATAAGTCCCAGACTGTAATGTATAGGTTTGAGAGAATCGAGGGTAATTAATAGTTTCCGCAAATGAATGACCTTAAAGCCTCTCGTCTGTTTCTATTTTTCCTCAAAGGCAAGACCTTATTAAGGTTCATTAAGTATACAAAGGCAAATCATTTAAAATTCTTTAATTACCGCAACTTACTTCTAAGAATTTATTTTTACTTTTAGGTAATGTGTTCAAAACCACAATTAAGTAGTAGATATCGATCTAGAACATAAAAATATTATACTATGAAAAACATTTCTGTGATTTTGATTTTTTTCCTTATGAGCAGTAATGTACAGGCTCAGTATAAAAAAGACATTTTCAGAACCTCGAGAGGAGAGCTTTCAATAACTTTTCTCGGCCATGCGAGTCTGATGATGGAATATGGCGGGAAAGTGATCTATGTTGATCCCGTTGTGAGGGTGGCCGATTTTACGACACTGCCCAAGGCTGATCTGGTCCTTGTCACTTGTTATCATGGTGATCATTTTGACATTTCTGCCATCGATAAAATTAAAAAACTGGGCATCATGCAAGTGGTGCTAACGCAATCTTGTTCAGGTAAATATCCGCAGGGTATAGTAATAAAAAACGGAGAATCGGGAACTTTTTCGGGAATACAGGTAGATGCAGTTCCCGCATATAACATATTTAACAGCAAAATTATGCCTAATCCCTTCCACGGAAAGGGGGAAAGCAATGGCTATGTTCTTCATTTCGGAGATTTTGCCGTTTATGTAGCCGGTGATACTGAAAACATTCCTGAAATGAAAAATCTAAGGGAAATTAGTGTTGCTTTTCTTCCCATGACTCCGAAAGAAACTATGACTGCGGAAATGGTAGCAAATGCCATAGGTGGTTTTAAGCCAGGAATTCTATACCCCTATAAGTTCAGAAAGACCGAAGTAGAAAAACTTTCCAATTTATTAGCGAATTCAAGGATTGATGTAAGGATTCGTGATAATATGGTGAATATGAGTGCTGAATGACGGAAATTGTCATGAAGGAGTTTCATCCAGTTGCAGTTTTCTTTTGAAGAAAATGAGTTTTTTGTGATTGGTGGAACCAAGGGTCTTCTGTAAAATCCAGATAACCTGGCTACATCTGACCGGTTCAGCTGCAATTTCCATAAATATTTAAATAACAAGCACTTAATTTCGGCCAAGGATGGTCAGGCTACTACGGTGAAAAGTGGTCAGAGTCCGGGCTTTCCAACCAGTCGTCGATCATCTGAGTGTAACTTGTTTTTTCAGCTTGATATCGCCGGCTGAGGAGCCAACCAGGAGTTCAATATTGCAAAGGTCATCATCCCAGGCATGACTTTCATCGTTCCAGTACATGAGATTTTTAACAGGTATCTCAAGCGTTACCAGTTGACTGCCGTCAGGATTTAGCGTTATTCTCGAAAATGCCTTGAGTTCTTTTTGCGGCCATTCAACTGAAGGATTCACACGATGGACATAAGCCTGAACGACTTCGTCAGCCGTCATTTTTCCTGTGTTTTTCAATTCAAACGAAAGGGTTATTACATCGTTTTTGCCATACTTTTCCCTGTCAGTGGTCAGGTTGGAATATTCGAATGTAGTATAGGTGAGACCGTAACCAAACGGATACATCACCGGAACATTTTTTGTGTCGTACCAACGATATCCTACCAGCGATTCTTCAGAATAGAAAGCGGTATTCGGATCATTTTTCTGTGATTCCCCAGGTTCGCGGTTCGTTTTTTCATCCGTTTCGGTTTTTGAAACAAGGCTGGCAAAAACATCAGAACTGTTGACGTCCTGCGGATAGTTTTTCAACGCATAGGCCGGGGAATCTTCCAGCTTCACAGGCAGTGTGAATGGCAGGCGTCCGCCCGGGGAGATTGTCCCGAGAAGCACGTCAGCCAGGGCATTGCCACCTTCGGAGCCGTTAAACCACGAGATGAGCAGTGCTCTGGAAAGAGGGTTCACCGTGTTAAGGTCGTTAGGGGCGCCGCTTGTCAGCACTGTTATAATGTTCGGGTTCACTTCGGCAATTTTACGGATCAGCTGGTCCTGGCCTGAAGGCAAAAAGATGTCATTTCTGTCGCTGCCTTCAGTTTCAACGGCGCGGTTATCTCCTCCTATAAAAATGACAATATCGGCTTTGGCTGCCACTTCTAGCGCACCCTTCAAAAGTTTCTGTGCAGTCAGTTCTTTTGCCTTTGCAGCTTTCTCAAGTTCTTCCGGAGTCTTTTTCTGGAATCTGTCGAAGTAATTATACTGAACCGGTTCGTAACCAAATGTATAAATTATCTCGGCTTTGTCTCCTATCCGGTTTTTCAAACCCTCATAAGGGGTCACTTCATACAAAGTCTTCACACCGGCACCCAGGCCGCCGGTTGCCATTTTCTGGACCGCGTTGGCTCCTATGATGGCAATTACCGGTTTACCCTCCAGCGATAACGGAAGCACTCCTTCATTCTTCAGAAGAACTATGGATTTGCATGCAATGTCATAGGCGATTTTTTGCTGGGCAGACTGAGAAGTCATTTCCCTGTTCGCTTCATTTTCAGGAACAGGTATGATGGCCATCCTTACTCTCAGAATTTCACGAACCCGTCGGTCTATTATGTTTTCGGAAACCAATCCTGCTTTTATGGAATCAAGCAGGGCCTGTCCCATAAATTTTTTATCCGGCATTTCAACATTCAGTCCGTTCTTCACGGAGTTCACCGTACTGTGAGTTCCTCCCCAGTCGGAAATGACCATACCGGCAAAGCCCCATTCATCACGGAGGATCTTATTAAGCAGCATGTCATTTTCAGCGCACCACCAGCCGCCCACTTTATTATATGCAGCCATCACACCGTAAGCATCAGCTTGTTCCACTGCAGCCCTGAAAGGAGCGAGGTAGATCTCACGCATGGCCCGTTCTCCAATGATCACGTTTACAGTCCCACGATTGTTTTCCTGGTTGTTTAGAGCAAAATGTTTAAGACAGACTGCGACGCCGCTTTCCTGTACACCTTTGGTATATCCTACTGCCAGTTGCGAGCTTAAAAACGGATCTTCACTCAGGTATTCATAGGTTCTTCCGCCAGTAGGAATACGCTGGATATTGATTGCAGGTCCCAGTAGCATGTCTTTGCCCCGCAAGCGGGCTTCACGCGCAAGACCGGTACCGCAGGCATAGGCCAGTTCCGGGCTCCACGTGGCTGCCAGTGCCGATCCTGTCGGGAAGAAAGTAGCCTTATCGTTGACCAAGCCAAGGGGCATCCATCCGTCGGGCTGCATCTCCTCGCGGATACCGAAAGGCCCGTCAGCATATTTCATGTCGGCAATCCCCAGCCGTTCAACTCCGGAGGAAACAAACATGTGTTTTGCATGCAGCATGTCCACCTTTTCCTCAATTGTCATCTGACTGATAATGCCATCAATCTGTTTGTCATACTTAAGCAGGGCCGACTTATGTACCTGACCCGTAACACAGCCTGCCAGAAGAACTGTAAATGCTTCAAACACAATTATTTTTATTATTTTCATATAGGTTATTTTTCAGTGGTAAGATTTTTATTATCGACGAATTTGTGGTGCAGGTGGAATAATGAATGACATTGCATAAATTTATGCAAAAATTATTAAGACACAAGAATCCAGCGGCATGATGAGCAATCATATTCTTAATATAAATAAACTGTAATGGAAACGAGTCTGGG
The DNA here is from genome assembly GCA_963780735.1 of uncultured Bacteroidales bacterium. GTDB lineage: Bacteria > Bacteroidota > Bacteroidia > Bacteroidales > VadinHA17 > SR-FBR-E99. The sequence continues at coordinate 9,520 of CAWADB010000007.1, forward strand.
AGTTCAGGTTTTTTCAATGGTACTGTATATCGCAGTCTTATTGGCAATAGTTGATGTAATGCGCAAAAATCCAAGATTTGCGCTGGTTTTCTGGTTACTGGCCCTACTGACGTTCCCGCTATGGGGAAATAACGTCAACGGATGGTTTCGGTGGGTAAAAACATTAAGTGTTCTTTTGCCGACAGCGCTGCTGGTGGGATTTGGGCGGTATGCTGAACTTTATAAAAAGGATAATATCTTAAAGATATTCCGGGGCGAATGGTTAATATGGACCCTTTACGCTGTATTATTCCTCAATATAGCCGAAGCTACAATGAAGGATTTTCAGACGGGCAATATATTCAACGCGATTTCCGGAGTAATTCTGTGCATAACACAGCCGCTTGTAAAATACCGGTATATTAAAAAAAGGTTCTGGTCCATAGGCAAGGAGGGGAAAAACGGTGATTTAGTAGCTTATACAAACGGTGCCTGGAACTTCTTGTACACAACGTGGAACCTTGCTTTTGTGTATGGTGAAGCAGGTACATTTTTTGCAAGTTCCTGCTGCATTCTGCTTGCTGCTGAATTGTACCCCATTTTGCTTAAACGTCCTGAACTGTATATCACTGCCCGGGTATATACATTAGCGACTCACATTCTTCTGAGAGCGGTTGGAGCCGGAGCATTATTTGAGAAATACATGAATGCCTCGAGCTGGGTTGGAAACGCACAACTGCTTTATTATTGGGGATTAGGAAACATGGTTCTGCATATACCATACCTCTTTTATTACTTCTGGCATTTGAGAAAGATGCGCAACCTTGAGGTGGAAAAGGTAATAGCATGATAATCTGATATAAAGTTGTCCTTATGGTCAGGTTCACCGGTAGGCTATATCCGTGACCTGCCAGACAATATCTTCCCTGTCCCGTTTCAAGGCTATCTTGTCTCCGGCTCTTTTGTTAATTAATGCTTTGGCCAGAGGTGACAAAAATGAGATCTTGCCTCTGGCGATGTCAGCCTCATCAACTCCTGTTATCTGAAAAACCTGAATTTTTCCTGACGAGGCGTTTTTGAGTGTTACAGTTGCACCGAACCGTATTTCATTCTGAGGCTGTTCCTTCAGATCAACAACCCTGGCGTCGGCAATTCTGCTATTCAGCAACTGCAATTTTGCATTGATAAAGTTCAGTGTAATTCTCTTTTCATGTTCACTGGCGCCGGCCAGGCTCTCTTTTTCACTGATCAGAGTTTGTTTTTCAGCCAATAGCTGTTCCATTCCGGCCGGGGTGACAAAATTTGATACACCCTCCGGTAAAAATGCCCTCTGGGGCACTATCGGAATTTCTTCCTGATCGTCTTCCTTGACAAATCCCCTGCTCATGGCTTAAGAATCCGGTTACAATCTATTATCGTCCGGGGTACAGAGAGGCTATCTTAAAAGTTGAAGGCAGCCTCTTTTTCGTTAATTTTATCCATACCCCCCCTCGAGGGCACTATCAAATATTCAATTCTCCGGAGAATGAATTATTTTCAATACATCCTCTTTAGTATCCGTAAATCGTCACTGCTTCTATAAATCCTTTTGAATTCCCGACGGGGAACAGTTCAGCGGGTCTATATTTTTGTTGAAATAAAGTAAGTAATGACAGAAATGGCGGATGCCAGCACTGTTCCCCAGATTAAATCAACAACCGTCACTATTACAGGCCAGTCTTTCAAAGTAGCGAGGTTTGTCAAATCGTACGTAGCATAGGAAATCAAACCAAATAAAGCCCCGAATATCAGAGCATGAACCCATGAATGTTTCTCAACAGCCGGTGAAATGACAAATAGTACCAGCCCTGCAATAAACAATAAATAGAATATAATTGCAGCAAACCAGTTAATATCCGGTTTCATCAGAAATCCAATCTGCTGCTGATAAAACTTTTTTGCCACAAGGACCAGCCAGGTCATATCAATGACAAAAAAGACCGGTAACGCAATTAAAAACAGTTTCACAAACATGGCATCAGTATTTTGAGGTTTAGGGGAATAAAATTAATCAAAATTAGCCTGACAAATCATTATTCCTATCCATGGCTGCACAAAAAGTATTTCCTTAGCAGGAACTATTCCACTACAAAGATTGTTTAGCTAAAAAGATTTACCAGGTGAAGATACTCCTTACAGGCGCAACAGGATATATTGCAAAGAGATTACTGCCAGTTTTGCTTGACAATGGCCATGAAGTAATTTGTTGTGTACGTGATAAAGCCCGGTTTGATACTGACAGGTACCGGTCGCAGTCTTTGTCAGTAATTGAGGTTGATTTTCTGAAGACAGAGACACTTGAAAGCATTCCCTCTGACATTGATGCAGCCTACTACCTTATTCACTCGATGTCGAATTCAACCGGTGACTTTGAGAAAATGGAGGAGACCTCTGCTGTCAATTTCAGGAACTGCATTCAACGAACCAGGGCGCATCAGGTTATTTATCTCAGCGGAATAGTAAATGAGGAAATACTGTCAAAGCATCTTGCCAGTCGAAGAAATGTAGAAAGGATACTCGGTTCAGGGTCTTACTCATTAACAACACTCAGGGCAGGGATCATCATTGGTTCGGGTAGCGCCTCTTTCGAAATTATCCGCGACCTGGTGGAGAAACTGCCTGTGATGATTGCTCCGAGATGGCTTGAGACAAAATCGCAACCAATTGCAATAAGAAATGTAATTGAATTCCTTTCAGGTGTACTGCTTAACGCTGCAACTTATAACCAGAGTTATGACATCGGTGGCCCTGATATCATGACTTACAAGCAGATGCTTTTAAGATTTGCAAAGGTCAGGGGGCTTAAGCGAAAGATAGGTATTGTTCCGGTTATGACGCCCAAACTTTCATCCTACTGGCTCTATTTTATCACATCGACTTCCTACTCGCTTGCACAGAACCTGGTCGACAGCATGAAAATTGAGGTTATATGCAAGGATAATAATCTGAAAGAGCTTCTTGGAATTACTCCGGTCAGTTATGAGGATGCAATAAAAGAGGCTTTTGAAAAGATCGAGTTGAATCAGGTTCCCTCGAGCTGGAAAGATGCACTCACATCCGATACTTTAAATAAAGGGATTGCACGTTATGCTGAAGTGCCGGTTAATGGATGTTATTTTGATAAAAGGAATCTTCATATCGATGACATTGAAAGGGTCATTGATAAAATATGGTCAATCGGCGGCAGTAACGGGTGGTATTACGCCGACTGGCTCTGGGGCGTTCGCGGTTTTATGGATAAACTGTTCGGCGGCGTAGGCTTAAGAAGGGGAAGGAAGAACCAGACTGAAATATCGCCGGGTGACACCCTCGATTTCTGGCGCGTACTGATTGCCGATAAGAGAGAAAAAAGACTGCTGCTGTATGCCGAAATGAAACTTCCTGGAGAGGCCTGGCTGGAATTCAGAATTGATGATAAGAATATGCTGCATCAGACCGCAACTTTCAGACCGGTTGGCCTGGCGGGCAGACTATACTGGTACAGTGTTCTGCCGTTCCATAGTTTTATTTTCAGGGGCATGCTAGGAAATATAGCAACGAATTGAAATTATTGTTACTGTCAACTGAAAAGGGGGAAAAATATAAAACATTATATGATGAAAAAAATTCAGATTGGAGATATTATACCAGCCTTTTCGCTGCCTGATCAGAATGGCAATATCCTGGATATAAGCACTTACATTGGAAAGAAAAAACTGGTTATTTTTTTCTATCCGCAGGATGGCAGCCTGAACTGCACAAAGGAAGCCTGCTATTTTCGTGATCTTGCAGATGTGTTTGAAGAGGTAGATGCAATTGTCATCGGCATAAGTGGCCAGTCGGTTGAAAGCCATAAGGATTTTGCGGAAAAAAACCGGCTCAAATACACCCTTTTAAGTGATGAGCGGAATATTGTAAGAAAATTATTTGGCGTTCCCGGCGGGTTATTCGGATTTGTTCCGGGAAGAGTGACTTATGTCGCTGACCGGTCAGGGAAAGTAGTTTATATTTTCGAATTCACAGACAGAGACTCAGCGCCATGCAGATGAAGCTTTAAAGATCTGTCTCCTGCTGAAAAGAACTGATACTGTGAAGAGTTGACTGTCCCCATACTGTGATGAATGATTGGAAAATATTCTGCAACTTGTTTTCAAAGCACTTTTGTTAATGATGTTGTTATAATAAGCCTCTGATAATTTCATTACTTTTGGATGATTTTTATGATTATTTATTATTGTCTCCCGGATTAAACCTGGCTTTCTATGCTGACAAAAGATTTAGTACTGGATTTATGGAGCAAAACCTACAACACCGAAGGTAAGCCTGACTGGTCGCACATTATCCCCTATTACGATGACGACATATATTTCAGGGATTCCATCCAGGAAATTCACGGGATAAAGGAATTTACAGCGATGACGGAACGTCTGACAAAACGTTCAAAAGACCTGAAAATGAAGATTGTCAATTCTGCCATGGTTGAGAATATAATCTTCCTCGAATGGGAAATGACTCTCAGTTTTAAGAAATATCCGAGCTCCGTACTTTACGGTTCAACCCGGCTTACTTTGAATGAGGAAGGGAAAATCTCAGAACAAAGAGATTATTATGATCTGTGGGGAGATATTTTTGATAATATCCCAAGATTCGGCAAAGCTTACAGACGGTTTATGATTAAAAAGTTTGGTTGAACTTATTAATCTGAAATAATTTACAACGTTAAATAAAACTAATTAAAGGGATTATGAAAAAGGTTATCAGCATTTTATTGTTTATGTCTTTACTTTCTCTTGGAACTGTAAATGCCCAGACCGGAATTCGTTTCGGGTTGAAAGCCGGCTACAGTCTGGCAACCCAATACGGTATCACTCCTGCCGAAAACATTTATACTGTTGATTCTAAAGGCAGAAATGGATTTGCAGGAGGCATATTATTATATATTCCGATAACTGAATCGGTAGGCATTCAACAGGAACTCTTATATGCCATGAAGGGATCAAGGCAGGATGTCACTATCAGCGAGCCTGTTAACGTAAATACAGTCTCTGAATATAATCTGAATTATTTCGAGATGCCATTAATATTAAAATACAGATTTGTCAAAATAAAGAATTTTGGTATTTACGGCAGCACCGGCATAGCATTGTCATTATTATTGAATGGAGATTACAATATTACAAGTACAATCGATATGGGCGGAGCTCCGATCATAGTGCCGGAATCGGGCGATATGAAAGGTCTTGATACTTTCGACTATTCATTTGTATATGGAGCCGGCACGGATTTCAAACTGCTCAATAAGGATTTTTTCTTTGATGTCCGAATGACAGTTGGGTGGAACACATTGGCAATGCCTAATGCTTCAGGGGCAGACCCTGTTCCGCTACGTAATCAGGATTATGTATTTGCTATTGGCATGTATTTCTAAAAGGTCAGGGCAGATTACGTAATTGTATGAAATTGATTGAAGTCAGTCAGGTAGCTGGTATATATGAAGAATAAGAAGTTTGCAAAGTATTTCAGGGAATACGAGTGGTCCAACATTTCTGCAATGATCAGAAATAACCGGTCAACCCCCCGAATCTGCACTGATGACTTCAACAATAAACTTGTTGTTATTACAGGCGCTACATCGGGTATAGGTTACCATTCAGCCAGAAAATTTGCCTCCCATGGTGCAAACCTTTTATGCATAAACCGCAACGTGGAAAAATCAGAGGCCTTACGACTTGAAATTGAAAATGAATTCGGAGTCAAATGCGAATACAAAATAGCTGATCTGAGCAATTTGAAGGATATTCATCAGGTGGCGGAGGAACTGTTAAAGCTTGATAAACCGATAGATGTGTTGATACATAATGCAGGTATTTACCTGACAAAAAGAGAATTAACATCTGATGGACTGGAAAAGGTTTTTGTGGTTCAATACCTCACTTCCTTTATTATAAATTTTGTTTTAATGGCAAAGCTGAAATCCCAGGGAAATGCCAGAATTATTATGGTTAATTCCGAAGGTCACCGTTTTGCCGCCTGGGGATTGAAAACTGATGATCTGAATTGGGAAAAACGCAGGTATTCAGGCTTACAAAGTTATGGTTCGGCTAAACTTGCTCAGCTATTATCCATGATCGTTTTTAAGGAACATTTCCAAAATACGGGCGTATCGATAAATGCGATGCATCCGGGAGCTGTCAAGACCGATACAGGTCAGGAAAACGGACCTGTGTACCTTTGGTTTAAAAGGAACTTTATCGACAGAAAATTAAGATCGCCTGAAATATCTGCCGAAGCATTGTACTATCTTGGAGTTTCACAAGAGGTGGAAGCTGTCAGCGGAAGTTTTTTTAATTTAACCACTGAAGAGGAACCCGCACCTCCCGCCCTGGATAAAGAGGCAGCTTACGAACTTTGGGAAAAAAGTCTGGAATTAGGCAAGTTAATTTTCCGGACTTAGAATATGAAGATGATTAATCGTAATATTTTAAAATGATAACAGTAAGGTCTGTTTCGAAGTCTTTCGAAAGTATTGAGGCCGTTAAGAATGTCAGTTTTTCTATTGACAAAGGAGAGATATTTGGTATTCTGGGTCCGAACGGTGCAGGCAAATCAACTATAGTAAACATATTAAACACTTTAGTTAAACCGGATAAGGGAGATGTTATCATTGACGGGGTTAATATCAAGGGCGATGGAAATGCCATTAAGCTGATAATGGGGGTAGTCCCGCAGGAAATTGCCCTGTATGAAGAGCTGACAGCTTTTGAAAACCTTATGTTCTGGGGCGGATTGTATAATATCCCGAAACCGGTCCTGAGGGAAAAAGTAAATCAAACCCTTGAGGTAGTGGATCTGTCACTGAGAAAGGGGGACAGAATAAAAACCTTTTCAGGGGGAATGAAGCGAAGGATTAATATTGCCTGCTCATTATTGCATAATCCTAAGATCTTAGTTCTCGATGAACCGACTGTTGGTGTTGATCCTCAAAACAGGAATCATATTTTTGAGGTCATAGAGAGATTACATGATGAAGGGATGACAATAATATACACAACTCATTATATGGAAGAGGCTGAAAGGTTTTGTGATAAGATTGCCATTATGGATGTCGGCCGTATTATTGCTCTTGGCACTCTTAAGGAGTTGAGGGAAATAAGTGACGCCAAAGACAAGCTGACAATTAAACTGGTAGATTTTAATAATGAAACAATTGCCAGTATCAGGTCGGCAATTCCACTGATCAGATTTGACAATACCTCAAAGACCCTGGAGATGGATTGTGAGAATGTCAGTAATGAAATTTCAATAGTTACAAACCATATACGGAATGCCGGTGGAGTAATCGAAAGAATTTCTACCCGGGGAACGAATTTGGAATCTATCTTTTTGAAATTGACAGGGAAGAAATTAAGAGACTAAATTATGTTTAAGCTATTCAAAAAAGATTTAATGCTTTTTTTTCATGATCAGCGCTCTGTCATTCTCACATTTTTGCTGCCACTGATTTTGATAAGCCTTTTTGCATTTGCTTATGGAGGAATTGGTGAATTTGATGGCCGGTCTGAACCTGTCAGGTTACTGATTACGGATCTTGACCAGACGGTCTCTTCACAGGAAATTATCAGCAGTATTGATTCCTTAAAGGATATCAGAACAGTTATTTCAAATTCTGTAAACGCTGAAGAATTGGTAATCAATGGAAACTATGCTTGTGCTTTAATTATTTCAAAAGGATTTCAGGATTCCCTGTTCGCCGGAAATGCATCACCCGTTGAGATGGTGTATGACAGGTCAAGGGAAATGGAAATCGCTGTTCTCCAGCAAAACCTGATCAGCACTTTGATGGCTTCGACAGGTAAAATAGTTGTTAAAAAAAGAATTGAGAATTATCTGAAAGGTCAGTTTCCTTATATTGACAAGAACATTACCGATAATATCGCCAGAAACGCAACAGATAATAACGATAACACGCCGGTAATAAAGTGGACCTCTGTAGTCGGGGAGAAAAATGACACAAAGCTGGGACTTATACAAGCCGTTGCAGGTACCGCCATACTTATGCTGCTCTTCAGTGTTGCCGGTGTGGGTACAAGCATACTTGAAGAAAAGGAGAACGGAACAATAAACAGGTTGCTCTATTCACCCCTGAAGGGCAGTACAATCCTCTATAGCAAAATGCTGTTTGCTTTTTTTATCTCGATACTTCAGCTGACAACGATGTTCATTTTTGCCTGGCTCGTTTTAAATATGGACCTGAGCGTCAATATCCCGGGATTGATCTTAATGATAACAGCTACATCTTTTGCTGTTTCAAGCCTGGGTATTTTCCTGGCTGCTGTTGCCAAAACACGTCAGCAGGCACAAAATCTCAGTACCATTATTATTCTTGTCATGTCGGCTATCGGGGGAAGCATGATCCCTCTGTTTATAATGCCCGCAGTACTTCAGAAGATTGCTCTTGCTGAGTGTTAATTACTGGGGAATTCAGGGATTTTATGACCTGTTCTGGAGGGTGCTGCCGCTGGAAGAAATCCTTCCAAAAATACTCATATTAATGGGCATCGGGCTTGTCATGACATTCGCTTCTATCCAGTTGTTTAAAAAGAGGATTATGAAATTGTAATAAGGCTGATGCAACTACAAAATCCGGACACCCTGATCACACTTGTCCGGTCCATTCACGCGAAAACAACTGCCAGTTACTGCCGGAATAATAAAATTAAGCGCAATGAATAGGATAGCGACCCTTATGAGGGATACACAAATGATGCCCGTACTTTTTCTTGGGCATGGCAGCCCGATGAACGCAATAGAAGAGAATGAGTTCGTCACAGGGTGGCGTAACATTGGAAAAACGATTCCAAAACCCGATGCCATCCTTTGCATCTCGGCTCACTGGGAAACAAGAGGCACATTTGTAACAGCAATGGAAAAGCCCGGGACCATTCATGATTTCGGTGGGTTTCCAGCGGAGCTTTACGAGGTACAGTATCCTGCACCGGGTAGTCCTGAACTGGCAAAAGAGACTAAAGCCCTGATTAAAAAAGCTGAGATCGGTCTCGACGATAAATGGGGCCTTGACCATGGATGCTGGAGCGTGGTAAAACATCTTTATCCGGATGCTGATATACCTGTAATTCAACTTAGCCTTGATTATCTCCAATCACCTCAATATCATTATGATCTTTCGAAAGAACTTTCATCTCTTCGTAAAAAAGGGGTGCTTATAATCGGAAGCGGGAATATGGTACATAATCTCGGGATGGTCAGCTGGGATAAAATGGAGGAACCCGGGTACGGCTACGACTGGGCGATTGAAGCGAATGAAAAAATGAAAAAGTTTATTCTCTCCAATGACCATAAATCTCTGATTAACTATAAACTACTTGGGAGGGCTTTTGACCTGGCAATTCCCACGCCTGAACATTACCTTCCGTTGCTGTATTCGCTGGCATTGAAGGAGGAAAATGAAAGTGTAGAAATATTTAACGATAAAGCGGTAGCAGGTTCCCTGACTATGACCTCTATCAAAATCGGGTAACAAATTTGCTTTCAATCTTTTGTACCAATAGCATGAAAACCAGGATTACTTATTTCATTTATTTGATGTTGATTTTGACGGCATGTCAGTATAACTATTATACATCAAAAGATTATCAAACTATTTTGAAAATTGACTCTCATGTCATCAGAAATTAAACCCAAACCTTATCTCCGGGCCAAATTCATTTACATCAAAAAGAAATTCCGTCGGCTCTTCACCTGTCTTGTAGTCAGTTGACAAAATCCTGTAACCCAGAGACATCTGGAATAGCTTGCTAAATCTGTAACCTGCAGTAGCATGGAGCTGCCAGGTTAAGTCCGACCCAACTCCAAAACCGCCGATGTCTCCCCTGAACTGGAAAAGCCATTTATCATTTATGTCAGTTGTCAGCCTGGCGATCACAACCGGATCGAACCAGGTCTTTGATTTCACTCCTGTGACTTCTTCAGTCCCTGATGGAATTACTTTTCGCCAAACATCGATACCCGTTTCAAGGTAGTTCAAACGGCCGCCGACGCCTGCTTCCAGGAAAGGTGTGATCCGGTAAAGGCCGGCTGCCTCCCAGATTAACTGTTTTGCATTTACGTTTCCTGAAGTCACAATTGTCCCGGGTGTCACATCCTGTTTCAGGTTCATGTAAACCAAATCCGAGGTTATCGCCCACTTGTCAGTCTGTGCTTCGAGGTACAACATTGCACCCATTTTCAGCTTACTGAATATATCGCCAGGATTGGCTTCCACCGGTAAGATAAGTGATTCACCAATGCCTATCTCGCCGTCCATGTAGGGGAACATCAGGTATACATCGGTAAGGAAATTCCATTTTTTCTCAGGGGCTGATGCCTGAGCTGCAAGGGGCTGATATCCGATAAAAAGCAGCAGAAAACCAAGGCTTAAAAAAGCAAACGGTTTTCTGAATGATTGAATCATTATTTGAATTCCTTGTTTACCAGATCTGAAATTCGGGAGCTTCGCCATATGTTTATTCATTTTAACCATGAGATTCAAAATTAATCACGGTCTGAGGGCGTTGCAATACCTAGGAATAAGTAATTATTATCAGTACTGTCAGACGCTAATTCTGATAAGTTAAACCATCACTTAACAGTTTACGCACCGTACTTCCTGAGGATGAAAATATTCCTTGAATAAGCCACCAGACCTGAAAGGTGCCCTATAAAGAGAACCGGATCTTTTCTGAAGATCGCATAAATGAATATCAGAAAGGAACCGGTAAAACTCAATATCCAGAAGCCCATGGGCAGCATTGATTCCTTTCTTCTTTCCGAGTATGCCCATTGATACACAAACCTTAAGGTGAACAGTACCTGAGAGATTATGCCCAGGACCATCAGCACCGGTGCGATATGTTCTTTATTGAAAAGGTTTACTTTATCCAGGATATTATTGTTGTAACCGTATATCAGAATAATTGTTGGGAAGAAGTATATAAAGATTCTCAGCCATTTAGGGATTTTTTCCCACTGGTGTTCAAGCTGGATATTTCTTATGTAAACATAATAGGTGATGACCTGGCCTAACATTATGGCAAAGTCATTACGCAGGTATCCGTAAATAAACAGAAGCACTGAAGCGAAAAGACTGATCTCCCAAAACAGGTGAGGAGCAAGAACTTTTTTTTGCCTTTCGGAAGCGATCCACTGCAAAAAGATCCGGCTGGAAAACAGCAGTTGTGCAAGAAATCCAATCGCATAAATTATCCAGTTACTCATCGTAATTATCAGAGATTTTGGCTGGATTCTTCAACCTTATAGTTGATGTACTTTTTTTTCATCCACAGATAGGCAAAACAGTCCGCCAGCGGTCCCGTAAGACGGTTCCAGAGGTGAAAGTTTGACTTGCCTTCTGTTCTCGGAAAATGACGGACCGGCACCTGCTTTATCTTCCCGTTCTGAAGCAATACCATTGCAGGCAGGAACCTGTGCAATCCGTTAAACATTGGAATTCGTTTGGCAATGTCAGTCCTGATAATTTTCAGCGGACAACCTGTATCATCCATTCCGTCATGGGTGAATGCCCTCCTGATTTTGTTTGCTATCAGGGAGGAGATGTTTTTCACTGTGGAATCCCGCCTGTCCAGCCTGACTCCCGTAATAAGGTCATATTCACTTGTGAATGCCAGTAAGATATTGAAATCCATGGGAGTAGTCTGGAGATCAGCATCCATATAACCTGTCCATGGTGTTTCAGAGTAATCGAATCCGGCTTTGACTGCTGCGCTTAACCCATAGTTGCGGTCAAACGAGCAATATGTGAAGCTGTCTGAACTCTCACAAATCTCTTTGATTTTTTTTAAGCTGTTATCCTTAGATCCGTCGTTGACAAACAGCACTTTGGCTTTCATCACGGAACTATCAAGAAACCGGCAGAGCTCTTTATACAGTCTTTCAATGTTCCCTTCTTCATTATAGACGGGAACGATGATTGTCAGTTCAAAATCCATTTGCAATATTTAGGTGCTGTTTTTCCAGGCAGTCGTTCATAATTCCATCATTCGATCTCAACAAAACTGTAATTGCCGGACTTATATACATATTTTCCTTTTATATAGAGCTGCAGGGAATCATACCGTTCGACAGCCTTATTCCCAAGGAAAAGTATAGCTGGTTTTTCAATTTTGCCGTCCGGGGCATACAGATCTTTAATTTCAAGTTTCAGTGGTTCTTTGCCGAGATAAACATCAAGATTACCTCCCCGAAACACTTTGCAATAATAGAAATTCGGATTGTCATGACCGGCTGCTCTTTCCATGGCTTTTTTGCACAGTTCCCCAAGGCCGATCATATAGTTATATTTTGGAACTGAAAATGATACTGTAAAAATTGAAATCAGGATTCCGATGCACATGGTAATTATCCCGCTGTTAAGGTTGCGTTTAAAAAGAAACCTCGCCGCCAGGAAACCCGAAACAGATAAAATAAATGCTGCCAGAAAGACCAGCCAGGAAATGTCAATTTCATCAGGCAGGAAAAATGCATTAGCAACAATGATCCCGGGGAGTATCAACAGGAGAAGGAGGGCAGGGACCGATGCAAGCAGAAACGTCCACCATGCACAACCGTTTTTTGCCAGCCACAGGACAGAGATGTAAACGAAGAACGGGAAAGCCGGAAGCAGGTAGATGGCTAGCTTGGAGCTGAAAAGTGACAGCACCGTAAATGTGGAAAGGGCAATAACCAGGAAGAACCGTTCAACATCAGAATCTGCAGATTTTTTTATCAAACCTGCAATTAAGACCCCGGCAACTAAAAGCGACCATGGGGCAAGCGAGTAGAGGAATGATAAAAAGTAAAAATAAAAGGGCTCCTTGTGGTGGAATGAATTTACGGCCCGGTCTACAGTCTGGTGGAACAGCAGGTTCTCAAGGTACTGACTTCCGCCTTCCCGGTAGACGCCTGCAAACCAGATACCGCATAGCACTAAAATTATTGATAATGTTTTCCATCCCCAGTAATGGCCGATCGATTTCAGGTCGCGTTTGATGATTAAAAAAACCAGGGTAGATACCAGCGGGACAATTATCCCCACCGGACCTTTTGTGAACAGGGCAAGGAAAACATAAACCGGGAAAAGCCAGGTATAGCGCTTTTTAGTACTGCCGCTGTACATTTTAAAAAATGCATACATCGAAAGGACGATGAACATGCACATCAGCATATCCATCCGCAGATAGACAGCAGGGCCTAAAAAATAGACACTGGTTATAAGCATCAGTTGCGCAAGCAGGCGCTCGTTCTGTGTCAGACGGTCTCTGACCCAACTGTCCATAGTTTGAAGAATAACCAGGGCTGGCACAAATGAGAAAAGCACAAGGAAGAGCAAACTGTGCTTCCCGAAAATCATTTTTCCTGCCATAACTATCCAGAAGTAAAGCGGAGGTTTGTCGGCATAATCAATCCCATGGTTTGTAAAAGTGAAGATTGAACCGGTTCTCAATGCTTCATCGGCTATACTCAGGTATCGCAGTTCGTTAACAGAAGTAAAATCACGAAAAATACAAAGCGGCAATACGGCCAGTAAAAGAAGGCCGTATCTTATATAATTCAGTTTAAAGAGTGAGTTTAACACAACTAAAGGTTCATTTTTCCTCTCTGTCGAGATCTGAGTTTATAGTGCATTCTCCATAATCATGAAGAATGTTACAAGGTAAAAAAAAATATCTCGGGCAAGAAACTTTTTTGTTTAACTTTTCAGCTTCCATTTAACGGTCCTGAACCGGGCATGGAAATAATGACTGAAGAATATATGGCAAATAAGAAAAAGGGCTGCATACTTGTCACAGGAGGAGCCGGATTTATAGGATCACATCTTTGTGAGTATCTTCTTAAGGCAGATTATAAGGTGGTCTGCGTGGATAATTTCAACAGTTTTTATGATCCCGGAATTAAGGAACGAAACATCTCTGCCATTACAAGCAGAGAAGATTTCAATCTCTTCAGGGCTGACATACGTGATAAGTCAGGACTGGCAGAAATATTCAAGGAAAGCAAGCCGGATCTTGTGATTCATTTAGCTGCGATGGCGGGGGTCCGTCCGTCAATTGCAGATCCATTCCTCTATTATGATGTGAATGTTAATGGGACGCTGACCGTTTTAGAAACGATGCGGCAGCTCGGTGTCAGCAGAATGATATTTGCTTCCAGTTCTTCCGTTTACGGGAATAATTCAAAATTACCGTTCTCAGAATCAGATGCGGTTGACAGCCCGATCTCACCTTATGCTTCTTCAAAAAGAGCCTGTGAACTGCTTTGCAGCACCTATCACAGTTTATACAGTTTTGATATTTTCTGTCTCCGCTTTTTTACCGTCTATGGTCCCAGGCAAAGGCCGGATCTCGCAATACACAGTTTCACAAACAAGATCCTTGACAACAGGCCCATACAAATCTATGGTGATGGAAACTCGGTCAGGGATTATACATACATTGATGATATACTTCAGGGGATTTACAATTCCATCAGTCGTCTGAAAGGATTTGACATTTATAATATTGGTGAGTCCAGGAAAGTTTCGCTTTCAGAGGTGATAGAAACAATTGAAAATGCCCTCGGCAAAAAAGCGATCAAAGAGTTCCTGCCCTTTCAGGCCGGAGACGTAAATGCGACATTTGCTGACATCAGCAAAGCAAGGAAGGAATTGGATTATAATCCCTCATTCGACTTTAAGAAAGGTATAGCCGAATTTATCAGGTGGAAACTGGGAAATTGAAATACTCAGTTCATGATGGCTTTGCTTTTACTGTCGCTCTCCACTTCGACCTTCCTGTCGAGCTTTTTGACATTCTTCCCCTTGTTGAATTTATAGGAATACATGAACTGGATGTAATTGGAAGCGTCAAATCCGACAACGTTTGTGGAAGTGTAACCAGTCGTTTCGGTTTCAGTCCTGTTTAGTTTTACGTTAGTTGAAAAAGGCAGAAGCCAGACCACACCAATTGTGTGGTTTTTTATCTGAGCCTGAACACCGGGACCGTAAAAAGGAGTGTTGTATGTTTTGGACTGTGCGTTTACGTTGACTCCCTCATAGCTCAGAAATGCAAATGCAGTTATTTTCTTTTTCTTGTCGAGATTGGCATATGCGTAGCTTGTAATGCTGAAGGAAAAGTAATCTGTGGAAGGTAATGTGCTTGTTGGCCCCGTGTATTCGTTGAAATGCCCCTTGTATATTCTTGCATTGATATTTACAAACCATAGCATGGTATTAATGCCTCCCCCCAGTTCATTGCCGTTAAGCAGATTAAAGGGTTTTGTGAATGTGGTCAGGAAATTGTTGTCAGGAGAACTGATTACCTGATATACGTTTCCTACCTTATCTGAAAAGAATTCAGTGTAGGCATATGGTGATAAGTAATTGCTGCCGAAGTTCCAGGTGTATGTAAGCTGCAGACGGTCACGGTAATCGGGCTTCAGATCGGGGTTCCCCTGGGTGATGTTATAATTCTGATCCACTTTGAAATAGGGACTCATATCATAAATTCCCGGCCGGTTAATTCTCCTGTTATAGGTAAATTTGAGATTATGTGATGCCGAGAATTTATATTGAAGATTGACAGACGGGAGGAAACAGGTATAAACGGGTTCGGAGACTGAATCAGCATTAATCTGGCTGTTTTCCGTCCTCAGCATAGCCTGAAATCCAATCTTTTTCAGATTATATGTAATTCCGCCATAGATCGAATTCCGAAACTCGGCATATTCGAACAGGTTATTGGATTCCTCATTATTTATTATGAAATCGTAGCCCATTTTCTGATAATAAAACTGATATCCTGCTTCAATTTTTGCTGACATCCCCAATGGGTGGACATAGTTTAATTTGACTGAATAGTAATCCCGCGTATTCAGATTATTCTCCGTTCTGGCAAAGGTGCTGATAATTGAATCTGAGTTATACAGGTACCTTGTATTTGTAAAGTCATTTGTTTCATCTGAACCGAAGTGGTAGTAACTGGCTTCGCCGGTGAATTCCTGAATTGGATTTTTAAATGCCTTTTTGTAAAAAAGTGATAATGATGTCTCATTACTTTTATAATCATTGATGTAGGGCGCTGATATTGTATGCATGGGAGTCTCGTTTTTCGAAAGCAAAGTCTCGCTGAACAAGTCTATATTCTGCACCAACGGTTTGTAACTGGCATTAAAACTGAGGCTGTTTTTATCATTGATGTAGTAATCAAATCCGGTGTTTACTGTTGTCATTGTCACTTTTATGTCTCCGTCACCCGACATGCTGATTGTCGAATCATTCATTTCAAAAATACTCTCCTGAGTGTTGGTTATATCAAGACTCTGTGAGAAATTCACTGCAGTGACATAAAATGTTATTTTGCCGAATGCATAATCGAGGCTGCCTGTTTCCGACCTTGTGATCTTATTGAACGGTTTAAGTGAGAATCCGATATTTCCGTTCATCCCGTACCTTGCTTCTTTTTTCAGGATGATGCTTATCACGCCGTCGATGTTGCCTTCGTACTTGCCGGACGGATTGCTGATAATTTCAATGGTTTCGATATCAGAGGGGAGAAGTCTGGCAAGGTATTCCTTATCGCGTTCCCTTCCATCGACCTGGATTATGAAATTGCTGCTGCCGTTGAGCGTCACATTGTTCTGAAAGTCGACATTAACCTGTGGTATTTTTTTCAGGAGATCGTACCCGTTAGTTGATGATTTGGATACTACTTCAGGAATGGCATATACAGTCCGGTCAACCAGTTCCTTCCCTTTCAGTCGCTCAGCCGTAACTGTGACTTCACCTATGGATGCCGTGGTCTCATGTAAAAAAATTGTATCAACCGCAACTTCGGCATCTCCTTCTGCCACAACTGTACTTTTGCCGCTTGTTTCATAACCAACAAAACTCACTCTGATAAAATAATTCCCGGGCTTTACTTTTTCAAGTGTGTAACCGCCGTCAGTTAAAGTAATAACTCCTGTAATCATTGCTGAGTCGGGCAGTTGAACCAGTGCAACAGTAGCAAACGGTACAGGAGATCTGTCTTCTTCAAGGCAAACTTTTCCCCTGATGTTCTGAGCCTGAGCAGTTACGGTGGTTACAAGAAGTAACCAGACAATATATTTCCCCATTTTATCTGTAATTAACTTTGCTAAAGAGCAACTACTTTTGATTCCCCGTTAATATCCATAGGCATCTGAATGCTGAAACCCGGACCGCTGACACCAAGATTTCCGGTAATATGTGTCTTCCCGCTGGTTTCAACTATAAGACCGGTACGGATATCAATCACCATGTCTGACTTGCTTAATCCTTTTATGTCGTCATAGGTCACGGTGGCGCCACCCGACTGGATAGGAACTGCATTCGCTGAAGTTTTTATATCTGCTGAGGCGGTAATATTTGCATTGTTGCCATCTATGCCGTCCAGATGATAGGTGGTTATTATATCGAGCATCATTCCGCCGGAACTGATCTGTTGCGTGATAATCCATTCATCACCAACGGAAACCTGTTTGCCCGGTAAACCCCATGTAAACATTTCGACCATCGTTTTCAAGTCGCTGTCGCTGACCGAATTTACTATTTGCTTTTTAACAGCTTCGGCAGTCGGGCCGGTAAGGGTAATGGAACTTGTATCTTTCAGAACCAGGTCGGACAGCAATTTTAAATTTATAATCTCAAGCGGCTTGCCTGTGAAATCCAGTTTAACATACAGGGCATTTTTACTTAGCCTGTTCATTATGCTTGACAAAACATCAGCCGTTTCCGATGATTTGATGTCCCCTTCATTTACGGAACTGTAGCTGGCCGTTTTTCCCATTGTGTTCGTACTTGTCGACAGGGTATCAAAATGCATCTCAGTGATTATAAAATCGGCCGTCGCATCAATCATTTTCATAGAGAGCGTATAATCGACTTTTGATTCAGTGGTTTGCTGAACCCCGTTTATCGTTTGCGTAATAGTTTGCTCCGAAACAGACTTTAACCGGTAAACATTGTTTTTCTCAAGGTTCATTTTGAGATTAACAGTGTTTTGGGCCATAACAGAAAAGCTAGTAAGAATTGCAAGACATAAAAGCGTAATCTTTTTCATCAGGTAGTTATTTAAGGTTATGAATCGTGCTCAAAAATAAGATTGCAACAAAGCTTAATGAATAAAATATCGGTAAACGGAGGAATTACTCTTGTGAATTGCATGTTTGCAGGGTATAAGGAAACAACCCGTGACGGTAGTATCAGGGAAAAACCACCGTAACAGCCTTTAAGAAATCAAAGCCTCAGCCTTATATTTATTTTTGCAAGCAAAGCCGCGAAGCCCACCATTGCCAGGGCCCAGACCGCAGAACCAAGTACTGCCATCCACTGGCTGACATCCTGTTTGTAGAAGAATATAGGCAGGCCAAGCGCCCAGACCGCATAATAAATAATATCAGGAGCAAGGTATGTTGTGAGGGAGTTTTGTCCGGCAGGCTTAAAAATGCTGGCCCATTTAACCTTTTTGTGAATGTCGATTATGAAGTACAGAAGGGAAAACACGATCATGCTTATTCCATTGCATATCATCGTCCAGCTTGGGGTACCCTGAATTTTTGAAATTATAAACCAGTGACGCAGAAAGAAACCTGTCAAAATAGAAAAAACACCTATCAGGATAATTATACCGGTTTTCTTTACCGGTGTCAGCATACTCTTTTGCAGGATCAGGCTTATGACCAGGCCTGCCAGAACAACTGAAGGCACATCGCCATTAATAATGACTCCGAAGACCGGTTTAATGAAATCAAGGAAATCTGTTAAACCAAGCGACGACAGTATATTCATCATAATGAAAAACAGCCAGACAGCAATTGTCGGCCATAGTTTCGGGCCGATTAACAGGTTGACTGATGCTGCAACGAGGTACCCCCATCCGATTAATCCAAGAATACCCCACCATTCTGTATGGAACCACGATATATTTCCAGGCTCCCCGGCTCTGAAAACAATAGCTAAGAGGACAAGACCCGCAATTCCAAGAATTCTTAAACCAATAAAAAGCGTCTTCAGTTTTTCATTAACCGGGTATTTATTCCAGATCAGGAATACGGAAACATACATTAAGATAGCCCACAGATTTGAATTTATTCCGCTTAACTCCTGATTAAGTCTTTCGGAATTAAGCATCAGGACTCCTATTAGCAGTAAACTCAATGTTCTGAGAACAACATGTCCGAAGATCTTCTTTTTTGACTGACCCTCCTTTAAACGTGAGTTAATTGCATATTGAATTGAGAGTCCAACTATAAACAGAAATCCCGGAAATACCCAATCGGCCAGACCCATCCCATCGAAATCAGCATGAGTATGTACCATCCAGTGAGGTACGCCCGGTACAAATAAGTCGTTTACAAAAAGCATCAGGAACAGCGTAAGTCCCCGCATAATGTCTATCGAAAGGATCCTGTTTGTTTTTTCCATTTGTTCGTCCGGGTTTGCAGGGAATTTTAAATGCAAACGTAAATTAAATTCAAAGGACAAAAATATTATGCGTCAAAAACTTTTTGGTTCTGATTTTTTTCAACCGGATTGAAATCGGCGGTGCTTTAAAAGTTATGTTTTATCCTGATTCCGGTGAACGGTCAGAACCAGCAGTCCCATCAGCAGGAGTGCTCCGCCGAGGATTAAAAGTGAAGTGCCCGTGCTCCCGGTCCTGTCTGTGATGATCCCTACAAGTATCGGGCCGGCAAATCCTCCGAGGTTACCTACAGAGTTTATGAGTGCGATCCCGCCTGCTGCTGCGGTACCGCTCAGAAAGGCTGTTCCGAGAGCCCAGAAGGGGCCCATGGTGGATTTCAGTCCGACGAAGGCAAGGGTAAGTGAGGCCATGGCAAGATAAGGGTTCTTTAAATATGCACTCAGGACGAAACCAAGCGCTGATGAGGCAGCAGCAATGGCAACATGCCATCGCCTCTCCCCGGTCCGGTCCGAATGACTTCCTGTAATAAGCATGGCGACCATTGCCGCAAAGTAGGGAATTGCATTTATCCATCCCACCTTAGCGAAGTTCATTTCCGAGAAACCTTTGATAATTGATGGCAACCACATCTCAAAGCCATAGCCGCCAACGTTCAGCAGGAAATAGATGAGGCATAGCAGCCAGATACGGCCGCTTGAAAAAGCCTCTGACAGCCGGATATGTGACCGCCCTTTTGAGAGAGCCGCCTCCTCGTCGAGGCGTGACTGAATCCATGTTTTTTCTTCGGCGGACAGCCAGCGGACCTTCCGGGGGCGGTCCGGAAGGGCAAAGAGGACTACAAATCCGATGAGTACTGCCGGTATCCCTTCAAGAAGAAAAAGCCACTGCCAGCCTTCCAGTCCGCCCTTGCCCTGCAGTTCAAGTATTGAGCCGGAAAGGGGAGAACCAATAATACCTGCGAGGACCGCCCCAGAAGCAAAAAGTGCGACTATGCGGGCCCTCTCCTTGGGCGGATACCAGTATGTCAGGTAGAGGATCACTCCGGGAAAGAAACCTGCTTCAGCCACACCCAGAAGGAATCGTACTGAATAAAAACCTGCCTTTCCGCTGATGAACATCATGGACATCGAAACTAAACCCCATACGATCATGATACGGGCAATCCACAAACGGGCACCGACACGCTGCATGACAAGGTTACTGGGGACCTCAAATATAAAATAGCCAATAAAGAAAAGACCGGCGCCCAGGCCGTACACACTTCCAAAGACGGTTGGGTCCACATCAAGCACTTCACGGAGCTGCAGCTTGGCAAAACCTATGTTGATACGGTCAATATATGCAATGATGTATGAAAGAAAAAGCAGCGGAACCAGTCGCCAGGTGATTCTGGAATATAGTCGCCGTGACTGTTCTGCAGTCAGGTCCGGCGGACCGGGCTGTATTGGAACCGGTGGGGAGGCTAAGTTTGCGGTGGAATTGGATTGCTGGTCACTCATTATGTCAGGAATGCTCTTTCATATACAGGTCTGACGTCTCTGTCTGCACTGACCTCTTTTTATATCAGGAGACAAGATATAGAGAGATTGTCATTTTAACAACATCCTGTTTTTAGGATGTACAGAACAGTTTTGGGACAAACAGAACAATTTTTGGTACGCCTGGAACAGTTTTGGGACGCACAGAACAATTTTTGGGACGCACAGCAAAACCTGTATGATCTTATGGGGCTACCTTTGAAGTGGAGGAAGGCCGCCTGATCAGATAGACATCAAGTGGTACAGTCCGGGTTTTTAGCTATGGGTTACTGAAATTATCAAACCTGGTTAACTGTCATTGTGTTTATATGAATCTTTGCCATGGTAAGAAATCACACGTCTGATCAGTTATTTATCACTGAACTGACGGGAATAATTTTAGCCAACCTCCGGAATGAAGATTTTGGAGCTAAGCAGCTTGCCGTTTCCATGGGCATGAGCCAGTCATGCTTATACCAAAGGTTGCATTCCATCACTAGTAAAGGCATAAACCAATTTATCCGTGAAATACGATTGCAGAATGCATTGGAGATTCTCCGGAATGAAGATCTGACTGCTTCCGAGGTTGCATTCCGGGTCGGCTTCAGCAGTCCCGCCTATTTTAATTCATGTTTTCATGATTTTTTCGGATATACGCCCGGAAACACAAAAAAAGTAATTACAGAAAGCTTTGAAGAAGGCAAGCTGGTACGGCTTAATCCTGAGCCCGGGCAAAATGAAATTACACGTTATTCTTTTCCCCTTAAACATCCGGGTAAATTGATCCCCGGATTATTCATTTTCTTCATGATTTTTGCATTCGCCCTCCTGATTATACCACAGATATTGGATCGCATTAAATCGGGTTCTCATGAAGATACACAGGAAATTTACGTCGCAGTCATGCCATTTTATAACATAACCAATGATTCTTCCTATAATGTCTGGCAGGTTGGAATTCAGGACAACCTTATAAGTTACCTCTCCAACTATCCGGAAGAATTTATTATCCGGCAGACAAGCACAATCATAGGTTTGCTTCAAAGGAAAGGGATTAAAGATTTCAGTTCAATCTCCCCTTCAGTAATCACTGAATTTTCCCGGAAAATGGACGCAAACGTCTTAGTTACCGGAAGTATAAACCATTCAGGCAGCATAATTCGGGTAAATACACAATTGATACATTCTGAAACAGGAGATATTTTCAGGTCCATGCAGGTGGAAGGAGACTCCGGAAATATACTTCAACTTGTTGATTCACTGTCGGTGCAGATCAGGGATTTTCTTTTAATGTTAAAGTTGACCAATGGGGAATCCCGGGACTATCAGGGCATAGAAATTTCCACACAATCTCCGGAAGCATACAAGTATGTGAAAGAGGGTGAAAAAGCAATGGAAAGAGATGATTACACCTATGCGATTGAAATGTTTTCATTGGCATTATCTGCCGATTCGACGTTTGTTTATCCCGCCGTAAATATTTCCTGGATCTGTTTTCTTCAGGGAAATTACGAGGAGGCGAAAGAATGGTGTCTGAAAGCATATGCGAAAAAAAATCAGATGTCTTTACAACAAAAAATTTATACCGATATCGTACATGCTTATTTGTTTAAGACACCTTATGAAGCAATAAAGTACCTCAGGCAACTTCGCGAAATTGACGATCAGGCTCCTTCTTCATATTATTATACGGGAGACAGCTATTTTGAATTGCAGCAATATTCTAAAGCAATCCCTGAATACAGAAGATCACTGGAATTATATGAGGACAGGGCTACGAAGCCATTTTACAGTGCAAACTATACCAACCTGGCTGTTGCTTATCAGAAGACGGGTCAGGCCGCAAAGGCGAAAAAGCTTTTGAGAAAAGCAGAACGGGACTTTCCGGACGATCTTACAACAGTCAGCATGAAAGCCATTCAGGAATTAACTGATAAAGACACAGTCAGTGCAAATAAATACATTAACAGAGGCATATCTCTTCTTGAAGAGAATATGGTTTATGAAGCAGAGATAACATCATACCTGGCTGCTATCTACTCTGAAGCGGGCTTACAGGTTCAGGCTTTGCAATTTTACAGTCAGGCACTCTCCCTGGAGCCGGAGAATCCGTTAAGAATGTATGATCTGGCAAGTTTCCTGATTGACAACGATGGAGAAATCAGTGAAGGCATACAGCTTATCAATAAGGCAATAGAACTAAGTCCTGAGAACTACTCTTTCTATGATTGCAAAGGCTGGGGGCTTTATAAACTGGGCAGAAACAAGGAAGCCCTTGAGTTTCTTGAAAGGAGCTGGGAGTTAAAGCCTGTTTATAATCATAAGGTCTATCTGCATATGGAGGAAGCCAGAAAAGCAGTTTCAGGTTTGGAATATAAATTAGATTGAAAATTGTAAGATAATTCTCTCAAATTGAAACGATATTAAATTAAATGATAGCAATAGCTTAAAAATTGAAATGTTCTACTCCTCTAATTGTCTGAACTTTGGTGAAAAGAAAGAATGATGTTGAGTACTAATACATTAACAAAATTCTCAATTATGAAAAGGAGTATTTTTATTATCGTTCTTGTCCTGCTTATGGCAGGAATTGCAAACGCTCAGAACCAAAAGACATTCAGTAAAATAGTGGCAAAGGGAGCCACTGGCACTGCTTTTGGTAACTACATTATCAAAGTCGGCGATCAGCCTGTAATGCTTGAGGGAGAAAAGGTTACATGTTATCAGATCACTTATGACAGTTCGCCGGTCTCTGTTGAAATCCTGGTTGATGAAGAAGTAAACTGTAAAAACTACATTGTCACTTCAGAAGGTATTTCTGTCATGTACAGCTGCAATGGTTCCTATTTCGGGATCAACAGGATTGATGAAAAATATGGCAGGGATGGTTACGTGACTGACGAAACGTATCTTGACAAGTTAAGTTATTATCATCAGAAGATCCTTGCAAGAGGTAAACAGGAAGAGATTCCTGCTGCATCTCTTATTGCATGTTATTATCCGCTTTTAAGTACCAAATAGCAGATCGGATTGAATTTCATTTTCTGTTATTGTTCCGGTAGCTGACCCTTCAGATTCTGTAAATTGCACATCAGGGGTACCAAACGGCACGAGAGGTCAATTCTGACCTCTCTTTTTTAAAAGGCCGAAGTAACTTTCCGGTAAAGCTAAAGACTGGTTTTTACAGACAAATATTTCGATACGGCTTCGAATACCTGGAGCCGGACGGGGTTTACATTATAATATTCGCCTTCATCCGACAAACCGCAATTCTGACGGTTGATCAGAAGTATAACTGAGATTTTATCATGTGGGATGACAGCGATACTGGTCCCGGTAAATCCTGTATGACCAAAAGAACCCAAGGGTGCATTTTTCATAAATGAATTTTCAGGATTCATCATCCAGCCAAGACCATTATTGAATTTATCTTTTGTCAGAAATGTTGCGATAGTCTTTTCTGAAATAAATTGTTTTGAACCTGATAATCCTTTGTTAATAAGCATGTCAACAAGCTTTTGCAAATCACTGGCAGTAGAAAAGAGTCCTGCCGCACCTGAAATTCCTCCATTGGCATACCAGGCATTTCCGTCATTTACCTCTCCTTTAAGGATATATGTACGCCAGCCGTTCCATTGCTCCGGATCAATTTCTTTTATTTTGAATCCCAGGGTAGAATCATAAACCATTCTCCTTTCGTAAGGATTACCAGCCGATGTTGCAGCAATTTTTTTTGCAGGACTACCAGAAGCAAGGGGGTTGAATGTTGTATTCTTCATTCCAAGAGGCTGGAAAATATTCTGTTTCATAAACTGTTCCAGAGGCAAACCCGAAACAATTTCTATTATTTCACCAAGAAGAACAAATCCAAGATCACTGTAATGGCGTTCTTCTCCAACCGGTGTCACCAAAGGAAGCCCTTCAATTATCCTGTAACATTCCTGTTTATCTGAAGCAAGATAATAAAGCGGATACCATTCATACAATCCGGCAGTATGAGTGAGAAGATGACGTATGGTTATTTCTTTTTTACGGTTAGTATTAAAAGCCTCAATGTACTTGCATACCGGATCATCAATGCTGATCTGACCCCTGTCTGCCAGTAACATGACTGATGTTGTAGTCCCGATCACCTTTGTCAATGAAGCAATATCAAACAGGGTATTAACTTTCATCTTCTCAGGGGGATTGAGCAGATTATGGTTGAAATCATACTTTTGAGCATACCCGTAAGCATGTCGGTAAATGACCTTGTTATCTTTTTTTATCAGGACAACTGCACCCGGAATTTTATCGCGGTCAACCTGGCTTTGAAGAATGCTGTCAATTTCAGATTTCAGCTTTACCCTGTCATCTTTGAGCACTGTCCTCTGACTATACGAAAGCAGAGTAAGAAAAGAAAAGATAATTATGGTAAAATTTCTCCTGTTTAGCATGGCAATGTTTTTATCGGGCTTTGTATCCAACTCTTGGTCCGACGGTTTTACGAAGCAGTAATTCTGAGAATCCTTCTTTTACGAAATTTTCCAGCTCGCCAACCAGTTTAAAACCAAATTCATAATACAGCCTAATAGCATCTTTGTTAAAAGAAGAGACACAGATAAACACATTTGGAGAAAATTTCAGAATTCGCTGTTCGCAAAACTCCAGGAGCATTGTTCCAAAACCCTGTCCTCTGCTATCTTCTCTTATGCATATTGTCTGAATGTATCCTGAAAAAGTACCGCAGACCTGCAGAATAACAAACCCGATTATATCATTTTCATAGCTGACAATATAAACTTCCTTGCAGTCCCCTTCAAATGCATTCAGGCACTGGCTGTAGTTCATGCCAAGCGTAATCCATGGGTCTGTATCAGACATCATCAAAGCGCAGACGCCAAAATTTTCGGGATCCTTCGTGACAGTGATAATGACATTCTCTTTCTGCAAGATTACTCCTTCTTTTTTATGATAAACAGGAACAAAACAGTAAGAATTGCATTTACAAAAATATTCATAAACCCGAAATCAAAATTGAATACCCGAATAAAATATCCATTCAGTAACCAGGTCATAATTGCGGCTGAGACGCATGCCACCGGGACCCACTTTTCCCTGAATTTGATTTTCGTAAAAAGGCCGGTCATGTATAACCCGAGGATAGGCCCGTAAGTATATCCTGCAGTTTTAAATATCGTATTTATTATGGCTCCCTTACTGTTCCAGAAAGCCATTACAATCAGAAACATCACGATATTTACCCCGATCAGCACTCTTGTTTTAATTTTCTTCTTTAGCTCGGAAGGTTTATTCGCGATATTCATAAAATCATAACTGAATGCAGTTGTCAACGCTGCAATACAGGAATCAATACTGGCAAATGTGGAAGCAACTATGCCAATCAGAAATGCAACGGCTCCGATTTTCCCGAAATAATTCAGTGTCAGAAGCGGATAAAGTTCATCGGTATTAATAAAATGTCCGTCCTGTTTTATGAGATTAATCCCATTCCTTTCGGCATACAGATAAATCAATATCCCAAGTGCAAGAAACATTGTCTGAGCAAATGCAATAAAAAAGCTGAATGTCAGTACGTTTTTCCGGGCATCCTTCGCATTTTTTACTGTAAGTGTTTTCTGCATCATACTTTGATCGAGACCCACCAGAGCAACAGTAATCAACAATCCGGAGACAAATTGTTTGAAGAAGTTGGAGCCGGAGTGCATATCCCAGTCGAAAATTTTTGCGTTCGGATGGTGTGCTATCGCTTCGGTCATTTCCGAAAAGGAAAGGTGTAATGAATTCCGGATAACAAGAATTGAAATGACAACAACCGTAATCAGAAAAAATGACTGAAGAGCATCGGTCCAGACAATTGTCTTGATACCGGATTTGTTTGTGTACAGCCAGATGAGTATTAAAACAATAATAATGGTTATAAAGTACGGAGTATGCAGTGCGTCAAAAAATGCATACTGTAAGATTTTAATCGATAAGAGCAGCCTCAGTGCAGCACCCAAAGATTGTGATACAAGAAAAAAGAGGGAGCCGGTCTTGTAGGAAACATTACCAAACCTGATGTTAAGATAAGTATAAATTGAGACAAGTTTCAGTCTGTAATAAATGGGGGTCAGGACAAATGCAATAAAGAGGTAGCCGACTATTGTGCCAAGGATAAACTGAAAATAGTAAAGATTGTTATTTCCCACATTCCCGGGAATTGATACCAGCGATACGGCGGATATTCCCGAGCCGATCATCCCAAAGGCAACCAGGAACCATGGAGAAGCTCTGTCTCCGTCAAAGAAGGTGGTGTCTTTGATATGCAGTGAGGCAAAATGGGAAATCACCATCAGAATGGAGAAGTAACAAAGTATAATAATAAATAGCAGAAGAGGGCTCATAATACATATTGATATGAGAACTCAAACGTAGAGAAAAAGATGGAAATATTTACAACAATCTATGGCCAGGGTCACCGGCTCCTTTTCAGTTTCCACACCATGATCTGAAAACTGACATATGGGAAGGGAGGATGTCTCCTGAAGCGAAAAGAGCAACTAATTTTATTCAGTTGTTTTTCCGTCAAATTTTACATCACCTGTTTCAGCGTCTTTTTTTGTTGCATTTATGAGGCCGTCCTTGTGTTGAGGAGGGGCATAGATTGTGTACATTTTTAATTCTTTTACAGAATCTGTATTTATTACATTATGTTTAGAGCCGGCAGGTATAACTATCGCATCACCATTTTCAACATTATATTCTTTTCCATCAATGATCCATTTGCCATTTCCGCCTTCGAACCGGAAAAACTGATCTGTGGTGGGATGAGTTTCCAAGCCAATTTCTTCACCGGGTTTTAAGCTCATTAATACAACCTGAAGATGTTTACCTGAGTAGATTACTTTTCTGAAATTTTCATTTTTCAGAGAGTCCCTTTCGATGTTACTTTGAAATCCTTTCATGATAATATTTATTTGTTTAAACAATCTAATTTAAAATGACCTGTCCAGTCTTGAAAATACGGATTACAGGCCATTAAACTTATTTACCTGCAAATTTGATCAGCTCTGCGTTAAACTTCTGAGTTTCCTCCAGAAATAAGCTATGGCCGCTATTTTCAAAAGGAACGATATGTGAATTTAAAATTCCCGCTTTCATTTGTTCAGCCAGATCGAAAGAACATATTTTGTCTTTTTTGCCATGCATAATCACTGTCGGGATTTGAATTTTCTTCAGATCACTTCTCAGGTCCGTATCACGCAAAGCGACAAGACATTGAGCCGTTGCATATGAGGAAGCACTTAAGCAAATCCCGTTCAGCCAACTGCTGATACCATCATTTAATGAAGTTTCAGTAGCAGAGAATATTTTTGCAAAATTGGATAATAGCTTTGGCCGGTCGGTATAGTTCAACTTAATTAAGTCGTCAACCGCACTTTTTGGAAGATTGTATGGAAAACCCTTGCGTTGAGTCCAGCTGGGGGCGGCTGCTCCAATCAAAGCAAGCTTCGAAACATGAGATCCGGAATCTAATGATGCAAAACGAATTGCGATGGCACCTCCCATGGAAAAGCCTGCCAGGACGGCATCTGTTATCTCAAGTTTACTTAAAATCCTTCTTATATCCAACGCATGTATGTCGTAATTATACTCTCCGTACGGTTTATCAGACTTTCCAAAACCTCTTAAGGTTATACCAATTACACGGAAACCTTTTTCAATCAGGGCATTGTACTGGTACTCAAACATTTCATCACTCAAAGGCCACCCGTGTATTAGCACAACAGGTCTGCCATCTCCTGCATCTGTAATGTGAAGACGTACATTGGATTCAACTTTAATATATTCTGCTCTGGCCAGTTCCGGTATTCCTAAGTCTTGTTGTTTTTCCATCATAATAAATTTGGTTAAATCATTTACTCCCAGGGTTGTTTTTTATTTCCTTATAATTCATCCTTATCCTCATCAAGATTATTATGATCATCGCCTCCGATGCTGTAATAATTGTTTTCCTCGTCTTCATTCCCGACATTTTCCTGTTCATCATCCAACTCTGAACCCGGAACATCCAGAGAGCTGCCAAATACGTCATCATTGGATTCTTTCCCAATATTAGTCGTGGCATTATCATTATTAACTGGTTCTTTTACCCTGGAAATGTCCTCGGGATCCATGTTTTTCTCTTCCCTGAATTTATTGTAGATATCTTCACTTTCAGGATAGAATTGGTATCCCTCCAGGGTGTTCTTCTCATTATTGTCTGGCATGGGGTCAGGCGGGTTAATCCTCAGAACCTTTTTCATTTGTACCAATTTTTGTTTTAATACTAATTACCTGATTGTTCAAGTTTCATTGTCATTTCAGTCTGACCCTTATTTTCAATTACTTATTTCACAGTCAGTGTCTTTAAGCCACTTTCATATCTTCTGGCAACTTCTTCCCAGTTCACAATATTCCAGAATGCATCAATATAGTCTGCTCTTTTGTTCTGATATTTTAAATAATAAGCATGTTCCCATACATCCATAGTAAGCAGAGGAATTCCCTTTTTCTCAGCTATATCCATCAATGGATTATCCTGATTTGGTGTTGAACAAATAAAAAGGCTTCCGTTATCATCAATGCACAACCATGCCCAGCCGCTGCCAAACCTGGTTTTACCTGCATCTGAAAATTGTTTTTTGAACTCATCAAGAGAAGTAAATGATTTTGTAATGGCTTCTGATAATTTACCTGTTGGGAGACTGTCTCCGGGAGCTTTCATGTTTTCCCAATAAAATGTATGATTAAAATAACCGCCACTATTGTTTCTGACGGCGATAGGATATTTACTGATATTCCTGAAGATATCTTTGATATCCATTGATTCCATCTCTGTTCCTTTTATTGCATTTATGAAATTGTCATAATATGCTTTGTGATGTTTGCTATAATGGATTTCTACTGTCTGCCTATCGATAAAGGGTTCCAGTGCATCATAAGCATAGGGCAATGGTTGAAATTCGAATTTGCTTATTTTGTTCATAGTAGTCTGGTTATTAGATTGATTGTTTGTTTGATTCATTTTCACTGGAACTTTTTGAGTTTCTTGTGTTTGTGCAAATGCATTGCATAGTGGCATAACCCCAATGATCATTAATGCTGCAATTAATTTTAGTTTCTTCATATTTGTTTCTATTTAGCCTTTAGTCAAACTGATTTTATTTGAAAATAATTACACTGCAAAGTTGTATTCATTTGTTGTGTGGCTCGTTGCATTAAAACATGAAAGATTTACATCATTCACATATTGTGGAAGGCACGTCGTCTTTAACCTTGATCTTTTAATCTGATAAGGCAGATGATCCACATTGCATTAATCTGATTTCAACCGAATGTTCCTTACGGTCATCAATAAGGGTAATAGCCTCATCGTGAAGCTCAACACCATCAACAATTACACGTACATTTCCTTTACTATTTTGCATCTGCATGATTGTAATGTGGTAGGTAGTTTCCCTGTATCTATAATGTACTTTTATCATATCCCAACCCTCGGGAAGGCATGGCTCTATATGTAGTTTATCTGTTTCAAGGCTCAGTCCCAGCAGTGATTCAATGATAAGCCGGTACATCCACCCAGCAGATCCGGTGTACCATGTCCATCCTCCCCGGCCGATATGTGGAGTAAGCGCATACACGTCAGCCGCAACCACATATGGCTCTACTTTGTATGTTACAATATTATCATGAGATCCACCATGATTTATCGGATTAATCATGTTCAGCAATTTCCAGGCATATCTGTGATCACCTAATTTAGCAAACGCCATCGCCACCCAGATCGCCGCGTGAGTATACTGACCGCCATTTTCCCTTACACCAGGGACGTAGCCCTTGATATACCCAGGATTCAAATTTGACTTGTCGAATGGCGGGTCAAGTAGTTGGATCAGGGCATCTTTCCATCTGACGAGGCGATTATCTACCGATTCCATTGCTATTCGCGAACGATTGGCATTGCCTGCACCGGATAACACAGACCAGCTTTGGGTTATGGAATCAATCTGGCATTCAGGATTAGTTGCAGATCCCAGAGGCAAGCCATCATCAAAATAGGCGCGGAGATACCACTCACCATCCCAGCCGTTTTTCTCAATATTCTGGCGTAAGGTAGTCGCTTCATTCTGGCAACGTTCAACGAATGGCAGGTCATTATGTATTCGTGCAATCCTGATGAACTGCATGAGCACCTCATACAGGAAAAATCCCAGCCAGACGCTTTCACCTTTACCCTGATTACCTACCATATTCATACCATCGTTCCAGTCGCCTGTACCAATGAGCGGCAGCCCATGCTCTCCAAAACTAAGTCCTCTCAGGATGGATCGCACGCAGTGCTGGTATAAGCTGGCGACTTCTTCTGACCTACCGGGAAGGTCGTAATACGAATCATCTTCTGCTAATACAGACCGGCCTTCCAGGAAGTGAACGGGCTCCTCAAGCACCCCGGTATCACCTGTATGTAGTACATAGCGGCTGGTTGCCAATGGCAACCAGAGATAATCATCCGAACAGTGTGTACGCACTCCTCTGCCTGAGGGTGGGTGCCACCAATGCTGAACATCCCCTTCCTTGAACTGACGGCTGGCACAAAGGAGCAAGTGCTCACGTACAAGGTGGGGTGAGGCATGAATGAGTGCCATCACATCCTGTAACTGGTCGCGAAAACCGAAGGCACCTCCGGATTGGTAGTACCCGCTTCGTGCCCAGACACGGCATGCTAAAGTTTGGTACATGAGCCATCCGTTGGTCAGAATATTTATTGACTGGTCAGGCGTTTCCACCTGCACTGCGCCAAGGGTATGCTTCCAGAACTGCCACACTGCTTCTAGTTCGTTGCGTGCAGCCGTTGAGCCCCGGAAACGACCTATCATGTTGGTGGCATCATCAACATCCCGCCCTACGCCAAGCTTGAAAATAACCTCACGCTCCTGGTTTTCAGCCAGATCAAAGAAAACCTGGATTGCTGCACAGGGATCCAAAGCTGCGCCCACCTTGCCGGAAAGTTGCGAACGGGTCATGGCAGCCGGATTTCTCAGCGTGCCATTACGTCCGATAAACTCAGTACGGTCGCAGGTTAAAGTACGATACACATCGTCTGTCTGGAAGAAGGCTGTGCGGTCAGCGAATTCCGTGTTGTATGGATTTCGTGCAAATATCGCACCACTGGTGGGGTCAATTATGGTAGTTACGTGCATAGCCGATTTCGGCCGCAGATCTCCAAGAACCCACTCTACATAACCTGTGACAGAGAGCCGACGCGGCCGGCTTGACTCGTTTTTTAATTTCAGCACCGAAAACTTCACAGCTGCATCCCGGGCAACATAAATCCACAACTCAGACCGTATACCGTCTTCAGTATTTTCGAATACACTGTAGCCAAATCCATGACGAATGACATAAGGCTTTGTCCCACAACATGGCAGCGGGGTAGGCGTCCAGAAGTGGCCGCTCTCTTCGTCACGGATGTAAATAGCTTCTCCGCTGGAATCACTCACCGGGTCATTGTTCCATGGAGTAAGGCGGAACTCGTGGGCATTTTCGCTCCATGTATAGACAGGGCCGTTTTCTGAGATAATGGTCCCAAAACCGGGGTTTGCCAGCACATTCACCCATGGTGCCGGAGTTACTTGGATACTTGAGGTTGTAATTACATATTCGCACCCATCAGGGGTGAATCCACCAAGTCCATTGAAGAAGATCAAATCATGGCGAGGTAACGCTGCTTCTGTCTGGTTATCTGCACGATAGGTTCGTTTTGGCTTGAAACGCGTGATTGGTACTTCTGCAAGACCATGCCGGTTAATTTGTTCCACCAGAGTACCCCGTTTGTCCGCAATAATGACGCGGGCAACTGATTGAATCAGGATGAGGTCCTCGTTTGATATCTGATCTGTACCCCGGACAAAGATTCCACCTGGTCGGTCTATAATGTTGGCTTCCACACCTGCAGCAATTAACCCCATGATCTGGTCATGGAATGGTTGCCTGTATCCGGCTCGGTCTTCGTTCCATATCACCAGGTCAACATCCAACCCTTTTAAACGCCAGTAAGCGTGAGCCTGCACAAGTTGTCGCACCAGGTTGATGTTAGCCGGATCTTCAATCCGCAGCAAAACGATGGGCAGATCGCCGGAAATGGCGTAGCTCCACAGACCTGATTGTCCACGACGGTTCTTGATGAGAATGTTCCTGTCTGCACGCAAGGAAGAATTAGCATAAATGACGGATCTGGCAAGACGTCCGTATAACTGAGTGTCCGCCTCAGTGGCATTGATCTGCCTCAATATTACCTGGCTATATGTCCATGCCAGTTCAAAGACACGATTGGTAAGTCTCCGATCCTGATACTTATCAATAAGAACTAAGGCTTCATCGCGGGTTTCGGCAATGCCGGTAATCATATCAATCTTAACTGATTCTTCCGGATCGAGTATGATTTTATACCGGACTGCAACAATGGGATCCAGAACTGATCCCTGGTTGCCGGAAAGTGGTTCAGAATCCTTCATTGCCTGTGGAGCGATGACAGTATTTCCACGACCTATGAATCGCAAACGGTCAGTCTCATAGGAAATCTCCCCGATTTTTACCCCATGCGTTGTCATCATGTGAAACATCCATGGCACCTTTTCATCATGGGAGCGGGGCCTTCGGGTGCAGAGTATCGCCTGTCGCTGATCGATAATTTCAGTTTGCACAAAGAGATTACTGAATGCCGGATGTATCGCGTCAGCGTCAGATAATGCCAGAACAACCTCAGTATAGCTTGTTACGTCGATCGTTCTGCTTGAGTGAGAGTGATTAGTTATGTGTACCCTTCGTAATTCGATGTCATCTTCCGGCGAAACAACGATCTCAGTATGAGTATCGAAATCCTTGTCACGGCGACGAAATTCTACTCGTCCCATCGAGAAAATTGCTTCGTAATTCTCCGATTCCCGGAGTGTTGGTTGATATGCCGTTGACCAGAACTCGCCGCTTTTCAGATCACGGATATAACAGAACATGCCCCAGTTATCGCAGGTACTGTCTTCACGCCATCGTGTTATAGCAAGGCCTTTCCAGCAACTATAGCCACCTCCGGCGTTGGTGACCATCACATGGTACCTTCCGTTCGACAACAAATGCACTTCCGGTATTGGAGTGTCAGGGCTCCTGAGCACACGAACTGGTATATCCGGAACATTGGAAATGGTATGAATATCAGAGATTCCGGTAGAGTATGAATAGAACCCTATATCCTTTGGAATCCGTTCCTGCAGAAGGAGCATAGTTGCCAGGAACACAGGATCCGACTCAAACCTCTTTTGCATCGGACGGTCCAGTAACAGATAGGCCAACGCCAGGAGACTCATTCCCTCGTGATGTGCCATGAAAGACTGTACTACAGCGCTCGATTGGCCGTGAGGCAGACGTGAGGGTGTATAATCAATAGCTTCATAGAAACCGAATTTTCCTTCAAACTTTTCAGCAGATAGTCGCTGCAAATTCAGGCACGCCTCCTCGGGTGCAACCATTAGTGCCAGCACTGATGCATATGGCGCAATGACCAGGTCATCTGCCAGTCCTCGCCTGAGTCCCATGTCTGGTACACCAAATGCCCGATACTGGTAATTCAGATGAACGTCGACCATGTTAAACCCTGATTCCGATATTCCCCATGGAATGCCACGCAGTTTCCCATACTCGATTTGTCTCTTCACAGCCGATTGATATGTCTGATCAAGCAGTGAATTTTCATAAGTTGGCATTACCAGGAGTGGCATCAGGTACTCGAACATAGAGCCACTCCACGACAGGAGAACCGGATCGCCACCCGTGTTAGTAAGCAGGCGACCCAGAGCAAACCAACTCTCCTGTGGTACCTGTCCCTGGGCAATAGCTACGAAACTGCAAAATCTGGCTTCCGAAGCCAGAAGATCGTAATAACTCGAGTCTCGCCGGCGCTCGTCAACATTGTAACCGATAGCCTGTAAATGACGCTCCTCGTCGTACAGAAAGCCGTATTCCATATGGGCAAGTTCACCTGATTGCAGGGCAAGGCGTTCGACAGACGCTATCCGGTCGCTGGCCCGGTTGCTGGCTTCCGTGAGGGACTGCCGAAGCTTATCAACCCATTCATTCTTCTCAGGTGTGGTATCCGCAGAGAGCCAAAGCCCGATGGCTGCTGTTAATTTAGTGTCAGCTTTTGCCAGTTCACGTAATGTTGGTATCTCATCAATACCGGGAAAATCGTTCACTTTGTCCGTAAAGCCTGGCAGCAATATCCACGGGGCAAGAAATATCAACTCATCAAGGGCACTCCGGCACTGCCGGGCAAGAGCGCGCGCCCACCATAAAGCCTGGTTTTCAGGCTCGGCACCAAACCCTTCGGCAGCTTCTGTGGCGTATCTTGCCAACTGATCAAGGCATAGCAGTGCTGCTGTGAGAGTAACAGGAGGGGAATTGATCGCGAATTGCAATTCATTTCGAAATTGAACGAGCCTGACCAGTGCTGCTCTTTCCGTAGCATCCTCGAGAATTCTAAGAGTATCGCTGATCGATTCAAACAACCGGAGACTAAGTATTTTTTGATCAGGAAGTGACAGCAATCCAGCCCGCAATACCAGCAAATGGCCTGCCAGATTTCCACTGTCAACCGATGAGACGTAAACAGGGCGTAATGGTTTCAAAGATTTTGTGTCGTACCAATTGAAGAAATGCCCTCTATATTGTTCCAGGATTTCCATGGTCTGGAACGTATTAGTCGTACGTTCGATGAGTTGTCCGGCCGAAATATAGCCAAAATCATATGCAGACAAAGATGCAAGTAATGAAAGTCCCATATTGGTTGGTGACGTACGATGGGCAATTACCGGAACGGGCTGTTCCTGGTAGTTATCAGGCGGTAACCAATGATCCTCCGGACCGACAAAGGTTTCGAAGAATGCCCATGTTTTACGGGAAAGTTTACGGAGGAAGATGGTTTGATCAGCCGTCAGTTTTGCCTGGCGGTGAAGGAGCGGCAGGCTTAACCACCATGCAATAATCGGGGAGGCAAACCAGACACCGAGTATGGGCCAGACAAATGCAAGGGTAGTTGGATGCAAAAACGCGAGATATATTAAAGCAGAAAAAGCAATTACCGGGCCGATCCACATAGTCCGGTATGTTCCAATGATGTCAGTGTGGCTATTGCGATCATGGTTACCGGAATGATTCCATTCAAGAAGTTGTGTATGTGAGAAAATTAAGCGCCAGAACGTGCGTGCAATAGCGTCCAAACTGTAAAACGCCTCGTATGGCAGGCATACAAACGTAAATGCTGCCTGAGCAAATTGCCTTGCAGCTAATTGAATCACAGTAGTGAGGTGTTGCCTCGGAGGAACATTGACCTGTCTATGAAACACACCTAGAA
The DNA here is from genome assembly GCA_963780735.1 of uncultured Bacteroidales bacterium. Taxonomy (GTDB): domain Bacteria; phylum Bacteroidota; class Bacteroidia; order Bacteroidales; family VadinHA17; genus SR-FBR-E99. The sequence continues at coordinate 45,933 of CAWADB010000007.1, forward strand.
TGGAGATGATCATAGAAGGTATCATGATGATCCCGATCACTGTCAAAGTCCAGAATAAGGCATGTGACAGGAGTGTCCAGCCTAGCAGTAACAGAAGTATCAGTGCCAACGAAGTGACGCTACGCCGAAGATTATCGAATATTTTCCATCGAGACAGTCCCGAGAGTGGATTCTTTTGTAACCTGGCATTAAAACCGGGAACGAATGGCAGCAACCACTGTACAATCTGCCAATCCCCGCGGATCCAACGGTGCCGGCGTTTAACGTCTGTGATATAGTCAGATGGATATTCCTCAAATAATTGTACATCGCTCATGAGGCCTGCCCGTGCGTAGCAGCCCTCCAGCAGATCATGACTGAGTATCTTGTTTTCAGGAAAGCGTTCATTGAATATCAGCCCAAAGATATCGACATCATAAATCCCTTTGCCAATGAAAGATCCTTCTCCAAATACATCCTGGTAAACATCTGAGACGGCACGGGTATAAGGGTCAATGCCAGGATCACTTCCATACAGCTTAGCATATCGTGAAAAGTTCGCTCCGGACAGGCTAACCGCCACGCGTGGCTGCAGTATACCATACCCCTTATAGACTCGCTGGTTATTTTCGTCATACTGTGCACGGTTTAACGGGTGTGCCATAGTCGCGACAAACTGCCGTGCTGAATCACGAGGCAGTTGAGTATCCGTATCGAGAGTAATAACGTACTTCACGTTTGATAATATCCCAGTATTACCTATGACAAGCAGGAAGTTATCCTGTGACCCTCCACGCAGCAGAGAATTCAAATCCAGAAGCTTTCCTCTCTTGCGCTCATAACCCATCCACATTTTCTCACGGGGATTCCAACGGCGTGGACGATGGAAAAGAAAAAACGTGTCACTACTCGTGCCGCTATATTTTGTATTCAGTTTTTCAATTTTCTGCCGGGCCAACTGTACCAAAGGTTCATCTTCAGGCATGGTTTCTTTGTCGGCGTCAATAAAATCAGTCAACAGTCCATAAGACAGGTTTTGGTCCTGATTTGCGAGAAAACGGACTTCCAGCGCCTCTGTCAGGTCCTCGATATTTTGAGAGTTCATGAGCATTGTCGGAATAACAACAAGAGTGCGCGATTCCTGTGGAATTCCAACGGAGAAGTCCATTCGTGGCAATGGTTTAGGTGCTACTATTTTCGTTGCCAGCCAGTTCACCAGTGCAACTGACAGATGACTTGCGCATAAAAACAAGAGTAGGCCTATCAGAACCAGTGGCCAACCATGAATTCCTCCGGCATAAACCTTTGCCAGCAAGCCTAATGCAAAGATCAGTGTCATCAGGAAAAACGAACTTGTATACAGCAGTAAAGGAAAACTGTTTGTCACATTCCGGAGAATTCTGACAACAGAAAAGCGCACTCTCGTCAGTCGCTCGAGCTGTGGCAATCCATCATCGATCAGATAGAACCCGACATGTGCCGTCCGATCGTCGTCGCCCTTCCCGGTTGCGCTTTGTTGAGTCAGGGTGATTGCTCTTTGAGCCACGTCGACTTCTGATAAAAGGCAGTTCTTAGCAATTTCTTCTATTATATGACGATAGCGATCACGGGTAGCAAAATCCATTTGGCCGTAGACTCCTCCCGGATCATGACGTAAGGTCTGTTCAACAACGCTCATTGTTTCGACAAACTCTTGCCAGTTCATGGCACCAAGGAAGCGGAGGCTGTCAATACTATTACTAATGGAAAGCTGGTCTGCAGCCAGTTGTTGGTTTTCCAATTGTACTAATCGCTCAATAGTAAGTCCCGATTCAGCAAGTTGCTGCTCAATCCATGTCAATGGCAATGCCAAAGCCGGGCTCTGTCCCTGCAGCCGGTGTGCAAATTCCGCGACGAAGGGTGTCGTAATCGGGGGGTTCGACCTCGACATGTCAGCAATTACCAGGATCAGGTTTTTTGGATCTTTCTCAGCGATCTCCATCAACTTGCCGGCCCAGGAGTCGGCAAGATCACGATCAATTCTGCTGTTGGCGATCTGTACTGCAATGCGGGTTAGATTCTCAATCAGTGCCAGGCGTAACATAATAGGGATTGCCCACAATTCGCCCAATTTTAAGGCCGTGACTGCCTGGTAGGCAGCTACGAAACGACTAAGACTTTCCGGATCTACCCTCCCGTCGCCATGTGATATCGTTTCAAGCGCAATATCGTATACCCGTGGAAACCCTTTTGACGGTCCATTCAGAAGGCGAGGCAATTCCCTGCTATAACCCTTTGGCAGATGCTTCTTGCCCGTATGAATATGTTCTTCGATCAGATAAAAATTGTCGAGGAACCACTCCCCGGCTGGTGTAATCTGACGGTTTGCCTTTACTGCTTCAGTGACAATGTTGCGGACTTCAAGCAGAACGACCTCATTTTCAGCCAACCGTGCGAGGAGACGTTCATCCGCAACATGTCTGGATTCCAATTTGTGTGAGGTTGCAAGGTTCTTACCATGCTGCACCATCTGATCTGCACTGAATAACTCTGAGCGCAGTGGTGGTTCCCCTCCAATATGTTTTCTTGGGAAATCGTTTCCAAAGATGTCAGTCTTTAAGCGGAGTAAGGATTCGTTAATTTTAGCACTGGTTACATTCATCCTCAACTTCTGTCATGGATTATTTGCAGAGATTTAATCTATACTCCTCCTGTAAAAGGACTTTGGTTGCCCCACCCTCTGTTAATATAAGGATATTACCTGCCGGGTTTGAATATCTGGCTATTATCCTCTCTTTATTCTTTAAAGCCTTTTTATTCCGGATTTTGTAACTATCTCCTATGGTGCCCCAATCCATTGAGGCATACCTGCTGAGGCAATATTCTGTCCATTCCTGGTAATCCTTATTCTCCTTAATGATTTCTGTTACTTTTCCGATAGGAATTATTCTTCCCAGCTTAAAACGTTTTATAATTCTTATCATAACACATCACTTTAATACAGTTAATAAAGTACATTGTTGCATAAAAAAGGCTTCTTACTCAATCTTAGAGGTTCCTCAGCTCTTATCTATTGATTCAAATTAGCCTCACCCGTTCAACTGCATGTCCCGAGCAAAAGCCATATGACTATAAAAACTACGATGGTGCCTAAACACCCACCACCTAATTTCCAGGCTCCAACACCTGCAAGCAGTCCTCTGAAAAGGTTGTTCATGATTGTTCAAGTTTTATGGTCATTTCATACTTTTCACCAATGAGTTTGAAGCATAAAATTAAGCACCTGCTGAAAGACAAATGTTACATAACTTTATAAAAGAGTTACATAATTCACATTATCCTATGTGTGTTGTGCCTTTTAATCCGGAGCTCCACAACCTTACCGGCATTAAGGATGCGCTGTATCGGAAGCTGGTTAAGTAATATTTAATAACCTTTTTATTGCAGAAATATTTGCCGGATTTACTATGTTTTTCGCTTCAGGAGTATACAAGTAGTCTATTTTATCACTGTGACGCTCAACAATCTTTGCCCTGACCATTTTTCCCAGACTATTCAATTGCTTGTTATCCGAATTGAACGGTTCATTGAGTATGGCAACAGCCGCAGGCAGCCACCTCGAAGGAAAGAGATCATCATATTGACCCCCCGTCCTGTATTGGTCGATCACGGAATCCAACTCAATCAAAACGGCCTCAAGACCCTTTGAATCAGCCAGATCGATATTCTTATTCTTTGCCCACCTGGTCAGAGCGTCTCCGTTCGGGACAAGCAAAGCAGTTGTATACTTGTTCTGATTATTATACAGCATCATCTGATCTATAAACGGAGACCTGTCGGTTATGGTTTCCTCTATCCCTTCAGGACTGTATTTTTCTCCGTCGTCTGAAATCAGAAGGCTCTTGAACCTTCCAAGGACAAAAAGAAATCCGTCTTCATCCATGTATCCCATATCTCCCGTATAGAGCCACCCGTGGCGGAGTGTTTCTTTTGTGGCTCTTTCGTTTTTCCAGTATCCCTTCATTACATTTTCTCCGCGGATTACTATCTCGCCCTTTTTGCCGACATCCAGCGCAGTTCCATCCTCATCACAGATTTTAAGCTCGAGATTCTTAACCAGGAAACCTGATGATCCAAGCTTATATCTTTTTTCCACATTTCCGGAAATTACAGGTGAGGCCTCTGACAGGCCGTAACCCTGGAGCATGGGTATTCCGATTGCAGAAAAGAACTTCTGAAGTTCAATATCCAGCAATGCTGCTCCGCCAAAGAAGAACCTCAGCCTTCCGCCAAAACTCTCCCTGATTTTTCTGAAAAGAATGACATCGTACAGTTTGTACAACGGCTTGAGAAAGATTCTAAATCCTTTGCCCTTATCCCATCCGATGCCATTATAGGTATATGCAATCTTTAATGCGTGCCGGAACAGTTTTTCAATTAATTTACCTTTATCCTTAATCCCCTTTTCAATGCCTTTACGGAAGTTTTTTGCCAGGGCAGGTGCACTCAGGATGAAGACTGGTTTAATTTCCCTTATATTTTCCGGAATATGTTTAAGACTGTCAAGATAGGATTTGCCGGATTGTACTGCTGCCAGGCTGGCTCCGCATGCCATCATAATATATATTCCCACCGTATGGGCGAATGAGTGATCCCATGGCAGAATAAGCAGTGTCGTCCACCATTCCGGCACATCCATAAGGGTAAGTGTCTGTTCAATATTGGCAGTATAATTCCTGTGAGACAGGATTATTGCCTTGGGGTCAGCTGTGGTCCCTGAAGTATAACTGATATTTACATAATCATCCGGCCCTATCGATTTTATAACGTCCATGAATTTGTCATAGTTGTTTTTCAGATATTCCTCACCCATTTTCCTGACCGTGCCCATATAAATCTCATCCGGGGCGTAACTTTCCCTGGGGTCCAGAAGAATTATTTTTTCAAGCTTTTTAAGATCCTGCTTTATTGCATTTATTTTATCAATCTGGTTACCTGATACTATCACCCATTTTGATTCTGAATGATCCAGCCTGAATTTCAGATCAGCACCCTCTTTAAGCAAGATTGAAAGAGGTACATTTATGGCCCCTGCGTGCAATATTCCCAGTTCACTTATTACCCAGTCTGTCCGGGATTCTGATAGTAATGCAATACGGTCGCCCTTCTTTATGCCAAGCGCCATCAATCCGGCTGCTACCATGCAGGCTTGTTCTTTAGTCTCTTTATAGGTAATCGATTCATAGTGGTCAGTTTTCTTCTCCAGAAGATAGGGGTTGTCCCCAAACTTTTGTGCACTGTTTTCAAGCAGCTCTACTATGGTTTTCATTTCAATTTCATATAAGTTGAATATCCAATATGGTCAAAGTTACACACCACATCGGTTAATGTCAATTTTATTTTATAAGGAATGCACCCCATTACTACCTGTTTTTACGGCATTTTGGCTAAAAGACTTATCTTAACGGTCGAAGAATTAGTCGCGGATCAGGCTGAATTAAAATTCTGATTTCAGAGAAAATTCGCTTACTTTCCGAATAACAAAATCTGAAGCCCGATGGAAAAGAAATTTGTTCCGTTTGCAGTCCTGAAAAAGTTCATGGTGGATATTATGGTTAAGGCCGGAATTCCTGAAGCAGATGCCGGGATAGTTGGTGACGTTTTGCTTCAGGCTGACAAGCTTGGATTTGACTCCCATGGAGTAAATCGCCTTAAGAGCATATATCTTGACCGTATTCATGACGGCATCCTGGAGCCGGTGACCAACTATAAAATCATAAAGGAGGGTCCCACAACCGCTGTTATTGACGGGCAAAACGGTATGGGCCAGGTTATTGCATTCAACGCCATGAAGATGGCCATTGAAAAAGCAAAAAAATACGGCATGGGGATGGTAGCTGTGCGTAACTCAAGCCATTATGGCTTTGCCGGATATTACCCGTTGATGGCTGTCAGGGAGAATATGATGGGAATCACCGGCACTAACGCCCGGCCTTCGGTAGCTCCGACATTCGGCGTGGAAAACATGCTGGGTACTAATCCGCTGACATTCGGGATACCAAGCGATGAGCCTTTTCCATTTTTACTTGACTGTGCTACCTCAATTACCCAGAGAGGAAAAATAGAATTATATGCCCGTACAGGGAAAGACCTGCCTAAAGGCTGGGTCATGGATGTCAACGGTGAAAGCAAAACCAATGCGTCCGAAGTGCTTGACGACATTATTGCCGGAAATGCTGCACTGATGCCACTTGGTGGCGTGGGTGAGGACACAGGCGGATATAAAGGTTACGGATATGCTGCCGTGGTAGAGATACTGTCGGCAGCGTTACAGCAGGGCGCTTTCATGAAGATGCTAACCGGCTCCCTGGATGGGAAGAAGGTGCCGTACCGTATCGGTCATTTCTTTATTGTGATTGACATCAGTGCTTTTACTGAACCTGAAGATTTTAAGAAAACGACAGGCAAAATTCTGCGTGAGCTCAGGGCTTCCCGGAAAATGCCAGGTCAGGAGCGCATTTATACAGCCGGTGAAAAGGAATACTTCACCTGGCTGGATAGAAAAGACAAGGGTGTGCCCTTCAGCGATGAACTCCTGGAAGAGTTCCGGGGCTTATGCAATACATACAATTTGAAGGAATACCTGCCTGATTTTAAAGCCTGAGGCTATTTTACTGAAAAGAGGAGGGTAGCGCTTCCCCTGTGGCCGTCAGAGGTAAATCCTTCGACGAGTATCACGTAATCACCAGCCTCATCGGAGGTATAAAATTCCAACGCTGCTCTGCCATTCACGTCCGTTCTTACATCAGGATTCCAATAGAGTGTGTTCCGGTAATCAGGTATCCGGCTCACTTTCCTTGAGGCGTCGGAGTAGTCTGGCGAAGTGAACCCATAAACCGGCTGTGGCGCTTCAAACTCCTGTCGGAACACAGGTTTATCAAATTCGATAACTGAAAGATCTCCGTCATATGTTGTAATATCAATTACACCACCAAGCTCAATGTCCGAAATATAATATTCCTTACTCAGCATTTCTATCTCTTCTATCTTATCACCTTTGATGTTCAGAACCTTTTCATGATTAAGGACCGGAACGCCATCAACAATTACCAGAGGATCCATGACTTCGATCTGATAATTTTGTTTATAAATGGTGTTGATGACAGTCTTCCCCTTCCTGCTCGTGGTAATGGCTCCCGGAACAATCTCTTTAATAGCTTCCATGACTGAGGTCAGCCTAATGAAAGTTGACATTTTGGTAGTGTGGTCGGGAAGGCCGTAAAAATCCTTTAAGGCGGGTTTCTCCTGCATACCTGGTTTCTCCGGCATAAGAGGATCATAAATCAACTTGACCTGCATGCTGATGACGGCTTTGTTTATCAATTCCAGCATTCCGGTATCAAGACTGAAGGCAGGCGGAGAGGTTTTACTGAAAGCCTCCGGGAAAGGATTGTCAAGTTCGACATAATAATCATCAAGGTCAGGAGACAATGGCTGGATGACAATCTCGCGAACGCCTTCTTCAAGGGTTACGAATACAAACCTGCCTTCTTCACTTGTTTTAGTAAAGCTGCATAATGCTGTCCTTCCAACGAAAGAGAGCACAATATTTTCCTTCCTGAGAGGCTCTCCGCTGACTGAATTTCTTATGACACCACTAATGATATGACCATCCGGCTCCGGGAGAAAAACCTGTGTTTGTCGCCCGCCGTTCCCCGTAATCCGGCCTGCTGTATTTTGCATAAAAACAAGGCGGTCATTTACGCTGCATATACCGGCTTTATTGTTTACTTCAGGCAATCCTGTGATTTGCAGGTCTTCTGCATGTATGTCGTTCCGGTCAGGAATTGTAATCATATTGACCGCTGATACCAGGAGATCACTTTCGACAGGTTTACCCATTGCATCAACTGCGGTAATGTCAATCTTAACCTTCTCCCTGGCAGAATAATTTTCTTTATCAGGTTTGATTATCAGATTAATCGCCTGTTTTTGTTCATTGTAAACCCATCTCTCAGAATACCTTGTGCCCGTCTCATCAATAAGGGTGATTGATGCAAGTCCGGCAGGCAGGGAATTCCGGGTGAATGTCATCTCTCTGCCGGACAGGGGTTCTGCATCCAAAACGAAGGGTTTCAGAGAAAGAGGGGCATAGATAAGCTGGAATTTTTTGCGGCCTGAATTGAATTCGCCGCCAGCTGTTATCCTGACCCTGAAGCTGTTCTGCGCCTCATCTTCAATGACTGAGAGGGCTACCTCTGAATCATTTGCAGAAGGCAGTTCAAATCGCTTAGAATTAAGCGCTGCGTTATCCGGCCTGAAATATAATTTTTCATTCAATGGTGGTGTCAGCCTGACCAGTCCGAACCCGTTTTCATCTGACTGCACATGGCAAATTACATTGCTGCCAGAGTCTGTAATAATACCTTTCATTTCAACAGGATTCATATCAGCCCCAAGACAACTAAACCCGATTGCGGTTTCGGCGCCGGAAATGATATTTCCACCTTCCGGATAAAAGATTACTGTATCTGCCTCAGCGTCATGTCCGCGCATCCTGATGCGGTCAATATTTTTAAAAGGATTAATTATGGTGATGATTTTGTAAGAATAGAGCTCCGGAGAGAAGTTTCTCATCCAGTGAGTACATGTAGCTATGTAATAATTGCCCGTGCTCAGGGAGTCAGGCAGTGTAATATACCCTGATCCGGAGAGGCTGTTGATACGTATCTTTGTCTGGAGAACAGGGTTACTGGTCTTGTCAAGCAGGCTGACATAAGCCACATCGCTTATTCCTGATGGATTATGGGTCAGGTTACTGAAACAGAATACCTTCAGGTACACCGATTCTCCCACAATGTAAATATCCCTGTCCGTCCGGACATATAGTTCCTCCGAAAATTTGCCTTCACGGGTTACGGACGGAATTTCATTTGCTGACTGTGAAAATGAGCCGGTGGTGCATAAAAGCAATAAAAAGAAAGAGAAGATTTTCTGACCGGGGAAGGATAATAATTCCATTTTGTTGTTTGAAATATTCATGTCCAATACCGATATCACTCAATATCAACCCAGAAATCCGGTTTATCAGGGCTGCCGCTCCGGGTGCAGTCTGAACAGTTTTTATCAATGAACATAAGCCTGTCAAGGACTGTGGAGTATATGTATTGCGGAGCGATGAAATTGTAACTTAAAGTGGTGAAATTATGATATATCCTGTCAAATGTCATAGCGCCGCCAAGATAATCCTGCGGTCCGATCACTACCATGTCACAGGTATAATTGTAGGGTTGAAGTCCCATTGCCGTGATCTCACTTCCTTTAATATAGATCATTTTCTTTTTGACGCCACAAACCTGAAAATAGCCCAGAACACTTTCATCAGGATCACTGACGCAGTGAATGTTGCTTATGATAGGGAAAGGCTGTTTGTCGAAAATATCTCCCCCGCTTTCATTTATTTCCTTCGTAAGCCTCCAGAACTCATACTCTTTGTCTGATATGGAATATTGGCTGACCTCTATGCAGTATTGTATGAGTAATCTGTCTGATTTGTCGGAGGCAATGAAACAAACAGGCTTTTTTATGAATGCAGCGTTTAATTCCGGGTCACCGAACTGAATCAATACCTCATCCGACTTCCTGTTTTTATAGCATGTAACGTTTTCTACCGGGATCGGATAAATGTTATCCTGGTCAACATATTTATGGGTTACCGGATACGGTATTTTGAATTTCCACCACTCCTCATAAGCCCATCTGTAGTATTTGTGTTCCGAAGGGTCTTTTGAATCGATATAAACCATGATGCCTTGCTGGACTTCTCCCTCATCATCGGTTTGATTTGCCTGGCTAAAATAGACAGTGTCAATATCACGGGCTTCATTAAGGAGGCAGGCATCGGATTCATACTCTTTTCCTTCTGCCGTACGTATTCTGAGAGTATATTCCCTGCCGGCAGCGCCCCTAAGCGCAAGGACATCAGACTTGTAGTTTCCCTCAGAAACTTCACTGAGTAATGTACTGTTTCCGAGATCGTCTGTTATCGAAACAACGGCACCGGTAACCATTGGCATATCTTCATCAAGCGTTTCTGTGGTACGTGTAATTCTCACATACGCGGGAGCATCTTCATCTGTGAGCAATGCATCAACCACAAGCAGTGATTGAAAATCTTCAAGCTTCGGATAAAATGGATCGATACATTTGATCAAGGTCAGAGACAGGATCAAAATAACCGGAAATAAAAAAAATCTCTTTTTCATGCCCCGCTAAAAATGCCTTTTCCTTGTTTTTGGTTTATTTCCTTACGGGCAAAATTAGCATTAATAATGAAGGCTGGCACATGCTGAATGGTATAATTTATCCCGCAAATAAATCGGGGAAGGATGATTTTAGTTCTAACTTTGTTCTTTCCGGTTACAGATTACGATTTTATACTTTATGGTAAAGACGATCATTACAGAACTCATGTTGCTTGTTTCAATCGCGGGATTTTCCCAGACGATTCAATTGCCCATTAATACAGACAATGGCGAATTATTTGTCAGAATAGATAAAGATCAGTTGAAGGATATTGACTCGCTCTACGTGGTCGAATCCGGGTGCGGAGACGATTTCATAAGTGGCAGGGAATACAGAGGGTATTATTTTCGCTCTGATCATAAACCTCTTTTATTTTTCGGCTCAGAACGGACAGCCTCACTGGTTTACAAAGGAAGAACTTATTCCAACCTGGTTTTGCAGTATGATACTTTTCTCGACGAGATAATCTATATGGTTTACAACAACTGGAATGCAAGCCAGGTATCGCTCAACCAGGATAACATAAGCCGGTTTGATCTTTATTTTGATGGCGACACATTATCCTTCAGGTACATTTCAGATGAGCTGTATCCCTCTTTTAACCTGGATGACGGCTTCTATGAAGTGGTGTATGACGGAAGGTGTAAATATATAATACGACATGGATCAACACATTATTTGCGTAATGGGGTCGATGAATACGATTATAAACCGATCGGATATGTAATGACCGATGGCGGATTTATAAAAATAACATCACAGAAGAAGTTTATGCACCTGTTTGGTGGCAAATCGAAAGAAATCAAACAATTTGCGGCTGATAAAAGGATCAGGATAGGCAGGGCTGACAAGGACCAGATTGAAGCCATCCTGAAATTCTACGAAAACTTAGCCCGGTAAGATATTAAACGGTTTAACAGCAGTCGGTTATGCTGTGATGCAGATCAAATCCCGTTTGAAATCAACCTTAATCAGATAACGCTTGACCGTTTGAAATACTCCGATCTGGCAGTGGGTACAACATATCCTGAGAACCTTTTGTTGCTTCCTTTTGTAGGTGTCATAATGACATCGGCGTAATTGCCTGCCTTTTTCTTAAGTGATATTTCGACCTTTGCCCTTATATAAAAGCCTGATACCTGCATTGAAATTCTGACATTGCCCTTTTTGTCGGTTTCCATCTGGTAGTCAGATACCGTCAGTTTGTTCGTCTGGGCATTATCCGCAAGAATTAGTCCCTGAAGGAACATAAACTCCTTTTCATAGGAGATGAATTGTGAGTTGTCGGTATTGGTTTCAAAACTGCCGTCTTCCTTCGCATAGGAATCCACAATAATTACAAAATCCTTTGCTTCAATATCAGCAATTGCACTTTCAAATTTCACAAGAGCGATAGAATCTTTATCCGCTTTCTGTGCCGAAGCAAACAAAGCAAGACTGATAAAACAAACCGACAGCAGAACTCTTTTCATAATGTCTTTAAATTATTTTGATGGTTCACAAAATTACAAATTATCAGATACGGCGAACATCAGTTTCTCCCTGAAACTGCATTTATCTTTGCTGTTCCGGCACTGGCTGGTCCGATTTCATATATTTCCCAGCCCTGGTTATTTCAAGTATAAGGATCGGTTTTTCAAGATACTGGTCCGGGGCAATTATTGAATGGATTCGTTTTACAACATCCATTCCCTTTATTATTTTCCCAAATGCCGCAAAACCCTGCCGGTCAGGATTTCTTTTCCCTCCAAAGTCAAGTTCGGGCTGATCGCCGACGCAGATAAAGAACTCTGAAGTGGCAGTTCCGGGCACGGACCTGGCCATCGAAATTGTCCCGTTCCTGTGACGGATACCAGTCATTTCGGTTGTTTCATGAGTAATGGAGGGAAATATACTCTCTTCATCTTCATATCGCCCACCCTGAATGACTTCAATCAGAATGGAATCTTTGGGTTGATTTTCAGCCCTGACAACCCTGTAAAAACAAGTACTGTCAAACAGCCCGGCATCAATGTAACGCAGAAAATTGGAAGAAGTCACCGGTGCTCTTTTTAAATCGAGACGGGCATAAATATCTCCAAATTCAGTCCGTATAATGACTGTCTCTTTCCTTTGCCCCGACTGTCCAAATGAGCAGATAGACAGCATCAGGGAAACGGCGAGTATGGTGACCGTTGTTTTCATTTATTTCGGCTCCATGATCTGGAACAGAAGATAAGATACCCCGAGGGTAAATATGATATTGAATCCCTGCGCTATAAGAAAGCTATAGAACGGTCTTTTGCTGTCCATAACTTTCAGGTCGGAAAAACGGGTCTCAAGACCTATGCTGACAAATGCCAGGTTAAACCAGAAGCTGCTGAACGCCTTGATAATCTTTCCCGATGACTGTGCACTTTCAGGACTTAAAAGGAAGGAAAATGCCAGTGATGCCAGAATAAATCCGAGTACAAACTTCGGGAAACGTTCCCAGATAATGCTTATCGGGACATGTTTGGCGGGGCCGTTACCCTTATGCCTGTAAGCCCAGAAGATGGAAATGGCAAATGCCGCCAGCCCAAGCAGTACATTCTGGGAGAATTTAACAATAGTGGCATATTTCAGCCCTGTCTCCCCGGCGATGGTGCCTGCTGCCACAACAGCTCCGGTCGTATCTATGGTACCTCCCAGCCAGGCACCCGTAACTATCTCTGACAATCCCATCCATTTTGCCAGTATAGGCATAAATATCATCATGGGAATGGCTATGATAAGCACCAGGGAAATGATAAATGAGAGTTTCTTTTTGTCGCCGTGGATAGCACCGGCTGTGGCAATGGCAGCAGAAACACCGCATATGGAGACGGCGCTGGCCAGCATGGTTGCAAATTCATCGTCGACTTTCATCTTGCGGGAGATCCAGAACGCGAAATACCACACCCCCGCAACAACGATTACTGCCTGTATCAATCCGAATGAACCTGCTGTCATGATATCTTTAAACAGTATTGTTGCTCCCAGCAGCACAAGACCTATCTTGACAAAAAGTTCTGTCTGCACACCGGCACGTAACCAGGCCGGCAGTCTGAACAGGTTACCAATCAGCAGGCCCAGCAGCAGGGAAAAAAGCACAGTCTCGAGGCCTAATTCCTTGAAGCCCGTGAATGATGACAGGAAGAGGGCCAGAAAGGCCAGCAGGCAAACTGCAAGGAAGCCAATGAAATATTTTTTTAACGAATCTCTGCTCAGCAACAGACCCAATGCAGAAAAGAGGCCAAAGATCAAAAGTGTCGAGATCAGGGATATCCAAAGCGCAGATGAATTGAACATACCGGCAATTCCCTCCAGACCGCTCCATCCCGCTTTCCCTCCGAACGAAGGGGTGCTGATTTTATAGCCGGCAATGACCACAAAAATGATCAGGGCAAAACCTATTACAACCGATGCCCAATCCTGACCCATATTAAATTTCCTGTCAGTTACTTCCGCTTTTATATCCGTCATTTTTCCGGGTTTTAAAAATCAGGTTTTGACCTGATGATAGGTTAGCGTAAAAAGTTCCTGCAAATATGAACACAGTTATGATTTATTTTGTAGGTATAAATTCGTATTCTTCATCAGTATTATTTTTACCGCGTATCCCTGAAGCATATCGGCAATAACCAGATATTAAACCACTTGTCACTAATTTCAAAATTTAGAAAAGTCTTTGGCTCAGTTACTCACATTCAAAACCGCCGCTTCAGAGTTAATTCTTTTTCTAATTTCACACTCTTAGTTTCAATCTGATTTTAACCACAGAATTGTATTATGGACCAGACAAGTTTTCAGAAAAAAAGCGATGGACCAAACGGACTCATCAGGGAGGTAATTCACTTTATGAACCCGGCTTTTATCGTCAGGGTAATTTCTTGTCTTGCATTGTTAATTACAGGATTATCATTTTCGGCACGCATGTCAGCACAGGAGGCAGAAGCTTTTAAGCCGGGAGGTAAACCTGAAGTAAGAATTTTTACCAGCCTCAACAGCGCTTTTACGGATGGGGAAAACCACACCAAGTTTGATGTTACACGTGCCTACCTGGGTTATAACTACAATTTCACTAAAAACCTGTCGGGACGGGTTGTTTATGATGCAGCCAATCCAACAGTCGGAAAGCTTCAGTTTACAGGAATGCTGAAATTTGCCTATCTCAAATATCAGACGGATAAATGGACGATTTCCGGGGGAATGATAGCTCTTCCTGAATATGACTTTGGCGATAAAAAATGGGGTTACCGTTACGTATTCAAGACCGCCCATGAAGGATACGGTTTCGCTCCGGCTGCGGACCTGGGATTGAGCGTTGGCTACAAGATTGCTCCATGGCTGTCGGCAGATGTGACGCTGATGAACGGTGAAGGTTTTAGGGTGAATGAGGCTGACTCAACCTTGAAGAAAGCTGCCGGACTAACAATTATTCCCGTGAAAAATTTCTCATTGCGCTGTTATTATGATGACATGGGCAGGAATAGCGACAGGCAGCAAACCGTGGAGGTTATCACAGCTTATGAGAACAAGGGGTATGTAATTTCCGCTGTGTACAATTACCAGAAAAACAACAATATGATGGCCGGACATGATTATCAGGTCCTGTCATTTAACGGGAACATACCGGTTAAGGATAAGATAAAGATTTTTGGAAGATTTGACTACCTGTATTCAGAAACAGTCGAAGATGAGGAAGATCCCTGGAACCAGGCCAAGGATGGACGGCTTTACCTGATCGGAGTTGACATTGCCATTGCTCCGGGTATCCATATCTCACCCAACTATCAGGGGTGGCAGCCGGCCGGCACGGATATGCCTTTTATCTCGAGGTTTTCCCTCTCGCTCGATTTGAAAATTTGACCATCCCCTATTCATTCTGATGGAAAGGCCAAGACCATCAGGTGCGGTCGATGCTGATGTCAAGCATTGAAACAGGGTCTTCTATTGGCTCAAGGTGAGTGAAAACAGTTGTTTGCGTATTTGGGAACAGCATCCGCAAATCATTTTCCACTTTTTCTGCAAGGTTGTGACCCTGTTGAATATCCATTCTCCCTGGCATTAAGATGTGCACGAAAATAAATTTTCGCTGTCCCGACTGCCGTGTCATAAGCGAATGAAACTGTATATTTTGCTGCTCGTATTTCTCAAGGACACGCCTTATACTGTCCATTTCGTTTTTCGGAAAGGAAGTATCAAGTAAACCTAAAGCCGATCGTTTTAAAAGCGTGTATCCCGTCCAGATTATGTTTATTGCAACTCCAACCGCAACAATACCATCGAGCCTCAGCCAGCCTGTCAGTTTCATAAGCCCGATTCCCAGCAGAACTCCTCCTGAAGTAAGGACATCAGTCATAAGATGCTTGCCATCAGCCTCAAGGGTTATTGAATTGTACTTTTTCCCGTTTTTAACGAGAATTGTTGAGGCTGACAGGTTTATCAGCGAAGCTCCTACTGCAACCAGTAATCCGATGCCGACATTTTCGAGAGGTTGCGGGCTGATAATCCTGGGCACCGCTGACCATATGATGCTGAACGCCGCCAATACTATCAGGCCACCCTCAATCGCGCTTGAAAAATATTCCGCCTTGTTATGCCCGAATTCATGTTCCTGATCTGGCGGTTTTTCCGAAAGATTAAGCATGATTAATGCCACCACGGCTGCAACCAGGTTCACACATGACTCCAGGGCATCAGATAGTATACCGACTGAGTTGGTAAGAAGATAAGCAATGAGTTTTAACGAGATCGTCAGGATTGCAGCTGCAATTGAGATATATACGAACTTCCTGAGTGACGCAGTTACCATTGAAGAGTAGTCGAATAAGGTTTTTCCTGCACTAAGGTAGTTCAAAATATCTGAGAGACTTATTATCATCCTCTGAATAAATCGAGCATCATAATTTGATTTCGGGTATCTTTAGATCAAAATTGCATTCATAACAACCATGACCGGGAACAATGTCCGTTCGCTGATACTGAGCCTGAATATTATTTTAATATCAGGTTTCATAGCGTGCAACACAGACCAGGCTGCCCGGAAGAAAGTCATGGTTTCATCGGCGGAACAGGTTTCAGCCGATTCTACGGAAACTTCAGAGGAATACCCATCAGTTAATGCTCTGCTTGTATCACCAAAAAATCCTGCACCTGGAGAGACGTTCCGGATTGTTACCATTGGCGGAAAAAATATCCTGAAAGCACAGATCAGAGTGACCGGTCCGGATGGTGAACTGAAATCCCTTAAAAGAAAAACAGGAGAAGAATTTCCTTACTGGAGGATTGATGATTTTGCCGGTGGCTCTGAGGGTAAATACAATGTCACAGTGGTATCCGGCGAAACGACCCTCAGTAATCTCGGATTCACTGTATCCCATGCTGTAAAGGCAACTCAGACAGGTGTGGTATGGGAGACTTTTCAGGGGTGGGACAGCGGAACCGAAGCAATCTATTCTGCCTGGATCAACGCCCTGTTTCATGGCTGCAGTGAGAACGCTTCCTGGGCAGCATTGAATGAGGTAACTCAAAATCCTGAGAATAACTTTCTCTATAATTATTTGTCCCTTGGCGAAGATGACCCTGATGCAGAAACAAGGGTGATCATGCAGCCTGACTGTGCAGACAATCCGTTTTTCTTAAGGGCATATTTTGCATGGAAACTCGGGCTTCCGTTCGGCTATCATGTATGTGACAGGGGCAGTCTCGCGTATAATCCCGGCTCAGGCCAATGGGTCACCAACGCAACCCCGGCTGCGAAAACAAATCCTGTGGCTGCATTCAATACTTTCCTCCGAAGGGTGATGGACGGGGTTCATTCAGGGACTGCCAGGACCGCCCTTGACAATGCAAATTCTGATTATTACCCTGTTGCTCTTGAACGCAGCGCCCTGCTTCCGGGCACTGTTTTCGCTGACCCGTACGGACATACGCTGATAATAATCGGATGGGTACCGCAAACCAATAATCACCCGGGCTTGCTTCTGTCAGTGGATGCCCAACCCGACGGTACCATTGGTATCAAGAGATTCTGGAAAGGAAATTTTCTTTTTAATACCTCCGGAGTGGTAGGAGAACCGGGTTTCAAGGCATTCCGACCCATTTCAATGGATAACGGAGCGACTCGCCTGGTGCCCTATGATGCACTAACATTATCATCCGGATTCATACCCTTTTCGCTGCAGCAGAGAAAGATGGAGGCCGATACTTTCTATCAGACTATGGAACGGCTTATCAACCCGAAACCGCTTGATCCTGAGACCGCTCTGAACGAATTAATACAGTCGCTTCACGAACAGCTGATGGTGCGTGTCACGTCGGTAGCCGTCAGTGAAGCTTATTTCAAACTCCATCCAGGCACTGTTATACCGATGCCGTCAGGCGCTGCCGGGATTTTCCTGGCTGGCGGACTATGGGAGGATTATTCAACGCCTAACCGCGACCTGAGGCTTTTGATTGCCATGGATGAGGTTCTTGGCTTTCCCGATCAGGCAGCCAGATCGCCGGAGGATTTTAATTTTCCGGCCACAACCCCTCCGGACCGGATAAGGGAAAAACTCCAACTTGTCCTTGAGAAAAAAGCATCTGAGCTGTCTGTCAGCTACACACGATCAGACGGCTCTGAGCAACAACTGACCGTAAACGAACTGCTTGGCAGAAGAGATGCTTTTGAGATGGCATACAATCCGAATGACGGGATCGAAATACGCTGGGGAGCACCCGTGGGCAGTGATGAAATAGCCACATGCCGCCGTCATGCACCTGCAGCCCAGGTTGAAAAAATGCGCTCTGTGCGCTCATGGTTCAGGAAACGCCTCCATCCGCCAACTTAATATCCTGAAATATTTATCGGGCTGAAAGAGCGAAAGGACAGGCTTCATTCATTTGCCAATCATTTAAAAAAAACTAAATTTGAATACTCCGAAAACATGAGCGGTATCATTTTTTGTTTTAACCAGTGACACCTGACAGAATATGAAATATGAAGATTTCCTTGTCAAAAGCCTTGGTAAGGGCAATGTGATTTCACCCCTTAAGCAGAGTCCCGACAGCCCGGTGCATAAGTTTGTCGACGATGATGACAGGGTGTTGTATGATGTTTCCTCAGATTATTATGAACACTGCAGGACAACCGGCGAGTTGCCTGTTTCTTTTGAGAAAGCCGGCCCGAAAGAAACAATATTCTTTGAGCCTGCCAAGACCAAAGTGGGCATTGTCACGTGCGGAGGATTATGCCCCGGGGTAAATAACGTTATCCGCAGTCTTGTCAATCAGCTTTACTACAGGTACGGAATAAAAAGGATCCTTGGGATCAGATACGGATACGAGGGCCTTATCCCGGAATACAGCCATGAAGTCATTGAACTGACGGCACCAATGGTCAGTGAAATCCATCTCTCAGGCGGTACTTATCTTGGCACATCCCGGGGAAACCAGGATGTAGGAAAAATGGTTGATACCATTGAGATTTTAAATATCAATGTACTTTTCTGCATCGGCGGTGACGGCACCCTCAGGGGTGCTCATGCCATATTTGAAGAAATTCAAAACAGGAAGCTCAAGATTTCTGTTGCCGGTATTCCGAAAACAATTGATAACGATATAGACCTCATACAGAAATCGTTTGGTTTTGAGACTGCATTTTCCATTGCAAATGATATTATCAGGAATGCTCACAATGAAGCCGAGGGAGCATATAACGGCATAGCCCTGATCAAGCTCATGGGCCGCGATTCGGGTTTCATAGCAGCGCATGCAGCCCTGGCAATACAGGAGGTCCAGTTTGTGCTCATACCTGAAATTTCATTTGATCTTTACGGTGATAACGGATTTCTCAATATCCTCAGAAAACGTCTTGAAGCAAGACATCATGCCGTTGTGGTGGTGGCTGAAGGAGCCGGACAGGATCTGTTCGAATCAAAAATTGAGGAAAAGGATTCCTCAGGGAACATAAAGCATAAGGACATAGGTGATCTTCCTGAAAGAGAAGATCAAGTCCGAGTATACAGCTTTGGGATTTCCATTTTCAATCAAGTATATTGATCCGAGCTATATCATCCGGAGTGCACCGGCAAATGCAAATGACAGCAAGTTCTGCAATCTGCTTGCCCAGAATGCGGTCCATGCGGCCCTGGCCGGGAAGACTGATTTTGTAATCGGATACTGGAACAATCAGTTTACACTCATGCCCATTCCGGCAGTTGTGGCAAAACGCAAGAAAATAGATATCGAAGACGAATTATGGTGGAATGTTCTTGAAGCAACCGGCCAGCCGGTAAACATGAAAAATCAGTAATGCGGAAAATGTTATGAATAAATTCCTTGCATATTGTACAATTATCACCCTGGCCTTCGGTTTGGCTGGCTGCGGCAGCAAGACTGCAAATACGGATTTGAAGCCGGCACCTCAGATAAACCCTGACGACAACCAGGTTTATGTCACTTCCAGGGATAGTGAACTCAGAATGACCCAATCGGATAAACTGAAATTTGAGGAATACGAACATACTTCCGAAAGGCAACCAATTGTCTTTGTCAATGAAAAGGTTACTTTCCAGACTATTGAGGGCATTGGCGGTGCTATTACCGACGCCGCGGCTGAAACATTTTATAAAATGCCTGAAGGGAAAAGGAACGAAATAATAGAAGCATATTTTAGCAAGGGTAAAGGAATAGGTTACAATCTTGTCAGGGTGAACATTGCCAGCTGTGATTTTTCATCCTCCTCCTATTCATATGTTGACGAAGGTGACACCTCACTGGCTTCGTTTACAATCGACCACGACCTGCAATATAAAATCCCGATGGTAAAAGAGGCAAGAGCGGCAGCCGGTGAGGAAGTGCTGATGTTCGCATCACCATGGAGCCCTCCGGCATGGATGAAGACAAACGGAGACGTTTTGCATGGCGGTAAACTTCTGGATGATTGTAAACAGGCATGGGCAAACCACTACGTGAAGTTTATTGATGCATACACCAAAACCGGTATTCCCATCTGGGCTATATCAGCTCAAAACGAGCCGTTGGCTGTCCAGACATGGGAGTCATGTGTCTTTTCCGCCGGTGATGAGGCTGAGTTCATAGGTAAATATCTTGGTCCGACCATTGAAAAGAGTCCATACAGTAACACAAAAATACTCGCCTGGGACCATAACCGTGACCTGATTCATCAGAGGGCAAGCATGATCATGAACAACCCGGAAGCCGCAAAATATGTGTGGGGATTCGGCTTCCACTGGTACGAACCGTGGACCGGAGGCGAAATGCAATTCAACAATGTCAGGCTGGTGAACGATTCCTATCCCGATAAAAAAATTCTTTTTACAGAGGGATGTGCTGAAAGGTTTGATTCAACGAGGATTGACAGCTGGGATCTGGGCGAATTTTACGCCAACTCAATGGTAAACGATTTCAATTGCGGGACTGTTGCCTGGTTCGACTGGAACATACTCCTCGATGAAAAAGGCGGGCCAAACCATGTCGGAAACTTCTGTTTTGCCCCGGTACACGCCGATACACGTACCGGCGAACTCATATATACCAATGCCTATTATTACATCGGTCATTTTTCAAAATTCATTCACCGGGGCGCACGGAGAATAGGAGTTTCTTCCTCCAGGGATCATATAAAGACAACCGGCTTTATCAATCCTGACGGTGAAATTGTTGTTGTCATTTTCAACAAGTCAGATCTGAAAACAGATCTCAAATTGTGTATTGGCACCAAAGCGGCTGATGTGACCAGCCAGCCGCACTCTATAATTACAGTTATAATATAAAGACCGGCTACCGGTTTCCGGTAAGAATTCTTTTTCTACTTTTGCAGCCCGATAGCATTTGCAAATGGAAGAAATAAGAAATATAGCCGTTATTGCTCACGTTGACCACGGAAAGACCACCCTGGTTGACCGTATCTTGTACCAGGTCAAGCTTTTCCGTGAAAACCAGGTCATGGGTGACCTTATCCTCGACAGCAACGACCTGGAGAGGGAACGAGGCATAACAATTCTCTCAAAAAATGTTTCTGTAAGGTATAAGAATGTCAAGATCAACATTATAGATACCCCCGGCCACGCTGACTTCGGGGGGGAGGTTGAACGGGTTCTCAATATGGCCGAGGGAGTATTGCTTATTGTTGATGCTTTTGAAGGACCTATGCCGCAAACCCGTTTCGTCCTCCAGAAAGCCCTGGAGCTGGGGCTGAAACCAATTGTTGTCGTAAACAAGGTCGATAAGCCAAACTGCAGGCCTGAAGAGACACAGGAAAAAGTCTTTGACCTGATGCACAGCCTTAAGGCAACCGAAGACCAGCTTGATTTCCCTACTGTTTTCGGCTCTTCAAAGCAGGGTTGGATGGGACCCGACTGGTCTGTTCCGACAACTGATGTGAGTTATCTCCTCGACACCATTCTGGAACATATTCCGCCTGCAAAAATGGTGGAGGGGACCCTTCAGATGAGAATATCATCACTTGATTATTCATCATACCAGGGACGTATCGCAGTGGGTAAAATAAGCCGTGGAATACTCATGCCCGGCAGTCAGGTCTCACTCATGAAGCGTGACGGCAGTGTGACCAAAAACACCGTAAAGGAAGCTTATCTCTTTGAGGGACTGGGCAAGGAGAAGACGAAGAAGCCGATAAGATCAGGTGAGATATGTGCTTTATTCGGAATTGAGGATTTTGAAATAGGCGATACCATATCTGACGCGGACAACCCCGAGGGGCTCTCGCATATCCAGGTTGACGAACCTACAATGAGCATGCTCTTTGTTTCCAATAATTCACCTTTTTTCGGACGTGAAGGAACACTCGTCACTTCGCGCCAGCTGAGAGACAGGCTCTTCAGGGAGACAGAAAAAAACCTGGCGATGAAAGTTGAAGAAACTGCTACATCAGAAGCTTTCATGGTCTACGGTCGCGGCATACTTCATCTGTCAATACTGATTGAAACAATGCGCCGCGAGGGCTTTGAAATGCAGGTTGGCCAGCCAAAAGTCCTGCTGAGGACTATTGACGGTATTAACCATGAGCCCGTAGAAGCACTTACCGTGCAGGTACCTGACAATTTCGTAGGCAAGGTGATTGAGCAGGTGACGCAGCGTAAAGGTGAGATCATTAAAATAGATATAAAGGATAACCGGGCTAATCTCGATTTTAAGATCCCCGTCCGCGGGATTATAGGACTGAGAAACCAGATACTCACAGTTACCGAGGGGGAGGCAGTCATGGCACATCGTTTTGATGGTTATGAACCGTGGAAAGGGGAGATGGCAGTCAAACGCAACGGATCACTCATAGCTATGGAGACCGGTACATCAGCTGCTTATGCTATTGACAAGCTGCAGGACCGCGGCAGATTCTTCATATTTCCCGGCGAGGAGGTTTATATGGGACAGGTCATTGGCGAGAATACCCGTTATGATGATATAACAGTCAATGTGATAAAGACAAAGAAGCTTACCAATATGAGGGCTTCAGGCTCAGACGACAAGGCACTTCTTGAACCTCCCGTGCGTTTCTCGCTTGAAGAGGCAATGGAGTATATCGCTTCAGACGAATATATTGAGATCACACCTAAATCGATGCGTCTGAGAAAAATCATGCTCGATGAAAATGACCGTAAGAGGGTCAGGAACGCGCAGTAAGGTATTTCAGGGAAAAAAGAAGAAAAATTCTGTTCCCTTCCCGGGTTCGGACAAGACCCTGATTGCGATATCATGAAAATCAGCAATTGACTTGGTTATTGCCAGTCCTATTCCGGTACTGTCACCTTCGGGGTCCAGCTTTGTTCTGAATCTTGAAAAGAGGCCGTCAAGCTGTTTCGGAGTCATGCCTTTGCCTGTGTCGATAACGGAAACTTCAAATATTGCATCCCGCCATTTCCCTGCGATTTCAATTTTTCCCTTACGGGGTGTATGCTTCACCGCGTTATTGACAACATTGTAAAACATTGAAAAGATCAGTGACCTGTTGGCGTTACTGAAAATAAAATCATCATTGCAGTTCAGGGTGATTTTTACGCCGGCATCTTCGGCTACAGGTGACAGTTCCTCAATGACCTCACTTACAAGCTCCCTGATCTTAATGCTGTCTTCCTTCATATACTGCCGGCTCTCGATACGGGCTATAGTAAGCAATGAGTTTATCAATGTCTTTAACCGGTGCAGAATTCTGAGCGACTCTTCAATGCCTGCTTCAACATCATGATCAAGGTCTTTCTTAAGCATCATATTCTCAAGCTTGCTGCGGAGGACAGAAACAGGTGTCATCAGTTCATGCGAAATATTGACGGTGATCTCTCTCTCAGTACGGAAGAGATCCTCGATCTTTTTCATCATCTCCCTGAGCGTCTTATCAAGCTGGATAAAGTCCCGTGTGGTTGTTTTAAGCTGTTTTGGATCAGGAAGGGAAGGGGAGGATGTTGTCTCCAGCCTTCGTGTGATGATCTTCAGCGGACGAAGTACCCTGGCAGTATAAAAAAGATCAGACAGAAGCGTAACAAGGATGAAGAGAGCAAGGAAGATCAATATGACTGTCCGAATATTCTTTGCGGCATACTTCATGCTCGAAAGACTCTTTCCGATTTCCAGGAGATAGGTCTGGCCGTCAATTTTCAAAGAGTAGTTCAGCACACGGTAGTCAATGGTTTCGTTGTCGATAAGCCGCTGGGTGACTTCAATGAAATTCCAGTCCCTGGAAAGATCGATCTTCTCGAGACTGATGAATTCTTCCTTAAGGATGTTATAACTGCCGAAACCGGCTAAGGTATCATCAGTGATAAAGGGTTCAATGCCCACTTTGGAAATAAGTGCGATGACTTCCTCTCTCTTGCCAATAAGTTCATTATCTGTCTGACGGGTGTTGATACGCTCTGTGATCAGGGGCAGGAACCCGATGAAAAGAGCGGAAAATACCAGTTTCGAGAGCAGGTTGAAGAGGGCAAGTTTTGTCTGTAATCTCATCATGCTCCGCTGATCTTGTTACTGGTCAACGCTTATTCTGTATCCTACGCCTCTGACTGTCTCGAGCCAGGGAGTAGGGGCACAGATGTTCAGTTTCTTGCGCAGGTTCTTAATATGAACATCAATGAAGTTACTGTCGTACTGATCATCGAGGGTGTTTCCCCAGAGATGCTCATAGAGCTGATGACGCGCCAGAACTTTGTCGTGGTTCATTACCAGGTAATGAAGCAGGTCAAACTCTTTCTTCGTGATCTCAACTTCCCTGCCCTGGTGGAAGACCTTCCTTGCCTGTATTGCCAGGACAAATTCACCGAGGGTAATATCCGGCGAGGTGATATGAAATTTTCTTCTGGCCACCGCCATGAGGCGTGAATGCAGCTCCGCAAGGGCAAACGGTTTTGAGAGGTAGTCATCGGCTCCGAGGTCAAGTCCTCTGACCTTGTCTTCAACGGCTCCACGGGCGGTGATAATAATAAAGGAAACATCGATACCGTTCTTCCTGGCCTCTTTTATAAGATCCAGTCCATTGTAATCAGGAAGACCAAGATCAAGCAGTACAAAATCGTAAAGGTTGACTTCAATTTTTTCCGATGCTTCCTTTCCGGTGAAAGCCAGATCGCACAGGAAGTTTTCCTTGCCCAGATATGACGCAATCTCCTTCGCAAGGCTTCTCTCGTCTTCGACTATAAGAAGGTTCATAGGCCAAAGTTAAAAAATCCTGAAGAAGACGCTTGCCAAAAAGACAAAACCTTGTGTACCGGTTGTTCCGGCATCCGGATATAAAGGCAGGACATACCCTGGTTCCAGCTCAAGAGTAAAGAAGTCATAGCTGAAAGCAACCGGAAGTCCGAAGTCCATTTCCATCAGACCGAACCTTTCAGAGTAGCTGGTGGAGGTTCCTTGTGGCGGTCTATGCCATCCTCCGTGACCGGGAGATGACGAAGTTGTGTCTTCTGTGGTCTCGATAGTGTAGATGGTTCCGAATATGAGATTTACATATGGGTCAAAGGAAAAGAAGGCTTTGCCCCCGGCGAATGAAGGTGTTTCAAAATATCTTGAATTTCGTGCCTGAAGATAAAACCAGCTATCATCAGCAAAGAGACCGCCAGTCGATATTTGTGTATAAAGGATCCTCCAGTCGAAACCCAGCGTGGCATTTATATAGCTGAAGCTGCTGAAGAGCGTGTCCTCAAGGGATTCAGCAATATTGTACCTGGAGAGGCTCAGGCCAATATCAAACCACGAGTTGAAAGTATGGCTGAAACTCAGATCAAGACTGTAATAGGCCACGAAAGGTGTGAAGCCGCTCAGTGTGTAGCCTGTCGCAGACAGATAAAGCTGATCTTTGAAGCCATAGGAAATGGAGGCATAACCGAAGGGCTTGTCATTGGATATTGTGGTTCCGAGATAAACCATATTGCTGCCAAATCCTGCCCCGGCATATAAGGCATGAGTCTTGACTTTTTCAACGGTGGCCGATGAATCTTTGACAATAGAGGTATCAGCTGTTACCTGTGAGGAGGCGTCGGTAAACAATGCCTGTAACATGATGCAGCAGACAAATGTGCCCATCACCGACCCTCTTCCTTTCATAATGTCCTATTTCCTTGTTTACTTTCCTCCCGGGCCTTTCGCCCCGTGTGGCTTACCAACACCCTTTGGTATGCGTGAGCCTGAAGGCCTCTCAACAGATGCCGGGCGCGCTCCCCTGGCTTTACTCCAGTCAGGCCGTGCACTGTTCACCTTCTTTACCCCGTAAGCATTCCCCTTCTGAGACTGGGACCCGGACTGATTTTTGTCCTGTGCCTGCGCCTGTGTCCGGGTTTGATCCTTATCCTGCTTCTGCACCTGCCCATCGTCCTGTTGCGTCCTTATTGCCGAAGTATCAGCACTTACCCTGACCTGCTGACCGTTCAGGACTCCTGCCGTGCTCACCAGGAAAGTAAAAATAATCAGAATATTTTTAATCTTTTTCATGCACATTTGGTTTGCCCTGTCATGGGATGTTTTAATTTTCCGTAAATCATTTGAAATACAGATTATTGAAAAACTTCACTGCAAAAGTATTCAATCAAATATGAAGAAGAGATGAAGGATTTATGTTTTTTTAAAAAATATTTTAAAAAGTGTAATAATTACATTTTAAATATTATTTAACTTGCACCTGGCATGGAGCAAGGGGCAAGGAGCACGGGGCCTGCTGGCGGAGGAGACAGGTCCGCAAAGCAGGAAGTCATGCTGAGGAGCCTCCGGATGGCGGAGAGGCAGTACCGGGAAGCGGGAGGGAAGAGGAGAAGGCGGCACTCATGAGTGTCTCGGGTTGATAAGGCTTGCAAATTGTGTTAAGAAAGACCATAAATACTCTTATAATTAACCTAACAACCTAATAAACATGCAATTACTAGACTGGATCGTACTGGGGGCGTTCTGCCTCGCACTTGTAGCATTTATTGTCTTTTCGATGAAATCAAAAGACAAAACATCAGCTGATTACTTTCTGGCCGGACGTGACGCCACATGGGTTGCAATCGGCGCCTCTATCTTTGCCTCCAACATCGGATCAGAACACCTCGTCGGCCTGGCCGGTGCCGGTGCCTCTTCGGGTATGGCAATGGCTCACTGGGAGATGCACGGATGGCTTATCCTTCTACTGGGATGGTTATTTGTACCGTTCTATGCGAGAAGCGGGGTTTTCACAATGCCTGAGTTTCTTGAGAAGAGATACAATAAAGAATCAAGGTCGGTACTCTCAATTATTTCACTGGTGAGTTACGTGCTCACAAAGGTAGCTGTCACAGTTTATGCCGGCGGTGTGGTATTCAAGGATGTCTTCGGCATAGAGTCAATATGGGGTATTGACTTTTTCTGGATAAGCGCTATCGGGCTGGTCGTACTGACAGGTATCTACACTGTTCTGGGCGGTATGAAAGCCGTACTCTGGACATCTGTCCTTCAGACACCCGTTCTGCTTGCAGGATCTATTGCAGTTTTGATCGCCGGTCTTATCAAGGTAGGAGGATGGGATGAGCTGATGCATATATGCCGGTCGGTGCCTGTAAATGAATACGGTGATACAATGACCCAGCTCATAAGGTCACCAAAGGATACCACATACCCGTGGACAGGGGTTCTTCTCGGGTCCGCAATAATTGGCTTCTGGTACTGGTGTACTGACCAGTACATCGTTCAGCGTGTACTCTCAGGCCGTGATCAGACCCAGGCCCGCCGCGGAACTATTTTCGGAGCATATCTGAAGCTGACCCCGGTATTTATATTCCTGATTCCAGGTATGATAGCCTATGCACTCAATCAGCAGGGAGTTATACATCTGACCAGCTCTGACTCTGCATTCTCCACCCTTGTGAAGGAACTGCTGCCAATGGGGTTTAAGGGTCTTGTTGTGGGCGGTATCCTTGCCGCGCTGATGAGTTCCCTGGCTTCGCTTTTCAATTCTTCAGCCACACTCTTTACTATTGATTTCTATCAGAAGTACAAGCCAAAGGCTCCCGAGAGTGAGCTTGTAAGGGTAGGACGTATTGCCACCGTGGTGGTAGTGATCCTTGGTATTTTGTGGATCCCCGTAATGAGAGGCATCGGTAAGGTCCTTTACGCTTATCTGCAGGATGTGCAATCGCTTCTGGCTCCCGGAATAGCTGCCGCATTCCTGCTCGGAGTAGTCTCCAGAAAAACCACTCCTGCGGCAGGCCTCACAGGTCTTCTGTTAGGATTTACAATTGGTATGCTGCGTCTCGGATTTACGATATTCAAAGGCTATGTAAGTCCTGACGGAATGCTTTACAGCGTATTTATCGAGCCCAACTGGCTGCATTATGAGATCATCAACTTTGCAATCGTCATACTCGTCATGATAATTGTAAGTGCCTTTACAAAGAGAATGGATGAAACCAAAATTGTCGGACTCTACATGGGATCGGCGACTGCTGAACAGAAAGCCATCACCCGGGCAAGCTGGAATGTCTGGGATGTTGTTCTCTCAGCCATCGTTATCGTTGTAATCTTAGTCTTTTACGCTTACTTCTGGAATTAGCGTCCGGAATATTTTAAAATTATTCTCATTCAAAATGAAAAAAGATACTGTTGAATTATGGTTCATCACAGGCAGCCAGCACCTTTACGGAGAAGAGACGCTTAAGCAGGTTAATGCTGATTCTAAGTCAATTGCCGCTGCACTTGACAAGGCTGATGCCATTCCCGAGAAGATCGTTTTCAGGCCTGTTCTCACAACTGCTGATGCTATAACGGCGATCTGCATTGAGGCGAACAGCTCACCCAAATGCGCGGGCCTCATTGCATGGATGCATACGTTCTCACCTGCAAAGATGTGGATATCAGGGCTTAAGAAGTTGAATAAACCGCTTCTGCACTTTCATACCCAGTACAACCGGGACATTCCCTGGCCAGAAATAGACATGGATTTCATGAACCTGAACCAGGCAGCTCACGGTGACCGTGAGTTCGGGTACATCTGCTCGCGCCTCCGTATTGAACGAAAAGTTGTTGTAGGTCACTGGCAGGACAAGGATGTAGTTAATTCAATCGGCGTATGGGCGAGGGCTGCAATGGCGGCTCTTGATGCCAGGTCGATGAAAGTGGCCCGCTTCGGTGATAATATGCGTGACGTAGCGGTCACCGAAGGCAACAAGGTATCAGCACAGATCAGCCTTGATTATCAGGTACACGGTTATGGCGTTGGCGACCTGGCTGCTGTTGTCAATAAGGTTTCGGACAAACAGGTCGCTGCACTTGTCAAAGAATATGGCGACGAATACAAGGCTTCATCAAAGGTACTGGCCTCTCCTGCAATAAAAGAGGCGGCACGCATTGAGATCGGCATGCGCACTTTCCTTGAAAAAGGAGGGTTCAAGGCTTTCACCACCACCTTTGAAGATCTTCACGGGCTGGTGCAGTTACCCGGTCTTGCCGTTCAGAGGCTCATGGCTGACGGATACGGCTTCGGCGCCGAGGGCGACTGGAAGACCTCGGCGTTGCTACGCTCCATGAAGGTGATGGCTGAAGGGCTCAAGGGCGGCACATCGTTCATGGAAGATTATACCTATCATCTTGATCCGAAGAATATGGCAGCGCTCGGCGCTCACATGCTCGAGGTATGCCCTTCAATCGCTGCCGGAAAACCGACTCTGGAAGTGCATCCGCTGGGAATAGGCGGCAAAGCTGACCCTGCGCGTCTGATCTTCAGGACCAGTACCGGTAAGGCTGTTGTTGCCTCGATGGTTGAAATGGGTGACAGGTTCAGACTTATAGTCAATACAATGAAGGTTATCGAATGTCCGCCCATGCCTAAGCTGCCGGTGGCAAGCGTACTGTGGAAACCTGATCCTGACCTGAAAACTGCTGCGACGGCATGGATATATGCAGGTGGTGCCCACCATACAGGCTTCAGCCAGGCTCTCACGGCTGAACATCTGGCTGACTTTGCTGCCATGACAGGGACGGAGTTTGTGCTGATAGATGGTAATTGCAAGATAGATGAGTTAAGGAAAGAACTCAGATGGAATGATCTGTATTATCATTTGAATAAGGGTTTATGCTAGAGATCTATTCAAATCATTATAAACATTTTCAGGCTGTTGACTGCATTATATTCGGTTACGATATAATAGAAAAAGAGCTCAAGCTCCTTCTGATAAAGAGGAGCTTTGAGCCCGCAAAGGGTCAATGGTCGCTTTCCGGAGGTTTTGTAGAGAAGGGTGAGGGTCTTGACAATGCCGCAAACCGTGTGCTCAGAACGCTGACCGGTCTTTCGGATTTATATATGGAACAGCTTTATACATACGGTGATGCCAGCCGTGATCCGGGCGACAGGGTGATTTCCACTGCATATTTTTCACTGATAGGAATACATGAGATTGATGATAAGGTAAAGGAAAAGTACGGGGCTGAGTGGAGATCAATCTCCAGCCTTCCTGACCTGATCTTCGATCACCGGAAAATGGTCGACAGAGCGTTGAAGGAACTGGTTGAAAAAGTTAAGGTACATCCGGTAGGCTTTGAACTTCTTCCTGAGAAATTTACTCTTGTGCAGCTTCAGAACCTCTATGAGGCCATTTATCAGAAGTCAATAGACAAGCGTAACTTCAGAAAGAAGATCCTCTCAATGAACCTTCTGGAAAAACAGAATGAGAAAGAGAGGGAAACATCTAAAAAGGGAGCCTGGTATTACAGGTTCAATGAAGAAAAGTACAACGAGTTCACAAATAACGGTTTCTTCTTCAACCTTGCAGTAAGTTGACTGGGGTACTGATGGCAGGTATAACCTTTAAAATTAAGAATAATGCTTGAAAAGCTGAAGGAAGACGTCTTCAAAGCTAACCTTGATCTGGTCAGACACGGCCTTATCATCATGACATTCGGTAATGTCAGCGGCATCGACAGGGCATCAGAGCTGATGGTCATCAAACCTTCAGGTGTTTCATACAATGAGATGACTGCCAATGACATGGTTGTTACCGATCTCAACGGCAATGTTGTTGAGGGCACTTTAAATCCCTCCACGGATACTCCGACCCATCTGGCGCTGTACAAAGCCTTTCCCGGTATAGGAGGAGTTGTGCACACACATTCCACTCATGCTACAGCCTGGGCCCAGGCCGGCACAGCTATCCCGTGCCTCGGAACCACTCATGCTGATTATTTCTACGGTCCAGTGCCTGTGACACGGAGGCTGACGGCGGAGGAAACGGAGAATGACTATGAATATAATACAGGATTGGTCATTGCCGAGATCATTGCCGGCAGGGATCCTCTGACAATGTCAGCCGTACTGGTGAATTCGCACGGTCCTTTTACCTGGGGTGTGACGCCAGCAATGGCTGTTCACAGCGCTGTCATTCTCGAGGAGATAGCGCGCATTGCATCATTGTCAGTAAATATTGCCCCTCCGAATGAGATAGACAAGCACCTGCTTGACAGACATTACCTCCGGAAGCACGGCAGCAGTGCATATTATGGCCAGAAAAAGTAAAAAACGATAAATCCATGCATAAGTTTTCCATTGGAGTAGATTTCGGCACCCTCTCGGGAAGAGCCGTCCTGGTTGACATTGTCAACGGTGAGGAAGTGGCAGTCGCTGTCCATGAGTATGCTCACGGCGTGATGGATGAAAGACTTCCTGACGGTACTCCCCTCGGGGTTGACTGGGCGCTTCAGCACCCGCAGGATTACCTTGATGTATTCCGTATTACCATCCCGCAGGTGTTGAAAATGGCTTCAGTGAGCCCTGATCAGATAGTCGGGGTAGGCATTGATTTTACGGCATGCACCATGCTGCCTGTCACAGCTGACGGCACCCCTCTGTGCTTCCTTGATGAATTCAGGAAAAGACCCAATGCCTGGATCAAGCTGTGGAAACATCATGCAGCACAGGATGAAGCAAACAAGCTTAATGCCATTGCAGAAAAGCGAGGAGAGAAGTTCCTTAAACGCTACGGGGGAAAAATATCGTCTGAATGGCTTATACCCAAGATCTGGCAAACAGCCGATGAGGATCCTGAGATATATGACGCTGCAGCACGCTTCCTGGAGGCAGCTGACTGGGTGATCTGGCAGCTCACAGGCATTGAGACACGTAATACATGCACTGCCGGTTATAAGGC
This sequence comes from uncultured Bacteroidales bacterium, assembly GCA_963780735.1. Taxonomy (GTDB): domain Bacteria; phylum Bacteroidota; class Bacteroidia; order Bacteroidales; family VadinHA17; genus SR-FBR-E99. The sequence goes on from CAWADB010000007.1 coordinate 77,798, forward strand.
AATATGGCATAAACACGACGGATATCCTTCGAATGATTTTTTCAAGGCCCTGCATCCGAAAATGGAAAAACTGGTCGAGGAAAAACTCTCAAAAAATCTCCTTCCCGTAGGCACAAAGGCAGGGAGCATAACTGCAGCAGCAGCTAAGCTGACAGGCCTTAAAGAAGGTACTGCCGTGGCGGTGGCCAATGTTGATGCACATGTCTCTATACCGGCAGTGGGAATAACATCATCCGGCAAAATGCTGGCAATAATCGGCACGTCAACATGCCATATGTTGCTTGGTGATATTGAGAAGGAAGTACCCGGCATGTGCGGTGTTGTTGAAGACGGAATAATAGAAGGGTTCTTCGGATATGAAGCTGGACAGAGCTGTGTTGGTGACCATTTTCAGTGGTTTGTCGAGAACTGTACTCCAGTAGATTACAAGGCAGAGGCTGACCGCAGGGGCATTGACATGCATGCGCTGCTTACAGAAAAGGCATCAGCACTGAAACCCGGGGAGAGCGGACTGGTGGCACTGGACTGGTGGAACGGAAACAGGTCAGTGCTTGTCGACGTTGACCTTACAGGATTAATGATGGGGATGACTCTCACAACAAAACCTGAGGAGATTTACCGCGCACTCATCGAGGCTACGGCATATGGTACAAGGATGATCATTGATACATTCGAGGAGAACGGGGTACCGGTAAATGAGTTCTATGCCGCCGGCGGTATTGCAGAGAAAAATCCGTTTGTGATGCAAATCTACGCAGATATCATTAACAGGGAGATAAAGATTTCAGGCAGTCCGCAGGCACCGGCGCTGGGCTCGGCAATGTTCGGCGCAGTGGCAGCCGGCAGGATGGCCGGCGGCTTTGACACCATCCAGGAAGCTGCTGCGGTGATGGCCAAGGTTAAAGATCGTACCTACAAACCTGTGTCATCAAACGCCGGCACATACAAAAAACTGTATGCAGAATACCGGATCCTGCACGATTACTTTGGCCGTGGCAGCAATGATGTCATGAAGAGACTGAAGGATATCAGGAAAGAGGTCAGGGGATGAGAGTTAGATACGGACTATTGCTGGTATTTTTTGTCATTGCTTCTTCATGCGGGAATAATGCACCGGAGAAATCTATTGCCCAATGGCTGGAAACTCCTGTCTCCGGCGATGTGCGTGTTACTGATAATTTCTGGAAGCCGAAGATTGACCTCAACAGGGAGGTAACCATACCGTATGTGTTCAGGCAGTGCGAGGAAACCGGCCGCATCGACAACTTTGCCATTGCCGGCGGACTGAAGAAAGGAAAGCATACCGGCGAGAGATATAATGATTCTGATGTCTTCAAAGTCATCGAGGGTGCCTGCTACTCTCTCATGGAGGCACCTGACCCGGCTCTGCGTCATTATGTCGACAGCCTCGTGTCACTTATTGCAGCGGCACAGGAGGATGACGGATATCTTTACACAACGCGTACGATTGATCCTGTCAATATGGCTCCCGGAGCAGGCAGGGAAAGGTGGATCGATGAACGTGTAAGCCATGAACTTTATAATGTGGGGCACATGTATGAGGCAGCTGTTGCGCATTATGAGGCGACAGGCTCAAAAGCGTTTCTTGACATCGCCCTGAAGAACGCAGACCTCGTCAATAAAGAGTTCGGATGGGGCAAAAGAGAGATCGCGCCAGGTCATCAGGAGATAGAAATAGGGCTTGTGAAGCTGTACAAATGCACCGGCGAAAAGAAATGGCTTGACCTTGCACAGTTCTTTCTTGATGTCCGCGGCCGCGGGGGTGATTATCTGCGTCATTCTCCTGATTCAAGATTTGAGGTCTATAATGATTCTGTATACTTCCAGATGCATAAGCCGGTTCTGGAGCAGACAGAGGCGGTGGGGCATGCCGTCAGGGGCGCCTATATGTACACCGCTATGGCTGATGTTTCGGAACAGACAGGTTATAACAGGTATCTTGAAGCATCACAGAGGATCTGGGACGATGTCACTGAAGGGAAAATATATATCACCGGGGGCATAGGTTCAAAAGAACACGGTGAGGCCTTCGGCCAGAAGTTTGAGCTTCCCAATATGACGGCTTACACTGAGACATGTGCATCTGTGGCAAATGTCTTCTGGAACTATCGGCTATACCGGGCTACCGGGGAGGCAAAATACCTTGATGTGCTTGAGCGCACTCTCTATAACGGACTTATCTCAGGTATCGGCAGTGACGGGTGCCACTTCTTTTATCCCAATCCCCTTGAATCAGACGGCAGCTTTGAACGTGCCGGGTGGTTCGACTGTTCCTGCTGCCCTGTCAATGTAGCCCGCTTCATGCCTGCCCTGAAACAGTATATCTGGTCAGAGTCAGGTGACGGTGTGAACGTTAATCTCTTCATTGGCTCGGAAGCAAGACTTAATACCTCCGGAGGGGAGGTCTTCGTCAGACAGACAACTGATTTCCCGTGGAAGGGAGACGTGACAATCAATGTTGATCCTGATAACGAGGGAAGCTCTTTCAGGCTCAGAATACGTGTCCCCGGCTGGACTGGCAATGAGCCAATAGCAGGCGGCCTGTACAGGTATATTACTCCCTCAAAGGAAAAAATGGAGATCAATGTTAACGGGAAGAAGATCTCTCCGGAAACCGTTAATGGTTTTGCAGTCATTGACAGAAAATGGAACAAAGGAGATGTGGTAGATGTCACCCTTCCCATGGAACCCAGATTCATAGCAGCAAGACAGGAGGTAAAGGCTGACAGCGGAAGAGTAGCCCTGGGAATAGGCCCTATGGTCTACTGCATTGAAGAGGCAGACAACGGGAAAGTCAGGGAAGTAAAGGTCGATGCTGAAACAAAGGTGGATATTGTTTATGATAACCAAAATCCCGCTGCTGCCATGATACTTGAGTTTGATGCTCTGACGCCTGACGGATCAGAACGGAAGGTCAGGGCAGTGCCCTATTACTCCTGGGCCAACAGGGGCAAGGGTGAAATGATAGTCTGGATGAAAAATAAATAAGAATCATTATGAGCAGATTAAGTGAAGTAATTCTTTATTCAGCAGCGGGACTGGCATTCATTGCCTCATCGTGCTCTACCGGCAACCATGATGAGAATTACCCTGTAAGACCTGTGCCTTTCACCGCTGTAAAGATGACGGATAACTTCTGGGCTCCGCGGATAAAGAAAAATCATGAAGTAACTATACCGATTGCATTCGGATACTGTGAATCAACCGGAAGGGTAAAGAATTTTGAGATTGCAGGCGGACTCGATACCGGGGCTTTTCAGACAATATTCCCGTTTGATGATTCTGACGTAACAAAGATCATTGAAGGAGCAAGTTACTCGCTGCAGACATTTCCTGATCCTGAGCTGGAGGCTTACGTTGATACGCTTATTTACAAGATAGGACTGGCACAGGAGGATGACGGTTACCTGTACACCAACCGTACAATTGCCGAAAAAGGTTACGGCAAGCTCCATGAGTGGGCCGGTGAGAAAAGATGGGAAAAGGATAACATTCTCAGCCATGAACTCTATAACCTTGGCCATATGTATGAAGCAGGCGTGGCATACTACCAGGCAACCGGCAAGAGAAGCCTGCTTGACATTTCAATCAAATCTGCAGACCTTGTCGATCATGATATGGGATGGGATGCGTTTGTCACCTACCCGGGTCATCAGGTCATTGAGATCGGACTGGTGAAGCTTTACAGGGTGACAGGAGAAAGAAGATATCTTGACCTGGCAAAATTCTTCCTCGATGCCCGCGGAACCCGCCCTGACGGAGAAGAATATTCGCAGTCACATATTAAGGTGGTAGATCAGACTGAGGCAGTAGGCCATGCGGTAAGAGCAACCTACATGTACTCCGGTATGGCTGACGTCGCTGCCATACTTAAAGATGAAGCCTACCTAAATGCTATCACGAAGATCTGGGAAGATCTGGTTTACAGGAAAATGTACATAACCGGGGGCATCGGCGCCAGCGGTGGCAATGAGGGATTTGCGGAACCGTATAATCTGCCCAATATGACAGCATACTGCGAAACATGCGCATCGATAGGGGATATCTTCTTCAACCACCGTATGTTTTCAATGCATGGAGACGGTAAGTATTTTGATGTGCTTGAAAAGACACTATATAACGGAGCTCTGTCAGGCGTCAACCTTGCAGGGGACAGATTCTTCTATCCTAATCCCCTTGAGTCCGGCGGCCAGCATGAAAGATCACCGTGGTTCGGGTGTGCCTGCTGCCCTTCAAATGTCTGCAGGTTCATCCCTGCGATACCCGGTTATATTTACTCGGTAACGGACAATGACCTGTATGTAAATCTTTTTGCGTCAAATGATGCAGATATCAGCTTCGGCAAGCATAGCGTGAAGATCTCACAGGAGACAAACTATCCCTGGGATGGCGATGTGAACATAACTGTAAATCCTGAAAAGGAAGGCAGTTTCAGCCTCAGGCTTCGTATTCCCGGCTGGGCTCGCAATGAAGCTATGCCGGGCGGACTGTACACTTTTACGGGAAATGATGAGGAAAAGTACATCATACGGGTTAACGGTGAAGATTACAATACCACTGTCACAGACGGCTATGCTTCCGTTTCACGCAAATGGAAGAAGGGTGATAAGGTTGAACTGTTGTTACCCATGCCGGTAAGGACAGTTACTGCAGACAGCAGGGTAAAGGATGATAATGACAAGTACGCAGTCCAGCGCGGTCCTCTGATGTTCTGTGCCGAATGGCCTGATAATCCGGAAGGGCATGTTCTTAACCTCGTTATGGATGAGCAGCCTGAACTGAAGGCAGAGTTCATTCCGGCTCTTCTTAACGGGACAGAAATCATTAAAACCAAAGCCCGCCAGGCTCTCCAGCACCCTGACAGTACTGTAACGCTGGGCGATTATCAGGAGATTACCCTGATACCTTATCATTTATGGAATAACAGGGGGAAAGGGGAGATGAGGGTATGGATACCATTTAGTAAATCTGTTTTATCAAATTAATAATTTAATAATATGACCATGAGACACATCAGATTTGTATTGACAGGAGCGCTAATCATGTCAGCATTTGTATCTGCATCTTTTGCCCAGTCGGGGAAAGAGGCCGGACAGGCGAATATTATCGTGAACACAGACCTCGGAACACAGACTATCAGTCGTAATATCTACGGTCATTTCTCAGAGCACCTCGGGCACTGCATATACGGAGGCTACTGGGTGGGAGATAAAGCAGCCATCCCGAACACAAGAGGTATCAGAAATGACGTCGTAGAGGCCCTGAAGAAGACTGAGATACCCAACCTGCGCTGGCCCGGCGGATGCTTTGCTGATGAATACCACTGGATGGATGGCATAGGACCGCGCGAAAACAGGCCGAAAATGGTCAATACCCACTGGGGCGGGGTGACGGAAGACAACAGCTTCGGTACGCATGAGTTCCTTGATCTCTGCGAACAGCTCGGTGCCGAACCGGTTATCTGCGGGAATGTGGGCAGCGGCTCAGTCGAGGAAATGTCGAAATGGGTTGAGTACATAAATTTTGACGGCGTAAGCCCGATGGCCGACCTGCGCCGTAAGAACGGCCGTGAAAAGCCGGGGAATGTCAGATACTGGGGTGTTGGCAATGAAAACTGGGGCTGCGGCGGCAATATGACCCCGGAATTCTATGCCGATCAGTTCAGAAGATATGCTACCTATGCACGCAATTACGGTGAAAATCGCCTGATGAAGATTGCCGGGGGAGCGAATTCTACAGACTATAACTGGACTGAAGTACTGATGCAAAAGATTCCCCATTATATGATGTGGGGCCTTTCACTTCATTATTATACAACCAATTGGGAGAAAAAGGGTTCAGCCACCAATTTCGGAGAAAAGGAATATTTTGAAACCCTTGAACGCTGTCTGAATGTTGAAACTGCTCTTGACAGGCATATCGAAATCATGAATAAGTATGATCCCGAAAAAAAGGTCGCCCTTGTTGTTGATGAATGGGGCACATGGTGGGATGTTGAACCGGGTACAAACCCCGGCTTCCTGTTCCAGCAGAACACCCTGCGTGACGCTATGGTAGCGGGTTTATCACTGAACTATTTCAACGATCGTTGCGACAGAATCAGGATGGCCAACATCGCACAGACGGTAAATGTCCTTCAGTCACTGATTTTCACAGACGGCGAAAAGATGCTGCTTACGCCTACATATCATGTCTTTGAGATGTACAAGGTTCATCATGACGCCACCATGCTTCCGCTGCATCTTAACTGTGAAGATTATGTCATGGACGGGAAGGAGCTTCCTGCCCTGAGCGCCTCAGCTTCAAAGGATAAAAACGGTTTAGTACATATTTCAGTGGTCAACATTGACCCTGCGAAAGAGGTTAAACTGCTGATAGACCTCCGCGGCGGAGACTATTCTGATGTCACCGGAAGGATTCTTACCGCCCCGGAACTGAACACTCACAACACGTTTGAGAAGCCTGATGAGGTCAAACCTGCCGCTTTCAGTAAAGTGAAGATCAAAAAGAATATTGTAAGTCTTGATGTGCCGGCAAAGTCAATTATTGTACTTGAAATCAAATAGGAAAATTGTATAGAAAAAATTGACAATGAGAAAGGTGTATAACGTTTTTGTTTAATTTCGGGAAAAATTGAAAAATGCAACGACATAAATTTTTTTTCAGTGCCACGCTGGCGCTGATATTGATGGGCATGATCTCATGCGGAAACAATAAAACTAAGGAAATGGTCACTACTAAAAGCTTCGGTTCCTTCGGGGGGAAGGATGTCTCCCTTTACACCCTTACAAATAAGAAGGGCGATGTGCTTAAACTATCAAATTACGGAGCGGTGATCGTTGAGATCATTGTCCCTGACCGGAACGGTAAAAAGGAAAATGTCACTCTCGGGTATGACAGTTTCGACGGATATGTCAGCGGTGATCCTTATTTTGGTAAAGTGGTTGGCCAGTATGCCAACCGGATTGCAAAGGGTAAGTTTACGCTTGATGGAGTTGATTACACGCTTGCAATCAACAATGCCCCCAATGCACTGCACGGAGGCCCGACCGGATGGCACAGCCGTGTGTGGGATGCACAGGTGCTGAAGAATACTGATTTCCCTGCTATCAGATTCACATATAATAAACCTGATATGGAGGAGGGCTTCCCGGGCAATGTTATTGCAGAAGTGGTCTATACATGGACCGACAATGATGAGATAATATTGGATTACAAGGTCACCACCGATAAAAAAACAGTAGTTAACATTACGAACCACGCATATTTCAATCTCCATGGTGCCGGTGTGGGCGATATACTTGACCATGAGGCCGTAATCAAGGCTGCTTCTTTTACCCCTGTTGATTCAACTCTTATTCCCACCGGGGAGATCAGGCCTGTCGAGGGTACTCCTTTTGATTTCCGCGTGCCGCACCTTATTGGTGAGAGGATAGGGGCGGACTATGATCAGCTTAAACTCGGTGGCGGTTATGACCACAACTTTGTGCTTGACAACGCCGAGGAGGTGGATGCAATGGTTTACGATCCTTCTACCGGCAGGGTGCTGGAGGTTCTGACAGATCAGCCCGGAGTACAGCTTTACACGGGTAACTTTCTTAACGGCACACAGACCGGCCACGGTGGCAAGGTATATAACTACCGTTCGGGCTTCTGCCTCGAGACGCAGCATTTTCCTGACAGTCCTAACCAGGCAGCCTTCCCGTCAGTCATCCTGATGCCGGGGGAGCCGTTCCTGTCAAGCACGACTTTCAGGTTCTCAGTTAAACAGTAAAATATTCTTTATAATGGATGTAGAGACGCCCGGACTGGGCGTCTCTGCTTTTTATAATTCACGTAATTTGATCGACCTGAAATATACCTCATTGCCGTGATCCTGGAGGAGGATGTGTCCTTTGTCAGCTTCACCGAATCCGGGGTAGATGTTATATTTACTTTCGCTGACCAGCTTACGGTACTCTTCGCTGCCCCTGTCATATTCAAGCACCTTAAAACCGTTCAGCCAGTGTTCAACATGACCGTTGATCGACACTATATGTCCGGCATTCCATTGACCTACTCCGTTGAACCTTTTGTTTGCAGCCGGTATGAGATCATAGAGTGAGGCAACTGTCCTGTTGCCGTCACGTCCCATCTTTGCATCAGGGTGACGCAGGTCGTCAAGAATCTGATATTCGAGACCGATTGCCGAACCTGTTGAGGCATAGTCTTCCGTGACAAAATATTTTACGCCGCTGTTGGCTCCTTCGGTGATCATGAATTCAAAGAACAGATCAAAATTGCCATATTCATCCATTGTCACGATGTCACCGCCGCCCTTTGATTCAGCCCCGCCGGAGGCAAGTACCTTCATATAACCGTTTTCGATCACCCAGCCCGATTCGGGAAAGGTTTCCTTATGAGCGCCCCGCCAGCCTGCAGAAGTGCTGCCGTCAAACAGCAGTTTCCATCCGTCGCTGACCTCTTTTTCCGTGAGTGTGTTGGGAATGAAATTCGCCTGGTAGATCTCAGCAGAATCAGTGATCTTATAATTCTCAAGGTTCTCTGTGGCAATTCTGATATTCTTCCAGCTTACCCGTGTTCCGGCAAGATCTTCGGCAACGGCATGGACCTGGAAGCCGATGAAACCTGAGCTGTCCGTGTCATCGATAAGGTCAGCAACGGGAATGCCGTTGACCCATGTTCTGATCCTGGTGCCTATAGCTTCCACGTGGTATTTGTTCCATCCGTATCTGTCAAATGATTTCACGGCAGCCTGGTTGTTGGGTGTCACCGGATACAGCCACCCTCTGCGTGCCTCGTCGTATATGCCTCCGCTCCAGCCTCTGTCGGTAGGGTCAATCTCGACCTGGTAACCGTAAACAAGAACTTTGCCCGCAGCGTCTTTGCTGTGGCTCCTGATCTGTACGCCGGAGTTCAGAAGTGTATCAACCTTTACTTCGAATTCAAGTATAAAATCGGAGTACTCCCGGGCTGTGCACATGAAGCTGTTGGGAGTGTCAGGCGTTGAGATCCCAACCATCTCACCGTTTTCCACTAAATACTTAGCCTGTCCTCCAAGTTGGACAAACCCGTCGAAGTTTTTTCCGTTAAAGAGCATCTGCCAGTCGCTTCTCTGGCATCCGGATGCTATAACTATCAGAGCAATCAAAGAGAGAATCAATTTTGGTTTCATAGGTAATGTTGTAAAGGTTAGTATTCGGGAAATTTCCAGGATGGGTCATAATACGGTTTGATGAGGGCATTGGCCTCCTCCTGTCTGAATTTGCCAGCGGTGTTATCCCATGCAAGCGGTTTTCCAATCCTGCATGAGACATTTGCCAGGTGTGTCATCGTGGCCACTTTTGCACCGATTGCCACGTCGGCGTTTGGAAGGTTGCGTGTATTCATGCACTCGAGGAAGTTTGCCACATGAGCAGCTAGTCCTCCTCCGGCGACAGCCTGACCCTCCACTATTTCTGATTTTTTCTGAACGGGAACGGCCTCCATGCGCGGGGCTGAATCGACTTCCGGGATCACCTCCCATCCGTTGCGGTCGAGCACCAGGGTGCCGTTCTCACCAATAAACGCCAGCCCGTGTTCACGTCCGTAAGGCCCGTCTTTAACACCGCAGGCATGATCCCAGCTGATGGTGAAGTCATCATAGACATAAGACACCAGAAGTGTGTCAGGCGTCTCCATGGCATCGGTGGGATAACCAAACTTGCCTCCTGCGGTGTAGATTTCCTTTGGCAGGTCAGCCTTCATTCCAAGCATGGCATAATCAAGGAGGTGGACTCCCCAGTCAGACATCAGTCCGCCTGCATAGTCCCAGAAGTATCTGAAATTATAATGAAAGCGGTTCGGGTTAAAAGGACGGTGTTTTGCCGGTCCGAGCCACATCTCATAGTCAATTCCCGGAGGAACGGGCCCGTCAGGCTGAACAGGGAGGGTCTTTTTCCATATCATGTAAGCCCATACTTTTACTGTCCTGATACGGCCAAGTTTGCCTGAGTGGATGAATGCGACGGCATCCTGCCAGTGCGGATCGCTGCGTTGCCATTGTCCTGTCTGCACCACCCGTTTATGTTTTCGTGCGGCGTTTACCATTGCATTACACTCAGCGATGGAATTTGCCAGCGGCTTCTCGCAATATACATCCTTGCCGGCCTCCATGGCTGCAATTGCCTGCAGGCAATGCCAGTGGTCGGGTGTGGCAACTATCACCGCATCAACCTCCCGGTTATCCATCACCCTGCGCCAGTCTTTTTCAAGCTGCGGAGGCTTTTTCCCCACCATTTTTTCTACGTCTGCGGCCCGTTTGTAAAGCCATTCGTCATCAATGTCGCAGATCGAAACACACTGTACCTGAGGGAATTTAAGAAACGTCTCGAGGTCTGACCATCCCATGTTCCGGCCACCGATAAGGGCTACCCTTACCCTGTCTGACGGGCTTGCTTTTCTGCTGAACATACCGTATGCTCCGGGCATTGATCCGATGCCTGCAATGCCAGCGGCAGCCATGGCACTTGTCCTTACAAAATCTCTTCTGTTGCTCATATCCTGGAAACCAATTGATTATTGAGTTAAAGTTAAAGGTACTTTCTAAAGTTATGATTTTAATTGATATGAAATATACCACGTTGCGTGATCCTTATGCATGGTATTTTTTTTTGCCTAACTTACCCTCCGGAAAACCTTAATGTTTAAAATGTATATAATAGAGAATGTTTAATATAAATTTATCATGAGATCATCAGCTAAAGCAGTTATTCTGGGTTCAATTCTATGGTTGATTTTTGTGGCGTCCGGAATACCGCAGAAACAGACAAAGTACACGCCTTATGGCAAAAGTGAGATCTATAAAAAAGGCTGGATTGACTTCAACAAGAACGGCAGGATGGATGATTATGAGAATCCGGCATTAGATATTGACATTCGCATTGAAAATCTGATAAGACAGATGACGGTGGAAGAAAAAACATGTCAGCTTGCTACTTTGTATGGTTATAAAAAGGTACTGACAGACTCACTCCCTACACCGGAATGGAAAAACAGGATATGGAAGGATGGCATTGCTAATATTGACGAACAGCTTAACGGTTACAGATCAGAACTTCTATCATGGCCTCCGAGTGATCATGCCAAAGCGATTAATACAATTCAGAAATGGTTTATTGAGGAGACAAGACTGGGTATCCCGGTCGACTTTACGAACGAAGGCATATATGGTGCTTGCTTCACCGGAGCTACGCTATTCCCGTCACAGATTGGCGTAGGATCGACATGGGATAAAGCGCTTGTTTCAAGTATCGGAGAAATAACATCAAAACAAAGCAAGGCAGTCGGATTTACCAATGTCTACTCGCCAATTCTGGATGTGGCACGCGATCCAAGATGGGGGCGCGTAGTGGAGTGCTACGGTGAAGATCCCTACCTGGTTTCACAACTTGGATTGCATCAAATACTTGCTATTCAAAAAGACCATGCGGTTATTTCAACCCCGAAACATTTCGCAGCTTACAGCATTCCTATCGGTGGCAGAGATCATTCGACGCGAACGGACCCGCAAATTGCACAGCGGGAGATGTTGACACTGCTGGTTGAGCCTTTCCGGGTGGCTTTTACAAAAGGTCATGCACATGGGACCATGAGTTCCTATAATGACTACGATGGTGTACCTGTAACAGGTTCATACTGGTTCCTTACCACACTTCTCAGGCAGCAGTATGGCTTCAAAGGTTATGTGGTATCCGACAGCGAAGCACTGGAATATCTTTGGTCAAAACATCGTGTTGCTCCCGATTATAAAGATGCAGTAAGACAGGCTCTTGAAGCAGGTCTTAATGTAAGGACAACTTTCAGGACTCCGGAATCATTTCTAATACCCTTGCGCGAGCTCATAAACGAAGGCTCTGTTTCAATGGAATTGTTGGACAGCAGGGTGAGAGATGTGCTTTGGGTCAAATTCTGGCTCGGTCTTTTTGATAAGCCTTTTATTGAAGACCCAGGAGTGGCTGATAAGTTATTTGCTGATACCGGTTATGATAGTATATCGAGGAAGGCCTCCTATGAATCAATTATACTTCTCAAGAATAAGGATAACTTTCTTCCGCTAAAAAGGGGGGAGATAAAAAATATCCTGATAGCCGGTCCGAATGCCGATGCTAAGGAGCTGTCGCTTTCCAGATACGGGCCTAAGAAGATTGAATATAAATCAATTCTTGAAGCATTCAGGGATAAACTGGGTGATGAAGTTGATATTGTCTATTCTATGGGTTGTGATATTCTTGATTCCACCTGGCCTGAAAGCGAGATAATTCCGGCCAAGCCCTCTGAAGAGGAGATTGCAGCCATCAAAGATGCAGTTGAAAAAGCCCGGAGATCTGATGTTGTCATCCTTGTGCTTGGAGAAAATAATAAAATTGTGGGTGAATCAAATTCACGGACAGATCTTGATCTTGCAGGATTCCAGCAACTGCTCCTGGAAGAGATCTCTGCAACCGGAAAGCCTGTCGTGCTTGTTCTGATGAACGGAAGACCAATAACAGTCAACTGGGCAGACAGAAATTGCCAGGCAATAATTGAAGCCTGGTTTCCTGGGAAATATGGCGGAGAGGCAATTGCCGACATAATATTCGGAGATTATAATCCTGGAGGAAAACTTCCTGTTACTTTCCCCAAATCGGTAGGGCAGTTACCAATGTGTTTTCCTTATAAGCCAGGTGCTCAGGCAGATGCAGCAACGACTGTGAACGGAGTGTTGTACCCGTTTGGCTTTGGAATGAGCTATACTACTTTCGAATATTCAAATCTGAAGATAAAACCTGAAAGACAGCAGGAGGCAGGTAACGTTGAGATCTCAATTGATGTCAGAAATACCGGGGACATAGCTGGTGATGAGGTTGTCCAGCTTTACATCCGTGATGAAGTCAGTTCGGTGATAAGATTTGAAAAAGAACTGCGGGGCTTTGAACGTATAAGCCTTACCCCGGGAGAAACAAAAACAGTACATTTCATCCTGACCCCCGAAGAACTTCAGATGCTTGACAGAAACATGAACTGGATGGTAGAGCCAGGTTGGTTCACTGTGATGTTGGGAAGCTCATCAGCAGATATCCGTCAGCAGGGCAGATTTGAAATTTTTCCGAAAACACAACTGTCCAGGCCATATGATACAACACCTATCAGTTCAGGAATAATGTGGTGAAGAAAAACAGAATAATTTTAGTAAATCACATATTTTAAATCAGTTATGAAAAAAAATCTGCTTTCCATATGTTTTATATTTTTGGTAACTGTCCTTAGTGCCCAGGAACCGGCTTATCTTAATACTGAACTTCCCTTTGGAGACCGTGTCAGTGATCTTGTCAGCCGCATGACGCTGGAGGAAAAGGCAGCACAGCTTCTTTACACCGCTCCGGCCATTCCTCGTCTGGGTGTGCCTGAATACAACTGGTGGAACGAGGCCCTTCACGGTGTGGCCCGTGCCGGGTATGCCACCGTCTTCCCCCAGTCGATCACCATTGCGAACAGCTGGGACGAAGAACTCATGGGTGATGTAGCCAATGCCATCTCCGATGAGGCAAGGGCGAAGTACCATGAGTTCATCAGACGAGGTGATCATGGTATCTATCACGGCCTGACATTCTGGTCGCCCAATATCAATATCTTCCGCGATCCGCGATGGGGCAGGGGGCATGAGACCTATGGCGAAGACCCTTACCTGACCGGACGCATGGGACTGGAATTTGTAAAGGGTATGCAGGGCTCAGACCCGAAGTACCTCAAAACAGTGGCCACGGCCAAACACTATGCCGTACATTCAGGCCCGGAGCCTCTCAGGCATAAGTTCAATGCACAGGTGAGCGAGCGTGATCTGCGCGAGACCTACCTGCCTGCCTTCCGCACCCTGGTCGAAGAAGGCAAGGTGTATTCTGTGATGGGAGCATATAACCAGTTCCGGGGCCACCCGGCATGTGCCAATGATGAACTGTATGGCATCCTCAGAAACGAATGGGGATTTGAAGGATATATCGTCTCCGACTGCTGGGCTGTGTCTGATTTCTATACTTTCCAGGGTTACGCAAAAGATCCTGCCGAGGCGGCTGCGCAGGCTGTCAGGGCAGGTACTGACCTTGAATGCGGTGTCGATTACAGCCACCTGATGGAATCTTTTAAGCGCGGGTTGATCACAGAGGCTGAAATAGACAGGGCTGTGAAAAGAATCATGACCGCACGGTTTAAGCTGGGAATGTTCGACCCTGATTCAATTGTGGAATATGCTCAGATACCGTATAATGCCAATTGCTCTGACTACAACAGGTCGCTTGCCAGGCAGGCTGCCAGGGAATCAATTGTTTTGCTTAAGAATGAAAATAACATACTGCCTCTGAAGGGTGATGTAAAGACCGTTGCGGTAATAGGCCCCAACTCAGATAACTGGGAAGCTCTTGTAGGTAATTATAACGGCATCCCGAAAGATCCTGTAACAATTCTTGATGGCATCAAAGCGAAAGCTTCGGCATGCACTGAAGTGATATGGGCGGAGGGAAGTGATCTGGCTCCGGGCATTCATAACCTGACACCTGTGCCCTCATGCTATTTATGGACTCCTGACGGGCAACAGGGAGCTGTCGGAGAGTATTTTGACAATCGTGAAATGATAGGCGAGCCGCTTTTCACCCGTGTTGATGATGAGATTAATTTTTACTGGGACAATGATTCACCCCATTATCTCATGCCTGCCAACGACTTCGGCATTCACTGGGTTACAGATCTGATACCTCCTGTCAGCGGAACTTACCACCTTGGGACGTGGGCCTCATCTGCTTACGTACTGAAAGTCAATGGTGATACGCTGTTGTCTTTCCGTGGTGAGCATCACGGGTTTCATAAGGAGGTACCTCTTGAACTTAAGGCTGGCGAGAAGTACCGGATAGAGCTGTTCTACCGAAACTACAGCGGTGATGCGGATATGAAACTTCTCTGGGCTATGCCGCGTGAAAATCTTGTAGAAGATGCTGTGGCAAAAGCATCCATGGCTGACGCTGTCATTCTTGTCCTCGGTCTCTCGCAGCGTCTCGAGGGCGAGGAAATGGGGATAAGGATCGAGGGTTTTGAGGGTGGCGACCGCACCAGCCTCAATTTACCCGCCATCCAGGAAGAGCTGCTGACTGCGATGACCGGCACCGGCAAGCCGGTAATAGTGGTTCTCATGAACGGTGGTCCCGTGGCTTCGCGGCAGGCACAGGAGAAAGCAGCAGCAGTGTTGCTTGCCGGTTATCCCGGTGTGGAGGGCGGAAGTGCTGTGGCAGATGTGATATTCGGTGATTATAACCCTGCCGGACGACTTCCGGTCACGTACTATTCCTCTGTGGATCAGCTGCCTCCGTTTGAGGATTATGATATGGAAAACCGGACGTACAGGTATTTCTCAGGCACACCGCTATACCCGTTTGGCTACGGGTTGAGCTATACAACTTTCAGCTATTCAGATCTTTCTCTTCCGGAAAAGATCGTTGCCGGCGACGATGCCAGAGTTAGTGTCAGGGTGACAAATACGGGAAAAATGGCCGGTGACGAGGTTGTGCAGCTTTACATAACCGATGAAAAGGCATCCACGCCAAGGCCGCTGAGACAGCTTGAAGGTTTCAAACGTGTACATCTTAATTCCGGTGAGAGCAAAATCGTGGAATTTATTCTGAAAGCTGAACAGTTTTCGATGATAAACAAGAGCGATGTCCGGGTCATTGAACCTGGCTGGTTCACTGTAGCCGCCGGGGGTGGGCAGCCGGGATTAACCGGAACTTCAGATTCCCGTGGCACACAGGTGCTGAGCAGCAGGATAAGGCTTACAGGCAAAGAAGTAAGACTCAATGAATAAGTTTTGCCTTTTATCCCTTTACTGCTTCAATTGTTATCTTTGCCGGCAAACAGAAAAGCGTGTTCCCGGAGGATTTTCTTAAACGTATCAGTCATCAGGATTATATTGATGCAAAGGGGCTGACTGAAGCTCTGGGTCAGCCATCCCCGGTTTCCGTGAGAATTAACCAGTATAAATGGGCGCAGCCCGTCAGCGGTTATAAGAAG
>CAWADB010000008.1:0-236574 GCA_963780735.1 uncultured Bacteroidales bacterium
CCTCGACAGCTCAGTCATTTCCGCAGTAACAAAGAAATATGCAGCCCGGCGTATAGAGACAGATGACAGCAAGGAGGCATGGTGGCCGCAGTTGCACTCATTTGCAGTTGGACTGGAAGGATCGCCTGACCTGATTGCTGCCAGGGCGGTGGCAGATCACATAGGCACCGTTCATCATGAGATCCATATCACTGTTCAGGAAGGCCTTGATGCAGTGCGTGATGTGATCTACTTCCTGGAAACATATGATGTCACCACTGTCAGGGCTGCCACACCCATGTACCTCATGGCAAGGGTGATCAAGTCGATGGGAGTGAAGATGGTACTCTCAGGCGAGGGTGCTGATGAGGTATTCGGCGGTTATCTCTACTTTCATAAAGCTCCCGGCCCCAGGGAGTTTCATGAGGAGACGGTACGGAAGCTGAGCAAGCTGCATCTGTACGACTGTTTAAGGGCCAACAAGGCACTGGCTGCATGGGGAGTGGAAGGCAGGGTGCCTTTCCTTGACAAGGAGTTCCTCGATGTCGCTATGAGGATTAATCCAGCAGACAAGATGGCCGGTAACGGCAAGATCGAAAAATGGATTCTGAGGAAAGCATTTGAAGATTATCTTCCTGATAAAATAGTGTGGCGACAGAAAGAACAGTTCTCTGACGGGGTGGGGTATGCCTGGATTGATACTTTGAAAGCAATGACCTCCGCGAAAGTGAGTGATGAGATGATGGCATCAGCCCGGTTTATGTTTCCGCTGAACACCCCAAGGAATAAGGAGGAGTATTATTACCGGGCACTCTTCACCGAGCACTTCCCTTCCGAAGCGGCTGCACTGACAGTGCCTTCTGTGCCCTCGGTGGCATGCAGCACGGCGGAAGCCCTGGCCTGGGATGAATCATTCCGCAATCAGAACGATCCCTCAGGCCGTGCCGTTAAGAACGTGCATAATAAAGCCTATTAAAACAGCAGAGACGCCCGGTGTGAGCGTCTCTGGATTGTAATTATCAGTGTAAAGTTATTTTTTAATGATCGTTGACAGTACTTTTTCCTTGTCAAGCTTCTTTGTGCAGAAAAACCAGTCGTAGCAATGCATCTCATCCTTGGCCTCCATGCGTTGTTTTGCGACGCCGCATGAGCCGGCTGTGGGAACGATGACATCATCACCCGGCTGCCAGTCGGCCGGCAGAGCTACCGAAAAGGCATCAGCGGTCTGAAGACCGATGATCACCCTGTAAAGCTCATCGAAGTTACGGCCCAGGCTGAGCGGATAGTAAATGATCGCACGAATGATACCTTTGGGATCAATGAAGAAGACGGCTCTGACGGCCTTGGTGCTTGCTTCGCCCGGCATTATCATTCCGAACTTGTTGGCCACTGACATGGTTATGTCCTCGATAAGAGGAAAATTCACCTCAACATTCTTATGACCCTTGTATTCAATCTTCTCCTTGATGGTGCGCAGCCATGCTATGTGACTGTAGAGTCCGTCAACTGAAAGGCCGACAAGTTTCGTGTTTGCCTTTGCAAATTTCTCTTCCATCGTGGCAAAAGTTATAAACTCTGATGTACAGACCGGTGTGAAATCAGCGGGATGGCTGAATAGTATCACCCAGCTGCCAGAATAGTCTGCCGGAAAGTTAATCTCACCCTGCGTTGTTACTGCTTTAAATTCCGGTGCCTTGTCGCCAATGCGTGGCATAGCATTAATTTGTGTGTTTTCCATTTTATTTGTTTAACTAATTGGTTAAAATTCTTAATTCTTAATTCTTAATTCTTAATTCTTAATTTTTTATTGCCTCCTTGCCAGCATCAGTTCAAGATCCTCCCTCAGTGCATCCAGATCCTCCTCATGTTCAACTTCCTGGGAGAGTATTCCAAGGATCATGTTGTAGGATACAGGGTCGCCTTCGCGGGTGAGACCAAGCAGGTTATTGTAGGTCTTGATAGCGCATTGCTCTCCCTTGATATTCTGTTCAAGCACTTTCTCAACATACGGATCAACCGGGGCATCATAGCCGCAGTTGGTTATTTTCATCCACTCTTCAGGTGACAGCACCGGAGTGCCGCCGAGCTGAACGATTCGGGTTGTAAGGAGCACAGCATGTGCAAGCTCCTCCGTTGCGTGAAGATCAAGCTCGGCAATCACGGCATCCTTCATTGGACCCTTGACCACCTTTGCACCTATCCAGTACTGGTAATAGGCCAGCCACTCATCTGCCAGCGCCTTGTTCAGAAGGTTGATGAGCTCATCAACATTCATTTTAACGATTTCTCTTCCTTTTTGTGCCATATGACGTTATTTTAGAGGTTGTTTATGTTGTGAATTATTTTGCCGGGTATTTTACGCCCAGACCCTTTGCTACCAAAACAGCAAGTTCCTTGTCAGCCTTATGGAAGTGACCGAGCTGACGCATGATTATCTCCTTTTTTTTCGGCCCTTTGACACCTTTCAGCGCGCCTACAAAGTTATTGACGGTGTTTTGCCTTTCCTGATCAGTCATCACTTTTCTGAACAGGGCACCGGGCTGCGTGTAGTAGTCATTATCATCCTTGTTCCTGTCATAATAGTCAGCCATATTTGACTCCAGCGCCATTGCTGCTTCCTTGTAATTCTTATCGGCTTCAATAGTGTCAAAACTGTTGGGATAATAGTTTTCAGCCGGGCCGCCGTTACCGTCGACACTCATAAAACCGTCCCTCTCGTGATTATGTACCGGGACTATAGGTCTGTTAACGGGTATCTGCAGGTAGTTGGCTCCAAGCCTGTACCTGTGTGCATCGGGGTAAGCAAAGATCCTTCCCTGCAGCATCTTGTCGGGCGAAAGTCCGATGCCTTCAACCGTATGGGCAGGAGCAAAGGCTGCCTGTTCAACTTCTGCGAAATAATTTTCGGGGATTTTATTGAGTTCCATCACTCCGGCTTCAATCAGCGGAAATTCTTTATGCGGCCATACTTTAGTCACATCGAAGGGATTCCATTTGAACTTTTTCGCCTGTTCATCAGTCATTACCTGGATTTTCAGCGTCCACTTCGGGAAATCACCTTTTCCGATTGCTTCTACCAGGTCTCTCTGTGAATAGTCAGGGTCAGTCCCTCGAATTGCATCTGCTTGCGGACCTGTCAGGGTCTTGTTACCCTGTTGTGATTTAAAATGGAACTTCACCCATATCCTCTTGTCTTTTTTGTTGATCATTGAGAATGTATGGCTTCCAAACCCGTGCATAAAACGGTATCCGTCAGGAGTTCCCCTGTCGCTGAAGAGGATCATCACCTGGTGGAGGCTCTCCGGGTTGAGGCTGAAGTAATCCCAGACCATTGTAGGGCTCTTCAGGTTTGTCTTCGGATCACGCTTCTGGGTGTGTATGAAATCGGGAAACTTCTTTGCATCCTTGATAAAGAAGACAGGGGTATTGTTTCCAACCAGATCCCAGTTACCGTCTTCTGTATAGAACTTCACGGCAAAACCTCTTGGATCCCTTTCGGTATCAGCGCTTCCTTTTTCTCCTCCCACGGTTGAGAAACGAACCAGCACACGGCATGAGTTGCCAACCTTTCCGAAGAGCTTTGCACGAGTGAATTTAGTTATGTCCTTTGTTACTGTAAACTTCCCGTAAACACCTGTTCCTTTTGCATGTACGACACGTTCCGGAATGCGTTCACGGTTAAAATGCGCCAGTTTTTCATGCAAGTAGTAATCCTGTAATAATACAGGGCCTCTCGGGCCGGCGGTCATGCTGTCTTCGTTCTCGACATACGGCCTGCCTGCGGCGGTGGTGAGTTTTTTCTTTGCCATCTTTGGTTTGTTTTTAACAGTTATATGCTTTTTAGTTATCCTTTTTCCTGAAGAAGTAAATAATCTTGAATGCAGTCCCGGCAATGCCGGTAAGAACAAGCAGTATCCTGAGCCAGGTTTCATCAATCAAAAATACTGCTGTCAGCACTATCATGGTCCACATTATCACGAGAGCTGAAATCCCTGCCTTTCTTCCTGTCTCACGTGTCAGGTACCGGGAGGTCAGCCGGCTGGTCATTATTTTGTTGTAAAGGGTGGGTGAACTTCTGATATACAATCCGGCTGAAAGAAGCACAAACGGTGTTGTGGGCAACACCGGAATAAAAATTCCGATCAGACCCAGCAAGAGTGAAATTGTTCCGCCTGATATCAGCAATATCCTAATCATTCTTTACTTTATCCCGTTTGTTTTTGCCTGTAAATCTCCCCATTATCTGCAGTTTAATATCCTCTATCCTGAAATTCGGAATGCTTTTCTTTTTGAAGTAGCGATCTATTATTTTGGTTAGATCTGCATCATAATAGTCTTCAATACGGTCTGATTGTGCGCAGTAAAGATGGTGATGCGCCTCCTTTACGGCATCGTACCTGAGTATGCCACGGTCAGTCTTAACCCTGATGATGATGTCTTTATCTACAAGCGTTTCAAGCGTTTTGTAGACTGTTCCCGTTGCAATATTAGGGTATATTTTTCTGATGAAGCTCCCCACCTCCTCAGCCGTGGGATGATCACGCAGTACATCGACAGCTTCCAGAACCGCCAGGCGCTGTGGTGTAACCTTCAGACCCCGTTCCTTTAGCTTTATTTTATAATCAGTGGAATTCATTAGATAAGAATAATTCCTAAGTAGGAATAATCAAAGATAAGAAATTAAAACAGGGAATCCTAATAATTCCGGCACATAAAATGACAGTACATCTTCAATGTCATGACAAATCAAGGATTTCACAACATTTCAATATGAAAGCCGGGACTGCCACCACAATATTAGCTATTACTTAAATCACTATTTTTGTCATCATTAATTTGCAACTATGGTCCGGAAACTTACAATCACCGTCACATACCTGTTCCTATTCCCGCTGCTGATGCTTCAGGGTCAGGTCCTGGAGCCTGTCAAATGGAGCTTCGGCACCGAAAAGGCAGGTGATAACAAGTTCGACATTGTAATGACAGCTGAGATTGATAACGGCTGGCATCTTTATGCAATGGATATAGCTGAAGGAGGCCCCATTGCCACCAGTTTTACATTTGAGGAACCTTCGGGCTATGCCCTGGAGGGCAAACCTGTAGCCACTGACAAGCCTGAAGTCAAATTTGACAACAGCTTCGGAATGGACATTGGAATGCATAGTGTCAGGGCCGGGTTCAGGCAGAAAATCACTGTTACTCAATATCCTGCCACTGTAAAAGGCTTTGTGACATTCATGTCGTGTGATGACAGGCAATGTCTCCCTCCAAGGGATGTTGAGTTTTCGCTGGTTATCAAGGGCAATGGTGCCGCACCTGCCTCTGCAGACAAGTTCAGTGCTGATGATTCTGTCATTACTACAGCACAACAGTCCACCGGCAACACTCCGTTGATAACTGCAGCTCAGGGAGATAATTCGTCTCAAACGGTGAAGACATCATCAGGAGAGCGATCCGGGAAAGGATTTCTTAAATTCTTTTTGTTGTCCATGCTTGCCGGATTTGCCGGTATTCTTACACCCTGTGTGTTCCCCATGATTCCCATGACTGTGGCATTCTTTTCACAGGGAGAGGAAAAGAAAGGATCGGCAATCGGGAAGGCACTCATTTTCGGACTGACAATCATTCTGCTTTACTCTTCCCTCGGTATAATTGTTTCTCTTACCAGTGCCGGAGCGGGTTTTGCCAATACCCTCAGCACCCATTGGATACCAAACACGCTTTTCTTTGCCCTCTTCCTGATTTTTGCAGCATCGTTCTTCGGCGCTTTCGAAATTGTCATGCCATCAAAGTGGGTAAGCTCATCCGACTCTAAAGTCGACAGGGGCGGGGTATTTGCGGCATTCTTCCTGGGACTGACAACCGTGCTGGTCTCCTTTTCATGTACGGGTCCTATTGTTGGTGCACTGCTTGTGGAGGCTGCCTCTGGCGATGTTCTGCGTCCCACAATAGGCATGTTCGGGTTCGGCCTCGCCTTCGCCCTGCCGTTCACTCTCTTCGCCCTCTTCCCTTCATGGATGAAGAAGATGCCCAAGTCAGGCGGATGGCTAAACTCGGTCAAGGTGGTTCTTGGTTTCATCATGCTGGCATTCAGTTTGAAATTTGCCTCAAACATTGACACCGTATATTCGCTGGGCATCCTGTCAAGGGATGTTTATCTGGCTATCTGGATTGTCATTTTTATCCTCATGGGACTGTACCTGATGGGGAAGATCAAATTCGAAAATGACAGTGATGTGCCTCATATAGGCGTTTTCAGGCTGGTGCTGATCATAGCTTCATTTTCATTTGCCGTATACCTGCTTCCGGGCTTGGTCGGAGCACCGCTGACACGTTTATCTGCGTTGTTGCCTCCGCGTGAGACATCAGGCTTCAACCTCCTGAAAGCGATTGGCGAAAACAGAGGTGGTAGTCCTGCTGTGGTCACAGGATCAGCCGTTTGCGAAACACCAAAATATTCGGATATTCTGCACTTTGAATACGGTCTTGAAGGCTACTTTGACCTTGAGCAGGGACTGGCATGTGCGCAGAAGCTTAACAAGCCGGTACTCATAGATTTCAAGGGACACGCCTGTGCCAACTGCAAGCAGATGGATGCCCGTGTGTGGTCTGACCCGGAAGTACAGAGACGCATAAGGGAAAACTTTGTGCTGGTAGGTCTCTATGTTGACGACCGGACAAAACTGCCCGACAACGAGGTGTTTGTCTCGAAGATCGACGGCAAGGAGAAGAAGACGATGGGAAAGAAAAATGAAGACATTGAGATCTCGATGTTCAACACCAATACTCTTCCGCTTTATGCAATTGTCGATCCGTCAGGCAAGCCGCTGATCGAGACCCGCGGCACCGACTTTGACATTCAGGCATACATCGACTGGCTTGACAGGGGAGCCGGGGCTTTCGCAAGGTAAAAAACTGAGCCGAACCGGGGGATCAGAATTTAACCCCGATTGACACGGCGAATCTGATTCCTGCCCATGGTCCGTCTATGCTCATGTTAACTTCATCAGCTGTTGCATCAACCGTCTGATCAAACATTGATGAATCAATGTTGAGAAACTCTTCCTCGATGTCTGTCTGATCCTGTTGTGAAAGAGAAGCTGACGGCAATCCAAGGAAATCGCCTGAGCTGACCCCGAAGTGAGGTCCGAACATCTGCCAGTCGAGGCACATATGCTTGCCCAGAGCCCACTGGTAACCGAGCAGGAATCCACCCGTATGGGACACTATTTCTCCCTGAGTGTCAATCGTAATGTCTTCTTCCATGTCATTTGTATACGGAATTGGCACATTGCTGACTTCGTAATGGCCGTATCTGTAGAAAAGGGCTGTATAGAATCCCCTGCCGTATCCCTTTTTCCCAAGATAGAATCTTATTTCGGGAGTAATCGTATAGCTGCTTACTAAAAGGTTCCTGATGATATCCTCTGTTTCAGCATCAATACCTTCATCAGACATGTCTCCGGCAACCTGAATGAATTGATCAGCAAGATAGGTCGGTATATTATTTTCAGGCATCATGCTGAATGATACGGCCGCGGAGACTCTTTTTGAAAGAACCCTTTCATACTGAAGTGAAAAGTTCAAAACTGCCAGGGATGTAAGATTGAGTTTTACGAAGTTCTTTGAGATATCATCGGTCTCAGACTTGTACTTCTCCATATCATTTGCGGCCAGTACGGCGTCAGGTGGGGTTTGAACGGTTTCATCCGTGGTCTTGAGTGAATCAGCCGGTATCTCCTGTGAGTTTACCACAGAAATAGTGCAGGCGAGGAACAGGGAAAGAATGAGCAGCCTTTTCATAGGATAATCAGATTAGTTAACATATAAACACAAATCACTACATAAAGTTATACTATGTACCAATGCAAAAAAAATATTTTTGACTGACAGCCAGATAGAGCTGATGAACTGGCATGAGGGAAGTACTCTTCATGTTAAAAAGAAGGTAATTGAAACGAAAAGAGACAGTCAGTCTTTATTCCGGGATTATTTACCCATAAAAAATACCAGCTTGCCTCCGTTCATTATCTCACTGTGGGTGATCCATAACCTGTCAAGCTTTTTCCCGTTCAGTTCCGCTTTTTTAACGTATACATTATCAGACGATTGATTTACCGCGGAAATTATAAACTGTTTTCCGTTTTCAAGGTTGATCACTGCCTCCCTGACGAGTGGACTGCCAAGGTCGTATCTGTCTGATCCCGGGGCCACGGGGTAGAATCCCAGCGCGCTGAAGATGTACCATGCGCTCATCTGCCCGCAGTCGTCATTACCGCCCAGCCCGTCCGGGGCCGGCCGGTACATTGCATCCATTATCTGACGAACCCGGAATTGGGTTTTGCGGGGTTCACCGGCATAATTGAAGAGATAAGGGACATGATGCGACGGCTCGTTCCCGTGGACGTAGTTACCTATGATACCGTCACGTGTTATGTCCTCGGTCTCTGCAAAATAGCTGTCGGGAAGCTCCATCGTGAATAGTGAGTCGAGGTGCTGAACAAACCGCTTCCTTCCGCCTGCAAGGGATATCAGCGCATCAGGGTCATGAGGCACACAGAGGCTGTAGTTCCACGCATTACCTTCTATAAAACCCTGTCCGTGAGTGCTGAGGATATCAAAATTCTTTCTGAAGGTGCCGTCGGCGAGCCGGGGACGCATGAATCCTGTCGACGCATCCCATACGTTCATGTAATTATGTGACCGACCGGTAAATTCCTTAAAGAGAATTGTGTCCGCTGTTAAAGCCATGGAAAGCAATGTCTCCGCCTGCAATGCATTAACAATTTGTGATATACACCAATCGTCATATGCATATTCCAGCGTCACGGATACCGATGACCCTGTACGCTCATCCGGCACATAGCCGAGCCTCATATAATCATCGAGACCGTCGTACCATCCGTTTCGTGCTGTTGTCACGCACGCGTCGAGCGCCCTGGCATAATCAAACCCGGGTATGCCTTTTACAATAGCATCGGCAATAACCGGAACTGCATGGTAACCTGTCATGCACCAGTTCTCGTTCGCATGGTGTGACCACACAGGCAGCATATGGTGCACGCTCTGATCGTAATGGGCAAGCATGGAGTTAACCATGCCGGCGGTGCGTTGCTGCTGCACAATCGTAAACAGCGGATGAAGTGCACGGTAAGTATCCCACAATGAGAATGTGGTGTAATTGTCAAACCCCTGTGCAGTATGAATATTCTGATCGAGGCCTTTGTATTTCCTGTCAGCATCCATATAAATGGTCGGCGAGAGGAAGGCATGGTACAGGGCTGTGTAGAAATTTACCATGTGAACAGTGTCCGTCATTTGCACTCTTACCTTTCCCAGTTCCTCTGACCACTTCTTCTCCGCCTGCCTCCTGACAGCATCGAAATCAGAAACGGGCGCCTCGGCTGTCATATTTGCTATCGCGCCTTCCGTGCTGACGGGCGACAATGCCACCCTGACGGTCAGCTGATCGCCGGGCAGAGCGTCAAATTCAAAATGCCCCCTGATCTTTTCGCCGGCAGCTTCCGGAAAATTTGTGCGCTGATCAAACCGTCTCCAGAAACCTCTGTAGACCTGTGCGGGTGCAAAATTCACAAAGCCGTATGATTTGAACGGTTCTGAAAAGGCAATGGCGAAATACAATGTTCTGGTCCGGGCCCATCCGTTTGTCTGCCGGAAGCCGGTGACAAGGGTGTCATTCTCAACCCTGATGAATGTCCATACATTTTTTCCGTCATAATTGTAGATCCCGTGCATCATGTCGAGTATGACATGAGCATCACCTCCTTTATTAAATGTATAGCGGTGGACGCCTACCCGATCCGTAGCCGTCATCTCAGCCCTGATGTCATGATCCTCAAGGGTCACTGCATAATAACCAGGTGAGGCTGCCTCAGTGCTGTGAGAAAAGAGGGAACGGTAGCCTTTTTCGGGTGCACCGGCAGTACCGGGATTAAGCTGAAGAGGACCTGTTGCCGGCATGATAAGAATATCTCCGAGGTCGGAGTGGCCTGTACCGCTGAAGTGGGTGTGGGAAAAACCAACTACAGTGCTGTCACTGTACTGGTATCCGGCACAGTATTTATAAACATCTTTATTGTATTTTCCGTCATCCTCATAGGGTATCGTATCCGTATCGGGTGAAAGCTGAACCATACCGAAGGGAACTGTTGCTCCCGGGTAAGTATGTCCCATGCGGTCAGTGCCGATAAAGGGATTGACATATTTAAGCAGGTCACTTTCCTGGCCGGAGGATACGGCACAAAAAAATAAGAAATAAAGTAAAAATACTTTTCTCATTTCCTAACGTTCATTCTGGTAATCCAGGACTTCATTGTTATATAGCCTGTTCTCAAGGATTCTGACATAATCGAGCGCAGGCTTTATCTTATAGTCTGCATAAGCTTTCTCAGCCCAGGTTTTGGCCGTTTCGAGGTCGCCGTTTATCTCATTGATGATGGCCATGTTGTAATGAGCCCTGCCGGCTACTTTCCTGTCAGGATTGCTGGTCTCCTTTTCCCACAATTCAGCAGCCTCATCCCATTTGCCCAGCTGTGCCCTGCGTTTCGCGATCTTGAAATTATCAGTCCCTTTAACAAAGTAATCCCGCGTTGCCCTGAGCCGGTAGGGAATGAGACGAAGGGCGTAGATATGTCCCGCTTTATTGCTCACCTCCTTTACTGCGGCTTCCCTGTTCTTAAGCGCATTGAGAGCAACGGCCGGATTTATTCCCCTGCCTGTAAAGTTTACAGTCTCACCAACAGTATATTCGTCAAGAATTGCCTTATCGGCAGGTGAATAGATTCTCCAGCCTGTTTTGACAAGGATCTCCATGGACGCAATGTGTTCAAGGGCGGGAATATTACCCAGCGGGGTCTCGATCTGCGTTTTTGCCGTGGAGTAGTTGATGTGTGTATCAGTATCATACATTTCAAGTGCAAACAGGGCATCAGTACCGTTCTCGAGGCATATGCCCTCTACCTGCTCCCATGTCAGAGGCGATGGGAGGGAACCTATACTGGATGCCTTGAACTTAATGTCAGTCAGCAGCTTCACTTCGTTGAACCTGTCGTTTTCCTTCAGCTCCTGGGTAACTCCCCTGATAGCCTCAAGTGTGCCTATCGAGTCCAGCTCGTCACCTTCCAGCGTCAGAAGCTGGTCGATCATATCGATCGTTTTGGTCTGATCAGTTGGATTTGACCGGTCTATAATTCCGATGGTCTTTATCTCCGGGGCGATGGTCACCGGCGCCGGTTGTGTCACGTTCAGGTACAGCTCCTGAGTGGCACAGGAGGTGGCGGCAAGGACAATAGCAGGCAAAATGAAGTACTTCTTCATGGATGATAATTAATTATTCAATTGTAATAATACAACGGAAAAATGCCACGAATGGTATAAATTCTGTTGCCTGCCCTATAGTCTGACAGCTCCCTGTCCCGGCATAACATGCCGGGGCTTTACGGTGGCTTCACTATTCAAGTGATCCCACTACCTTCTCCACCTCATACAGGATCTCGCATGATTTTACAAGTTCCTTCATGGCGGTGTGGTCAGGATAGAGCGGCCGGTCGATGTCCAGGAAATCAACATGCTTCCTGATGACATCCTTGGCCTTCTGAACTCCATGTCCAAAGCTGTATTCTTCCTTTCTGAAATCGAGCGCCTGGGCTGCTGCCATCAGTTCAATACCAAGCACGCCGTAAGCATTGTCGAGTATCTGGATGTTCTTTATGGCTGTATTCATACCCATGGAGACGAAGTCCTCCTGGTCAGCTGCAGCCGGTATCGACTGAATTGAGGCAGGCATGGAAAGTATCCGCTGCTCCACTATCATCATATCGGCAGTGTACTGGCTGAGCATTAATCCCGAGAACATTCCGGCTCCCTTTGTAAGAAAATCGGGTAACCCGACGCTTAGGGCTTTGTTATTCAGGCGGTTCATCCTTCTCTCCGACATGACGCTGACCATTGTTACGCATGCACCCGCCATATCCATCGGCACGCTCACGGGCGAACCCTGGAAGTTGGCTCCTGACAGCTGAAGGTTTTTATCCGGGAAGAAGATCGGGTTATCGCCAACTCCGTTAAGCTCTATCTCCACCTGGCTTCGTGCGTAAGCCAGCATGTCATGTGCCGACCCGATTACCTGCGGGGTTGATCTCATCGAATATGCATCCTGTACCTTGGCTTTCACCTTGCCTTCCTTAAGATCGCCGCCGGCAACGCATTTGTTAATGGCAGCTGCGCTTCTGATGGCGCCTTTAAATCCGCGCACTTCATGAAGCAGCGGCTCGTAAGGTTTCATATTCGCTTTCAGGGCCTCCAATGACATTGAAGCGGCTATCTCAGCCTGCTTCATCCAGTTATTGGCGTCTACGAGCCAGATGGCGCTCATGGCTGTAAGCATGTTGGATCCATTGATTGCTGCCAGTCCGTCGCGGGCCTGCAGCCCCGGGATGGCTATCCCGGCTCTTTTCATGGCCTCGCCGCCTTCCAGGAGTTCGCCCTTGTAATAAGCCTTGCCCTCACCCATAAGCAGAAGCGCTATCTGAGACATTGGAGCGAGGTCACCGCAGGCGCCTACCGATCCTTTCTGACAGGCGAAGGGGGTGACGCCCTTGTTGAGCATCTCCACATAAGTTTCTGTGATCTCAAGCCGGCAGCCGGAGTTGCCGTGGGCATGGACATTAATTCTTCCCAGCATGGCGCCCCTGACGGTCTCGATGGAGGCCGGGTCACCTATGCCGGCAGCATGGTTGTAAACAAGATATTTCTGGAAATCCTTTATCTGGTCATCATTGAGTACTATCTCCGAGAACTCGCCGATGCCGGTGTTGACACCGTACATGATCTCATGTGCCAGTATCTTCTTTTCAAGCATCGCACGGCATTCGAGAATCCTCTTGCGGGCATCAGGGTGCAATTCAACCTTTTGACCATGACGGGCGACATTTACCACATCATTGATTTTGAGAGCTGATCCGGTTATTATTAATGTGTTCATTATTGCAGGTATTAAAATGGTTTGGAATGTGGATTATTAAGAAAATGATTGAACAGCAGGTCGCTGCGACGCCCGGGAGGGCATCGGTGCGCGGACCATTTTAATACAACCCGGAGCGGTTGATTTTGATTTTATATTCCAGCGTACAGCTGTGCGTCATGATCAATTGTTACGGTACCAAATGTAAAACAAAAATTCATAATATCATACCTGGTCAAATTCGCTCAATTTGCACCGTTCTATGTTGAAAAAAATAATTTAGCCGGAGAAGGTTCTAAATATTTTTTGTATCTTTTGATGTTAATTCCCAAATTTATGAAAAAGAAAAATACCACCATGTTAACATTGGCTATTGTCTTGGCCATTACCCTGTTAACCCTTACTGCCTTTGCTTTCATCAGATCCCTTCCCCAGGAAGACCTTAAAGGCAAGTATGCATACAAAGAGTTTGAATCGGCAAAAAAATGCCGGTCCTGCCATCCGGGTATCTATGAACAGTGGTCGCAGGCCATGATGTCTCAGGCCTACACACATTCCTGGGATGAGATTGAGTATTTTAATCTTGCTGTGCCTCATGCTGAGGTCAAGCCTGAACTGAAAGGTCCTGTTGACGGATGCAACGGCTGTCACACTCCGATGGGATATATGGAAGGTACGATGCCTCCTCCACGCCCTTCGGAAAACAGTATGGCCAATGAGTCAGTTTCGTGCGAAGTGTGTCACCTGATACAGAAAGCACAGACCGATCCGCCGTTTAACTTCAGCTATTATATTGTTCCGGGCATGACCAAGTATAGTGGTCGTAAGCCTGAGATTCAATCCCCGGCACACAATATTGTACAGAGCGATTTCCACAAGACAACTGAATTTTGCGGTAACTGCCATAATGAAAAGAATCCATACGGCGTCTGGGTAAAAAGCACCCAGCTCGAATGGAAAGAGGGTCCTTATGCTGCCGAAGGGGTGCCCTGTCAGGACTGCCATATGCCAAAGGGACCTTACCAGCTGGCGCTGATGGGCAAGTCACGTGATGATGCCAGACTTCACCTGTTTCATGGTGCACATGACCCGGGTAAAGTCAGAGGAACAATTGAGCTCAGGATACAGCCTGATATCAGGGAAGCAGAACCCGGAGAAAAAATCATATTTACAGTTGCCTTGTTTAACGCCAAGACCGGCCACAAATTTCCAACAGGGTCAGTTGAGGACAGGATCGCATGGCTGGATGTTGAGGCTACCGATGCCAAGGGGACTGTTTACCATCTCAATGTTGATAAGAAGGGCTTCGAAGGGGAGGAATACACAATATCAGGTGATTACCTTGCCTATCAGGATATGGGTGTTCCTTTGAAAATAGTCGATTTCAAAGGGGTTCAGCGCGACGGCATTCCTTATGGCAACAGGATATTCCGCAAGCCTTACTTCGACGAGCAGGGCAGGATGACTATCATGCAGTGGAACACTGCCAGCCAGGGCGTGGATTACAGAATTGGCCCCAGGGAAACAAAAGTTGAGACATTATCTTTTCGGGTTCCTGATACAGCTGCTCCGGGTGAGATGATGGTGAAGGCTGTTCTAAACTACCAGCTTCTGGTGAAGCCTGTAGCCGACTTCCTGAAAGTTCCTTCATCCGAGTCTGAAATATTAAAGGTTAACGAACACTCCACCAAAGTAACTATCCTTCCCTGATAATTTTCAAAACATAAAATGAAGAACATGAAAAGGTCATCAATTACCCGGATCATTACCCTGGCTTCTGTGGCTTTGATGTTTATTCCGGTAAAACAGGTCGAAGCCATTCCGGCTTTCGCGCGCAAATATCAGATAAGCTGTCAGGTATGTCACACTCCTGCCATGCCAAGATTGAAAGAATTCGGTAATACTTTTGCCAGCAATGGTTACAGGATGACAGATTATGAAGCACCCAGGTACCTTATCGATGTGGGTGATGAAAAGCTTTCTCTTTTCAGGGAGCTTCCGCTGGCTGTCAGACTAGAAGGGTATGTAACGGCAAATTTTGAAAACGAGGGTACAATTGATTTCGCTGCCCCCTTTGTGGCAAAGATTCTTTCAGGTGGGGAGCTGTCTGATAAGATATCATACTATTTTTATTTTCTGATGAATGAGACTGGCACAGTCGTCGGTCTGGAGGATGCTTTCATGATTTATCATGATCTTCTTGGTTCCGGCATGAACCTGTACATTGGACAGTTCTCCGTCTCAGATCCTATTTTCAAGAATGAATTGCGGCTCACGCTTGAACCATATCAGATTTATGGCGTCAAGCCGGAAGGTTCATCAATTAATCTTAAGTATGACCGTGGAATAATGTTTGACAAGTCGTTCAAAACAGGAACAACACTGGTTGGAGAAATAGTGAACGGCAGCGGCCTGGATCCGGCATGGGGAGAATTCCTGTTCGATAAAGACAAATACAAGAATTTCATGCTGAGGATCAACCAGTCGATCGGTAAGAATTTTACAGTCGGATTCTTTGGTTATACCGGAAAAGAAGACATCACCAGTACTGGAACACCTTACACCAGTGAGGTAAAAATGTACGGACCAGATGTGGCAATTAACTTTAAACAGAAGCTGTTTGTTAATGTCCAGTATATGTGGAGGACAGATTCAGAGATTTATAGTTCGACTTCTGAGGAAACCTTCACTGATGTAAGCACCAGTGGCGGATTTGCCGAGATCATCTATGCGCCCAAAGCAGATATGAGCAAGTGGTACATGGCAGGTCTGGTCAACCTTGTCAATTCACAAATTGATGATCTTGATTATCAGTCGGCTACCCTCCATTTCGGGTACCTGCTGCGCCGCAATGTGAGGGCTGTGGCAGAAGGAACCTACATATTCTCCGGTGTTAATCCTTACGCTAAAGCCAGCCTTGGATTTGTATCAGCATTTTAGCGGTTAAGGAATTTGCTTCCTGGACTAAATTAAAGCCGGTGGTTATAGTATATCACCGGTTTTTTTTGCCTTGCCGGTGAACGGCTCTGTGGCCCGGTTGAATATGCCATGCACCCAGGCAATGGTCATCCCGTAGTTTGTTATAGGGATATTATGCTTTTTCGGTTCGCGAAGACGGTTAACAAGCTGGCGGTGTGTCACCATGCAGCCGCCGCACTGAATTACAAGGGCATAATCTTCTATAGGCCGGGGGATTGCATCCAGTCCTGCCACGTTGTCAAATTCCAGATTTTTTCCGGTGAAATTAGTCAGCCACCGTGGGATCTTCACCCTGCCAATGTCGTCGCACGATACATTGTGAGTGCACGATTCAAGAAGCAAGATCCTGTCACCATCCCTCAGCTCACTGATTTTCGGAGTTCCTTTCAGGTACTCTTCAAAATCGCCTTTCTGCCTGGCCAGCACGATGCTAAAGCTGGTAAGCGGTATATCCTTCGGGATAGAGGCATCGGCTTTGAGGAAAGCCTGGCTGTCAGTTACCACCAGTTTAGGTTTTATGCCGGTATGGCGTAAGAAAGCGTCAACCTCCCTCTCCTTGAGAACAATAGCTGTACAGTCATTATCAAGAATGTCACGTATTACCTGTACCTGCGGAAGGATGAGCCTGCCCTCCGGTGCTTCGACATCCACCGGGGTTATCAGCATGACAATGTCTCCCTGGCTTACCAGGTCACCTATCAGACCCTGGCTTTTCATGGCCGGTGGAGGAAGTGTCTGTTTCAGCGATTTCAGGAGTCCGGCATTGTATTTATCCGGATAAAGAGCCGAATAAACGATGATCTCCAGGCCGGTACGGTTTTTTACCATCTGTCTGAAGGTATCTGTCACGGGTGCAATATCACTTTTGTTGTGCACGAGGATGTACGGTATATCAAGCAGGCCGAACTCTTTCGTGAGGTCCGCCTCGTATGTTCCGAATTCATTGCCGGCAAGGACCAGGATAGCCATATCAATAAGCTTGAGCGCTGCCATTGATTTTCCAATTCGCAGTTTACCAAGGTCACCGCTGTCATCTATACCTGCAGTGTCGATGAAAATAACCGGACCGATACCATGCAGTTCAATGCTTTTTTTTACCGGGTCAGTGGTTGTTCCGGCAATTTCCGACACAATTGCAATGTCCTGCCCGGTCAGTGCATTTATAAGTGAGCTCTTGCCAACGTTGCGGCGGCCAAATATGCCTATGTGGGCTTTTGCTTCTTTTCCCTTTGCAGTCATATTTTGCTATTCTTCAAGATCCTTCAGGCTGTAACCACCCTGCACAAGATTTCCCGGTTTTAGTATCGCCCTCAGTTTCTCTTCCTTTAAGAACCCAAGCCTGGTGTTGGCCTCAATCACGGAAAGGCCAGATTCCTTCATACAGGCAGCCATTTCTGCAGCTTTTTTGTAGCCGATAAATGGCACCAGTACGGTTGTGATGGCAGGACTTGAAAGCACTTTCGCCTCAGAAATGCCGGATTCTATTTCCAGGCCTTGAAGGAGGTTTATTGCAGCGCTGTCGTCTGATGATATCAGCAGCTTAAGGCTCTCAAGCATGGCATGGCCAATAACGGGCAGGTAAGCATTCAATTCGAGACATCCCTGAGCGGAAAGCTGAGCTATAAGCTGATCATTACTGTAGACCCGGTGAGCACAGCTGATGACATATTCAGGTATCACCGGATTAACCTTTCCCGGCATGATTGAGCTGCCAACCTGCTTCCCGGGTATGCTTAATGAATGCACTCCGTGTATATCCGATGCAAGCAGACGGAGATCACCGACCATTTTTTCAAGATTGACTGCATGAGCCTTTAATATGCCGTGAACCTCAACAAAAGGATCAAGATTACTTGTGGCTTCCGAGAGGTTCTCTCCCCTTGTTACGGGGAGACCGCTCAGGTGCTGGAGCCTGGCCACCACTTCATTCACAAAATATTTTGGAACAGCAACTGATGTTCCGATGGCCGTTCCACCAAGGTTTACAACTTTAATTCGCTCAAGGCACTTGGAAACGCGCCACCAGTCGCGCGACAGGGCATCACTGTAGCTGCTGAAAAGCCTGCCAAAGGTGGAAGGAACTGCTTCCTGCATCTGGGTATAGGCAATACGGAGTGTGTCTCTGTACTTCCTCTCAAGATTCTCTGATGCCGCCCGCAGATCATTGATCGACTTTTCCAGTGTCAGCAACAATTGCATTGCGGCTATACGCAGAGCAGTCGGAACAACATCGTTGGTCGACTGAAAAATGTTGGCATCCTCAATGGGATCAATGACGGAATATTCGCCTGGCTTAAATCCCAGTTTCTGAAGCGCACGGTTAGCCAGTATCTCATTCATATTCATATTGATACTGGTGCCGGCACCCCCTGAGAAAGCCGGTACTATAAAATGCTCAAAGTGATTGCCTTCCTCACATTCAACAGCACTTTCCACAAGGGCACCAAGGCAGTCATTTCTGACCGTCCTTATGTGCATTTTGTTTAAATCATATTTCCGGGATGCTTCTGAAAAGAACTCACCAGCAACAAGGTAACATGACCTCTTGGTCAGAGCCATGGCTTTGTACCATTCAATAGGAAAAGGGGTTTTATCAGGGAAATTATCACGTGCCCTTACTGATTGAATGCCGTACAGAGCATTGTCATCCAGCTCCATCTCTCCTATAAAGTCTTTTTCCCTTCGCATATCAGAGCAATGAATTCTCACCGGATTCGGGCGGAGTCAGTTTTCTTATTTCTGTTTCGGTGTTTATCTCCTGGCTTTTCTTTTGCAGTTCATCTACAGAGATGATCTTTGCCCGCTTTTCGGTCGGGGGGTTCAGCTTCTCCGATTTTTCAAATTCAATGACCTGCTTCTGAAGATCCTCCGGCAGATCTTTCTGGCTCTTCAGCACAATCTCAATGAATTCATTGGAGAAGTACTGATCGACCTGTATCCTTCGCTTTGCCGTATGGGCGAACTTGCCGATGATGCGGCAGATGCTGTCGCGGTCCCCGGGACTGAGTTTGTCGGCAAGATCATATTCTTCGATCTTCTTAAGTGACAGGATCACCGGCTCAAGCGAATCCCTCGTAATGACAAAGACATCATAATCGCCCATTCTGTATGTAATCTGTTTCAGTACATGGATGGTGTTCGTGGGCACAACCAGGAAAATTGATTTCTTGACATTTTCCTGGCTTGCATACTTTTTCACGCTTTCCGTCTGGCTCTTTATGTAGAGTGGAAAGTTTGTAAGGTCATCATTGGCAGGGCTCTTGGCATCGAAGATGATAAATTCGCCGCTGATTTCGATGGTGTTGTCGGGGTTACCCCTGAATGGCACTGTTTCGACATAGTTCACATGGTTGGTGTCGCAGATCCTGATTATGGTGTTTTTAACATCAGTTTCGTGCTCTGACCATTGCCTCTTCATGTTCTCGAGTCGCTCGGCCGCTTCCCTGACTCTTTCGTCGTTAAGCCTTTTTCGGTCGGCCTCAAGGCTCTCCTTGGTCTGATTGAGACGCGCTATATTTTCGTTGTAGTTTTTGAAATTATCTTCCTTGGAGGCTTCGAAGGCCGAATTCTTTTTTGTCAGCTCATTAATGGTTCCGGAGTGCTCCCTGATCCGGGCGCTGAGTTCTTCAACCTGCGCATCCTTCCTGGCAGAAAGCAGCTCAACATCCCTTATCTTCTGGTTAATGCTATCGTTTCTGGTGGATATTTCAGTGATACGGTTCCTGAGTTTTTCAATATTTTCCCGGTTGCTCTCTGTCTCTCTTGCCAGAGCCCTGAATTCCTCATAGGCATCGAAGCTGAGGTTCCTGATCTTCCTCCACCGGAAGAGCCTCTGCCACCAGTTCAAATCCTTGATCTGAGCAAAAAAGAGATTGAGTTTTTCCATGGAGACAAAGTTAGCAATTCTGATGTTGGCAGTGGACCTTAAATGTGCTTTTTAAGATCGCTTCCAGATGCGACTGCAAACACATTGTCAAGTGCAACTTTATCCGCCGCATACGCCAGTGCTCCGGAGACGAGGATTTTCTTGTCCCTGAAGGCGGTGCTTATCCTTTTCAGGTAGCCTTCAGGCCTTGCGAATGGTAACCCTGTCAGGGCACCTGTGACCAGTATGTCCGGATTCCATCTTTCCACCACATCTGTAATCGCATTGAACGGTGTTGACTGTCCGAGGTAGAGCGCTTCGTGACCCGATTTCCGTACTATGAAAGTATAAAAGAGCAATCCCAGCTCATGCATCTCATTCTCGGGGAGATACATTAAGACCCTCTTCCTGTCGGGCTTATCCCCAGGCGGCAGGGAGTCGATAGCACCAATAAGTCTTTTCCTGAAAATATTGGACACAAAATGCTCAGCCCCGATATCAACAGAGCCGGTATGCCACATTACCCCGACCCTTCTTAGAAAAGGGAAGACGATATTTTCAAAAGTTGCTTCAAATTCAGTGTTGATAATTGACCGCATGAGAATATCATTTATTGCGTTCTCATTAAACTCTGTCATCGCCACAATCATAGAATCGATCTGAGTTTCAGTATCAGGCGATTCCCTTGTCAGCGAGGCAACCATCCCGGCGATCTCCGGGCTGGTGAGTGAGGCAATTTTTGAAATTTTCAGGCCGCTACGGTTAAGGATTGCAATATTTATGATCCTTTTAAGGTCATCGTCATCATACCATTTCCGGTTGGTATCTGTGCGGTGTGGTTTGATAATGCGGTATCTGCGCTCCCAGATCCTGATGGTTCCTGCCATGATACCGGTCAGCTTTTCAAGGTCGGTTAAGGTGTAACGGTCCATCATTATAACTGTTCAGCTTATAAATATACTTGTTTATCAGGTGGTCCTGCCTGTCAGGCATGAAAAATAAGCGACGCCCGTCCGGGCGTCGCCTGTTAACATTTGATTATATGTTGTTGCCTTATGGCAGAAGAACTTTATTTATCACGTGTATAACTCCGTTTGATGCCTGCACATCTGTTGCAACTATCATTGAGCTGGTGTTGATGGCGGGAGAGGGAGTCAGAGTAACACTGATCTGGCCGTTGAGTGTTTCAACCATTCCTGCTGAAAGCTGTGTTGAACGTACATTGCCGCTGACAACATGGTATGTAAGTATGGGGATCAGCTGTGCTGCAGTAAGATCTGCTATACCTGAAATCCCGAGGGCGGCAAACAGTGACTCGAAAGCTGCATTCGTGGGAGCAAAGATTGTGAACGGGCCTGAACCGCTGAGTGTCTCAACAAGACCGGCTTTCACAACTGCCTGAACCAATATACTGAAGGAATCATTTGCCAGAGCCTGATCAACCACTGAAGGAGGAAGAAGCACTTTGTCAATGACATGGATGACACCGTTCTTTACGTCAACATCTGCCGTTGTTACATTGGTGGTTTTATTCAGCTTCACGCCGGAAGATACATCTGCCTTAAGACTAAGGTATGAACCCTGAGCAGGGCTTAGAGTATTATAGTAACCGGTTGTAATCATTGATGACTTGGCCTCGGTGCCCAGGACATGATAAAGAAGTATTGGTGTGAGTGTTTCTTTTGAAAGATCGGCTATTCCGCTTATTCCGAGCTGTGAAAACAGAGCCGTAAAAGCAGCGTTTGTCGGAGCAAATACCGTAAAGTTACCTTCACCGTTGAGTACGTTTACAAGTTCTGCTTTGGTCAGTGCCTGAACGAGAATTGAAAAATTATCGTCCGAGAGAGCGTATTCTGCTATGGTCATATCTGCTACAGGTGTCGTTTGTTCTTTTTCTTCACAACCTGTCAATATAAAGATCCCCATCATGGCGATCAGTCCGAATGTAAGGGTTTGCTTTTTCATGATGTTTACGTTTTAGTTGATTATCGATTTTGGTATTAAAACATCATGATCTCTCAATATGTTCAAATAAAATAATGTAAATATGTACAAAATATAGAAATATTATGTCTAGATTGGAGCTTTTATGGTACTTAAGTAATTGTATATTAATATAATAAACACAAAATGTTAAAATATGTTAAATGTACATATTAATGACATAATAAATGAACACAAAAATTTTAAAATTGAGCTAGACTCTGCTATCTGAGTCTTTTCAGGGGGACGAAAAAGACTTGTTCCAGGCGCTGTTCGGTAAGTTTACCTTGTTTCTTTGTGAGAAGAATGAGTTCCTGCACCGTTGCCGGATTTCCTACCGGCATGACAAGTCTTCCGCCTTCGGCGAGCTGGTCCTTAAGAGGCTGGGGTATATGATCCGCTGCTGCGGTAACGATTATTATATCAAACGGAGCATGTTCGGGCCAGCCCTTATATCCATCGCCATATTTTGTAACGATATTCTTATACCCTAGAATGTTCAGCCTCTCGGCTGCTTCTTTCGCAAGCTCAGGAACAATCTCAATAGTATAAACAGTGTCGACGATTTCTGCCAGGACCGCTGCCTGGTATCCTGATCCTGTTCCGATCTCAAGGGCTGTTTTCCATTTAGCAGGCCGCGTGAGTTCAGTCATGTAGGCGACAACGAACGGTTGTGAGATGGTCTGACTATAACCGATGGGGAGGGGCCGGTCGCTGTAAGCCTCATTGGCATATGATACCGGTACAAAGATGTGTCGCGGCACTTTTCTCATTGCCCTTAAAGTTGCTTCATCACTTATGCCACGGGCAATGATTTGATCCTCAACCATACGATTGCGGGCAGATTCATACAAATCCTTTTTCTGACCGAAAAGCATGACAGGAGTCATTAACAGTATGATTATTAATATTCTCATTAAGCTTGAGAGTATGATCAGAATATGAATGTATATGTATACTTCAGCAATAAAGTCCTGCCTGATGAAAACGGCAACCTGGGATTTTCCCGTTCCAGATCTGAATTAATCCCCTCATCATATACTATGTAGAAATCATTGCCTTCGCGCGGGTTATATCTGAACCTGAAATTTGTGACAACCTTATCTATTGCAGTATTATACTGAACATAAGCCGACAGGGAGGTTTTTGTGGTCATTGTCAGCAAACCTCTGATCCCAATTATATGGTTAACAAAACCCGGGCTTGAAGAGAGATTTACATAATCGAGATAATAGCTAAGCCCAAGATCAAAACCGGCACCGATACTCAGTTTCGGAAGTGCGCAGAAAGAAATTTTCCATCCGTCGTAAAAGGTACCGGCATCAGCAGTTAACTCGTAAGAAAGAGCATGAGCTCCCGATGAGCTATATGAGGCACTGAGATTAGCAAATGAATATCTCCCGGGCAGAACTGAAGCCTGATCATTACCAAGCATGAGGGTATCGGCAATATCTTCAAGAAACCAGTTGGCTGCAATGTTTCCATAGAATCCTTTCTTTGCCTCGAAATGCCATTTCAATATTCCATTTGTAGTTTCATGCAAGCCGGTTAAAGTATTCCAGAAATCGTACGCCGTCAGTGAGACCGAATGATACCTGAGAAAAGTCTCTCTCTGCGGCAGCCACCCATATTGCAAAATCGCTCTTACTCCCTGGTAATTATCTTTTGTCTCAAATCCAACCCCGGGATTATAGCTTTTTCCTGACCAGGTATAAACAAAATCATAACCCAAGCCTGTGATCTTTCTCCGCTGCCATTCAAACAAGAACCTGGCAGGTGCAAAATCGAATATTTTATTAATGGAATCACGTTCAAAAGTCTGAGCCCATTTTACAGTCAGAAATTCGTCACCAACAACCCTGAACTGTCCGTCCATTCCGTAAGCAACATTATAATTACCATTCATGCCGAGCCTGCTTGTAAACATTCCGCCGACATAGGAATTCGGGTTGAAGACGCTTCGTTTTGTTCTGAAGATCCCGAAGTTTTCCGAGGGATTCTCTTCAAACGGAGCTGTCTGCATTTCGAGAATTCCAATGTCCCATTTATTGATTCTCCCCGTCATTCTGACACCACCGTAGATCCTTACAGGATTTCCGTCATAGAGGCCTATTTTGCGGCTGTAAAATAAGTTGTTACCACCAAGAAAGGAAAAATCAAAAACGTCAGCTTTTTCCTGGAAGAAGACTCTCTTTTCCGGAAAGTATAGTGAATATCTTGTCAGGTTAATTTTCTGATCGTCTGCTTCGACCTGCGCAAAATCAGTGTTGACAGTAAGATCAACAGTAAGGTTGTTTGTAATGCTGTACTTTGCATCGAAACCGGCATCGAATTTAAACTTCGATGTCATTTCATAATCTGTTTCGGTATCATTAAGCTCATTGACCTGGCCTATACCGCCGGTGACGTAGGGAGTCAGATAAACAGGTTTTTCCGGCTTCAGTCCTGTGAATTCCATCACTGAGCTCATTGATGGTTTCCATATGGCATTTGCAACATCCGGAGGAATCGCCGGAAAACTTATCCACTCAGATTTTACAGGGCGATAATTTACAATGGTTATTCCCATACTGGTTTTGTTTTCCTTAACCTGGAACCTGAGGCTTGAAAACGGAATTCTGATCTCGGCTGACCATCCGTGGTCATTAATCCCGGCCATTGCATCCCAAAAAGTGTTCCAGCTGAAACTCATATCAGAATTTTGATCTACTATATCATTCTGAATAGTTCCTTCGGTCCGCACACCGTTGGGGTTGGTCCAGAACATTACTGAATTCTGCCTGTCATTGAAAGTATCAATAAGCACACCAAACCAGTCGCAGTTACCGACGGAGTAATCCCTTTTCTTGCTGAAGGCTCTCAGATCATCAGGATTTTCATAATCAAATACACCGGAGACATATAAATAATCATCGTCGTATGCGATCTTTACCATTGACACTTCCGAAGGCTCTTTTCCAAACACAGGCATATACATAATCATTGGCAAGGCCGGAATTGTCTGCCATGCTACTTCATCAGGCACGCCGTCGAAATTAACTGCACCTGACAACTTTGTTACGGCCATCGGCTCCTGTGACCAGACATTCACCGATATCAGCAATAGCAGACCTGGTAACAGTTTCTTCAGGAAGTCTGAACCAGATTTTAAGATTTTATTCATTGTGCTTACCCCCGCAGGTATAAGCAGAGGAGCGTTTAAATCCTTAGCCTGAGAGTGAGGGAGAGTAAATTTATGTCAAAAAGAAACCGGTGTCAAGTTTTTCTTTTGATCAGGCTTTTAGAGCTTCGATTTTGTCCGGTCATCGCTTGAACTGCTCGCAGTCCACTCGTCCCACTATTGCCCATTGCCTCTTGCCTCTTGCCTTTTTGCTTTTTATTATATTCACATCATGAAGAAACTGGTAATACTGACAGGCGCCGGGATGAGCGCCGAGAGCGGCATTAAAACCTTCCGCGACAGCGGCGGGCTGTGGGAGCAGTACCCCGTGGAAGAAGTTGCATCAATAGATGGCTGGTACCGCAACCCCAACCTGGTACAGAGGTTTTACAACGAGCGCCGCCGGCAGCTGGAGAATGCTGTGCCAAACCCCGGGCATACGGGACTGGTTCAGCTGGAAAACGATTTTGATGTGCACATTATAACCCAGAATGTCGATAACCTTCACGAAAGGGCAGGCAGCACAAAGATACTCCACCTTCATGGGATGCTGACACAGGCCCGCAGCAGTAAAGATCCCAATCTGATTACCGACATTGGTTATCGCGATATCCTGACGGGAGAGAAGGCTGACGACGGATCTCCGCTACGACCGAACATAGTGTGGTTCGGCGAGGCTGTCCCGGCCATGGAGGAAGCTGCTGATGTTGCCTCATATGCAGATATTTTCGCAGTTATCGGATCATCCCTTAATGTATATCCTGCCGCGGGACTGATCCATTATGTTCCGTTGCTGACACCGGTCTTTCTGATTGACCCGAAGCCGGTGCAGGTTCCTTCAGCTCACGAGGTTCAGGTAATAATGGAAGGAGCATCGAAGGGCGTGGTGATTCTGGTTGAAAGGTTGATGGAGTTGAAGGGTTGAGAGGTTCAGATACGGCTTATGATGAACTTAGTTTAGTAATTCTTTCCCTGAGGAGAGCCATTTTATCCAGCCGGTCCATCGAGAGAGTTTTCTGTTTAAGGTCGATGAACTCGAACAACAGCAGCGCCTTTTCCGAATACTCAAGACAACCATGCGAATTACCCTGAGCAAAGGCTAGCTCAGCCTCGGTGTTGAACAGCTCTGCAAGGATCTCCAGGTGGCCGTTTGTGTAGTTATGCTCATCGAGAAGCTTATGTGTCAGATCCTCTTTGGGTATTGACCTGAAGAAAGCGGCATCCTCCTTAAGCATATCATAGTAAATACGTTCAAGATTTCTCAGTGGCCTGCTGAAAGTC
The DNA here is from genome assembly GCA_963780735.1 of uncultured Bacteroidales bacterium. Classification (GTDB taxonomy): domain Bacteria; phylum Bacteroidota; class Bacteroidia; order Bacteroidales; family VadinHA17; genus SR-FBR-E99. The sequence goes on from CAWADB010000008.1 coordinate 26,230, forward strand.
CCCTTTCCTTGCGAGCCCGAAAACGGCGGCGATCAGATCGCCGAGCATCTCGATCATACGCAGTATATAGTCTTTCTGATACATAGTCAGGCTTGGGGCATGGGGCGGGAGACAAGGAGTCAGGAGTATGGAACAGGGGATATTTATGAGTGGCCGCCGACTATTATGCGCATGATCCTCAGGTTCAGTACGAAGAACATAATGATCTGCTTCAGGATGCTGCGTCGCCAGAACTTAGTTGCTTTTGTCGGGATGGGAGGGTAGGCCTCCTCGTTAAATCCGCGTACAATATTTTTTGCCATATCTTTTTCTTTTTACAGTTCAATGATAATCATTCAGGAAGCAGCCACCAAAAGGGGTAGCCTTTCGCCTTGTGGAGGAAGAGGTAGTGCAGCAGCAGTTTGATCCAGTGTCCTGCCAGCCCTATTTCACCCACCGTATAACTCAGATCGCGTCCCCACTGCGGGTATTTCTCCCAGTCGGGTACGATGGGGAAGACGGTCATCGTTGCTGCTTGTCCCTTGCGCATGCTGAAGCCTGCGGAGACTATACACGCGGCTCCCATCTTACCCATGGAGGCTTTGTGCTTAAAGTCAGTACGCCCCTTATTAATGAGATCGGCCAGATTCAGGGCTATGATCTTTCCCGTGACGCCCGACGGCATGCCTGTACGAGGAGCTGTGGGAGTGATGAGCAGTCCGCCGGGGCTCTTCATCGGTTTCGATATCTGGTGCGGAGGAGCGAAAGCTATGCCCGGGGCAAAGTGGTTCTTATATACCGGGTTCTGGTATATCGATGGCCAGTCCTCAACACCCCACTCCTCGAACGGTTTTCCTGAGTAGTCGGCATCGACCTTCATGAAGCCATTGGGAGCGAAGAGCTTGTCGCTGATATCATCTCCATTTTTGTCATAGGCTTTAATTCCGACACCGGAAAATGCCGGTATCAGCATCGCAAAATCAAACCGCTGGCTCTGCTTCTGTCCGTCGAGGGTCTCATAATGCACAAGGCCCTTTTCCACTTTTGTCACGCCGGCACGCTTGATCCATCTGATTCCGTATTCGGCGAGCACAGACTCGGAGAATACTTTTGTAGAGGTGACATATCCTCCGCGCTTTATGAATGCACCTCCCATGCCGAAGTCGCCCAGTTCGTACTCATTGGTCAGCCATATCATATCGGCTTTGTCGAGGAGCTTCCGTTGCCTGATCTCGTATGCCACATTAAGGGCATATTCCAAAGCTGCTCCCTGGCAGGTCGCTGCAGGGTGGCCCGTCCCGAACAGCAACGTCAGCTTTTCTCCCCGTTTCATTCTGTCAAAGCACTCCTGGAGCGCCTCCCATGTCTCAGCTGCGTGATCGCATGAACAGACTGAATGGGTGAATTTAAAAGGGCCCAGTCCTTCCGTGGCCTCGAAGTTCAGTTTAGGTCCGGTGGCATTGATAAGATAATCATAGTCTATTTTTGCCTTTTCACCTTTGCGCTCAGGATTGGTATACTCGATTGACACGTATGCCCTGTCACCCTGTGCATCGCCTTCCGGATGAAGCTCCATTGCCTTTGCCTGTTCGAATTGTATGCCCCACCGGTCATAGAGGGGTTTGAGCCTGAACCTGACCTGGTCAATGGTCATCTTTCCTACGCCAACCCAGATGTTTGAAGGGATCCACTGCCAGTACTGTGAAGGGCTGACCATGACCACTTCATGTGCTCGACCCAGGTTCCTGCGTATATGTGCTGCGGCTGTATGGCCGGATATGCCTGCTCCCAGGACAACGACTTTTGCCATGTCGGAAAGTATTATTGATTCTGTTCTTAAAGAAAACCAAATCTAATAATTATTCAGCTGAGGTTCTACTTTTTACATGTGACAGTTAATTTTATTTAAATTGATTCAGAACACATAACTTGAATGCAAAGGTTCCGGTGTTTATTATTAGATTGGCAGATCCAAAAAAATGTCTGAAATGAAAAGAATTCTTATTCCGCTATTCCTATTAATGTTAACATCAGGTCTTTTAGCACAGTACGGCAAAGTGGTTGACCGCATTATAGAGATAGGCGGGACAGATAACCGCACGATGCAGCATCTTGATGTAATCACAAACCGTTTTGGCGGAAGGCCGGTTGGTTCCGATGCATATGACAATGCCGCTGAGTGGTGTGCATCAGAGTTTAAAAAATGGGGCATGGAAGTGATCATGGATGAAGCCGGGACTGTCCCGGTAGGTTTCAATCGCGGTCCATGGTTCGGAAGGATGCTTTCAGACAACGGAATGATACTGCATTTTGCCACCCCGTCATACACTTCAGGTACAAAAGGTGTGCAGCGTGGACCTGTACTGCTTGAACCAAAGTCAAGAGAGGAATTCGAGAGTATGAAAGGCGCTCTTAAGGGTGCCTGGGTGCTGATAGGCGGTAAAAGCAACGGATTGGCCATTGACTGGTCTCTCAACGCTGATTCGACCCGGGCAAAGATCATCATGGAAAATGATTCCGTCTCAAAGCTGAACCGCGAGATCATGAGGGAAAACTATTCGAACCGTGACAAACCGCCGAAAGAACTCATACCCCTGAAAGAAGAACCGGCACTTTTCTTCCGTGAGATGCGCGATGCTGGCATACTGGGTATCATTCAAAAAGCCTCCGTGCCAATTTCGGCTCTTTATGACCGCAAGAACATCGACAAACTGACCTTTGAGACCCTGCCAACCGTGTGCGATATCAAGCTGGATGAGCACCAGTATGCAATCATTGAACAGATGGCGAAGGAAAGACAGTATTTCCTGCTGGAGTTTGACATACGAAATCACTTTAAACCGGGTCCTGTCAAATATCACAATGTCATTGGAGTTATCCGCGGCACAAAGTACCCGGATGAATATGTGATGATGGGAGGCCACCTCGATTCATATGATGCCGCCACGGGCGGCGTTGATGACGGCTCCGGCATTACGCCTCAGATGGAAGCAGCCCGACTGATCATGGCAGCAGGTGGAAAGACTGAACGGACAATACTTGTATGCCTCTGGGCAGGTGAAGAGTTCGGACTGCTGGGATCGAAGCACTGGGTGGAGAACAATAAAGAAAAACTGCCTAAAATATCAAACTATTTCAACCGCGACGGCGGGCCTACCGTTGCCTCTGGTCTGACAGTGCCTGAGGCGATGTATGAGGACTTTGTAAAGGTATGCAAGCCACTCAACAGTATAAATCCTGATTTCCCGTTCAAGCTCACAAAACGTTCCGCGCCTGCACGTCCAAAGCCGGTAACAGCCGGAGGATCAGACCATGCATATTTTGCAATGAACGGCGTGCCTGCACTGTCATTTGAAACACCTGACTCAAAAGGGTATAATTTCGCTTACGGAGAGATATGGCACACCGAACGCGACAACTACGACAAGAGCATTAAAGATTACCAGGAGCATACCGCGGTTGTCACAGCAGTGGTCGTTTACGGACTGGCCAATCTTGATCATCTGCTCTCGCGTGAAGGCTTGTACGCTGAAGAAGAGCCCGCAAAAAAGTAGAGTGATCAGAATGCAATGACGATCTTTTTTCTGAAGTCAAAATCCTGATTGAATGATAAATTTCCGGATGGACAGCAAAAACATTAAAGGGAAATGATTTCCGTCCTTAAGCTTAATGCGTCAACCTGAAGGAGGCGACCGGCGAGGATATCACCTGCACCGGTGATGATCTTGATCACTTCGCATGCCTGTACGGAACCTATAATGCCTGGCAGCGCTCCTATGACGCCAGGAGGATCGGTCTGGTTGTCGCCTGACAGGTGCATCTCTTCGGGGAAGAGGTCCCGATATGACGGCCCACCCTTATAATTGAACACCGAAGCCTGTCCCATAAACTGATAAACAGCTCCGTACACCATCGGAATGCCTGCCTGGCGGGTGGCATCGCTGAGCAGATACCTTGTCGCGAAGTTGTCGCTGCAATCCACGGCTATGTCATAACCGGCCAGAATATCCGATGCGTTTTCCACAGTAAGTCTTATCGGGTATGAAATTACCCTGATCAGGGGGTTAAGTAGGGAGATCCTTTCGGCAGCTGCCTCTGCCTTCACCCGCCCGATATCTCCTGTAAGGTAAAGTACCTGCCTCTGCAGATTGCTTATGGTAACTGTGTCAGAGTCTATGATGCCAATTGTACCCACTCCGGCGGCAGCCAGGTACATAAGCACCGGCGACCCTAGTCCTCCGGCGCCGGTGACCATTACCCGCGCCTGCTTAAGCTTTTCCTGTCCTGCCTCACCCACCGCAGGTATGATAAGCTGGCGCTGGTAGCGGTCTTGTTCATCTTTTGTCAAACCAGTCATTTTCTCTCCTGAATACAACTGCTAACTTAAAAAAATAAAACGTAATAAGACAGATTAATGACGCCGGAGGCAATCATCAGGGGTAACGGTTAAAAAATGGTACAGTATTTGTGCCATTTCACTGCCAACTAACCCTTTTAAGTCATGAAAAACACTATGTTTAGCCTGTCATTAATAATGATTTCAGGCTTATCCGGATCAATGACTTCATGTGAAAAAACAAAACTGAGTGCACCTCCCGGCGACCCGGTTCCCATAGAACTGTCGCTCAAACAGAAGGAGGTCGTTGTGTCAGCAAACAAGTTTGCTTTCGACTTATTTGTACCCATAATTACTGAGAAAAAAGGAGCAGAGAACATCATGATCTCGCCCTTCAGCATCACCAGTGCACTCTCTATGACACTCAACGGAGCGGCAGGAGAGACATTTGATGCTATGAAGGCAGGTTTGCGCTATGACGGCCAGACCATTGAGGAGATCAATGAAACATATCTGAAGCTCATGAAAGATATGGTACCGGTGGATTCAAGGGTCATAATGGAGATAGCCAACTCGGTATGGGTTGAGAAGAAGCTGACTGTCAAGCAGCCGTTCATGACGGCTCTTGAAACATATTACCTTGCCGAAGCCAGAAGTTTTGATGTTACGGACAATGGCGCTGTCGATGTTATTAATGGCTGGATAGAGGATAAAACCCATGACAAGATTCAGAAGATGCTTGAGTCTCTTGATCCTGATCTTGCCATGCTCCTGATCAATGCTGTTTACTTCAACGGCAAATGGAGATATCAGTTTGACAAGTCTGATACACATGATCTGCCGTTCTATGTAACCCCAGATGCTCCGGCGCAGGTTCCCATGATGTACCAGAAGGAGAAATTTGCAATTGCAGGTACGGAAAAGGCTACACTTGTTGAACTGCCTTACGGACAGGGAAACTACTCAATGGTGGTCATGTTGCCTGATGAGGGCGTATCACTCGAAGAAGTGGCTGGCGACCTGAATCCTGAGAACTGGGCGCAGTGGATGGGTTACCTTTCTAACGGGACCACAGAGGTAGAGCTTTTCCTGCCAAAATTTAAATATGAATTCAAGCGGAAGCTGAATGACGATCTGAAGAACCTCGGTATGGGAATAGCATTTGAACCTTTCGTTGCTGATTTCAGCAACATAAGTGACCAGGGTCTTTTCATCTCATATGTACTGCATCAGACTTTCATTGAAACGAATGAAGAGGGGACGGAAGCCGCCGCTGCAACAGTTGTAGGAATCAGTCTGACTTCAATGCCTCCGCAACCGCAGGTCATAAATATCAATCGCCCGTTCCTTTATTTCATAAGGGAGACATCAACAGGTACGATTGTGTTTATGGGGCAGGTGGTGGATCCGAGATGATTGCTATTTACTGCCCTTGTATTCCTTTATGAGTGACTGGAATACTTCTTTAACAGAATAGATCCTCGTTGACCTGAATGCATTTGCACCGGCAAAAGCAAAGCCATGTTCGAAATTTCCCTTTAAGGCGTTCATCAGAGCAACGATGATGCAGTAAGGGCTTTTTGAAATATCACATGTCTTAATGCACTTGAACGGACATTTCGCAGGTTGCTTTTTCCCGGCCTTTACCTTTTCGATAAAACTGCTCAGGATTGCACGCCCAGGCATTCCTACCGGGCTCTCTAATAATCTCAATGTCTTTTTCCTCTGCATCAATATAGGTCTGTTTGAAAGCGGCGGATGCATCACATTCATCGGTTGTGACAAACCTTGTACCCATCTGCACACCTGACGCCCCAAGCTCCATGATATCATGGATGTCTTGCCCTGTATAAATGCCGCCTGCGGCAATGAGGGGGATCTTCTGATTGTACTTGTCTTCAAAAGTCTTTAACTCAGCCACAATATCCGGTACGAGCATCTCGAGTGTGAAGTTGTAGTCACCTATTTGTTCCTCCTTGAAGCCGAGGTGACCCCCGGCCTTTGGACCTTCAACAATAACAGCATCGGGCAGGTAGTCGTAGTTTGACTTCCACTTCTCACAAATTATTTTCGCAGCCCTGGCAGATGAGACGATGGGGACGAGTTTTGTAATGCTGTCCTTTTTAAGGAACGAGGGCATATCGAGAGGCAGTCCCGCCCCGGCAATCAGAATGTCGATTTTTTCTGCAATGGCTGTTTTTGCCATGTCGGCAAAATTTGTCATGGCCACCATCACATTGACACCAATAATGCCTTTGGTCTTTTCTCTCGCCCTTCTGATCTCCTCCTTCAGCCCTTCAATACTTGCTTCCAGGAAATTCCCTGAAAGATCTTTGTAAAGCAGGCCGAGACCTGCACTTGAAATGACTCCTACGCCTCCTTCATTGGCAACAGCAGCAGCCAGTCCCGACAGTGAAATACCCACACCCATACCACCCTGTATGACCGGAATAGCAATCACCAGGTTCCCGATTTTCAATGATTTCACGTTATAATTTATTAATTAGGCGGCCAATGTATCGTTTAAATGTTACAGTTAGCAGTTATACCGATAATTATCATAAGATTATGATGCAGATATAACTTATTTTAAGCTTATGAATAAATATCCGGCTGATTAAGTTACTTTACATCTATGAAACTGACCTATATAGATTTACTTGTGAGCGCTGTGCTGGCCACAATCATGTTTGGCGTGGGGCTTTCAATAAACCTGAAGGATCTCAGAAACATTCTGCACTCACCAAAGCCTTTCTGGCTGGGTCTCTTTGCCCAGATGATCCTTCTCCCGGTCATTGCCTTCGCGGTAATTTATTTTACAGACATGCCACCGGCATTAAAGGTCGGGTTTATCATCCTCGCCGCCTGCCCGGGAGGCACCACATCAGGATTTATCACGGTTCTCTACAGGGGTAATGTAGCGCTTTCGGTGGCTCTCACAACCATTAACAGCATACTTACACTCTTCACCATACCCTTGCTTGTCAATATCGCACTTACGATTTATATGGGCCGGCACTCACCCTTTAATCTTCCTTTCCTGGAAACATTCCTGCAGATCTTTTTTGTGACATTGTTGCCGGCGGCAACGGGTGTTTTTATAAGGTACAGATACAATAGTCTCGCAGATAAAATCCAGAAGCCGGTAAAAACAGCCATGATAATTTTATTTGCAGGAGTGTACTCACTCATCGCCTTTGCCGACGAATCCAAAGGAGGTTCAGGTATCATGCTGTCGGAAGCCATAGAGATATTCCCGTATGCTCTCCTGATCAATCTCCTTGGATTCATTGCAGGACTGGGAATGGGAGTATTTGGGAAGACAGGTCTGAGGTCGTCTTTCACTATGGGCATTGAAGTCGCATTGCAGAACACGACCCTGGCTCTCCTTGTTGCCGGAACAATACTTCAGAGCAATGAGATGGTAAAGCCTGCACTGGTCTATGCCCTCTTCTCATTCTGGACCGCGCTGATTTATGGCATTATTGTCAAGAAGTACAATAAAGCGAAGCTGTTCGGCGAGTTCAGGTGAGGGCTCAGTGCCCTGCACTCTTTGAATAGTTCAATCCCATCAGGTCAAACCGCTCCATCAATCCTGGGAGCCTGGTATTGAAATTTCCCCAGTTTCTGCTCTCAGGAACTGACCACAGCACTTCCGACAAGGCAGTCAGGCGGGGCAGTATCATATACTCCGCCGTTTTGCCATTATGCACCATTTCGGTCCACAGACAGGCCTGTGCGCCGATGATATGTTTCGCTTCATCCCCGGTCAACCCTTCCGGTACAGGCTCAAACAGGTAGACTTTTTCCAGGTTTATAATGCCTCTGTAGGCAAGGGGCTCAGTCGCGGGGTCAGCCTGGTAAAGGTTGAAATAAGTATGTGAAATAGGTGTCATTACAACGTCATGCCCCGCCTTAGCTGCTTCGATGCCTCCCTCGAACCCGCGCCATGACATTACTGCAGCGCCAGGGGCGATTCCACCTTCGAGGATCTCATCCCAGCCTATCAGGTGCCTGCCTTTTGAGCTTAAGAATCTCTCAATGCGTTTAACGAAGTAACTCTGCAGCTCAGCTTCGTCTTTCAGTCCTTCCTGCCTTATCCGTGCCTGGCAGTCGGAACACTTTCTCCATTCGGTCTTGTCGGCTTCATCGCCGCCTATATGAATGTAAGGTGACGGGAAGAGCTCCATCACTTCTGTCAGGATATCTTCAATAAATGTAAAAGTCTCCTCTTTCCCCGCACAGTAAATATCAGTGATGGGCCATACAGATCCGGGGGGTACTGTGAATGGCCCTCCGGTACATGAATATTCCGGGTAGGCGGCCAATGCCGATCCCACATGTGCAGGCATCTCTATCTCAGGCACAACATTTATATGATACTTAGCAGCATACGCAACGACTTCCTTTATCTCTTCCTGGGTATAAAAGCCACCGTATGTAGTTTTATCTCCCGGTTGCTGCGGCAGGCGCGAGTCCCATGGCATCTCCTCACGGTCAACACGCCAGGCGCCCACCTCTGTCAGGCGGGGATATTTTTTTATTTCAATCCGCCATCCCTGGTCATCGACAAGATGCCAGTGAAAGACATTCATCTTATGCATGGCGAGGATATCGATGTATCTCTTTATAAAGTCGACATCAAAAAAGTGCCGGCTGACATCGAGGTGCATGCCTCTCCAGGCAAACCTCGGGTAATCTGTCACTGAAACGCAGGGCATTGTCCATTTCATGTCGCTTACGACAATGGCACTTTCTATCTGCACAGGAAGCAACTGCCTGATTGTCTGCAGCCCCCGCGACAGACCAGCAGGAGTACATCCGGTAAGTTTGACTTTCCTTTTCTCCACGGTCAGAAGATATCCCTCCTGGTTCAGGTCAATCGTAGTGTCGATGACAAGATTGATGGTGCCGTCATTGCCTTCCTTTGTATCAAGCACATAACCGGTTGCCGGACGTAACATTTCTGCGAGAATTTCGGCCTCGTTTTTAGCCCATTCTCCCCCGGAGTATTGTATTTCAGCTGATGGGTGCAGGGTGAAGCTCCCTTTTCCCGATTCAATTTTTACCGGTTGCGGGATGATTGAAGGCTGGATAATCGGCCGGTCACTGCAAGAGTGGAAGAAAACGCTCAATGCCAGAATGGGAAGAATTGGATTTGTCTTCATAGATATTATATTGGTATTACTTGTTCTTAAAATTAAGCCTATTAATGCGGAAGCTTAATTAATCACCTCAATATCAAATATCTCGTGCCTGTCAAACTGCAGCCAGTATTTTATTGAATTCTGCCTGACCAGCTCCCAGTAAATGTCAGAGTCAAGACCATTTACGAAGTTGATCTCTTTCAGTTCGGAAGAGACTTTCTCTGCAAGTTCTTTTTTCAGGGTGATGCGTATTGTTTTGCCTTTGTGTGTAAAATCAGCTGCGGGGAAGAAAGGCGTTTCAGTACTGACAGTAAGCAGTCCGTGGCCGGGTGTGGCTCCGGTACTTACCTGAACGCCATCGTTCATGCAGCTGAGGGGCGGGACGCTGCCGGCATGTGAGGTCACGTTCATCTCATCAACGCCGGTGCAGAAATACTCACGGGCACGGATACCCATCTTTACACCTATGATGGCAAAGACACCGAGGTGCCTGTGAAGCTCATTGGCAATGACTCCGGAAGTCCACTCATCTTCACCGTATTTGTTGCGAATCTCCGTCACACTTCGCTGCAGGTCAGTCATATAAAATGATGTGTCTGCAGGCATGGTTTTTATTACCTGCATCTTCCTGACCGTCTCACCTTTTAGGATCGTTACGGTTGCCTGTCTCAATGCAGAGAGGTCAGCCGGGTCCCAGTAACTGTTTTTACCGTCTGCCGGTGAGGCGGTGAACAGTGAAGGAAAGTGCAGCAGTAACGGCACCATTTCATCACAGGCAGTGAAGACAAATGAGTGTGCAGTCCTGGCTTTGATAAGACCGTACACTGTTTGGGCGTACGGTGTTTTTATCTCACTGATTTCACTGAGAAGAGCATCATTATAAAATGCTTCACCTCCTCTTCCTGTAACGCTCACGGGCAGGGGCCCGTTAAGTACTTTTTCAACAGCCCCGGGAGCTGCCTTGAAGTTAAATCCCTCTTCACCGGGGAGGCCATCATTGCTCCAGATTATCCTTTTTACCCTGGTCGTGAACGACGGAACTCCCTCCATTGCATCTGCTGCCGTTTTCAGCGACCCCAGGGCAATGAATGTCACCTGTGATGTCTCTCCGTTAAAGACCTCTCCAATGAGACTTATAGCTTCTTCGCCGTATGCCATGGGGAGTCCCTCATGCCAGAGGCTGTCGAGCATGGTCCTGACAATTTTGTATGCCTCAGGTGATTTATGAAATCCATCAGACACTGTGATTGCAAGTATCCTGACATCTGGCGAGGCCAGCAGCAGGCAAATCGCTTTCCGGTCATCAATCCCTCCGTCAGTGTCAATTATGACATAATGTCTTGGTTTCCAGGGATGTGCGGAAAGGGATGCAAGTATAAACAAAAGTATAAAAGCAAATGTTGCTCTTTTCATCTGATCCGTTTTTCCAAATGTAATAATTAAACTGCTTCCGGAGACTGAAAGGTATATTGCATGCCGCAATCCGATCTGAAGAGAAGTTTCATCAATCTTTTTTTATTATCTTGACCACACAAATTTTTTATATGTGAAGAAAAGAGTTTGGTTGTGGTTTATTGCCGGTCTGGCTGCCGGTGCAATTATTTTACTTGGTATGGGGAAGGCAGTGGAAGCCACATCAACAAATGATTACTGTGCTTCATGTCACGTTCACCCTCAGGCCACAGCAAGCTGGAAGCAGGGGGTTCACTACGCCACGAAGTCAGGCTACAGGGTCTCCTGCACTGAATGCCACCTTCCGCCAAAAGGTAAAGGTTATCTTATTGAAAAAGCGAAGACGGGTTCACGCGACTTATGGAGTCACTGGACTAAAGACTCAACGGAGTTCGACTGGGAAGCTGCCTCGACACTCGAGAGGGCTTCGAAACACGTTTATAATTCAACTTGTTTAAAATGCCATGAGAACCTTTTCCCGGCTGCCCTGACGCGTGAGGGATCGGATGCACATCTCTACTACAAGCAGATGACTGAAAAAGGGGAAGATATGCAGTGTATCAGCTGTCATCTGAATGCGGGTCACTTCATCAAGGATTATGTGCACGGCAGCAATAAGGGTTTCGGCCTGTCACAGAAACAGGCAGATACAATTTATGCCCTTCCCGCCACCGTCACCTCATTCGCTGATTTTACAGAGCAGGTACCCGGGTCGGGTGTGACATTCCGCATGATCGCCCTGCCCGGAGGTGCCTTTACCATGGGAAGTCCGGAGAGCGAACCGTTGCGTAATACTGATGAGGCTCAGCAAAAGATCACCATAGACTCATTTTTCATCGCCGAAGTTGAAGTGACATGGGATGAGTACATGGAGTTCTACAGGCAGACAGCATCTGAAGGGAGGTCTACGGATACTGAGGGATCACGTCTTAAGAAGGAAGATGTTGATGCCGTCACCGGGGCTACTCCGCCGTACGGCAAGCCTGATCAGAACTGGGGAATGGGACAGAGACCGGCTATATCGATGAGCTATCACGCAGCTGAAACATATTGCCGGTGGCTCAGCAAGGTGACGGGCAGACAATACCGCCTTCCTACAGAAGCCGAGTGGGAGTATGCCTGCCGGGCAGGCACAGAGACTCCTTATTTCTTTGAAGGTGACCCTTCGCGGTTCGAGAAAAAGGGTTTATTTGGAAGCAAAGCAGATACTGCAGTCATAAACACTTATGTCATCTACCGTGCTAATAGCCAGTCAAGGACACAGGAGCCGGAAGCCGTGAAAGCCAATCCGTGGGGACTGAAAAATATGAGCGGCAATGTAGCTGAGTTCTGCTCTGACATATATGAGGGAACGACGGAACATGTCATCAGGGGAGGGTCGTACCGTGACGGCGCTGCAGGTGTAAGAAGTGCAGCACGAGACCATTCACGCACTGACGCCTGGCTGAAGACTGATCCCCAGATGCCGAAGAGCGTCTGGTGGTATTCTGATTGTTTTTATGTGGGATTCAGAGTGGTTATGGATAATGAATCAAAAATTAAGAATTAAGAATTAAGAATTTAACTGACAGCATATTACACCTTTAAACCTATCAACCTATCAACTCATCAACTCATCAACCCATTTACCCTCAGACCAAACAACAGACAACCGATAACATAAAATCATAACTTTACGACATACACAAAACCATTATGAAAAAATCACCAATCTCAAGAAGAAGTTTTCTGGGCACCGCTGCCGCTGCAGGTGCAGCAGGCATCGTCGTTCCCACACTGCTCACATCATGCGCACCTAAACACAAGAATGTCGTACTCCCCGTCATGCTGGAAAAAGCACCTGACGGACCGCTGCTTAAAGCAGGACTGATTGGCTGCGGCGGCAGGGGGACAGGTGCTGCTCTTAATTTCATTCATGCCGGTCCGAACCTGACAATCTCAGCACTGGGTGATGTGCTTGCCGACAGGATTACCTCATGCCGTGAGCGCCTGGCAGAGGACGGCGTGCAGATAGCTGATGAGAATTGCTTTACGGGATTCGACGCATACCAGAAGGTCATTGAATCGGGTGTCGATATAATCATTCTCGCTACTCCTCCTGTGTTCCGGCCCGGACACGTCGAGGCTGCGGTGTCAGCCGGGAAACATGTCTTCATGGAAAAGCCTGTCGCCGTCGATCCTGTCGGCGCAAGACAGATACTGGCTTCAGGTGAGAAGGCTAAGGGGATGGAGCTTTCGATTGTTACAGGCACCCAGAGGCATCACCAGCATGATTACGTAGCTACCTGGGGCAAGGTTCAGGAGGGAATGATCGGCGATATCGTATCAGCCAACTGCTACTGGAACCAGGGACAGCTCTGGTACCGTGAGCCAAACCCGTCATGGACAGAGATGGAATATATGATCCGCGACTGGGTCAACTGGAGCTGGCTTTCAGGTGATCATATCGTTGAGCAGCATGTTCATAATATTGATGTCATAAGCTGGTTCACCGGCAAGAGACCGGTCTCGGCAGTGTCATTCGGATCGCGCCAGCGCAGGCCGACCGGTGATCAGTACGACTTTTTCAGTACAGACTTTGTCTATGAGGGAGGCATCCATGTTCACAGCATGTGCCGCCAGATAAACGGCTGTGAAAGCAATGTGTCGGAATGGATACAGGGCACAAAAGGCACCAGTAACTGCCAGAATACGGTATGGGACAAAGCGGGAACACAGCTGTGGAAGTATGACGGTTACAAGCTTGACGAAGCGGGAAAGATGACAGAAGACCTGGCTATCAGTCCTTATGACCAGGAACATATAGATTTTGTCACCGCAATCCGTACCGGCAAACCGCTCAACGAGGCGGAATTCGTGGCCCACTCAACGATGGCAGGCATAATGGGACGCATTTCGGCATATACCGGCAAGCTGGTCACATGGGATGAGGTAATGAATTCAGAACTGAAGCTTGGCCCGAAAGTGTACGCGATGGGCCCGGTGGATGTATCAAAAACGGTCCCGGTACCAGGCGAATAACAAATAGCAGTCAATATGGAAAATAAACGATCACGCCGCAGTTTTCTGACGGGCGCTGCTGCAACAGGTGCAGCGCTCTTTGCTGCTCCGGCTCTTCTGAGGGGAAGCAGCATTGTATCCCCTTTGCCGGATCCGGATAAACCATTCACCCTTGGATATGCACCGTCAATAGGCATGTTCCGCGAGCTGTGCGGCAGCGATGATGCCATCGACAATATTAAATTCATTCATGACAGGGGATTCCGGGCCGTCTTTGACAACGGCCTCCCGGGCCGCCCTCCGGCTGAGCAGGAGCGTATAGCCGCTGAATTGCAGCGACTGGGAATGATGATGGGACCGTGGGTTCTCTATGCCGATTTTTCAAAGACCTCCTTCGTTCTTGATACTCAGGAAGTACGTGATTTCCTGAAGGCAAAGATGCAGGAGGGAGTTGATATTGTGAGGCGCACAGGTTTTAAGATGGCGCTCGTGGTGCCGGGCAGGTATGATGAGAGACTGCATCCCGACTACCAGCGGTCGAATGTGATTGACAATCTCAAATTCTGCGCGGAAATTGCCGGGCCCGGGGGAATGACAATCGTTATTGAACCTCTGAACACACTCAGTGATCATCCGGGTCTCTGGCTCACACAGATGCCGCAGGCTTATCAGGTATGTGATGCTGTCAACAGCCCTTCCGTCAAGATTGTGGAAGATCTGTACCACCAGCAGATTACCGAGGGCAACCTGATCCCGAACATCGAGGCATGCTGGGATCAGATAGCTGCTTTCCATGTGGGAGATAATCCCGGCCGCAATGAGCCAACAACAGGAGAGATCAACTTTAAGAACATTTTCAGGTACCTCAATTCGCGTGATTATAAGGGAGTGATCTGTATGGAACACGGCCGGAGTATCGAGGGCCCGGAAGGTGTTAAAAGAGTGATAGAGGCGTACAGGGAATGCGATCCGTTCTGACCGGACGTGGCAACACCATAAGCGATAAATGGATCAAGGCATCCATTATCGGAACGATATGGGCTGCTGCCGAGATTGTTCTCGGCAGCTTTTTGCATAATCTCCGTGTTCCTTTCAGCGGAAATGTTCTGACCGCCATCGCTCTTGTGATACTCATTTCTGTCAGTCATAAGTGGCGCGAGCACGGGCTCTACTGGCGGTCCGGATTGATCTGCGCGCTGATGAAGGCCATGTCGCCCAGCGCCATCATCTTCGGGCCGATGATCGCCATCATTGCAGAATCATTGCTGCTCGAAGCCTCCGTGAGACTGTTCGGCAGAACATACATCGGCTTCATCATCGGATCGATGCTGGCCATGTCATGGAACCTTTTCCAGAAAATCCTCAACCTGGTCATTTTTTACGGAGGCAAGCTCGTCGATCTGTATTCCAGTCTGACCGATTATGTTGCACGGGAGCTGAATCTCAGGTTTGATGCTTTCTGGGCACCGCTGATTCTGCTGGTGACGCTTTATGCAGTGTTCGGCGCGGCCGCAGCTGTTGTTGGCATCAGAACCGGCCGCAGGATCGTATCCCGTCCTGCCGGGGCAGTGTTGCAGGGAAAGCCCTCAGCGCCACCCTCAGGCACACGTTCAGAAAAACCGTTTAATTATTCGGTTGCCTGGCTTGCAATTGATATTCTGCTTGTAGCCGGTGCCCTGGTGGTTGTAAGCCAGGCAAAATGGATATACTGGATCATGGCAGTGATACCCGTGACAGCATTGATGGCTGTGCGATATAAGCGTGCCATGAGACAGCTTGGCAAACCCGGATTCTGGATCACGTTCGTTGTCATAACAATGCTGTCAGCTATGGCTTTTACTGCGTTCCAGCCTGGCAGCAACAACATTACCGAAGGAATCCTGATAGGCGTGCAGATGAATTTCCGCGCACTGATCATCATCGTCGGCTTCTCCGCCCTCGGTACAGAATTGTACAATCCTGTGATCCGCGAGCTGTTCAGCAAAACACATTTCAGACAACTGCCGTTGGCGCTTGAACTCTCTGCCGAAAGCCTTCCCTCAATGATTGCAGCAATGCCTGACCTCAGGACCGCCATTAAAGATCCGGCATCGATTCTCAGCAGTATGATAGCGCAGGTTGAGAGGCGGCTGAGTGAGGCAAGGGCTAACCAGCAGACAGAACAGAAGGTTTGCATACTGACCGGTGAGACAGGCGATGGCAAAACGAGCTTACTGCAAAAGCTGACAACAGAATTGAAGGAAAAGGGTATCAGGCCCGGAGGCATCCTTGCACCGCGGATTATGGAAGGGGAGATGACCACGGGTTACGACGTACTCAATATTGGCTCAGGTATCAGAACGCCGTTTCTTCGACTTACAAATCCAGACATTACAGGGGTGGAGAGATTTACACAGCTGGAGGCAGGGTACATGGCGGGACTTAAAGCTCTTGATCCTGACAATAACAAAGACAGTCACGTAATGGTAGTTGACGAGGCCGGACCACTGGAGCTGAGGGGTGAAGGCTGGGCCGGACGGATAAGCGAGTTATTGAAAATTAATGAATGGCAGATAATACTTGTGGTCAGAAAAAGTCTTGTAAACGAGGTTATCCGAAAATTCGGCATAAATGACCCGGCGATTTACGGGGTCGGACCGGGTGATTACCACAAGCTGCTTACTGAGATCTTAAAAACAGATGAAAATGGATGACATACTCAGAAAAGTCAGACAGGAGCTGATGGATGCTTCGGACGAAAAGACAAGGAAGTCAGGAATGAGGTTTTTCAAAGAGGAGGTCACCATCTGCGGTGTGAAGTCATCGACTGTGGGACAGATTGCGAAGGAAAATTTTGCCGCAATTAAAAACAAACCCAAGTCAGAGATTTTTAAACTTTGTGATGCCCTGTGGCAATCTGGTTATCTTGAAGAATCGTTCATAGCCTGTGATTGGTCGCACAAACTGAATAAGCAATACACGCCGGAAGATTTTCGCGTCTTCGAAAAATGGGTTCACAGATACCTGAATAACTGGGCATCATGTGACACTCTGTGCAATCACACTGTCGGAGACTGTGTTCAGATGTATCCCTACCTCCTCGCTGACCTGAAGAAGTGGGCTTTATCGGATAACAGGTGGGTACGGCGTGCATCTGCAGTGTCGCTGATTTTGCCTGCCCGCCACGGAAAATTCCTGCCGGATATTTTTGAGATTGCAGAGATACTCTTAACTGACAGGGATGACATGGTGCAGAAGGGATATGGCTGGATGCTGAAGGAAGCCAGCAAACCTTACCAGAAGGAAGTGCTCAATTTTGTCATGAAACACAAGGCCGTTATGCCCCGCACTGCTCTGAGATATGCCATTGAGAAAATGCCTCCGGAGCTGAAGTTGATGGCAATGGATAGGAAATAGCTTGTTGAGGGACGAAGTGAGAGATCGGATGGCATCTATCGCTTTCCGAACATTGTTTACCGAATATCCTTTGTTCTTTCTTTCCAGAAGTCGTTGAAGCTTGAAACCGGCTCTTCACAAAGAAATACCCCTGTCCCGTATTCCCTGGCGTCGGGATCGGATATTCTTCCGACCAGGGTGATTTTGGCAAACAGCTCCTTCATATCTTCCCCGGGCTCACCGTTTATATAGACCAGCGACTTAATCTCAACCGGAAACTCATGCGGAAACCAGTAACTGAAGCTCTCATTGAAGCTTACCGCCTCGGGTAATCCGTACTTTTTACCGATTACAGTTATTGCTCCTGCCTGTCCGTAGTTTTCACAGTATATAAATGAAGCTTCCTTTTCTCCGATCATATTGTATGCATCTGTCGGCAAGGACCGTGAGCTCTTCCCATCCGATCATATCAGCATAATCCTGCGGCAGTGAGTGAATGGTGCCATCCTCGAATCTTCTACCCATGTCAATCCCGTATTTTTCGTCAATTACCCTGAAATAGACTTTAAGTCCCTCTTTATCCCACACAGGTAATCCGAACGGCACATTGGGAATTGTAATCAGAATCATAAAAAATGGCAGGGCAATCCGTGTTATCCGGCTCCTTAGCCATGTATCAAACGCCACACCTCCTGCGGCGATTATCATGGGGTAGATTCCGAGTGTGTAATAACTCTTCCCCTTCATGAATAAAAGTGCTGTAACAATTAAGATAAAAAGGAAGCCAAGGAATCTAAGGTTCTTCATCTTCGGGGAAAAGAGAAGGAAGATCAGGCCTCCGATTACCAATATTGACCCGGCAAATGGACTGATGATCTGTTCAGTGAGGAAGGTGGCAGCATCCATATGTACCAGTTGCGTATCATACAGTTCTGACATATGGTTAAAGACAGGGAAACCCTTTGTTGCCTGCCAGATCAGATTCGGAAGGAAGATTAATCCTCCTGCAATTATACCGATCCAGAAAGATCTTTTTCTGAAGACATCCCGGTATTTTGTAAAGGGAATAACAACCAGCAGCCCTGCAAATAAAAGTCCCGAGAGGTATTTATTGAGCAGGGCAAATCCGGCAGCAATTCCAAGAAAAATAAGAAACCTGTCCTTTCCCGTATTTATGAACTTAAGTATCAGCCATATGCAGAGAGTCCATAGGAATACTTCAATATGCACAGGCATAAACAGAAAATAGGTTCTCATGAAAAAGATACTGACTGACAGCCCTGTTGCAGCGAGTATGGAGCTGTATCTGGTACCTCCAAGTTCTCTGGCCATGGAAGCAACGATGATAATCATTACACCTCCGAGCAGGGCAGGGAAGAGTCTTACGGCAAAGAGGTTATTCCCGAAGATGTTCTGCATCAGCCAGCTTATCCATCCTATAAGCGGAGGGACACTGGCATAACCGAAGGCAGGATGATGACCAAGTGAAAAGTAAAGCAGTTCGTCGCGGTGGTATTCAAGGTTATCATAAACCAGCAACCGCACTGCTATGTTAAGCAGGGCTATTGCCAGAATAACCGGGTCAATCCTTTCAAAAATCTTTGTTTTTTGTTCCATGCCCACTACTGCCTACCCCCTATTGGCTACTGCCTTCTTATCCAGTCCTCAACCGAGATCACAGTAGCATAACTCTTCATCGCAGCCAGGGTGGAGGCATGCACGTCAGCCGCGGTCACCTCGCGGTCACCGAATTTCAGGTTCCGTGACGCGCAGGCATCATGCAGCAGGAAAACATAATAGCCAAGATCACTGGCGGCACGCACCGCAGCCTCAACACACATCTGAGTCTGCATCCCGCAGATAACAAGTGTGTCGACACCAAGACTCTTAATGTGCTCTGCCAGTCCTGTGCCCAGAAAACTGTTGACCTCTTCCTTGACGAATATTGCTTCGCCCGGTACGGGT
Organism: uncultured Bacteroidales bacterium; assembly: GCA_963780735.1. Lineage (GTDB taxonomy): Bacteria > Bacteroidota > Bacteroidia > Bacteroidales > VadinHA17 > SR-FBR-E99. The sequence goes on from CAWADB010000008.1 coordinate 45,484, forward strand.
TTGACCAGGTCATTTATTTCCATCCCTGCTGCCGACTTATGCTGGATGAAAATGACAGGGTTGTTTTCTGTCCGGGCATGAGCTATCGCCACAGCCGCTTTTTCGGCTGCCGGAACCGGCTCAACCAGCTCAGACCGGCCCCCCGGAAAGTAAAAGTTCTGAACGTCTATCACCAGCATTGCATAGCTCTTCTGTGCTTCCATGACTACTACTGCACAGATAAGTGCGAGGGAGAGGATAATCTTTTTCATTTTCTGTTACCGGTTTATGATTCAAAAGTAGAGGTTAATTCTGTATTGCGGAGGAACATCTGCCATTAAAAATTGTTATACTTTTCAGAGGTAAAAACCCTTAATTAGTCCTGATGAAATATTTCAGTTATTTAATCACCGCATTGATTGCAGCTCTGTCAGTTACAGGATGCAGCAGTGTCAGAAGTGAAAGGGAAACACCCTATGTGGTCATGGTATCGCTTGACGCCTTCAGATGGGATTACGATTTAATGTACGGCACTCCTGTGCTGGATGATATTGCAGATAAGGGTGTGATGGCGGTGAGACTGATCCCTTCCTTTCCGACAAAAACGTTCCCGAATCACTATTCAATAGCCACAGGACTTTACCCTGATCATCACGGGATTGTGAATAACAGTTTTTATGCACCTGACCTTGATCTTGTTTACAGGATAGGAGACAGGGCCATGGTTTCAAACGGCGCTTTCTATGGCGGTGAACCTGTCTGGATCACTGCCCGCAAGGCCGGCCTGAAGACGGCATCGTTCTACTGGGTGGGTTCCGAGGCGCCGATAATGGGCATGCAGCCTGATCTCTGGAAGCCATTTGATGAGGAGGTGCCTTTCAGCGACCGCATTGACACAGTGCTTGCCTGGCTTTCCCTGCCTGAGCGGAAGAGGCCTCACCTGGTGACCCTCTATTTTGAAGAACCTGACGCGGTCAGCCATGTGTACGGCCCACTTTCACCTGAGACAGGCGCCGTCGTACAAAGCCTCGACAGTCTCATGGGCAAACTGCGTGAAGGAATCAGCAGGCTGCCTCAGGCAAAAAAAGTAAACCTGATAGTTCTCTCTGACCATGGCATGACTAAGATTGATACTTCACGTTACAATTATATATTCGACACCCTTCGCCAGACAATGGTAAAGCGAATTTATGGCGGGTCCCCCGTCTGGGCTGTTGAGCCTGTTGAAGGAATGACCGACAGTGTCCTGTATTATCTTAATATTCAGAAGGGTATGAAAGCTTACCGGAGGGAAGACCTGCCTGGTCACCTGCATTACGGGACCCATCCGCGAATACCGGCGGTGGTTCTCATTGCGGACCCGGGATGGGTAGCGGGTGTGCGCTTAAAGCCTTCAGGATACAACAGGGGTGATCACGGTTACGACTGGAAATTCCGGGATATGCACTCAATATTCTATGCGGAAGGACCAGCCTTCAAAAAAGGCCTGACAGTTGATACACTGTACAACGTGGATGTTTATAATATTATCTCGGAGATACTGAAACTGACTCCTGCGCCAAACGACGGCAACAGGGAGAGGATCTCACCTCTTCTCAGGTGACCCCGGGGCCACGAAGTCGATATTCCTTTTGATCATCTTAAAGCCGGTGCGCTTTATCGGCGATGACTTGAACACTCTTTTAAAATCATCAGGTGTCATTGCCTGCCACTCCTTTCGGGTCAGCCTGGTGACAGGGTATTCAGGGACAAGCTCTTTGTCAGTGTAATGCACTGCTTTTTTGTTCCATGGACATACTTCCTGGCAGCGGTCACAGCCGAAAATAATATTTTCAGTTTTGCCCCTGAGTTCTTCCGGCAGATCACCTTCATGCTCGATCGTCAGATAAGATATACACCGGCGTGCATCGATCGTACGGTTATCGCAGATGGCACCCGTGGGACATGCTTTGATGCAGAGGTCACAGTCACCGCAGCGGTCACGTGAGGAAGCGTTTTCATATAAGAATTCTGCCGAAGTGACGATCTCACCAAGAAAGATGAATGAACCCAGCTCTTTGTTTATGACAAGACTGTTGCGTCCGCGCCATCCAAGTCCTGCACGTATGGCCCATGCCTTTTCTGTCACCGGTCCGGCATCACAGAAAGCCCTGCATGCTGCGCCCGGCACGTCTTTCTTAATCACCTTAATGACGCGCTCAAGCTTTTCTTCGACTACCATGTGATAGTCCTTTACCCTGGAGTACCGGCTTACGAAATAATTATCTCTTCCGGCAGAGGGGTCGTTGCTGTAGTAACGCAGGCCCGCCACAATGACCGACTTTGCACCTTCTACAAGCGAGGTTATATCACCGCGTTTATCGAGGTTTCTTTCCAGGAATTTCATGGTTCCGTTCTTCCCTTCGGCGATCCATTCACTTATATGCTGACTGTCTTCATGATGCGAAGAGGCCGGTGCGATGCCGATAATATCAAAGCCTTCAGCACGAAGAGCTTCGTGAACCTTCCATGTGAGAGCTATTTTACGGGCATCAGTCATATTTCAGATCTTAAAGAAATCCCAGTTCAAGTTTTGCTTCTTCAGTGAGCATGCTGCGGTCCCATGGGGGATTGAAAGTAAGGGTCAGGTCACACTCTGTAACTCCTTTTGTACCTGCCACCTTATATTTGACCTCCTCCACGAGGTCCTCGGCCATAGGACAATTAGGTGCGGTAAGCGTCATTGTAATATGTGCCTTCTGCTCCTCATCGACCCTGACCTCGTAGATCAGGCCGAGATCATAAATATTCACCGGAATCTCGGGGTCAAAGATGCTTTTCAGCACTCCCACTATCCTTGCTTCGGTCTCCTGTATCTCCTGGGTGTTCATGATTGTTCCTGTTTTGATTTGTATGCCAGCGCATAGAGCCTCATCTGCTTCATCATCGAAAGCAGGCCGTTGGATCTGGTAGGCGAGAGGTTCTGTTTCAGCCCTATCCGGTCAATGAAATAGATGTCGGCACTGATAATTTCATCCGGAGTGCGCCCTGAAAAGACCCTGACGAGCAATGCCACTATGCCACGGGTGATCAGCGCATCACTGTCGGCTGTAAATGTTATCACACCATTGTCGAGGGAAGGATAGAGCCATACTTTGCTCTGACAGCCCTCTATAAGGAAGTCAGGTACCTTATGAGCTAGATCGAATGGGGGAAGTGTCCTTCCCATATCGATGAGGAACTCATACCTCTCCATCCAGTCACCGAAGGCTGAAAATTCATCAATGATCTGATCCTGTATTTCGTTTATTGTCATACTCGTACTTTCAGGCGAACATCTCCGTCACTTTTCTCATTCCATTCACCAGGCTCTCAATCTCTTCACTGGTGTTGTAGAATGCTATTGAAGCCCTTACTGTGCCTGTGATTCCGTACCGTGTCATCACCGGCTGAGCGCAGTGTGTTCCTGTTCTTACCGCAATACCCATCTTGTCAAGTATCATGCCGGCATCATACGGATGTATTGTTCCCGGGAGGAACGATACCACAGAGACTTTCTGCGGGGCAGTGCCGTAGATACGAACGCCGCCTACTGATAACAGACCGCTTGTTGCTTCAGCCAAAAGAGCCTGCTCCCTTTCGGCTATCGCCTCCCGGCCGAGAGCCGAGACATAATCGAGCGCTGTTGCGAGGCCTATTGCCCCGGTGAAATTGGTCGTTCCTGCTTCGAACTTAAATGGCAGTTCATTGTATGTGGTTTTCTCAAAGGTGACATTGGCGACCATGTCTCCGCCTCCCTGGTAAGGAGGTATCTCATTGAGCCATTTCTCCTTGCCGTAAAGCACCCCGATGCCGTTGGGTCCGTAAATCTTGTGTCCTGAAAAAACAAAAAAATCACAATCCAGATCGGTCACATTGACAATGCCGTGCTGAATGATCTGGGCGCCGTCGATCAGCACAGGCACCTCATGGCGATGTGCTTCCGCAATAATTTCCTTAACGGGATTTACCGTGCCAAGTACGTTCGAGGCATATGTGACGGCAACGATGCGTGTCCGGTCAGTAAATAAGCCGCGGTAAGCATCCATATCGAGCACCCCCTGATCCGAAAAGGGGATGACCCTCAGCTTTGCACCCTTCCTCTCGCACAGCATCTGCCACGGGACAATATTGGCATGGTGTTCCATGCCGCTGATGATTATCTCATCATCCTTATGAACGCATCTTTCACCGAAGGAAAAGGCTACTGCATTAATTGCAGATGTAGTGCCGGCAGTGAATATTACCTCCTCTTTTTTTGTGCACCGATGAATGCTCTTACGGTTTCACGGGCGGCCTCGTAGCGGTCAGAGACAAGATCAGAGAGGTAATGCACTCCGCGGTGTACGTTGGCATTGGCTGTCCGGTACATCTCATCCATCATCCTCAGCACCTGAACCGGCTTCTGGGTGGTGGCGCCGTTATCGAGGTAAACCAGCGGCTTGCCGTTGGCTTTTACCGAAAGAATCGGGAATTCGGAACGTATCTCATCTATGCTTCGCGGGAGCTTCATGTTATCGGTCAGTTACACTGTATGGCACAAGAGGCGCAGCGCGAAAGTTCGCCGCGAAGTCGTTGCAGAACAAGATTGTCAATGCGGTCACGCAAAGCTTCCAGGGGGATATTCTGTATCACCTCATGGGCGAAGCCGAACATAAGCATCAGTCTTGCCTCACGCGCATCTATGCCACGTGAACGCAGGTAGAACAGGGCATTCTCGTCAAGCTGACCCACCGTTGCCCCGTGACTGCATTTCACATCGTCGGCAAAGATCTCAAGCTGAGGTTTGGTGTCCATTTTGGCGCTGTCTGACATAATGATGTTGTTGTTGCGCTGAAATGCATTGGTTCCCTGTGCTGTCTGATGCACCATGATACGGCCGTTGAATGCTCCTGTCGAGTTGTCATCAAGCACACCCTTGAAGAGCTGCGTGCTGTTACAGTTCGGGGCCACGTGGTCGACGTTGACAAAATTGCCTACGTGCTGATGCTTGTCGGCCAGGAAGAGGCCGTAAGAATGTGTTTCTCCGTTCTCACCGGCCAGGTAGTGCCAGGTGGCATTGCGCACCAGCCCCCCGTGAAGGGTGATATTGTTCGATGATGCATAGCTGTCACGTTCCTGGTGGATAAACGTATGGGTTATCTTTCCCGAATTGTTATGCTGGTTCTGCACCCTTACGATATCAAAGCGTGCATTGCTTCCGACATAAACCTCAGTAATTGTGTTCGTGAGGAAATGCTGTGGTGAGATTGCATGGTCACAGACAAGCAGTGAGAGCTGTGCTCCATCCTCCACTACAACCAGGTTACGGTCCTGGACAAAGATATCCTTGTCGGAGTGAAGCAGGTTGACAATCTGTATTGGTTTCGTATAGACTGTATGCTTCGGTGCGTAGATAAACAGCCCGTCGGAGGCCAGTGCAGTATTCAGTGGCACCAGTCCGTCTTTTGCGTTATCAACATATTTATTGTAATGCTTTTCCACAAGCGCGGGAAACTGTCTGACAGCAGACTTCATGCTGCCGACCCATATACCTCCGGGAAGCATTACCAGGCCCTTTTCTCCGTTCGGGAAGAAGCCGTTGAGCAGAACCATATTCCATACATCCAGATCTTCCACCTCGCAGTGGAACTTCTCGGCTTCAGTGAAGTCTGAAGGCAAGGGAGAATAGTAGTCCTGGTAATTGTAACCGAGAAAGGTTTCGAGATTGGTATACTTATATGCCTCGTTCTTCCTGTCAGGAATGCCAAGACGTTTGAACTCCTCAAAGGCATCCTCGCGGTACCTGTTGAACAGCTCCGGGGAATCTTTCAGGAAGCCCTCCCGGCTGTCAGCATACAACGCTGACATCTTGCTTATCACTTCCGGTCTGTAGTCCATGACTCTTCGCTTACGTCCGCTTCTTTTCTTATCCAGTCATATCCCCGCTCTTCAAGCTCAAGGGCAAGTTCAGGTCCGGCCGATTTGACAATGCGCCCGTCATACATAACATGAACAAAATCAGGCACAATATAGTCAAGCAGTCTCTGGTAATGTGTTATTACGATGACCGAGGTGTCAGGCCTGCGTATCTTGTTCACGCCGTTGGCAACGATGCGCAGTGCGTCGATATCGAGTCCCGAGTCCGTCTCATCAAGGAGAGCCAGTCGCGGTTCAAGCATTGCCATCTGGAAAATCTCATTCTTCTTTTTCTCCCCACCGGAAAATCCTTCATTGACACTCCTGTTGGTCAGGGCTGAGTCTATCTCCACCAGTTCTTTCTTTTCGCGCATTAGGCGCAGAAAATCAGAGGCTGAAAGCGGCTCGAGGCCATTGTGTTTACGTTGTTCATTGACGGCAGTCTTCATGAAGTTAACCATGCTTACGCCGGGGATTTCAATAGGATACTGAAACGAAAGGAAGATGCCATCGCGGGCTCTCTCCTCGGGAGACATCTCCAGAAGGTTATGCCCGTCGTAAGTGACCGAGCCATGAGTAACAGTTGCTATCTCACGTCCTGTCAGTACGTTGGCCAGCGTGCTCTTGCCGCTGCCATTTGGACCCATGATGGCATGTATTTCACCGTACCCGACCTCAAGGTTCAGACCTTTGAGGATTTCCTTTGTATCAATAGAGGCTCTGAGTTCTTTTATCTCCAGTAAAAATTTGTTTTTCATATTATCTGTAATGTAAATTCATTTTAACCGACGCTGCCTTCAAGGCTTATCTGCAGGAGCTTCTGTGCCTCCACGGCAAATTCCATGGGCAGCTTATTCAGCACCTCGCGGGCATAACCGTTGACTATAAGTCCGATAGCATCTTCGGTGGATATGCCACGCTGGTTGCAGTAAAAGATCTGATCTTCACCTATGCGTGAGGTGGTTGCTTCATGTTCAACAATCGCTGTCGGATTGTCAACCTCGATATAAGGAAAGGTATGTGCTCCGCAATTATGGCCCAGGAGCAGGGAATCGCACTGCGAAAAATTGCGTGCACCTTCCGCCTTGCCCAGCACCTTGACCAGTCCCCTGTAGCTGTTCTGCCCGAAGCCTGCCGAGATACCTTTGGAAACGATTGTACTCCTGGTATTTTTCCCAATATGCATCATCTTGGTACCTGTGTCAGCCTGCTGGTGGTTATTGGTGACAGCCACCGAGTAAAATTCACCGACACTGTTATTTCCGCGCAGTATGCATGAAGGGTATTTCCATGTTATGGCTGACCCTGTCTCTACCTGTGTCCATGATATCTTGGAGTCATCGCCCTTGCATATACCCCGCTTTGTCACGAAGTTCAGAATGCCGCCTTTCCCGTCCTTGTCGCCAGGGTACCAGTTCTGCACCGTGCTGTATTTAACCTCTGACCCGCGTTCGGCAACTATCTCCACAACCGCGGCATGAAGCTGGTTCTCATCGCGCATGGGAGCCGTGCAGCCCTCGAGGTAGCTCACATAAGCCTCTTCATCAGCTATGAGCAATGTACGCTCGAATTGACCGGTGTTGGATGCATTGATGCGGAAGTAGGTCGACAGCTCCATAGGACACCTGACGCCCTTGGGTATATAACAGAATGAACCGTCAGAGAAAACGGCCGAGTTGAGTGTTGCAAAGAAGTTGTCAGTATATGGAACCACCGAAGCGAGGTATTTCTGGACAAGCGACGGGTGTTCTTTCACTGCTTCCGAGAAGGAGCAGAAGATGATTCCCATCTCTGCCAGTGTCTCGCGGAAGGTGGTCTTCACTGAGATGGAGTCCATCACTGCATCAACGGCAACACCTGTAAGATGCTTCTGTTCTTCAAGCGGGATGCCAAGCTTGTTGAAAGTCTTGATAAGTTCAGGATCAACATCACTGAGACTTGAAGGAGCTATTTTCTGCCTCGGGGCAGCATAAAAGCTGATCTCCTGGTATTTTATTTCGGGTATTTTCAGGTTTGCCCATGCCGGCATCTTCATAGTCAGCCAGTGCCTGTAAGCCTTAAGGCGAAACTCGAGAAGCCATTCCGGCTCCTCTTTTTTTGACGAAATGAGCCTTACAACATCCTCACTGAGACCCACGGGAATAACATCTGTCTCGATATCGGTCACAAACCCGAATTTGTATTCTCCCGATGTTACATCGCTCAGTATTTTGTCCTGGTCGTTTTCCATAAAATATGTTCTTCAATATGCATAAACGTTGAACAAGCATACATGCTTAAAGTTCTATGCAATTGCCGCAAATCGCACAAAATTACACAAAAATAGGGGAATAATCAGGAGGGTCTGGCAGTAACAAAGTATTGCCATGGATTGAGCATGCCGTTTGTTTCAATTTTGAACCCTGCGGAAGCGATGTTGTTCATGGCTTCATTCAGGCTTATGCGGTGTTCAACGGGAGGCCCCATAGGAGAATCGATGTCTGCCCAATCGATGATCACCAGTGTGCCGTCAGGTTTGGTAATCCGTCTGAGTTCAGCCAGGTAGTTCTGACGTTTATCAAGCTCATGGAAAACAAAAGCCATGAAGGTCATGTCTGCAGTGTGGTCCGGAAGTGGCAGGCTGTCAGGAGGCGTTAGCATTACATCCAGGGCTGTGCCGGTTTCTTCGGCCTTAACGGCAAGGTGATCAAGCATCTCCCCGGAAATGTCGGTTGCAATGACCTGGCCGGAAGGGCCTGTGATGGAGGCTGCAGGTATGGAAAAATACCCGGCGCCAGCGCCTATATCAACCAATACCTGTCCCGGCTTCAGTCCGAGTTCTATAAGGGTTTCATACGGAGGAATAAGATTTCTGCGCTCTGGATTATCAAGACGTTGCAGATGCTTGGGATCGAAAATGTGTGGCATTTTTAAATAATTTTGATATGGTTGATTGCGGAGACAGGTCTCAGACCTGCCTCTGTCTGCATAATAACCACCAAATCTATTTTTTGTTTATAATCAATGCACCAATCACACCCGGCACCCATCCGCAAAGAGTAAGAAGGAACACGATAAGAACCGACCCGCATCCTTTGTCGATGACGGCAAGAGGAGGACAGATGATGCAGACAAGTACGCGGAAGCAACCCATAGTTATTGTCGATTTGCGATTTGCGATTTGCGATTTTCGAATGTCGGTTTTCGAGTCACTAATATACGAAATTTCACTATTGCCTACTGCCCATTGCCTATTGCCTATACAAATGATCCGCCGCCTGCAGGATCTTCAGCCTCAGATCCGGAGGGTAGTCCGCGTGGTCATCAAGGAATTTCTCAACAGTAATTTCTGCCTCTGGCGAATGATGACCTGCCAGGGTGGTGGTGATCCAGCTTCCCGGGAAGAAAATATCACCTGTGCTTTTTATCTCCTCAAGCATCTCCAGCGATGGGAGGATGTATTTTTCCGATCTCTTTGCCAACATCGGATGGTGAAGGTAACCCAGCGCCTCGATTACCCACTGCTCATGCTCACGGTTCACCGGATCACTGAGACTGCTGAAGAAAGCATCCCGGACTGCCTGGTCTTGTGAGACGGAGGGCACTACGAAATCAAACCTGAGCAACCGGTCCTTTTCGGTAATTCTGTTGCGCTGACCTGCGATGATCTTTTCCGCGTTGCTGTAACCTTTGACCGCCATGGTCAGTGTAAGTGTACAAAGGTCGTCCTCACTCAGTTTAAGACCGCCCGGCAACAAGGTGCTTTCCCAGGTTTTCAGGAGATTCTTCATACCTTCTTCCGTCACGGCTATATTCCGGTAAAGGCTGAACCACGTTCGCTGAACAGCGGGGTCAGTGGTCTGCAATACCTTATTCCATATCATCTTCTCAGCATCCGCTGCAACGGAATCGCGTTCAGCCGCAGAAAGGAAATCCCAGAAGACCGATGAAAATCTCCCGGCAAGATAGTCGCGCAACTGGAGATCGCTCTCAGATTCCAGTGCCTTGAAGATGGTGTTATAAAATGTGGCAGGAGCGATGTTCCCGTTGACAAGGTTCTCATACATGTTGATCCACAGAACACCTCTCAGCAGCGGATCGGCAAACTCATTTATATGCAGGGCCAGGTGATTCGCAGTGATGCTGTCAAAAATAAAAGTGCCGTAAGCCCTGCCGGAGATATCGGGTATAATGCACAAAGGTTCATCTTCTGTTATTATGAACGACTTACTGTCTTCAGGCATCACTTCTCCGGCCACGTTATCAGTACGGGTAATGACCATCGCATTCAGTGTCTGTGGCCAGTGCCTGATAGTCCCCGCAGGATCATCTTCCCTGAAAGTAACTTTGTAACTGTCCTGCTGCCTGGTGACAACCGGGGTCAGTACAGGCATGCCCGCTTCCCTGACCCACATCCTGCTCCACTCTCCCAGCGGTTTACGGGTCACCTTTTCAAGTATTGAGATGAGGTCATCCCAGCTGGCATTACCCCATGAATAATTCTTCAGATAGATCTGCAGTCCTTTCCGGAAATCTTCTTCTCCGGTCAGTTTTTCAAGATGTTGCATTACTATCGGCGCCTTATTGTAGATGATTGCCCCATAAAGCGAGCCTGCATCTTTCATATTGTCAAGGCCTTGTATTACCGGATTGGTGCCGCGGGTACGGTCAACAGCGTAGGCGGCAGGATAACGCGAAAGCAGAAAACGAAGCTCATGGTTGACGTCCGGGAAGTCAGGACTGACAATCTTGTCTGACATGTATCCGGCAAATACTTCCTTGAGCCAGACGTCATCAAACCATTTCATTGTGACAAGATCGCCGAACCAGATATGAGATGTTTCATGTGCAATGAGAGAAGCCCGCGAAAGCCTTTCATTCAGGGTGGGCGATTCATCAAGAAGGAGTGAATTTGCCCGGTAATATATCGATCCGGGGTGCTCCATGCCACTGTACTGGAATGAAGGGATGAGAACAAATCCGAATTTATCGAACGGATAAGGAATCTGTGTATATTCCTCAAGCCACTTCAGCGAATTGTAATGAAGTTTAAAGATCTCAGCGGCATTTTTTTCAATATAACCGGGACGTGTCTCGCGGTGCAGCATCTCCATTTTCACGCCGTCAATTTCCTTTTCCACCAGGTCAAATTTGCCGGCTGCGAAGGCAAAAAGGTAAGTGCTTATCGGTTTTGTCCCGGCGAAATGCACTGTGACATTATTGCTGGTAGTGTCTGTGGCAACGGCCGGACTGTTGGACATAGCCCTGTACCCGAACGGCATTTCAAGAGTGAGTCTGAAGCGGGCTTTTATATCCGGCTGGTCGAAACATGGGAATGCCGTCGAGGCACGGTCAGGGACAAACAGGGTATATAGAAAATCATCATTGCGGTTGAGGGACAGGTCACCTGCACGGAATGAGAGTTCAATCCTGTTGAAGCTTTTAGTCAGTACTTTTTTATCGATGATGATATGTCCGTTGACAAACACCGGATCGGTCGTTTTCCCATTAACTGTCAATGAATTAATATATTCCTGAGGCACCTGGAAATCGATGACCACCGGTTCACGTTTCGATGTCAGGGAGAAGTCTATGACGGCCTTACCGGCAATAGGCGCTTCTTTTCCTTCAGGGATGCTGAATGAGAGCTCATAGCTTACATCTTTTATTGTGGCATTACGGTATGTTGCCAGAAGCTTAGAGACACCCTCCTCAAAATATTTTTGTTCATTGATAGGATTGCACGAGATGATTGACAGAACCGGTACTATACCCGACAGTATCAGGGTCAGGGAGGACTGCTTGAGCCTCATACCTAGCACAGCTCCTGGAACGCCTGCCTGAATGCCATCGGTCTGGCGATGTTGTGGAAGGTCTCCTTTGTGCCGCCGGTGCCAATAATTGTAATTGAACCGTAATTGAAGATTCGACCCATCACTGTCTGATCAACGTTCACCGTTTCAATTTTTGAGAGGTTCATCTCAAAAGTCCTCCTGGCAATGAAGCCTTCTTTGATGACAATGCGCCGGTTGGTAATTACGAATTCCGACAGCCATCTTTTTAACCAGGCATAAATAGTTAGCGTAAATATTGATTTCAGTGAAAAGAAGATGACCCAGTGTAGTTTGGTTTCGTATGCCACGGTCTCATCCTTGATGAGATGTTTGTCGACGTAACTGCCCATTTTTTTTATGTTATGAAATTATTCTGATCAGTCCGTGACTTTCACGGCCTTGTCCTCGCTCTGCCACAGTCCGTGTTTGGTACAAACAGCCATGGCGCTGAGGTTCATTGACACCTCCGGGGCGACGATGAAAAAATCGACCTCAAAGTGAGTGGGTTTATGTCCGTTGACGCCGGCAGTATATCTTGCCTCGGCAAGCAGCGTCTCACGGTTCCAGAGCTGCATAAGGCCAATGAAATGGTCAGGATCATCAGGATGAAGATATTCCTCGCCGAGTCGTACCTTGACCATGAATTTTTCTCCTCGTTTAACGGAGTCGGGACAAATTACATGCGGCATGTGGCGGTCAAGGTAATCGCGCATTACCTCTTTGTCTTCCTTCTCTACCTCAAGGGCTTTGAATACTCGTGGCATAGTTTTATTTTTTAAATGGAATATTATTTTCCTGTTGATCGGGTCAACTTACCGATCAGCATGTAAATTTAGTAAAATTCTGTATCTTCCCTGGCATTTTTCAACCTTTGGTCCGGACGTTATTCTTTCCTGTCAGGTGCTTCGACATACTTTTTGAAATTATTCAGGATCGCCTGCCACCCTTCCTTCTGAAGTTCAATGGAGTTTTCCTGTTCAGCTTCGAAGGCTTCCGTGACTGCTGTCACATCTCCCCTTGGGAAGAACAATACCTGCATGTTCCTGCCGTCATCAAGGGTGGTTTCTATTAGTTTGTGCTGTTCCACCCTGGTGTGTTTACCTGAAAAGTCGAAGCCGAAATTACCGTCCTTTGACTCCATCCTCGAAAGAAACCTGCCCTCTGCCCTCAGGTCGTTTTCTGCCCTGGTTGTGTGCCAGTCGTCCGATGCATGATTCCAGTGAATTATATGCCTCGGATCTGTCCATAATTTCCATACGGTATCAACTGGAGCATGGATTGTTGCCTCGACGATAATGACTGTTTTTTCCGGTGTTTTCATGAAGGTCCTCCCCCCATTACATTTCATTAATAGAAACAATCCGGAGGCATAATATGTTTATCTTTTCAGCGTCCTGTTATTCCCTGATATTGGAAATTTGGAACCATGTCGGTTTTTAATGTAAATTAGTTGGACCAATTCTGACACACATGAAAAGATTTATTTACTTCTTATTTCCTGCTTTAGTATTTGTTTTAAGCATGCATTTTTCGGTCAGCACGGCACAGGGTCTGACTGAAATAAAAGACTCAATTTACTCTGCCGTACTTGGGGAACAAAGATCGTTGAAAGTCTTCGTTCCCGATACCTGGAAACCCGGTTCGAAGGAGAAATATGAGGTTATCTATCTGACCGACGGGGAATGGGTCTCTGAATTATTCCCGTTTATTTACAAGTTCAACAGGAATGAAAATTATATTCCGCAGCTGATCCTTGTTGCCATTCCCAACACTTACATTGATAAGGTAAATCAGCGCGACAGGGATTTTTTACCGGTTCATGTGAATGACAATGCTATTTCGGGAGGTGCGGACAAGTTTCTCTCCTTTCTAAAAACCGAGCTTATTCCGTACATAAATAAAACCTATCCGGCCAACGGGACAAACTCTCTGTACGGACATTCATACGGCGGATTGTTTTCAATGTATGCATTCCTTGCAGAACCGGAATTGTTCGAGTGCTGTTTTGCCACTGATCCTTCCTTCTGGTGGAATAATGATTTTGCCATAAAACTGGCAGCCGAAAAGCTTGGAGGTATCAAAACGGAAAGGCATTTATGGATTGCCGGGATAGAATCAACATATAAGGGTATGGGAATCGGTCGCATGGATTCGGTCCTGAAACTAAAGGCCCCCGATAATATATACTGGAAAATAGGCTTGTTCCCAAACGAAAGCCATAATTCGGTGAAACTGAAAGCTATCTATGACGGCCTGAAATTTTCATATGCAGGCTATCCCGGAACCCCGGCACAGTTTCATCCGATGAACGGTATTCTTCTGAAGGACAAACCGACTATGGTCTTCATTGCCGGTTCTTATCCTGACCTCAGGTATACTGTGGATGGTACGGAGCCAGACAGCACCTCACCTAAAGCTGAACAGATGTTTTCGATAACAGGACCGGCACAGTTAAGCATAAAGTCGTTCATACCGGGAGCCAAATACAGTGCAACGGCAAAGGGCAATTTTGAGCTCGGAGAAGTGATGCCGTCAATGATGAAGCTTAAAAAAGCTGTGCCTGGTGGATTAAAGTATTCATACTATGAAGGAAGCTGGGACAGTCTGCCGGATTTCAGCAAACTAAAGCCGGCAGCCACAGGTGTTTTTGATACCACCTTTAACATACAGAAGCTCCCCCGCAATGTCAACTTTGCATGCCAGTTTGAAGGGTATCTGGAGGTTGTGAAGGACGGGTATTACATTTTTGGAATAAACTCAGATGACGGTGCAAAACTTTATCTCGGCGACAGGCTTATTTTAAATAATGACGGACTTCACGACGATTCTGGTACAAAGTCGTTTGTACTGCCATTGCAGAAAGGATTTTATCCCGTCAGGCTTGAATATTTCCAAAAGGAGGGAGGCTCCGCTATTAAGCTTGTTTATCTGGTTCCGGAAACAACACCTGTGAATCCGATTATGATACCTTTTAAGTTACTGTATCATAAATAAGGGGAAAAACGATTAAAAAGCCGCAGAGCATAAAAGGCTCTGCGGCTTTTTTTTTATTCGGTTACAGCACGGTAGGCATTTACCCTGCCATATCCGAAATATGGTGATATTCCCTGTCCGTCAATTTTGTCAGCTGTCTTACAGAGTTGTTTGATGACTTCATGAGGATCCATTGCTCCTCCGTTTTTGCCAATTATCAGTGCGGCTACTCCAGCCACATGGGGTGAAGCCATGCTGGTACCGGCAGCGAAGTAGAAGGGCCAGCCGCCTGTTCCTCCGGCGCCTGAGCTTAAAATCATATCTAAAGGATATCCGTCTTCACAGTCAAAATCACCGCCGGGAGCAGCAAGAGCAACAAGGGATTTTCCATAATTTGTATAACTGGCGGGAATATCCAATATGCCATTTGGGTTCAAAGCCCAGTTACAGGGAGCTGTTGCCGATATCGCAATTACATTTTCAAGATCGGCAGGTACTTTGAACAGAGAAGCATTTCCATCAGCATTCATGTAATCGTTTCCTGCAGAAACAACAACTACCGCTCCTTTTTTTACTGCATAATTAACTGCCCGCTGTTGTGCCAGGATCAGAAATTGTAATCCGGCGGCAGACCCCTGTTGCCAGATATTATTTTCATCCATGTAATTGCCATTTCTGTTTAAAAGAGCGCCAAGGCTCATATTAATTACATCTGCACCATTATTTGCAGCATAAACAATTCCGGCGTTGATCCCGCTGAATGCTCCTGATCCTGTCTTTTCTGATAACACTTTCACTGCAACAATTTCAGCATAAGGTGCCACGCCTATAACTCCCCATTTGTTATCAGCGGCAGCAATTATGCCGGCTACATGGGTGCCATGATTGAAAAAAGTCGAATCTCCGACATAATATTTTTCACCCGGAACGAATGATTTACTCAGCCCGGTATTCAGGTTGGGTGACAGGTCTGGATTATCTTTGTCGATGCCACTGTCCAGAATAAAAACCATGGCCCCTTCACCCGTATATCCGGCGTTCCAAGCCTCAGGAGCATCAATGGCATCCATTCCCCACTGATACCTAAAATACGTTTCATTACTGCCAATACTCGGCGGGTTTGCATCAGCTACAAATTTATCCGGTTCAATCCATTTGACTTTCAGATCAGGAACAACGGCAAGAACTCCCCTGAGCCTGGCAATTTTGCCAGCTGAATTTGAATCAGCAGGTCTGATGACCACCACACCGATCTCAGGAATAGTGTTTACTATCTGACCATAGGCAGAGAGGTTCTTTTCAAAACCTGCAGGAAGTGTTTCAGACGCGGTTATTACCATCAGGTCTTGAATTTTTGCACCCTTGAGTGTTACTTCATCTGAAACGGGATCAAGGGCATTGTCCGTTTCAATAATGTCTTTCTGGCACCCGGATGAGAAAACCAGAACCAATAAGCCCAGTAAAATACCGGTGATTTTCGTACGTGAAATGAAGGAAGATTTCATAAGAATCCGTTTTGGTTAGATATTAATAAATATTGCTATTAAAGCTACATTCTAAATTTCATCCGCAGAGAATTTGTCCGGGAAACTTTAGCATAAGATATCAACACTAAATTCTTAGTCAGTCAGGATTATTTTTAAGAAATGTCTCCTCATTATTTGAAAGGTCTTATGGGAAAGATTTTTAATTTTAAAATGTATTTTTAGAATTCTTCTCACAGATCAGAACTATGGCACAAAAAGATTCCGAAGCATCAGATCACCTGCCTTATATCAAAGTAGCCTGGGCGGCTCATGGCGGAGCCGGTGCTGATACCGGCAGCAACGCTGAAATCTTCATGCAGCAGCTGCTGCCTCCTAATTCCTTCAGGATGACTGATCAGCAACCGGATATAATTCTTTTCATGAGCGGCGGCTCGGAAAGGAAAGCCATTTCGATGATGCAACCCGGACATCCGGTACTTTTACTGAGTATAAAGGGTAACAACTCCTATGCTGCAGCTACCGAGGTAATGGCGTGGGCAGTGAACAACAGCCAATACGCTGTGCTGGCCGATGCTGCTGAAGCCGGTGAATCAGGATTGATTGACAAATGGTGCAGGGCAGTGAGGGTGTGGAACGTACTCCGGGTGCAGAAAGCAGCCCTGATAGGATCTGTCTCGGAGTGGCTTGTAGCTTCGGATGTACCGGCAGAAATATTCCTGAAACTGTTTGGCATCACACTCGAAGTGATACCGTGGAATACCCTTCAGGATTACAGTGAGCAAAAGCCTGATCCTTCTCTGCTTAACCGGTTCAATCGTGATAATCCGGCCGGACTGGTTGAAGCCGCTAAAGTGCTGACTCTTTTACGCAGGCTGGTTGAGAAAAATGAACTGAATGCCATTGCGGTTGAGTGTTTCAGCCTCGTGCAGCAACGGAAAGTTACCGCATGCCTTGCCCTGGCCCAGCTTAATGACGAAGGCTTGGTGGCGGCATGCGAAGGAGACCTTGCTTCAATGGCCGGTATGATGCTGCTTAAGGCAGCCACGGGTTCAGTACCATGGATGGCCAATACCAGCGCAACAACCAACAACAGACTTCTTCTGTCACATTGTACAATTGCCTTTGACCTCGTCAGTGACATAAAATTAGCCACTCATTTTGAAACAGATTTTTCGCTGGCAGTAAACGGGAAAATTGATGCGTCTGACGTTACTGTCTTCAGGCTCTCAGACACCCTCGACAGGGCCTTCATTGCGGAAGGCAAAGTGTTGGGCCACCCTTGCTTTACAAACGCCTGCCGCACCCAGGTGGAGATTGAATTACCGACACAATCACTGGCTTTATTGCAGACGCAGCCTTTAGGGAATCACCTTCTGATGGCTCCGGGGAAATATGCTGAGATGCTCCGGCTGGTCTGCTCCTATAAAGGAATCAGGGTATTGAAACTTAATTAGGTTGACGCACGAGGCCTATTGACTCTTCAAATGCCCTGATGAACCTTGTGAAAAAATTTGAATAGTCTTCCTGTTCAAAATACGCGGAAGTTTCTGCGGGAGATGAAGGAATATCTGCAAAGCTTCTGTCATCCAGGCATCTGCTTAACTCCGGTCCTGCAAAATAAATACGCTCGCCCTGAATCCGGTTGTAAAAATGCCAGCCTTTTCTTCCCGGGGTCTTTAAAATCTCTCCGCCAAAGATGTCATGCATCAACAGCGATACTTCGCTTCCCTGACCCTCCGGAAGATCACCGGATACCAATCCGGGGTCCATATCCGCCATCAAGGCTTGTTTCAGTGCTTTTTGCACAGTTTTCTTTTTTAAGATGTTCTCTTTCCGGTTCATTATGTTATTGTGATTTAAGAAATTGCCTGCTTTCACCAAATTCAGGCCCTCCTCAGGGTATTCTTTGCTACTGACAACAGCAGCACCGTCTCTTCACTGGTGGTCAGTCTGTATTTTATCCTCCCATTAAGCGTCAGGGCCTGGCCCATGGCAATTGTTGCTGAAGCTTTTCGGGAATTAAATTTCAGGCTTCCCTCGATTATCTGAAATGTGATTGAATCATTTGACTGATAGGAATAGATATCTGTTCCTGAATGGAGGGCAGCAAGCACAACCTGCTTCCCTGAATGTTTTACAAGGAACATTGCATTCTGATCCCCTTTAGCCCACGCACGACTATGTTTTATATTTCTGATTAAGGTTTTAATGTTGGGATGGAATAATGGTGATATACGTGTTACCGGAAATCCTGGCAGTTGTGACCTGGTAATTAATGTCGCTGTTTCCATGTCTTGTCGATTTTAATTGGTTGCCCGGAATGGGGTATGTGATAGTATTACAATCCAAAGATAAATTACCTTATACCTCTAAGCGTTATACAATTATGTGAAAGATTTACATCATTCACATGTTATCCGGAATCAAAAATTGACCCGGTACAGGTTCGTCCTCAGATTATTCAATGGAAACTTCCGGGTAAGGGAGCAAAGATGCCGTAATACCAGTTTTTTCTTGCCTGCCCATCCGCCGGCAATTTTATCCCTGTCAATCTGATTCCCCTATGCGATTTTTGAAGTCACCCGGTACTTTTCCCTGCCATGCTTTCACCCATTTCGGAATGGCATCGAAAAGAATAATAAATACACAGATTACGATGACGGTGGTTAGGGTCATGTTAATGATGCCGGTGACCCTGGTTTCTGCTTCAACAGCCTGAGGCAGGTAAATATTCCTGATATTCTGCCAACCGGCCGTCAGTGTTGTTACCCCGACAAAAATCATCGGGATCACAGTAATCCATGCATATTTTATCTTACCCCTGTTTATTATATAACTCGTTCCTATTGCAAGCGCGATGGTTGCCAGCAGCTGGTTTGCGCTTCCGAACATTGGCCAGATAGTTGCAACCGTTCCTGAATAGATGAAATATGCCCAGGCAAACACAACCAGGCCGCTTGCCAGCAGGTTTCCGGGAAGCCAATTAGTCCGGCTGAAAGGCTTATATACTTTGCCCGCTGCTTCCTGTAAAACGAAGCGTGCAATACGGGTTCCGGCATCAATGGTGGTAAGGATAAAGAGCGCTTCAAACATTATGGCAAAATGATACCAGTAGGACATCAGTTTATCCATTCCCGGGATGGAAGAAAATATCTGTGCCATGCCCACAGCCAGGGATACTGCACCACCCGTACGGCCAATGATCTTTTCACCCACCTCCTGTGACAGAACCTGGATGTTGGAATCAGTAAAGCCCATGGCATGAAGCTGCGGTAAAATATGCTGAAGCTTTTCGGGGGAAACGTTTATCATGAAATAATCGAGCGGTAAAAGACTTGCCGCGGCAATAAGCGCCAGGATGCTCACAAGGCCTTCGATAAGCATCGATCCCACTGCAATGAACTTTATGTCTTTCTCGTTCATCAGCATTTTAGGAGTCGTTCCCGAACTCACCAGCGAGTGAAAGCCCGAAATGGCCCCGCAGGCAATGGTTATGAACAGATACGGGAACAACGTTCCGGGAATGATCGGGCCTCCGCCATGGGCAAACACCGTTACCGCAGGCATTTTGAGATCCGGAGCAACAACAATTATCCCGACGGCAAGCAAGGCCACCACGGATATCTTCATTATTGCACTGAGGTAATCGCGCGGTGCAAGCAAAAGCCACACCGGCAACACTGAAGCCAGGAAACCGTAAAGCGCAAGAATAATTGTAAGCGAATGATGATCGAAGGTGAACCACGGCGCCATTGCAGACCCTGGAATATACCGCCCGTAAATGACCGCCAGAAATAGCATGATGACCCCGAAGATCGTTGCTTCAGCAGTTTTGCCTTTCCTGAATTTCGTCATCCAGACACCCATAGTAAGTGCAATGGGAATGGTAGCCGCAATGGTGAAAGTTCCCCATGAGCTCTCGGATAGGGAGTTCACAACTACCAGGCCTAATCCGGCAAGGGCGACAATAATTATAATGATCACTGCCACCGAAGTGGTTATGCCGCTTAACTTACTGATTTCGCAACGGGCAATTTCGGCAATCGATTTTCCGTCGTGCCTGACCGAAGCAGTTAAAAGAACAAGGTCGTGCACAGCCCCTGCCATTACAGCCCCGACCAGCATCCACAGGAAACCCGGAAAATAACCGAACTGCACAGCCAGCACCGGACCGACAAGAGGTCCTGCACCCGCAATGGCAGCAAAGTGATGTCCGAAGAGAATCCATTTATTGGTGGGATAATAATTCTGACCGTCATACAAACGGTGAGCAGGAGTGACCCTGGATGGATTAATAGTCAATACTTTGGCACATATGAAACTGAAATAGAACCTATACGCCAGCGCGAAGATCACCAGGGCGCATATCACCAGGTACATTGCATTCATTAACGTCGCAATTAGGAAAATCAAAAATATGCGGAAACGGAATTAAAAAAGAATCCTTCCGGCATATTTTGAAACAATTTTATGGCAGTTGCCGGGCTGAGAATCAAAAACTGCTGTCACAGTTCAAAATGACTTGGTACACTTTGAACAGTTGTTATCTTTGCCGGAGATTATTTAATTTGCATTCATCATTATGTAATTGATGGCAATTAAACTGAAATCAAAATAATAAATAAACCAATAAAAACAGCAATATGAAATTGAGAAACACAGCATTGCTCCTTGGTATGGCAGCATTGGTAATTGCAATTATGCCGTCCTGTAACCAGGCACCGGCAAAGAAAAGTACAAATTCCGGAACCGTTTATTACAGGAGCCTCATGTTCAGCGAGACACCTTACGACCTTGAAAGGGGTGTACGCGAACTGACAGCTGAAGAGGCTTCAGATATCAACAGCTATAAGTTCGTTTATGACGAAACGGGCAAACTGCTGTCAGTGGAGTTTGTAAGAGGTGAAGAACCACTTGGGTATTCCTCGATGGGCGGGGCCGCAAAAATAACCTACACATATTCAGACAACAAACAGGTCAAACACTTCTTTGATGAGAATGGCCAGCAGATTGAATCGGGAGGCGCTTATACATATGAGTATACCATTGATGAGAAAGGCAACAGGACAGGCCTTAAGTTTTTCGATAAAGACGGACAGCCGGTTGAGAACAGGAATAAGATCCATTCATGGGTATGGACAATCCTGGATAACGGAATGGTGCAGGAAAAGAGATACAACCTTGCCAACGAAGAGACTATCATGAATCAATTCTGTCCTTTCTATGAGCTGAGATTCTCTTATAATGACAAGGGTTATGTCACCCGGATGGCCAATTATATGGGAGATACCCTCTATAACTGTACAGCTGAAAACTGTGGTGATATCGGTGTTTCTTACTTCGAGTTTGAACCGAATGAATTTGGCGACAACCTGAGCTTCTCGGTATACAATGCCACAGGGCAAATGTCAAATCTGTACTGGGGCTGGTCAAGAAGAGTGAGTAAATATGATGAGAACGGTTATGTTCTGGAAACAGCAGTCTTTGATCAGGACAATGAATATGTCGCCGGCAAAAGCGTACCTGTCACACAGTATACCTATGACAGCCACGGTGCACTGATCGAAACCAGGAACATGGACAAGGACAGGAACATCATCAATAGTCCTGAAAACGGGGTAGCCATTACCGAATTCAAATATGACGAGAAGGGCAACCGCACAGAGACCCTCAGATATGACAAGGACAGGGTTGCTGTTGTTGCCGAATAAACGATATCAGGATTGACCATGGCCAATAAATTAAAATATTATGCTTTTTTCCTTTCACTGATCGCGGTATTTGCAGCGGGGTGCACCGGAAAGAAAAGTGAAAAGAAACAGGAAGCGGTTAAGGAAGTGACAGCAGCACCTGTGATAGGGCAGGAGACCCTGCTTCTGCTGAAAGACCTGGAGGAAAACGGTGATTATGTTAACAGCCAGTATTTCCCAAGCCTTATTAAAGCATCTGTGGTAAATGAGGAGCTGGGGAAAAATAGCCTGATAATCGATCTGAGGTCGCCGGAGCTGTTTTCCAAAGGCCATATAAAAGGAGCTGTAAATGTAAACTTTGACAAGCTTCCGGAATATTTTGAGACCGGCATCAAACCCTTCGAGTTTGATAAGATTATCATGGTCTGCGAAGACGGACAGGTTTCCAGCTATACCACCTCACTGTTAAGAATGATGGGATATGGCAATGTCTTTGCCATGCGATGGGGAATGTGCGGATGGAACAGGAGTTATGCGGAAGAGGGCTGGCTAAAGGGTGCATCCGGCAAATATGAGGACCGCCTGGAGGTTACCACCAATGAGACACCGGAACCTGTTGGAATGCCTGAGCTTAATACGGGCTTCTCAACGGGAAAGGAGATCGGGGATGAAAGATTTAAAAAGCTCTTTGCTGCCGGTACGGGTGATATCCTTATAACTGCGGATGAGGTCTTCAGTGATCCCGGGAAATATTTCGTTATGAACCTTGAACGGAAAGACAAGTATGATGCCGGGCATATCCCGGGAGCCGTAAGGTACAAACCTGAATCAACCTTGGGCTTCCCTGACATGATGGCAACAATCCCGTCTGACAAAATCGTTGTAATCTACTGTGGTACAGGCCATAACTCAGGATTTGCAACTGCATTCCTGAGGCTTTTCGGTTATGATGCCAGAACCCTGAAGTACGGCAACAACAGCTTTATGTACGATAAGATGGTAAAGGAAAAGAGCGCTCTGTCATGGCTGCCCTTCACACTTACCGAATCGAACGATTTCCAGGTAGTAAAATAATCAGTAGGTTATCATGCCCTATAAATTCCGGTTTGCATAATTTGCAGGCCGGAATTTTTTATGGCAACTCATTCCCGGGTTCGTCCTGAAGGATAAAGATATTTTTTATGCCCATCTCGCTGAGCACCATCCATACCCTGGCAGACACTGAGTTATCGTCAGAATAAAGTACGACGGGACCTCTGTTCTTCCTTATGAGTGAGAGGTTTGCTTTTTCGAGTATTGATTCAGGATTCAATTTCAGGATTTTATCCTTTGGCAGCTCTACACGCGGAGCTTCATTTCCCATAGTGATAAGCAGCATACCGCTGCTCATCGCAGGAATCTGATCTTCAGTAAGAATGTTCGAGCGAAGGGCTGAAGGTTCGGCCCACCTGACGGCATCATACCTGAAATTATGACTGTAGGCCCTTATCAGCACCACTATAACCGCCAGCAGAGTAATTGCAAGAACCAGCCAGTATCGTCTGAAGAATTTCATCTGTTTATCCGTTTGGTTAATTTATTATTCGCATCCGCCGTCAAGCTTTTTTGCAGAGAATTTTTTTGACTCCAGAAATTTCGTTTTCAGGCTATCAGGGAGGCTGTTGAGTTCAGTGAACATCTCTCCGGCGCGCCTTCTTGTTTCAAACAGGGCGTTTTCCCTTGCCGTTATCCTGTCGCCTTCAAATTTCGTTTCCAGCACGGTTTTTTTCCATTCATTGATACCGCCTTCCATGACATAGCTGTTTTCATATCCAAGGCCTCTGGCATATACCAGTGCATAGTCCGCTTCGGTATCTTCAGTGGTATAGAAGATATTCCTGATCTTTTTATTTCCGAGCCAGGCTTCCGGATCCTTCCCGATGAATTCGGGGTATGGGATATTTACAGCTCCGGGGATTGCCTGTTTTCTGAATTCTTCCGGTGATCTGAGGTCTATCAGCTGGACAGTGTTGTCTTCCCTGACAATGAATTCCGCGACCTGATCAACGGTGAATGAGACATCCTCATTAAGGACCTCCGGAAGAAGCTTTTCAGGCTTTGCGGTAAAAGAGCGGTTGGCAGTGAGAGGCAGCAATGCAAGTATCAGGCTGAGGAGCAGGAGGAGAGCGGAAAATTCTTTTCTGATTTTCATACCTGGTAGTTATAAGTCGTTTGTTATTTCAGGCCGGGCGAATTTCTTTTCGGCCAGCTCGGCTACCCAGAACATGGCGACTGCTGCGGCCACCATCAGGAAAGTGAAGAGCCCGGGAGAGAGTCCCAGTGTCTCGTTGATCTTCACCGGACCTCTGTATTGGGCATTAGCCAGTCTTTCAATCATGGGGTAAGATTCAGTGAAGAGAAATGCCCCTGTAAAACCTCCCGCAACAAATACCATGGCGTCGATCTTGCCTATTGACATTGCGCACAGGCCTGTGCCGGGGCAAAACCCGCCCATGATGAAACCGGCTCCCATTATCACTCCTCCAACAATGGATGCGGTGACATAAAATTCGTTTACGTATACCTGATTCAGGTTAAGCAGTCCAAGGTAACTGAGGAACTGTGATCCGATAAGGGCAACTATTGCAGCTGTAAAAAATACTTTCAGCACGGTGGTGTCATATCCGTAAAACATGCCCGCCAGTTTCCTGCTCGAAGAGAATCCTGCCTGTTCCAGGGCAAACCCGAAGCCTGTGCCGATCAGCAATGCGGTCAGCATATTGAGCCATTCCGGGAAAACAAAGTATGATGATAGTGGAGCCATTTCGATTATTATTAAATTATTCCTTTTACAATAGATCCTGTGATTTGCGATTTGCGATTTTTACCTCTTCTATATCCAGTTTTTCCTGAAGAACCATGCAAAGGCAAATGCTGAGCCGAAGATGGCGATCATTGTCACGAACCCTGCCGTAGACAGAACAGCCATACCTGATAAAGCCGCACCGCTGGTACATCCCCTTGCCAACTGACCACCATAGACAAAAAGCACTCCTCCGAGAAAGGCAAAGATCAGTCTCCGTGTTACGGATATCTTCGGGGATTTTTCCACTTTGAGTTTCAGCCTCCCTGAGACAGCGCCGGAGATAAGTCCTCCTGCCACCACACCGAATATCTCCAGTGTCAGCCAGTTTGTAAGTGGTTTTTTACCATTCTCAAAATACTTCGAATAATAGGCTGATTTTTCAACATGCGGGGGGTTGACGGCGCCGACAATAGAGACAACGCAATATTTTATACCTCCGCTGGCGCCCAGGCCGCGGCCAGAAACTACCATTGCCAGGAGGAGGACTATGCCAAGCAGTGTTCCTGCAAGGTAGGGATTCATGTAGCTTCGTTTCATAGTTGAAAGTTCTGTTTGTGAGAGTTCTTCAGATGACAAAAATAGCAACTATCCATAGCCGGACAGATAAATGGAAAGGAAAATATTTTGAAGGGTTGTACTGTCAGATGGTGATCAGATCTTCCGGTTTTTGCTTTCATCAAAAGCTTCCATGCTTTTCGATATCTGAGCCTGACGCCTGGTCACGATCTTGTTTTCGGCAACTGAGTACAAAATCGATATTGCCAGTGTTGCCAGGATAACGGTGAATGAGAACCATGAATGATTTGAGAAAAACATACTGACGGATTCAATGGCGCAGAGTATCATTTTTGCTCCTACAAAGAACAGGATAAAACATATCCCTGTCTTCAGATATTTGAATATTTTCAATATCCCGTTCAAGGCGAAGAAAAGCGAAACAAGTCCCATGCAGGCAAACACATTGGATGTGATGGCCAGAAAATTGCTTTCATTCAAAGTCAGAACCTGATTGCCTTCCTGAATTACCCCGATGACGGCAGGAACAGAATCAACTGCAAACATCACATCGGTCGATCCTATCAGTAAAAATGTCAGCAGGAACGGCGTAATCGCAAATTTCCCGTTAACGCGGGAATGAAGTACAGGGTTATGGTTGCCCGTATCAACTGTGAATATTTTTTTTGCGGCCCGGATTAATAAATTCTTTTCGGGATCGATGGATTCTTCCTCATCCCCTTCTTTTACCATCTTGACTGCCATTACGATCAGGAAAGCCCCGAAGATATAAATCAACCATTCAAACCTGTTAATCAGGCTCATTCCAACCAGGATGAACAGGGTGCGGAATATGATGGAAAGCAATATACCGAACTTCAGCAATATAGGCTGAACATCCTCCCTTACTTTCATCATGGTAAATATCATTATGAAAACGAATAAGTTGTCAATAGACAGCATGTATTCAGTCAGATAGCCTGAAAAGAATTTCATTCCCATCATGCCCCTGGTGGTCAGGCCGGAATTTTCATTCTGCGGATAAAAGAAAGTGATGGCCAGGCCAAACATCAAGGCCACGCTGATCCATACCCCGGTCCATTTAAGGGCTGTTGCAATACTTACTTCCGTATGCCTGTGCTTTGCAGCCTGCAGATCGACAATAAAACCAATGAAAAATATTGCAATAAAAGCAATCCAAAATAAGAATTCCAGGTTCATAGTAAAGTACATGATTGGAGGCCGCTAAAATAAACAACTGATCCATAAAAACAAGCCACATTTGTCATGGTTACAATGATTTCAACAAGGTCATACTGCCCTGGTCTGGCTTCTTCAAAAATTGCAATTCAGGGTCAAAGATATTCCGAAAGCAGTCAGAAAATGATTGATGATTAAGCATCAGTAGTTCCTGCCGGAGGTCAATCGTCCTTTTTTCTTAAAGGTAATTTTATGGGAATTCATGGAGAGATTAAATAATAACAAAATCTGTTATTATTTAAAAATATATGTTTAAATTGCCATACCGAGGTATCATTTATGAATTTTGCAAAGACAACATCTTATTCACTAAATGTTTTAAGCTATCTGGCGAAACATGGGAACATCATAATGTCAGCCAGTTACCTTCATAAGAAGCTTGACATACCATACTCATATTTACGTCAGGTCCTCAGCGAGCTTTCAAAGAAGGGATTTATTGACAGTACCAGAGGAAGCAGGGGAGGCTTTATCATAAGCAGGGACATATCCACCATTTACCTGTCTGACATAATTGAAGCTACCGAGGGAATGGATAGCTTTAACAGGTGTATCATGGGATTCAGTAAATGTCCATTCAATTACGGGTGTTCCATGCATCCGGTATGGGTGGAAATGAGAATGAATATTATTAACGTTCTTAAAAAAACATCGTTAGCAGATTTAATAAAGATCAGGAAGTAATAATATAAATCAAATTAACTAATCTAAAAAAAGAGGTCATATGGTTGATTCCGAAATGGTTCTTACAGGGCAGACAATTGCATATACAATTTATTGTATTGTAATTATTCTGGTTGTTGCCTGGTTTGCATGGAAAATAACAGGCAACGGTAATGGCAAAGGGGTTAAACCGGCATTGTTTTATACTTTCGTCGGTTTTCTTACAGTCCTGGGTGTTTCATTGCATATCATAACGCTTAACACTATTCCCTGGACAAAAATGGATCTTAACAGGTCTGATTATACGCCTGACAAGTCATTTAACATCAAAGTCAGAAACCATCAGTTCATTCTCCCCGAAGAAAAGATGGTGGTAAACGTCGATGACAAGGTACTCTTCGATGTAACCTCAGACGACCTGACTTATGGCTTTGGTCTTTTCAGGGAAGACAATAGCATGTTGTTTCAGATGCAGGTTGTACCGGGACACCGGAATGACATTATCTGGCACTTTGACCGGCCCGGTGTGTACACTATCAGGTCAACTGAATATTCAGGCCCCAAAGGAGCAGCAATGATAGTGAAAGATGCGGTACAGGTAGTCCCGGAAAATGCTGCTAACTAAGACGTTTATAAATCTTTAAAACATTACTGATATGAGTTTTACAAAAACATTTATATATGGTGAGGAAGGACTTTTCAAGTCTGAAACCCTAACCCCGATGCAAAAGATGACACTGCGTTTTGTCGTTGTAGGGCTTATCTATTTCGGCTTTGTCGTGATAGAAGGAATGCTCATGAGGCTCTATGAGGTCAAACCTCTGCCGTTTATAACCGAACCCCAGTTTTTTGCAATCCTTACAGCGCATCCCTTGGTTGGAATATTCGGATCCACATACTCTATTGTCTGCGGGGCGTTCCTGTTCCTGGTACCCTTCCTGATGAAGAAACCTCTGTGGAGCATCAAGCTCGGCAACTGGACTTTCATTCTTATTGCCGTCGGGACATTTGTGTTCTGGTTTTCAGGTTTTGTAAGTCATTATGCTCCTCTGTATACACTTTACTGGCCTCTTCCTGCTGACTTCTCCCAGTTCAGTGTCTGGGGAGGAACGTTCTTTATAATCGGGATCGCTCTTGTAATGGTTGGGACAGCACTCTTCATCATCAATATTTTTAAAACAATTACCTATACTCCTGACGGATGGGAGAAACAGCGTTCAGGTGCTCTGCTGTCATCTGCCCTAGGAATAACCGGGTTCAATAATCTTTTCAGAAAAAACAAAAAGGAACATCTTGTTCCTCTGCCCGTGGCTGCTGTTGCCAGGGGAAGTGTTGATATGGCATTGAATAGCATCACCATACTGTTTACAGGTGTTCTCATACTTGTTTATATGGTTGGTTCAATTCTGGGGTACGATCTGAAGGAGACGGCAATTGATGCCCTGCTGTACAAGAACTGGTTCTGGTGGGGACTCGATCTGATTGCTGACGGACTTGTTCTGATCTTTGTTGCCGGTACCTGGTACCTGCTTGCAATGATGATCACAGGGAAGCCCCTCTTCATGCAGAATATTGCACGTGCGGCACTGCTTGTTGAACTGGTCGTTTCATGGACAGTCTGGTCTCATCACCTGCTTTCCGATCAGGCACAACCGGCTATACTGAAAGTTGTCTCCGGCGAAATGGTAACTGCATTTGAGCTTATTACCCAGGGACTTGCCTTCTTTATCACATTGGCTACCCTGTGGAGTGCACGGCCTCTGAAAATGACAAATCCGTTGAAATTTCTCCTGGGCGGTTTACTTGGATTCGCCCTCGCAGTTCCAGCCGGAATTATGCAGGCGGATGTGGGCCTGAACAGGATTCTCCACAATACACAGTGGGTTGTGGGTCCGCATGTACATGTGGCAATTCTCATCGGACTGACAATGACACTGTATTCAGCCATTTATCTTCTATTTCCGATCCTCACCAACGGAGCTAAGATATACAGCCAGAAGCTTGCAAACGTTCATTTCTGGTGCCATCTGATCGGAGGAATTGGCATGGGTGCATTCATGGGTATGGCCGGATTGGGCGGTATGCTCAGGCGCTCTATCTATGTAAACGGGGAATTTAATTTGTTCATGATACTGGCAGCCATATCCGGGACTTTATTACTTATCGGATTTCTGGCATTCTTCTATAATATAGTTATGAGTGTCGGACTTAAAGGAGTATTGGGAATTTTTACACCTGCAAAGGTTAAAACCAAAGATCTGGTGCCACAGGGCTAGTTGGTTTAAATTTATTTCTTTAAACTTTGTGTACTGATATTTGTCTTACATAGGAATCTTTATTGCAGCGCATGAAAGAAAAAAGCTATTAACGCTCTGCAACG
The DNA here is from genome assembly GCA_963780735.1 of uncultured Bacteroidales bacterium. Taxonomy (GTDB): domain Bacteria; phylum Bacteroidota; class Bacteroidia; order Bacteroidales; family VadinHA17; genus SR-FBR-E99. The sequence continues at coordinate 74,985 of CAWADB010000008.1, forward strand.
GTTGTTGAAACAGTTAAAAATTGAAAATATGATTACAAGAAATTACAAAACAGAAGAAATAAAAGAAAATCCGCATAAAGTGGATGTGCGGCAACTTTACAATGATCCCTCGGCCCAGATCAACCATATTACACTGAAACCGGGTGAAAGCCTGAAACCCCACAAAACTCCTGTTGATGTGGTATTTTATATTCTGGAAGGCACACCGGCAATTCACATTGGCGAAGAAACGAAGGTTGTTGAAAAAGATACCCTTGTTGAGAGCCCGGCAGATGTTGTGCATTTTATAAGCAACGAAAGCCCCAATAATGTACGTGTACTTGTCATCAAGGCACCGAGACCGGAAAAGACCACAAAATTACTCTAATCATAAACGGTCATCCAAATGAGTGAATTAATCAATAATTCAAAATACAGGAAAGAAAAACTGAAGGAGCTTATCCTGAAGTTGCACAACGGCAGCGATCCTCAGCAGGTCCGTGCCGAGCTGATAAGCACATTGCAGCAGATACCGTACGGTGAAGTGGTGGAGGTGGAGCAGGAACTGATTAAGGAAGGATTGCCTCAGTCCGAGGTACTGAAACTTTGCGATGTTCACGGTGAAGTGCTTGACGGGCATATAGACCAGAGCGGGGCACAGCCCATTCCTGAAGGTCATCCGGTGGATGTGTTTAAACGGGAGAATAAAGAACTGGTTAAAGTTGTGGAAAAAGCCCAGGTGCTGATTGCTTCATTATATACTGTAAACGATGCTGATTTTAAGAACTATTCGCAAAAAATCCTGTCGTGCTTCAATGACCTGATGGATGTTGACAAACACTATAAGCGCAAGGAATATCTTGTATTTCCATATCTCGAGAAGAAAGACATCACCGGACCTCCCATGGTGATGTGGGGGAAACACGATGAAATACGTGAACAGCTTAAGGGCTGTATCGAAATACTGCGTACAGAGGGACTGAAGAAATCAGATCTTGAGGATGCTGAGGAAATACTGTTTTCACCAGTACTGAAGGCTGTGGCTGATATGACCAAAAAAGAAGAGGATATACTTTTCCCCATGTGTATGGACATGCTCACAACCGACGACTGGTGGCAGATACACAAACAGACACTCGATTTTGGTTTTACCCTTTACGATCCGCAGGTCGATTGGAAACCGGAAGGTATTTCCTTTTCCGATGTGAATGAAAGCAAGGGAGCTCGGGGCGAAAATGGCACGGTTCATTTGCCGTCAGGCAGTTTCACAGCAAAAGAGATACAGGCGATATTAAACACAGTGCCCTTCGATATGACATTTGTTGACAAAGACGATAAGGTAAAATACTTCACCCAGGGGAAGGAAAGGATATTTGCCCGCAGCCGTTCAATTATCAACCGTGATGTGAGGTTATGCCATCCTCCCGGGAGTGTTCATATCATTGAAAAGATACTCGAAGATTTTAAATCAGGCGCAGCATCCCATGCACCTTTCTGGATACAGATGCAGGGCAAGTTTATTTACATAGAATATTTTGCACTCCGTGGTGAAAACGGAGAATATCTTGGAACCCTGGAAGTCTCGCAGGATCTGTCAAATGCAAGAAGCCTCGAGGGTGAGCAGCGGATTTTATCATACACCGGCAAAAAGAAATAAACAATGGCCAGCTTGATTATTACACCAAAAACAAAGATATACGACCTTCTGGAGGCTTATCCCGAACTGGAAGATATTCTTATAAGCTCTGCACCGGAGTTTAAAAAGCTTAAAAATCCCGTCCTCAGGAAGACAATAGCGCGCATCACCAGTATTGGACAGGCAGCCACAGTCGGCGGTCTTGATGTGCAGGACCTTGTAAACAGGCTGCGTGAAAAAGCCGGGCAGGGAAGTATTGACCAGCTCGACGAAACCGGAAATAAATACGTCACCGTTTGTCCCGCATGGTATAAAAAAGAGTCTGTCGTAAATACAATCGATACAAATGAAATGCTTAACAGGGGTGAGCACCCCGTTCATGTGGTACTGGCGGCAATAAAGGAGCTTGGCGAAAATGAAATTCTGGAAATAATTGCATCATTTATTCCGGCGCCGCTGCTTGACAAAACCTTAAGCCTTGAATACAAACATTGGTTGAATAAGAAATCGGAAAGGGAATTCAGGATTTACTTCATGAAGTAATTACAGCTTTCTGATTGGAGAGTTTTTGCAATTTTGTTCATTAAAGTTTTTCTCCGAACTCAGGGTGCCTTTCAGCTGCCATCATCACTATCCGTTTTACCATCTGGCCGTATGAGTAACTGGTCATTTCTGCGGCCAGTGCGAAGCTGGTATCGCTGCTGATATCGTTATTTGGATTTATATCAAGGAGGTAGAATTTATCATCGCGCAGGCGGAAATCGAACCTTGCATAGTCGAGGCACCCGAAACCCTTCCACGTTTTAAAAACAGCCTTTTCCAGTTTTTTAAGCAGTCTCTCATTAAGAGGGGCAGGTATCAGGGTTTCGATTTTTTCGTAATGTTCCGAGCCGGGACTAAACTTCGAGTCGTAAGTGCAGAGTCTTTTCCGGGCTTCAAAAAAAGCCGAAAAGTCCATCTCAACAGGTGGTAATATTTCGGGTGGTTCATTGTTCCATACCGACACATGAAATTCGCGGCCGTCAATAAAGTCCTCGACCATAGCCGGCTGATTCAATTCATTGTTCACCAGCAGAATCTGTTCCTTAAGGGAACATGTATCGTAAACCACCGATTTTTCAGTGATTGTAAGACTGCAGTGGTCACGTGAAGGCTTTACAATAGCAGGAAAATGCTTCCAGTCATCAGCCTCTTCCGGGGTCAGTACTGCTCCGTAAGGAACCCTGATACCAAGCGAACCAAGAACTTCCTTTACTTTCTGCTTATCACAGCTCAGTGCTATTACATCAGGTATGTTCCCTGTATAGGTGAATCCTTTGCTTTCAATAATTTCCAGAACTCTTCTTTCGCTGAGCGGGACACCCGGCAGGGTTTCACAGAGGTTAAAAATAATAGTATCGCCGGGACTGTATCTTTCCAGAATTCCTTCAAGATCCGAGTCATTCAGTTCTTCAAGATAGGCCTCAATCCCTTCTCCTTTCAGCGATTCAACGAGTATATTATTGGAGCTACGGGTAGTGCTGATTTCGCATTCATCCCAGGCGGGATCCAGATCGTATAGTACGAGTACCTTTATAGCAGATGCTTTGTTACGAAACTAAAATAAATGTTTCAACAAAGCATGTATTGTGAATAAAATTGTAAAAACTTTATTTCAGGTGCAATGAAGATCCTGGATGTTTGCTGCGTTACGATAGTGTTTATCTTAGTTTCACCTGGACTATGACCGGATTGTGATCCGAGTTGGCAAAACCAAGATGCTGGCATTTTACAGAAACGGATTCAATATTCGGTGAAATGCAGAAGATATCGCAAACGCTTGTGGGTGTTGTGGCAGGGTCATATGCCGCAACCAGGGTTCGGAATGAAGGCACTGTCGGGTCATAAATCCATGTCCAATCCTCAGGCATATAATCTGATTCTATTCCGGTGAGATTGAAACCGCCAAATACACCTGTAAAAACCTGGTTGGATGAAAAGGCAGGTTTAAAATCCGGAGGAAACTGGTTCCAGTCGCCTCCCGCAATCACATAATTGCCCGAATTAAATTCATTTAAAACAAATTCCTTAAGGCTTTCCATCTGAGCCTCTCTTATCTTTCCACCCTCATCAAATGCTTCGTTATGGGTGTTGATCAGCACCAGTTCCCTGCCATTCTCAACCTTGAATCTGCTGACCAGAAAACACCTGTCGAGATAAAAGAGCTGAGTCGGGAAACCGAAATCTCCGGGTAAGGAATATCTTGTTGATGATTCGGGGATGAATTTCGAATAAACAGCAAGGCCTGATAAAACCTTTCCCATTGGCTCAGCGGGTGGAGCGGGCACGAAAAAGACATCATAGTTTTTTGCAAAGGAGTGATTATAACCGGAGAGTAACCCGGCTATTTTCTCATATTGATCAATCCTGTAACTCCGTTTGCTGTCCCTGTCAACTTCCTGTAAAATAATGAAGTCAATTGTATCATTTGCTTTCAGAAAATCTCCTATTGCGGCAATGTTTTCCAGACACTTTTCCCTGGGTGTAATAACTTTTGTTCCGCCGTCTTTGAAAAAATCCATATCCTTGTCCAGTCCGGCATATCCGATGTTCCATGTTAACAGTGAAATGGTGAGCGAATCGTTAAGCACTGTAGGGCTGTCTGACTGTGAGATCAGCTCTTTTGCTTCAGGCTTATAATCTGAGGCCATGGCATAGACTATCAGTCCGATGAAGCCAATAACCAGTATGGCTATCAGTATCAGAACAGCCCTGAGAATTTTTTTCACTGTTTTCATAGTTCACGTCTTTAAGGTTTTTTTTGTTCTTTAACATTGTGATAGCTTTTTCGGCACTGATTTGCCTTGTCATCTCCTGCTTTGCGGACCCAACCCGATCGCAATAGCCCTTTTGTACGAATTTACGATTTTATTCTTGTTTCTGCTTGACTGGCAGTATTGTCTTTCGTAACTCTATTAGAATGAACAACTAAGATGGCAAGTATAATTTACGGTTACGGCTCCGGCACATTCATCAGCTGCTGCAGGAAAAGCCACAGAGGCGAAGGGTTGATGAGTGAATGCATTTTGATGCAGGCAAAAGTCCTTAAAAATAAATAACTTGCTATCCTGAAATTAACTAATCCCGAATAAAATGAAAAAGTCCATGACATTCTTTACAGTTCTGTTTCTGATTGCAGGAAATGCGATAATGGCACAGTCGCTCGATGACATTCTTAAAGAACACTTTTCGGCTGTTGGCCAGGACAATCTCTTAAAAGTGAGTACCCAAAAGATAACCGGGAAAATGCTCCAGGGCGGTATTGAGATACCGTTTATCCAAATGGCCAAGCGTCCTGATAAAGTCCGTGCTGAAGGTACTTTCCAGGGGTTAACCTTTATTCAGACTTACAATGGCAAAGAGGGTTGGGGTCTGAATCCCTTCGCCGGCGTAACGGATCCTCAGCCGATGTCGGAGGACGAAGTTAAAAGCATGCGCTATCAGGCCGATATGGATGGAATGCTCTGGAACTGGCAGGAGAAAGGTTACACTGTAACATTTGACGGCAAGGAAGATATGGAAGGCACATCCTGCTTTAAAATTAAACTTGATACGAAAGAGGGAGATTCATTCACCTATTATATTGATGCTGATTCCTATCTGATGTTACGCTCAAATTCAAAAATGAAAAGGATGGAAAATGAAATGGAATCGGATACATATTTCAGTAATTACATGATTGTCGAAGGCATTGCTGTCCCTGGAAAGATCGAAACAAAGATGAAGGAACAACTTGTGGCAACTTTAATTATCGATAAAGTCGAACTGAATACTGAACTTGACGATGCTCTCTTTGAAAAACCGGTTAATTAACTGTATCAATCAAAATTAATTACCTTATAATCTCATATCATGAATCTCAGGCACCTTCTGATTAGTATTTTATGCTTTGCTGCCATATCGGGACTGCAAGGACAGGTAAGCGATGCTACTTTCGGAGACATGGAAGGCAGACAAATCGGACCTGCAAGAATGAGCGGGCGAATCTCCTGCATTGACGCCGAAAATAAAAACCCCGGCACGGTGTGGGTTGGAGCTGCGGGCGGAGGAGTCTGGAAATCTATTAATAAGGGAACTACTTTCAAATCTGTTTTCGATGAGTATCCCCAATCGATTGGCACCATTGCCATTGATCAGAACCATCCGGATACCGTATGGGTGGGCACCGGTGAAGTATGGACACGCAACAGTGTTTCTGTAGGAACGGGGATATATAAGACAACAAACGGAGGAGATAAATGGGAGTTCATGGGTTTGCCCGAAAGCGAACGCATCGGCCGGATCCTGATTGATCCGGTTAACCCTGATATTGTTTATGCCGCAGCAACAGGGGCACTGTGGGGGGACAGCGAAGCCAGAGGTGTTTATAAAACTACCGACGGAGGTAAATCATGGACCAGATTATTGTATGTCAATCCCTCAACCGGATGTGCAGATATGGCTATGGATCCCGAAAATCCTTCAGTAATATATGCTTCGATGTGGGATTTCAGGCGTCAGGCATATACATTCAGGTCGGGAGGGCCCGGCAGCGGACTATATAAATCAACCGACGGCGGAGCAACCTGGAACAAAATCCATAACGGATTACCTTCAGGAACCCTTGGAAGAATTGCAGTTGCAGTATCTCCGGTTAAGCCTCATTACCTGTACGCACTTGTGGAATCGGAAAAATCTGCATTGTACCGCTCATCCGACCAGGGGTCATCGTGGGAGAAAATGAGTGACCAGTACACAATGGGTGACAGGCCGTTTTACTACAGCTTGCTTGTTCCTGACCCGTCAGAACCTGACCGTATATATAAGCCGGGGACTATGTTATGGGTCAGCCTGAACGGAGGAAAGTTATTCGAGAGTCCTTCAGTGACTGGAGGCAACTACCACAGTGACACGCATGCTCTTTGGGTAAGTCCTGCCGATAATCGTTTTATGTATATGGGAACAGACGGAGGGGTATACATTTCCGATGATAAGGGAAACGCCTGGAGGTTCGTTCAGAGCCTTCCTGTTTCACAATTCTATCATGTCAGCGTTGATGACAGCTCCCCGTATAACGTCTATGGAGGTTTACAGGATAACGGATCATGGACCGGGCCATCAAGGAAGCCGGGAGGGATTACCAATTCAGACTGGAAAAACGTTGGTTACGGAGACGGTTTCTACACTTACAGGGACAAAACGGATCCTGATGTAGTATATTCTCAGTACCAGGGGGGAAGGATCAGCCGGACCAATCTGAAGACCGGTGAAAGCAAATATATCAAGCCTTTCCCTGAAGAAGGCGTTAAGGACCTGAGGTTTAACTGGAATACTCCGACAGTTTTCGGTAAAAAATCGGGATGGCTTTATGTCGGAGCCCAATACCTGTTCCGTTCAAAAGACAAGGGTGATTCATTTGAAAAAATCTCCCCTGACTTAACCACAAATGATCCTCTGCGTCAGGTTCAGGAAAAATCCGGAGGCCTGACCATTGACAACAGCACAGCAGAAAATAATACAACCATTTTTACAATTTCAGAATCTCCTCTCGATGAAAATATTGTATGGGTTGGCACTGACGACGGCAATATACAGCTTACGACAGACGGAGGTAAGAACTGGGCGAAACTTAACGGCGCTGTTCCCGGCTTACCTGCTTTTGCATTTATCTCACATATCGATGCTGACAATTTCAACAAGGATGCTGCATGGGTGACAGTTGACGCACACCGGAACGGCGACATGAAACCGTATGTTTACTATACCGGAGATCTTGGTAAGACATGGAGTTCACTGGCAACAACAGATATCAAGGGATTTTGTCACGTGATTAAACAGGACCCCATCAATCCAAACCTGGTCTTTCTTGGAACGGAGATGGGCCTCTTTGTCAGCGTGGATAGCGGAAAAGCATGGGTAAGGCTGAAAAACAAGATACCGCAGACCGGGATTTATGACCTGGCATTTCAGCCTAAGCAAAATGACCTTGTTCTTGCAACTCACGGAAGAGGGATTATCATAATTGACGATCTCACCCCCCTCAGAAATCTTACTCAGTCTGTTCTGGACCAGGAGTTTGCATTTCTGCCTGTTCGTCCGTACTATTTTCCGTCAGGAACCGGATCACAGGATTTTCCCGGTGATGCTGAATTTACGGGACTAAATGCATCTTCATCTGCTACAATCAGTTACTTCCTTAAGAAAAGGCATGTTTTCGGTGAGATGTATATCGATATTTATGGCCCCGATGGCACTTTCCTGAAAAAACTCCCTGCCGGTAACCGCAAAGGGATCAACATTGTACGTATTGCCACTACAATGAATCCTCCAAAAGTTCCAAAATCTCCCAACATTCTGGGGGAGGCTGCATTCGGTCCGGATTATCCTGCCGGAAAATATGCAATAAAGCTTGTTAAAGGAGCTGAGACATTTTCGACGGATCTGGTTTTGAACGACAGTCCTGACTGGAAACATTCGGAAGCAGACAGGAAACTGCAGAGAGAGACGCTTATGAGAGCCTACAATCTTCTGGAAGAGCTTGCTGCAGTTGATCAGAAGATTCTGGATGCCAGGGATACGCTGAAAAGCAAAGAGGCAACTGCAAAGGGGTCCGGCCTGAAGAAAATAAAAACACTTATCGTTGCCTGTGATGACATGCATGAGAAAATCTCAGCCACGCAGGCCGGAGAAGGCGGCATAACAGGACAGGTAAGGCTTCGTGAGAACATAGCTGAAATCTATGGCGCCGTAGCTGGCTATCCGGGCAAGCCAACCGACCTGCAGATAAAAGCGCTGGAAAATTACGCCATCCAGGTCAGGGGTTTTGGATCAAGGATTGATAATATGCTTAAGACTGACATTCCCCAAGCTATTAAGTAGTCACATTCCTGTTTTTTATGATATGCAATAGTGTTTGTTTTTTGCGTTTAGCGGATTTCTGGCAGTATTGTGAAAGGAACAGTTTCCTGCTCTTCTATTTCCTGGCTAAGTACCGTTTCAGGCGCTGGAACAGCAAGGATATATTGAAATACCAGGAAAGCAGGATAAGGAACAGGGTACGGTTTGTCATGACCAGATCCGAATTCTACCGGAGGCACTATTCAGGATACGATACCTCAGACATCTGGAATATTCCTGTTACAAGCAAGGCTGTAATGATGGAAAATCTCACCCATTTCAATACATGCGGCCTTGAAAAGGATGAGATACTTGAATTTTGCCTCGAGGCCGAGAAGACGAGGGATTTCAGTAAACGGCTGAAGGGAGTTAACGTTGGCATGTCTTCCGGGACAAGCGGCAACAAAGGTGTCGAGATCACGGGCAAAAATGAGGAGAATCTTATGCGGGCAGCCTTCTTTGCAAGGTTCAGCTTCCCGAAAAAGCAAAAGATCAATCTTGCATTCATTCTCAGGGTAACATCACCTGCATTTGCTCTTAACAGATTCGGGCACAGACTAACTTATATCACTCAGCTCGACTCCATTGAGAACATCGTACAAAAACTGAACGATCAGCAACCAAATATTATTTCAGCTCCGCCTTCAATGCTTAAAATTCTTGCCCGCGAGGCAGAGGAGGGAAGGCTTACGTTAAACCCGCTTAAACTGGTTTCCTATGCCGAGGTCCTTTATCCCGATGTAAGGGACTACCTCAGGAGAGTATTCAACTGTGAGCTGCACGAGATTTACAAGTGCAGCGAAGGCGCGATTGCAATTACATGCAGATATGGCAGCCTGCATGTTAATGAGGATATGGTTGCCATTCAGCTTTTGAACAGCGATGGATCTCCGACGGCGCCCGGAAATCCCTGCCACAAACTGATCATCACCGATCTGCACAAGAGCACCTTGCCCATTATAAGATATGAGCTCAACGACATCATAACTCTCAGCACAGAAAGATGCAGGTGTGGTTCGCACTTCAGGGTAATAGAGAAAATTCAGGGACGCGCTGATGATCTTTTCTGGGGATTGAGAAAAACGGACAGGTCAAGGCATTTTATATACCAGGACTATATCAGCAGGACCATTATTTCTGTTTCAAACCAGATTGAAGAATTCCAGGCCATTCAGAAGGGTTATGAGAACATTGTTCTGAGGATAAAACTCCATCACGCGACGGTTATGGCGGAGAAGATGAAAATCAAGGAGAACCTTAACAGCAGCATCAGGAAAGTTTTTACCGACTACAACTGCATAGAACCACAGGTGGAGGTTATTTTTGCCGAACCTCTGAAAAATATCAATTCGGGCAAATTAAGCCGGGTGATCTGTGAAATAAGAGATGTATGAGGAACGAACGTATCCAATCCCTTGACATGCTGAGAGGTCTGGCGGTAATGCTGATCATTCTCTTCCACTCCTCGATTTACAACTTTGCCAACATCCATCTGCTTGATTTCAGCAATCCGCCGATTATTGTCGTGCTGATCAGTTTCATGGGGTTATGGGGCGGCATGTTCATCATATACTCCATGACAATGAATACTCTTATGCTTGGTTCAGCAACCAGGGCCAGCATGAGTTTCAGGCCATTTTATTTTCTCATCCTGGCCGGACTGTTTTACCTGGTTGTACACTTCATACTGAATCTCTTTTTGGGCAGGTGGAACGTTGATTTCGTAAACAACAAGCCAATACTCACTGAAACAGCATATCTTCTCAGGAACGGTTCCTTAACCGCCCCTGCAAGCATTAAACTCTTCGACGGATCCTCCATTGGAACAATTGGAATGAATCTGATTATCCTCAGCCTTATGATTTACCTCATCTTCAGGAAGGGCAGTATGGACAAAACCGGTCACTTCCTTTTATTCGCGGGAGTAGCCGGCACGCTCATAATGCTGCTTTCATTCGTGAGAGTGTATATCTTCCCGTTTTTTGCCGGACAAATTGAATCGGGCCACTACTTAACCGGGATATTATTGAGTTTTATTCTGGCAAATCCTTATCCGTTGTTGCCGTATCTCGCCTACGGGATCTTTGGAATCATGATCGGACTGATGATATACCAGGGAAAGGATCGCTTGCTGAAAAGGGCAATGGTTCCCGTAGGACTATTCTTTCTGGTATACGGAATTACCGGTATGATGAGCTTCGATAAAACCATCTCGAAGCCCGATTACTTCTGGTATTTTAAAACCAATTTTGAACTGGGACTGTTCATTCTTATGATCGTACTTTGCAGATTTTATCCCTCGCCCGGAAGCCCGGTCATGTTGCGACTGGTAATAATACAGTGGTTCAGCCGGGTAAGCCTTACCATATACCTCCTTGAAACCACCGTTTCGGAATTGTTGCGGATAGCTGGTTTAAGGTTATTCCCGGGATGGAACGATACCATTAACGGATGCCTGGTATTTGGGACAGTAAATATTTTATTCTGGACAGTTGTACTGTTTTTCTGGAGGAGGGTCAGTTTCAAATACAGCCTTGAATATTTTTGGGTAATTATGTTTGAAGGACTGGGTAAGAAATCCACGAAACTCACAGATATAAATTAATGCTGTCTGTCCGGAAAAGCCGGTGGATTTGGCCATAAGTGGCCGGATTATTTGCTTGTCAGTATTTCCATTCTTTCATGATCTCAAGATCTCTCTTTACGCATTCCATTGGCGTCTTTCCCTGATATGATTCCTGCTCGATAATCATTACCTGTGCTCCTCCGGTGCTTTTTATGAGTTCAATGACTTTTCTGACATCGGCCACACCTTCTCCGATAATCACGCTCTCATATTTTCCGGTCTCATCTGATTTCTTTACGTCCTTGACATGCACATTCTCGAATCTTCCGGGGTACCGGTTGACAACATCAAGAGCCACTGCACCTCCGTCAAAAAGATTACCGATATCAAGCTGCATGACTACAAGGTCAGGATCAATATTCTTCATTATGATATCGAATAATGACTCTCCGTTCAGTTTTTCGCTGAATTCAAAATTGTGGTTGTGGTAACCAAACTTCATCCCTTGTTTTTTGCACAGTTCACCGCATTTATTAAAAACATCAAGAAAGGCTCTGAAGTCGTCATAATTCTTTCGGATGTCCTCATTTATCCATGGGCTGACAACATACTTCTGTCCGAGTATGGCAGCATCCTCAAGGGTGAACTTCCAGCTTTCGGAAAAATCTTTCCTTGCTTCGTCCCAGTGCTGCCTGCCCATTTCGGTGTGTCCGCTTATCATTTTCAGGCCCAGGTTGTCGAGTATCTTTTTGAATTCAGTAGCCGGATAGCCATAGAATTTACGGTCGGTATAACTGGCGTGTTCCAGGTATGTATAGCCTGTCTCAGTGAGTTTAGTCAGGGATCCGAGGGGGTCGCGGCCCATGTCGTCACGGACGGAATAGAGCTGCAGGCCAACAATTCCTTTCTTCGCCGGTGCGGCACATGATGCATTGGTAAGGAAGGCAGTGCCGGCAAATGCCAGTGCGCCTGTTTTTATGAATGTTCTCCTGTTGCTTTTCATGATCAGATATTTTTTTGTTTTGAATACTTTTCAAACACACATCCCGCGTTCTTTGTGCCGCAATTTCCAATAAATTTAATAATATTTTGAATGCAGGCTTTCATAAACGATAATATGCAGATTGGAGTCTTTTATTTTTATCCCTCCCTTGAGCAAGCTCAGGTACCCTATTTGCAGGCATGACCCTAATCATAAGGCAGGCTGATGATTTTTCAAAGTATGGTACTGCACTTATTAATTATAAGCATTACATTTGAAAAGGAACTAATTAAATTATTAAAATCTGAGCATTGAAAATAAAACTTAAAAGAATCTCTTTAATCTTTGGAATAATCTTTTTAAGCACAATATTATTCCATAGATGCAATCCCAAAATCAGTATGGGGAATTACGGCGGGACTCCTTATGCAGATTCTGCTTATAAAAATGGTGCTCAGATTATTCCGGGACGACTGCAATGCGAGTATTATGATCTGGGTGGTGAAGGAGTAGCATACCATGATAATGATTCCATCAATTCAGGAAGCGGCCACCTGAACCCTTCTGATGGCTCTTATCTGAATGAATTTCGCAAAAGTGAAGCAGTCGATATTTCTTATACAAAATTCAGGGAACCTGCAATCGACAACAATTCTTTTAATTTTGTTGAACCTGAAAAGGATCAGCTTTATATGGGTTGGACCAGCCCTGGCGAATGGACAAAATACACAATCAAAGTTGAAGAAGCCGGCAATTATAAGCTCGGGTTGATGTACACCTCTAACCAGGATGGGAAAATATCATTCTCGGTAAATGATAAAGATATATCAGGACCTATCTCAGTCCCTTCAACTTTTGTGCCTGCTGATTCTGTTGCCTGGAGACAATGGCATCATTGGAATTATATAAACAATATTGCATATATTATTTTAAAGGAAGGATTGCAAACATTCACCATTCATACAGCTGAAATCGGACAGATGAATTACGATTTCATAAATTTTCAAAAAGTGAACTGACAATATTAACTTAAGTTTTAAATTATGAAAAAATCGACCATTTTATGTTTAGTGCTAATGTTCTTATTTTCTTCATACAGTAAGTCGTACGGACAAGATAATGCAGCAAATGACCAAAACAAAAGACTTGGCAGAGGAGTAAATATTATCGGCTATGACAAGGAGTTGTGGAAAGATTATACCAAAGGCCGTTTCAAAGAAGAGTATTTTAAAATGATCAAAGAGGCAGGATTTTCAAACGTTCGTATTAACCTGCATCCTTTTTCATATATGAACAGCGAATACAGGATCAATCCCAAATGGATGGAAACTTTGGATTGGGCAGTAAAGAATGCTCTTGAAGCCGATCTCATGGTTATACTTGACTTGCACGAATTCAATGCCATGGCTGCTGATCCGGTTGCAAAGAAAGAAATGTTCCTTTCTGTCTGGAGGCAGTTGGCGCCCAGATACAAAGACCAGTCCAATAATGTGATTTTTGAAATATTGAACGAACCAACCGGGAAGCTCACCCCCGAGCTTTGGAACACATTTCTTACAGAGGCAATGAAAATAATCCGCACTACCAATCCAACCCGTACGCTTATTATTGGTCCTGGTAACTGGAATGGGATAGAGTCTCTGCCAACCCTGGTTCTGCCTGAGGAGGACAAAAATATCATTGTAACAGTTCATTTTTATCACCCGATGAAATTTACGCATCAGGGAGCTCCATGGTCTGCAGAGAATGCAAGCCTGAGTGGCATAACCTGGACCGGCACCAAAGAAGAAAAAGAGGAAGTTGACACAAAATTAAAGGTTGCAGCTGATTGGTCAAAGGCACATGACCGGCCGATCTTTTTAGGAGAATTCGGATCTTACGATAAGGCAGATATGGAATCGAGAGCTCGTTATACTGCTTATGTTGCGCGTACAGCTGAAAGGCTGGGGTTTAGCTGGGCATACTGGCAGTTCGACAGCGATTTTATCGTTTATGACATTGATAAAGAGAAATGGGTTGTTCCTATTTTAGACGCTTTAACAGATAACGCTTCTAAATAATAATCTAATTAATCTCAAGCCAGACCGATTCCAAATATATTATTCCTCCTTTTCCAGCATTTTTACAATCTCCGGGACAGCCAGTCTGACCCACTCTGTGTACATCTTGCCAGATGGGTGCAGACCGTCACCGGCAATGAGTGATTCATCTTTCTCAGCAAGCCTTGATATGCCTGTTACATCTATCCAGATAATACCCTTGGACAGAGTTATTTCCTTGTTTATCGCATTATACTGGTCAATCTCTCTGGCAATTTTCTCCCTGTCATAACCCGTTGCGAACCTGGTTACTCCCCAGTCCGGAATAGAAAGAACAAAGACTCGGCCGGTGTCATTTCCTGCAAAATAGATCGACTGATCTATCAATTCCCCGAATTCTGTCCTGTAATTATTGATATCCATGCCCCGGTACTGGTTATTTACACCGATCAGCAAGCTAACCAGATCAAAAGGGCCCTGTGGATTAGCAGCTTTTATGCCAGCCTTCAGATCTGATGTTGTCCAACCGGTGACTGCAATGATTTGGGGTGCTGCCACGTAGTATCCCCGCTTTTCCAGTGAATCAGCTATCTGAACGGGATAGCGAAGCTTGACATCAACACTTTGACCGATAGTGTAAGAGTCTCCTAGCGCAAGGTATTTCAACCTGCCTGGATCTTGTTCCATTTCTTCACTCGTATCTTTATCTGTGGTAATCGGATGCTTCTTATCCTCACTGCTGCAGGATAGAGCAGTGATAAAAATCAATAAAGTCAATACATCAATTCTCATAGTTCTTTGAATGAAAGGTCAACAGTTATATCAAAAGCATAAACGCCGGCTTGGTAGTGCAATTTGTTTTAAGAAAAATGATCAAGAAAGCCGAATCATTCATTTACTTCCTGAGGTTTAACATTGGCGGTGGCATTCTTGTTCAATTATTGTGCAACCCTGAATGTTTTTATTTCTATTTTTGAAGATGTGTATCATTTTGAGTAATATACATCTATATGAAAAAGGTAGTTATATTATTAGTGATTCTTTCCGGATTTTTTTCGTTGGAGGCCCAGAAAACCGAAATTCAGTATTTGTCTGGACTTGACAAAGACCACCTGGTTCAATGGGACTTTCTCATAAACAATGGTATGAACAAAGATAAATGGAGCAAAATCGGAGTTCCTTCAAACTGGGAATTACAGGGATTTGGTTCTTATCTCTATGGTAATGTAAATAAGGAAATTAATGAAACCGGGCATTATAAATATGAATTCACAGTTTCAAAAACATGGATAAACAAAAAGCTATTTATCGTTTTTGAGGGTTCGATGACCGATACCGAAGTAAGAATAAATGGTAAGCTGGCAGGACCAATACATCAGGGCTCCTTCTATCAGTTTAAGTATGATATATCAGAATTACTGAATTTTGAAGGCAAGAATCTGCTGGAAGTGACTGTAAAAAAAGAATCAGAAAACGAGAGTGTTAACAGGGCTGAGCGTTTATCAGACTATTGGGTTTTCGGAGGAATATTCCGCCCGGTTTATCTGAAAGCTGTTCCTGCTCAATTCATCGACAGAGTTGCAATTGATGCAAAGGCCGATGGCTCATTTTATATGGATGTTTATATTAAGGGTGCCGGCAAGGCAGAAACTGTAACAGCACAATTACAGACAATTGATGGTAAGCCATTTGGTGAAATGCTTACCGCAATCGTAAATAGAGATACCACGGGTAAGGCTATGATCAAAGGAACATTCACAAAACCTGCTCTCTGGAATCCGGAATTTCCGAACAGGTATCAGGTGGTTGTAAGTATTAATGCAGGGAAACAAACAATTCATAAGATTTCACAGAAGTTTGGTTTCCGTACCGTTGAAGTAAGACCAGGGGATGGGATCTATGTAAATAACCAGAAGATAAAATTCAAAGGCATATGCCGTCATACATTCTGGCCCTCATCCGGAAGAACAAGCAGCAAACAGTTGGCTATTGATGATGTCAATCTCATGAAGGATATGAACATGAATGCCGTAAGGATGAGTCATTACCCACCTGATCAGTATTTCCTCGATGTTTGCGATTCGATTGGTTTATTTGTCCTGGATGAACTGGGTGGCTGGCAGAAATATTATGACACTCCAACAGCAAAAAGGCTTGTCAGGCAGGTAGTTGAAAGAGATGTAAACCATCCTTCAATTGTGCTATGGGATAATGGAAATGAGGGTGGCTTTAACAAAGATGTACGTAATGATTATGCTCTTTATGATCCACAGAAACGTACGATAATCGAGCCCTGGTCGATTATAAATGGCACTAATACAAAACATTATCCAAAATATTCTAATGTTGAGAATGCACTTAATAACGGCAAAGAGATTTTCTTTCCAACCGAATTTCTGCATGGATTGAATGATGGCGGCCATGGTGCCGGGCTTGATGATCAGTGGAACCTTATGTTGTCGAAACCGCGAGCAGCGGGAGCATTTTTATGGGTATTTGCTGATGAAGGAGTTGAACGCCGCGACAAGAATGATTCGATTGACACCTGGGGAAATCAGGCGCCCGATGGAATACTTGGCCCTTACCATGAAAAGGAGGGAAGTTTCTACACCGTAAAAGAAATATGGTCTCCTGTATATTTTAAAACTACAGAAATAGGACCTGATTTCAATGGAAAGCTGGAGGTAAGCAACAGGTTTTTATACAGCAATCTGAACCTTTCCAAATACTCTTTTGAACTTGTAAAATTTGGCAATGATTTTCCAAAAGTTGAAATTGTAAAAGAGACCGGAACTATAAAATCACCCGATATTGGTGTCGGTGAACATGGAATCTTGAACCTTGATCTTCCCGGTGATTGGAAAAGCTATGATGTTTTATATGTTACAGCAGTTGACCAGTATGGCCGTCATATAAACACCTGGTCATGGAAGATCGTGAAACCTCAGGATTTCAGTTCACGAGTTGTAACATCATCTTGCACATCGCCTGTAACTACTTCTGATTATGGCAGTAAGCTTACTGTTTCATCGGGTAACACTGCAATAACCTTTGATAATTTATCCGGATCAATAACCTCAGTGAAGAGTGACGGTAAAAACATTCCTTTCGGAGGATTTCAGTTTGCAGGATTCAACCGCACTTTTAAAGAAATGAAGAACTATGCGAAAGGTGAAGATTATATTGTTGAAATATTATACGACAGTGCCAGTTATGCAATCTGGACAATGATGAAGGGAGGTTGGCTGAAACTTGATTATGGATACTCTGTTAAAGGATCGCTCGATTTTGCAGGTATTACATTTACTTATCCCGAAAAACTTGTGACAGGTGCAACTCTTATGGCTAACGGACCATATCGTGTATGGAAAAACAGGTTGAAGGGAACGCAGTTTGGAGTTTTTGAGAAGAAATACAATAACACTGTAACTGGCCAGTCATGGGATTTCCCGGAATTTAAAGGTTATTATTCAAATTTCTATGCAGTTGAGATTCAAACCCGGGAGATCCCAATAACTATTGTATCGGCTACGGATGATCTTTTTCTGCATCTTTTTACACCCGCAACAGCTACCAACCTGAGAGGAGTAATGGGAGGAATGACCCCATCTTTCCCATCCGGTGATATTTCAGTCCTGCACGGAATAAGCCCGATTGGAACAAAGTTTTCAAGAGCGGATGAGGAGGGTCCGCAGGGAAAGAAAAATATCTATAAGGGAGAAACCCTTCAGGGGACAATATATATCAGGTTTGGGGAGTAGGGATCTATTACCTCTCACAAAACCCCTCTTCTTGCCCCAAGAACTCATAAGGTTTACGCTCGCGTTAAGGAAGGATTATTATATGATCCTCAGGTGGGGAGCTTATGCAAAGAAAAAGCCCTGCATCCGCCTTAATACAAAAAAGCAGGATTATTCGCTTCGCTCATGATCCTCATTTGGGGCCCTTACAAAGAAAAGCCAAACCTGCTGACGCAGGTCTCACGGCTTTTTTATTGCTGACCCTCATGAAAGCAAGCTTTCTTCGGCCCACCAACAAAAAAGCCTGGTCTGCCTTCGGCCGATCTGGCTTTTCTTTGTAGCGGAATGTGATGAAATATCTAACCTTTATCTAATGAGAGATATTGTCAGAATAATAAAACTGCAGGAGTTTTTACAACTGAGAAAATAATCTGTATCTGCGGGGGAAAACGTTTAAAATATATCTGGAAAACACCATTCTAAAGTTGCCTGCCCGTAAGCAGTTTTAACATATTCCCCATCATCTTTCGTTTGCTTACTTTATCGCTCAATATGCCCAGATAGAGCATCGCTGCATTCCTGGGAGGTATCGTTTTTTTAGTTTTTTCAAGCAGACTCAGCGCTTCTTTTTTGCAAGTAGTAACACACAGGCCACATCCAATACATCGATCAAGGTCAATAATTGCTTTCTTATTTTCAATTTGAATAGCATCCATCTGACATCTCTTAACACAAAGCGTGCAGCCATTACACAATTCTTCCTCCACTTTTGCATAAAAATTATGCGCAATTAATTCAGCAGGCTTCTTGTATTTTTTTGCGGAGGTCAGAACGCCACAGCAACACCCGCAACAAAGGCAGATACAAAATGGTTGAAGTGAATTCCCGGGTTGCAGGACCAATCCTTCCCTTTCGGCCCGGTTAATGATTTCCATGCACTCGTCTTTAGTTATAGTTCTGGCCTTTCCCCTGTCTAAATAGCTTTTCGCATCAAACATCAAACAAACTTCGATATCTTTAGTTTGTTTGCATGGCTTACCAAGTATTGCCTCCCCTTCCTTGCATACGCAATTTGCTACCTGTATGGACTTATCTGTCTTCTCCACAATCTTCCGCATGTTATCGTATGTGGCGATATTAAATTCCGGGACAATAGCCTTCATATGGGGACTTGTGCGTAGCTGCGGCAATGAAGACTTAAAAAATTCATCATTAAAACCCTCATCGAAGTACTGATGAATCAGCTCCAACATTTCCTTGCTTAAGTCACCCAGCTGATGTTCAAACATCCCAATTGCAAGCATTGCATTGCTATATTTGAATGGCTCCTTATTCGACCTGTTAATAGAACCTTTCATAAACATATCATGAAGTATTGTTGCTACCTTACCGGGCTCGTAAGAAATTCCGAATTTTTTATCAAGTCTTTTCCTTACCGTTTCTACGGAAGCATTTCCCAGACTCAGGCAAAGAGCCACTTTTACCTCGATGGGTTTAAAAAGCAATTGGAGAATCCTTATTTCTACCCCTGAATTTGTTTTAGGATATCCAATGGGCAGCTTATCAAGATGTTCCTGTAACTGCCTGTAATATGTATCTTCTGAACCCATGGCTTAATGATACGAAATAAAGTATAAAGGTCAAAAAAAAAGCCCTGCATCCGCCTTAATACAAAAAAGCAGGATTATTCGCTTCGCTCATGATCCTCATTTGGGGCACTTACAAGGAAAAAGCCTTGTCCCGCTAAACGCGGGACTACGGTCTTTTTGTCTCCATCCCTTTCAAAAGCAAGCTTTTGACGGGCTGTCAACAAAAAAGCCCTACCGCTTTCGCGCTAAGGCTTTTTCTTTGTAGCGGAGGGAGGATTCGAACCTCCGACCTTTGGGTTATGAGCCCAACGAGCTGCCACTGCTCCACCCCGCAATATCGGGTGCAAATATACAACCAAAAATTTTAATATCAAAAACAGAATTAATTATTGCTGCTTCGATTTTATCAGCTCACCTGTTTTATAAAGAATTGCAATCGCGAAAAGATCTGCAGGAATCAATAAAATATCTCCAATGAAGAACAATAAGACCGTAATATAAAAACACCCCGCCACTATCTCAAACACTCCGGCAAAATTAGCTATCGAACCAACTGCTTTGCTCAGCCTTGTGAGCGAGAACCCGAAAATAATACATGCACCGCCAAACGTCATTGCCTCACCCGCCAGAATAAACTCACGCTCAATTGCACTGTTAAATACTGATGCAATATCATACCCAATGAATAACACCAGGCAGAAAATAAGAATATACGAGGCGATCTTCAACAGGTAGTTTTTGTAAATAAACCCGATAAGAATAAACCCACGCTGGAAAAAGAAAAACGAAACCAGCACTGTGACCTTCATTATTACATAAAACGCAGTGCTGAAAATCATCCTGTCTTCTTCCATCCTGAAGTATTCCGCCGGTGCTTCAGCGAAACCTGCAATGAAATATACTAACCCCAGTATCCAGGCAATATTCAGCTGCCTGACAAGATAATCAGCAGGCTTGTCCTGATCTATATCTATGAGAAACAGGCCCTTGAAAAACAATATAATTTTACCGAAGAAGCTGCTCTCACTGTCCGAGATCTTGTTCAGATCATAATCCAGGGCGGCAAGTATGGTCTTTACTGTGTATACCCGCGGTGTGACCTCTCCTGTTTCAATCCTCTGAAGGGTCCTGACACTTATGTTACATCTGTCTACGAGCTCTTCCTGGGTCAGTCCTTTTTCCCTGCGAAGTTCTACGATTTTTTTTCCGAGTTCCGGTTGTTTCATGGCGGTGTGATTTAAGTACAAGACAATATTACGACTGAAAAACAGATTGCCGAAATATTTTGGTTGTCCTTTACACGTCATTCACACGACATTTATTCAATAGATTGAAATTAAGACACATGAAGGCTTTTATAACTGGGCTCTGATCAGCTTGTGTGAAATATTATCTGATAAAATGTTTTTTAAAATATGTCTGTATATCTTTATGACCGGTTTTCATTAAATGATCTTTGAATCGCTTAATACAGATTAAATATAATCAGCATGAAAAACATTAAAACCATCATTTCAGTAAGTGCAGTTCTCTTTTTAGTCTGCATTGCCTGCCCGGTGAAGGCACAAAGCGTCCAGAACGAGGTTGGAAAGTCCAAACCGGTACCTGCAGCCGTTACAGCTATTCTTGAGAAATCATGCATAGGTTGCCATTCTGACGACGGCAACACATTCGCAAAAATGCATGTCAATTTTACGGAATGGAATGAATCCTCCGCTGAGGAGCAGAAGTCAATCGGACAAGACATCGTGAAGATTGTGACCAAAGGCAAGATGCCTCCGAAGAAATTCCTTAAGAATAATCCTGAAGCAAAACTTACTGACGCAGAAAAAACAACTATCTGCAACTGGGCCGGACAACTTTGACACTATCCGGTATTATAAGGGAAATGTGATGAAAAAAATAATTATTTCTTTCAGTCTCATAAGCATATTTATTATGTCTGAAGCGCAGTCATTCAACTCATTTCCTGTGACCACACAGAAACCGCCGCTGCACGGAAAACACTGGATGGCTATCACCGGCAAACCGCTGGCAGCCACCGCAGGCGCCATGATCTTTAACCAGGGCGGTAATGCCGTCGATGCAGCCTGCGCCATGCTCGCCGCCACATGCACCATGTGGGATGTACTTAGCTGGGGTGGAGAGACTCAGGCTCTCATCTATAACCCGGAAACAAAAAAGGTCATCGCCATAAACGCTCTGGGAGTGGCTCCCACAGGCGCCACGGCTGAGTTCTACAAATCGAAGGGCATGAAATACCCTCCCGAGTACGGCCCTCTGGCAGCCGTGACACCGGGCACGCCGGGCGGACTGATGACCATGCTCGCCGAATACGGCACCATGAGCCTGAAAGAGGTGCTCGCCCCGGCAATGCAAATGGCAGAAGGCTATCCGATTGAAGCTCAGACAGCCAACTCCGTTGAACGGCAAAAAACAAGGATAAAGGAGTGGCCATACTCCGCAAAAGTATTTCTGCCCCATGCCGGAGAAGACCGTGAGGCGCCTTCGGCAGGAGAGGTTTTTGTTCAGAAAGACCTGCTGGCTACCCTGACAAAACTTGTTGAGGCGGAACAGACAGCACTCAAAAAGAAGAAAACGAGAAAAGAGGCCATCTATGCAGCCTATGACCGCTTTTACAAAGGAGACATTGCCACCGAGTTCGTAAGGGGCAGCAGCGAACAGGGCGGACTGATCACCATGGACGACCTGGCACAATGGAAGGTGAAGATCGAAGAACCGCTGATGACAACATACAGGGGAATAGAGGTGTATAAGCTGCAACAGTGGACCCAGGGTCCTGTAATGCTGCAGACACTCAACATACTTGAAAACTTCGACCTGAAAGAGATGGGATACAACTCTGCGAGATATGTGCACACTCTCTATCAGGCCATGAACCTTGCCTACGCCGACCGGGATTTCTATTACGGCGATCCTGCCTTTCCCCCGGAAGAACCCATGAAGGGTTTGCTGTCGAAGGAATATGCCAGGGAGAGAAGCAGGCTGATCAATCCTGACCGGAACGATCCCGACATCCGACCCGGCGATCCCTATCCGTTTGAGGGAAAAACTAATCCTTTCGAAACGCTGCTTAATGGATGGGTCGCCTCCAACACCAGTGTTTTCCCTGTCGATGACCCAAAGAAATATGAAAGGTTCCTTGAGACATTTCAGTCAGGAACTACCTCAATTGAGGCCGCTGATGAGCAGGGATGGGTTGTCTCCGTCACTCCCAGCGGGGGATGGATACCTGCCTGCATAGCCGGCAACACCGGGGTAGGCATGAGCCAGCGGATGCAGAGCTTTGTGCTTGATGAGAAAGAGAACCCGTTTAACGTTGTGGAGCCGGGCAAGAGGCCACGTGTGACCCTGACACCCACACTGGCAATGAAAGACGGGAAACCGTTTCTGGCTTTTGGCAAACAGGGCGGTGATGAACAGGACCAGCTGCTGCTGCAGTTCTTCCTGAATGTGGCTGAGTTCGGCATGACAATACAGGAGGCCTGCGAGGCTCCTTCATTCAAAACGCTGCAGATGTATTCAAGCTTCGGTGAACATGAGAAAATAACAGGCGGTCTTGTTCTGAACAGCAGCATGCCGGAATGGGTGAGAAAAGAACTCACCGAAAGAGGATACAGACTATCTTTTCAGGAGAGGACTTCAGGTCCTGTCAACGCAATAGGATTTGATTCGGCGCACGGTACTTTCTGGGGAGGGTCAAGCAATTACGGGGAGGATTACGGAATTGGGTGGTAGGCATTTTCAACATGATTGCTATCTTTGTGCCCTCTGACGCATTTTCCGATGGCTAAGAACGAAAAAAGAAAAGGGAAGTGGCGCGATAAATTCCGTTTCGCCATATTCAATGACACGACTTTTGAAGAGGTATGGCGCGTACGCCTTACCAAATCGAATGCCCTGCTGGCGATGTCCCTTCTCGTGCTTCTTATCATCGGCATCAACACCTCGCTGATAGCCTTCACCAATCTGCGCGAATTCATCCCGGGTTATCCCAGTGTGGAATTGAGACGTGACATAATCATGAATGCGCTGATGCTTGACTCGCTTGAACGTGAGCTGGTTATAAGGGACAAATATTTCAATGATCTTAACGATGTTATCTCCGGCAGACAGCCCATTGAGAGCGTAGCCATGAGAGACAGCACCCGCAACTACAGTAATATTGACTTCCGGAAATCGGCCGAAGATTCGATCTTCAGAACGCGTGTCGAACAGGAGGAACAATACAACCTTTCGATAGGAACCACCGGTGCTGAGCGGGGCACCAGCCTTGCCAACATCCACTTTTTCCCGCCTGTAAAAGGTGTTATATCCAGCAACTTTGAAGAACGCACAAGACATTACGGCACTGACATCGTCACCCAGCCAAAAGCGGTGGTTTCATCGACCCTTGACGGCACGGTGGTAATGACCGGATGGACTATGGAGACAGGTTTTGTGATGATGATTCAGC
Organism: uncultured Bacteroidales bacterium; assembly: GCA_963780735.1. Taxonomy (GTDB): domain Bacteria; phylum Bacteroidota; class Bacteroidia; order Bacteroidales; family VadinHA17; genus SR-FBR-E99. The sequence goes on from CAWADB010000008.1 coordinate 98,908, forward strand.
ACCGTAATAACCTCGTTTCAGTTTATAAACACAATGCCAGGCTGCTGAAGGAAATGGGTGACAGGGTATGGGCAGGTGAGGCCATTTCCATAGTCGGAGATTCGGGTGAGCTTTATACCTCCGGACCACATCTTCATTTTGAGCTGTGGCATAACGGCGAGGCCCTTGATCCCTCAAAATATATCTTCTTCTGAAAGCAGACAGGCAGATGCACAAGCGACTGGCTATCCTCGGATCAACAGGATCAATAGGCACGCAGACCCTCGAAATAGTATCGCGGTATCCGGATATGTTCACGGTCACCGTGCTCACTGCCGGCAGCAATGCTGACCTGCTGATGAAGCAGGCTAAACTCTTCAGGCCTGAGACGGTTGTTATCGGAAGCGAGGCTTCTTATAAGAAACTCAGAGACGGTCTTGCCGGTCTTGGTATTGAGGTGCTGGCCGGACAGGAGGCATTTGAAGCCGTCGCTGCCTCCGCAAATGTTGATACGGTCGTCGCTGCCGTTGTCGGGTTTGCAGGATTGCGTCCCACAGCTGCCGCCGTCGCGGCAGGCAAGGAGGTGGCACTGGCAAACAAGGAGACACTCGTTGTGGCGGGGGAGATGATAACCAGCACTGCAGCCAGAACAGGCTGCCGGCTCCTTCCTGTAGACTCGGAACACTCAGCCATAATGCAATGCATAAACGGGGAGCCTCATGAATCAATTGAAAAGATTATCCTGACAGCATCAGGAGGACCGTTCCGCAACACCCCGGCAGAGAAACTGGCGAAAGTCACCCCCGGAGAGGCACTGCGTCATCCCAACTGGAGCATGGGCAACAAGATAACCATTGACTCGGCAACGCTGATGAACAAAGGGCTGGAGGTTATTGAGGCCCGCTGGCTCTTTGACGTACCAGCCGAAAAGATAGACGTGCTAATTCATCCGCAGTCCATAATCCATTCTCTTGTCCAGTTTACTGACGGCTCCCTGAAGGCACAGCTGGGCGTTCCTGACATGCGCCTGCCTATCATATATGCACTTACATATCCCGACAGGGTTATGACGGACCTGCCGCGTCCTTCACTTGCAGAGCTGGGCTCGCTGACTTTTGAAAAGCCCGACTTACTGCGTTTCCGCAACCTCTCCCTGGCACGTGAGGCATTAAAGGCAGGCGGCAATATGCCATGTGCCCTGAATGCTGCCAACGAGGTGGCTGTTGAAGCATTTCTGAACGATAAACTTGGCTTCATGCAGATAGCCGGCACGGTGGAGTATGTCCTTGAAAAAACATTATTCAACAACGAAGCCTCCCTGGGCGTTTATGAGGAGACCGACAGCAGAAGCAGGGAACTCGCTTCGGAATTTATCAGTAAAACACATAAACAATGACAGTTATAATAAAGATCATTCAGCTTTTGCTATCGCTTTCCATACTTGTAATAGTTCACGAATTCGGGCATTTTATCCTTGCACGTTACTTTAAGACAAGGGTTGAGAAGTTCTATCTGTTCTTCGACTGGCCGTTTGCGCTTTTTAAACACAAGTGGGGCGAGACCGAGTACGGCGTCGGCATGATCCCTCTTGGGGGGTACGTCAAGATATCGGGCATGATTGACGAATCGATGGACCGTGAGCAGATGAAACAGCCACCGCAGCCTTATGAATTCAGATCCAAGAAAGCATGGCAGCGTCTTATGATAATGCTCGGCGGCGTGTTCTTCAACTTTATCTTCGCACTGTTAATCTACGTTGCTATCTTAAGTGTCTGGGGTGAGACATATCTCCCTGCCGCCAATGTCAAATACGGCATTCTTACAGACTCAACGGGTTATGCCATGGGTCTGCGCAACGGCGATAAGATCATTTCGGTTGACGGTCAGCCCGTTGACAACTTCTATGCAATCATCCCCGATATACTCCTTAACGACAGGAAGGTCATAACCGTTGACCGTCAGGGTGCGACGGTTGATGTGCCAATCGGCCGCGAGTTCATACCGTTGTTACTGAAAAGCCCAGATGCATTCCTGGATGCAAGGATTCCATTCGGACCGTTTGTGGTCGCCGAATTTTCCAAAGACTCCCCTGCGCAGAAAGCAGGCCTAAACCTCGGAGACGAGATAGTGGCGCTTGACAATATCGAGTTTGCCTGGTATGACGAGTTCCAGGGTTACCTTGCATCCCACAAGGGCACCCCTCTGACAGTCACTGTCAGGAGAGACAGCGGGCTGGTTGATTTCACAGTGAGCCCCACGGAAGCCGGTATCCTTGGTATTTTCAGGGAAGCGGGCAGCGTTCTGGAACTCAGCACAAAGCATTACAGCTTCTTTCAGGCTATCCCTGCCGGTATAAGCAAGGGATGGAATACAACCAGGGACTACCTGAAGCAGTTCAGGCTGATATTTACCAAAGACACCAAGGCGTACGAATCACTCGGCGGTTTTATTGCAATCGGGAGTATTTTTCCGGGCAGCTGGAACTGGCAGTCATTCTGGAATCTGACCGCCTTTCTCTCACTGATACTGGCTGTTATGAACATTCTCCCGATACCTGCTCTGGACGGAGGACATGTTATGTTCCTGATCTTCGAGGTCGTTACCGGAAGAAAACCCAGCGACAAGTTCATGGAATATGCCCAGATTGCAGGTATGGTTATACTGTTTGCTTTGCTGATATTTGCCAACGGAAACGATATCCTCAAACTTATCAGGAAGTGAATAATGGCAACAATTAATATCCATTAATAAAGAATTTGTACATTTGTGTAATTAAAAAATAAACGTCATGGGAAAGATAGGGCCTCTTGAGATTGTCCTCATATTACTGGTAGTTGTACTGCTTTTTGGCGGCCGTAAGATACCTGAACTGATGAAGGGTATCGGGCAGGGACTGAAGGAGTTTAAGAAAGCAAAGGACACAGACAACACTGATGTCAAAAAAGATACCGGGGAGACAAAATAATATCAGCATATCTGAAGACAGAGCCTGCATGTGAGTGCAGGCTTTTTATTTCAACAAGGGAGCAATGAGAAGCCTTTTAACGCTTTCATCTGTTTTAATGTTTGTGCTGGCCTCCTGCGGAGACTCATCACTGACAAGAACACTCCCCAATGTCACCGGCTCGACAGGGGATGTCATGGTGGTGGCAGAAAAGGTTTTATGGGACGGAGCCCCCGGCAAAGCATTAAGAGAGGAGGTTGCACCTGTTCTCATAGGCCTGCCTCAACCGGAGCCTGCTTTCGACCTGCAACCTGTCAACCCTGAGGGCTTCCGCGACATACTGGTCTCTCACCGCAACATAATAATCACAGCAATTGACAGGAATAAGACTGACCCGGAAGTGACATATGAACGGAACAGGTGGGCAGAGACGCAACTCGTGATCAGTATTACGGCACCGGACACAGCCAGCATGGCGTTATGCATCAGTAAAAATGCTGAAGAAATCCGCCGGCACATAAACGATGCTGAACGTGAGAGACTCACCGCATGGCTTACTGAGTCGGCCGGAAGGAAACGAAGCATTGTCAGATCAGGCGAAAGCGCCTGGGAGATCATCATGCCGGCAGGCTACAGAACTGACTTCACCCGTGAAGGACTCGTGATAATCTCTGCCGAGACACAGGCTACAACACAGTCTTTGATAGTATCTGTCGGTGAGCGCCCATCCTCCAGGATAGGATGCATCGAGCTTGCGGACCTGACGGAAAAGATTATGTCGGCAGAAATAAAAGGTCCTGACGGCGCCTCATTCATGGTCATTGAAAAGCATATGACAGTCAGCTGCCGTTCCTTCAGGCGAAACGATACTGACTGTATAGAAATGCGTGGGTTATGGACGCTGGAAGGAGGCTTCATGGGAGGGCCGTTCATCTCCTATGCTTTCATTGATCCGCAAACATCACGGGCTGTAATTGTGACCGGCTTTGTTTATGCGCCGAGAGAGGAAAAGAGGGAGTTGTTGCGCCAGGTAGAGGCGCTGATGTACACCGTTTGCAAAGCTTCCTGAAGAGCTCTTATTCGCCGGGTCACCTTAAGAGTTCCTATTCGCCGGGTCACCTGAAGAGTTCCTATTCCCCGGGTTTCCCGACAGCCAGATAGCGCTGGTCTCTCCTTACCGGAATAAATCCTGCATCCCTGATAATCTGTTTCATTTCTTCAGGGTTGACCCTGAAGGCGTCACCGGCAGCGCTGACGACATTCTCTTCTATCATCACCGAACCAAGGTCGTTGGCGCCGCCGTGAAGTGAGATCATTGCCGTATCGCGGCCCACGGTGAGTATTGATGACTGTATGTTCGGAATATTATCGAGGACCAGCCTGCTCAGGGCAACCAGCCTCAGGTAGTCTGCCGCTGTGACACTGCTTCGGATACCGTCCTTATCAGCAAGCGTTGTGCCGCGGTCCATGAACGGCCACGGGATGAAGGTGATGAAACCGTAGTGTCCTTCGGGCTTCTCATCCTGCAGGTCGCGCAGGCGAATCAGGTGTTCAATCCGTTCCGGCACAGTCTCAGCATGCCCGAACATCATTGTCGCCGAAGTGGGCAGATTGAGCCTGTGCGCCTCGCGCATGACTCCCAGCCACTCATCGGCGGTAGCTTTTGCCGGGGATACTTTTTTTCTGACCCTGTCAACAAGGATCTCAGCCCCGGCACCGGGAAGAGAATCAAGACCGGCATCATTCAGTGCGGCAAGCACTTCGCGGAAGCTCATCTTTGCCTTTGCGGCCAGGTAAACGATCTCAGGGGGACCAAGGGCATGCAGTTTTATCTGAGGCCACCGTTCCTTAAGGCCCCTGAAGAGGCCGGTATAATAATCCAGGTCAAGGGCAGGATTCATTCCTCCCTGCAGGAGAAGCTGATCACCTCCAAGGGCGATCATCTCACAAATCTTGCTGTCGTATTCGGCATCTGTCGTCACATAGGCATCATCACTCTTTGAGGTGCGGCAGAAATTGCAGAAACGGCACTGGGAAAAGCAGATGTTGGTGATATTGACATTGCGGTCTATCATCCATCCCACATGGTTATCGCTATGCCGGCGCCGGCGTTCAGAATCAGCCATCCGGAAAAGCAAAGCCAGGGAAGCCTCATTCCAGAGATCAAGAGCCTCTCCGGCAGTGATCCTTTTCCCTTCCGAAATCTTTCTGTATAAATGTTCTCCGGCAGCCATTTTATGATACCCTGCGCACTGTCAACGGTGACCGCAAAGGTAACACAATATAGCTAAATCATTGAATAATTTAATTAACTTTACCACCCTGAACATGGCATTGCGTGTTCAAAATACCGGAATAATAATGGAAAAAAAACCTATAATTGCCGGGATAACCCACGGGGATATCAACGGTATCGGATATGAAGTTATCATCAAGGCATTGGCTGAGCCGGCAATCATGGATCTTTGTGTACCTGTTGTCTACGGTTCACCCAAGGTAGCTGCCTATCACCGCAAGGTGCTTAATATAACCAACTTCAGCTTCAACAATATCAAATCTGTTGATGAGGCACACCCTAAAAAACCCAACCTGGTTAACTGTCTCGGCGATGAGGTGCGTGTTGAGCTTGGCAAATCGACACCCGAAGGAGGGCAGTCGTCTCTGGCTGCGCTGGAGGCAGGTGTGGCTGACCTGATGGCTCATAAGATCGATGTGCTGATCACAGGCCCCATCGACAAGCACAACATGCAATCGGACAAGTTTCATTTTACAGGGCATACCGATTATCTGAAGTCGAAGCTCAATGCCAATGATGTGCTGATGTTCATGTTATGTGAGAGCATGAAGATAGGGTTTGTAACCGGACACATGGCGCTGAAGGATGTTGCCGGTGCCCTTACCGTGCCTCTCATCATACACAAGCTCAGGCTGATGAACCGTTCGCTGCTCTGCGATTTTGCAATACGCGGACCGCGCATAGCTGTTCTCAGCCTCAATCCTCATGCCGGCGAAAACGGCCTGCTGGGCATGGAGGAGAAAGAGACAATCATACCTGCGATTGCCAAAGCCAATGAGGAGGGCATACTTGCTTTCGGACCCTACTCTTCAGACGGGTTCTTCGGATCAGGCGCCTTCAGCAAGTTTGATGCCGTGCTGGCCATGTATCATGACCAGGGGCTGGGCGCTTTCAAGGTTATTGCCTTTGACACGGGTGTAAATTATACTGCAGGATTACCGGTTATCCGGACCTCACCGGTCCACGGCACCGCGTTCGACATAACCGGCAAAAATGAGGCTTCGGGCAATTCAATGCGCCAGGCTATCTATACTGCCTGTGACATCTTCCGAAACAGGGAGATGTACGATGAACTTCTTCGTAATCCGTTGCAGCCTCAGAAGGTTGAGATACATGCTGATCATGTGGATGAGCTTCCTCCCGAACCTGAAAATTACGATCCTGCCCTATGATTGATTATATAACCGGCAAAGTCACCGGACTCAATCCTGCATGTGTGGTGGTTGAGTGCAACGGTATAGGGTACAATCTCAACATTTCACTGAACACCTATGCTGCGCTTGATAAAGCGGTCACCTGCAAGATTCTGGTACACGAAGCCATTCGTGAAGATGCCTATATTCTGTACGGTTTTTCCGAAGACGAGGAGCGTGATCTGTTCAGACAGCTCATCTCTGTTTCAGGCGTCGGTGCAAGCACTGCCCGCATCATGCTTTCATCGTTTAAACCGGCTGATTTGCGCCGGGCAATCGCTGATGCCGATGTCAATCTTATCAAGTCGGTAAAAGGCATCGGATTAAAGACCGCACAGCGAATAATTGTCGATCTGAAAGACAAGGTGGAAAAACATGCCGGTTCCGGTGAAATTATTGCATTTTCCGACAATACTGCGCGCGAAGAATCGTTATCTGCTTTAGTAATGCTTGGCTTTGCCAGGAACAGCGCCACGAAGGTTATTGATAACCTCCTGAAAGAGAACAGAAACCTTCAGGTGGAAGAAATAGTGAGGAGGGCGCTGAAACTCTTATAAATCAGAGGCGCCGGATTGCAGTTTTATCTAAGAAATAGAGGTCTGATAATCAGGGGGGGACTTCTAGTCGCCCTCTCAGTTGCCACTCTGTCTCTGTCTGCCCAGACAGCCGCCGATTCCATCCTGAAACTCAACGCCGATCCTGCCCTTCCCTGGGAAGCCAGGAGATCATCGCCCCTTTATCTTGACAACCCGTCGAATATCACCACCAATGTCGAATATGACGGTCGCAATAATCAGTATATCATCTATCAGAAGATAGGCGCCCTCGATTACCGCAAGCCAGTCTTCATGAATCCGGATGAGTACAGGAAGTTCGAGTTTGACCAGGCAATGCGTGAATACTGGGACGCAAATCTCCGGGGTGATGTCACCGGTTTCAGGTCGTCACTGATACCCCAGATAGAGGTCGGGGGCGAGACGTTTGACAAGATCTTCGGAAGCAATGTGATAAACATCGTGCCGCAGGGATCAGCCGAGCTCATCTTCGGAATAAACATCTCGCACACTGAGAACCCGACTCTTTCGGAGAATCTTCGCACCATTCCCACATTCGACTTTCAGGAAAAGATACAGATGAATGTCACCGGCACCATCGGTGACAAAATGGAGCTCGGCATCAACTACAACACCGAGGCGATGTTCGAGTTCGAGAACCGCACCAAGCTGGAATACTCCGGCAAGGAGGACGAGATCATCCAGAAGCTTGAGGCGGGAGATGTCACCCTTCCATTGAACGGTACGCTTATCACCGGCAGCTATAGCCTCTTCGGACTGAAAAGCGAGCTGAAGTTCGGCAAGCTGACAATGACTTCGATCTTTTCACAGCAGAAGGGCGAGTCATCCGTGGTGGAGATGAAGGGAGGGGCTCAGCTGACTGACTATGAGATCACGGTCGATGATTATGAAGCCAACAGGCACTTCTTCCTGTCGCAGAATTTCAAGGATAACTTTGATGTGGCACTCGAGAACCTCCCGATAGTAAGCACCGGACTGAACATCGAAAAGATTGAGGTCTGGATCACAAACGCCACCAGCCGTTTTGAAGATGTAAGCAACCGTAATATCGTTGCCTTCCTCGACCTTGCCGAGAACCAGGCGAACATTTACAATACAATTCCACAGTTCCAGAGCACGCCGGGCTCTCCGATAAACCCGGCCAATAACAGCAATGCCCTTTATAACGAACTTAACACCACCTACAGCAGTGTGAGGAACATAGACCAGGTGGCTGATGCCTTTGCCTCACTGTACCCCGATTTTCAGATTGGCCGCGATTACGAAAAGATAGAGAACGCACGTAAGCTGACCGAACGCGAATACACTGTAAACAAGCAGCTTGGTTACATCTCACTGAATGTGGCGCTGAACAATGATGAGGTGCTGGCGGTAGCCTATGAATACACGTACAACGGCGAGGTGTTCAAGGTGGGGGAGTTCTCGACAGACGGTATCAATGCTCCTGAGGCGCTGATCCTTAAGCTGCTGAAGGGTACTACACTCAGTCCTCGCATACCCACCTGGGAGCTGATGATGAAAAACATTTACAATATCGGCTCGGGCCGTATTGAGGCAAGTAAATTTGAAGTCAACATACTGTACCAGGATGACAAGACAGGCAACGCACTGAACTACCTTCCCGGCACACCGATAAGCGATCAGGTGCTGTTGCAGGCGCTTGGGCTTGATCAGCTCAACTCACAGCTTGACCGGGTGCCTGACGGTTTATTTGACTTTGTTGACGGCGTCACGGTGATGGCCGACAAGGGGCGCATTATCTTCCCCGTGAGGGAGCCTTTCGGGAGACACCTGCTAAAATACTTAACTGATCCTGAACAGATACAAAAATACGTTTTCACAGAACTTTATGATTCAACCCAGACGGTCGCCAGGCAGATGGCGGAGAAGAACAAGTACATCCTCAGCGGACAGTTTACATCAGCCACGGGCTCGGAGATAAAGCTGAACGTTGCCAATATACCGCAGGGCTCAGTAAAGGTGACTGCGGGAGGCGTGACACTCACCGAGAATGTGGATTATACAGTTGATTACAACCTCGGTTCGGTCAAGATCATCAACGCTGCCATTATTGAATCCGAAACACCCGTTCAGGTCTCGCTTGAAAGCAACCAGTTCTTCGGGTTGCAGACCAAATCGCTCCTCGGAACCCATCTTAATTACCGGATCTCCGACAAGCTTAACCTCGGAGGTACCGTACTGCATCTTACCGAGAGGCCATATACCCAGAAAGTCACTTACGGTGATGATCCCATCTCCAACACTATTTTCGGCTTTGATGCATCTTACAGGGCGGAGTCGACATTTCTTACAAATGCTGTTGACTGGCTGCCGTTCATTGAGACCAATGCACCCTCATCAATAGATTTCTTTGGTGAGTTTGCACAGCTTGTCCCGGGGCACAGCAAGGCAATCACATCTGAAGGAGCCGTTTATATCGATGATTTTGAGGCCAGTGAGATATCCCTTGATCTGCGGGCTTTCAATGCATGGTCAATGGCGAGTGTGCCGCAGGGACAGGATCAGCTTTTCCCTGAAGCAAGACTGAGCAAGGATCTGCGGTCAGGTTTCAACAGGGCCAGAACGGCGTGGTACGTTATTGACCCCCTGTTTCTGCGCAACGGATCAACTACCCCTGATCATATAAAAGCTGATCCTGACCTTCAGTCAAGCCACTTCGTAAGGGAAATATACGAGACGGAGATATTCCCGTATAAAGAGTCTGCCAGCGGTATCCCGACCAACATATCAGTGCTCAACGTAGCCTTTTATCCTGATGAGAAGGGCCCGTACAACTTCGATGTGTCACCTGACAGCTACTCTGCCGGTATCAATGCCGACGGTCTGTTGAATAATCCCAGCACGCGCTGGGGAGGGATGATGCGCGAGCTTCTTACAAATGACTTTGAATCGGCAAATATCCAGTATCTTAAATTCTGGGTCATGGATCCCTTCGTTGAGAATCCTGATCATGACGGCGGTGATCTCTATTTCAATCTTGGAAATATTTCGGAGGATATCCTCCGGGATTCGCGCAAGATGTTTGAGAACGGTCTGCCAACATCATCGGTACTGGTTAACGTTGACACAACGGTCTGGGGACGTGTGCCTACGGTGCAGGCAGTGGTACAGGCTTTTGACAATGACCCTGAGTCACGGCGTTACCAGGATGTGGGACTTGACGGTCTCAGCGATGAAGACGAGCTGTACTTTCTTTGACAGTTTTCTCCAGGCCGTCGGCGTGGTGGTCAGCCCTGAGGTGCTTGACTCGATCTTTATGGATCCGTCGAATGATGACTTCCATTATTTCCGCGGCAGCGACTATGACCTCTATGAGCTGGGCATTCTTGAGAGGTATAAGCATTTCAACGGCACCGACGGCAACTCACCCACTTCTGAGATGTCGGATGAATCATATCCTACCAGCGGTTCGACACTGCCTGACATGGAGGACATAAACCGCGACAACACCCTGAGTGAAACGGAGAGTTACTACCAGTATCATGTCAGCCTGAGGCCGGAGGATATGGTTGTCGGAAGAAATTTTATCGTTGATGCCGTCGATTACACTGCCACCTTTGCCAACGGGGAAAAATCTCCTGTGACGTGGTACCAGTTCAAGATCCCGATAACTGATTACGAAAGGGTAATAGGCTCGATACGTGATTTCAAATCGATAAGGTTCCTGCGTATGTTCATGCGCGACTTCGATGAGGATCTGATAATGCGTTTTGCCCGTCTTGAGCTTGTCAGGTCAGAGTGGCGCAAGTATAATCTCACTTTCTTCGAGGGCGGTGAACGCATCACCATCCCTGAAGAGGAGGATGGTACTTTTGAGATCAGCTCGGTGAGCATTGAGGAGAACGCCGGCAAGGAACCGGTGAATTATGTTCTGCCTCCGGGCTTTGACCGTGTGATAGACCCTGCCAACCCGCAGCTGACACAGCTCAACGAGCAGTCGATGGTGCTGCGTGTCAGGGAGCTTGCCGACGGTGATGCCAGGGCGACATATAAGGATGTCACTCTTGATATGCGGCAATACCGTAAACTGAAGATGGAGGTGCATGCTGAAGCGCTTATAGGCGAGCCTTTGCTGGAAGATGAGGTCACCGTGTTTGTGAGGCTGGGCTCAGATCACAAGAATAACTTCTATGAATATGAAATACCTCTCAAGCTTACTCCCTATGGCATGTACAGCAACGAGAGCGATGAAGACAGAGCCATTGTATGGCCTGAGGAGAACAAGGTGGAGATTGACCTCTCGAAACTTCTCGATGCCAAGCAGGCACGCGACGATGCAATGCGTGCAAGCGGATCCACGCTCAGCGAAGGGGATGTTTATTCAGTGTCTATCGACGGTGCCCGCATTTCCATCAGCGGTAATCCCAACCTGAGCAACGTAAAGGTTGTTATGGCAGGTGTCAGGAACCCGATCAGGACCCGTAATCCGTTGAATGATGATGGCGCGCCCAAGTCAGCCGAGGTGTGGATAAACGAATTGCGCCTGAGCGACTTCCGTGAAGACGGAGGCTGGGCTGCCAACGCTCAGCTGCAGGCTCACCTTGCTGACCTTGGCACAGTTAACCTTGTTGGCCAGACGAGCACCGCCGGATGGGGAAGTATCGAGAAGAAGGTAAATGAACGCAGCATGCAGCAGGTCATACAGTACGACCTGTCATCGAACCTGGAACTGGGGAAATTCTTCCCTGAAAAAGCCGCAATGCGGATACCCGTCTATATGGGCTTTTCAGAGAACCGCATAAGGCCGCAGTATGACCCTCTTAATCCGGATGTCCCTCTTAATGAGGCGCTTGACAATGCAGCGAACAAGGCAGAAAGGGACTCAATACTCAATCTGGCGGAGGATTATCTGCGCCGTACTACCATAACAGTCAGTAATGCAGGTACATCACGAAGGGGAGAGAAGCCTCATGCATGGGACCCTGCGAACCTGTCAGTAAGCTATGCCTATAATGAGATATATAACTCAGGCACCAAAACTGAGATTGACGTTGAAAAGACACGAAGGGCAGGCGTATCATATGACTATGAGGCAATGCCGAAAAACTATACACCCTTCCAGAAATCGGGATTGTTCAGCTCACCCGCCCTCAGGCTGCTAAAGGACTTCAATATCTATCTCTTCCCGAAGCATATAACAGTCAGAACCGACATCTACCGTTATTACAACGAAGTTAAGACGCGCAATATCAACAATTCCAGCCTGCTTATCCAGCCCACTTTTACAAAGGACTTTCAATGGTCATGGTTCTATGACATTAAGTATGATATCACGAAGCAGCTGAAGTTCGACTTTACCGCCAGCACAATTGCGCGCATCGATGAACCCCAGGGCGGCGTTGACAAGGAACGCTACCCCGATATCTATGATGAATGGCGTGATTCAGTCATGACAAGCCTCTCCAATTTTGGCAGGACAACAAACTACTATCACCTCTTCAACATCAACTATAATATTCCCGTGAATAAACTGCCGCTTTTATCATGGGTAACCTCCAATCTGCGTTACAACGCGAGGTATGACTGGCTTGCAGGAACTATCTTCCCTGATTCAATGAACATTGAGACAGGAAATACAATCAAAAACTCAAGCAACGGACAGCTCACCGTGCAGGCCAATCTGACCAATCTCTATACCAAGAGCAAATTTCTCAAGGAGGTCGAGGCTACGACACAGCCCGGGGCAAAAAGCCGGATGAGCCTGGGATATGAGGAGGTCACTCACACCAGGAACGGCCTGCCTCTGAAGGCCGGCAAGCCGAGAATAGTAAATCATAATCTCAAAACAAAAGATATCACTGTAACCGTGACAGCTTCTGACGGTACGCCGGTGAACGGAAAGTTCGACATTGTTTCTGACATGAGAATAGACTATACCCCCGATACGGACGTCACCAATGCAAGCATTTTAGTGAAGGGCAGGGTGGAGAAGAAGCCCAGCATGGCCAGCGTTGCCGGGAGGTATCTTATCCGTGCCCTTATGATGGTGCGGAACGTCTCAGGGACATATACAAGTGATCAGGGACATATATTGCCGGGCTATCTTCCGGGAGCAACAGTTCTTGGACAGCAGAATTACAATGGTATGTCAGCGCCGGGATGGCGTTTTCTTGCAGGCGGGACTGATGAGCGTTTCTTTGATGAGGCGGTCAGCAACGGGTGGATTACGACGGACACGCTGCTGAACAACCCTGCGGCATACAGTCAGCGGGAGCAGATTAACCTCAGGGCCAATATCGAACCGTTCCCCGGCCTGCGAATTGATCTTACCAGTGACCGCCGGTATGCTGAGACGATCTCTTCATACCTGAGGGCAGACAGTAACGGCAACTTCCCTGACAGTACACGCAACACCCGCATGACTGGTAACTTCACCATCTCAGTCATATCCTGGGGTACAGCCTTCGAGAAGATACCAAAGTCAGGTGATTACGTCTCACAGACATTTGAGAATTTCAAGGACTATACATCCATTATCTCACAGAGGAGAAGTGATGACCGCAGTGCGGCTGACCCATCCTATGACCCGAACTTTGACCCGATTACCGGGGAGCCTGTTGAAGGACCCTACGCAAGCGGCTACGGCATGACATCAAGCGAGGTTCTGGTGCCGGCTTTCCTTGCTGCTTACACGAAGAGAGACCCGAATAAGATCCCGCTGGAGACTTTCCCCTCGTGGATTCATATGATGCCCAACTGGCGTATAAATTTTGAAGGACTGACTAAGTTCGCCGCAGTCAGAAAAGTATTCAACTCTGTGAGCCTTTCTCACCAGTACAGATCAACATATACTATCGGTTCCTTTAACAGCAGTCTCTATTACGACCCGAATGCAAATGGTTTGAGTATGATTCGTGATATGAGCTCGAACTTCATCCCGGAATTCGAGATAAATGCTGTTGTTATCAACGAGCAATTCAGTCCGCTGATCAATATTGACCTGGGATGGAAGAACTCGCTTACGACCAGGCTTGAGTACCGCAAATCGCGCACAGTCACCCTTAACCTGGCAAGCAACCAGGTGGCCGATATAAGGAATGATGAGATCACCATAGGTGCCGGTTACAGGTTTGACAATGTGGCAATCACCCTGAAGTCACGGGGAGGTCAGCGTGCCCTGGAGAGCGACCTGAACCTGAGGCTTGATTTCTCGATGAGGAATAATAAGACCCTGGCCCGCAAGCTGATAGAAGAGGTCAATCAGCCCGTCGCCGGCCAAAAGGTATTTACTGTCGGAGCCACCGCAGACTATGTGCTTAGTGACAGATTCATGCTGCAGATATATGCTGATCATAACCTGAATGACCCGTTTGTGGCCAACACCTTCCGTACTTCCAACACCAATTTCGGCTTCTCACTCAGGTTTACCCTTGTGCAGTAACAGCCTCCCGGGGAAGGTTAAATAATCCGAAAATCAGTTTTTTAATATTAAAAAAGATGTATTTTTGACAACCTGACTTTTACCCTGAACAGTTAAACTAATTAAATCTTAAAGTGATGAATGTTCCTGCAAATCTGAAGTACACCAAGGATCATGAGTGGGTTCTTGTTGAAGGCAAGGAGGCTACTGTTGGTATTACTGACTTTGCGCAGCGTGAGCTTGGCGATATAGTTTTCATTGAGATAGAGACCATGGGAGAGAAGCTTGGCCACGGTGAAGTCTTTGGCACTGTTGAAGCAGTGAAGACGGTGTCTGATCTGTTCATGCCTGTGAGCGGCACCGTAACCATAAAGAACTCTGAGCTTGACGATGCAGCAGAGCTTGTCAACAGCGATCCCTACGGTAAAGGCTGGATGATAAAAGTGGCTATGGATGATTTATCGGAGATAGATGCCTTGCTTGATGCCGGGGCATATATGAAGCTGATCGGAGCATAGACCCACAAATACATATATGAAAAAAGCTGCGCGAGCAGCTTTTTTTATTTGCGATTTGCGATTTGCGATTTCCTGATTAAAGTGTCTTTTTGACTTTAACCGTCTGGTAACCTTCAACAATATCCCCTACGTTGATATCATCGAAACCGTTGATGTTCAGTCCGCACTCGTAGCCTGAGGTAACCTCTTTCACATCATCCTTAAACCGTTTGAGTGAGCCAAGTTCACCGGTGTGAACCACGATGCCGTCACGTATGACCCTGACTTTGGTGTTACGGGTGATCTTGCCTTCGCGGACAAAACATCCGGCGATGGTGCCGACCTTACCTATATTAAATACTTCCCGTACCTCAATTGTAGCCACTATCTCTTCCTTGATCTCAGGTGAAAGCATGCCTTCCATTGCTGCCCTGATCTCCTCAATAGCATCATAGATAATTGAATAGAGGCGGATGTCAATACCTTCCTTCTCAGCAAGTTTTCGTGCGCTGAGCGACGGTCTTACCTGGAAGCCAACCACCACTGCATTGGAAGCAGCAGCGAGAAGGATATCAGATTCGGATATCTGTCCGACGGCCTTATGGATGATGTTAACCTGTATCTCCTCGGTTGAGAGTTTGATGAGTGAATCACTCAGAGCTTCAACAGACCCGTCCACGTCGCCCTTGACAATGATATTAAGCTCCTGGAAGTTTCCTATCGCAATACGGCGACCGATCTCATCAAGAGTGATATGTTTCTGTGTGCGCAACCCCTGCTCTCTCTGCAGCTGCGCTCTCTTGGTAGCTATCTCTTTTGCCTCATTGGGAGACTCCATGACATTGAACTTGTCACCTGCCTGAGGAGCTCCGTTGAGACCGACAATTAAAACCGGTGCTGACGGTCCGGCTTCATCAACCTTCTGGTTACGTTCGTTGTACATGGCCTTGACATGGCCGAATGATGCACCCGCAAGAACAACCTCACCGAGATGAAGCGTACCTGCTTTCACAAGTATGGTAGCCATAAAGCCGCGCCCCTTGTCAAGGGAAGACTCCAGAATGGTGCCGAGGGCGAGTTTGTCAGGATTGGCTTTCAGGTCAAGCATCTCAGCCTGGAGAAGGATCTTTTCAAGCAGCAGGTCAATGTTGAGTCCGCTCTTGGCTGAAATCTCCTGTGACTGGTACTTGCCACCCCACTCCTCAACAAGGAAATTCATTGAGGCAAGCTCCTCGCGTATCCTGTCAGGATTAGCTGTCTGCTTGTCAATCTTGTTGATGGCAAATATTATAGGTACACCTGCTGCATGTGCATGGTTGATCGCTTCACGTGTCTGAGGCATGACGCCGTCATCGGCAGCCACAACGATAATTACGATGTCGGTTATCTGGGCACCTCTTGCACGCATGGCTGTAAAAGCCTCGTGACCGGGGGTGTCAAGGAAAGTAATGATCTTTCCATTGTTAAGTGATACGCTGTAAGCACCGATATGCTGTGTTATTCCTCCTGCTTCACCCGCGATCACGTTAGTGTTCCGGATATAGTCAAGGAGTTTTGTCTTACCGTGGTCGACGTGTCCCATGACGGTGACTATCGGCGGGCGCGGAACGAGGTTAACCTGTTCATCCTCCTCTTCCCTTACCGCTTCCTGAAGCTCAGCGCTGACAAACTCAACGGTGAAACCAAATTCTTCTGCCACCATAGCCATCGTCTCGGCATCAAGCCTCTGGTTTATTGAGACGATAAGGCCGAGGCTCATACAGGTAGATATGATATCAATCACCGGAACGTCCATCATGGTCGCCAGCTCGTTTACAGAAACAAACTCAGTGACTTTCAGAACGCTCTTTTCGAGTTCTTTCTTCTCAGTGTCATCCCTCATTCTCTGGCTGACGGCATCTCTCTTGTCACGACGGTATTTGGCAACTTTGGACTTGCTCTTACTCATAAGCAGGTTCACGTCCCTGATGTTCTTGGAGACATCTTCCTTGTCAACTTCAGGACGCAGTGCCCGGAATGATTTCTTCCTGTCGGGGCGATGGTCCCTGGGGCCGCCGCCGCTCACCGGCTTCTTGTCTTTTTTGACTTCGGCGGCCTGTCCCGGTGCCTGGTCGAGAGCAACTTTTTCCCTTGGTCTGGCTTTTATCCTCTCACGCTTTTTCCTGTCATCATGCTTCTGCCGTGCTTCGGCAACCTGTTCCTTGGTCTTCTTGACTTCAGGCACCAGTTCTATTTTATTGAGGATCGTAGGGCCCTTAAGTTTTTCATATCCCGGACGGTAGATCTCAGTTTCTTTGGGTTCATGAGCAGCAGGAGACTGAACAGGTGCTTCCGGCGGTTCTGCCGGGGCAGGAGGCTGTTCCGCCACTGGTTCTTCAACAGGTACAGCGATTTCAGGCTTCACGTCGGCCGTCTTCGGAGCGGTTTTTTTCGTTCCCTTTTCCGGCTTGCCGGTGAGTTTTTCGAGGTCTACCTGACCTACAACCTTTGGTTCTTTTTTTTGTCTGGCCGTTTCAGTTTCAGACTCAGCAGGCGTGATTTCAGGTACGACAGGTTCAGGCGATTTGGCCTTTTCCGGTGCCGGTACAGGTTCTTTCTTTACGGTTTTGGCCGGAGGGTTAAGATCAATCTTTCCAACGGTCTTTATCTCCGGCTTTTTTACCTCGGCATGCAGGTCAATATGTTTCTTCACCCCCGAGATGTCGGTAATAAGGAAATCTTCATCAGGCTCTGATGAATCACCTTCCTTAACTGTCGCCATATCATCGATGGAGAGCGACTTCTTGAGAGTAACCTTCTCTTTGAGAGCCAGTTTATCGGCATCCTTTTTAACACTGAGGTCGCCGCTGTACTCTTTCAGTATCAGTGTATATGCCTCAGGAGGAATTTTACCGTTGGGGTCATGACTGATTTCAATTCCCTTTTTGTGGAGGAAATCAACAATAGTCTGTATCCCAACATTGAATTCGCGGGCTGCTTTGCTTAAACGTATGGCCTTCTTGTCTTCAGTCATATATCCCTTTATAGTAACCTCTTAAATAAATATTCAATCACTTCTTCTTTGTCCGGGAGAAGCTTATTCTTTATCTAATTCCGCCTTGAGGATATTCACAACTTCCTTTATTGTTTCCTCTTCAAGGTCTGTTCTCTTTGCAAGGTCATGCACGGTAAGCCTGAGCACACTGCGGGCAGTGTCGCAACCAATGGCTTTCAGAGCATCAATGACCCATCCTTCAATCTCATCTGCAAACTCATCCAGGGAGACGTCTTCCTCATCCTCGTTATCCGGTTCACGGTAGACCTCAATATCATACCCTGTAAGCTGTCCTGCCAGTTTGATGTTCAGCCCGCCCTTGCCAATGGCCAGGGAGACCTCGCTGGGTTTCAGGTATATCTCTGCCTTCTTCTCGGATTCGATAAGCTTGATGGATGATATTTTTGCGGGATTGAGCGCCCTGGTGATGAACAGCTGATTGTTTGAAGTGAAGTTTATGACATCAATGTTCTCATTGCGCAGCTCACGTACAATACCGTGGATCCTTGATCCTTTCATGCCTACGCATGCTCCTACAGGGTCAATGCGTTCGTCATAGGATTCGACTGCCACCTTGGCTCTCTCGCCTGGTACCCTGACAATCTTTCTGATTGTGATCAGTCCGTCAAATATCTCCGGAACCTCCAGTTCGAAAAGTCTTTCGAGGAAGACAGGGGATGTGCGGCTGAGAATGATGTTGGGAGTATTATTTTTCATTTCCACCCTGATGACCACAGCGCGGATGGTATCACCCTTGCGGAAATGATCGGAGGGGATCTGTTCTTGCTTCGGAAGGATCAGTTCATTGCCGTCATCATCAAGGACCAGGGTCTCACGTTTCCATACCTGATACACCTCACCGGTGACGATATCGCCGATACGGTCTTTATATTTGAGATAGATATTGTTCTTTTCCAGATCAAGGATGCGTGCCACAAGGTTCTGCCTGAGGGCCAGGATAGCCCTGCGTCCGAAGTCCAGGAATTTAACCTCGTCAGAAACCTCTTCGCCCACCTCATAGTCTTCATCTATCTTATGGGCCTCTGTAAGGGGTATCTGGGTGTTTGGATCGGTGAATGCCTCATCTTCAACAACCTCACGGTTACGCCAGATCTCAAAGTCACCCTTGTCGATGTTGACAATAATGTCAAAGTTTTCTGCAGCGCCGTATTTCTTGGCGAGCATACCCCTGAATACATCCTCGAGCACACTCATCATGGTGGGCCTGTCAATATTCTTCAGCTCCTTGAACTCTGAAAAGGTATCGATTAAATTAACGTTTTCCATTGTGGTAATGAATTCTGTTATTTGAATGATATTATTACTTTAACTGACTTAACATCCTCATAATTAAATGACCTGATTACTGAGGTGACTTCCTTCTTCTTCTCTTTTGTGTCAACTCTCAGGTCAAAGCCGCCGTGGGTGATGTTCATGAGGGTACCCTTTACCAGGGAACCGTCATTTGAAACCACCTCTACAAGACGACCCTCGTTCTTGCGGTACTGTTCGATTACAAGAAAGGGCATCTCAAGTCCCGGTGAAGAGACATTGAGCTCAAAATCCCCAACCTCTTCTCCCAGCTCACTGCTGATAAATCTGCTCATCGAAGCGCAGTCGTCAATGGTCACGCCTTCATTTCTGTCAATGAGGACAGTGATCCTGCCGGTGCTGCTCAGCCTTACATCAACCAGGAAGATGCCGGTGCCGATTATATGGCGCTCTGCAAGTTTCCTTATATGATCTTTTGTAATCATCGTCTTTTTTTTGATAACAAAATAGGGGACTTTTGTCCCCTAGGCCATTCGTACCCCCTTCTATTCCGGTGCAAAGATAACATCATTTTTTAAATAACAAATGAAGCATGGTGTGAATATTCAACAATTACTTTGTATGTGAAGCTTTTCTGAAGTAATTTTGGGGACAGTTAATTATTTTAAAACATTAACTCAGCGGCATTTGACTAACAAGAACAAGATTATCAATGATCCGGTTTATGGGTTTATCTCCATGCCCAGTGATCTCATTTTCGACCTTGTGAGCCATCCGTGGTTTCAGCGTCTGAGAAACATACGCCAGCTGGGGCTCTCAAGTTATGTATATCCGGGTGCTGTGCACAGCCGCTTCCAGCACAGCCTGGGTGCCATGTACCTGACCACACAGGCGGTACACACCCTCCGTACCAAGAACATTGATATTACGCCGGCAGAAGAGGAGGCGGTGCTGGCTGCCATCCTGCTGCATGACATCGGACACGGACCGTTCTCACATGCTCTTGAGCACTCTCTGATTGAGGATATGCCTCACGAGACCATGTCGCTCATGATCATGGAGCAGCTCAACAGCCAGTTTGAGGGCAAGCTCACAGACGCCATTGCTGTCTTTAAGGGAACCTATCCGAAGAAGTTTTTCCATGATCTGGTGACAGGGCAGATGGACATGGACCGCATGGATTATCTCAGGCGCGACAGTTTTTTTACAGGAGTCATTGAGGGGTCAGTGGGGTCTGACAGGATTATCAGGATGCTTAATGTGGCTGATGACCGGCTGGTGGTGGACGAGAAAGGCATTTATTCAGTTGAAAAGTTTCTGATAGCCAGGCGTATGATGTACTGGCAGGTATATAACCACCGTACTGTCGTATCTGCTGAAAATCTCCTTACAGATCTGCTGATAAGGGCAAGGGAGATGACAGCCCGGGGAACCGTGCTCTTTGCCACACCGGCCCTGACATATTTCCTTCAACAGCGGCACCGTCCGGGCAGCGGCGAGAATACAACCGAAATGATCAGTCGTTTTCTCGAGCTTGATGAGAGTGATATATTTGCATCGACAAAGGTGTGGATGAGCTCAGAAGACAAAGTGCTTGCCGACCTGTGCCGGCGCTTCGTGACAAGAGACCTCCTGGGAATTGAACTGCAAAACAGTCCCTTTGACGAAAAAAAGGTGACTGAGCTGGCAAATAAGGCAAAGGTTATATTGCATCTCAGGGACGACGAAGTCAGGTTTTATGTCAACACGGGAGACGTTTATAACCAGACATATGCGCCTGGTACACCGGAGGTGCGCATACGACTCAAGAACGGAACAATAAAAGATATCACAGCTGTATCTGATCTGTTTGACAAAGATGCACTGTCAGAGAAGGTGACGAAATATTACCTCTGTTATCCGAAAGAAATTTTTACACAATAAAACATCTTAAAATGGAATTTACAGTCGCGATGATAGCCCAGTTACTCAAGGGCACGGTTGAGGGTAATCCCGAGACGAAGTTGCACACCTTTGCTAAAATCGAAGAGGGACATGAAGGGGCACTCTCTTTCCTTTCAAACCCAAAATACGAAACCTATATCTATACCACGGGCTCTTCGGCAGTACTGGTAAGAAATGATTTCAGGCCCGCAAAGGAGGTAAAAGCCACCCTGATCAGGGTCGAGGATCCTTACCAGGCTCTGGCACTGTTGCTTGCAATGTATGACCAGGCAAAACCCGCAAAGAAGGGGATACATCCGACCGCAGTTATTGAAGAAAGTGCCACGGTTGGCACGGATGTTTATATCGGGCCATACGCGGTGATATCTGAGAATGCTGTCATTGGAAACGGATGCAGCATCTATCCGCACGTGTTCATCGGCGACAGCGTGAAAGTAGGCAACAACTGCAAGCTGTATCCCGGGGTGAAAATTTATAAAGAGTGCATTATCGGCAATGACTGCGTGCTGCATGCCGGAGTGGTGATCGGGGCTGACGGCTTCGGCTTCGCGCCGGCGGCTGACAACAATTATATGAAAATACCTCAGATCGGGAATGTCATTCTGGAAGACAATGTGGAGATAGGAGCCAACGCCTGCATTGACAGGGCAACAATGGGCTCCACCGTGGTGCAAAAAGGTGTCAAGCTTGACAATCTCGTGCAGATCGGACACAATGTGGTGATTGGTGAAAATACCGTTATAGCTGCACAGTCAGGCATCGCAGGCTCGACAAAAGTCGGAAAGAACTGTATGATGGGAGGTCAGGTTGGGTTAGTTGGTCATGCGACCATCGCTGACGGCTGCAAGATAGGCGCTCAGTCAGGGATAGGCGGAAGCATCAAGGAGGAGAATGCCAGCGTCTTCGGTTCTCCCGCCATTGAGGCCAGAATGTTTATCCGAAGCTATAAATACTTCATCAAACTTCCTGAACTGAATAAAAAACTGGAGGAGCTTATGAAGACTGTTGATTCCCTGAAAAACAAATAGTTTTCCCCGGTATTCCATGGGAAATCGGTTGAACCTCATACAGATATATTCCTTTCGCTTGGAGCATTCGAAAAAAAATTACTTTATTTGTACCGATTTTTAAAAAGTTATCGATGAGTGAAAAGCAAACAACCCTGGCTAAAGATGTTACTCTCAGAGGCAAAGGGTTGCATACGGGAGTTGATGTTACGATTACTTTCAGACCGGCCCCCGCAAACAGCGGATACAGGTTCTGCCGTGTCGATCTTCCCGGTAAACCGGTGATAGAGGCCATTGCTGATAATGTGACGGAGACATCGCGGGGAACCACCCTGGTGCAGGGCGAGGCTTCTGTGGCGACCATTGAGCACGTGCTGGCAGCTTTTTCTGGGATGCGTATCGACAATGCGCTGATTGAAATAGATGCTCCAGAGGCCCCGATTATGGGAGGGAGTTCACATATGTTTGTCGAGGCCATAAAGGAAGCCGGGACTAACAGAGCTTAAGGATGACCGTAACTATTACGTAATAAGAGAAAAGATCACTTTTTCGGATGAGGAGCACGGTGTTGACCTGATTGTTTATCCGGACGACCATTTCAGCGCTCATGTGCTGATTGACTATAATTCGAAGATCCTCGGGAACCAGTATGCCATCCTTGATGACATAAGAAATTTCGAGAAAGAGGTTAGCTCAAGCCGCACATTTGTTTTCTTCCATGAGCTGGAACCACTGTTCCGCATGGGACTGATAAAAGGCGGTGATATGGAGAATGCAGTGGTGATCCTGGAACGTGAGGTTGAGCAGGAAGAGATAGACCGTATAGCCAAAATGTTCAACAAGCCGCACATAACCGAGCATCATGCCGGGGTGCTGAACAACACCAAGCTGAGGTTTCCCAATGAACCGGCACGGCATAAGCTGCTTGACCTGATCGGCGACCTGTCGCTTGTTGGTCAGCCCATTAAAGGCAAGGTGGTTGCAACGCGCCCGGGACATTATTCAAATACCAGGCTTGCGAGACTGATACGTCAGCAGATCAAGAGACAGGCGACAAAGAAGGAGATACCGCTGCTTGATACCACCAAGCCGGCCGTGATGGATATCGATAAGATAAAAAAGCTTCTGCCTCACCGTTTTCCCATGCTGATGGTTGACAGGATACTTGAGCTGACTGAAAATCATATAATAGGGATGAAGAACACAACCTACAATGAGGCTTTCTTTCAGGGTCATTTTGTGGATGAACATGTCTTTCCGGGTGTGCTGATTATCGAAACCATGGCACAGGTGGGAGGAATACTTGTGCTCAGCAATGTTGATGAACCGGAGAAATATTCGACATATTTCCTCAAGGTCGACAGGATGAAGTTCAAGCACAAGGTGGTACCCGGAGATACGATAATAATAAGGTGTGATCTCACCGAACCCATCAGACGTAACATTGTCATCATGTACAGCCAGGCTTTTGTGGGACAGAAGCTGGTGGCCGAGGGCGAGATGACGGCACAGGTTATAAAGAACAGGTAACAATATATGATTTCAGCTTTAGCACATATTGATCCGAAGGCCCTGCTGGGCGAAGGGGTCACCGTCGAGCCGTTTGCCTATATACAGGGCGATGTTGTCATTGGGGACGGAAGCTGGATTGGTCCCGGTGCAGTTATTTACGATGGCGCCCGTATCGGCAGGAGCTGCCGCATATTCAACGGGGCCTCAGTATCGGCCATACCCCAGGACCTTAAGTTCGAGAACGAAGCTTCAACCCTGGAGATAGGTGACAATACCACAGTCAGGGAGTTTGCCACCCTGCACAGGGGAACCAAGGCCAAAGGAAAGACAATTATCGGGAAAGACTGCCTGATAATGGCGTACTGTCATGTGGCGCACGACTGTATCATAGGTGATCATGTGATACTTGTATCATATACGGGCCTTGCAGGTGAGGTTGAGGTCGGCGACTGGGCTATCCTCGGCGGCGGATCGATGGCGCACCAGTTTGTGCACATAGGTGCTCATGCTATCGTTGGAGGCGGATCAAAGGTGCGCATGGACGTACCGCCGTTTATAAAGACGGACAGGGAACCAATGACTTACATGGGATTAAACGTGGTAGGGCTTGAGCGCAGGGGGTTCAGCAAGGAGAAGATTCATGAGTTGCATGAAATATACAGGGCCTTTTACAATATGGGAATGAACACTGCGCAGGCGATGGAGCATATCACCGCCAATTTTGCTCCGACGGAGGAACGCGAATATATCTTAAGGTTTATAATGAACTCTAAGCGGGGTGTCATCAGGGGGCGTTAAGCCCCTTTTTTTTGGTATGGGTATAAAACACGAATGGGAACCATACTGTACGTATAAGTTCCCATTCCGACGAGTGACAGCCATGACCGTCACAATCGCCATGTTACTGTTATTACAGCCGGTTCATCTCTCTTACTCCTGCCTTTCCGAAGTCTGTCGGTCTCCCCGGAGGAAGTGCGGACTTTGTTCCGGTGTCTTTTCTGTGCTTTTTCATCGCCTTGCGGCTTTTACGAAGCTCATACCGGGACGCGGAGCCATGAACCCTTGAGACCGGACACTCCCCGAAGGGATAACTGCTGTCCTGCCCGGACCATCTCCATCCTATCCTCGCCGGTTTGGATGGCATGATGTTCCTTTCTCTGAACGGGCACTTGTGCTGCTTTATTAGTTTTCAGCCTGCATTTGTGTTGCTCTCCTCGCCCGGTTGTTACACTGTTTGAAGATTGCCCCGTCAGACCGCCAGGATGGGAAGGCCTCTCAGCCTGCACCCGTGACGGACGCTTTAAGACCGTGATCTTTCAGCGTGAGACTCTGAAGTCTGATGTAATTTCAGAGTGATAATTAAACCATTCGAAAGAACCTTCTTACCTCAGAGCGACCTTTTATCGCTCACATGGTCTGACAAATATAGGAAGAGGACACTTACGTGGCAAATTTTTTACACTAATAATGCCATAATAGAAAGAACAGGAAATTCACAGAGTTATTAACGGGTCTTAATTACTGTTAATAAGGCAATTAACCAAAAACAGGCGGGGTTATTAACTGGTGTTAATAACCCCGCCTGTTTATTCTTTGAAAGTTCCTGCTATTCAAGAATTACCTTCTTGTCCTTGGGATGTTTAACTGTGTAGGTGAGTACAATCTCCTTTGTCTGCCGTGGCTCGACCCGGAAACTCCAGGCAATCTCCCCGGTGACCCGGTTGAGGACACCTCCTGTAAGTTCAGTGGCTTCAACGGTGATGTCACTGTTCTGTGACAGAGGTATCTGGTCACGGAGCTTAACATCAGCTGCCTGGCTCTTGTTGTTACGTACAGAAATAAGGAATGACATTGTCTCAACCTTGTTGGCACCAATCAGTTTCTGAGAGGTGAAGTCTTTCCTTTTTTCGCGCTTGACCGTAATATTATTGTCAGCTCCGAGCGATACCGGCAGGGTATCGGTCAGCTCTGCAGTGTTGATATAGCCTTTGCCGGTAAAGGTGTTGCTGAAGTAAATATTTGATTCGCCGGGCAGAAGGTTATACTGATTCCATTCTGTAATATAACCCATAAGGTAGGCTGAGCCGTTGAGCTTGGGTGTGGCTGCGTAGCTGTATGTTGCAGGAACAGTCAGTCTCTGAAGCTCCACCACCTCCGGCTTGCCGTCGGACAGGATGGTCTGGGGTACATTTACGTCGAAGCTGAAGCTGATGGTTGATTCGCTTACAGTCACAGGCAACGGAGCGCTCTCCTGCTCCATAACCATGGCATCCTGTGCTTTTTCATCACGTGCAGCACGGCATTGATTTTGTGCCTCTGACAACCACCACCTCATTCAGTCCCTGGTATTCGTATGGATAATAAAAGTCAATAAACCACGGGTTCAGAGTCGGGAGCGCACCTGCAGTCATCGGTGAGGCATTCGACAGACTTACCTTCACATCCTTCCAGTCTATGCCGCTGTTCTGCCAGATATTTGCCCTGTAAATGATTGATGCCGGCGATGAGATATCATCAACACGGATGTCATAAGCCGGGTACCAGCCTGCATTCATCACAACATACGAAATCTTCAGCTTCCCGGTGGCAGCTTTTGTTCCTGTAACAGTCACGACAATCTCGCCGGTGGGCAGCTTCGACTTGTCGACTGTGGCCGCCAGCTGGCTCTCAAGCTTCTTCTTCTCTTCGTTGTATTCCTTAATCACCCTGTTTTTTTTGAGGACAGCCATCTTGACTGATTCTATATTTGATGAGTAGAGATCCATCAATACTTTAAGCTGGTCGGGAGTAATTGTGGATTTGTTTGTAACAACGTCATAGTTCGATTTAAGGAATAGCTCTTTTTCAAGGAGTACATCAACGGCAGTCTGTTCATTTTCGATTTTCACTGTAAGCGCCTCGATCTTGTCCCTCAGTGCGGTAATGGCTTCTGTCTCGGTTGGATTCTCGAGGTAGTTATTCCGGTGGTTGACACCCATGATCATGAAATCACCCTCGCCTTTTACCTGTATGCTGTTGGGGTCAATGTACGGAGAAAGGCCGCCGGCAACTATGTCGACTGTGCCTGCCTGCACCGTAACAGGCAGTTCGCCGTATAACTGGGCTCCCTGGCGGAAGACAGTGACCTGGCTTACGGTCGATGCGATATACTTCTCCTGACCTTCAGTCGTTAATGCCGTAAGTGCCAGGGCTAAAAGTGTTGCGAATAAGAATTTTTTCATTGCCGTTAATTTTTTTATAAAGGTATTTAAAAAGAAGATTACCCGGAATATTGTCAAAAAGCCTGCCAGCATTTTTACATAAAAACAGGGAGGACCTCACAAAGACCCTCCCTGATAAAAACCTGAAAACTCAAACCTAACCATTGTAATCCCTCAGAACGCTCATCAGCTTCTGGCGTGCGAAAAAGATGCGGCTCTTTACCGTTCCAAGCTTGAGATTGAGCTCTTCTGCTATTTCTTCATATTTATATCCGTTAAGATGCATCCGGAAGGGTTGACGATAATCTGTATGCAGGGCCTCAATGGCCTTCTCGATCTCATTCTCTGAGTAAGACGAGTCGGGTGAAATGCTTCCCTTGTCAGATGGAAGGTTGATATAATATAGCTCCTGCGTACCGTCCATCATTGTGTTCTCCCTCATCTTCCTCCGGTAATTGTTGATGAAGGTGTTTTTCATTATTGTGAAGATCCAGGCCTTGAGGTTCGTGGCATCCACGAACTTGTCCTGGTTCTGTATGGCTTTCAGGAATGTGTCCTGAACGAGGTCAAGTGCGTTGTCGCGGTCGAGTGTAAGACTGAGAGCGTACTTCTGAAGATTGCCCTTCAGACTTATTATGCTTGATGTGAATTCATTTGCAGTCATTTCTCAGCATTTTTAGGTGTTTGTTGATACAAAGTTAAACGAACATATTAAGATAAACAAATCCGAATATCCTTTATTGTGATATTTGGATGAGTTCTGGACATGGATTCTAAATATAATATAATTGATAATGAGATTATTAAATGATGTTTGTATAAATTAGGATATGGAAGTATTATTTTATTTACTGAAAATGGAGGGTACCCGTCCCGCCAGATCTTTTCCTGCCGCCTGGCGGAGGAGGGGAGAAGGCCATTATTCCTCGACCGGGAGCATGATATAAGCGGAGGCTTGATGGCATGGGGAGCGGAGAAGCGCCTCAGTTATCTTTTAATTATCTTTACAAAAAAGATCTTATGGAGACAAAAGAATATCCCTGCGGAAAAACAGCAACGTATAAATTTGATACTGAGGGTACACCGAAGGCAGTCATACTCCTTGTACACGGTTTTGGAGAGCATTCGGGCAGATACAGGGATTGGGCGGCGAAGTTCAATGAACAGGGTATCTCTCTGAGAGCTTTTGACCTTCCGGGTCACGGCCTGTCCGATGGCAGGCGCGGGGTGATGCCGCCATTCGATGTTTTATTCGACTCGATTGATATTGATTTTAAAGGATATTGCTGCCGAATTTCCGGGCATCCCGCAGTTCATTTACGGTCACAGTCTCGGCGGCGGCATTGTGCTCGACTATCTTATCCGGAGGAAACCTTCCCTGACAGGTGCCATTGCTACCTCACCGTGGATCAAACTGGCGTTTGAGCCACCGAAGGCAAAACAATTGCTTGCCTCAGTGGCGAGCCGGATAATGCCCGGAATGACACAGTCATCAGGCCTGAAGACAGAGTATCTGTCGCGCGACCCCGAAGTGGTTAAAGCATACCGGACCGATCCGTTGGTTCATGGCATTATTTCGGCAGGAATATTCGGTTCTATAACCAGTGCCGCAAAGGAAATACTTGGCCGGGCCTCCGAAATCACACTGCCGCTGCTGCTTGTACACGGAAGAAATGACATGATCACATCGGCGGCAGCTACGATGGAGGTTGCTGCTGCAGCTCCCGGAGCTACACTGAAGCTGTGGGACGGAGGCTATCATGAGCTTCATAATGATCTGCTCAGGGAGGAGCACTTTGAGTTCATCATCGAGTGGATTGACACATTATTATAATATATAAAATGGAACTGCGAACCGAAGTGACCCTTCCTGTTTCGCCCGGTAAAATCACCTTCAGCACGCCGGTCATGTTCCTGGGTTCGTGCTTTGCCAGTGAGACCGGGTACAGACTGGCATCGGGGAAGCTCGATGTGATGACCAACCCGCACGGCACGCTCTTCAATCCTTTTTCGGTGGCAGGTGCCCTTGACAGGTTTGCAGCATTCACACCAATACACTGAAAATGATGTGTACCTCTACGGGAACCGTTACATGAGCCTTGATCATCATACTGCCTTTTCATCGTATGAGCGGGATGTTCTTATCGAAAGGCTCAACGATGTCAGCCGGGCAGCTTCTGAATTCATCCGCAGGGCATCATTTCTCTTTGTGACTTTCGGCACCTCATACGTGTACCATCTCAGGGAGAACGGAGCCATCGTGGCCAACTGTCATAAGTTGCCCTCATTGCTTTTCGAGCGCAGACTGGCTGATTTCCGGGAGATTGCTGCCAGATGGAAGGAGACACTTGACCGTCTTGCGGAACTCAACCCCGCCCTGAGGGTCTGGTTCACTGTCAGTCCTGTCCGCCACCTCAGCGACGGTGCACATGCAAACCAGATCAGCAAGGCGCATCTTCTTCTGGCAGCAGAGGAGCTGATGAGCCATCCATCCGTCGGGGGGTACTTCCC
Source organism: uncultured Bacteroidales bacterium (assembly GCA_963780735.1). Lineage (GTDB taxonomy): Bacteria > Bacteroidota > Bacteroidia > Bacteroidales > VadinHA17 > SR-FBR-E99. The sequence goes on from CAWADB010000008.1 coordinate 128,253, forward strand.
CGCTTACGAGATATTCATGGATGATCTTCGCGATTACAGGTATTATGCTGCCGATATGGTTCATCCCTCAGAAACGGCTATCGATTATATATGGGAAAAATTTTCCGCGGTATTTTTAGACAGTCCTACTCTCCGGCTGTGGAATGAGGCTGCAAGGATCACCAGGGCAATGGCTCACCGCATCACCGGAGAAAAGCGGGAAACGGCTCCCTTTGCCTCTGCGATGCTTGACAGGATAGCCGATCTGAAGGCGAAAGCCCCGTTCATTAATCTCGCTGCCGAGGAGGCATATTTCAGGGGTTTGTTATAAAAAGTTTTCATAGCTGCTGAACTTTTTACCTCATTTTCTGGTTTGTTTCATAAAAACTGCACAAAAAATGAAAGCTCATTATATAATTTTACTACTGTTAGCCATGGTGTTTTCGGATCTTTCCGGGCAATCGGGCGGAGGGACGATCCGCGGCAAGGTTGTGGATGCAACGACCAACGAGCCGGTTCCATTTGCGAGCGTTGTGATATGGAACACCACCATTGGTGCCATGACTGATTTTGACGGCAATTTCCTTTTCACAGGACTGAAACCCGGATTTGTGGAGGTGAGGGTTTCATATGTGGGTTACAAGCCCTATGTTTCGGAAGGAGTGATGGTAACAAACAGTAACGAGGTTAACCTGACAATCCCGATTGAATCAACCGTTGTGGGCATTTCTGACATTGTTGTCAAGGCATCGCCTTTCCGCAAAAAAATTGAGAGTCCGGTATCAGCAAGGATCATTAGGCATTCAGGAGATCGAACTGAACCCGGGCGGCAACCGTGACATCTCGAAGGTTATTCAGTCATTTCCCGGAGTGGCTTCAACGCCCGCATTCAGGAATGATGTTATAGTCAGGGGAGGAGGTCCCAATGAAAACAGGTTCTTCGTTGATAATGTGGAGATACCTTATCTCAACCACTTCTCGACACAGGGGGCTTCGGGAGGACCCGTGGGCATAATCAATGTCGATTTTGTCAGATCGGTCGATTTTCTTTCCGGTGCATTCCCTTCATCAAGAGGGAATGCCCTCAGTTCAGTCATGAACTTCAGCCTGATCGACGGCAACAAGGAGAAGAAAACGCTCAGGGCCACCCTGGGTGCTTCGGACATTGGCCTTACCTACAACGGCCCGGCAGGAGAAAAGAGCTCGCTTATTGTCTCTGCCCGGCGGTCATACCTGCAGTTTCTGTTCGGAGCGCTTGGCCTTCCGTTCCTTCCTACCTACACTGATTTTCAGTTCAAATACAAGGTCAATTTTGACCAGAAGAATGAGCTGACAATACTCGGCCTGGGTGCCAAGGATGATTTCAATCTGAACCTTGAGGCGAATGAAACAGAATACCAGCGGTATATCCTTGGTTATATACCGACGCAGGAGCAGTACAGCTATACTGTGGGCGCTGTTTACAGGCATTTCCGTTCAAATGGTTCGGACATTGTTGTCTTAAGCCGCAACTATCTTAACAACACTCAGTACAAGTACCTTGACAATGATGAGTCAGACCCTGAAAACAAGACCCTTGATTATAACAGCGGAGAGGGTGACATCAGGCTGAGGTACGAGGGAAACGTGATTTACCCCAGCACATTCAGGATCAGCTACGGTGCCGGTACTGAGATGTCGCGCTACAGGAATGACACCTTCAGGAAGGTCTATACAGATACCGGATTGGAGACCGATACATACAGCACCAACCTTGTCTTTTTCAAGTACTCGGCCTTCGGTCAGGTAAGCAAGTCGTTCATTGATGAGAAGCTAAGTCTTTCATTCGGGCTGCGCACTGACGCCAACAGCTATTCGTCCGAAATGTCAAATCCCTTTACCCAGATTTCGCCCCGTTTTTCTGCATCATATTCGCTGACCGACATCATCAACCTGAATTTCAACACCGGCCGCTATTATCAGCTTCCGCCCTATACATCACTGGGGTTTAAAGATAATTCAGGCAATTATATCAATAAGGAAAACGGGATCAAATACATATATGCCGATCACATTGTGGCAGGCATTGAGGTTATTCCGGAAGAAACCCTGCAGTTCACCGTGGAAGGGTTTTACAAAAACTACAATGACTATCCGTTCTCAGTCGCTGATCAGGTTCCGTTGTCCACCAAGAGCGCGGGTTACGGCATCTTCGGTGACGAAGAGCTTGTCTCGACTTCGATGGGCAGGGCATACGGACTTGAACTCATGGGCCGGGTGAGGGAACTGAAGGGACTGAATGCAGTGTTTGCCTACACTTTCGTCAGAAGCGAGTTTAAAGGCACTGATGATAATTACATTCCAACGGCCTGGGACAACAGGCATCTCTTCAGCCTGACGGCAACGAAGAAAATTGGAGAAACCTGGAATGTGGGGTTCAAATGGAGGTATGTCGGAGGAGCGCCTTATACACCGTATGATGTTGAGAAATCATCGCTTATTGAAGCATGGGATGCCACCGGTCAGGGTTACCTCGATTATACAAAGTACAACACTGAAAGACTGACGGCCTTTAACCAGCTTGACGTGAGGGTTGACAAGCAGTTCTATTTCAAAAAATGGTCACTGATGCTGTATGCTGACATACAGAACATTCTGAATTTCAAGGCTGAACAGCCCGATCTGCTGATCCAGCAGACAGATGAGGCCGGTGTGCCCCTGATAGATCCTGAGGATGCCAGCCGCTATCTTCTCAAGTTTGTTCCGGCAGACATCGGGACTGTTTTGCCAACTGTCGGTATCATTATTGAAATTTAAAAGGGAGAGAGATGAAATACTTTATAATTGTTTTGATGGTGTTTTTTGCCGCATGCTCGGCAAAGCCATCCACGTCAAAAATTGCCGAAAGGCAGAAGTTTACTGAAGTAAAGACAAACACTGCCGGTACCGGACCTGCAATTGAAGTGAAGTTTTACGGGGGCACGTCGCTTTATTATCCGCTTATGGCCGTATGGCTTGAGGATGAGCAGGGCGGTTATATTCAGACCATGTTCGTACCCAAAACCATTGCAACAGGTATCTTCAAGTACGGGTCTGATGCTTCGGGGAAATGGGTTGAAGCACCCAAAAGGGCTCCCCAGACTTTGCCTTACTGGTCTCACAAGCGGGGTATAACAGCTTCTGACGGATTGTATATGCCTGAACCGGAGAACCCTGTTCCTGATGCATACAGCGGTGCCACACCCACCACCAGTTTCACACTCACTGCCCGCGCTGACGGACCATTGCCCGCGAAGTTCAGGGTAATGTTCGAGATCAATCAGAACTGGGACTGGAATGAGTACTGGACCAATGACAAATTTCCGGGAGACAAAAACTACCTGCATTCAGCACAGCCGGCGGTTGTATATGAGAGCGTTGTAGATCAGAAAGAATCTGCATGACAGGTACGTCATGCATCCGATAGGCCACAGTCATCCTTCCGGAGAAACGGGGGAACTGTTCACAGACCTCAGCACTCTGACAACTGCATTGCAGATTGCAGATTCAATAGTTGTAAGGATATTGCCTTAGAAAATCCGGGGGGAGGTAAATTTTTCAGAGGCTGTCTGCCCATTCTGCCAGTCCGGCGGGAGAGCAGACAGCTTCTGTTTTACCCTTGACCCATGATCCGCTGCTGTCATACCGTCCGGTGACAAGTACTTTCTTAAGCTTCAGTTCACGGGTCAGGGTGTTGGAAAATCTTTTCACCTCATTATCAGGTTCCGAAGCCGGCAGGTTGACGGCAAGGATTGTAAAAGGCCTGATGGAATGAATGCCCCTTATGTCTTCCGCTGACAGGGTGCCTTCCGTATAGACGGTTTCAATGCCTTTTTTCCTGAGCAGGTACTTTAGGAATACCAGATTGTTCTCCGCCTCATGGCCGCCCAGGTTGATAATGGCAGCGTTCTGGCCGGTAAGTGCAGTGTCCAGAGACATATCTTCCGAAATAATCACGGTCCTGATCACATGCCTGATGAACTGTTCCTGCGGCTTTGAGATACATCCGGTCAGCCACAGGGCCTTTGCCTTCTGCATCAGCGGATAAAACACCTGGATATAAGCCTCCCTGACACCCAGTTCCCGGATAAAAAGATTAAGTCTCTGCCTGAATTCTTCCTCACTGAACCTCAATGCCGAAATAATCAGGTCGCCTGGTTTAAAGGTGCCGTCACCGTTTTCGTCACCCGACTCCTTCCTCAGAACTTCATGCAGCAGATCATTGTCGTTCAGCTGCGAGATCTTTGAAATTTTCAGGCCGTTGCGGTTAAGTATTGAAACTGTAATGAGCTTCTTAAGCTCTTCCTCGGTATAATGTCTTATGTTTGAATCGCTTCTTTCAGGTGTGAGTATTCCGTATCGTTTCTCCCACATCCTGATTGTGTGGGCCTTTATGCCACAGAAGTTTTCAAGATCCTTTATTGAATATGTTCTGCTTCCCGCATTCATCTCTCTCTCATTATTTATAACTCAATGATTATAACAATGAAAGGATGCAAAAGTTTACAGATAACGGCTTCCCGTCAACAATTTCCGGCATTCGCTTTACTGAAGAATCCACTATAACATAATCTAAAAAAGTCGTAAATTCGCAGTTCATTGGTATCTGATGAGGGAGTTACAGAGCATAAAACAGAGATTTGGCATTATCGGCAATCATGAAGGGCTTAACAGGGCGCTTGACATCGCAGTTCAGGTAGCCCCCACTGATCTCTCCGTACTCATCACCGGTGAGAGTGGTACCGGCAAGGAAGTCTTTCCGCAGGTGATACATACCTACAGCCTTCGCAAGCACGGTCCTTATATTGCAGTCAACTGCGGTGCCATTCCCGAAGGAACAATAGATTCAGAGCTTTTCGGTCATGAAAAAGGAGCTTTTACAGGAGCGACAGACAGCAGGAAGGGTTATTTCGAGGTCGCCGACGAAGGAACCATCTTTCTTGACGAAGTGGCTGAGCTTCCTCTCTCAACACAGGTAAGACTTCTCAGGGTGCTCGAGTCCGGTGAATTCATCAGGGTTGGGTCATCAAAGGTGCAGAAGACTAATGTAAGGGTAATAACTGCAACCAATATTGATATTATTCAGGCCGTGTCTTCAGGCAGGTTCCGCGAGGACCTGTTCTACAGGCTCAACACGGTGCCGGTGAGGGTGCCTCCGCTGCGGGAGAGAGGTGAAGATATCATTTTGCTCTTTCGCAAATTTGCCGTTGATTTCGCAGAGCGTTACCGCATGCCTGCCATCAGGCCCGACGGTCCTGCCAGGGAAATGCTTATAAATTACTACTGGCCGGGTAATGTCAGGCAGCTCAAGAATATAACAGAGCAGATATCCGTCATTGAGCAGGACCGTGAAGTTACGGCTGTCATGCTGACACACTATCTGCCTGATTTTCAGAGCGGGCGTCTTCCGGTTCCTGTCAGAACTCCGGAAGGGAAAAACTTCAGTTCTGAAAGGGAGATACTCTACAAGGTCCTCTTCGATATGAAGAGTGATATGCATGACCTGAAAAATCTTGTATATGAAATGCTCAGCTCGGGAGGAGAAGCTGCAAGCCTCACTGAAACTGGTGTAAAGGCAGTACGTAATCTCTTCAATGACACTGCGATACGCAAAGAGAGCATTGAACCGCTGCGGCCTGTTGCGGTCAGTTTCGGAACCCCCAGGGAGAGAAACGATATTCAGGATACTGAAGAGGTGGTTGAAGAATCACTGTCGCTGACCGACCGGGAGAAGGAGCTGATTATAAAAGCACTAGACAAGAACAACGGCAAACGAAAACTAGCAGCGTCTGAGCTGGGTATTTCAGAGAGAACCCTTTACAGAAAAATCAAGGAATATGGTCTTGACTCGTAACATAACAAGAATAATCATTACGTTGATTCTCCTTGTCATGACTGAGAGCTGCGGGGTTAAGGTTGGTTACTCGTTTTCAGGGGTATCTGTTTCGCCTGAGGTTAAGACTTTCAGCGTGTCGAACTTCCAGAACAGGGCCAGTCTTGTACAACCCGGGTTGTCGCAGAAACTTACTGATGCCCTGATGGATATGTGCCAGGCGCAGACAAACCTTGATATGGTGACGTCAGGAGGCGATGTCACCTTTGAGGGCGACATAACCGACTACAGAACACAGCCTCTAACAGTCAGCGGCGATGAACAGGCTGCCAGTAACCGGTTTTCGATCAGCGTCAGGGTAAGGTTCGTCAACACCGTTGATACCGACCTGAGTTATGAGCAGACGTTCACCAGGTATCAGGATTATGACAGTTCACTTGACCTGAGTGCAGTGGAGGTTGAGTTGGCTGAAGAGATAAGCAAGATGCTCATCGAGGATATCTTTAATAAGGCTTTTGTCAACTGGTGATCCTTACCCATGAACAGGAATGAATTCAACCGGTTTGTTGCCGGCGGTGCCCTGCCGGGCCCCGGAGATCTCGAGGGTTTGAGGGAACTGACGGTCCTTTTTCCATGGTTTCATTCCGCCCATCTGGTGCTTCTGCGGGGGTTAAAGGAGAATGCTGATGTAAGGTTTGATTCGCAGCTTAAGGCATCAGCCCTCTCTGTTTCGGACAGGGAGGTGCTCTATCACTATTTGTTCATGTCGCCGGAGCCTGAGGTTACCTTGGAAAAGGTGGCACAGGAGGAAATCAGTCGTGAAGAACCGGTGCAGGAACCGGTGCAGGAAGCGGCTGCAATGGTGGAGGAAATACCGGAGGAAGCCATACATGAGGAAGTTGCCATGGAGAGTGTTGCACCGGAGGAAGCTGCCGCAGAGGAAGTTGTGCCGGAAGAGGTCATGCTGAAGGAGACTTTTCATGAGGAAGCCGCACCTGAAGTTGAAATGCCGGAGGAAGCCGTACATGAGGAAGCTGCTGTAGAGGTTGTCTCACCGGAGGAAGCTGCACCGGAATTTGTAATGCCGGAAGAATCTGTGCTTGACGAAGCCGCACCGGAAGAAATTCCTCAGGAGTTGGCAGAGGTCCCTCCACAGGATGAGATTCCCAATATTTCTGAGGAGGTTATGCCTCTGCCGAAGGAAGAAGTTGTAAATCCTGAAAGCGAGGCAGTCGCTCCATACGTGGAGGAAGAACCGCCTTCCGTTACCCCTGTAGAGGAAGTAACTGCTCATCTCCATGAAGAATCAGCCCTCCGGAGCAGGGAAGATCTCATGGCAGAGATTGAGGCAAGACTTCAGGAACTGGCGGAAGTGCACGACGAAGTACTTGAACTGGTCACGGAAACTGCATCTGCCCCTGATCCGATTATTGAAAAGGCAGAAGTTGCCGATACTCCTGAATCAGTTTTGGAAGAGGCAGAACCGGCCCGCTGCCCCGGAAGCGCTTGCGGTACAGGAACCTGAGGCAATTGTTGAGGAAGAAGAAGCAGTTCAGGAGCCGGAGATAATTGCTGCGGAAGAAGAGAGCCATGAGCCCGAAGCAATTGTTGAGGAAGATGAAACAGAACAGGAGCCTCCAGCTGAAGAGTTAATTGAGTTCATTGAGGACACTGAACCGGCAACGGAAGTAACCCCTGCAAAGTTGTCATCCCAGGATCTGATTGACAGATTCATAAAGAGCAGCCCGACGCTTGAAAGGATGACACTTCCCGAGACACAACCGGTCAGGGACCTGTCTGAGACAGGTGCAGAAGAGAAAGGTTCTTTTATAACCGAGACGCTCGCAAAGATCTATATAAACCAGGGGTACTACAGCAGAGCGATAAATATTTATGAAAAACTCTCTTTGCAATATCCGGAAAAAAGTGCTTACTTTGCAGGCCGTATTGAAAAGATTAACGATTTAATAAAATAAGGAAACAATGGGCATTTATATTTTTGCTACAATCCTGGTGCTTATAGCCTGCGTTCTTGTAATCATGGTTGTTCTCGTGCAGAATTCAAAGGGAGGCGGTCTGGCTGCTAACTTTACATCTGCCGGCCAGTCAATGGGCGTCAGAAAGACGGCTGACTTCCTGGAGAAATCAACATGGACACTCGCTGCTGCAATAGTATTGCTTTCTATTGTGGCTACGGCTTCCATTCCAAGAGGACAGAGCGAAGAGTCAGTAATCAAGTCATCAATCGAAAGAGCCCAGGATCCCACTGCCATCCCGACCCTGCCAACACCTGTTCCGCAGGAAGAGCAGCAGACTGACGGTGGAAACAAATAAGAATGACATTAATATTATACATGAAGTGTCAGTTTGTCATGGACTGACACTTTTTGTTTGCCAAAAACCATTTGGCACAGATTATGACATTCTCAGACAGGAAAAATATTGTTTAACTTATAAAACTAATGAAAATGGCACAATTAAAAGGAAAAGTGCTGGCAGGTAAGGTTCTCATCAAGCCTCAGGAGGCAGAGGAGAAGACCGCCAGCGGTATTATTATCCCTGATTCAGCAAAGGAAAAACCCCGCGCAGGCACTGTTATTCTTGTAGGTGCTGCCAAGAAGGATGAAGAGATGGAACTCAAAAAAGGCGACGTTGTACTCTATGGCAAATACTCCGGTCAGGAGCTGACCATTGACGGTACCGACTATCTCCTTCTGTCACAGACTGATGTCCTTTATATTTCGTAACAACCGTAAAACAGAATAACAATGGCAAAAGAAATTAAATTCAATATTGAAGCCCGTAACCTTCTGAAGGAAGGTGTTGATCGTATGGCTGATGCCGTGAAGGTAACGCTGGGTCCGAAAGGCCGTAACGTTGTGCTTGAGAAAAAATTTGGCGCACCACAGATCACCAAGGACGGTGTTACAGTGGCAAAGGAAATCGAACTGTCAGATCCGTATCAGAACATGGGTGCCCAGATGATGAAGGAAGTTGCATCCAAGACATCCGATAACGCAGGTGACGGAACAACCACAGCTACTGTTCTTGCACAGAGCATGATCAGTGTGGGTCTTAAGAACGTCACTGCCGGCGCCAACCCGATGGATCTGAAGAGAGGCATTGACAAGGCAGTCGCAAAAGTTATTGAAAGTCTTAAGAAACAGTCTCAGAGCGTCGGTGATGACCTGAAGAAGATCGAGCAGGTAGCACGCATTTCCGCCAATAACGACGAAGAGATAGGCAAACTGATTGCCACTGCGATGGACAAGGTTAAGAAAGAGGGAGTTATCACCGTTGAAGAAGCCAAAGGCACCGAAACCAAGGTTGAGGTTGTTGAAGGTATGCAGTTTGACCGTGGTTACATCTCAGCCTATTTTGTAACGAATGCTGACAAGATGGAAGTTGAGATGGAAAATCCGTACATCCTGATCCATGACAAGAAGATCTCTTCAATGAAAGATCTTCTGCCTGTTCTTGAGGAAACTGCCCGCAGTGGCCGTGGCCTCATGATCATTGCAGAGGATGTTGAAGGTGAAGCTCTTGCCACACTGGTTGTAAACCGTCTGAGAGGCTCACTCAAAGTTTGTGCTGTTAAGGCTCCGGGCTTTGGCGACAGAAGGAAAGAAATGCTTGAGGATATAGCAATCCTGACAGGCGGCACCGTTATCTCGGAAGAGAGAGGCATGAAGCTTGAGAATGCAACCATGACCGACCTGGGCGTTGCTGACAAAGTGACTGTCAATAAAGAAAACACCACCATCGTCAACGGCGGCGGTGAGAAGTCGATGATAGAGGCCCGCGTCGGCCAGATCAAACAGCAGATTACAACCACCACCTCTGATTACGACAGGGAGAAGCTTCAGGAAAGACTTGCCAAACTGGCAGGCGGCGTAGCTGTACTCTATATAGGAGCTGCATCTGAAGTTGAGATGAAAGAAAAGAAGGACCGCGTTGATGACGCTCTCCATGCAACACGTGCTGCAATTGAAGAGGGCATTATCCCCGGCGGCGGTGTCGGCTATATCCGCGCTATTCCACTCCTCGAAGGACTCAAAGGCGATAACGATGACCAGAATACCGGTATAGACATCGTTAAGAGGGCTATTGAAGAACCTCTGCGTCAGATTGCAATCAATGCTGGCAAGGAAGGTGCTGTAATCATGCAGAAAGTGCGTGAGGGTAAAGGTGACTTCGGTTACAATGCTCAGACTGATACATATGAGCACCTGTTCAAGACCGGTGTTATTGATCCTGCTAAAGTTGCAAGGATCGCTCTTGAAAACGCTGCATCAATAGCAGGTATGCTCCTGACTACCGAGGCCGTGGTTGTTGAGGAAAAGGACGATAATCCTGCTCCGAACCCGGGTATGGGTGGCGGCATGCCAGGCATGATGTAACAACTGATAAACTAAGGGAAAGCTGCTCCGGAAACGGGGCAGCTTTTTTTATTGTGTGCCCGGCCTCGCAAGGCTCACAAACTATTGTTTGTTCAGTTCAGGAATTCGTCTCATCTTTGCGGAATTAATTTTTATTCATGGCGGACCTGCGACAGGTAAAAGACCTTGAGTTTGAGAAGATAGGGAAGCTGATGTGGAATTATTTTGTTCCCGCTTTTGCCGCTATGATGGCAAACGTCCTTTATAACATCGTCGATCGGATCTACATTGGACAGGGAGTTGATGCGCTTGCTCTTTCTGGTCTCAGCGTGATCTTCCCCCTCATGATCATCATAATGGCTTTCGGGATGCTGGTTGGCATGGGGTCAGCCGTGCGCGTCTCACTAAGCCTCGGGGAAAAGGATTATCACAGGGCAAACAGGATACTGGGAAATGCACTTTTCCTTGCATTCACCCTGGGAATCGTCCTGATGATAACGGGATTTTTAGTCCGTGACAAGGTGCTGATGTTGTTTGGTGCGGGACCGGAGACATTAAAATACGCTTCCGATTACTTTGTTATCATCCTGGCTGGTATACCATTCGCAATGACAGGCTACGCACTAAATGCCATCATCAGGGCGGAGGGTAATCCACGAATTGCGATGGTCTCGGTTTTTATCAGTGCCGGTGTAAATATCGTTCTTGATCCGATACTGATTTTTGGTTTTCATATGGGAGTAAAGGGGGCAGCTTACGCGACAATATTTTCGCAGTTTATACTGTTTGCATGGGTGTTGCTCCATTTCCGCGGTAAAAAGAGCATCGTAAAACTCGTCATTCCGAACATTTACCCCGATCCATATATTATAAAACACATTGTATCAATTGGTTTCGCTCCTTTTGCAATGAATGCTGCAGCGAGTGTTATAACTGCCATAATGAACACACAGTTCATCAAATACGGAGGAGATATCTCTGTTGGTGCAGCAGGCATTGTCAACAGCGCCACCATGATGATGGTGATGACAATAATATCAATAAACATGGCTATCCAGCCTATAATCGGGTACAATTACGGTGCCGGGCTTTACTGCCGTGTGAGGGAGACTGCCGTAAAGGCGATCAAATACGCCACCCTCGTGGCTACGGGAGGGTGGCTGATCTGCATGCTGATCCCGGAGCTGGTTATAAGCATCTTCAACCATGATAATATGGAGCTCAGACAGGCCGGCGTAATGGGCCTTCGGATATACTGCGCCGTTCTGCCTGTCATTGGCTTCCAGATCATCGCCTCAAGCTACTTCCAGGCAATAGGAAAGGCAAAACTTGCCACCTTCCTCTCACTTCTGAGACAGATAATAGTGTTATTGCCGCTTATACTTCTGCTCCCGCGATTCTGGGGTGTGGAGGGTGTCTGGATCGCAAACCCGGTTTCAGACCTGGTTGCAGCGGTTATCACTTTTATATTTTTCCGCAACGAGCTCAGGAAACTGAACTGCGGGATCTCCGCAACCGCAGTCGATAAATAAAGGGTCAAATTACCTATATTTGCACCTGAAATGAACCGGCCTGGCCAGATGGATAACATACGCAACTTTTGCATTATAGCACATATTGATCACGGGAAGAGCACCCTTGCGGACAGGCTGCTTGAGAAGACTAAGACTGTTGATGCGCGTGAATTCCAGAACCAGGTTCTGGATGATATGGATCTTGAGAGGGAAAGGGGCATCACAATTAAAAGCCATGCCATTCAGATGGATTACGAGCAGGATGGCAGGAAATATTATCTTAATCTCATTGACACCCCCGGGCATGTTGACTTCTCTTATGAGGTCTCACGGTCGATAGCCGCCTGCGAAGGTGCCTTGCTGGTAATCGATGCTACCCAGGGAATCCAGGCACAGACCATCTCCAATCTTTACATGGCCATTGAACACGGCCTTGAGATAATACCCGTGCTGAACAAGATGGATTCTCCCAGCGCAATGCCTGAGGATGTAAAGGACCAGATAGTTGATCTTATCGGGTGTAAGCGCGACGACATCATCGAAGCAAGTGCACGCACAGGCATGGGAGTTGACCGTATCATGGAAGAAATCATCTCAAAGATACCCCCGCCGAAGGGTGATCCTGAAGCTCCGCTGCAGGCACTCATCTTTGACTCGGTGTTCAACTCTTTCAGGGGCATCATTGCATATTTCAAGATCGCCAACGGCACTGTACATCCACATGAAAAGGTGAAATTTGTAAACACCGGCAGTGAATATGATGCTGATGAAATAGGTGTGCTCAAGATAAAGAGGGAACCGAGGGATGTGCTCAGCGCCGGCGATGTAGGATATATAATTTCAGGAATAAAAAACTCAGTTGAGGTTAAGGTAGGGGATACCATTACTCATGTTGACCGTCCGTGTCAGCTGGCAATATCAGGATTTGCGGATGTGAAGCCGATGGTCTTTGCGGGTATCTATCCTGTTGATGCCGATGATTACGAAGATCTCCGGGCCTCAATAGAAAAGCTTCAGCTCAACGATGCATCCCTGACGTTTGTCCCGGAATCGTCCGCAGCCCTTGGCTTCGGCTTCCGTTGCGGCTTCCTGGGTTTGCTGCACATGGAGATTGTTCAGGAACGCCTCGACAGGGAGTTTGACATGGATGTCATCACCACTGTGCCTAACGTTTCATTCAGGGTTCTGACAACAAAGGGTGACATCATTGATGTGCATAATCCGTCGGGTATGCCACCGGTAACAACTATTGATGAGATAGAGGAGCCGTACATATATGCCCAGGTCATTTCAAAATCAGAGTATCTCGGCTCGATCTTAAAGCTTTGCATTGACAAGAGAGGCACCATGAAGAACCAGGTCTACCTTACAAGTGACAGGGTGGAGGTGACATTCGACATGCCCCTTTCGGAGATTGTTTTTGATTTCTATGACAAGCTAAAGAGCATTTCAAAGGGTTACGCATCATTCGACTATCATTTAACGGATTACAGAAAAGCAGACCTTGTCAGGCTTGATATACTGCTTAACGGTGAGATGGTCGACGCTCTCTCTACGCTTATTTACCGTGGCCATGCCTATGACTTTGGCAGAAGGATGTGTGAGAAACTGCGTGAACTTATCCCAAGACAACAGTTTGATATTGCTATCCAGGCAGCAATTGGTGCAAAGATCATTGCGCGGGAAACCGTCAAGGCCGTACGCAAGGATGTCACTGCCAAGTGCTACGGAGGCGATATTACCCGAAAGAGAAAACTGCTTGAGAAGCAGAAGAAGGGTAAGAAACGGATGAGGCAGATCGGTAATGTGGAGGTTCCCCAGCAGGCATTTCTTGCCGTGCTGAAGCTCGACTGAGTTTAGCAGAGCAGCTTATATCCCTTTCCGTGAATATTTAATATCTCGACCTTCCCGTCCTTGCTTAGATACTTGCGCAGTTTGGTAATATAGACATCCATACTTCTGGCATTGAAGTAGTTGTCATCAATCCATATCGACTTAAGGGCAAAATTGCGTTCCAGGACCTGATTGCGGTTACGGCAAAGCAATTCGAGAAGCTCTGACTCCTTTGTAGTCAGTTTCTGTGACTGTCCCTGGAACGTCAGCAGCTGTTTTGTGACGTCAAAAGTGAATTTCCCGACAGTATACTGATCCATGGGCGCTTCATTCTCACGCCTGGTTGACCGCCTGAGGATGGCTTCAATGCGGTACACCAGTTCCTCCATCGAAAAGGGCTTGGTCAGGTAATCGTCAGCTCCTGACTTAAATCCTTCAATAACATCCTGTTTAAGGTTCTTTGCTGTCAGGAATATAATTGGAATATTCGGGTCTATCGCTCTTATCTCCCTTGCCAGCGTAAAGCCGTCCATTTCAGGCATCATCACATCAAGAAGGCAGAGGTTGAACTTATCTTTCCTGAACAGCTTCAACGCCTGGGCTCCGTCAGTGACCAGCACGGTCTCGTACTCCTTCACGCTGAGGTAATTTTTCAGCAACTGACCCAGATTGGGATCGTCTTCAGCAAGTAAGATGCTTACTCTTTTCATTTTGACTGATCTTTTGGAATATGAATGATTATTCTGGTGCCTTTGTTGATCTGGCTTTCGACTTTGATCGTGCCATTGTGTTCTTCAACGATTTTCCAGACAAAGTTCAGGCCAAGCCCGAACCCTTTGATATTATGTGTATCGCCCGACGGCACCCTGTAGAATTTTTCAAAAATATGTTTCTGATGTTCCCTCGGGATGCCTATACCATTATCAGAAACAGATATTACTATACCCTTGCTATATGTTCTTGTGGAAACGGTTATTTCAGGAACCTGGGTGGTATACTTGAGAGCATTGTCGATGAGGTTAATAAAAACATTGAAGAAATTGGCTTCATCGATAAGCACTACCGGATCCTTGGCGTCGAGGAAAGTGGATATCACCCCGCCACGGTCGTTAACCTGCAGCTTAAATGCATCAACAGCCCTGAGGATTACCTCGTGTATATCCGTTTTGTGCTTATCAAGCTCAATCTTCGACTTTTCAAAAATTGCAGTCTGAAGCACTTTTTCAACCAGGATCCTCAGCCTGTTGCTCTCCTCATTGATAACGGAAGCAAGTCCCTGCGTGTCTCTTGATTTTTCCGGTATTTTAGGATCAGCGAGCATCTGTGATGCCAGCGAAATGGTTGCTATCGGGGTTTTCAGCTCGTGCGTCATGTTGTTGATGAAGTCACCCTTGATCTCCGAGAGCTTTTTCTGGCGGAAGATGACAATGAATGTGCTGGTTGAGAGGATAATCAGCAAAAGCGCTATAAGCATTGATGCAGTCGCCATGAAGGCAATCCGGCTGAATTTATACTTCTCCTCACCGGGAAAATATATTGACAGGATGTTGTTGCCGGGAACAGGGTCATTGGGAAAGAGCTGACGGAGGTATTTGTTCGCCCCGGATCTCTCACTGTAGTTGGGAGTGCGATAAATTATTCCGCCGAAATCGCCCCTGACGGCACATTCGTATTCCAGGTGGATGCCAACGGCATCAAGCGACTGTCTTATCTGCCGGTTCAGCTCCTCGGAAGTGAACCGGTCGCGCAGCGGAGGTGTCTCATGGAGGATACGGCTGACAATGTTCTCAATGGATATGACCTTGCTGGTCATGCGGGCAGTGGCACCGACAGTAAGGCTCAACGCTTCAGTTTCAGTGTCGCCGGGGGCCGATTCGGGCGGTATGCTGTCGGAACGAAGGAGATAGGTTCGCCCTGCCCTGCTTACAACAACTGCCCTGACACCCGGATGGAAGCCATATTTCTCCAGCAGCCTTTCCTCTGCCGACTTTTCTTCAGCCTCATTGCCTGCATCATCTCCCTGACCTCCATCAGGAGCCGGGTTGATTTCATTTAATATACGGTTATAGGTCTCTGCTTTTTCAAGTTCCGAAACAACTTCCTTCAAAGCATCGTTGACACTGAACCTGAAAGCCTGATCCTCTGCGCCGGATACACTGTTTATCCACCTGACCTGGATGAAAACCAGGGCAGAAATGGCCAGAAAGAAAAAGACTGCTAACAGGACTGTGTACTCACGTTTCATCTTATGACAAATGTAACTTTAAAGAGCCTTATTACAGTGGTTTAACGAATTTTAACAGCTATTAAAGAAAAAATTAAGGGGTTAGAAAAGTTAAAATAGTGTTAAATATCAATAAATTAACATATCATTAAGAGATCAGTCCGGAAATTTCCTTCATATTTGTACTGTTAATGGCACGAAAATTGTAATAGTTTATTTGGAGTTTTTTTCATAGGTTAGGTTAGTTTTAGGGTTAACACTGAAGAGGAGGCAAGAAATTGTCTCCTCTTTCATTTTTACAGTACGAGCAAAGCGATGTTTTTATCGCCCAGGTCTCTGCTGTCAAACATGAATACTGCCGTTACTTCAGGGATGTCCCTTACGGCGGCTGCCAGGGACTCTGCCAGCTTCCTGTCCGGTGTGCCGTGTATATTCAGCAGGAAGTCAATATTCTTAAGCTTCCTTAAAAGAGTTCCGCCCATGCTCCTGTTCGAAATCAGGGAGAAGGATAAAGGTGCGGTGGCGAAAACCGAATATGAATGAGTTTTTTCGCCGGAGCCTTCTGTTATTTCCTCCGGTTTTTTCCGCAGATCGATGCCCAGATGCCTGTTAAGCAACACCGAGAGCCGGTAGTCCGGTTCAGAGGAGACAATTCCGAGGAACAGGAATGCAGGTACCTCTTCGTTTTTGATGATGTGTTTCGTTATTTTTCCTGCCGGGCTCATATCTGCGGGATTACGGTTTTGTTCCAGGCAATCATTGATGCTTCCTGCTCAGCTTCTTTCTTTGATGCTCCTTCACCCTGAGCTATAGTCTCAGTGTTGATCTCGAGAGTAACCCTGAACTGCGGATGGGAATTGTTCTGATCAGGAATCTCCTGAAAAGAATAGTGAAGCTTCAGCTTGTTCTTCTGGCAATACTCAAGGATAAGACTCTTATAATCTGTCTCCGAGGTCAGCACCTCATCAAGGTTAAGGTACTTCTTCAGAACCTTATCAATAAAAAAGCGGCTTGTCCGGGTATATCCCGTATCAATAAAAAGCACACCGATGAGTGCTTCCAGCGCGTTTCCGAAAAGATTGGGCGGCGTGTTTGCCGACGACAGGTTCGATATTATAAGGTTGTCGAGTTTCATGGAGATACCGAGCTGGTTAAGTGTCTCCCTGCTGACGATACGTGCCCTGGCCTTTGTCAGGAGGCCTTCAGATGCTTCCGGGTAATGATGGAAAAGGTAGTCGGAGATAATGCCGTCAATAATTGCATCGCCGAGATATTCGAGTCTTTCGTTGTTTATTCTGGTGCCGTCAGGCATTATGTATGAAGCGGAGCGGTGAATGAAAGCCATCTCATACAGGCGCAGGTTTGACGGCTTGCGGCCAAGCAATTCCTTCAGGCGCAAGCGGAAGTCGCGTCTGTCATGTACGAGAGTGTTGTTTTCTTTCCTGCGAAGGAGGAACACTATTCTTCAAATTTCCTGATCAAAATCGAGGCATTATGCCCTCCGAAACCGAAGGTATTGCTCAGCGCCACTTTAACGGGACGGTGCTGTGCCTTGTTGACAGTCAGGTTCAGATTCTGATCTATGGCAGGGTCAGGATTCCTGAAGTTGATAGTTGGAGGGACAATGTCATTAACCACTGCCATAATTGACGCAATGGCTTCAATGGCACCGGCGGCGCCCAGAAGGTGTCCGGTCATTGATTTGGTGGAGCTGATATTCAGCTTGTAAGCATGTTCTCCGAAGACCGATACAATGGCCTTGGTTTCTGCTATGTCACCGAGAGGTGTTGAAGTACCGTGGACATTGACATAATCAACATCTGCCGGTGTGAGTTTTGCCTCAAGGATAGCCTGTCTCATCACATTGAATGCTCCCATGCCGTCCGGATGAGGTGCGGTGATGTGGTAGGCGTCTGCGGTCAGGCCTGATCCTATTATTTCAGCATAGATCCTGGCGCCTCTTGCCCTGGCATGCTCCAGTTCCTCCAGGATCAGTCCTCCGGCACCTTCACCGATCACGAAACCATCCCTGGTCACATCGAAGGGCCGTGATGCAGTGGCAAACTCATCATTGTTCGTTGAAAGGGCCTGCATGCTGTTAAAGCCTCCTACACCCACAATATTAACGCCTGCCTCAGAGCCGCCGGCAATAAAGACATCAGCCTTCCCCAGGAGGATATAATAATAGGCGTCTATTAGGGCATTTGTGGAAGATGCACACGCGGATACGGTGGCAAAATTCGGACCCCTGAAACCATACTTGATGGAGAGCATCCCTGCGGCTATGTCACTGATCATTTTAGGAATGAAGAAAGGGCTGTAACGGGGAGTTCCATCACCCGTTACAAACGCTTTCACTTCATCGAAAAATGTCTCAATTCCTCCAATACCTGATGCCCATATTATACCGCAACGGTCCTTGTCAGCGGCATCAGGATCAAGTTTTGAATCTTTGATCGCTTCGTCAGCAGCAACAAGGGCATACTGAGCATAGCGGTCCATTTTACGGGCCTCTTTCTTTTCAAAAAAGTTTGCAGGATCGAAGCCCTTGATTTCACAGGCAAATTTTGTCTTGAACTTCGTGGTGTCAAAATGAGTAATAAGGCCAGCACCGCTGACCCCTTCAACAAGACCTTTCCAGTAATCCTGCAGAGTGTTGCCGATGGGGGTAAGGGCCCCCATCCCGGTAACTACGACCCGCCTCATTATAGGTTATTGGAAGAAAACTACTTTGCGTTTTCTTCTATATACTTGATGGCTTCGCCAACAGTGCTGATGCTTTCTGCCTGGTCATCAGGAATTCCGATATTAAACTCTTTTTCGAATTCCATGATCAGCTCGACGGTGTCAAGAGAATCTGCTCCGAGGTCATTTGTGAAATGAGCTTCAAGGGTAACCTCTGCTTCGTCAACGCCAAGCTTCTCAACGATGATCTTTTTTACTCGTGTTGAAATGTCAGACATACTATTCAATTTTACGTTAATACTCGTTTTAAAAACTACGCAAAGAAATATATTTGTACCAAATTATTCAAACAAATTGCCGGAAATTTATACCGGCACAAATATAAGCCAAAGTAATTCAATATTTTAACTTATTAATTGGGGTAAAGGCTCCTGATGCAATATAAATTAGTAAATGTCAGATAATGAAGAATATAGTCATTTTTGCCTCAGGTGCCGGAACCAATGCAGAAAACATTATCAGATACTTTTCGAACGAAAAGAATGCAAAAGTTGTCATGGTCCTGTCGAACAAGCCTCAGGCTAAGGTACTGGAAAGGGCTGCCGCACTCGGCGTCGATGTGTTTTTTTTCGACCGGAGACAATTTTACGAGACGGAAGAGGTGCTCTTTATCCTGCAAAGAAAGAAAACTGATCTGATCGTTCTGGCGGGTTTTCTGTGGCTTGTTCCTGCCAGGATAATTGAAGAATACAAGGGAAGAATTGTCAATATTCACCCTGCTCTTCTGCCCGGCTTCGGCGGCAAGGGGATGTTCGGCGACAGGGTGCATAAAGCCGTGCTTGAAAGCCACTGCACCGAGAGCGGGATAACCATTCATTTTGTGAATGAACATTATGATTCCGGTGATATTATTTTTCAGACGAAATGCCCAGTCTTGCCCGGAGACGATACTGATACCCTGGCAACAAGAGTGCATGCCCTTGAATATGAGCATTATCCTGCTGTGATAAGCAGCATTGTTGACACTCTTCCCGGCTAGTAGCTTATGGTCTCTAAGAGGTCTATATAACCCCTGGCCACCTTCTCAAACCCTGCCATCTGTTCCGGTGCGACAGGGTTCACGGGCGGGGCTTCCACCTTCAGCGGATCCACTGCAGATCCGTTGCGGTAGAATCTGAAATCAAGATGAGGACCTGTCGATAATCCCGAACTGCCAACATATCCGATCACCTGTCCCTGTTTCACATAAACACCGGGCGCTATTCCCGGGCCAAAGCGCGACAGATGCATGTATGCCGTTGAATAAACGCTGTTGTGTGTTATGCGCACTATCCTTCCTGATCCGTTCTCGAATGCTGTCTGTGTCACCCTTCCGTCGCCGATCGACACTACAGGTGTTCCGGTCGGTGCTGAATAGTCAACTCCGTGATGCGGCCTGACTATTTTAAGAACAGGGTGGTATCTTGCCCCTGAGAAGCGTGAACTGATGCGTGAATATCGCAATGGCGCCTTAAGAAATGCTTTCCGCAGGCTGGCACCCGTGGTGTCATAAAATGACATAATGCTGTCCTGTATGTAGGGAATGGCATATATGGAGTGGCCGGCGTGCTCGAACAGAGCTGCATGTATTTTTCTGATACCTATACTTCCTTCGCCAATGAATTCCTCCTCGTAAATGACCTTGAACCTGTCCCCCTGCTGCAGGCCGAAGAAGTCTATTGTCCAGGCATATATCTCCGAAAGTTCGGCTGAAAGGTTGGGGTTGAGCTGGTTCTCCTGTGCCGCTTCCCAGAGTGAGGTTTTAATTGTGCCTGATGAATACCTGAGCATTTTCTTCACTTCGGCATCATACCTGGTAACGGTAAGGGTGTCCTTGAGTGAGAAAATGTAACTGACAGTCGGGTCATGTTCGTATATTAAATAATCTGCCCTGTTCAATGTGTCCTTTGTCAGGAACACCGAGTAACTGCTGCCGGTGCGCACCTTTCTCGGATCAAATACGTCCCTGTTCTCTCTCAGGAGTTCTTCAATGGTGTTCCACGGAACGTTATAGGAGGCGAGAATTTCGGCGATGAACTGATTCCTCTTTACTTTTCCGGTCAGCACATTATAAGAATCAACCGGGATGCCGTGGATAAGCCTGAGGGTATCAGGAGTCGCAACAGCCGTGGCGGCAGTATCGGATCCGACGACCGCCAAAGCTGTCTCCGCCGGTGAAGTCCGGAGGCATGAGTACAGTGCCAGGCAGGAAACTGCAAGCAGGACGAATCTGATCTCCGGGATCCTCATACAACAATGTTTACAATACGGTTTGGAACTACGATTATTTTTGGAGTGGCAGTGCCGATCCACTTTACGGCTCTTTCGTCCGACAGCACAATCTTTTTAACCTCTTCCTGTGGCAAATCAACGGGCAGCGTGATTTTAAACCTCATTTTCCCGTTGACTGAGACCGGGCATTCGAAAGTGTCACTCTTCAGGTATTTCTCCTCATAATGTGGCCAGGGCTCGTATGCGAGCGTTTTTTTATTTCCTGCCAGGTGCCAGAGCTCCTCTCCGAGGTGAGGAGCAAAGGGTGACAGAATCTTTATGAAAGTCAGGGCAGTATCACGGGTGATCTTTCCCTTTTTCACTGCAGCGTTCAGGAATATCATCATTGCTGAGATGGCAGTGTTAAAGTGCAGATTATCAATGTCGTCAGTAACCTTTTTTATGGTCTGATGAAGCAACCTGAGTAATTCGGGGTCTTCTTCACCTGTTGTGATGTTCTCACTGTTTGCAATAAGACGGTAAGCCCTTGACAGAAAACCGAGCACTCCCCTGACACCTTTTTCATCCCATGGCTTTGTGGCTTCGAGCGGACCCAGGAACATCTCATAGAGGCGCAGTGAATCAGCTCCGTAATTTTTGATCACATCGTCGGGATTGATGACATTCTTGAGGCTCTTTGACATTTTGGCCACTATCTGTCTGAGCTCATCGCCTGTTTCCGAATTGAAATACTTGCCATCGCGTTCGGTGACCTGGTCCGATGACACTTTGGCGCCTGCCGGGGTCTCATAGGCGAACGCCAGTATCATGCCCTGGTTGAACAGTTTGGCGAAAGGCTCATCGGTTGAAACGATTCCAAGATCAAAGAGCACCTTATGCCAGAAGCGGCTGTAAAGGAGATGCAGTACTGCATGTTCAGCTCCGCCAATGTACAGATCGACTGGCATCCAGTAATTTTCTTTGGCTTTATCAAAGATGGCCCGGTCGTTTTTCGGGTCGATGAATCTCAGGTAGTACCAGCATGAGCCTGCCCATTGGGGCATGGTGTTAGTCTCGCGTCTTCCCCGGCGGCCGTCCTTGTCTGTGACATAAAGCCACTCGGTAGCGTTTGCCAGGGGTGATTCCCCGTTCTCGCCGGGTTCATACACTTCCAGGTCAGGAAGATTAAGAGGCAGTTCACTCTCATCGAGGAGGGTTATGCGTCCGTCATCCCAGTGAATGACAGGGAACGGCTCACCCCAGTACCGCTGGCGGCTGAAGAGCCAGTCGCGCAGTTTATAGTTGACCCGGTGCATGCCTATATTCCTCTGCTCGATCCAGGCGGTGATGGTTTTTAATCCTTCTTCCATGTTGAGCCCGTCGAGGGTGATGCCCAGCTCACCGGATGATGAGTTGATATATTCACCGTCGCCTGTCCAGCATTCCCTGCCTGCAATTATCCTCTGTTTCTGTGCTTCGTCAGTGACGTCGGGCGAGAGGATGCAATTTATCTCCAGTCCGAATTTTTCCGCAAACTCAAAGTCGCGCTCATCATGAGCCGGCACGGCCATGATAGCGCCTGTGCCGTAACCCATAAGAACATAATCGGCTACCCAGACAGGTATTTTTTTGTTATTGACAGGATTGACAGCCCAGGCTCCGGTGAAAACGCCTGATTTTTCCTTGGCTAGATCAGTACGGTCAAGATCAGATTTCAGCGATGCAGAGTTGATATATGCTTCCACCTCTTTGCTCTTCTCCGGGGTGGTTATTTTCGCTACCAGCGGGTGTTCAGGTGCCAGAACCATGTAGGTGGCACCGAAGAGAGTGTCGGGACGGGTGGTATAGACGCATATGATTGTATTTTGTCCGTCCACTTTAAAATCGACCTCAGCGCCCGTTGACCGTCCTATCCAGTTGCGCTGCATCTCCTTGATGCCTTCCGGCCAGTCGAGGTTATCAAGCCCGCTGAGTAGTCTTTCTGCGTATGTGGGGATACGGAGCATCCACTGCTTGAGGTTGCGGCGTACAACAATGTTACCGCATTTTTCATGCGTTCCGTCGTTCAGCACCTCTTCATTGGCGCAAACGATGCGGCATGAAGGACAATACCAGATCTGTGCATTGTCATAGTATGCCAGCCGCTTTGAGTCGATGTATTTTTTTCTTGCCTCATCACCGGCCTTGAGCACATCGAGCGGGATGGGAAGTTCATTGATATCGCGTCCGCGTTCTGATTGCGGATCGTACCAGGTATTATAGAGTTTGATGAAGATCCACTGTGTCCACTTGACATATCCCGGGTCTGTGGTGTTTATCTCACGCTCCCAGTCATAGCTCAGACCCAGTTCTTTGATCTGTCTGCGGAAGGTGTCGCAGTTCTGCCGGGTCGTGACCGAGGGGTGTGTGCCTGTCTGTATGGCATACTGCTCGGCAGGGAGGCCGAAAGCATCCCAGCCCATGGGGTGAAGGACGTTAAATCCCTTCATGCGCTTGTAACGTGCAACAATGTCCGTTGCGGTATAGCCCTCAGGGTGACCTACATGCAATCCTGCCCCTGACGGGTAGGGGTACATGTCAAGGACATAAAACTTATGCGGGTTTGACTGATCGTCAGTAGTTCTGAAAGTTCTGTTCTTTTCCCAGTACTCCTGCCATTTTTTTTCGATCTCGCTGAAATTGTAATCCTTCATTTCCTTTTTCAGGTTTGGGCTTATGGCTCGCAAAATTAGGAAACTTTGGCAAAAAAGCATCAGGAGGGAGGCATGGGCGGGACATATTTCCGGGATTAGTTTTGAAAAGTGCGGATGTCGGGTTACTTTTGCAGCCTGACCGGTCCCGTAGTTCAATGGATAGAATGACAGATTCCGGTTCTGTTGGTTGGGCGTTCGAGTCGCCCCGGGATCACAGTAATCGCTGTAAGTTGTTTATTTACAGCGATTATTTTTTAGATATATACGAATTTTCGTACACTTTTTCTCCTGAACTTGTTCTTTTGGTTCTTGTTTGTGGTTGGTACAAAGAAAGAGAGGCAACCCCTTTTGTGAAAAGCCAGCCTACAGTCATTATCTGCAAAACTGCCCCTGGTTGGACGGCTTAGAGCAGGGATTGCCAGTGCAGAATAGATTGCTTGTACTTGACATTGTGGTATATTTTTCGTATATTACAGAATATGAGAAATTACCCGGATATCATGAGGCTTCCGCATGAGACAATTTTTTTGATAAATACACTATGTGATATTGTTGTCAGGTCAGTTCAGGATGAGGTGAGAATTTTTTTTGCCAAGCACAAGGGTGGGAAGGAATACATCATATATCACCTGAGTGATCTTTTACAGGATACCCTGAGAGAAAACAAAGAGATCACAAACCTGGAATATGCTAATTTTTAATGAACAAACCCCCGGAGCTGATGTCCGGAGGCTGGCAGGGAGATAAGGTTTGATAATCAGTTGATTTTAGTAAGAAATGCCCCAGCCCATAAACGGTAAGAATCAAGATTACCCTCTCGGGGACTTGCTCTCGTCACCCAGGGAACATTTATAGCTTTTCTCTATGAGTTAATATGTAGATGATAGGCAGGATGCCTATAGTATTAAAAATTGCTATGCAAATGAACCATGCTAAATGATTGGCTCTTGCAGCTTTCCACAAAGCAATGAATCTCCAGACAGCATCCCATATTGAAAGAACAATAATTATCGGAATGAGCCAGGGTAGCATATCCCGCTGCAGGGTGATTAAAAAGCCTCCCGGCTGATTACCGGGAGCTTCGATACAAAATAGAAATAAAATACTATTGCACTATCCAGTCAGTGTATTTTGAAGTGGATGTGCCTAATTTTTTTAATTCTTCAGATTGCGGCTGTAACTTATCCAGAGCGGCTTGTCCTAAATCGGTTGCCCCACCTTCTTTATTCCAGAATTTACTCCAATCTGCTTCAGATTTCCAGACTATGAACAACCCAACGCAATTTTCACATTCCCCACGACTGCTTTTTACTAAATAGCACTTACTCTGAAAATTCTTCTCATATGCTGGCATTACCTTATTGATATATAAATCAAGATATTGATCCATAGTAACACCCTGATTCAGAGTTATGGTTAACACATGAAAACCTACATAGTTTCCTTTTTCGAACGATTGTCCGGATGTGATTACTGCGAAAAGAATAAACGCGAAAGACAAAAAGTACTTTTTCATAGCTGACAGGTTTTAGTTTGTTATTGTGGATAAAGGATTGTCATTATGGTCTATGTTCACTATTACTTTCCAGTTTCCATCAATTTTTCTGTAAATGGTAACCCATCTCCCTGATACTTCAGTAAGCCCGTCAGGACTCTTTTGATAACTAGTCCCTCTTGTAAAGGCAAGATCACCGGATAAGGAAACCTGGATGTCATCAGTGGTATTTTTTACAGATTTCGGATCAATTGAGGCAAACCATGTTTCTATTGCCTGTCGCCTGGCCTGTTGGTCAAGGCTGATTGGCACATTATATGCCATATCTACAGAGGAGGGAGCATAAAATCCGAGAATCTTATCAATATCCCCTGCCCTTGCCGCTTCAACAAATTGGTCCTCAATCGAACGTAATGTTTCTGTTTCCTTACTGGTATCTACTTTAGGAATGCGGTTGCACCCAAATAAAATGATACAGGCACAAAAAAACACAGTAATATTTTTCATTGGGTAGTTATTAAGTTAATTTATTAATAGTGAATGTTATATCAAAGTTACGCCATGCAAAAGCCGAAGTCAAGTTTATTTTGACATCTGACTGAAATGCAAAGTTTGACCTTAATCGGATAGCAGAACTTACTATGCGTCCCAAAGATTGTTCTCTGTGTGACAAAGAAAGAAAAAGCCTCCGGGATCTGAGGGCTTAATCAAAAAATATCATAAGATTTTTTAATCAATTACTTATTAACCTATTCTGACATATCATGCCAGTCAGATGCTCCAAAAAAATTCATAAAATAATGATCAGCACCAGCATCCCAGTCTTTAATACGCAATGAGGCTTTTGATAATTCGGCAGAGTCGTAAATCTTAGAATCCTTAAAATAGGCTTTCAGATAGAAAGTAACAATTACGTATTCCATTTTATTTGTAAAAAAGAACTGAAAATCATCCACCGAACAGGTAAATGAACTTTGTCCGCTTGTATAGTCTGCAGGAAAGCATGATGCAACAAAATCCATATACTCAGCTTCATCGTCTCTGCAATCCATTTTTCTTACAGTTCCGATAAAATCCACCTGATATGCGTCCATCAGATTGTGTAACTCAGTCGGTTTATTATCATTCCTGTTAATTTGATAATCAACGCTGATAATCAATGTAATGGCATTATCCAGTTCGTTTTCCTTACACTTCTTATCGGTTGCTTCATCTGAGAAGATTTCACAACTGCTGACAGTCATCAAAGCCATCAGAGTTGATAAAAACAGGTTAATCTTAAGTCGGTACATCTGTCTGATCATTAGAAATAAACAACTAAAGATAAATTTTTATTTTGGGCTGGCAGGTTCCGGCTGAAGGTTAAGCTCACCTTCCCAACGGGCTATGACTGCAGTTGCAAGGCAATTGCCCAGTACGTTTACTGAAGTCCGGGCCATATCCATTAACTCATCAATGCCCAGGATGATATAAATTGGCCACGTAGGAAGCCCGAAGCTTGCAGCAGTCCCGAGCAGGATCACCAGCGATGCCCGCGGTACACCGGCAACTCCCTTGCTTGTCAGCATCAGGGTGAAAACTATCAGGAGCTGTTTTTCAATTGGAAGGTCAATGCCGGCTATCTGTGCCAGAAAAATAGTCGCAAGGGAGAGATACAGTGTTGTTCCATCCAGGTTAAAGCTGTATCCGGTAGGCATAACAAAAGCAACTATTTTACGCGGAACGCCGAATTCTTCCATACGTTCCATTGCAATAGGGAGAGCTGCTTCAGAACTGGTGGTCGAGAATGCTATCACGACAGGCTCGGAAACTGCCTTAATGAATTTCTTTATCGGGATCTTGAATAAGAGTGCTACCGGCAGCAGTACCAAAAGCAGGAAGACTATCAGGGAAACATAAAGAGTGGCAAGGAGTTTTAACAGATTGTAAAGGATATCGAGCCCCATATGGCCGGTACTGTAAGCAATTGCTGCAAACACTGCAAACGGTGCAAAATACATTATCAGCTGCGTAAACTTGAACATCGTCTCGGCAAGCGCTTCGGTAAACCTGATCATCGGATTTTTGTATTTATCCTTTATCATGGCAACGGCTATACCGAAAATAATGCTGAAAACAACGATCTGTAAAACCTGTCCCTCATAGATTGCTTTTGCTATATTTTCGGGGAATATATGGAGGATCAGATCAGTCCCTTTTATCACCGTGGCTGCCGGAATATCAACCTGGTTAACAGCTTCCGGAACTTTTACCCCTATCCCTGCCTTGCTGATATTTATTGCCAGCAATCCGATGAAGAGGGCCAGGGTCGAAACAATCTCAAAATACACAAGCGATTTCCAGCCCATCCTTCCTACCTGTTTCAGGTTTGAATGACCGGCTATACCGACTACCAGTGTTGCAAACAGCAGAGGAGCGATAATAGTTTTAATCAGGCGCAGGAATACCATACTGACGACCTGCATTTTAACAGCTATTTGCGGCAGGTCATGACCAAATTCAGCACCAAGGATCATACTGATCAGGATCCAGGTGGTGAGAGATTTTTTGTACATGGCATAACCAACGATTGCGGCTATGGCAATCAACCTGGAAATCAGCAGGACTGTATTGCTGATGCTGAGAATGTTATAGTGATTGACTATTGTAAGTAATGAAACAATAAAAACTGTTGCCAGCAGAAAAATAAGATATCGTTTGGGAACCTTGTTGTTTTTACCCATGTTCCCTGGGTCGCCGGCAATGGTAGAGGGCGTTGATGACATTAGATGGTACAGTTTACTCTGACGCAGTTAATCTATTGCAGGAATGTTATCCTGTCAACGTTGACGTCAGCATACATGATCTTCAGGGCGCTGGCCCGGCGGAGGGACTGCTTGACTTCCGTGACGATACCCATCCGAGCATCCTTGTCGATCTTCAGTACTACGAGCATCTTTGTCTTGTCAGCCTCACTGAGCTGTTCACGCTCCTGGGCAATGAAATCCTGTATGTCAGCAATCTCCCTGAACGTGTCGTTGAGCTGGATTTTAGGCTCTGTTCCGTACAAAGTCTGCAGGTTTGCGAGGGGCTCACCGATATAAATGAAGCTGGCCAGCGACTTTTTCTCGAGCACCTTTCCCTCTGTGGCTTCAGGCAGTTGTACCTTCACCATGACATCTGTCTCACGCATCGTGGTGACGGCCATGAAAAAGAAGAGTATCATGAATACTATGTCCGGGAGTGACGAGGTACTGAGGGCCTTGACGGTTCTGCTGCCTGTCTTTACAAACCTTGCCATTTTATTTTTCTCCTATCCTTTTAGGTTCAGCTTCCGAAATGGGGACCTTGTAATAATCATCAACAGCGCCTTTTTTGTCCTCGTCAAGTCTTTCATAGGGAACACCGAACTGCTGTCTTGCCAGGTCATCACGCAATTTCGACCTTGCAGCTATAAGCTCGTTCTGCACGGCAATATAAACACCGTATTTTGTTCCGATATCATTCTGCAATGATATTACCGCCTTTGTTACAGGAACATTGCCAAAGTAAGGCAGGTTAACAACTTCCTTTTCAGGCATGCCCGGAAGATCACCGGCGTTAACGATAAACCTGCCGGCAATATCCCGCAGCTGGCTGAACTCCGTCAGCTCTCCTTCAACCAGCAGCAAATTATCCTTATTGACTTTCACCTCAAGGATATTCCTGTCGTTGATCTTATTGACATCCTGCGGCACATTAGGGTCCGGGATAGCGGGCAGCTGCCTCATCAGTCCGGTATCCGAGTCCATCGTGGTAGCAGCCAGGAAGAAAATAAGAAGGAGGAATGCAATGTCAGCCATTGAGCCTGCATTTATTTCCGGTACTTGCCTTCTTGCCATTTTATAATTATTTTATTCCGCCTGATGGCAGACTATCTGGTTATTTTTTAAAATATCTGGATATCACTGAATAAATGATTGCCAGGAAAGCGAGCACTAAAAGGAAGTATGCAACGAACAGTCCCACGTCAGTCCAGAAAAGTGTAGTAGGTATGTTGTCGCCGCCTTTATAATACGGAAGGTCCAGGACAGTGTTATCAGCAAGCAATGCTGCAAGGCCTATGAGCCCTGCACCGACACCGAGAGCCACAAGTGACAGTCTCAGACCCTTTGGATTTTGCACCACATTCCGCAAACCGAAGAACAGGGTAATGATAACAGTAATGAATAAAAGTATATATGCGTAGACAATGAAAAGATTGGTTACCCTGGGCTCTTCGTATCTCGTTCCTTCAGTCCCCGGCACTGCCCCGCCAACGTAGAACAGTACGGCGAAGATCACTGTGAGGCCCATTAAAACCCACAGCAGGATTGATGTTAGCTTATTGATTCGTTCTGACATGACCGGTTATTTTGTATTGTATCTGGCCAGCATATCTATCAGTGAGATGGAAGAGTCTTCCATCTGGTTGGAGATACTGTCGATTTTTGAAAGGATGTAGTTATAGAAAATCTGGAGTATGATTGCAACCACAAGGCCGAATACAGTAGTAATAAGGGCAACCTTGATACCGCCGGCGACGATGGTGGCAGAAACTGTTCCTGCCTGCTCGATGGCATCGAACGCCTGAATCATACCGATAACTGTTCCAAGGAACCCAAGCATGGGAGCCAGAGCGATAAACAGTGAAATCCATGAGAGGTTCCTTTCAAGCAATCCTGCCTGAACACCGCCATAGGCCACAACGGATTTCTCCGCCATTTCAACACCTTCATGGGCTCTGTCAAGTCCCTGGTAAAAAATACTTGCCACGGGTCCCCTGGTGTTGCGGCATATATCTTTGGCCGCCTCAAGACCTTCTTCTTTCAGGGCTTTGTCTAGTCTCGCCAGCAGCTTGTCTGTGTTTGTTGTTGCCATGTTAAGGTAGATGATCCTTTCTATGGCGATGGCAAGGCCTAAGATAAGGCACAAAAGAATCGTACCCATAAATCCTGCGCCGCCTTCAATGAAGAGTCTCTTGATCTCTTTATGGAGAACTTTTTCGCCCTGGACGGGAGTTGTCTGTGACTGTTCGGTAAGTTGCTGGGTTGTGGTTGCAGTCTGGTCGGTCTGTGCCTGTGAGGTCTGGGACCTGCCCAGAAGTAAGGCTGCAAAAACCATAAGTAGGATAACTCTTTTCATTTATGTCGGTTATTATTGGAAATTTTAACAAAAATAAAAAAAAACGTTGAAGTATAATAGTCGTATGGCTCTTTAAAACAAATAGCTTGTGACATCGGGATCTGCAGCTAAGAATTACACAAAAAATTGTTATACTTTTGTCTGGTTGTGACATCATTGCTAGTGTAACGAGTACATTGCTGTTAACCTGAAACGGATGATAAATATTCCTTCAACGGACAAGAAAAGGATTGTTATTGCAGGTTGCGGATTTGGCGGGCTGACGCTTGCAAAAAAGTTACGGAAAGCTAATTATCAGGTGGTCATTATCGACAAGCACAACTACCACCAGTTCCAGCCTTTGTTTTACCAGATTGCCTCAGCCGGCCTGGATGCAAGTTCAATTACATTTCCAATTCGTAAAATATTTCAGGAGTATAATGATTTCTATATCCGCAAAGCGGAAGTAAAAGAAGTTCATATATCAGACAATGAGCTTAATACGTCATTAGGGACAATAAAATACGATTATCTTGTGCTTGCCCATGGTGCAACAAATTCGTTTTTTGGGTCGGACAAAATGCAACGATATTCGAAAGGAATGAAATCTATTGCCGAGGCTCTTGATCTGAGAAACACCCTTCTGATGAATTTTGAAAACGCAGTTGCGACTACTGACATGGAAGAGCAGGAGAGGTTGCTGAATATTGTGATTATAGGAGGCGGCCCGTCGGGGGTGGAGATTGCCGGAGCTCTTGCCGAAATGAATAAGTTCGTTATTCATAAAGACTATCCGGAGCTGAAAGACAAAGCGGTAAATATTTATTTGCTGGAAGGTACCGGCAGGCTGCTTAATGCAATGTCACCTGAATCATCAGAAAAAGCCAGGCATTTTCTTGAAAAAGCCGGGGTCAGGGTTATGACAGGGACACTTGCAACAGACTGTGATGAAAAGAGTGTTACAACAAGCACGGGTGAAATTATCAAAACAGGACTAATTCTCTGGACAGCAGGCATTGCGGGAAACAAGTTAACTGGATTTTCCAAGGAGAACTATGGCAGGGGAGGTCGTTTGTTTGTTGACAGGTTTAGCAGGGTCAAGGGTTATGATAATATTTTTGCCGTGGGGGATATAGCATTGATGACTGAGGAAAAATACCCTTCAGGTCACCCGCAGGTAGCACAGGTTGCAATACAACAGGCCAAAGTGCTTTCAGCGAACCTTATAAATTTATCCAACGGCAAACCTCTTAAGGAATTCTCATATAAGGATCTCGGGACAATGGCGACTGTCGGGAAAAATCTGGCTGTAGTCGAGCTGCCCCATTTCCGTTTTCAGGGTGCATTTGCCTGGTTTGTATGGTTATTTATTCACCTTATGAGCATTATTGGCGTAAGGAATAAGCTATTGATATTCATCGACTGGGCTTGGAAATATTTTACTTACGATCAGTCTCTCAGATTAATACTGAGGCCAAAGGGTTGTATATAAGCGCATTATATAGTATATTATATATCCGAAAAAACTTCATGAGTTGAGCTTTCAGGTCAGCCAGGTCTGTCCGGAGTGAAAAGGATTATTCGCTGCGCTCATGATCCCTGCCGGGAGGACCAGCAATCCATGAATGACCTTTCAGGTCTTATTTATTTTCCCTCCACCGCTTTTGAAAGCAAGCTTTCAAAGCGTCGTCGGGAAAATAAATAACCCCGCCGAAAGCGGGGTCATTCATGGATTGCGGAGAGAAAGGGATTCGAACCCCCGGTACCCTTTTGAGGTACACACGCTTTCCAGGCGTGCCAGTTAAGCCACTCCTGCATCTCTCCGGAAAAACGGCGCAATTTACAAAAAAAATGATGACGGCAGCGTGATCAACTCATTTCAATACTGATGGGTTTCAACAGCAGCGTGATCAACTCATTTCGCCACAAAGGGATTTTGACAGCAGCGCCTCGACCCTCGCTTTTGGCAATGAGCTGCCAAGAAGAATCATCATCTTCGTCACGGCAGCCTCGGTGGTGATATCACTTCCACTGATAACTCCAGCAGTACGCAGTCCTGCAGATGTCTCATACAGACCCATCTCAACGTTTCCGGCCGGGCACTGGGTGACATTGAGCACAATGCCTCCCTCCGCAATGAACGACCGGATCTCCCCGAGGAACCAGTCGAGCGTCGGGGCGTTACCAGTGCCATAAGTCTCAAGAATGAGTCCATGCAGCCCCTCAGTTCTGAGCATTGACCTGACAACACCCTGCCCGATACCCGGAAAGAGCCTCAGTACCGCCACACCGGTATCAAATCCTGCTGATACTTTCAGGGGACGTCTGACCGTCGGATATCTTATCAGGTTCCGGTTATAGCGTATCTGAAGTCCCGCCTCTGCCAGCGGAGGCAGATTGGGAGAGGCGAAGGCATTAAAATGTTCTGCACTGAACTTGATGGTTCTGTTGCCTCGTAATAACTTGTTTTCGAAGTAGATACAAACTTCAGGCACAAGTGGCAGGCCATTCTCGAGGGCAGCGGCAATTTCAATGGCGGTGATGAGATTCTCCTTGCCGTCGGTCCGAAGAACACCGATCGGCAGCTGGGCACCGGTAAAGATGACAGGTTTCTCAAGTCCCGAGAGCATAAAACTCAGGGCAGAAGCTGAATATGACATGGTGTCAGTTCCATGCAACACAACGAAACCGTCGAAATGATCATATTCTTCCGAAATAGTGTTTGCAATCCTGATCCATGTATCCGGACTGACATCCGAGGAGTCAATCACCGGATCAAAGGTCACTGTCTCGAGGTTGAAACCGAACCGCTGCAGTTCAGGTACCTGGTCTGAAATATGCCCGAAATCGATGGGAATAAGCGTCCCGGTCACCGGGTCATTGACCATCCCTATGGTCCCTCCGGTATAAATTATAAGTATTGATATGCTTTTTTCCATCCTCTAAATCTTAAAGAGTTTTTTTGCATTGGCAGTGGTTTTGTCCGCAACTTCTGCAGGACTGATAGCCAGCAACTCAGACAGCTTATCGATCACCAGCGTCAGGCGACTGCTCTCATTTCTTTTACCGCGGTACGGTACGGGCGCCAGGTATGGTGCGTCAGTCTCAACGACAATTTTGTTTATACCGACCTCTATTGCAGCTTCTCCCGCGCGGCTGTTCCTGAAGGTGATCACACCGCCGATGCCGATCAGGAAGCCCATCATCAACAACCTGTCTGGCTTCTTCTGCATTTCCGGGGAAAGCATGAAAAACACCCGTGACTCGTCCGGAGCCAAAGGCATTTATTTCGCGGATGATGACATCAAGTGATTCGCGTGCATGTATCACAACAGGCAATTGGTAATGCTCGGCAAGTTCCAGGTGACGCCTGAATGAGATCAGCTGTTCATTAATGAAGGTCTTGTCCCAGTAAAGATCGATGCCGGTCTCTCCAATGCCATAGTACTTATGTTCAGCAAGCCGGGCTTCAACCTCCTCAAGCTCCTGCCGGTAATTTTCCCTTACAGACGTCGGATGGAGAGCCATCATCGGCAGACAGATTCCCGGGAAACTCTCTTCCGCAGCCAGCATTGATGCCACCGAAGTCGAATCAATATTGGGCATGAGGATAGTCTGTACTCCGGCGCTTACTGATCTTTTGACCACTTCATCGCGGTCAGCATCAAACTCCGGCAGGTAAATGTGGCAATGAGTATCAATGATCTGCATGGGGCAAAATTAGTGTTTTTTAGGCAGTAGGCAGTAGGCAGTAGGCAATAGTGGGAGCTGATTATGCTCATTCTCAAATTGATTTTTTTTGACTACTGCCTATTGCCCATTGCCCATTGCCTGATTTATTTGTACCTTTACTATGTCTCGCAAACATTTTTACATATGTCACAAACTTCACTTGTGCACAAGATTGCACTTGGAATGATTCCGGGTGTGGGAGATATCACCGCCCGAAAACTTGTCTCATACGCAGGCAGCGTGGAGGCCGTCTTCAGTGAACCGTTCCGGAACCTGACAAAAATTCCCGGAGTGGGAGAGACCCTGGCAAAAGCTGTGGCAGGGCGCGATTATCTTGAAGCAGCTGCCAGGGAGGCTGAGTTTGTCGAAAAACATGGGATCAAAGTATTCCATTACCTCGACGACGATTACCCTTTCCGGCTTCGTCAGTGCGAAGATTCTCCCGTCACTTTTTTCTTCAGGGGCAATGCCGACCTCAACGCATCACGTGTATTAAGCATAGTGGGCACCCGTAATGCAACGCAGCGCGGACGTGAACTGTGCCAGAATATTGTAGCGGGATTATCGGTCCATTTCCCGGAACTGGTAATCATCAGCGGCCTGGCTTACGGAGTGGATATCGCCGCCCACAAGGCTGCACTGGCGAACGGTTTGCCCACAATTGCCGTGCTGGGTCACGGTCTCAAATCGATGTACCCCTCCATTCACGCCGGTGTTGCCAGATCGATGCTTGAAAAGGGAGGTCATCTGACGGATTTTTCTTCCGATACCCTTCCCGAAAGGAATAATTTTATCAGACGCAACAGGATCATTGCAGGCGTCTCTGATGCCACGCTGATAGTGGAATCGGGAATTAAGGGAGGGGCATTGATCACTGCAGATATTGCCGCCTCTTACAATCGTGATGTCATGGCCGTACCCGGCCGTCCCGGCGACGAGTGGTCCGCCGGATGCAATGCTCTCATTAGATGCAATAAGGCGGCCCTGGTTGAAAACTGTGAGAATATTGAGTACCTGCTTGGCTGGAAACCCTCGGCACTATCTGTTCCGGCGGTACAACCGCAACTCTTTCCCGGAATGACAGACAACGAGAAGAAAGTCTATGAGGCGCTGAAGTCGGACGGTGACCTGACCATGGACACGCTCGCACGGGTACTTGAAATACCTGTATACAAGCTTTCCACAGTTTTGCTCCAGATGGAGCTGGCAGGGCTGATCACCCCGTGCCCGGGAAGTGTTTACAAAATCAGATAAAAAAACACCGTAACCCTCAGTCTCAGGCTGAGGGCCACGGTGTAATTCAATCAGATTGGGTATTAAATAAGGCCCTGATCAAGCATAGCGTTGGCAACCTTGAGGAAGCCGGCTATGTTTGCGCCCTTCACATAGTCGACATAACCGTCTTTACCTGTGCCATGCTTGACACATGCGTTATGTATGTTGACCATAATTGAGTGCAGTCTGTCATCAACCTCTTCCTTGTTCCAGTTGAGCTTCATTGAGTTCTGCGTCATCTCGAGACCTGAGGTGGCCACACCGCCTGCGTTGACAGCCTTGCCAGGTCCAAAGAGCAGTTTATGCTTCAGGAATAATTCAACTGCCTCAGGTGTACATCCCATGTTTGAAATTTCGGCGACAAGCATGACGCCGTTTTCAATCAGCACCTTTGCATCATCACCGTTCAGTTCATTCTGTGTAGCACACGGAAGAGCAATATCAACCTTGACTTCCCACGGTCTCTTTCCCTTTACAAAGGTTGATCCCTTGAATTCTTTTGCATAAGGCTCAACGATATCCTGGTTCGAGGAACGGAGTTTTAGCAGGTAGTCTATCTTTTCACCGGTAATACCTGCAGGATCGTAAATATATCCGTCAGGTCCGGATATCGTTACAACGATACCACCCAGCTCGGATGCCTTGAGAGCAGCGCCCCATGCAACGTTTCCAAAACCGGAGAGGGCAATTTTCTTGCCTTTAATAGTTTCCTTCTTGGTTGCCAGCATTTCAACAACAAAATAAATTCCGCCGAAACCTGTAGCTTCAGGACGAACGAGTGAACCGCCCCAGTTTAATCCTTTTCCGGTAAGAACCCCTGTATTCTCACGTGCAAGTTTCTTGTACATACCGTAAAGGAAACCTATCTCACGTCCGCCTACTCCGATATCGCCTGCCGGCACGTCGGTCTCAGGACCGATCAGTTTCCAGAGCTCAAGCATGAACGACTGGCAGAAACGCATCACTTCGTTGTCAGATTTGCCTTTCGGATCGAAATCTGATCCTCCCTTACCGCCACCCATAGGAAGCGTCGTAAGAGAATTCTTGAAGATCTGCTCAAATCCCAGGAACTTAAGGATAGAGAGGTTGACAGTCGGGTGGAAGCGGAGGCCTCCCTTGTACGGGACCGATAGCATTGTTAAACTGTACCCTGTAACCGAGGTTAACCTGTACGTTTCCCTGGTCATCCATCCACGGAATCTTGAATGTCAATATCCTGTCAGGTTCAACGAGCCTTTGCAGTATGCCGGCTTTGGCAAATTTGGGATTCTCATTGTAGACTTCCTCAATAGAATCGAGGACTTCCCTGACAGCCTGGAGAAACTCGACTTCACCCGGATGTTTTTTCTCGAGATCAGCCAGAATCGATTTTACTTTCATTGCGATATATATTTTAGTGTGATTTATTTAAAAATCAAATCGTTTCCAAAGGTGCGGTAACCTTCAGTCATGAAAAATGACTTTACTCATGTTTTATGATCCCGGGATTAACCTGCTGATTTATAGGTTTTAAGAACCGCTTCTATTTTTTCTCTCTGGATGGCTGACAGCGCTGTTATGCTTACAGGGCTGTATGCGGCTTTCTGACCCTGTACCCTTTGATAAAGGATGAGATAATGATGCATACCCATCATCCCGGAAGTGATCTCGTATCCGGCAAACTGTAAAGCCGGGATCTCAACGCTTTTGCTGTCACCGGGAATAAGGCCTGTCTTGTACCATCTGAGAGTGATACCACGTTCATCAGCAGAGAAATAAATGTATCTGAACTTCATTATGGCCGGATAGAAGATAAGAAGCAGATATATCACAGTTACAGCGGCAGTTATTATATGGACGCTGTTCTTCGTCATGACATGCCGGAAGATTTCCGGGAAATATGCCATGAAGACATATAAAACATATATCAGTGTTGCTATAAACCCAATCAGCCTGAACGCTACAATTTTCTGACCGTTATCAATAGTCATAATCCTGTCATTTAAAACAAATCTAAGAAATTTCTTTCAAAAAACTGTCAGGTAAGGCTCCTGCCTAATCTCTCTTTTTAGCGAAGAACTTTTTCATCATCAGGGAACACTCCTTTGCGAGTACTCCGCTGCGGACCGTCGTTTTCGGGTGGAGGATCTGCACGCCTGTGGTTGTGTACCCTTTCTTTTCATCAGACGCGCCGTAAACTATTGCCGAAATCTGGCTCCATGCCAGTGCACCGGCACACATTATACACGGTTCCACTGTAACATAGAGTATGCAGTCGGTCAGGTATTTTCCGCCGAGGTACGACGCTGCAGCCGTAATGGCCTGCATCTCCGCATGGGCTGTAGGATCATTGAGCGTTTCGGTCAGGTTGTGTGCACGCGATATGATTATCTTGCCGGCCACAATGACAGCGCCTACAGGTACTTCGTCGCGCTCAGCAGCCTTTTGAGCTTCGGCAAGCGCCATAAGCATGAAATATTCATCGTCTCCGGGTTCCATGCAATCAGCTTTTTGGCTCAGGATGAATGACGACACTTATATCCCTGAATTCGCTCTCAAGCCTCTCCTCTATACGGTCACACTGTCTGTGGATTACCTCGATGGTTTCGCTGGCGGGGACCTCGAGGTGGAACTCGACAAATCTCTGATGTCCGGCTGCGCGTGTACGCAGACTGTGATAGGTTGCATTCATCTCTCCCAGGATGGCTTCCACTTTTTTAAGCTCATCGGGCGAGATGGCCGTGTCAAGCAGCGGAGAGAAAGCCTTTTTCAGCAGCATCCATGATTCATATATAATGAGCGTTGCCACACACAGGGCTATGATCGGGTCAAGGATATGCCATCCTGTGATCCACAGCAGAGTGAGCCCGATGGCGACACCGGCAGAGGTGATGACGTCAGTCTTGAGGTGCAGTGCATCGGCTTCCAGTGCAACAGAATCGGTGATGCGTGCCACTTTATAGAGCCGGTGCGAAACGAAAGCGTTGACCACTGCCGAAACAGCCATGACAAGGATTCCCAGCCCAAGCACACTGGGCTCTTCCGGATGCATGAGCTTCCCTATTGCCTCGTAGATGATCCATGCCGATGCAATGAAAATTAGCACCGCCTCAATTACGCCTGACACGTTTTCCGTTTTACCGTGGCCGTACGGGTGCCTTTCATCGGCTGGGTTACCCGATATCCTTACCGCAAAGAAGGCTATTATTGCCGCAACGAGATCAAGCGCCGAGTGAATGGCTTCTGAAAGGATACTGACGGAATTGGTCAATAAGCCAACAGCAAGCTTCATGACGATGAGCAGAGTATTTGACATCACCGACAGCCTTGCAGTCTTTGTTTTCAGGGTGCTGGCCATAATGCGTAATAAACCGGATTTTCTGCAATTTTAGAAAAAATCGGATGAAAATGCAGCGGAAAGTTATTACCGTTTATTACCGGGAATAATTCTTATTTTTGTTACCTCAATAAAAAGGAAATGTACAGGACACACACATGCGGAGAGCTGATTATCAGCAATAAAGGGGAGAAGGTTACCCTGGCGGGATGGGTTCAGCGCTCGAGGGACCTTGGCGGGATGACGTTTATTGACCTGCGTGACCGTTATGGAATTACACAGCTGGTCTTTAACATGGAAACCAATCCTGATCTCTGCAACCAGGCAAGAAAACTGGGACGTGAGTACGTGTTGCAGGTCACCGGAACGGTGGCTGAACGAAGCAATAAAAATTCTAAAATGGCGACCGGAGACATAGAGATTACTGTGGAAAGCATCACGGTGCTGAACACTTCGGACCTGCCTCCGTTCACCATTGAAGAAAACACTGACGGGGGCGATGAGCTGCGCATGAAATACCGGTACCTTGACCTTCGCCGGCAGAATGTGCGTTCGAATATCATCCTGAGACATAAGATGGCACAGGAGGTCAGAAAGTATCTCGATGGCCAGGGCTTTATCGAGGTGGAAACACCGGTGCTGATCAAATCAACTCCAGAGGGCGCGCGCGATTTCGTGGTGCCGTCACGGCTCCATCACGGTGAGTTTTATGCTCTTCCACAGAGCCCCCAGACATTCAAGCAGCTGCTGATGGTCGCCGGGTTCGACAAATATTTCCAGATAGTAAAATGCTTCCGCGATGAGGATCTGCGAGCTGACCGCCAGCCTGAATTCACGCAGATAGACTGTGAGATGTCGTTCATACACCAGGAAGACATCCTGAATACTTTTGAAGGTCTGGCCAGACATCTGTTCCATGAGATAAAAGGGATTGATTTTGACAACCCGTTTCCCCGCATTTCGTATGACGAGGCGATGAACCTCTACGGCTCGGACAAACCCGATATCCGCTTCGGGATGCAAATCACCGAAATAACTGAAGCGGTCAGGGGAAGGAATTTTGCAGTCTTTGACAGCGCTGAATATGTCGGAGGTATTTGTGCATCGGGATGTGCCGTCTATACACGAAAACAGCTCGATGAACTGACGGAGTTTGTCAAGCGTCCGCAGATTGGTGCGAAGGGACTTGTCTATGCACGTGTGGAGGCCGACGGGTCAGTGAAGTCTTCCATTGATAAGTTCTATAACGCTGATGATCTTAAGCGTCTTGCCGGGGTGATGAAAGCCGGTACGGGCGATCTTATGCTGATAATGGCAGGGAATAAGGAAAAAACTCTCTCCGCCCTTGGCGAGTTGCGTCTTGAAATGGGTCGTCGCATGGGATTCAGGGATTCATCAAAATATGCACCGCTGTGGGTGACCGACTTCCCCCTGCTGGAATGGGATGAAGAGACACGGCGGTTTTATGCAAAACACCATCCCTTCACTGCTCCGAAGCCGGAGGATCTTCAGTATATGGAGAGCGATCCGGCCAGGGTACACGCGAATGCTTATGACCTGGTAATCAATGGCACTGAGATAGGCGGCGGATCGATCCGTATACATGATCCTGATACACAGTCGCTCATGTTAAAAACGCTGGGATTCACTGAAGAAGAAGCCCGAAAACAGTTTGGCTTCCTTCTTAATGCCTTCAGGTTTGGCGCTCCGCCTCACGGAGGGATCGCATTTGGATTTGACAGGTGGACTGCAATATTGGGGGGGTCGGATACCATCCGAGACTTCATCGCTTTCCCGAAAAATAACCAGGCCCGGGATGTGATGATTGATACTCCTGCGACTATAAAGCAGGAGCAGCTTGACGAACTGGGGATTGAAATAAAGAAGGAAGAGAAGTAAAGGGAAATTTTATTTAGTCTTGCGGACTGTTTTCTTCTTCGGCGGCTGGATTTCCACAGTCCTGGTGTAAGGTATTGAGAAGCAGAAAAGTGATCCTTCCCCCTGGTTCGAGATGAGCCATATTGAGCCGCCAAGCAGCTCGACATAGGCCTTTGAAATTGAGAGCCCGAGGCCTGTCCCGCTGAACTGCTTCGAGCTCGGGGTCTCAACCTGATAAAAGCGGTCGAAGACCTTTACCTGGTGCTCCGGAGCAATACCTATCCCGGTATCACTTACAAAGAATTCCACTGTGTCTCCCCTCAGGACATAGCCAAACTCAATTCTGCCTTCGCGGGTGAACCTGAGTGCGTTGTTCAGAAGATTGGAGAAGATCTGTATGATTTTGGTCTCATCCGTGAGAACATTAGACTGATCGTCATCGAGATGCGATGTGAACTGCAACACCAGTCCCTGCTGCTGGGCGCGCAGACGGTACTGCTCATAGAGATTCCTGATCAGTTTATTCAGGTTGACATCTGTACGCGACACTTTTACCAGTCCGGTTTCAATGTTCGAGATGTCAACGATATCCGTAATGATTGAAAGAAGCTGGTTGCTCGACTGGTAAATGATGTCAATGTACTGTCTGCGGCTCTCATCATTTGTCTCAGGTGAATCAAGCAGTGTTGTGAAACCCACTATGGCGTTCATGGGGGTTCGGATCTCATGGGAGATATTATGAAGGAATGCTGTCTTGAGCCTGTCGCTCTGCTCTGCCTTATCCCTGGCCCTGATCAGTTCTTCCTCAATACGCTTCCTGTCGGTTATATCTGAAATAAAGCCTTCCAGGGCCACCAGCTTGTCACTCTCGTAATAGCCCCGGCCTCTCTCCCAGACCCATCTTTTTTGGCCGGCCGAGGTAATGATACGGTACTCGATAGTGTAGAGATAACCGGTACTCAGAGCATTATGGATTTCGTCCGACACTCTCTTTGTGTCAAGAGGATCAATGATCGATGTGAATGATCTTATCTTATTGCCAATGAATTCATTGGGAAGATACCCGGCAAGCTCGTAGATACCGTCGCTGATATACTGCATGGTCCATTCAGCGTCATTGTCACAGCGGAATACCACACCACGGAGGTTATTGATA
Source organism: uncultured Bacteroidales bacterium (assembly GCA_963780735.1). Taxonomy (GTDB): domain Bacteria; phylum Bacteroidota; class Bacteroidia; order Bacteroidales; family VadinHA17; genus SR-FBR-E99. The sequence continues at coordinate 169,634 of CAWADB010000008.1, forward strand.
ATGGTGCTCAGCTTCTTGTTGCTCTCCTTCATCTCCTCCTCGGCGCGCTTGCGTTCAGCAATGTTGCGGCCTATGCTCTGGTAGAACCGCGCGCCATCCACCTCAACGGTATAGGCGCTGATCTCAATGGGGAATGTCGTTCCGTCACTCCGCTTATGAACGGTTTCGATGTAGGACGAACCTTTGTTATTGAGCTCCTGGACGTGTTTGGCAAGCAAGGGAACTTCCTCCGATGTCCGTATATCGGTTATGTTCATTCCGATAAGCTTATCACGGGGAAAGCCGTAGGTCTCCACTGCCCGCTCATTGGCTTCGACAATATTCATATCGCTGTCAATGAGCAGAATAATATCGCTTCCATGCTTCATCACGAAGTCGAAATGCTTCATGATGGCCTGCCTGTTAAGATCCTCCCTGTATTTTTCCCGGAGGTATCGTGTCCTGGTTGATTTGATTATCAGATAACCTATGCTTGCCAGTGCCAGGTATACGAGACCCATGATCAGCCACAGCATTGCTATTTCGCGGTTAAACCTGGCAAGAATTTCAGGCGTCTCCTTTTTTGCAGCCAGGTACCACTCTGTGCCGGGCACCTGTTTAACCGAAGCCACAACATCGGTTCCGGTATAATCTTTATAAGTATTTACTTTCTGGTCTTCGGCTGGCGGATTACGTGCCATGAGTTCCATTTCGCCAGCAGGAACTGTTACTGGCTTGTCGAACCCTGCAAGCCTGGAGCCGTTGAGATAGGTGACCGAATCACCGTTAAAACGGAACAGGATGCACTCAGCGGTCTTTCCCGGGGTGGGCCAGGTGGATATTAGCGGAAAAAGTTCCTTCTCCGGATCAATGCGTATGACAAGAATACCGGCCAGCACCGTATCGCCTTCGTGAGGCATCTTCATGGGTATGATAAGATCGAGATGAAGATACGGGACTGGTGTCGCTGAGTGGAAATCGGAAAGAGAAATTTCTGGATTTGATATCACTGTTGTAATACGTGACCGGAGGAATTCGCCCATGACTGCCTCAGATGCAGGCACGGCAAGTCCCGGGTTGCCTCCTGCATCGAGCAGGACGGCTCCGTGAAAGTCATAATTCTCTATGAGAGTGTTGAGCAGCTGGGTCAGTCTCGACCTCTCCCATTTGTTCTTTTCCTTGATGAACATGGCATCAATATGTTCAACGAGGGTGACGTTTTCATGAATAAGTCTGGCGTCGTTAAGCTTTTCTTTCCGCCAGTGTGCTATCTGGTCGGCTTTGAGTTGTGCCACGGCCTCCATCTCGGTGGCGGCATCGGTAATGATACGTTGTTTTTGTCCGGATGAATAAATAAATATCAGTGTTGTAAGAACAGCGGCTGTGAATATAAGTATACTCACAGAAGTCCATGGGAAGGGCGACTTCTTGTTGTTCCTTTTCATCAGGCTCCTTAAATTTCTCGTTGGGCCGGGGTGTGAAGTTAATACAATGTGAAATAATCAACATTTAAAACGGATTAATAGCATATAAATTATGAGAGATATCTTAATACTTTAATGCTGCCGGTGAGTCATGAGGCGGCCAGGCAGCCTATAGAATATTATAATGCAGCCTGATGAATACAATTACGAAAAAATCTTTTAAAGCCGCGGGCAGCTAAAAAGCTTATGCCAGATACTTAAAATACCATGTCACTGCGGCAGGTGACTGTCGACTGAGATTTGGATAAAAGAGTGGGTAATATGCATCCGGCAGAAGCCGGATATGAGTATTCTATTTGGCGTTTTTCTTTTCCTTTTTTTCCTTACGCTTTTCCTTCAGGCTTTTCGTCGGCTCTTTCTTTTGTGTTTTCTTGGTAACGAGTCCTTTTGTCATGGCTTTAATGTTTTGATTAACAATAAATTAAATTTACGGCACCATTTCCGCTTTTTATCATGCTAAATGTAATTTCAAAGATTTGAAATTGCAACGGTTGTTAATTAAAAACTGAAAAGTTGCAATAGATCCGGTGCCTGTAGAGGTCGACCGGATTCTTTGTCTTGGTCAGGGTGCTTTTTATGGATGATAAGTACATTTTGGTCAAATTAAGAATGGTATCTGTTACATTTCACTTAAATTAGAAGTCTGATTTTGTAAAGGCTGAGCATTATTTTATTCAATTGATCTCACTGTCATCACGATGGTGGGAGTAAATCCTAAAAATTGGATAGTATTTGTGCGCAGCTCTTTTTGGGGAGCCTGGTACGTTTTTCGGCAGGCTCGCAGTTGGAGTCCGGTCGATGTGACTGACGAAACGAAGGTTTGTCAAAGCCTGATTAAAAAAATTCACTAACAATAAGATTAACAATTTGTTACAGTTTGTCGCAAGCGACAACTCTGACATCTCAGTGCATCATCTTTATGCCCTTCTGCGGGCTTTACGGTGAGTAACATTTTCCTTTCTTCTATAGCTTTCTTATGCGTTTCCATGAAAACACGATAGTTATGAAAAAGTTCAGTCATTTTTCAGACATGGTATTTCGATTACGTTTTCCCAGGGCGATGATGCTCGGGGGAATTCTATTGATAATTAGTACTTTGATTAGCTTTGGGCAGCCAATCGCAACAGCTACTAACAATGGTCCTGTATGCGTTGAATCTACTGTAATTCTGACAGGTGGACCTGATTTAATGGTAACCTATTCATGGGTAGGACCTAATGGTTATATTTCAGATCAGCAATCTCCAACTATACCATCTGCTACTTTAGCAATGGGTGGTGACTATACCTTAACCGTCACTGACAATAATGATCAGACAGATGATGCAGTTACTACAGTCACGGTCAATGCCTTACCCGTCGTATCGTTCTCAGGCACGTTGACGTCACAGTGTTTAACCTCAACGATCTACGCACTTACAGGAGGTACACCAGCAGGGGGCACGTATAGTGGCCCAGGTGTAACAGGGAGCAACTTTGATGGTAGTATAGCAGGTGTCGGCGTTCATACGCTGACGTATACCTATACAGATGTTACGACAGGTTGTACGAACAGTGCCACGAATAGTATCACGGTCAATGCCTTACCCGTCGTATCGTTCTCAGGCACGTTGACGTCACAGTGTTTAACCTCAACGATCTACGCACTTACAGGAGGTACACCAGCAGGGGGCACGTATAGTGGCCCAGGTGTAACAGGGAGCAACTTTGATGGTAGTATAGCAGGTGTCGGCGTTCATACGCTGACGTATACCTATACAGATGTTACGACAGGTTGTACGAACAGTGCCACGAATAGTATCACGGTCAATGCCTTACCCGTCGTATCGTTCTCAGGCACGTTGACGTCACAGTGTTTAACCTCAACGATCTACGCACTTACAGGAGGTACACCAGCAGGGGGCACGTATAGTGGCCCAGGTGTAACAGGGAGCAACTTTGATGGTAGTATAGCAGGTGTCGGCGTTCATACGCTGACGTATACCTATACAGATGTTACGACAGGTTGTACGAACAGTGCCACGAATAGTATCACGGTCAATGCCTTACCCGTCGTATCGTTCTCAGGCACGTTGACGTCACAGTGTTTAACCTCAACGATCTACGCACTTACAGGAGGTACACCAGCAGGGGGCACGTATAGTGGCCCAGGTGTAACAGGGAGCAACTTTGATGGTAGTATAGCAGGTGTCGGCGTTCATACGCTGACGTATACCTATACAGATGTTACGACAGGTTGTACGAACAGTGCCACGAATAGTATCACGGTCAATGCCTTACCCGTCGTAAATGCTGGCACAGATGCCAGCATATTGAATGGAACAAATACAACACTCCAGGGTTCGGCAACAGGAGAAGGTACGTTCACCTACTTGTGGACCCCTTCTGACCGAGTTATCTCTCCGACTAATATTACAACTCAAACAACCAATTTAAATTTATCAACGATTTTCACCCTGACTGCTACTTCCCAGACAACAGGTTGCTCAGCCAGCGATAATGTCACAGTAACAGTTACGGGGAGTCCTCTTAGCGTATCAGTGCAAGCTACTGACAACCTGATATGTAGTGGTGAAAGCGTACAAATAACCGCTGTTGCGAGCGGTGGGTCCGGTGGTTACACATATTCATGGACGTCAGATCCGTCAGGATTTACATCAGAATTATTGAGTCCTTCTGTAACACCTGAAAATACCACAACGTACTATGTAACCGTAAATGACGGCTTTAATGCAGCAGTAAGTCAGACCACAATTATTGTTAATCCTCTGCCACTGGCCATAGCCGGACCAAACAGATCGATCTTCCAGGGTCAGAACACCGAGCTTGGAACCACAGCCAATGCAGGTAGCACCTATTTGTGGATATCAAATCCTGTTGGATTCACCTCGACAGAAGCCAATCCTACAATCTTTCCTTCAGTGACAACTACATATACTGTAACAGAAACTATCACTTCAACGGGTTGCAGCAATAGCCACAGCGTTACTATCACAGTAAATTCATTGCCAGCCTCATTCATACCAGTATGGTGGCCAGGAAACGGTACGGATCACATGAATTTCTATGTGTCTACCGCAACGCTCGATGATGTGGATCTTCAGCCGGGGGATATCATTGGCGTATTTGATGGCAACCTGTGCGTTGGGGTTGGGGTTCTGACGGAAATCCTGACCGGGTCAAATCTATTGCCAGTTATCGTATCACGTGATGACTCCTTCACGCCTGCAATAGATGGATATACTCTTGGGAATTCAGCTACCTATAGAATATGGGACGACAGTGATAACCAGGAATATCGCTATACTAATGCTGCATATATATCAGGTAACAACATATTTGCGGTTGGTGCTACAACCTCCATTAATCTCGAAGGAGTAAGACCGGTTACTCAGACTATCAACCTCTCATTAGGCTGGAACGTACTTTCATTTACTGTAGTACCTGATAATCGGTCTCTGTTGTCAGTTGTTCAGCCACTTATCGACAATGGCACACTGGTTAAGGTTCAGAATGAAGCTGGAACGGCTCTGGAATTCCTTAGTTCAAGCTGGTACAATTTTATTGGTAACATGATGATCACCGAAGGCTACAAAGTACGTGTAAATGCTACCACGTCGCTGAATATTACCGGACGGCCTGTCGAATCACCGATGAGTATTCCCATTTCAACAGGATGGAATATCATTAGCTATCCATTCAGTAAGAGTCAACCAGCATTGGATGTATTTGATGCTTTGATCGATGCCGGGACACTTGTTAAAGTGCAGAATGAAGCCGGAACGGCTCTGGAATTCCTGCCAGGTTATGGTTGGATGGATAACATCCATACTATTCTCCCGGGTGAGGGGTATAAAGTCAGAACAAATGCAAATACAACCCTGTCCTTATCAAACGATATGGGGGCGAACCTGAAAAGTTCATATTCTGTAGCAGTGCCAATGCACTTCCAACCTGTCTATTCCGGGAACGGACTTGATCATATGAACATTTACTATCTGCGTTCCACTACTGAAGATGATGGATTAATAACTGGGGATGAGATCGGAGTTTTCGATGGAGATATCTGCATCGGGTATGGCATTATGGAAAATTCTGACCAGAAATATCTCTCATTGGTAGCATCGTTTGACGACCCGGCAACCCTCAAGCAGGATGGGTTTGTGGAAGGGCATCCGATATGCCTGAAGATATGGAGGCAAAATTCAGGTCGTGAGGTAAAGGTCAATGATCTCATTTCTGTCGAAGGATCTTCGATGAACTTCTTTAAGAATGGAAGTTCAATATTATCTGGAAGCTTTTCATTTTCAACCAGCACTCACCTTGGCGAAGCATATCCTAATCCTTCATCCTCACAAACGACATTCACCTTTAACCTCGCCGAAAATGATCAGGTAAGGCTCGAAATAATAAATACTTTAGGCGTTGTCGTGAGAACTTTAGTTAATGAAGAACTCCCGTCAGGAAAGAATACAGTAGAGTGGGATAATTGTGCCACATCAGGTATCAGATTAAATCCAGGGTTGTATTTCTACAGGTTTGTGGCTTCGGATTATTCAACTTCAAAACCATTGATAATTCAGAAGTGACAAAGTAATAGGTCTATCTTTACTGATCGTACAAAAAGAAATCTTCAATGAAGAAACTAATCACAACCATCCTGATATTAGCTCTTTTCCTGCTGAAGTCTAAAGCACAGTGCTTTACACTTCCGTATGAGGGAAACGGCATTGACCAGATGAACATCTATTTTTCAGGGGTGACCGTAAATGGTGCTAACCTTGAGGTGGGCGATATGATTGGCATTTTTGATGGGGAGGTCTGCGTCGGATTAGTAGTCATGACTACGGAACTGCTTGGGCTACCTCTGATTCCTGCCGTTGCCTCAAGGGATGATCAGACGACATTGCCGATAGATGGGTATACTATTGGTCACCCCATAAGTTACAGATTATGTATAGACGGGGGAACAGTTGTCAATAATGTTCTGCCTACATATACATTGGGGGTTGGGACTTTTGACATTGGAGCGACCTCTATAGTATCATTGACTGGAACGACAGCTTGTGCAAATCCTCCAACAATCTCACTAATAAGCACTTTTGGTTCAACTTGTGTAGTTGATGCTGTCACAATAAGCGGTAATACGTTCACAAATGCTAATACAGTAACTATTACGGAAAACGGTGCCGGGTCAGTCTCTCCCCCTTCGGTGAGCAGTTCGCCATTTAGTTTTACATACACACCTGACGCAGCTGACGCAGGTAATACTGTTACCATAACATTCATTTCAGATAACCCGTCAGGGGTACCATGTGCGGCTGACATGAAAACATATACTTTAACAGTTAACCCTTTGCCCGGGTCAGCTGGAGCGATTACAGGTGCAGCTACAGTCTGCCAGGGACAATCGGGAGTGGCATACAGTGTAGGAACGATATCGAATGCTACGAGTTATACATGGTTCTACAGTGGGACTGGAGCAACGATCAATGGCAGCTCTAATGCAGTTACGATAAGTTTCGATGCGACTGCCACCTCGGGTAATCTTACGGTTTATGGAGTTAACGCATGTGGTAACGGCACAATCAGTGCGAATTATCCGGTCACGGTCAATGCAAATCTTCCAGTGAGTGTTAGCATATCGGCAGTTCCATCAGGGGCTGTGTGTACCGGAACAAGTGTTACCTATACAGCGACGCCGACCAACGGAGGCAGCACACCTAGCTACCAGTGGCAGGTCAATGGAGCGAATGTTGGTACGAGCCTCACGACCTACTCGTATACACCAGTCAACGGAGATGTAGTAAGGTGTATCCTTACCTCCAATGCAGCGTGTGCGACAGGCAGTCCGGCGACGTCCAACAGTATCACTATGGCGGTCAATGCAAATCTTCCAGTGAGTGTTAGCATATCGGCAGTTCCATCAGGGGCTGTGTGTACCGGAACAAGTGTTACCTATACAGCGACGCCGACCAACGGAGGCAGCACACCTAGCTACCAGTGGCAGGTCAATGGAGCGAATGTTGGTACGAGCCTCACGACCTACTCGTATACACCAGTCAACGGAGATGTAGTAAGGTGTATCCTTACCTCCAATGCAGCGTGTGCGACAGGCAGTCCGGCGACGTCCAACAGTATCACTATGGCGGTCAATGCAAATCTTCCAGTGAGTGTTAGCATATCGGCAGTTCCATCAGGGGCTGTGTGTACCGGAACAAGTGTTACCTATACAGCGACGCCGACCAACGGAGGCAGCACACCTAGCTACCAGTGGCAGGTCAATGGAGCGAATGTTGGTACGAGCCTCACGACCTACTCGTATACACCAGTCAACGGAGATGTAGTAAGGTGTATCCTTACCTCCAATGCAGCGTGTGCGACAGGCAGTCCGGCGACGTCCAACAGTATCACTATGGCGGTCAATGCAAATCTTCCAGTGAGTGTTAGCATATCGGCAGTTCCATCAGGGGCTGTGTGTACCGGAACAAGTGTTACCTATACAGCGACGCCGACCAACGGAGGCAGCACACCTAGCTACCAGTGGCAGGTCAATGGAGCGAATGTTGGTACGAGCCTCACGACCTACTCGTATACACCAGTCAACGGAGATGTAGTAAGGTGTATCCTTACCTCCAATGCAGCGTGTGCGACAGGCAGTCCGGCGACGTCCAACAGTATCACTATGGCGGTCAATGCAAATCTTCCAGTGAGTGTTAGCATATCGGCAGTTCCATCAGGGGCTGTGTGTACCGGAACAAGTGTTACCTATACAGCGACGCCGACCAACGGAGGCAGCACACCTAGCTACCAGTGGCAGGTCAATGGAGCGAATGTTGGTACGAGCCTCACGACCTACTCGTATACACCAGTCAACGGAGATGTAGTAAGGTGTATCCTTACCTCCAATGCAGCGTGTGCGACAGGCAGTCCGGCGACGTCCAACAGTATCACTATGGCGGTCAATGCAAATCTTCCAGTGAGTGTTAGCATATCGGCAGTTCCATCAGGGGCTGTGTGTACCGGAACAAGTGTTACCTATACAGCGACGCCGACCAACGGAGGCAGCACACCTAGCTACCAGTGGCAGGTCAATGGAGCGAATGTTGGTACGAGCCTCACGACCTACTCGTATACACCAGTCAACGGAGATGTAGTAAGGTGTATCCTTACCTCCAATGCAGCGTGTGCGACAGGCAGTCCGGCGACGTCCAACAGTATCACTATGGCGGTCAATGCGAATCTTCCAGTGAGTGTTAGCATATCGGCAGTTCCATCAGGGGCTGTGTGTACCGGAACAAGTGTTACCTATACAGCGACGCCGACCAACGGAGGCAGCACACCTAGCTACCAGTGGCAGGTCAATGGAGCGAATGTTGGTACGAGCCTCACGACCTACTCGTATACACCAGTCAACGGAGATGTAGTAAGGTGTATCCTTACCTCCAATGCAGCGTGTGCGACAGGCAGTCCGGCGACGTCCAACAGTATCACTATGGCGGTCAATGCAAATCTTCCAGTGAGTGTTAGCATATCGGCAGTTCCATCAGGGGCTGTGTGTACCGGAACAAGTGTTACCTATACAGCGACGCCGACCAACGGAGGCAGCACACCTAGCTACCAGTGGCAGGTCAATGGAGCGAATGTTGGTACGAGCCTCACGACCTACTCGTATACACCAGTCAACGGAGATGTAGTAAGGTGTATCCTTACCTCCAATGCAGCGTGTGCGACAGGCAGTCCGGCGACGTCCAACAGTATCACTATGGCGGTCAATGCGAATCTTCCAGTGAGTGTTAGCATATCGGCAGTTCCATCAGGGGCTGTGTGTACCGGAACAAGTGTTACCTATACAGCGACGCCGACCAACGGAGGCAGCACACCTAGCTACCAGTGGCAGGTCAATGGAGCGAATGTTGGTACGAGCCTCACGACCTACTCGTATACACCAGTCAACGGAGATGTAGTAAGGTGTATCCTTACCTCCAATGCAGCGTGTGCGACAGGCAGTCCGGCGACGTCCAACAGTATCACTATGGCGGTCAATGCGAATCTTCCAGTGAGTGTTAGCATATCGGCAGTTCCATCAGGGGCTGTGTGTACCGGAACAAGTGTTACCTATACAGCGACGCCGACCAACGGAGGCAGCACACCTAGCTACCAGTGGCAGGTCAATGGAGCGAATGTTGGTACGAGCCTCACGACCTACTCGTATACACCAGTCAACGGAGATGTAGTAAGGTGTATCCTTACCTCCAATGCAGCGTGTGCGACAGGCAGTCCGGCGACGTCCAACAGTATCACTATGGCGGTCAATGCAAATCTTCCAGTGAGTGTTAGCATATCGGCAGTTCCATCAGGGGCTGTGTGTACCGGAACAAGTGTTACCTATACAGCGACGCCGACCAACGGAGGCAGCACACCTAGCTACCAGTGGCAGGTCAATGGAGCGAATGTTGGTACGAGCCTCACGACCTACTCGTATACACCAGTCAACGGAGATGTAGTAAGGTGTATCCTTACCTCCAATGCAGCGTGTGCGACAGGCAGTCCGGCGACGTCCAACAGTATCACTATGGCGGTCAATGCAAATCTTCCAGTGAGTGTTAGCATATCGGCAGTTCCATCAGGGGCTGTGTGTACCGGAACAAGTGTTACCTATACAGCGACGCCGACCAACGGAGGCAGCACACCTAGCTACCAGTGGCAGGTCAATGGAGCGAATGTTGGTACGAGCCTCACGACCTACTCGTATACACCAGTCAACGGAGATGTAGTAAGGTGTATCCTTACCTCCAATGCAGCGTGTGCGACAGGCAGTCCGGCGACGTCCAACAGTATCACTATGGCGGTCAATGCGAATCTTCCAGTGAGTGTTAGCATATCGGCAGTTCCATCAGGGGCTGTGTGTACCGGAACAAGTGTTACCTATACAGCGACGCCGACCAACGGAGGCAGCACACCTAGCTACCAGTGGCAGGTCAATGGAGCGAATGTTGGTACGAGCCTCACGACCTACTCGTATACACCAGTCAACGGAGATGTAGTAAGGTGTATCCTTACCTCCAATGCAGCGTGTGCGACAGGCAGTCCGGCGACGTCCAACAGTATCACTATGGCGGTCAATGCAAATCTTCCAGTGAGTGTTAGCATATCGGCAGTTCCATCAGGGGCTGTGTGTACCGGAACAAGTGTTACCTATACAGCGACGCCGACCAACGGAGGCAGCACACCTAGCTACCAGTGGCAGGTCAATGGAGCGAATGTTGGTACGAGCCTCACGACCTACTCGTATACACCAGTCAACGGAGATGTAGTAAGGTGTATCCTTACCTCCAATGCAGCGTGTGCGACAGGCAGTCCGGCGACGTCCAACAGTATCACTATGGCGGTCAATGCGAATCTTCCAGTGAGTGTTAGCATATCGGCAGTTCCATCAGGGGCTGTGTGTACCGGAACAAGTGTTACCTATACAGCGACGCCGACCAACGGAGGCAGCACACCTAGCTACCAGTGGCAGGTCAATGGAGCGAATGTTGGTACGAGCCTCACGACCTACTCGTATACACCAGTCAACGGAGATGTAGTAAGGTGTATCCTTACCTCCAATGCAGCGTGTGCGACAGGCAGTCCGGCGACGTCCAACAGTATCACTATGGCGGTCAATGCGAATCTTCCAGTGAGTGTTAGCATATCGGCAGTTCCATCAGGGGCTGTGTGTACCGGAACAAGTGTTACCTATACAGCGACGCCGACCAACGGAGGCAGCACACCTAGCTACCAGTGGCAGGTCAATGGAGCGAATGTTGGTACGAGCCTCACGACCTACTCGTATACACCAGTCAACGGAGATGTAGTAAGGTGTATCCTTACCTCCAATGCAGCGTGTGCGACAGGCAGTCCGGCGACGTCCAACAGTATCACTATGGCGGTCAATGCGAATCTTCCAGTGAGTGTTAGCATATCGGCAGTTCCATCAGGGGCTGTGTGTACCGGAACAAGTGTTACCTATACAGCGACGCCGACCAACGGAGGCAGCACACCTAGCTACCAGTGGCAGGTCAATGGAGCGAATGTTGGTACGAGCCTCACGACCTACTCGTATACACCAGTCAACGGAGATGTAGTAAGGTGTATCCTTACCTCCAATGCAGCGTGTGCGACAGGCAGTCCGGCGACGTCCAACAGTATCACTATGGCGGTCAATGCGAATCTTCCAGTGAGTGTTAGCATATCGGCAGTTCCATCAGGGGCTGTGTGTACCGGAACAAGTGTTACCTATACAGCGACGCCGACCAACGGAGGCAGCACACCTAGCTACCAGTGGCAGGTCAATGGAGCGAATGTTGGTACGAGCCTCACGACCTACTCGTATACACCAGTCAACGGAGATGTAGTAAGGTGTATCCTTACCTCCAATGCAGCGTGTGCGACAGGCAGTCCGGCGACGTCCAACAGTATCACTATGGCGGTCAATCCATTACCTGCAGCAGCAGGTACGATAACAGGAACTGCCTCAGTGTGCCAGGGAGCTACGGGTGTGACCTACAGTGTACCGGCAATAACGAATGCTACGAGTTACACTTGGGCCTACAGTGGAACAGGAGCGACGATCATCGGAAGTACGAACTCAATCACGATAAACTTTGCTGCCGCTGCGACCACTGGAAACCTAACGGTGTACGGTGTCAACACATGTGGTAATGGAACTGTCAGTGCGAACTATCTTATTACGGTCACTCCGACGAATACCATCACTCTGACCTCTGCTGTAGGAACGAACAACCAGACACGGTGCATCAGCACAGCGATAACAAATATTACATATTCCACGACAGGAGCTACGGGAGCAACGTTCTCAGGACTACCGGCAGGAGTAACAGGGGGCTGGGCATCCAACGTAGTAACGATCAGCGGGACTCCAACGGTTAGCGGCCCGTTCAGTTACACAGTTAGCTTGACAGGCGGTTGCGGCACCGTATCAACGGGCGGGACAATAACGGTCACACCTACGAACACAGTCGGTGCAGCCTCCTCGACACCTACCTTATGTATTAATACAGGACTGACGCCAATTACACATACCACAATAGGGGCGACAGGGATAGGTACGCCATTGAACTTACCTGGAGGGGTATCGGCATCATGGGCATCGAATGTAATTACGATCAGCGGTACGCCTTCGGCGAGTGGCATGTTTAACTACAGCATACCATTGACCGGTGGATGCGGTACAGTCAATGCGACTGGAACAATCACAGTCACGGCAGCTAATACTATCACACTGACCTCTGCTGTAGGAACAAACAACCAGACACGGTGCATCAGCACAGCGATAACAAATATTACTTATTCCACAACGGGAGCAACGGGAGCAACGTTCACAGGACTACCGGCAGGAGTAACAGGGGTCTGGGCATCCAACGTAGTAACGATCAGCGGGACTCCAACGGTTAGCGGCCCGTTCAGTTACACTGTTAACTTGACAGGCGGTTGCGGCACAGTATCAACGGGCGGGACAATAACGGTCACACCTACGAACACAGTCGGTGCAGCCTCCTCGACACCTACCTTATGTATTAATACAGGACTGACGCCAATAACACACACGACGACAGGGGCGACAGGTATAGGTACACCCTTGAACTTACCAGGAGGGGTATCGGCATCATGGGCATCGAATTTAATTACAATCAGCGGTACACCTTCGGCGAGTGGCACGTTTAACTACAGCATACCATTGACCGGTGGATGCGGTACAGTCAATGCGACCGGAACTATCACAGTCACGGCAGCTAATACTATCACACTGACCTCTGCGGTAGGAACAAATAACCAGACACGATGCATCGGCACAGCGATAACAAATATTACTTATTCCACAACTGGAGCAACTGGAGCAACGTTCTCAGGACTACCTGCCGGAGTAACAGGGAACTGGGCATCCAACGTAGCCACTATTAGTGGCACCCCAACGGTTGCTGGAACGCATAACTATACAGTAACGTTAACTGGAGGCTGCGGCACAGTCAATGCCACAGGCACGATCACGGTCACGCCCGCGAATACTATCACTCTAACCTCAGCGGTTGGGACTAACAACCAGACACGGTGTATCAACACAGCAATAACAAATATTACTTATTCCACGACAGGCGCTACGGGAGCGACGGTCACTGGGCTACCAGCCGGAGTAACAGGGGGCTGGGCATCCAACGTAGTCATTATCAGTGGCACACCGACAGTAGCAGGAACGCATAACTATACAGTTACGTTAACAGGGGGATGCGGGACTGTTACTGCCAATGGTACGATCACGGTCAATGCGTTGCCTGTGACATCAGTGATAACGGGTAATGCCACACCACCGTGCAGTGCAGCAGGGCTTGTGTACAGTGTCACAAACACCTCCGGATCAAGCTATAGCTGGACAGTTCCAACAGGAGCAAGCATTGTCAGCGGGCAGGGCACAAACAGTATCACCGTCAATTTTGGATTAACGAATGGTAACATAACTGTTACTGAGACAAACTCTTCGAGTTGTATAGGTACACCCCGGGTATTGGCTATCAGTCTTCAGGGATGTGGGCTTGATGCAAATTTTGACGGAACCCCTCGAACGATATGTGTCGGGTCGTCAGTAACCTTTACAAACACATCAACAGGCACTACACTTGGCACAACTTATAGCTGGAACTTTGGATCGGGAGCAACACCAGGGACGGCACTAACAATAGGTCCACATACTGTAACCTATAGCACAGCGGGAGCAAAAACAGTCTCGTTGACAATAACTGAAGGTGCGTCGAATACAGAGACACAGGCAAATTACATAACTGTCAATCCGGTAAACACTGTCACTCTTACCTCCGGAGCAGGAACAAACAATCAGACAGTATGTGTAGGCACACCTATTGCAAATATAACATATGGGACCACCGGTGCTACCGGTGCCAATTTCAGCGGCTTCCCATCAGGTATTACCGTCGGGTGGTCATCAAATGTAGCTACGATCAGTGGCACGCCTACCGTAGCAGGGACATATAACTATACGGTTGCGTTAACAGGAGGATGCGGTACAGTCAATGCGACCGGAACGATCACAGTCACGGCAGCTAATACTATCACACTGACCTCTGCTGTAGGAACAAATAACCAGACACGGTGCATCAGCACAGCGATAACAAATATTACTTATTCCACGACGGGAGCAACGGGAGCAACGTTCACAGGACTACCGGCAGGAGTAACAGGGGTCTGGGCATCCAACGTAGTAACGATCAGCGGGACTCCAACGGTTAGCGGCCCGTTCAGTTACACTGTTAACTTGACAGGCGGTTGCGGCACCGTATCAACGGGCGGGACAATAACGGTCACACCTACGAACACAGTCGGTGCAGCCTCCTCGACACCTACCTTATGTATTAATACAGGACTGACGCCAATTACACATACCACAATAGGGGCGACAGGGATAGGTACGCCATTGAACTTACCTGGAGGGGTATCGGCATCATGGGCATCGAATGTAATTACGATCAGCGGTACGCCTTCGGCGAGTGGCACGTTTAACTACAGCATACCATTGACCGGTGGATGCGGTACAGTCAATGCGACCGGAACGATCACAGTCACGGCAGCTAATACTATCACACTGACCTCTGCTGTAGGGACAAATAACCAGACCCGGTGCATCAGCACAGCGATAACAAATATTACTTATTCCACGACGGGAGCTACGGGAGCTACGATATCCGGGTTACCTGCCGGAGTAACAGGGAACTGGGCATCCAACGTAGCCACTATTAGTGGCACCCCAACGGTTGCTGGAACGCATAACTATACAGTAACGTTAACTGGAGGCTGCGGCACAGTCAATGCCACAGGCACGATCACGGTCACGCCCGCGAATACTATCACTCTAACCTCAGCGGTTGGGACTAACAACCAGACACGGTGTATCAACACAGCGATAACAAATATTACATATTCCACGACGGGAGCTACGGGAGCGACGTTCTTAGGGCTTCCGACCGGGGTAACAGGGAGCTGGGCATCCAACGTATTCACTATCAGTGGCACACCGACAGTAGCAGGAACGCATAACTATACTATAACATTAACAGGAGGATGCGGGACTGTTACTGCCAATGGTACGATCACGGTCAATGCCTTGCCTGTGACATCAGCGATAACTGGTAATGCCACACCGCCGTGCAGTGCAGCAGGGCTTGTGTACAGTGTTACAAATACCTCCGGATCAAGCTATAGCTGGACAGTTCCAACAGGAGCAAGCATTGTCAGCGGGCAGGGCACAAACAGTATCACCGTCAATTTTGGATTAACGAATGGTAACATAACTGTTACTGAGACAAACTCTTCGAGTTGTATAGGTACACCCCGGGTATTGGCTATCAGTCTTCAGGGATGTGGGCTTGATGCAAATTTTGACGGAACCCCTCGAACGATATGTGTCGGGTCGTCAGTAACCTTTACAAACACATCAACAGGCACTACACTTGGCACAACTTATAGCTGGAACTTTGGATCGGGAGCAACACCAGGGACGGCACTAACAATAGGTCCACATACTGTAACCTATAGCACAGCGGGAGCAAAAACAGTCTCGTTGACAATAACTGAAGGTGCGTCGAATACAGAGACACAGGCAAATTACATAACTGTCAATCCGGTAAACACTGTCACTCTTACCTCCGGAGCAGGAACAAACAATCAGACGGTATGTGTGAACACGGCAATAACGAATATCACATACGCAACCACGGGTGCTACAGGGGCGAGCTTTACAGGCTTACCCGCAGGAGTAACCGGGAACTGGTCGGCGAATGTGGGAACGATAAGCGGCACACCGACAGCAGCAGGGACATTCAATTATACAGTAACCCTGACAGGTGGATGTGGAAGCATCTCTGCAAATGGCTCAATAACTGTCAATACCTGCACAAAAACACTTAACCTGACACTTTTCCTTGAAGGATTATACAACGGTGCGAACGGATTGGTAAAAGTTAAGGATTGCGATGATGGAGAAAATTCCTTCGACCTGTTTGCCGGAATCATTACTGATACGCTTACGGTTCAGCTTGCTAACACAACGGCGCCTTATGCCACCGTATTTACTCAGCATGGTGTTCCGATAAACACTAACGGGACAGTTACAATAAGCACCATCCCGGGGACGCTTTCTGGTAGTTATTATATTGTTATCAAGCATCGAAATCACATAGAAACCTGGAGCCAGATCACTTCTTTTGCCGGCGCCAGTATAAGTTACAATTTCACGAATGCAATCAGTAGAGCCTGGGGTAACAACCTGGTGCTGACAGGAAGTGTGTACTGCATTTATTCCGGAGATGCAAACAGAGATCAATATGTTGATGGCTTCGACCTGGCAATAACTTTTAATAATAACAGATTGGGAACTTATGGGTACCAGCTGTCAGACATCAATGGCGATGGGTTTGTGGATGGATTTGACCTGGCCAGAGTATTCAACAATAATAGAAAAGGTGCTGGCATGATTACACCTCTCTCACCCACGAAGAAAAAATAGAAATAAAGAAAGAATATATGAAAACATATCGGGACGGAAAATCAGATGATATGGGCAAATTAAGAATTTACCTGAAAAAAAGGTTTGGAGTTTTTCTTGGCATACTATTGTTTTTAACTTCCCTGCCGGGATATTCACAAACTTCTGAAGTAACCCTTCGGAATGACTCTCTTATTGATGCAAACAACCTGATTGTCGATATATATGTTCGGGCTACAAGTGGCAGTTTCTATTATTCCTGGGGCCAGTATAAAGTCTCATTCAATTCAGCGATCACTAATGGTGGAACCATTTCAGTTTCAATTGTTCCCGGTTTCTCGGACCTGACAAATTCAATACAGCTACCCGCTTCATTTATTGTTGGTGCTACATCATGGAGAGCGACTGCAGGAACTATACCAGGAAGCCAGGGTGCCTGTTCTCAGATCTCTGCCTCTGGCATTGGAACAAGGATTTGTCGTGTAAGGCTGACAAATACACAACCTTTTGCTTCAAATGTTGCCAATTTGCAGGTGGTTACAACTCCTCCAAATGCAACAGCTGTTTATTATTCAGATGCAGGTGGATTTTCTGTCGAGGGAGCTGTTACTATGGTTAACACCAACCTCACAAATCCCGTCCTCAACGAAGCAATAACAATCTATAATGTAACAGGTGGCGGCACCTCGCCCTCATTAGTAGGACTGAATGGATCTCAATCTGACGGAGTTAATTATACTCTATATAAGGACGGATCTCCCAGCGGATCTGCAATAGACGGAACTGGCAGTACTATATCTTTTGGGTCCCAGACTGAAGGCACTTATACGGTTATGGCGCATAGAAAGGCAACTTATATGTCAAGCTCAATGAATGGGACTGCAGTTGTATCCTCTGCACTTGTTTCAATACCTACTGCTACACCCGGTACTGTATGTGCAGGAACCAGCGTGCAGCTTGGTGCTGGAGCAAGCGGAGGTTCAGGAAGTTATATATATAATTGGACTTCATCTCCTCCAGGATTCTCATCAAGTCTGGCCAATCCGACAGCTACTCCTTCCGTAAACACAATTTATTACGTAAACGTAAACGATGGAACTACTAATGTCAATTCACAGGTTTCTGTAACCGTGAATGCAATACCGACGATAACCGGTACAACCCCTGGATCAAGATGCGGTACAGGAACGGTTATTTTGGGCGCTGTGGCGAGTGCCGGGACAATTAATTGGTATTCAGCTCCTACAGGAGGTGTCTCCATAGGAATGGGGGCGAGTTTTACGACGCCAAGTATAATTGCTACAACAACGTATTATGTGGATGCGACAAATAATGGATGCACAACCCTTGCACGGACGGCTGTCATCGCAACAGTCAATACTATCCCGACAATAACTGGATCAACCCCGGGCTCGAGGTGCGGAACCGGAACGGTATTACTGGGGGCGACGGCCAGTGCCGGGACGATTAACTGGTATTCTGCCATTACTGGAGGTGCTTCCATAGGTACCGGGACAAGCTTCACAACGCCGAGCATAAGTGCGACGACAACGTATTATGTTGATGCAACGAATAATGGATGCACAACCCTTACACGTACGGCTGTAATCGCAACAGTCAATACTATACCGACGATAACCGGGACAACCCCGGGCTCGAGGTGCGGAACAGGCACAGTCATACTGGGAGCTACGGCCAGTGCCGGTACAATTAACTGGTATTCTGCCATTACAGGAGGAGCTTCCATAGGAACAGGGACAAGCTTCACTACACCAAGCATAAGCATGACTACAACCTATTATGTAGATGCAACGAGCGGCACCTGTACGACAGGCAGCAGAACAGCAATTATTGCAACGGTTAATGCATTACCCACAGCTCCGACGCAGACAGTTGACTGCACACTTGGCTTTGGTCAGGCAGTTGTGACCGTTACCGGTCCTTTAGGTGCAGGTTATGAATATCGCCTTGATGGCGGTACGTATCAGACCGGTACTTCTTTTACTGCTGTTGCCAACAGCAGTCATACGATTACGGTGAGAAATGCTGCAGGATGCACAACCACGGGTCTTAGTTTTGATGTATCATGCGGGTGCGTCAACGGCCCGACTGTGACATTAAGCAGTGCAAGCGGGTCGACATGCGGTACAACGCCGGTAACCATTACCAACAACACTTTTGGTGGCAGTGCTACACAAGTGACGATAAGTGATAACGGGGCAGGGACAGTAAATCCAACAAGTGCGACAGTCTCTCCATTTTCATTTACTTACACACCGGTAGCCGGAGACGCAGGTAATACAGTAACGATTACAGTTACAACGGATAATCCATCAGGGCCTCCGTGTGCAGCATCATCATCAACTTACACATTGACAGTAAATGCTGTACCAACAATAACAGGTACAACACCTGGCTCGAGATGCGGAACAGGAACTGTTATCCTGGGAGCTACAGCAAGTGCCGGGACAATCAACTGGTATGCAGCACCGACTGGAGGGGCATCACTGGGGACAGGGACAAGCTTCACAACACCAAGCATAAGTGCGACTACTACCTATTATGTAGATGCAACAAACAATGGTTGTACAACTGCGACAAGAACAGCAGTAATCGCTACCGTCAATGTAATACCTACTATAACAGGCACGACTCCGGGCTCGAGGTGCGGAACAGGTACAGTAGTTCTGGGGGCGACGGCCAGTGCCGGGACAATTAACTGGTATTCGGCCATTACAGGGGGAGCTTCTATAGGAACAGGGACAAGCTTCACTACACCAAGCATAAGCACCACTACAACCTATTATGCAGATGCAACCAGTGGCAGTTGTACAACCACAACAAGAACAGCAGTTATTGCATCAGTCAATGCCGTGCCGGTGGTTGACGCAGGCACTAATCAAACCATTCCTTACGGGACCAGCACTACTCTCAACGCAACCGTCACAGGTACCGGACTTTCTTATAGCTGGGATCCGGCATCATCACTTGTAAATGCCACGGTTGTTGACCCGACTACTTTAAATCTTACTGCCACAACGATCTTTACTTTGACAGCCACCTCCGGATCATGTCCTGCCTCAGACCAGGTAACTGTAACTATTTCCGGAGGTGCATTAAGTGCGGCTGCGACAGCTACACCTTCGACGATCTGTGCAGGAGCCAGCGTGCAACTTTCGGCTGGAGCGAGCGGTGGTACAGGTACTTATTCCTATTCATGGACATCTATTCCCGCAGGGTTTATATCAAGTGCTGCCAGTCCATTAGTAACACCTGCAATAAGTACAACCTATTATGTAACCGTCAATGACGGTATCACTTCTGCTAATTCGAATGTTCCAGTAACGGTGAATGCAGTTCCGGCACAGCCAACAATTACAGCGGATGGAGTTAGAACATTCTGTGCCGGTGGTAGCGTAACATTGACTGCGACCGCAGCTTCTTCTTATATATGGTCAAACGGAGCCGTATCACAAAGTATAGTTGTTACCTCCACCGGGAATTATACCGTACAGGTGACCAATGCAAGCGGATGTCAGAGTGTAGCTTCAGCAGCTACCTCAGTTACGGTAAATCCTGTACCGGCGCAACCAACTATTACTGCCGGAGGCTCTACAACGTTATGCACCGGCGGCAGCGTGACCCTGACTTCCAGTGCAGGTGTCACTTATTTATGGTCCACTGGAGCAACTACCCAGAGTATAGATGTCACTACAGCTGGCAGTTACACAGTGCAGGTCGGCAGTGCTGCCGGATGTCAGAGCGTAGCTTCAGCAGCTACTGTTGTTACGGTAAATACCTCTTCCGGCACTGCCAACAATCTCGGCAGGAAGCGCCACAACCTTCTGTGCCGGTGGAAGTGTTACACTTACCTCAAGCGCCGGAACCACCTACCTGTGGTCAACCGGAGCGACAACCCAAAGTATAAATGTCACCATATCAGGTAGCTATACTGTACGTGTAACAAATGCTGCAGGATGTCAAAGCAGTCCCTCTGCAGCTACCATAGTGACGGTTAACGCGTTACCGACACAACCGGCAATTACTGCTGGCGGTGTAACAACCTTCTGTGCCGGCGGAAGCGTGACATTATCCTCAAGCGCAGGTACTACTTATTTATGGTCAAATAGTGAAACAACGCAAAGTATTAATGTTAATGCATCCGGCAGTTATACTGTGAGGGTTACTAATGCGGCAGGTTGTCAGAGTATTGCTTCAGCAGCATCCACAGTGACGGTTAACCCCTTACCTGTGGTAAATGCCGGAACGGATGCATCTATTTCTAACGGGACAAACACGACACTTAATGCGACAGTCACCGGAACAAGTCCGTTTACTTATAGCTGGACACCATCCAATCTGCTGGTGAATGCAACAGTTGTTGATCCGACAACTTTAAACCTGTCTTCAACGACAACCTTCACATTGACAGCAACTTCAACGTCCACCACCTGTGCCAATTCTGATGCAGTCACAATAACGGTGACAGGAGGTGCATTGAGCTCTGTGCCCACAGCTACACCTTCAACTGTATGTGCCGGTTCAAATGTACAGCTCGCTGCAGTGGCAAGCGGTGGTTCAGGTAACGTATACTTACAGCTGGACTTCTGTTCCTGCAGGATTTACCTCATCTCTTGCCAATCCTGACAGCTACTCCTTCAGTTAATACTGTATACTACTGTAGCGGTGAATGATGGTTTTAACACTGTCAACGCGCAGGTTTCTGTAACAGTCAATGCATTGCCACCGCAGCCGGTAATCTCTGCAACCGGATCGAGCAACTTTCTGCGCCGGAAGCAGTGTAACATTGACCTCGAGCGCCGGCACCACCTATCTATGGTCAACCGGAGCCACAACCCAGAGCATAAATGTAAATACATCAGGCAATTTCACTGTCCGGGTCACAAATGCATCAGGGTGTCAGAGTACTCCTTCGAGTGTTGTGACAACGGTGGTGAATGCCCTGCCCTCAGCCCCTATAGTTGGTCAGATAACACCTCCGACATGCAGCCTGGCAACAGGAAGCGTATTGTTGATGGGTCTGCCTTCCACAGGAACCTGGACCCTGACGCGTTATCCTGGTACCATCACATTGGATGGATCAGGCGCAAGCTTTACCGTTGACGGCCTCAATTCCGGCCCTTACAATTATTCTGTTACCAATGCATCAGGGTGTACTTCCACCTTGTCAGCAAATGTCAATATACCTGCACAACCGGCAACCCCATCAACACCAGTGGTTGGCACTATCACTCAGCCTACTTATACTGTGCCGACCGGAAGCGTTAATCTCAGCGGGTTGCCGGTGTCAGGTTCCTGGACATTGACCGTTAATCCTGATGGTACCATAATCACAGGTACAGGTTCAACCCGCTCAGTAACAGGATTGGACCCCGGAACATATACATTCACAGTAGCCAATGCAGCCGGTTGTGTGTCATTACCTACAGCCAACGTGGTTATTAATGCCCGTCCGGGAGTACCTAACCTGGTCATCAATAATCCGCCGACAATCTGCTCAAACCAGACTACTGATCTGACCCTTCCAGCCGTGACAGCAGGATCAGACGAAAACCTTACTTACACCTATTGGACAGATGCCACTGCAACTGTCGCGTATGCGACACCTGCGACAGCTACAGCAGGTACTTACTATATCAGGGGAACTTCCACCGCAGGTTTCTACAATACCAAACCAGTGGTTGTTACTGCGGATCAGTTGCCGGTAGCAAATGCCGGCCTCGACCAGGTGCTTGATAATCTGTTCGGCACAACCTTAAATGCTGATCTGCCTGAGATTGGTGTAGGCCTTTGGTCTTTGGTGACAGGAGCAGGAGAAATATTCAATTCCACGGCGCCGGCAACAGATGTTAACGGATTGGCATTGGGAGATAATGTATTCCAATGGGCTGTGACAAATGGGGTTTGCCCCCCGGTTATTGATATGGTTAATATAAAAGTCAATGACCTCATTATCCCGACCCTTATCACACCTAACGGCGATGCCAGGAATGATTACTTCGTTCTACGGGGACTTGAGTCGCTGGGAACTACCGAGCTCGTGATCTTTGACCGCAGAGGACTGAAGGTCTATGAGAACAATGAGTATGACAATACGTGGGAGGGACTTGACTATAACAGTAATCCTCTTCCTGATGATACTTACTTCTATGTTATAAGGACGGCAAGCGGCAAGTCGCTGAGCGGTTATATAGTTGTCAGACGATAAAAGAAGTGCCTTAGGACCTATTTCACTTTAGTTACTTAAGAAAATTACCACAATATGAAAAGATTACTCAAATCCCTGATCTTCCTGCTGATACCAATAAGTCTTGCAGGGCAGCTGACGCCGGTAACGAATCAGTATATACTGAATCCCTTGACTATCAATCCCTCTTATGCAGGCAACAGAGGAGGGTTGAGTGCTGCAGCATTCTATCGACGGCAGTGGGTAGGAATAACGGGTGCGCCACAGACTATCTCCCTGGAGGTTGATGCCCCGGTGTTGTCCTCAAAGTTGGGACTGGGACTGATGGTTATCAATGACAAGATCGGGGTGACTAAGTCGACACAGTTCATGACGGCCTATGCCTATAAGATAAACATCGGAGATGAAGGTCACCTCTCCCTGGGCCTCGGAGCAGGACTGATGACTACCAATACCGCATGGTCTGACCTTGTGGTTCTGGATCCCGGTGATGAATACTACCTGATTGATTCAAAGGTCTTTGTTGTTCCTGACTTCAGCTTCGGAGCTTATTACTATGTCAGGAATTATTTTGCCGGTTTTTCAATTCCAAAGCTTCTTGGATACAAATTCGACTTCGACAAAAACAAGTATTCTCTGAAAGTGCAGCCCGAGAATTATTATTACGTATTCAACACCGGTTACATGTTTGATATAGGCCCCAAAACGAGGTTCTTCCCTTCTACATTAATTACTTACTCTCCAGGTGAAAAGCTCCTCTATGACATCAATGCTCACTTCAGCTTCTTTGACAGGATGTGGGTCGGAGCATCGTACCGAAATAATCGTTCCGTAGCTGCCCTTCTGCAGTTTGCCGTGAACAGGCAGTTCAAGTTCGCCTATTCATACGACTTCGACCTGGGTACTCTGGGTTCATACAGCAATGGATCTCATGAGGTGATGCTCCGTTATGAGTTCAGCTACAGGGTGGATGTGATCAACCCATTGATATTTTAGGGGCTGAGGTCGAAAAGTTTGAGGTCCTGCAATCCTGAAAAAGTGAGGGCAAGTTGAGGAAAATAACGACGATATCCCGACAGCATAGCGTATCGGAAAGCATAAGACTGTTTGACAAAAAGGCGTAACTTTAGCAACGAAAGGCAATTTTAATTCACTCTAGTTCCATTCGAACTCAAGACAATGAAAATAAAAAACACAATTCTTCTGTTTGCGGCCATAATCATGACGAGCAATATTGTGGCTCAGCAGCAGCCTTACACCATTACCAGGGCCCCGTTCAGCACTGACATGTATGATGAATTTGCGCCGGCATATTATAAGAATGGCCTGGTATTCTGTTCTGACAGGGGACAGGCAGTGAACAGCCAGGGTCAGAGGGTTGTTAAAATGTATTATGCTGATATAACTGTAGCAAAAAGTTCAGCAAAACTTTTATCAAAGGATCTGAAAACAAAGCTCAACGACGGTCCTGCTTCATTTAGCAAGAATTCTGATACAATTTATTTTTCCAGGAACCTGGTGGTTGATGGGAATTTCAAATTGTTATCAACATACAGAAATAAACTGGGACTTTTTTATGCTACTCCGGAAGCTAAAGGATGGAGCAAGGCTCGTGAATTACGCTTCAATACGGAATGGTTCAATATAACCATGCCTTGTCTTTCGCACGACAGCAAGAGATTATATTTCGCATCTGATAAACCTGACGGATACGGAGGAATGGATATTTATTATACCAACTGGAAGAACGGTTACTGGGAGGATCCCGTGAACCTTGGACCGCTAATCAACACTGCAGGTAATGAAACATATCCTTTTATAAACGAGACAGGAGAGCTCTTCTTTTCATCCGATGGACTTAAGGGGCTTGGAGGAAAAGACATTTTTGTGACGAAGCAACGTGGCCTTGAATGGTTTCCTCCGGTGAGGCTGGAAGCACCGCTGAATTCAGAATATGACGATTTCGGAATTATAACCAATGCGGTGATGAATGAGGGTTACTTCTCCTCCAAAAGGGGAAAGACTATAGACATATACGGTTTCAGATCCGAACTAATGCAGGTTTGGTTCAGCGAACCTCAGAAGGAGAACAGGTATTGTTTTGCTGTTTCTGACTCAACAGCAATACAGATTGACACACTTAAGCTTCAGTATGTGTGGGATTTCGGTGACAACACAAAAGCATATGGCATAAAGTCACAGCACTGCTTTCCCGGACCAGGCAGTTACTCTGTAAACCTGAATATTAACGACAGAAGAACTGGCAAGCCTCTTTTTCGCAAGCTTACCTATGATCTGGAGATTCTGGATTATGAGCAGCCCTACATAACCTCTGTGGATAATGCTGTCACAGGTGAAAGAATAGTGTTTGATGCACTAAAATCATACTGTCCCGGATACGATATCACCGGTTATTTCTGGGATTTTGGAGATGGCACTCAGATGGTCGGAGAGAGGGTAAATCATTCATATGTTAAGGAGGGAGAATATGATGTCAGGCTGGGACTGACACTTAAGTCTCAGGAGACCGGAGGGGCAGTTAAGAGATCTGTGACAAAAAGGGTGATTGTTTTCAGCAGCGAACAGGAAAAGAATGCATATATAGCCAGAAATCCTTCCGCAAGTCACGTTTTGGCCGATATCAGGCAGTTTGAGAATGTCAGGATTAAAAGTCAGTATTCTGCTGAAGATGAATTCAGGAAGGATGCTGTTTTCCGTGTTGAATTGCTTTCGACCCGGACAAAGACCGCACTTGACGGTACATTTTTCAGAAGAGTGCCTGTCGCGTACAGTGTGAAGGAAAATTTTGATGAAAAAAGCGGATTATACAGTTATTTTGTTGATGAACAAATGACCCTTATGGCAACATATCCTGCCTACACTGACATGATATTAGCCGGTTATGATGATGCAATTGTTAAGCTTTGCATTCTCACTGATCCCGCGGAAAGGGAGCTGCTTATTCTCAAAAAGAACTATGGTGTTCTGACCGACACCTATTTTGATGCCAACAACAGGCTTGTCACCAATGCCTATCTGATGCTTGATCAGGTTGTGATGCTGATGAATAAATACCCCAAAATTAAGCTGGAGGTAGGGGTTCACACGGATAACCAGGGAACGGCCACCAGTCTGATGTCGGTGTCTCAGGCACGCGCACTGGTTATAGTGAACTATCTCATTAACAGAGGTATCAGCGGTAATCGCCTGACCGCAAAAGGCTACGGTGGCACTAAGCCGGTTTCATCAAATACCACCTGGCTTGACCGAAGGCTGAACAGAAGGGTGGAATTCAGTGTTATCAATTAATGGTTTATTCGAGTATTTAAATTTATCAATTCTTTAATGTGACCAGTCTATGAAACAAGCGCTGATAGCTATTCTATTAAATTTCACCTCAGTCTCTCTGTTTTCTCAGATTCCTCTTACAATTGAAGGAAGGGATTTTAATGATACAGAAACAGGGATTTCAAACGGATATAGCGTTCCAAGAAGTCAGCCTACTGCACTTATATTTCGTAATAACTCTCTTACATCTGTAAATGCAGCCGGCTACATGTTACAGGCCGGCGATGAAGTTCCGGGGTATTTTAATAATAATCTTGACGGTGCAGTAATATCAGGCAATAAATTTACTTGGAACGGGACTAGATGAAACGAGTACAACCCATGCACTTTTTACGGGTTATAATGTGGATGTAATAATTAAATATAACTATTTGAATAATACCCCAAATGGCATTCAGCGTAAATCTGACGGGATGACTGACAGGTTAGGTGTCATCGCATATAATATCATTAAGAACCCGAAAGTAGGAATTGTGGTCAAGGGAATGAATGGTGTAAGGATTTATAACAATACATTATACAGCGATAACACAACGACACAGGCATCAAGGGGTCTCATTGATATTCAAACTAATTATGATGGTGGACTGAATGCCGCCTCCACAGGCACCAAAGTATTCAATAATATCTTTTATACAAAAGACAGAACTTTAAATATAAAAATTTTTGAAACTGCTTGTTTATCCGGTTTCGAAAGTGATTATAATATTTTCTGGTGTGAAGAAGGAGAACCGGTATTTGAAATAAGCGGCGATGACAAAAACATTTACTCAATGGCAGGCATTAGGTTATGATTTACATTCGTCTGTAATAAACCCGGATTTTAAAGACTTAACTGATTTTGTTCCACGCCTTCGTTTGGATTATGGAAAAGACCTTGGACCGGACTTTCTCAGTGGATTAGCGACTGATGCAGTGTGGAACAAAACAGAACCCAAAACTACCATTCAGAATGGTACCTGGCAGGTTGGTGCACGTATTGCCAAATCATCAGATGAGGAAATTAGAATCTATTTTAACGCGGATCTTCACCAACTATTTGTTGAAATTGCAGATATAGAGTTACCATATCAGACAATCAAAATTCATGATCTTACTGGGAAGGTTGTTCTTATTAAACCTGTTGAACACAATGTGACGATCATTCCGATACCTGAAAGTTTTTCTACAGGAATTTATATTATTGTACTGGAGTCAGATAATCTTGACCGGTTTAGAAAAAAAGTATTTATTGTGGGCTAGAGTTGTTTACCTGTTATGAGCCAAAGCTAGATTTGCAATTGATTAATGCTAAAACCTGCTCGTCGCTTACCCTTTTATGAATTTTTGTGTCAACAAGATCTGGTTAGCTCGATATCATAAGAACATAAGTACCCCGTTTTAAGTGCGAAAGGTCAAATTGTTTAATAGTTTCATCATTTGACAGTTCTTGCTGATAAACTGTTTTTCCGATTAGATCAACAATAGTAACCGTATAGTTTTCAGCTTCCAGAGCAGTTGTAAAATTTATTGAAAAGCGACCGTCATTTGGATTGGGGTACAGATTAAAGAAATTCCCTGTTTTCATTATATGATGTAACATTCAGATCTAAGTGCATTGGATGTGGTGGTAGCCTTAAGATTATCAGTTGCAACAGCCTTCAGCGAATAAGAACCCTTCGGCTAAATCTTTCAGGGTAAAAGAATATGGAGCGGCATTCATTTCAGCGAGTTTAACCGTTCCGTTAAACAACTCTACTTTGCTTATTGTACCATCAGGATCGGAAGCTTCGACATCAATACTGATCGTAGCAGGAGCAGTATAAGAACTGCCTTTGGCAGGAGAAGAGATCATGATTACAGGTAACTGATTTGTAACTCGGGGCGGCTTTAGTAACAGAAACAGAAACAGCAGCTGAAACTGGTTTTTAAATTCAGGTTATCAGTAGCAACCGCAGTTAATGAATATGAGCCTTCAGTTACGTTATTCCATGTGTACGAAAAAGGTGCTGTTGTCTTTTCTCCAAGTTTGGTGGTGCCGTTAAAGAATTCCACTTTTGATAATTGTACCGTCAGGGTCAGATGCAACAGCAGTGACAGTAATGGTTGCAGGTGAAACTAAGGAGGAATTTATCGGGGGAGAAGAAATGCTGACAACCGGGTATTGATTCACCTGGCCTCCACCAGTAATTGTTTCAAACGCACCAATATCCGGGGCTGTTCCGGAGTAAGGAAGACCAACATTTATTCCTTTATCAATTAAATCAGATGTTGAAACTAATCTTAATAATTTCAAATCCGGGAGAGAGCCATCCGGTTTCCTTGGCCCAGCAATTCCAGTAGTATCAAGACTTTGAAAATCCGCATCAGTCAGGGAAATGCCTCCATTCCATGAATTGTGATCATTTACATCAACACTTTCTCCAAAAAATACAGATGGATCGGAATAGCTTAAATTGTTTCTAAATATGCTTTGTGTTCCACCTGACGGTCCCCAAGCAAATATAAAACCGTAATTGCCATTGTCATATGAAGAATTATTATAAAGAATTACAGGGTTATAAGTGTTTACTGTATTTTGATTAAAGGCGTATCCTTTGTTATGTACTGCCAAAGAATTTCGAACAATTCTTTTGGCTGTTGTTTGATTTGAAGTTGTTGGTCCAAGTTTAAATCCAACACCATCGCCAGTTTCATTAAAACTTTCGTCGTAACCATTCCAAAATGACCAACAATTATCAATAATAATATATCCGTTAGTTCCGTAGAAATCCCAACCATCATCAGAATTGAACCATGCACGGCATCCATAAAAAGTAATATTTGTGGCAGTCGATCCACCAGTAATATTAAAGCCGTTAGCTCCCCCCTTATCGATATCGGCTAAGTGATCTGCATCACAATTTTTTATTAACACATTATTACATCCATTGCCTAACATAAATCCATACATTCCGCTATGATCGGCTCGACAATTCTCTATTATAGTGTTAGTGACATTTGTCAAAAACCAATTGGCTAAACTTATTGTACTATTTGGTTGTGCAAACCCGGTTACTCTTAATCCTTTGATATGAATATAAGAACATGATAATATGTCTATACCTGTTGCCCCAACTGTTGTAATAATATTGTCCAAGTTTAAAACAGGAAATTCTCCAGGATATGCCCAGATCTTAATGTTATTTTCT
Organism: uncultured Bacteroidales bacterium; assembly: GCA_963780735.1. GTDB lineage: Bacteria > Bacteroidota > Bacteroidia > Bacteroidales > VadinHA17 > SR-FBR-E99. The sequence continues at coordinate 199,375 of CAWADB010000008.1, forward strand.
GGTGTACCATTAAATCCATTCCATCTAACATGAATTGATGATGAATTCCCTTTTGCAGACCTGTAATTTCCACCTCTGATATAAACTATATCCCCAGGGTGTAAACTAACACTTTCAAGTTTAGACCAGTTAGCCCAAGGGGAATCGATTGTGCCAGGATTATTATCATTTCCCGTTGGAGATATATAATAAGTGGCAGCTGAAACTAATAAGCTTACTCCTAGAAATATAAGCGAAAAAATGATCTTCATAGAGGAGATTTTATTTGACAAATACGTAGATTTCTTTGACTAACACACAAATTTAAACGACGAACGAATAAATTTGTTACAATATTAATTATTTATTTAAATAGTTATAAACATTTTTTTTGAATATGGCTCTCCTCATTTGTTCTTATTAATCAATTCATTAACATATCAGTATCCTTGATATTTTATTTTCTATTTTGCTTGAAATTGTAATACTTAAATCATAATTCATGAATTTTCTTAATTCAAAACCGGCTTTATTAATAATTAACTATTTCACCAAAGGACATAATAGAAGCATACAAGCCAAGAAAAATATTGCAGCTACATTTATTATTAAAGGCTTCAGCATTCTAATCAGCCTGATATTTGTCCCAATAGTATTGAATTATGTAAATCCTGCTGGTTATGGGATATGGCTAACTTTAAGTTCAATAGTGGGATGGTTCAGCTTTTTTGATATCGGACTTACTCAAGGCCTACGAAATAAGTTTGCTGAGGCAAAAGCAAGGGGTGACGATAATATAGCCCAGATCTATGTAAGTACGACATATGCAATCCTGGGAATTATCTTCTTTGTTGTCTGGCTGATCTTTATCATTGTCAATAATTTCCTTGACTGGAGTTCTATACTAAAAGTGTCAGAAAGCATGCGTTCAGAAGTATCCCTTCTGGCTATAATTGTCTTTACATATTTTTGCATAATATTTGTATTGAGAATAATAACAACCATTTATTTAGCTGATCAGAAGCCTGCTAAGTCATCGCTAATCGATCTTATCGGACAGATTGCTTCCCTACTTTTCATCTTTATCCTGGTAAAGACCACGGAAGGTTCAATAGTCAAACTGGGCATTGCACTTTGCGTTTCTCCAATTCTGGTTTTGGCAATTGCCAACATGGTTTCATACAAAGGAGGCTATAGAAAATACCGTCCGGTTGTGTCACAAGTCAGGTTTGCCTATGCCAGGGGCTTATTTAATTTGGGATTGATTTTTTTTATAATTCAATTTGCCGGAATAATTCAATTTCAAACTGCCAATATTATAATAGCCCGAAATTTTGGCACTGAAGATGTTACTGCATATAATATTGCATTCAAGTACTTCGGAATTTTAACTATGGTCAATACAATATTTTTAACTCCGTTCTGGTCTGCCTCCACTGAGGCATTCCAGAAAAATGATATTCAATGGATAAAAAATGCTATTAAGAAATATAATCTCTTAAATCTACTGCTAGTTGGCGTCGGTATAATTATGTTAGTCTTTTCGGAACCTGTATACCGTCTCTGGCTTGGAGAAGGTAAAGTAAACATTCCATTTTCTCTTTCATTCTGGGGCTTTATATATTTTAATGTGATTTTGTTTGGCTCAAAGTATGTAAGTTTATTAAACGGCATCAATGCATTACGTATTCAGTTTATTGCGAGCATTGTAAGCCCGTTTTTGTATATTGCTGCGGCTCTCGTCATGATAAAATTTTGCCAAACAGGAGTGTATGCACTCTTTATTGCATCAGTTATAGCTAATTTTAATGCAATAATATTGGCTCCTTTGCAGTATTATAAGATTATCACAAAAAACAAAAAGGGCATTTGGCTCAGGTAAAAGAGTAATTTTGAATATGGGGTTCATAAATTGGATTTAATATAATAATGTATTTCAGCGTTCTTCAGTATAAGTATGCTTAATAATAAAACACTGGTTGCTATTTGTTTGGTTCTGGCGACAGGCTTTCATTTTATCTTTTATTTTGGATGGTACGGGCCTTCAAAAAGTATATTCATTTGGAATAACATCTTTGCCTGGGGTGCAGTATCAATTCTACTTTTTCTTTACTTTTTAACTAATTGGAAATCAGGTGTAATAGGAAATGGAATTACAAAGTTATTTGGCTTATTAATTTTGATCCTATTTATCTCATTGATCAGAAGCCTGTTGAAAATCCATGGCATAAGTGAATTGGTGAGACTGCTTTTTGACACTTATACCGGACTTTCACTTTTCCCGATTTTCTTTTTTATTATTGGAAGTAATGCCAAATATTTCTTATCAATTAATAGGATTCTGTCAGCTTACTGTATCCTGGCGTTTGCAATTTCCTTGGCCTTCCTGAAATATTTTGAACTTAATATTTTTCTGTTAATGCCAATATCTTATTTGATTTTGACATTCCCGATGCAGACAAATAAAAGCAGATTCCTGACATTAATAATTTCTGCTACAATAATTATAGTTTCGTTTACTAACAGGGCTGGTGTTATGAGGATAATAATCAGCTATCTTATTGTAATCATTTATTATATTATTTCATACTTAAAGGTTAATAAAAAACTGCTTAAGATCATAATTTTTTGTATCCTAATGTTGCCATTTTATTTTTTGTATCTTGGAATTAACGGTAAAAATGTATTTCAGGATATTTCAGGTAATTCGACTGAAGACTATAGTCAAGCAGATCTATCCGCAGATACGAGAACTTTTTTATACTATGAAGTATTCCAGGACTTGAAGTTAAATAATGCATTTATTTTTGGAAAGGGAATTGACGGTGGGTATGCATCAGAAACATTTCAGACTTTCAGTAGAAGTACAGTTGAAGTTGGTTTCTTACAGATTTTACTGAAAACTGGCATAGTTGGATTCCTCGCTTATTTTAGTGTGATTTTCTCAGCTATTTTTAAGGCTATGGGCAAATCTAAAAGTATATTTATGAAGTGCCTGGGATTGCTACTTTCAAGTTATGTTTTAATGTTCTTCATAGAGAACGTGATTGCATTCAATCTTTTAAATGTGGCGATCTGGCTAGTAGTTGGAATGTGTCATTCTAAGGAACTTTTAAGTAAAAATGATGAGGAAATTAAACAGCTTTTTTCAAATAATACCGTAAAAAAGAATATAATCCCTGGTTGAGGCTTACCGGATTAGTCGGGCTTACAAAATTTTGGAAATTTAACCTGTAACTTAATTTTATGAGAATTCTTTGGTTTACTAATACGCCATCCAATGCCTCTGAAGAATATAATTATAAGAATTTTAGTGGGGGATGGATTTCCTCATTGGAAACCTTATTAACAGAAACCGGGAAATACAAGTTAGGGGTTTGTTTTTTCTATACGGGAGAAGAATTTAAAAAATACACAAAAGGTGATGTTGTTTACTTTGGTATGCCTGTAAAAATTGGAAATGCCATAAAAAGAATTAAAACACGTCAGCTTGCACAATTGGATGACGAGGATAATACTTTTATTAATAATGTAATCGAGGATTTTAAACCTGATTTGATTCATGTATTTGGAACTGAAAGAGGTTATGGGAGGATTTTGATGAACAGGTCAGAAAAAGTTGTCTTTAACCTGCAGGGATTATTAGGCCCAATTACTTCTGTGTATTTCCCATTGGAATTCAGTAGGATAAAGGCGTTGGCAGGTAACGACCTTTATTCAATAATCAGGGGCACCACAATGTTTCACGATTACAGGATTCTTAAGAAAAAAGCAGAACGTGAGAAAGGAATTATCAAAAATTGGCACTACTTTATCGGAAGAACTGACTGGGATAGAAATTATATAAGTATGATCAACCCTCGAGCAAAGTACTTTCATTGCGAGGAAATGCTACGAAAAGAGTTTTTCGCAACTCTCTGGATTCAACCATCTGAAGTCAGTATAAGTAATGAAATTGTAATTGGAACCACAATAAATACGAACCTTTTTAAGGGTATAGATCTGATTTACAAGGTTATAACTCTTTTGGCCGACTATAAAATTAAGTGGAAAGTTTTTGGAATAAAAAAGGAAGATAAAATAAATAAAATCGTCTGTAAAGTTTTAAAAATTAACGATGGGAATATAAATATTGATTTTCATGACCAGGTTGGTGTGGAAGACTTAATATCCCAGTTAAAAACATGCCATTTTTTTGTGCACCCTTCGTACATAGATAACAGCTCAAACAGTGTTTGCGAAGCCATGCTCCTAGGTATGCCAGTATTATCTTCATCTGTAGGGGGGATAAAATCATTGGTGAAAAATGAGGAAACCGGATTCTTATTTAATCCTTATGATAAATATGATCTGGCAGGCTTACTGGTAAATCTTATCACTGATTATGAAAAAGCAAAAAAGGCCGGGATAGAGGCAAGGAAAATTGCTATCAAAAGACATTCTCCCAAGTCAATCATGTCCCAGATGGGCCAGATCTATAATTTCATTCTTGAAGATAAGTCATAATAGGCATTGATTTTTGGATACTAACCATCTTTATAGAAGAAATATTAATCAATTTTTTGGCAGGTTGGGCAGCCAATTTGCTTTTTGATGATCTAATAGATTCTTTGTATGACAACCAGTAAAAGGATGATTAGAATTCCGAAAATTCTGATATTTGGCCAACCATTGAATAACGTTACTGGAGGCGGAATAACTCTTACAAATCTCTTTAGGGGGTGGCCGATAGATAAAATTGCTGGTATGTATGTAAATTATGGACCTAACAGACTTGCTACAGATGTCTGTCAGATGTACTACCAACTTGGAAAAGAAGAGCATAAGTGGAGATTTCCTTTAAACATTGTTAAGAAAACATATCCTTCTGGTTCGAGATCCGAAGTTAGTGAAGAGGGAAAGTCAATAACTAATTCTAAAGCGGGATTGAACCTTTTTGCCAGTAGTTATCTTTATTTATTACTTCGTTGGTTCGGCCTCAATAACTGTAATTCATTAATTGCTTTATCACCAAAGCTAAAAAAGTGGCTGTTTCAGTATAAACCTGAAATCTTGTACCTGCAGGTGTCAACTCGTGAAGGCATTCTATTTGCAAACCAGCTTATAGACTATTTGAAGATCCCAAGTGCAATTCATATGATGGATGACTGGCCATCAACAATAAGCGAGCACGGACCATTCAAAAAATACTGGAAAACAAAAATTGATAAGGAATTAAGACAATTGCTTGATAGAGTGGATCTCCATCTGAGTATTAGTGATGCAATGTCAGGAGAGTATTTCAAAAGATATCAAAAAAGTTTTACAGCTTTTCACAATCCGGTTGAAATTGCACCATACTCAACACCGAGGGGCCAAAGAATTCAGTTAAACAGTTTCAGAATTCTATATTTGGGTAGAATAGGGACAGCAAATAAGGAATCAATCATTCTATTCGCCAGGGTGATATCTCAACTTAAAATAGATAAACTAAAGGTTGAATTAGAAATTTATACAAAAGATGCAGATGTACCAGATTTGAAACAAATCAGGACTTATGACAATGTAAAGATCAAACCACCAGTTCCGTACGAGACAGTTCCCGGTTTGCTGAAAGAATTTGACTTACTATTTTTGCCTTTGGACTTTACGGTGACAGGATTAAAATTTGCACAGTTTTCAATCCCCACAAAAGCAACGGAGTATATGTTATCAGGTACCCCCGTATTTGTTCTCGCACCTGAGGAAACAGCCGTCTCAAAGTTATTTAAAAAAAATAGCTGTGGTTATTGTGTAACAAGTGCTGACAAGGAAGAAATAAAAAAAGGAATTAGGTTCCTGATAAGTAATGAAGAGTACAGGAAACAAATAAGTATTAACGCTGTGAACCTGGTAAAAGAAAAATTTGACGCAGTAACAATCCGGCAAAAATTTCAAAATATGTTATTGGAACTTTCTGAAAAGAAAACCAATATCTAACCGTAATTCACTATTCATGATATTATAAAGAAGATTGCCTAAGTAGTAAAAAGTTATGACTAAACCGGGAATGTCAAATTATACTCTTTTTATTGATTTATTGAAAGATCCTGACCGCAAATCTCTCATCAGGATTACCAAAGAGGTTATTTTAATTACATTCTATCACCGAAGCCTACCACAACACTATTTCTCCAGATATTTATTCAAAAAAGGCGCAACAAACGTTAAGGACTATTACCCCGGCTCCTATTTGTATAAGATAAAGTCTTTTTATAATGATAAAGAAGTAATTGAAGTACTGGAAAACAAACTATACTTCAATTTCTATTATAGTCAGTTCGGTGTTTCATTACCGAAGGTTTTGATGTATAACCATAATAAATTGTTTGTTATTGGAAATAGCAGTTTCACTGTTAACAGTACTCAGGATTTCAAATTGGTCCTTGAGCAACTATTTAAGCACAACCCGTCATATGATTCTATAATTATAAAAAGAACATACGGAAGCTATGGAGGGAGGAAGGTCTTTAAATTATTCCGACATCAATTAAGTACGGAGCCCGCAATAATCAGCGAGTTATACTCTGAAGTCACTAAAGCTGGATTTTTATTTCAGGAAACAATAATACAGCACCTGGAATTAAATAAGCTAAATCCTTCATGTCTGAATACTATCAGGTTTGATACATTTATTGACAGTGACCAAAAAATTGAAATCATCTCCGGATACATCAGAATGAGTGTCAATAACTATCATGTTGACAACATTTCGTCTGGAGGTGTCATGGTTGGAATCAACCTTGACAACGGCAGACTTAAGAAATATGGATATTCCTCTTTTCGAAAATTTGGTGCAAAAGTGCTTACAGCCCATCCGGTAACGAATAAGGTTTTTGAGGATTTCAGTATCCCGTTTTTTCAACAGGCCAAAGAATTGGTAATAAAAGCAGCCAGTTTTATGCCAGGATTGCGTTTAGTCGGCTGGGATGTGGCTATCGGAGAATTCGGTCCCGTCTTAATTGAGGGGAATTCTGATTATGAGATAGCCGGAAATGATCTGGCAGACGGGGGATACCGTGCAAATGATACATTCCGAAAGGTTCTTTCCGAAATAAATTATTTATAATTGTTCGTGAATTAAAATGTTTGTCTAAATATTTTATGATGAGGGAAAGGATTAAAATAGGATTACTATTTAAAGGCCGCACAGTTAAGCTTTGGGAATATCGAATTCTGGAAAAGTTGTGCAATTCTGAGTTTTCAGAACTTGTATTATTGATTGAAATGAATGGAAATTCGGGAAAACCAAATTTAGAGGATTATTCCACAATTTATCGGTATCATGAAAAACTGGACATGTGGCTTTACAAAGGGCGGTTTGACTATGAAAAAGGGATCGACTTTTCAGACCTGGTTGAAGGAATTCCGGTGATCCAGTATAATCTTTCGGAAGAAAACTCAAGGGAAAATGAGGCGAGTGCTCCGCACTCAAAGATATCTGACTATGATGTTGACATTATTCTCAATTTCGGATTTGATTTATTGAATGATGACCTGTTAAAAATTTCAAGGTACGGGGTCTGGTCATATAATGTCGGGGACAAAAGATCGATAATGGGTAATCCGGATGTCTATTGGGAACTTGTGGAAAAAATACCTGAAATAGGTTGTACCGTCAATATGATATATAATGGAAATGCCAATGAAACTATTATTTACAGATCATCTGTATCAACCTTCTCCAATTCAATCAATATTAATAGAAATAGAATTTACAGTTTAGCAGCCCTGGTGATTCCCAGGATAATAAATGGACTGTTTACAGACGGCGACTCATACCTTGAAAGATTAAAAAATAAGTATGAATGTGATTTGAAAATTTATAATTCAAAATTGTATAAATCACCCTCCTCCATTAAAGCATTCATGAATTTAATTCTGATTTTTACGAATTCCCTTTACAAAAAAATAGTTTACCTTAAGAATGAAAATTGGTTTTTGCTCTATAAAATAAATGCAAAACATTCTTTTCCGGCCATACTAAGTAAATTTGACAAATTGAGGGCGCCAAAAGGGAGATATTGGGCAGATCCTTTCGCCGTAAGTAAAGATGACCAATACTACATTTTTGCAGAGGAATACCTTTTTAAAACAGAGAAAGCACATCTGTCTGTACTACAGCTTGACAGGGATGGCCGTTTATTAAATTCCAGGGTAATTATTAAAAAACCGTACCACCTGTCATACCCCTTCGTTTTTAGTTCTAATGGGAAATATTTCATGATTCCTGAAACAAAATCAGAAAGAAACATTCAACTTTATGTTTGTTCCAGATTCCCGGATAAATGGGAATTTTCTATAAATCTCATGGAAAATGTTGCAGCCGTAGATTCCACAGTATATTTTCATGATAATAAATGGTGGCTTTTTACATCAATTGATGAAATGGAACATCCTGACCTGACTTACAATGAATTATGTCTTTATTATTCAGATGATCTATTCTCACGTCACTGGAAGAGTCACCCTGCCAATCCAATAGTAACTGAAATTAGTACTTCAAGATGTGCGGGTAAAATATTCAATCATAAAGGAAAAATATTTCGTCCTTCACAGGATTGCTCCGGCGGATATGGCAGAGCATTTAATTTGATTCAGATAACGAAGCTATCTGAAACCGAATACGAGGAAAAACTCATAACAAAAGTAGAGCCGGACTGGGATAACCAACTGGTGGGAATGCACACATTCAATCTTGATAATAATATCATTGTTATGGATGCATGTTCCCGAAGGAAACGATTTAATTTTCATCTTAACGGACTGCACACTTAAACTCCGTTAAAGGAGTTTAATGATGGAGCCTGTTGTTTTTTAGTCAAATATTTGCATGAATAGGGAGAAATTAACGAAAGTCATTATCATTACATCGGAAGCGTTTCCATATGGAATGGCAGGTACAAACCGAATAATAAGCCTATGTAAGGGCTTCAATACTAATGGACTTGAGTCTGAGGTGCTTTCGTTTTATAAATATGGAGTTCCTGATGATATTGTTATAAACCCCCACAAAGGAATTTATGAAGGAATTAAGTTCTCAAATGTCTTTAATTCAACAATTAAAAATCGCTACAAATCAATCAGAGCTTTTCAGGATTATTTCAAATCAGTTTTGGTTTTTTTCTTTTGTTTAAGAGTATTGAACAGGAGTACCCTGGTCATTTATTATTCTCACGAAATGCTGCCGGCAGTTTCAGTAAAGCTGGCAAAGTGCATTAAAGGGTCCACATACATTAAAGAAGAAACTGAACACCCATTGGTCAGACTGGACGGCAGTAACCGTTTATTGAGGCATTTATATATTCAACTTCATTATAAATTGTTTGATGGATTATTTGTTATTACTCAAAATCTTTATGACTACTTCAGGGAAGAATTAAAAATTGTCAAACCAATAATTATTGTGCCAATGGTAGTGGACATTGATCGCTTTAGCAATGAAACCAAAACAAATAAAAACAGCATTGTTTTCTCAGGAGAACTTGATGATAAAAAAGAAGGATTGGCATTACTTATCAGGGCATTTCACGAAGTCCTTAAAACGCACCCCGGGTACACTTTAAACCTTTACGGCAAAGCGGTCGACGAACAACAGGAGAATTTCTATAAATCATTGATCTCAGACCTTAAAATTGAGCATAATGTTATACTGCAGGGCTATAAAATCCGGGATGAGATGACAGATGTTTTTCTGGATGCAAAGCTCTTTGTCTTTTCACGACCGCCAAGCCTGCAGGCTACCTATGGCTTTTCAACCAAGCTTGGAGAGTATCTGGCAACAGGTAAACCAGTGGCTGCAACAAGAATTGGAGAAATAGAAGTATTTCTTAAAGACCGGCATAATGCATTTTTATGCGACCCTGACATTGATTCAATTGCTGAAACAATATGTGAAATACTTGACGATTATGATTTTGCCCTGAAAATTGGAAAGGAGGGCAGGAATTGTTCCTTTGAACATTTTAATAATAAGACTGAAACAAGAAAAGTCATGGAACAGATCCAAAGCATATATAATTTGACTTACTCGAAAACCGGGGGAAATTGATCGGGAGGCAAAAACCTTTGCTTCAGCAAACTTAACTTCTTATGTATTTCCTTTTTGAATATAAACTACCTTATGCTGGCGATTTAACTCCTGTACGCATCCTGTTAAGACCATAATTGTACCAAGCATTTCAAATCCTTCCTCAAACACGACCTCGGCTTTTCCGGAATACAAGTAAAAAGAAATGGTCTCACATAAAAGTCCACCAAGTGCAAAAATAATTAAGCCTCCTAATATCCAATAAGTAAGAGTGTTGTTTTTGTTAATGACTCTGAAGAAATATGTGCAAATAATAAAAAAAAGTGCGCCAAAGGGCATATACACATAAATCCACTTAATATGGAAGACATTATCTATGCCTTCATGCACACGCGAAGCTTCATCCAGGGATAAGAAGCAAAATACAACACTGAATACAAGCCAGAATGACCGCCAGGAAGTTGCAGTCCTGATATTGCGTCCCACAATGTGAATTAAAAGGGCGATTATGGATACGGAGAATAATAATACAACTGCAAACCATGTTGGCGCATTTGCCTCCTTGTCCAGATTAAACCTGTCTTCTATTGCCCATGACCAATTCGCCGGGAAAAAATGCATGGCCAAAATGATAAGTTCTGAAAAAAGCAACAATAGAAATAGTCTGCGACTTGAAATCATCATTTAATTTTTCAGTACAATAATATCAGGCGGCAAAGATGAAATTAATCAACAGGCAGCCTTAGGTAAAAATTTTTATAGATTCCGATCAAAGATATTATTATCAAATTGAATCTATAGCAAAGAAGTGAAACAAGATTATTTGAAATGCGAATTTTATTCTTCATCGAATCCCTTCGCAGCGGAGGTAAAGAACGTCGCTTGCTGGAGTTGATTCAGTACTTGGGGCAAGATACTGATAATGAAATGCTTTTGGTAATAACCGAAGCTGAGATTCATTATAAGCATGTTTATGATTTGCCTGTTAGTATTAGAGTGATTAAACGTAAAAACATTAAAAGGGATCCTCGTTTGTTTTTTAAATTTTACAGATTATGCAGCGAATTTAAACCAGATATAATACATACTTGGGGCAGTATGCTTGCCTTCTATTCTTTGCCTGCAATTATTATAAAAAGGATACCTCATATTAACAGTCACATTGCTGATGCTCCATTACACAGGAATAAATATGGATTTCATTCAATTATTACAAGTTTGGGGTTCAAGTTTTCAAAAATTATTCTTTCTAATTCACATGCAGGCTTACAAAGTTATGGAGTATCAGGCAGGAAATGCAGAGTCATTTATAATGGGATAAAGCTTGAAAGGTTTTCTGACTTACCTGACAAAAAATCAATCAAGACGATATTTAATATCCGTACTGAATATACGGTGATCATGGTCGCTTCGTTTACACCAAATAAGAAATATGGACAATTTCTGGATGTAGCAGAGTTTTTTTCAAGGAGGAGAAACGATACTACTTTTTTGGGTGTTGGTGATACCGAAGAAGATATCGTTGAATTTGAGAAAATAAGAACGCGTGCGGAAAAGATTGAAAATGTTATTTTGTGTAAGAAGATTGATTCAGTGGAATCATTGATTAATGCATGCGACATTGGTGTTTTGTTCACATACAGTGAAGGACTGTCAAATGCCATAATCGAGTACATGGCTTGTGGCAAACCGGTGATTACAAATGATGCTGGAGGAACCAGGGAATTGATTGTTAATAAGACGATAGGATTTCTCATAACTGATGAAACAACAGAAGAAATTGCCGGTCTTATCATTGAATTATTGGATAATGAAGAATTCAGAAATACTGTCGGCCGAAATGCCAGGTTTCACATCGAGGAAAACTTCTCCATTGACCATATGGGGGCTGAGTTTAATCGTTTGTATAAAGGAATCGCGGGATAATTAGGAATTTTATTCAAGAAAATTAATATGTAAATTGAGCCGATTTTATTAATGACAGGGAGAATTGACAATAATCGATGGGCGAACCGTGTAATCTAAAAATCATCTTAAGAAAATGATTGGTCAAAGATTAAGAGTTTTAATAATTGCTCATGAGTTTTCACCGTATCGCGGTTCAGAATGTGCAGTAGGGTGGAATATTGTTACCAGATTAGCTGCCCATCATGATGTAACGGTTTTATATGCCAGTGGAAGTCAGCCCAGACCTAACAGTTATGTTGAGGCTGTTAATGAGTATTTTCTTGAAGTTTCTCGTATTCCCGGATTCTCATTAATAAATATAGATCAGCCAGCTTTCACCAGATGTACTGCTTATGTAAATTCACTTTTTTCCGGGCTTGGGCCGATCGGGTTACCTTTTCTGTACTATATCGGGTATAATGGCTGGCAAAAGGCAGCTTTTAAAAAAGCCGTAAGTCTTCACAAAAAGAATCCTTTTGAAATTGTGCATCAACTCACTCAGATCTCATTCAGGGAACCGGGATATATGTGGAAACTTGGGATACCGTTTTTCTGGGGCCCTACTGGAGGCACAGCACTTTTACCATGGGACTTTTTTAAAACACTCCCATTCGCATACAAACTAATGGAGGGAATGCGTTTTATATCAAACAGCTACCAGTCGCATTTCGTTCCCAGAATCAAAAAGGCGAACTGTAAAGCCGCTGTCATTTATACATATTCATCAGAAGATGAAAAGTACCTTAGAAAAAGGGCAGCAGGTAAAATAAAGCAAATGCTGGATGTGGGAACCACATTACAGCTAAATATCTCCAAGTATCACCCTGACAACTCAAGCACGTTAACAGGTGTCTGGTGCGGTCAGTTAACTTATCGAAAAGCACCTGATATCTTACTTAATGCGCTTGCATGGGATGAACTTACAAAAGAACATGTAAGAATTAAAATTATTGGGACAGGACCGCTGGAACAATCTATGCATAATTTAGCCAGCGCACTGAAGTTGAATAATATAGAGTGGATAAGAAAAATACCCCATAATGAGGTTTTTGAAATAATGGAACATGCGGATTTCCTGGTTCACACTAGCCTTCGTGAGGCTACCTCAAGTGTAATTCCGGAAGCTCTGTCCATGGGGCTTCCTGTTATCTGCCATGATGTAAATGGGATGAGTGCTGCCGTTAATGAAACATGCGGAATAAAAATCGCCCTTAAATCCCCGAAGGAAAGCATAACCGGTTTCCATAACGCAATAAAACTACTAATGTCAGATAAGGACACGCTTAATAAATTAAAAACCGGTGCTTTGAAAAGGGCATTTGATATTACTTGGGACAATATGGCAAGAACCATAGCAGATGATTATACAAATGCGGCTTTGAGCAAAGTTCACGAATAAACTATTGGGAAGTAACAATGAAAGTCCTGCAGATTAACAAACACCATTTTATAAAGGGAGGTGCAGACCGGGTTTATTTTAACACGGGCAACCTTCTGACTGACAACCAACATGAAGTTATTTATTTCAGTACAAACCATCCGAATAATTTTAACAGCCAATTCTCAGATTTTTTTGTTCCTTTTTCGACAACCGTCAGGCAGGCTTTGCCCGAAAGATTGTCAACGCAGGTAACTATCTCAATAACAAAACAGCTTATAAAAATCTTAATAAGTTAATTAGCAAATACCATCCTGACGTAGCACATCTTCATCTTTTCTATGGGGGATTGTCAGCGTCAGTTTTGAAATCATTGAAAGAAAATAATATCCCAGTCGTACAGAGTGTTCATGATTATAGACTGCTTTGTCCCGCAAATGCATTTTTAGATTCCAGGAATCAAATTTGTGAAAAATGCAGGAACAGGTCCTACTATCAATGTACTATAAAGCGTTGTTCTGAGGGAGATTTTTTCTACAGTTCCATCCTGTCGTTGGAAGCATATATCAGGAAGTATTTCATTGACCCGTTGGATTACATTGATCGCTTTATCTTTGTCAGTAAGTTTTCTCAGGAGAAGCATATTGAATTTGATGATCGATATTCAGAAAAATCAAGCCATCTGTATAACTTTACAGATGTCCGGAGAGATAGAACGACTGCAGAGAAGGGAAATTATTTCCTTTTTTTTGGCCGGCTTTCAGAAGAAAAGGGACTATTGACACTAATTAATGCAGCAAAGAAGCTAAAATTGAATCTTAAAATTGCCGGTACAGGACCCCTGGAAACAGAAGTTGTGAGAAGTACAGAGAATTACAGTCACATTGAATTTCTGGGCTATCAGTCCGGGGATGACCTTGCAGAGGTCATAAAGAAATCCTTGTTCATTATTGTTCCTTCAGAGTGGTATGAAAATAACCCAATGACAATTATTGAAGCTTATGCATATGGAATACCGGTAATTGGTGCAAGGATTGGCGGAATTCCCGAGATAGTGATAGAAAATAAAACAGGATTTCTTTTTGAATCACGAGATGAAGATGATCTGATAAGGACCATAGAGAGGGCCGGGCAGTTAAATTCGGCTGAATATGCTGATTTGTCATTGAACGCCAGGAATTTTGCTGAACGTAACTTTTCATCAGGAAATCATTATTCTGCCTTAATGGGGATTTATTCTAAGGTTTTAAAAAATGTGTAAAAGATTTCTCTCAAAGATTTTTGAAAAAATCGGGAAAGGCAACTATGTGTTGGATAATCATTTAAGCAACTATGACCTTACACTGATTTTATGGGACAAGGGCTTAGAGCTGCTAAGGGGTTTTCGGATTAAATATTTTTTAAAAGGGTCATCAGGGCTATTATTTATTGGCCGGCGTTGCAAGATCAGGCACAAATCTAAAATACTCATAGGCAGGACTGTTACTATAGGTGACAATGTTGAAATCAATGCCTTGTCAAAGGAGGGTATTAGAATCGGTGACAATGTTTCCATTCTTAGAAATACAATAATTGAATGTACCGGTGTTATTAGGAATCTGGGGGAAGGGTTATCTATCGGTAACAATGTTGGCATAGCACAAAACTGTTTCATACAAGTCAGAGGTAAAGTCGTTATTGGGAATGATGTCATTTTTGGCCCTGGGGTCTCAATATTTTCTGAAAATCATAAGTTTGACAACCCTGATTTACCTGTATCAGTGCAGGGCGAAATTAGAAAAGGTGTCAAAATTGATGACGGAGTCTGGATAGGAGCCCGTTCCGTCATTCTTGACGGTGTGCAAATAGGTCAGAACAGCATTATTGCAGCAGGTAGCATAGTAAATAAAGATGTTCCTCCTTACACAATTGTAGGAGGGGTACCTGCCAAAATTATCAGGACCAGGAAATATATTGATTAATAGAGCAGCTAAAATGAAGAAAAAGAAGATTTACATTGCCGGATGTGGCGGAATGCTGGGCGAGGCCTTTTATACGGAGTATAAAGATGATTACATCCTGAAATGCACCGATAAGGACGTTAATGAAACATGGCTTAGTTTCCTTGATTTCAGAGATTTTGAGGCTTATAAAAAAGAGGTTCACGATTTTAAACCTGATTACCTGTTCCATCTCGGAGCTTATACAGACCTGGAGTTCTGTGAGCTGAATCAGGATGAAACCTACAATACCAATACTATAGCTGTAGAGAGTGCGGTATACATTGCCAATGAACTTGATATTCCCCTGTTGTACATAAGTACAGCCGGTATTTTTGACGGTAAAAAGAATTTATATGACGATTGGGATCTTCCCAATCCGCTGGGTCATTATGCACGTGCAAAATATGCCGGTGAAAGATTTGTCATTGAGAATGCCAGTCGTTACCTGGTTTGCAGAGCAGGCTGGATGATGGGAGCTGGCCCGGGGAAAGATAAAAAGTTCATTCAGAAGGTCATGAAACAAATAAAAGACGGTCAAAAAGAACTGCACGTAGTAAATGACAAAGATGGAACTCCAACCTATACACACGATTTTGCCAAAAATGTTAAGCTTCTCCTTGAGAAAGAGTATTGGGGTTTATATAATATGGTATGCAGCGGAGAGACAAGCAGGCTGGAAGTAGCTAAGGAGATAACCAGGTTATTGGGATTAGATGATCAGGTACAGGTTAATCCTGTGTCTTCTGACTATTTTAAAAAAGAATATTTTGCCGAGCGACCTCCATGTGAAAGGCTGATCAACAAGAAATTAAACATCAGAAATCTAAATATCATGCGTGACTGGCGTGTTGCCCTTAAAGAGTATCTGGACAATTACTATAAAGGCTATCTGCAAAACCTGTAGCCTTAATTCATTTAATGACTATTTCTTTACGCTTTTATAAATAATTGAATGAGCAACAGACTTAGAATTGCCGCATTTGGCTTCAGATCTGTACCCCTTCGTGACGGGTGTGCAGGGGCTGATAAATTTGCGTCCGAGTTATTCCCGCGTCTTGTTAAGCTTGGTCATGAGGTAACAGGTTACAACCGACTTTACCCGGGGCAGAAATCACTTGGGGATGAATACTTCGGAATGAAACTGAAATATTTCAGGACGGTGCGTGCTATGGGGTTTGATACAATACTGCATTCGTTTAAATGCACGTTTCATATAATATTCACAAACACCGGAGACATCGTTCACATTCAGAATGGGGGAAACAGCATCTGGGCTATATTTCTTCGCATTGCAGGAAAAAAGGTCTTTATCAGTCAGGACGGTATAGACTGGGAAAGGGATAAATGGCCATGGTACGGGAGACTTTATTTGAGGCTATCATCTTACATCACTGCTTATTTCCCCAACCAGGTCATTTTCGATAATGTTTTTGCGCAGGATTTATTTGAAAAGCATTTCCACAGAAAATATAATTATATCCCGTTCGGGAGTGATGTCCCTGATGTTTCAGAAAACAATGAAATCTTTAAGAAGTTAGGGATAGACAAAAATGAATACTTCCTGTTTGTGGGAAGATTTATCCCGGATAAAGGCCTTCACTACCTAATCCCGGCTTTCGAAAATATCAATACGACAAAAAAGCTTGTCCTGGTCGGAGGTTCACCTAACCCTTCAGATTATGAAAAGAAGCTGCTTTCATCAAAAGACCCCAGAATTATTTTTGCCGGGTACGTATACGGTGATGATTCGCTCCGCCTGATGAAAAATGCGTTCTGCTATATACAACCTTCTGATGTTGAAGGGCTCTCGCCGGTTATCCTTAATGTGATGTATCTGAACACACCTATTATTTGCAGCAATATTAAAGAGAACATCTTTGCGGTAGCAGATACAGCAATTCACTTTGAACAAGGGGACGTTGATTCACTTAAAGAGGCCTTGGATAAGTCATTAAACTCATCTGAGCTACTGGCTGATCTTGCTAACAGAGCACGGATGCGGGTTATATCTTTGTTTACATGGGATAACGTCGCTCGCCAGCATGAAATGATTTTCCGGGAATATCTGGAAACATCAAAAAGACGAACTAAATCCATAAAGCCTTAATAAGGCAAAGTCCCCTATCCTGTTAAAAAGTAATCAACTACATTTAGTATCAGTTCATGAAGGACATTTTTATTATTTCTTCAGGGCCATTAGTCAAAAGCAAGACAGCAGGGTCACAGCGCGTCATAAATATTGCAAAATCATTGGCAGAAGGGAATATAAATGTCTTTATCTGCTCATTAACTCAGATAACCAGAAATCCGGTTGACAGTATTGAATTGTATCCTGGTGTATACTTTCTTCAAAGCAGAAATAAGAAGGTAAATGGGTTTTTACACCTGTGGGGATTTCTTGGTTCGGTTAACAGGTTTATCAAGGGCAGGAATTCAGAATCAGCAATTTATCTTTATCCTACAACATTCATACTGAAGGATTTTATCTATCTGCTTTATTTCAAAATGTTCTGGAGACATAAGTTCTTCTGTGATATAAATGAACTTCGTGTAACCAACGCTTTTATATCCGTTCCTTCGCGTAATATCCTCTTAAAGGTCTATTTCTATATTAGATTTATTTACTATTACATACCTTTTAAGTTAAGTGAAATTCAAGTTCCATTTTATAATGGTATTGTTGTTATTTCATCAAATCTTGAACGATATTTTTCAAGGTATACAAAAAGAATTATAAAAGTTCCAATTTTGTGTGACGTGTCGAAAATTCCGGACATACTGCCTGCGATTCATTATGACGGTTCGACTTTTAAAATTTGTTTCGCCGGATTCATAAACTGTGACAAAGAGGGATTTGATATCTTGTTTGAAGCACTTTATGAGGTAAATCGCAAAAAGAATGTAGAATTGTACCTGTACGGTATCCTTATTGATAAAGACAGGGATATTCTGAATCACCTGACTGAAAAATACATGTTATTGAACAAAGTGTTCTATTTGGGAAATATTGATCCTGATGATCTATCGACGGAATTTCCCAACTATAATTTATTAATCCTTCCCCGTCCACTGATACCGCAAGCAAAGTACGGATTCTCAACAAAACTGTCGGAATATTTAATCTCGGGAGTACCCGTTTTGATTACTGATGTCAGTGATAATGCTATCTATATTAAAGATAACTACAATGGCTATATTGTCTCTCCGGGATCATTACCGGAGATGGTAAATAAAATCCTGAAAGTTATTGAAAATTATAATAATAGTGCGCTGACGATTGCTGCAAACGCCTGCCAGACTGCCAGAGAACATTTTGATTATAAACTATATACTATGGCATTTACTAATTTCTTTTTTAAAGCGTTCTGAGGTACTTAAATTGCATTATTAAAATTGGAGAAACCCTGACCTTGAAGATACTTTTCATTACGGACACCCTGGGAGCAGGAGGAAAGGAGAGGAGGCTGACAGAACTTATGCAAGCTCTTACGATCAGGCATGATATTGATTTTGAGCTGGTCGTAATGAGCAGAGATATTCACTACAAGGCAGTAATTGATCTGCGCATTAAAATTCACTATATCCTGAGGAAAACGAAAAATGATTTGAATATCTTCTTTCGGCTTTACAGACTCTGTAGAAACTACAAACCGGATATTGTTCACTGCTGGGATAGCATGACAGCAATATATATAACTCCAACCTGCAAATTGCTGGGTATTAAGTTAGTTAATGGAATGGTTATGGACTCTCCGGCGAGTCGGAATATTTGTAACAAGCACTGGTTGAGAGCTAGATTAACTTTCCCTTTTTCAGATTATATAGTGAGTAATTCAAAAGCCGGATTAGAATCATATAGAGCCCCTGTAAATAGAAGTGAAGTCATTTATAATGGATTCAATTTTGACAGAACAAAATCTCTGGTTGATAAGGAGATAATTAAAGATCAGTTAGGCGTCGATACAGAATATTTAATTGGCATGGTGGCAACCTTTTGGAAGAAAAAAGACTATGCAACCTATTATACAGCAGCACAATTAGTGCTGGCAAAAAGAAAAGATATTACTTTTTTGGCAATCGGAGCTGAAACTGATTCGGTTGAATCCAAGGCCCTGGTAGACAAAAAATACATTGAAAATTTCAGGTTCCTGGGCAAAAAATCAGGGATTGAATCATTTATCAATGCCATGGATATTTGCATTTTATCAACTTTTACCGAGGGAATTTCAAATTCAATTCTGGAATATATGGCATTGGAGAAACCTGTTATCGCCACAAAAGGAGGAGGCACAATAGAAATATTGATAGATGATGAGACTGGTTTTTTGATAGAACCTTCTAATCCCGAAGAACTTGCCGGGAAGATTGAAGTGCTCCTGAATGATCCTTTGCTACGAATGAAAATGGGAACTACCGGAAAAGAAAGAATAATGAAGGAGTTTTCTATAGATCAAATGGTCAATAAATACATTGAACGTTACGAAATGTTGATGGCAAAATAATTATTACACCCTAGTATTTCTTTCAATGGATAATGGAAATAGGATATTAATTATTGACTTTACGGATTTTGAAGACTATCCCATAGGGGGTTATCTCTCTCTGGCTAAGAACTTTATGGAATCATTTGGTCCGAATATGGCTCTGGCGGGCATAAGTACAAGCAAAAATGATCCCATTGGCAGATGGTTTAAGAAGGAAATAAACGGGACAGTATATGATTTTTTTTCAATGGCCCGGTATAAAAAAACCAAAACCAGGCATTTGATACCTGACAGGCTTGTTGGATTTTCTCTTTTCAAATATTTCAGGAAACAAATTTTAGCAATAGGTATTCATAATATTTTTTTGCAAAGGCAGGAACTGCTGATATCTGTTGCAGGATCAGATGGCCTTAACATTTGCTATTGCTTTTCCGGACTGGAGAATCCATTATCAATTTCAAAATACAGATATGCAAGCTTTGTATCTAAGTGGTTTGAGCGGATTTTTTTTAATCGGTTAAAGTATGTCAAAACCATTTTAGCTTCAGGGGATGACAATGCTATAAATGAGATGGTAATCAGAAGCGAAGGGAAGGTATCAAGGAGTTCTGTGACAAAATTCCCAACCAGGATTAATACTGATATATTCAAACCTATTAATCAAAATGAGGCACGCGAGAAAATGAATCTCCCATACACGTCAAAAATTCTGATAACCACCGGAAGACTGGCCTCATTGAAAGGCTGGAAGTTCATGATAGATTGTTTTATGCTTTTTGAAAAGCAAATTTCGGGTTGCAGGTTTTATTTTCTGGGTGAAGGTGAAGATTATGGAAAAATAAAGGATTATATTTCTCTTAATAACTTAAACGGTAAAATATTTTTGGCAGGGAAAAAAAATCCGGCTGAAATTGCCCTGTTTTTAAATGCATCGGACCTGTTTATTATGGGATCCTATAAAGAGGGCTGGTCCACATCTCTGATTGAAGCCATTGCCTGCGGAACTCCAGCATGTGTTACAAATTTCAGTTCGGCAAAAGAGATAATAGTAGAAAGTATTAATGGCTTCGTTACAGACGAACATAAGGAAGATCTTTTTGTGCAGGCCATGTTGAAAGCATTAAAGATCCCGCGACCCGTTCCTATTGATAATGTTGTCAGGTTTTCTTCGAAAAGTTTAAAAAAAGATTTGTTACAATACTGGAAATTATTATGATACAACTATTGCGCAACTTAAGGAACTTTTATCTCATCCATTTTAAATGGAGAAAATACAGGTTTGGGGAAAATCCTTATATCGGTAGAACTGTATATTTATGGGCAAAACACACGATAGTCACAGGAGATAATTTTTACATTGGGAAATTCTCCCTGATTGAATGTGATGCTGAGATCGGTGACAATGTTATGCTTGCAAATCGTGTTGCCTTGATTGGTCGTTTCGATCATAATTTCACTGAATTAGGTGTTCCGATCAGGCTGGCAAGCAAGATCAGAGACAAGGATTATAACTGGAGGGGACTTAATGAAAAGATAATAATCGGGAATGACGTTTGGATAGGCTACGGATCAATAATACTTAGCGGAATAACAATTGGTCAGGGGAGTATTATTGCAGCAGGATCTGTGGTGACCAGGGATGTCGAACCATATTCGATATACGCCGGTAATCCGGCAAGGAAAATTAAAGACAGATTTGAGAGTAAAGCAGACAGAGATGAACACATAAAACTCTGCTATAAAAACTTACATCCCTCCTCATAAAATAATTAAAGTAAGTAATAATAACTGCATCGGTATGTCATTTTTTCTGTTATCATTGTTGTTTTCTCCATCAGGATTATGAAAGAAATTAAGATCTTCAATATCAGAGTTCATCCGTGGAGGAAGTCCGATTTTGTTTCGGTCATAAAGTCAAATTTAGAAAACGGGAATCAGTTAACCCAGATTGGAGTTAATTCTGCGTCTGTCAACGAACTTACCAGGAATGATGAACTAAGAAGAGCCGTCAATAACGCCGATCTCGTAAATATTGACGGGATGTCGGTGGTATGGGCTTTGTGTTTTCTGGGCTATAAAGTTCCGGAACGCATTGCCACTCCTGACCTTGCAGATGCTGTACTGGCAATGGCTGAGAAAGAAAGATTCAGTGTTTTTCTGTTTGGTGCACGAGAACAAAATATTTTCACTTGTGCCAAAAATCTGGTGATAACCTTCCCTGAACTGGTTATAGCAGGTTATCGTAACGGATACTATCAGGCAGAAGACGAATCTTTAATAGTCGATATGATAAATAAGGCAAAGCCTGATATCCTGCTCATTGGAATGCCCTCACCGCAAAAGGAACTTTTTTTCGAAAAATACAGGAATGAACTTACCTCAAAATATATACTTGGAGTAGGTGGCTATTTTGATATAGTTTCGGGGTATACCAAACGGGCACCCAAATGGATGCAGAACATTGGAATGGAATGGTTTTACAGGTTCATTCAGGAACCCAGACGTTTGTGGCGAAGATATCTGATTGG
Source organism: uncultured Bacteroidales bacterium (assembly GCA_963780735.1). Lineage (GTDB taxonomy): Bacteria > Bacteroidota > Bacteroidia > Bacteroidales > VadinHA17 > SR-FBR-E99. Next base: position 221,721 of record CAWADB010000008.1, read on the forward strand.
AATTATTCAGTTCCTTTGGCTTGTAACCAAAGAAAAGTTCAGGAGAAAAAAATGATAATAGATCACATTTGTTTTGCTGTTAAAAGTTTGAATGATGGAATAGCATATTGGGAGCGTGTATTTGGCTATAAACAAATGACAAGAATTATTGAAAACTCGCTGCAGAAGGTGAAAGTCACATTTTTAAGCAAGAGAGACAGCATTACAATAAAGCTTATTGAACCGCTTGAGAATAATCAGTCTCTGTTGAATTTTGTGCAAAAGGGCGGAGGTTTTCATCATATTTGTTTTAAGTGTTCCAACCTAGAAGAGAAGATGACTGAACTAACAGAGCAAGGATTGATAACTCTTGTCCCTCCTCAACCTGGTGAAGCATTTAATGAGCATAATATTGCATTCCTGCTCGCAAGAAACGGACTCAATGTCGAATTAATCGACACAGATGAAAAAGCCGGAATGCTCTAGTTTTAAAATGATTAACCTGGAGATTCGGATTTGTTTCTTTTAATATCTGGGTAACTGCTTTATGCCCACTTCAGGAATAAAATCAAATCCCTTGATTTCCGTTATAATTCCGGTTTATAACGTCGAAGAATACCTCAATAAGTGTGTTGACAGTGTTCTTAACCAAAAATTCCATGACATTGAGGTTATCCTTATTAATGATGGGTCACCAGACAATTGCCATGCAATATGTGATAAGTACGCCAGGTTAGACAAGCGGGTAAGTGTCATACATCAGGAAAATGGGGGGCTGTCAGATGCCCGTAATACCGGTATAAATGCAGCCCGAGGTAATTATCTAATGTTCCTAGATAGCGATGACTACTGGGAAGGGAATGACTGTTTACATAATTTAATACAAAGAATTTCTGAAAATGATGCTGACATAATGCTTTATGGAGTTCAGGATAATGATTATTTCACGAATAAAAGAAGGATCACTCGTACAGGATACAATATTGAAGAACTCCGGTTAAATGGAGAAGCAGCAATAAAATCCTTGTTTAGAAGGAGACAGTTTCCAAGAGCAGTTTGGACATTAGCTATAAAGAGAGAATTTGTCATTAATAATCAACTCTATTTTGAAAAAGGGTTAAGAGCTGAAGATATTGATTGGCTTATCAACGTTTTTTTGCACGCAACTTCCTTTGATGCAGTAAATGATGCTTTTTACATTTATTTGACAAACAGACCCGGGGCAATTACTTCAACATCATATGCAAACAGAGTGAAGTACATACTGTATTCAGTAAGAAAATGGATGCCGGTTCTTGAGTCAGATAGAAGTCAGGTTAATAGGCTCTTACTTTCATATTTGGCCAATCAATACATTATATCTTTTTTGTATTTCGCAAGGTCTCCGAGGCAAAATAGAAAAGAACTGTTACCAGATATAAGACAGTATAAACCAATCTTGAAATATGCTGACAGAGGCAGAGGCTATTTAAGCAAAATCTTAATCAATTTACTTGGTATTCAAACAGGGGCGGCAGTTATTTTAAGAATGTACAGAATGTCAATTAAATAAGCTTGAAGTTTAGGTGTAATCTGTATCAGTCATTGAATCAACCTGATTTTATCTGATAGAATTTTTGAAAATACTTTTGCCCCTTCATCATTTAAATGGTTTTTATCAGCGAAATAACCAGGATTACTGATAAAGGTCGGGTGGTTTGACATGTCAAAAAAGGTTATTCTGTTTTCAGAAAATAATTCAATTAATTTGACTTCACAATAATCATCCTGGATAATGCCCCAGGTCGGAGAATTAACAAATATCAATTCTATACTTTTTTGTTGACATGTTAAAATAATATCCTTAAGTGCGAGGATCTTATTTTCATCTATTGTATATATGTTGCTTTTCGAGGTATCAATTTTTTCATTTTTCATTATTTCAAAAAATGGAATATATCCTTTGATATCCGGCACTCTCTTCTTATTGAATTCCATATTTCCCATTGCAATCTGAAATATCAATGAGTTATAAGGAAAGATTGCTGAAACTCGCTTCATCTTTTCAAACGGGCTCTTTGTGTCGACAATCTCCGAAATTTCCGGATGTGTCTTATAGTAAGGGTACAAAAGAGATAACCTGTCGTACTCAAATGCGTTACTCCCAAGGTCTGCAGGCCTGATGTCAAAAATTATCATTTTTGGATTATAACGTCTGGTAATTGCCTTGAAGATGGCGTAGTTATATAGGATGTAGTTTCCATCTCTTCCTGTATTGTAAAAAGTATACCGAAAAATTTCTTCAAATATTTCAGGAACATAGCTATGATTTGCCCTGGAAGATCCAAAAACCAGTATATCAGCAAGAGTACTGTCAATGGCATAGGTAGTCCGATAACCGTCTCCTGATTCCTGACGGAAATAGAAAATCTTCAGAATAGCACCAATTCCACGGTCACAAAGCAAAATGACTATGACAATTATTAACACTCTGAGAGAAAATTGAATTATCTGTTTTTGAGTGGGTGTTGTCATTGGAAGTACCGGTTTAGAATTGGAAATAAATAAATTGTCCTCCATCAAGAACACCAACAAGAAGTATGGTTATTACAAGAAACACAATGCCGGCAATCTGAATACACGGATGCTTACTGTAAAGTATTGATAAACTGCCATTAAAATATTCCCGCTTGAAGTCGATAGCGACCAAAGAAATAATGCCAAACAAAGCAAAGATTAAGTTTGAGGGGTTGCCATAAAAGACAGAGCCGGAGAAGGAAAATATTTTTCTAATTATCATTATTGCCTCGTTTAATGAGTCTGCCCTGAAAAATACCCAGGCAACCAACACCAATATAAAGGTTGTCATGGTTTTATATAAGATATAGTATGCGGAGGATTTTCTGATCTGAAGCTGCTTTCTGATTTTTTTGTGCAAATGTCTGGTCCAGTTTGAGTAAGTCAGGTAAAAGCCAAATAATAATCCCCAGATCAAATAAGTCCACCCGACCCCATGCCAAATGCCACAAATGAAAAAGGTGACCATAATTGCAATCATATAAACCCATTTATCGGCAGAAATAAGAAAATATTTCTGTTTCTTCAGCCAGTTTGAAAGGAAATAGGCAAGGGGTAAGAAAATGTAATCACGGATCCATGTAGAAAAGGTAATATGCCATCTATTCCAGAAATCTGTTATTGACGTGGCAAAATAAGGTCTTTTAAAATTGTTGGTGAGATTGATCCCAAATAACTTAGCAGACCCCAATGCAATATCTGTATAACCGGAGAAATCAGCATATATCTGAAATGCAAAAAAAACAGTTGCAATAATTAGTGTGGTCCCCGTGTGATGTTCACTGTTATCATATACAGCATTTACATATATTGCTAACCGATCGGCAACAACCAATTTTTTGAAATAGCCCCAGAGCATTTGTTTTAGACCATCAACCACCATGGTATAATTAAAAGCATGACCCTGATGCAACTGTGGGAGCAGGTTTTGAGGTCTTTCTATAGGACCCTGGGCTATCCTGGGAAAGAATAGAAGGTACAGAGAAAAGTATCCAAAGTGTTTTTCGGGTTCGATGGTCTTTCGTTTGATCTCAATCTGGTAGCTCAAAACGGTAAATGAAATGTAAGATAGCCCCAGCGGAAGTATCATTTTGTTAATGGGATCAACCCGGTAAAAGAGATCTACACTGTGAAGATGCAACTGACTACCAGGAAAGAGAAAATTGAAATACTTAAACAATGCCAGAACCAGTATATTCAAAACGATAATCAACGCCAGAAGAGTACTTTTATTTTCATCTGGAGCCATTGACAACAATTTGGCCATGAAATAGTTAACGCAAACAATTCCGCCAAGTAATAATAGAAATACCGGAATGAATGAAAGATAATAACCAATACTTGCCAGGAGCAACCATAACCATCTGATCCTGCCTGGGAAAATATAGTAAGCAGTGGCAACAAGAATAAGAAATAACAGGTATATGATTGAGTTAAAGATCATGATCGTAATACCATGCCTGGGGATAGTTCAATAATACAATTTCGGACATTAAAGGAAGTGAGAAAAAACCAATATTTGTACTTAAGAAGTTTAAAAATAGGGAGTTTATTTTACGATTTTGTTGGCGCAGAGGATATACAATGAAATATTTGAAAAATAAGTTGAAATGAATAATATAATCAAGGCAGATTTATATCGTTACGGTGGATTGAAGGGCGTTAAAGGATTTATAACAGGATGGTTCATACCGGGGTTTCGATACACTTTCCTTTTAAGAAAATCAGGTAAGCACAGCAAACTTTCCTTTTTGGGGATTTTTTACAGGCTGCTGCTAAGAAGATATAGGTTTAAGTATGGATTTGAAATTGACCCAAGGGCTCAGATAGGAGAAGGCTTTTATCTTACCACACATTGCGGGCCTGTTATTATCGGACCTGCCACCATCGGGAAGAACTGCAATATTGCGCATTCAGTAACTATTGGCCGTGGCATTGCCGGTGAAAGAAAAGGCAGGCCCACAATTGAGGATTATGTTTGGATTGGCACTGGATCTGTTATTGTCGGGAAGGTTAACATTGGCAGGAATGTTTTAATCGCTCCTAACTCATTTGTCAATTTTGATGTTCCTGATAATTCACTTGTAATTGGGAATCCCGGCAAAATTATCAATAAGGAAAATCCTACTAAAGATTATATAAATTTTACGTTAACTGAAGCAAAGCAGACATTTGGTGAAGTAAAAATCCCGGCTGAATAAGAATTATTGGACCTCAATGCCAAAATGATTCTTAATAATTTTATTTCTTTCATTAAAAGAAATACCCTGGGTTTTAAGAAATCCGGGATTTTGAAGATACAGCATTTTTTGCATGCTCATACTTAGAACAACTTTTGCCGGATTGCCTATAATCACTGAATTTTCAGGGAATTGCCCGCGTACAACACTTCCGGCTCCGATAATACAGTTGTCTCCAATAGAGGTATTAGGAAGAATTGTACAATTGTTCCCGATGAATACATTTTTCCCGATTTTGATTTTTCCGAATAGATCTGCATTTTCAAGTTCTTCACGAAAACACCATATGGCGCCGTCATGGGTGATGAAGTCAGTGCCGGCAGCAATAGCAACATGATCGCCTATTTCGATCAAAAAAGGTTCCGTTGAAAAATTTACGTTGTTGATATAACAATTCTGTCCGATCTTCATACCCTTTTTACGCCAGTATTTTATTCTTCTTTCGCTGCCGGCTTTTTCAATCAGTGCTAACTGAAGGCGTTGGAATATATATCGTAAATTCATCGGTTCTCACTTACTAAATTGACACAAAAGTTAGTCAGTGGCTAATTCAATTACATCTATAATAAATTTGCTGAATAACGGAGCAACTCTTGTCGCAAACTGCCTGTTAGGGTGTGAGTTATTAGCATTGAAGGCACTTACTTCAGTTAAATATAACCCGCCTTCAGTTTCATATTTATAAAAATCCCAGACATGGATATTGTCACCTTTTTCATCCCATTCATCAACCACCCAATCATGAAACTGCCGGGTTCTTAGGGCCTCTTCTTCTGTCATACCTGCCTGGGTGTTTACCGCAGGGGTCCATACGATGAATTTATTATCAGGGAATTCAAGCATCTTGCTTTTTAAAGCGTTATACTGCAGTTTATAATTTTCGATACTCTTCACATCTGAATCAATATCAGGGGTGCCAGTGTCTTTGGATATCCTGCTGACAGGGAAACAGTGCTTGAAAACTATGACATCGTACTGCTTTGTCAGAATTTCAAGAGTGGGCTCATTCATATATGGGGTTTCACCTCCGTTTTTCACCCAGATATTATAGTAATCATAAGGGTAGTTATTCCAGCCGTAAGGAGTACTCTTAGGGAATATCCTCTCATTGATCTCGTAATCAGTTTTATTTGTTTTGTTATAGTTGATAAAAAACCTCTGTACATCACCTTTCCCGGTAAGTTTGTAAACATATCTGTTGGTCTTTCCGACCCATATGCTTTGACCGGTACTGTGATGCAGAAATATAATCTTCTTCATATTCTCCTGGTTTGACCCGCAACTGGTTAACGCCAGCGTAATTAATATATAAAACAACAGTCTCATCCTGTCTTTGCCCAAAGATAATAAACATATTTTACTCCTGTTACCAGGGTCGCTGCAGCGTCAAGGTTGACTGGTATTTAACTGAAATGGAACAGTGTGAAAATTATTGAGGCTATCCTTTTGAGATAGCCTCTTTTATTATCCTATGCGATTAAATCAGTCCTTCACGCACCTGACTGATTTCCCTGCTCTCTTGAAGGTTGATGCCCTGTACACTGCATTATTATTGCCGTCAAGTCTCCTGTACAATGCTACTGGAAGCATCCTGTTCGGTGGCAGACCACAAGTAACTGATAATGCCCAAGACCTGTCAAATATGCCAGTAGGATAGGAACGGTAACCGCTGGGAAGGGCAGCAAAACCACTGGTATTCGTACCATTTTCGCCAGTATTCCATCCGGTTGTACTTTTTAGCTTGTTTTCCCTGGTCAGTTCCTCGCCATTCCAACGTCAAGCTCTGCCTGTACCGCTGTCATTCCGAGGCTGATTTCCATTGCACTGAAGTCAGCATCAGTGGCAACATGCCAGCCGGCAGGACATAATTTCCCACTATTAACAGCATACCAGTTATAAATAGCACCGTACAGAGGTTTGTAGGTAGCCTCATCATTTAGTGCCCAGCAGTATGCGTGGGTAGTACGAGTTGTCCATGAGTGTTACCTGTCACATTCGGTATTAAACTATTATCGTTGTACTGCGTGGCTTTAAGATTTTCAGCCATCCAGATCTGCGATCCGATAGGAGTTGTATTGTAATTATTACCCTCGACATCATCAATCTGAGTACTGAAAATGACCTGTTCTCCGTAGGCTGTGCCTACACTGTTGGTGGCATAAGCACTGACATAATAAACCGAACCTTTCTGCAAACCTGACATACTACTGGTAAAGCTGCCTTTCCCCTTCCCGTCACTGGTTTTGGAATCAGTAATTGAAGGATCACCGGTTGTATTCCAGCAAATACCTCGTGCTATTATATCTTCTCCTCCGTCGGAAGTAATGTCGCCGCCTGACATTGCAGTGGTTAAAGTAACAGCCGATATCTCTGCAGTTGACAGTACAGGTACAGTGGCTTTTTTGCATCCCTGAAACACCGCCATTACACCGATCAAGCATATTAAAAATAAAAGAATTAAACCTTTTTTCATGATATTATATTTATTGTTAAACATATTCTATATAAGACTTATACTCAAAAACGCTGAATTTGTTGCTTTACTTTTCAAAAAACCAACTACTAATCTTTCAGACATCTGACATATTTCCCTCCCTCTTTTGAGGTGGCATACCTGTATATGTCACTGTTAGTTCCGTCCAATCGTCTGTACCATCCATAGTCAATGCTGTGTTCAGAGCTCCACCAATATGTCAGCATTCCTATTCCGTTAAAAGCACCGGTCTTTGCCCACCGGTAACCGCCGGGAAGCCCTGAGAAGCCGCTTGTATTTGTTCCGTTCTCTCCCTCAGCCCATCCAGTCGTGCTCTTCATCTTTGCTCCCTGGTCTGTTCCCCTCCACTCCGGTTAGATCAACCTGATCTGAGCCCATTCCAAGAGAAAGTTCAAGAATTTTATACTCCTCATCTGTTGGTACATGCCAGCCGGTAGGGCATAGATTTCCTGTACTTACCGTATACCAGTTATATAAGGCTCCATATACATCTTTGTATTGAATTTCATTTCGCAGCCAGCAATAAGCCGGTGTAGAAAGATTAATCCAATCTGTGTCACCCGTAACATTTGGAATGGGTGTATTATCATTTAATTTCGTTGTCCTAAGGTTTTCTGCCATCCATACCTGAGTACCAATCGTGACTGTACTATAGAGATTTCCTTCCACATCTGCTACTTTAGTATTGAAGATTACCTCTTCCCCATAGACGGTCCAGGCACTGTTTTTGGCATAAGCACGGACGTAGTATTTTGTACCTGGAATTAATCCTGTCATTTGGCTTTGATAACGGCTGGTATCAGTACCATTGGAAGTGAAGTAATCTGATATGTCGGGCTCAGGCTGCTGTGCTCCAGCAAACTCCTTTTGCCGTAATTGTTGCGCCACCGTCGTAAGTGATTTTACCGCCTGATGTTGCTTTATTTTGGGTAATATCTGTAATGCCAAGGGTTGTTACTTCAGGAGCTGCAATACCTGTTGTAAATACGATTTCGTTTCCATAAGCAATACCTACGCTGTTTTCAGCATAAGCTCTGGCATGATACAAAGTATTGGGGTTAAGGTCGGTAATTGTGGTTGAAAACACTCCAGGCCCTTCGCCATTAGTTGTATGTAGGCCTTCAAAGGAAGGATTAACTGTAGTTCCCCAGCATATTCCCCTGGATGTAACAGGCGAACCTCCGTCATCAGTGATTTCTCCTCCTATTGTAACAGAGTTAATAGTAATTTCTGTTTCCGGTTTTGTCTTTAAAACAGGAATTGTTGGGTCTTTAACGCAGCTGTTTAGAAGTAATGTTTCGCATAAAAAACTTAACAGAATGAAAATACCGGGCATCGTTAACTATGCCTGATGTATTTGCTGAATTTGAGAAATTAAACCTGGCCATTGACTTTAGCGTAATTATTTAATAAACAGCCATTTTGACAATTTATTGCAGTGGGTATTCATTGGAAAACGGCTTGACGGATCAAAATAAGACGAAGATTCTTGGCATAGTCAAGGTTATTTTGACCAATAGTTGAAAACTATAGCTAAATGGGAATTTTAAACATACACCTGAATAACTCCTCGAGATAGCGTAAAACGCGCTGATTGATGGATTAGTTCTTAATGAATTTCTTGGTAGTGACTATTTTGTTTCCCGAGGTGATTATGAGAATATATTTTCCGGCAGGAGTATGGGACAAGTCAAATTGCATTGTATGTTCTTCTTCCTCAAGTGCTCCATAGTAAACGGTATGTCCCAGGAGATTGGTAATCGTTACAGTGTTTTCTGCATCCGGCAGTGAAGAAAATATATCGATTGAAAATCGTCCGAAGTTAGGATTGGGATAGAGGTTGATAAGATCAGGATATTCACTTTTTAATGTTACAGATATTTTTACTGCAGAAGAGGTGCTTGCAGCATTCATATTATCAGTTACAACTGCAGTAATTTCATGCGTACCGGCTTTTGTACATTCAAATGAAACCGTCCAGGGAGCTGAAAAACTCTCACCGATTTTACTGTTACCGTTAAAATATTCCACCTTGCTGACAGCCCCATCTGAATCTGAGGCTTCTGCTGTCAGAGTAATAATCGCCGGAGCTTCGAAAACGAACTTTCGTTTACGGGTGACGAAATATTGATAACCGGGAGTTGGTTTATGGCAGGTGCTGCTTTTTCAACAACAGCTGTAACAGGATCCGAGACAGTTTGCGAATTTAAGTTATCGGTGGCTACCGCTGTCAGTGAATATGTTCCTTCAGACACCTCCTTCCAGGTGAATGAGTAAGGAGTTGTGGTTTTTTCTCCAAGTTTGGCAGTACCGTTATAGAACTCTACTTTAGTGATTGTACCATCAGGATCGTTGGCAGCAGCATCAATTGTAATTGTGGCGGGAGCTAAGAATGATGTACTTTTAGTAGGAGAAGCAATATTTACGGCTGGGGGTTGATTGGCAGGTTGCACCAGGTTATTTGATACTGGCTGATCGGTGATAGAAGCTGCCTGCCCGCCTGAAGCAGTTTGAAGAGGTATACTGGCAGGTTTTGTATAAGCAACGGTAACAACATCACCATAAACTACCGGGCTGGTAAGGGTTAACCTGACCTTTGAGCTGGAGATAGCTACCAGACTAACAGGTCTGGTGATGGAATTCACTTTAACACTGAAGGCCGCAACTGGCGGCACAATATTTCCTAAAGCCAGATTATAATTCATTTCCAGAATTGAAGGAGTATTGTTGGCAATACTCGAACTGACATATAGGGGAACTGGGACTGGTACCTCAACAGGTGCTGCATGTATTACTGCTCCAACCTGCCATTTGCCATTTTGTGCTGTTGTTTCAGGATCTGTCATTCCCCATTTTGCATTAACAGAAAGGCCATCCTTCCAGTTCTGATCCTAAATCCTTGCCAAAATCGAGCCTCGCGGCAGGAACAAAATTTATTAAATCTTTAAAATTAGGATTAATCACCACTGAGTGAATGTCATATCCTAATGCTTGCCATTGTGTAAATGTTTTAACAGAACCACCGGCATTGAATTTAAGAGAACCTGTTTCGCAATAAAAGACATTATAATCAGATTCAAAACCAGTCAAGCTTTCCTGATCCATTATGTTGATACAGAATGTCTCATATTTGGTATAGAAAATATTATTGTAAATTCTTGTCCCGTGACGAAACGGAATTTGGTGTTACGTCGGAATTAGAATAAATGTCTATTAAACCGCGGCCTGTCTCAGAAGTGGTTCTGTCCTGATAAAGAGTATTATTATAAATACACACTCCGGACATTCCTTTTACTACGATGCCTACATTAGGACTTTTAACAATGTTATATGCAACTCCCCCTGATGAATTGATCATGTTTGTAGTGGACTTACGGATAATAGCCATGGGAACATGATCAAGATAATTATACTTAATTACGACATTAATATTATGCCCGGTAAACAGTCCATGAGTAATAGAGCTCATGTCAGTGCCGTTCCAGACAAATTTGTTACCGGCTAATAATGCCCTGTCAAGGTTATTATTATTTTTATAGGCTACTTCATCTCCTGCCTCTAACATATAACCATATCTATTGATAGATGTAATGGAGTTATTCTTGAAAGTTAATGTTGTAGGTTCAGAACGTTGGAATAATTACCCCCGACCAGGTATCATCAGAATTAATATATGTCTGTCCTTCTATTGTAAGGATAGTCTGAGAGTTAGCAGACAATCCTATCAAAAGGGAAAATGCTAAAAGCATGTATCTCATAAGTCCGTCTTATTTGACAAATATGCAATTTATTTTGACTAACACGTACTTTTATACGATGAATGGCAATTATTGTTACAATAATGACCTATTTCAAGGAGTGGTAAATCCAGTTAATTGAGTTAAATCCTGCGACTTAAAAAAGTATCATGTTGTAAGGTCTGTTCGTCAATAAAACATGGATTTTGACAAATGATTGCCTGAAACATGTTAACAGGTCAATTCGTTAGGTGTGCTACTAATTATTGTTAGTAAAATTTCCCGGATAAGGCATTTTTAGGATGTTTTCAATACCCCGGCGTTTGGTGACGAGCAATTGTTTACTTAATTTCACGTTTCTGAATTATTGTTTGATTGCCTTGACAGACCTGGTATCGTGTAACTGAAAGAATTGCTGGAAGTAAAGTCTAATAAAGACGATACTAAACACAATTACAGTAAGTTACAATATAAATCAAATGGGGCTGACGGGGCGGAAGCATGCAAAACAGGCAATATAGAACACAAAAGGTGCAAGTTAAAAGGTTAAATTAAAAACCTTAGACTTTTTCACTAGTAACAAGAAGATGAAAAAGGGATACCCTACATGGATCCTTTATTTAAGGAGGAAGGCACTTGACTTTTTCAACAGTCATTCTGTGCCCAGATGGATGGTCCTTATATTGGACACTATTTCGGTGTTTCTTGTTTTCCTCATAGCATATCTGCTAAGGTTTAACTTTAATATTCCTGATGAAAGACTGGATTATATTTTATATCAGGGGCTTTTAGCAGTTCTTATCTATTCGATTTTCAGCCTTGTATTCCGTTCCTATTCAGGCCTTCTCCGTCATGCGACGCTCACAGATATCACGCTTGTATTTCTTGTTACGACCTGCGCAACTGCGTCGCTCCTGATTGTTTCGTTCTGTTCGAGTCTGTTTAATTGGAGTGAGATTCTCTCCATCCCCAATTCTATTATAGTAATCCATTTTGCTGCAATCACCGTCTTTATGTCCTTTGGGCGAGTATTTATTAAACTGATCTTCAGATTTGTATCAGATACTTCGATTAACAAAAGGAGGGTTCTTATCTATGGCGCCGGTGAGCTTGGTTTTACTGTTAAGCGTGTAATTCTAAGCAATCCCAATTATGGTTTGAGCGTTTCCGGATTCATAGAAAATGATAAGAATTATCAGGGGAAAAAAATAAATGGGATTCCGGTTTATGGAATTTCCGCACTTTCACCGCAGTTTCTCTCTGAAAAGAGGGTTGAATGCCTGATCCTTGCTAAAAAGGATATCAAAGTCAGTGAAAAGAGCCTGATTATTCGCTCTGCAATTAAGCTGGGAATTGAAGTACTGGATACACCTGAAGTGGATAAATGGCTGAACGGTCAGTTACATACAAATCATTTTGAAAGAATAAAACTGGAAGATTTGCTGGGAAGGGAGCCCATAAAGCTCGACCTTGGAATGATTAGGATGGGGCTTACAAACAAAACGATCATGATAACAGGTGCCGCCGGATCAATTGGCTCCGAAATCGTTCGGCAGCTAACCCGCTTCAATATGAAAAGGGTCATTCTGGTAGACCAGGCTGAGACACCTCTTTTCTTTCTTCAGAACGAGCTCAAGGAGAAATTCATCAATTTGCAGTTCCATGTACTGCCTGCAGATGTAACAAATCTGGCTAAGATGGAATTGATATTTCAGGAATATAGGCCCGATATTATTTTTCATGCCGCAGCATATAAGCATGTTTCGCTCATGGAAGAGAATCCGCATGAGGCTATTCGTGTAAATGTGGGTGGAACCAAGGTCATGACAGAACTGGCAATGAAATATAATGTTGGTAAGTTCGTCATGATCTCAACCGATAAGTCTGTAAATCCTACGAGTGTGATGGGCGCATCGAAGAGGTTATGCGAGCAAGTTGTACAATCAAAGGCTCAGAAAAAGGGTAATAAAACACAGTTTATCATAACCAGGTTTGGAAATGTTCTGGGTTCAAACGGTTCTGTTATCCCGCTTTTCACTCATCAGATCGAAAAAGGGGGACCAGTGACGGTCACACATCCTGATATATACAGATATTTTATGACCATTCCCGAGGCTTGTCAGTTGGTTCTTGAGGCAGGATTTATGGGTAATGGCGGCGAGATTTTCGTTTTTGACATGGGAGAACCAGTTAAGATTGCCGAACTGGCCAACGCAATGATACAACTCTCAGGCCTTATTCCCGGCAAGGATATCCAGATAGTATTTACAGGATTACGTCCGGGAGAGAAGCTTTATGAAGAATTGCTTACCAACAAAGAAACTACTCTACCAACATATCATCCAAAGATAAAGAAAGCACAAGTTGAAGATATTGAAGGCCCGGCTATGCTTGCAGAAATTAACGGACTGCTTGATAAATTGTACACGTTTTCGCAGAATGAGGTGGTTGCTATAATGAAGGCTTTAATTCCGGAGTACAAGACAACTAATGGGAAATTCAATATATCAGAAGAGGAAAGCGTTGAGAACGATGATTCCTCAGAAGCTTAAGTGAAAGATAAAAACTTAGGTCAGCGGGGTTTAGGCAATTGGCAGAGAGTAATAAGGAAAAACATTTCCTCTCCCAAGCTAGAGCCTGCCCCGAGACGCCCCAATGCGGAACAGGGAAGGGGACGAGCGTTAAGCCCCGACATTGTATATCGGGATAGCTAAGGCGCCAAATTGCAGGGAAGGCGTGAAAGACATGGGGCCGGTTTGTCCTAAGAAATGGAACTTGAAATAACCAATCAGCAAAAACAAAAACAAATACATGGATTTTAACGGTAAATGCTTACTGATCACTGGAGGTACAGGCTCTTTCGGGAATGCGGTTTTACGACGGTTCTTAAATACGGATATCAATGAGATAAGAATATTCAGTCGCGATGAAAAGAAGCAGGATGACATGCGGCAGTTCTATAAAAGCTCCAAAGTTAAATACTTTATTGGTGACGTTCGTGACCGCCAAAGCATCGACAATGCTATGCAGGATGTCGATTATGTCTTTCATGCTGCCGCCCTTAAGCAGGTACCTTCATGCGAGTTTTTCCCTGCAGAAGCTGTAAGGACAAATGTTCTTGGTTGCGAGAATGTACTAACTTCCGCCCAGGCTAATCATGTAAAGAAAGTCATCGTATTGAGTACCGACAAGGCAGTCTACCCTATAAATGCTATGGGAATGACCAAAGCTCTGAGTGAGAAGATCATGGTTGCAAAGTCACGTGCTCTTAATGGGTCCGGAACAGTATTCTGTGGTACCCGGTATGGTAATGTCATGGCATCCAGGGGATCAGTTATTCCTTTGTTTGTTAATCAGATGAAGCATAATCAACCAGTAACGGTCACTGATCCGAATATGACCAGGTTCATGATGTCTCTGGAAAGTGCAGTCGAACTGGTTTTATTTGCCTTCAAGAACGGGCAGAATGGCGACCTGTTTGTTAAAAAATCTCCGGCAGCCACAATTGCCAGTCTGGCTCAGGCTATTAAGGAGTTGTATAATTCATCCTCACCCATCAAGATTATTGGAACCCGTCACGGTGAGAAGCTTTATGAAACACTTGTCAACCGGGAGGAGATGGTAAAGGCTGTTGACATGAACGATTATTTTAAAATCCCGGCAGATACCAGGGATCTGAACTACAGCAACTTCTTTACGGATGGAAAGGAAGCTGTCTCAGGCGCCGAGGAATATACCTCTCATAATACTGTACGATTAAATATTGAGGAAACCAAAGAACTCCTGCTCAGTCTCAGCTTCATCAGGCAGGATGTCCTGAATGAGAAGCCGGAGATGGTTTATGAACC
>CAWADB010000009.1:0-200075 GCA_963780735.1 uncultured Bacteroidales bacterium
GGATGATTCTTTTGAATGCACATAAAATACATTTAACTTTAATCCTTGCTATATACTTTTGTATATTTGCCCGCCTCGTTACCAGGCACAGGTTTAACTTAATTATTAAAACAGGAAATGGTTAAAGTTACTCAGAACAGGATCCCCAACGAATTCTTCGTCACACAAGGCTCAGGATGCAGCGAGTATGCAATCCATCCCGGATCATATCACATGGCATTGCATGATGCCGGAATCTCAGAATACAATATCATGAATTATTCGTCAGTTTTGCCTGCAACGGCAAAGCTGCTTTCACTCGATGAGGTAGATATGCCGCCTTACGGATCTGAGTTGTGCACTATCATGGCAACTGCACACGGTTATTACGGCGAGCATATCTCTGCCGGAATCATTTTTGCCTGGATGTATACTGATGATACATGTGAGGAAAAAGTGGGCGGACTGGTTTGTGAACTTTCAGGTTACTTTGATATGGAAGCCCTGGAAGAACGGCTCTATACGGTTCTCAACGACCTTCATGACCGGACATTTGCAAAATACTACCTCGGTGAACCCACTGTGATCAGGGAATCACTTACCGTGGACAAGCGATACGGTACCGCCCTTGTCGCACTTTGTTTCATGAATTACATTTAGTTGCAAGCCGCCCTTTAATTAAACGGGGCAGCAATTGACATTTTTTATTTTCAGAGTTCAGTTGTTTCAATGGAAAAACCATTTAAGCTGATCAGTTTTCTTACGCCCCCTCCCCGGTGGCGGGTGCCGGTGATTGTCATCCTGGGAGCTTTTACCGGTCTTTTTTTCTACCTTCTGAAGATATCCAATGCAACCTCATACCTCTCCGATGACCCCAGGGTCTGCATCAACTGTCACATCATGACCCCCCAGTTCTCAACATGGTCGCACAGCGCCCACAGGACCGTCACGGACTGTAATGCCTGTCATGTTCCACACGACAATGTCTTCAGGAAGTACTATTTCAAGGCCAGCGACGGCATGCGCCACTCTGCAATCTTCACTTTGCGCAGGGAACCTCAGTCAATTTATATCAGGGAAGCCGGGAAGAAAGTCGTTCAGGAAAACTGCCTGCGCTGCCACTCGGGACTGTTCAGCGACGGGCCGGGCATGCCTGACCAGGCCCTTGCCGGACGCCGGGAGAGACAGTGCCTCGACTGTCACCGCTACACACCCCACGACAGGGTTAACAGTATCTCATCGACCCCTGGCGCCATCACACCCACGCTGAAGGATAAATTATAACAACATCAACCGACAAAACAATGGCAACCTTAAAGGAAGTTATTTCAAGAAAACCATGGATCGGGTGGCTCCTTTTCCTGGCCACCGTCGCAACAGTATTTTTGCTCGGAATGCTCGCCTCATCAATAGTTGAACGACGGAGTGAGGCAAAGTATGCATACCGTCCCCCGACAGATCTGCAGCCCTTTGAAACGGACAACAGTGCATGGGGAAAATTCTACCCGCGCGAGTATGAAACATGGATGAGAACTGCTGACACTTCCTTCCGGAGTAAATATGCCGGAAGCAAGCCCATCGATGTGCTGGCGGAAGATCCTGAAATGGTTGTTCTCTGGGCAGGCTATTCTTTTTCAAAGGATTACTCCCAGGCTAGAGGACACTGGTATGCCATTGAGGATATCAGGAACACACTGCGCACAGGCAGCCCCATGACACCCGATGCAGGTCCCCAGCCGGGAACTTGCTGGGCCTGCAAGAGCCCGGATGTGCCAAGGATGATTAACAAAATGGGAGCTGAGAGCTTTTATAAAGCCACGTGGGCGTCACTGGGACCGGAGATTACAAACCCCATAGGTTGCGGCGACTGCCATAACCCTGAAGACATGACACTTACAATTACCAGGCCGGCATTGAAAGAGGCTTTTGAAAGACAGGGCAAAAACGTCGCTGATGCCAGCCACCAGGAGATGCGGAGCCTCGTATGTGCACAGTGCCACGTTGAATACTATTTCAGGGGCGAGGGGAAATACCTTACCTTCCCGTGGGATAAAGGCACAACAGTCAGCGATATCGAAAGCTACTATGACAGCTATGAATTCTCAGACTGGACGCATGCAATCAGCAAGGCCCCCATGCTTAAGGCCCAGCATCCCGACTATGAGCTCTACAAGATGGGTATCCACGGCCAGAGAGGCGTTGCCTGTGCTGACTGCCACATGCCATACATAGCTGAAGGAGGCGTTAAATATACCAGTCATCATGTCCGCAGCCCGTTAAGCAATATCAGCACAACCTGTGCGGTCTGTCACAGGCAGAGCGAGGAAGAGCTCCTGAAAAACGTGTATGACAGGCAGGATAAGATAGCTGACCTGAGGAACCAGCTTGAGGAGATCCTCGTCTCAGCCCACTATGAGGCAAAGGCAGCCTGGGATGCAGGAGCCACTGAGGAATCGATGAAACCGGTTCTGGCCATGATCAGACAGGCACAATGGAGATGGGATTTTACATCAGCAAGTCACGGCGCTTCATTCCACGCTCCACTGGAGGTGTCAACCGTACTCGGCAATGGAATAATAAGGGCGATGGAGGCCCGCATAGCACTTGCCACAATGCTGGAAAATCTCGGGGTAAAGGAAGTCACAATGCCGGACATCTCATCAAAATCAAATGCCCAGAAAGCGATAGGGCTTGATATGGAAAAACTGATCAGGGATAAAGAGGAGTTCATAAAACAGATACTGCCTGATTGGGATAAGAGCAAAGTGTGAGATAGCCTGGTGATAAACATAACTTTATAATTCCCAATGATTCTCCGGCATATAATGCCATATCTGGCCCTGTCAGCGCTGGCATTATTACTTCTGCCGGCTGAGGGATATACCCAGAAGGGTAAACATACTTTTTCCTTCGGCGAAGAACAGTTTCTTCTTGACGGGAAACCGTTCCAGGTTATAAGCGGTGAGATGCACCCCGGCCGCATACCTGAAGAGTACTGGCGTCACCGCATCAGGATGGCGAAGGCGATGGGCTGCAACACAGTCTCGGCGTACCTGTTCTGGAACTATCACGAAGCCAGCGAAGGGATTTATGACTTTCACACCGGCAACCGTAACATTTCAGAATTCATCACAACGGCAGCAGAGGAAGGCATGTGGGTCATAATAAGGCCGGGGCCTTATGTCTGCGCCGAGTGGGAGTTCGGAGGTCTGCCTCCGTACCTTCTGCGCCATCCGGAGATAAAGATCAGGTGCCTCGATCCGGTGTACATGAAGGCTGCCGGGCGTTACATATCACGTCTGGCTGATGTCCTTCGACCGTACCTTATCACCAACGGCGGTCCTGTGCTGATGATCCAGATAGAGAATGAGTACGGAAGCTACGGCAACGATCGTGACTACCTTGCTGCGCTCAAAGACATATGGATCAGCAACGATATTGACGTGCCTTTCTTTACCGGTGACGGTCCCACGCCTTACATGCTGGAAGCCGGCACACTGCAGGGCTGTGCGGTTGGACTTGACTCCGGCAGCAGCGAGGCTGACTTCGAACTGGCGAAAAAGATGAACCCCGGTGTCCCTGTTTTTTCCAGCGAAACCTATCCCGGGTGGCTGACACACTGGGGTGAGAACTGGGCCAGGCCTGATACGGCTGAGCTGCTGCGCGAGGTGAAGTTCCTCATGGATAACCGTAAATCCTTTAACTTCTATGTTATTCACGGCGGAACAAACTTTGGATTCACTGCCGGCGCCAACTCCGGTGGCAAAGGTTACGAACCTGATCTGACAAGTTATGACTATGATGCCCCGGTGAATGAACAGGGAAGAGCGACAGCCAAATATATGGCATTGCGAAAACTGATAGGTTCATACCTGCCAAAGAAAGTGAAGCTCCCGCCCATTCCCGAACCTGTACCGGTGATGACCCTGCCGGAAATAGAATTAATACCCTTCACATCGGTATGGGACAATATGCCTCCGGCTGTCCATTCAGTGCAGCCTGAACCATTTGAATCGTACGGCCAGGATTACGGTTTCATGCTGTATTCAACCAGGCTCATCGGGCACAAAAGCGGAAAGCTGACTGTGATCGATCTGCATGATTATGCAACAGTCTTTCTTGACGGAAAATATATCGGAACACTTGACAGGCGACTCGGAATCAATACTATTGAACTGCCACGTACAGAATCCAGGGACCCGCTGCTCGAACTGTTCGTTGAAGGGATGGGGAGAATAAACTTCGGCAATGCAATGATTGACCGGAAAGGGATAACCGACAGGGTGATACTGAACGGCATGACCCTCATGAACTGGGATATTTACGGTTTCCCGATGAATGACGAATTCATTTCAGGCCTGAAGGCTGCCGGTAGCATACCGCATAAACCCGGCATATTTTTCAAAGGGAGCTTCTCCCTTGATAAGACGGCTGACACATTCATTGATATGACAAATTTTATAAAAGGATTTGTCTGGGTCAACGGGCAAAATCTGGGCAGGTACTGGGAGATAGGCCCCCAGCAGAGGCTTTACTGCCCGGCTTCATGGCTGAAGAAAGGCAATAATGAGATCATCATCTTTGATCTTCACAAGACAGAACCCGGGAGCATCAGAGGTTTTGATACTTTATATTAAGACCAGTGATTCCTGAGACAATTTTAGAGCAGAATATCTGTCCCTTCTTTTCTGCATCACGCTGCCTGAATACAAAATACCCTGGCACATTGCAGGTCAATTTCAGGTCGCCATATCAGGAGACAATTCATATCACAACCATTCCCGGTTATTTGGTAAAGGTTACATTGATGATCCTTTTGTAATCTTTCTGTAATCTTTTTGTACCCTTTTCGTTACTGTTTTTTTACCAGTCTGTAATAAGTATACCGGATTTTTGCTGCATAATTCAATGTCAGACCATTAATATGAAAAAAGCAGCAAAATTATTAATCATAACGTTCATACTGATCTGGAATCAGGCCCTTTATTCACAGGCACCCGCAGGAACTGTTTCAGGCGTTGTAAAGGAGCAGGGCTCCGGTGCGACTTTGCCGGGAGTAAATGTTGTTGTTGAAGGTACGCTGAGAGGAACCTCAACTGATATTGACGGCAAATTTAAAATTGAAGGAATAGCCCCGGGAAAGTACAATCTGGTTCTGACATTCATTTCTTACAAAACCATTGTTGTTGAAGGGGTGGAAATTAAACCTGGCTCTGTCAGTGAGGTTTACGCTGAGATGACCGACAGCTCCATAGAGTTAAATGCTGTTGTGGTTGTCGCAACAAAAAGAAATGACAGTGAAGTGTCGGTAATGAATAATGTGAAAAGCAGCCCGTTGGTTGTCTCCGGCATTTCTGCGCAGCTGATAAGTAAAACACAGGATAAGGATGCATCGGAAGTCGTCAGGCGACTGCCCGGGGTATCGATAGTTGATGACAGGTTCATTGTTGTAAGAGGACTCTCCTCACGATATAATAATGTATGGCTTAATAATTCATCTGCACCCAGCCTTGAAGCAGATACCAGGTCTTTTTCCTTTGACCTTATACCTTCTTCAATGATTGAGAGTATTTTTATTCTCAAGTCTCCGACAGCTGAACTTCCGGCAGACTATTCGGGTGGTTTCATAAAGGTTTCAACCACAGGCATACCTGCAAAAAACGGCTTCTTCTTCAGCTATGGTACAACCTTCAGACAGTACTCAACGTTTAACGAATTTTATAAGGAACCCGGTACCAAAACTGACTGGCTGACGGCCGGGGAAGCTTATCGGAGTCTGCCAGACAACACACCTTCTCATCTCGATCAGTATGACGCTGCGACCAATCCGGAGATACGTAACAGGGTCACGGAAATTGGACGGAGCCTCAACAATACATGGGAACCTGTTCCTGTAACAGCTTTACCGGACCAGAAGTTCACAATGGGCGTGAATACAAGATTTGAGAAAGGTAAATTCATTGCAGGTAATGTTACATCACTCACTTACAGTTATTCTAATTCATATAATCTGGTTAAAAACAACAGCTATTCAATATATAACTTCTCCTATGACACTCCCGGCATACTTGACGAGTTTATTGATCAGCAGTTTAAAACAAATGCAAGGATAGGGCTGCTGCACAACTGGAGTTTTTATCCTGCTGACGGACTGAAGATAGAATTCAGGAATTTTTTCACCAGCACAGGTCAGTCAAGAGTGACCCTCAGGGAAGGCAGGGATTGGTACAACAACGGGCGTTATATTAAAGCTGGTGAAGTAGGATATAACAACAGGCTGATTTATTCGGGTCAACTCGGTGCAGAAAAGCTCTTCAATGAAGGAAAAACAATAATTGACCTTACCCTGGGGTATTCCCTTTCATCCAAAGATGAGCCCGATATTAAAAGGTACAGGTACATCAATAACGATATTGAGACAACTCCTTACACCATATTATTCGGAAATAATCCTGATTTGGCATCTGTTTCAAGGATGTGGCTGAAACTCAACGAAGACAATATAACAGCAGCTCTGAATTTTACTCATAAGTACAATCTGAATAACACTACCCTTGAATTCAAGGCGGGCGTTTTTGCAGATACAAGGCAGAGAGCCTTTTCAGCCAGGAACTTTGGATACGCAATTTCGAGTGATGAATCACCTTTCTCATCGACATCTCTCCCGGTCGGTGAAATCTTCGCGGAGGAAAACATCAATCTGGAAGAGGGAATAAAGCTCAAAGAGATAACTTCTCTCTCAGATTCCTACGAAGCATCTTCCATGATCCTTGCCACCTATCTCAATCTTAGAATTAAATTCAACACCCGTTCAGATCTCTCTCTCGGTCTAAGAGTCGAAAAGGATGCCCAGGAGCTTTCAAGCTACAGGCAGGGAACGACAATTCCCGTCAGTGTGAAAAGAGACACCATTAATTTCTTCCCCTCAGCTAATTTTGCCTTTAACCTTTCTTCCAGAAGTCTCTTACGTCTGACTTACGGCTTATCGATTAACAGACCTGAGTTCAGAGAGATAGCTCCTTTCTATTTCGTTGACTTTGACCAGAATGCCGGAGTATACGGAAATGAGAATATTAAGTCGGCGTACATCCATAATTTTGACCTGCGTTATGAGCTCTACCCCGGAAACAATGAGACTTTTAATGTTGGTATATTCTATAAGGATTTCACAAATCCGATCGAAGTAAGCATCCGTGGCAACAATCCCACTCAGTTTTCATTTGACAATGTAAGTACGGCCTACAGTTATGGTCTGGAAACAGAGGCCCGCAAATCATTTGATTTCATTGACGCCAGGTTAGAGAACTTTTCAATGGTATTCAATCTTGCGCTTATCAGGAGTTCTGTGGCCTTTGACAGGCCGCTCCAGGGACAGTCACCTTATATTGTAAATGTTGGATTATTTTATCAGAAGCCTGAAAAAGGTTTCATGACGAGCATTGTGTACAATAGAATAGGCAAGAGGATTATTGCTGTGGGAAGACCCTCCCCGAATGAATGGGAAAGCATACCTGATATATATGAAATGCCACGCGATGAGGTTGACCTGGTATTCAGCAAAAAGGTCGGTAAAAGGATGGAGTTAAAAGCAGGTATTAAGGACCTCCTTGGAGAAACAAAACTCTTCCAGCAGAACATTAATTCTGTTGTTGACATGTCTTTTTACGGTTCTGACGGTTTCAAGTCATTTGACAGGTCACAGGTTACCAGGTCCTATAAACCGGGCAGGCAGTACTCTATGGGCATTTCATTCAAATTCTGAACAATTCGATACTATGATATTTAATAAATAAAACCTTATGAACATGAAAACAAATCACTTTATGAATTCTTTAAAATCTATTATCCTTGGTGGAATGATTTTCATCGCAGCGTCGTGCCAGGAAGATATTCCTGTAAGCGGGCTGTCACTTGACAAGGAGACTGCAATAGTATCAGTAGGAGCTACAGTTGTAATCCTCCCGGTAGTCGACCCTGTTGATGCTACTAATAAGGATATTTTATGGAGCTCTGATGACATCACCGTTGCAACTGTAGCAGATGGTACCGTAACCGGCGTTGCTCTTGGTACGGTTACGATTACAGCGGCTTCGGCTGAAAATCCAGCCCTGACTGCAACCTGTGAGGTCATTGTTGTGCCATCAACAGGCCAGGTAATAAATGTTTCAGGCGACATCACTGCAGACACTAAATGGTATGCACAGGCGAAATATATGCTGTCAGGCTTTGTTTACGTAAAGAATAACGCAGTTCTGACCATTGAGCCCGGAACGGTTATAAAAGGTGTTGCCAATACAAAGGCTGCACTGATAATTGAGAGAGGTTCGAAGATTATGGCAGCCGGTACTGCTGATAAGCCGATTGTGTTTACATCTGATAAACCTGTGGGCCAGAGAAACTCAGGCGATTGGGGCGGTCTGGTCATCTGCGGCAAAGCACAAACCAACAAGCATGACAACGGTGCAGGAGTGGGAATTGCCGAAGGAGGTATTCTTTCAGAGTATGGAGGTACTGAGAATAATGACAACTCAGGTGTACTTCAATATGTCAGGATCGAGTTCCCAGGAATTCCTCTTACTTCAACCGCAAACAGTGAAATTAACGGCCTCACCCTCTATTCAGTCGGAAACGGGACTGTCATTGACCATGTACAGGTTTCATTTTCGGGCGATGATTTATTTGAATGGTTCGGTGGGAGTGTCAATGCGAGATATATAGTTGCTTTCCGCGGACTTGATGATGACTTTGATACAGACAATGGGTTCAGTGGCAAAGTGCAGTTTGCATACGGACAGCGTGACCCTAATAAATCAGACCAGTCAGGCTCAAATGGTTTTGAGAGCGATAATGATGCAGACGGGTCTCTGCTCACCCCGGTAACTACTCCGTTCTTTTCAAATGTCACAATCTATGGGCCACTGACAGTTATAGGCACCCTGCCTACCGGTCATATGTTCCAGAAATCAATGCACCTGAGAAGAGGAACGATGACTTCAATCTATAATTCGGTCTTTGTCGGTTACCCGGAGGGTCTGCAGATAGACGGACAGAAAGGAAATTCTCCCACCAGAGCAGATGCCAATGAGTTACAGATAGAAAATACCATTCTTGCAGGTATGACGGTCAATTATGTCGAGAGAACAGGCACAGTTGCCACACCATATACTGTAGCACAACACACAGCATATTTCCAGTCTGCCTCACGTAATAACGTTGATAATATGACAATTGCAGATGTAATTGGCGGATCTTTAATCAACTTAACCTCACCAGTTCTGTTACCGGCATCAGGTTCACCGCTTCTTACAGGTGCATCATTCACAAACACGAGGCTGACTGATAGTTTCTTTACTGCCGTTACTTATAGAGGTGCATTTGGCACGACAAACTGGACATCCGGGTGGTGTAACTGGGATCCCCAGAACACCGTTTATTAGTCCTTTTGATGGTTTGACAACCTTTTTCCTGAGCCACAGAATTCCCGGAAATTCTGTGGCTCTTTTATTTTATTGAGTTATCAAGGAATTTTGTACAAAGAAATTGACCGGAAATAAAATAGTTCTGATTTCGCAGCCGTGAGTCCTGCTAACTCAGACCGGTAATTGCAGAAAGGAGAATGTACATACCTGCAGCTATTCCCATTGAAACCGGGATTGTAAGGATCCATGCATAGAGCAGATTTATTGTCACTCCCCATCTTACTGCAGTCACGCGTTTGGTCATCCCTACTCCCATAATTGCACCTGTAATTGTATGGGTAGTACTCACTGGTATCCCGAAAGCCTCGGTTCCAAAAAGTAACAAGGCTCCGGCAGTTTCTGCAGCCACTCCTTCAAACGGGGTAATCTTAGTAATTTTTTGGCCCATGGTTTTCACAATTCTCCATCCTCCTATCAGGGTTCCAAGGCTTATTGCAGTATAGCAGCCAAGAACAATCCAGTGTGGAATATCATGTATCTTGCCATTAACCATATCGATCTGCGCCCAGTGCGGAATTGCTGAAGCATCCACCCCGTTAAAAAAGACGATAAGCGCAGCAGCAATAATACCCATTACCTTTTGCGCATCATTACCGCCATGTCCGAGGCTGAAGAGCGCTGATGAAAAAAGCTGCCCGATTTTTAGTTTCTTCTCCAGGCGGAAGGGATTTGCCCTGCGGAATAACCAGAGAAGTATTATGGATATCAGATAAGAAAAAAGCATTCCTATAAGAGGTGCAAGGAAAATGAATGCGGCTATCTTTAAAATAATTCCAGTATGCAATACACCCCACCCGGCGTAAGCAATCGCAGCGCCTGAAAAACCTCCCACAAGCGTATGTGATGAACTTGACGGTATGCCAAGATACCAGGTAAGAAGATTCCATAGGATTGCAGCAAGGATGCCTGAAAGTATGACCATCAACGTTATTGCAGAAGTATCAACACTCTTGGCGATTGTATCAGCAATTCTCAGCTCAAAAACCAGGTAAGCAAGCCAGTTGAAAGAGGCAGCCCAGACTACTGCCTGAAACGGGGTCAGCACCTTGGTCGAAACAATCGTAGCTATGGAGTTGGCTGCATCATGAAAGCCATTGATCATGTCAAAGGCGAACGCCAGGACTACGATTATGATCAGAAGGTTGAAATCCATCAGGAAAGAGTGTTACGCAATTTTAATAATAACCGAAGACAGTATATCTGCGACGTCATCGCAGCGGTCGACGGCTTTCTCAAGAGCCGCCAGGACATCCTTCTTCTTGATCAGTTCAACTGCATCTTTCTCTTCCTCGAAAAGTTTTGCCAGGTACCGGTGATTAATGTCATCCGCATGTTCCTCTATTTCGCCTATCTTATGGCAGTTATCCTTGTATTTTGAAAGGTTCAGCACATCGCGAAGGCCGTTAAAGGCTGTGTTTATTTCAATTGATGCCCTGAGAATGGCATCAGCCATCTCACGAAACTCAGGCGGTATTTCCTTTATTTTGTAGAGATGCGTCTCTTTGGCTGCACCGAACATAAGGTCTACCACCGAATCTGTGGCGTGGATGAGGCTGAAAATATCTTCCCGGTCAAACGGCGTAATGAAAGTCCCGCTAAGAGTCTTGTAAAGGTTTTTGGCGATCTGGTCACCCACAAGCTCGGCCTCCTTGATCTTCTGACTCAATACCTCTCTCTTTTCGGCTGAGGGTTCATTCATCAGCTCAACAAGGAACTCAGCAGCAATAATCAGGTTGGCTGATGCATCCTTGAACAAAGGATAGAACTTGCCCTCCTTGGGTGCCAGAAATGAAAATATTTTATCGAGTTTCATAGATAGATTGGAGTATGGTTTGACAAGCGACAAAAATATACTAATGACTTCAGTCCGGAAAGGAGAATCGTCAGAATGTTTATTAAATGTTAAATAATATTCTCCCTGAATTTTTACCAACTTTAAGTAACTTAGCAAAATACTAACTTACTATTCAGTCATGAAATTAACATTTTACGGAGCTGCCCGCGAGGTGACAGGCAGTAAGATCCTCATTGAAACAGAGCACGGCAAGAACATTTTCATTGATTGCGGACAGTTTCAGGGAAAAGGGCTTGAGACTGATGAAATGAACAGGGCTGTCCCCTTCCCTCCTGCTGCAATAGACCACATCATACTTACACATGCGCATATTGATCACTCGGGACTGATCCCTTTTGTGTACCGCAATGGTTTTACCGGATCAGTAATCTGCACCAGTGCAACGCGTGACCTATGCTCTATCATGCTAGCAGACTCCGGCAAGATACAGGAGCAGGATACCATGACTTTCAATAAGAGGAGAATGAAGAAAGGTCTCCCCACAGTTGCGCCTCTCTACACCCAGGCTGATGGTATAGCTTCAATGAAGCTTTTTATAACTGTTGCCTATGACCGCAAATTCCGTATAGATGAATTTACAACAGTCAGATTTACAAATTCAGGCCACATGCTCGGAAGCGGTGTGGCCATACTGGAGCTGAAAGAGAAAGATGGTATCAAACGTCTTGCCTTTACGGGTGACATCGGCCGGCCGGTCAACAGGATACTGAAGAGTCCCGAGCCTTTCGCACAGGCTGACTACCTCATCGCTGAATCAACTTATGGCGACCGCCTTCACGCATCGATGGAAGAATCTGACGAGGCACTGTTCAGGGTGGTCCAGAGAACATGCGTTGAAAAGAAAGGCAAGCTTATCATCCCTGCATTCAGCGTAGGGCGCACACAGGAGATAGTTTATTCGCTGAACAACCTTTATAATGCGAACCGGCTCCCCAGGGTTGATATTTATGTTGACAGTCCGCTGTCAGTCAATGCAACCAATATTTTCCGTATGCATTCAGAGTGTTTCAATGAGAGAGTGAGACAGGTAATGCTCACCGACCCTGACCCTTTTGGCTTTAATTCACTCTTTTATATAACCTCAGTGGATGAATCCAAGACACCTTAATGAGATAAAACAGCCGGTCATCATCATTTCTTCCTCAGGTATGATGGAAGCCGGCCGTGTAAAGCACCACCTGGCCAACAACATTGCCAATCCTGCCAACACGGTTCTTATTGTCGGATACTGTGCTCCTTCAACACTTGGCGCCAGAATTGGCAGAGGAGAAAAGGAGGTCTCGATTCACGGAACCAAATACCCGGTTAATGCAGAGATCGTAAAAATTGAATCCTATTCAGGTCACGGCGATTACAGGGAGATGGCTGACTACCTGTCGTGCCAGGATCCCGCTAAGCTTAAAAAAGTATTTCTGGTACATGGAGAGTATGAGACGCAGAAAACCTACCAGGGCTACCTTGAATCAAGGGGCTTTGGCAACATCATGATCCCGGCACAGGGAGAGAGTTTCTCTATTTAGTCATCTCGGTCTGTCCTGCCATCGGGCAGCCCGGGACCGGGCAGTTGATTATCTTATGTTCTTTGGTATCGGCAGGCTCCCACCCTAAAAGAAGGTATAGGGCAAAGAAGCCGATTATATAGGCAACTGCAACATGCCAGCCTTTTTTCAGCCATAAGACCACATTTCGCCCCTCAGGGAATTTATTGGTTATGGCAACGCCGGCTGAAGAGCCGAACCATATCATTGATCCTCCAAACCCTACGGCATATGCAAGCATGCCCCAGTCGTAATGACCCTGATCAAGACAAAGCTTTGTAAGCGGTATATTATCAAATACTGCTGAGAGGAAACCGAGAGCCAGGGCTGTCACCCATGATGCATCCGGAAGCTCCTCAACCGGCATCATCGATGCACATATCACAAGGCACAATAGGAAAATAGTACCCTTGAGAGCGCCCGGAACCTCCTTCCATGGAACCGGTCTGAGTAAAACGCCAATCACAATGGCGATCCATACGCCCAGTGCAGGCATATCATATAGTATATTCGAAATAATTGCACCGGCAAGGATGAGCACAACATGGAGCAGCTTCAACCAGTCAATCTTAATGTTGATATTGGCGTCCTTCTGAATCTTCTGGTATTTATCCTGCTGATGAGCCGCAAACCATGCAAAGAATAACAAAGCCACAAAAGCTGCTACATAAGCATGCAGGACATTGAATGCAGCAACCCCGTCAATCCACATCATGGTGGTGGTTGTATCACCAACGACGCTGCCACTGCCTCCCGCATTACTGGCTGCGACCAACGCGGCAATATAACCTATATGAACTTTGTTTTTGAAAACAACCAGGGCAATTGTTCCGCCGATGAGAGCGGCTGCTATATTATCAAGAAATGAAGAAAGGACAAAAACAAAAATAAGGAGGAGAAAAGGGCCCTTCCAGTCATCCGGCAGATATTTGGGGAGTATCTCAGGCACTCTTGACTCTTCAAAAATCTTTGAAAGAACCGCAAAGCCCAGCAACAGGCCCAGCAGGTTAAGTATTATTCCCCACTCCCCCTGGCGCAGGTCCTTGTTCATGATCTGTTCTCCGAACGAAGTAGTTCCGAACATATGCTCCCCCAGATGAAAGGCTGGATCGAAAATGAATTTGAAAGCCAGAAGAACAGCCAGGCCAGTGACTGCCACCCAGAATGTCTGCTTGTGAAAAAGAGCAACGCCAAGCAGTATAAGGCCAAAAATTAAAAATTCAACCCGGATGGGTCCGATCATTGGCACTGATCCGTCTGATGCGAATATTGCAGCAGGAAAAAGCAAAATAATTAAAAGAAGGACTGATTCTCTTGGAGTTGCCCGGCAGAAAGGCCATGATACGATTTTTCATAGGAGGAGGTTTCAATTCAGGTTTTCGTGTGCCAAATTAAAAATATTTTTCTATTGTCATTATGGGCATTTATCATCTTTTAAACCGGTCGTGAATGAAATCCACCACGTTTTTAAAATGAAGCGAAATCCGGGTCCGGCGTCGCAGCTTTGATATTATTAACAAGATGAAGGCCTGATGTTCTGGCTTTATTATCAGAACCTGTATCCGGCAGAAATATTTATTGTCTTCAGGAGTAATGCCTGCGACTGGCGGTTATGTGTGAAAATCATCTGAAATGAAGGATATATGCCTAATCCCCTGTACTCTCCATAAAAGCCCAGTTCAAACTTGCCTCCGGGACCTGACACCGCCTCTCCTATATGTGTACTTACCGGCATTACACCAAGTTTTGAGGAATACTGCAGCTCTCCCCTGTAATCGAATGAGAAAATCCCGGCAGAATAATTATTGAAGATGCCGAAGTGCTCCCATCCTGCTCTCAGACTTACACCTCCGTATATTCCTGCCCCTGACAGGTAGAGCCATGCCTCCGACAGCTGGTTATTATCTTCATAAGCGTCATATCTGCTTCCGTAATGATAGAATGCTCCAAACCTGTAAGACAAAAATTCTTTCCCGGATTTAATCTCGGCATCAAATGTCAGAACATACCCGTCGCCGGGGTAAAAAGTAAGATCATTGTTTGCGTAAAGAGAGGTAACCTCCTCGGACCATACACCCCACGGTGCGAAGGGAAAAGAGTAACCTGCCCTCATCGATAATTTGCCTTGCTGAGCCTCAACCAGGGGGAACAGCATCAGGAATACAAACAGTGCACGGAATCTCATTAAATCACTCTTTGGGTTACACAGTAAGCATGAAGGAAAGTCAATAAAAAAAGTCCCGCCGTACAGGCGGGACCTTTAATTCTAGTATCTCGGTTCACGATCCCTGTCACGGAAATCCCGGCGGGGTCTGAAAGGCTTTTTCTCTGCCTTCG
Source organism: uncultured Bacteroidales bacterium (assembly GCA_963780735.1). GTDB lineage: Bacteria > Bacteroidota > Bacteroidia > Bacteroidales > VadinHA17 > SR-FBR-E99. The sequence goes on from CAWADB010000009.1 coordinate 15,189, forward strand.
GCTCAGATCTCTTAACGATGATCTGACTACCATCAAGCTCTGAATTGTTGAGCTTTTCGATGGCTTCAAAACCTGCACGGTCATCAGCCATCTCTACGAAACCATAACGCTTTGAAAAGCCGGTTTCACGGTCCATAATAATTTTTGCGGAGATAACCTCTCCGAATTTACTGAAAAGTTCCTGAAGGTCTTCTGCTTTGGTGACAGAACTCAGCTTGGCTACAAAAATGTTCATTTGAAAATTAATTAAATGTTAATAAAAGTATTTATGTCAGCAGGTTAACTCCGGCGCAAATAAAAAATAAGCTAAAGAAATCAGCCGTGCCAATCATTACAAAGGTATTTAATTTATTTTAACAATTCCAAAATAATTTAATTATGCCAAAACGTCCCAGCGAGGAATGACCAAAGAGCCGGTAATATGATTAATACTGCCTATTAATCAATTATTTATTGCGCATTACCGGTACAGTCTTACCTCTTAGCCATTTCCTTAAATCCGGTTCGAGAGAATCACCCAGATTACTGAAAACTGTTTCATGATATTCATTCAGCCACTTCAGCTCCCTGTCATCAAGCAATGAGACCTCGACAAGTTCACGGTCAATATAACACAATGTAACCGTTTCAAACTTCAGGAACCTGCCATGATCAGTTTCACGGTCATCAACGCAAAAGAAAAGGTTCTCAGTCCTGAAACCGTACTCTCCCTGCCTGTAAACAGCAGGTTCATCCGATATCAGCATGCCGGGCTCAAGAAAGGTCTTCATATCTCCTGATGCAGCGCTGCCTATCGTCTGGGGACCTTCATGCACATTCAGGAAACTTCCTACGCCGTGGCCGGTACCATGGCCATAGTTTAATCCGTTATCCCATAATGCTTTACGTGCCAGAACCTCTATCTGGTATCCCCTGGTGCCATATGGAAATCTAACCATTGCAAGGTCAATTGTACCTTTAAGGGCAAGTGTGAAGTCACTCTTTCTTCTCCTGTCAGGTTTTCCCAGAGCAATAGTTCTGGTAATATCAGTAGTCCCTCCGAAATACTGGCCTCCGGAATCAAGGAGGAAGATGCCTGTTTTGCCCAGCACCGCGTCGGTGCCCTCATCGGGCACATAGTGTGGCAATGCAGCATGTTCGTTATACGCAGCAATCGTAGCAAATGATGGCCCGGCGAATCCCTCCTGCTCTTGCCGGAATGCCTCGAGCCTGGCGGAAGCTGACAATTCGGTGATCGTCTCCCTGCCTATACTCTTCTCAAGCCAGTAAAAGAATTTTGTCAGCGCAACACCGTCCCTGATCATCACTTCCCGCAGTTTCTTTATCTCTGTCCTGTTTTTTATTGCTTTAAAGCGGGTTGGGATGCTAACCTCCTCAGTGATCTTTACCTTTTTCGGGACAGCCCTGTAAAGTACCGCAGACGTCGTGGAGGGTGAAAGCAGCAGCGTCGATCCTTCCTCCAAATGACTGATCACTGATGATACGGTATCATAGGGCAGAAGCACTATGCCGTCTTTATCGAGCTCCGCCTTCAGGGATGATGGGATCTTATCCTCATCTGCAAAGAACAGGACCTGATCTGAGGTGACAATAGCGAATGAAAGCAGCAAAGGACTGTACTTCAGATCTTTACCTCTGATATTCAAAAGCCACATCACATCATCAACTGCTGTCAGCAAGTGGCTGTCAGCGTGCATTTCGGTCATCTTTTCGCGCACACGTTTTATCTTGTCAACCCGGTCCTCGCCCGAGAATTTGACTGGAAGAACGAAAGCCTTTTCATCCGGCATCATGGGTCTCTCTTTCCACAATGGGGTGATGAGGTCAGCCCTAATGTTCAGCTTTACACCGCCGGGTAAAAGCGCGGCCTCCAGTAATCTCATATTTCCTGCTGATATCAGCCTGCCGTCGACAGCCACCGTGCCTCCTTTCCTCACCTTTGCCTGAAGCCATTCGATATGCTCCGGCGTATGAGGCATCCTGAGTTTCACAAGCTGAAATCCGGAGTTTTTAAGCTGATCTTCCGCCTGTATGAAATAACGGCTGTCTGTCCATAACCCTGCGAAACTGCGGGTTATCACCACGGTTGCGGCGGAGCCGCTGAAACCTGTAAGCCACCGGATGATCCTCCAGTGATCCGGCACATATTCTCCGAGATGAGGGTCAGCGGATGGCACAATGAGTGCATCTATATTTTTCTTCTTCATCAGAGCCCTTACACCGGCAAGCTTCCTGCTGTAATTACTGTCAGCCACTTTATTTTTTTTAATCATGTTCGTAATAAACAAATATAATGAAGTTTATTCCCAGGTAACCCTTTACCGTCAAACAATACATTATTCAAAAGATTGGGTTAATTCTTACATTTATGCAATAATTTCACGGTGTGAAGAGAGCAGGGGGAAATAATACTCCGGATTGGTGGATGAAGCTTGACAATGCAGCTAAAATCTATCCGGCCATTACCGGTTCCGAGCTGACCGGTGTCTTCAGGATATCAGTTCACCTGGCCTCTCCGGTCCTCCTTCCTGCACTGGTAAAGGCCACTGAGGAGACTGCGAAGGTGTTTCCCATGTTCAGTGTCGAACTCTGTAAAGGTTTCTTCTGGTATTACCTGGAATATAACGGCAAACCTCCCAGGATACTTGCCGACAGTGGTCCGCGCTGCCAGCCTTTCCCACGGTCGATAAAGGGTGAACTGGTTTACAGGGTGCTGGTCCGCGACAACCGTGTTTCACTGGAGTTCTTCCACATACTCACTGACGGCGGTGGCGCTTTCTTTTTTCTAAAGACACTGTTGAATTTTTATTTTCTGCACGCGTACGGCATAACCGATGTTCCTTTTCCGGAGGTAAGCCAGGGACCTCCGCCGGGCAGCACTGAGGACCTTTTTCCAAATTTTTACAAGAAGGGAATGCCCATGCCGAAGCTGTTGCCACGGGCCTGGCACCTTCCTTACAGAATACGCCAGGCGCCACGCTTCAGGGTAACCGACTTTGAGATCCCCGCCGCCTCATTGTCAGCGCTGTCTAAGCAAAACAACTCCACTATAACTGAATATCTGGCAGCAGTGCATCTGTTTACTCTCCAGGAACTTCGCCAGGAATGCGGCAACGGTTCACCCCATATCAGGGTGCAGGTCCCCTTCGACCTGCGCAGGAGGTACGGTGCCAATACATTGCGTAACTTCTCCCTCTTCGCTTTTCCTGAGATTGATATCCGCTTAGGCCATTACACGTTTGAAGAGATACTAACACAGGTAAAGATAACGATGCAGATCATGACGGATGAAAAGATGATAAGGCAGGTTATCAGCCGTAATGTGTCGCAGGAAAAAAATCCCCTGATACGCATGATACCACTGTTCATAAAAAGTCCGGTGCTAAGATTTGTCTATAACAGGTTCGGGCCCAGCCAGTTCACAAGCACCATCACCAATATGGGGAGGGTAACGCCGGCCGGCCCTGCTGCAGAATTAATGAAGGCGATGTCGGTAACACCTCCACCTCCGCACAGCGCAATCAAAATCACCGGCGGACTCGTGACCCTGGGAGTCAACACCATCCTTTCATTCGGGTCGCTGACCGATAACACCGAGCTCGAGAAGCGGTTCGTAAAATCACTGACAGCGGCAGGTCTTCACGTAAAACTGCTGAACAAGGAATAATAAATACTATCATGTCAATATGCAAAAATTGCGGAGTAGACCTTGGGGAGGGAAACGAGAAGTGCCCTCTCTGTAAACCGGAAGACAAAGGAACCGCACGTATTGTTTCGCCTGCGGACCTGTTCAGTTTATCAAAGATATTGAAGACCCGGACCCTGTATGAGATAACCATGTTACTGCTGGTATCCGGCGTGATCGTTACTGTTGCGATCGATTTCGTCTTCGTAAAAGGCATGGGCTGGTCATTTCTGACAACCACCTGCATCGGGTATCTTATCTCCCTGGTATCCTGTATTTATTTCCTCAGGGGAAAACCTTATCCGATGATAGGCGCTACGCTTGCGGCAACCCTTCTCTTCCTATGGCTTATAGACCTCCTCACCGGTAATCACGGGTGGTTCATGACCGTTGCTGCACCGCTGGTCATATCAGGTGCACTGCTTACCATGGCAGTAATCTTCCTGAACTCACTCTCAAAATACAGGGGACTCAATCTTCTGTCGACTATACTGATTGCCTTGGCTGTTCATGCCGTCATTATTGAGTACCTGACAGACAAACTGATGACATCGGTATTCACCCCGCAGTGGTCAGTAGTGACTGCCGCATCACTGACAATCATCGCAATGATATTCCTCTTTGTTCACTACCGGCTTAAACGGGGACGCAGCCTGGGAAGGCTTTTCCACGTATGATCTCCTTTCCGGCACCTCTGCAACAGTTGGTTTTCTCGGTCTGATATCTTACATTTAAACTCTCAACCAATCCTGCGCAATGCAAAAACTACTCTACAGGTTTCTTGATTATGTCCGCTTTGACACGCGGCCTGATGAGACCTCTACCTCATGCCCCTCTTCTGCGAGCCAGATGCTTTTTGCAGAGAAGCTGGGTACTGAACTTGAAAAAACCGGCCTGGCTGATGTCACTGTTGACGGAAACGGTTATGTCATGGCAACACTCCCGGCAAACACCCGCTCAAAACGACCGGTTCTGGGTTTTATTTCGCATATGGACACCAGCCCCGAAGCCCCATCCGGAAAGGTTAACCCGCAGGTACATCATGAATATGGCGGCGGGGACATACTCCTCAATCCTCGGAAAAAGATAAAGCTCTCGCCTAAAGAATTCCGGGAGCTGAAACAATACAAGGGCCAGACGATAATAACTACTGACGGTCTGACACTACTGGGTGCCGACGATAAGGCAGGCATAGCCGAGATAGTTACAGCCATGGAGTACCTGATCAGCCACCCGGAGATGAAGCATGGAAAGATCAGGATAGCTTTCACCCCTGACGAAGAGATAGGGAGAGGCGCCGACCGCTTTGACGTGAAGGCATTCGGAGCGGAGTATGCGTATACAGTTGACGGAGGAGGATTGGGAGAGCTTGAATATGAGAATTTTAATGCCGCAGCTGCCACCATAACCATCAGAGGCCGGAGCGTTCATCCGGGCACGGCCAAGGGAACAATGATTAATTCTGTAATGGTTGCAAAAGAGTTTGATGCACTCCTGCCTTCCGGAGAAAGACCGGAGTTCACTGAAGGTTACGAGGGATTCTTCCATCTTTTTGACTTAAGAGGATCAGTGGAGGAGACGACCATAAAGTATATCATCAGAGACCACGACGCTGTTAAATTCGCTGCTAGAAAAAAGTTGCTCAATGATACTGCCTTGTTGATACGGCGTAAATACAGGGGTGCAGAAGTGAAGGTGACGATGAAGGACCAGTATTTCAATATGAAGGAGATCATTGAATCCAAATATTTCCTGATTGATGATGCAGTAAAAGCATACCGGAAAGCCGGCGTTGAACCTGAAATACAGCCGGTGCGCGGTGGCACTGACGGTGCAAGATTATCGTTCATGGGCCTGCCCTGCCCAAACCTCTTCACAGGTGGCCATAATTATCACGGCCGGTATGAATATATACCACTGCAGTCAATGGAAAAAGCAGTTGAAGTGATCATTAACCTCTGTGTCGTTCCGGGAAAAAGTAAAAAATGAAAAACTATTCCATCACCTTTGTTCTTGTTGCCCTGCTGGCAGGATCATGCACTGATGAGGGCGCATTAAGAAAAGCCGCTGCCACAATCACAGCTGACGAACTGCGCAATTATACAATGACCCTGGCTGCCGACAGCTTCATGGGGAGGAAGCCCTTTTCACCGGGTGAAGCCGTGACTGTCAGATACCTTGCCGGCGAGCTCGGAAAGATCGGCTTTCGCCCTGCCTTCGGCGACAGCTGGTTCCAGAGTGTGCCGATGATTGAAATTTCAACCAGGGTAACCAATCCGGTCAGCATAACAGCAGGTGGCAACAGACTGGAGTTTTCATCGCCTGATGATGTCGCCATCGAATCACCGTCTCAGAAGGAGCTCATTGAACTAAAGGATATGCCCATGGTCTTTTGCGGCTTTGGAATAGTGGCTCCCGAATATGGGTGGGACGACTATCAGAACATTGACGTAAAGGGAAAGTGTGCAGTGGTGCTCATTAACGATCCCGGACTCTATACCGGCGACACAACTCTGTTCAAAGGCAGGCAGATGACCTACTACGGACGGTGGACCTATAAATATGCCGAGGCTGCCAGACAGGGGGCATCAGCCATACTGATCATACACGAAACCCTTGGTGCGGGATATGACTATTCAATCCCCCGCAAGAGCTCAATAACGCCAAGCCTGTATATGGAACATGCCGAAGGAGAAACACCTCCCTGTGATGTCTGCGGATGGCTTAACGCTGATGCTGCCGGCAGGCTTTTTTCAGCCATGGGCTACAGTGTGGACACGCTGCGCAGGGAAGCCTGCAGAAAAGAGTGGCATGGCTTCGCGATGGATGCTGCCATTTCTGCGAAACTTGAGAACACGCATAGGCAAAACACATCCCTGAATGTGGCAGGGATACTGCCTGGCACAAAAAAACCTGAGGAATGTGTTGTGATCGAAGGACACTGGGATCATTTCGGCATTGGCGAAGCAGAGAACGGTGACTCAATCTATAACGGAGCAGTGGATAACGGAACAACTATGGCATGGGCATTTGAAATAGGAGAAGCATTTGCATCACTTTCAAGGAAACCCGAAAGATCAGTGATACTCCTCTTTCCCACAGCCGAAGAACAGGGTCTGCTCGGCTCATCTTGGTTCACGGCTCATCCCCCTGTTGCCCCGGAAAACATTATAGCATGCTTCAACAACGATATGATGCTTGCCATCGGCAGGATGAACGATATAATGGTAACAGGATACGGACAGTCAGAGCTTGATGATATGCTTGCCGCAGCTGCGGTAAAGCAGGGACGCTATATCCTGCCTGATCCGACACCTGAAACCGGCATGTATTTCCGTTCTGACCACTTCCCGTTCGCACTCATAGGTGTGCCTTCGCTCTTTGCACGGGGAAACTGCGACAGTCGTGAACATGGCAAAGAATGGGCGGCAGCAAGGGAGAAAGAATACCTCACCACCATGTACCATAAGCCCGCCGACAATTATTATCCTTCAATGAATTTTGAGGGTATCGCTGAAGACGCAAAAGCAGCCTTTGAGGTAGCCTGGAGAATTGTGACAAGCGATATCAGGCCTCAGTGGAAGGCAGGTTCAGAGTTTGCAAATATCAGACCTGCTGTTCATTAGTGATTTAATATTTTATTTAGTTTCTTTGAAATTATTTTTAGTGTTATTTTATTAACAATGTTATTATTATAACAATAATTATTAATTTTGCACTGTTTTTATCAACTGTTTAAGAAATAATAAATATCAAAGCAGTATATGATAAATATTAGGAATTTAATAATTTGAGAAGCATATGTTTGCCGATCGTTTCTGACAGAAATCGACTACTAATTATACATAATAATCATGGGAAAAATCAATTCACTTGATGACTTAAAGAAGATCCGTGACGGGGCACGCTCAAAGATCGAAATGAGATCCGCAGCCGACAGTCCGGAAGGAATGGTTCAGGTAAAGGTTGCAATGGCGACTTGCGGCATCGCTTCCGGAGCAAAACCGATCATGGATTTTTTTACGGATGAGCTTGATAAAAGGGGTATTGGCGCCGTAATAACTCAGACAGGATGTATGGGTTACTGCTATGCTGAACCAACAGTTGAGGTTCAGATGCCAGGTAAAGAGCCAATAGTTTTTGGTTTCGTCGATCAGAAAAGAGCTGACGAAATCATTGAAAAGTACATTAAGAATGGAGAACTGGTTGAAGGCATCATTCCGGTCAATTATGAAAAAATATACCAATAAACAGGGAGGAAAAGAGTAATGTCAAAGTACAGAATGCACCTTCTTGTCTGTGGCGGAACAAGCTGCCGCACGTCAGAGAGTAATCTAATAGTTGAGTACCTGAAGAAGGAGATTGAAGAAAAGGGTCTGCAAAACGAGGTGCAGGTCATAATGACCGGTTGCTTCGGTTTATGTGAACATGGCCCTGTTGTCAGGGTCATGCCTGATAATACCTATTACGTTCATGTGCAACCCGAAGATGCGCCTGTAATAGTTGCAGAGCATGTCATTAAAGGAAAACCTGTTCAGAGGCTTCTGAAAACTGAACCGGGACAAAAGCAACCGACAGGAGAGACAAAGCAGCCGGAATTGAAGCGTAAACAGATCCGTATCGCCCTGCGAAACTGCGGACTGATTAACCCGGAAGACATTACTGAGTATATCGCCCGTGAAGGATATGTGGCTCTGGGCAAGTGCCTGTCTGAACTCACACCGGCTGACGTTGTTGATATAGTCAAGAAATCAGGTCAGCGCGGCCGCGGCGGCGCAGGATTCCCGACCGGACTGAAATGGGAAATAGCATCAAAGAACAAGGCCGACCAGAAATATGTGGTCTGCAACGCTGATGAAGGTGACCCGGGTGCATTCATGGACCGCTCGGTCCTGGAAGGTGATCCTCACTCCGTTCTCGAAGCAATGGCCATCTGCGGCTATGCCATAGGGGCATCAAAAGGACTTATATATATCAGGGCTGAATATCCGCTGGCAATACAGCGTCTGAAAGTTGCAATTGGTCAGGCACGTGAATACGGTCTCCTGGGAAAGAATATTTTCAGTACTGACTTTTCATTCGATATTGAACTGCGCTACGGTGCCGGAGCATTCGTATGCGGTGAGGAGACAGCGCTGATACATTCAATGGAAGGTCTTCGCGGTGAACCCACCAACAAACCACCCTTCCCTGCCGAGAGCGGTTTCCTTGGCAAACCCACCAACGTCAACAACGTTGAGACTTTTGCCAGCATACCGGTTATTATCAACAAGGGCTGGGAGTGGTATTCATCCATAGGCACGGAGAAATCCAAAGGCACAAAGGTCTTTGCCCTTGCCGGAAAAATCAACAATGTTGGTCTTATTGAAGTACCGATGGGCATTACCCTTCGGGAAATAATCTTCGAGATAGGCGGAGGCATCAAGAACGGAAAAAAATTCAAGGCTGTCCAGACAGGAGGGCCTTCCGGTGGATGCCTCACGGAGAAGCACCTTGACACCCCGATCGACTTTGACAACCTCATAGCTGCAGGATCGATGATGGGTTCCGGTGGTATGATAGTAATGGATGAAGATACCTGCATGGTCGCAATAGCAAAATTCTTTCTCGAGTTTACCGTCGAAGAGTCCTGCGGAAAATGCGCTCCCTGCCGCATCGGCAACAAAAGGATCCATGAACTGCTGACCCACATCACCAAAGGCAACGGGAAAATGGAAGACCTCGACCGCCTGAGAAACATGTGCAATGTCATCAAGGACACATCACTCTGCGGCCTCGGACAGACTTCACCCAATCCTGTTCTTTCCACAATGAACAACTTCTGGGACGAGTATGTAAATCATGTCACTGACAAGAGGTGTCCGGCGGGAGAATGCCGTGATCTCATGAAGTACACCATTGATATTGATAAGTGCGTAGGGTGTACGGCTTGCGCAAGAGGATGCCCGGTCAACGCCATAACAGGCGAACGCAAGGGCCCGCACTTACGTTGATCAGGAAAAATGCATCAAGTGCGGTGCATGCTTCGAGAAGTGTAAATTCAGTGCCGTGCTAATCAATTAATGACAGAACGATTGACAATGGAAACAGTAAAACTTACAATAGACAATAAGCAGGTCGAAGTACAGAAGGGTGCAACCATCCTTAATGCGGCACACCAGCTGGGTATTGATATACCCACCCTGTGCTACATGAAACTCGACGACCTTAACATAGAAAACAAACCGGGCGGATGCAGGATCTGTGTTGTGGAAGTGCAGGGACGAAGAAACCTTTCTCCCGCATGCATCACAAAATGCGACGAGGGAGCGGTTGTCCGTACACATACCCCCAGGGTCATGAACGCCCGCAGGACAGTTATGGAGTTCATTCTCTCAGATCATCCGAAAGACTGTCTCATTTGCCCGAAATCGGGTACCTGCGACCTGCAGAACATGGCTCACAGGCTTGGTATCAGGGAGATACCGGGACAGGATATTGCAGCCATGTCAACTTACCGCAAGGACTTCTCTCCTTCCATCATCCGTGAACTCGATAAGTGTATTATGTGCCGGAGATGCGAGATGATGTGCAATACTGTTCAGACAGTGGGCGCTCTCTCGGCTGTCAACAGAGGATTCATGGCCGCTGTTGCACCGGCATTCGAGGAAAACCTTGAGTTCTCGCCCTGCACCTATTGCGGACAGTGCGTGGCAGTCTGCCCCACCGGAGCGCTTACTGAGGTTGATCACACCCGCGAGGTTCTCAGGGCTATCGTAGACCCCTCCAAGACCGTTGTCGTTCAGACAGCGCCCGCGGTGCGCGCCGCCCTGGGAGAGGAATTCGGGCTGGAACCCGGAACACTTGTCACAGGGAAACTCGTTGCCGCACTCAAAGAATTGGGTTTTGACTATGTATTTGACACAGACTTTGCCGCCGACCTGACCATCATGGAAGAAGGTACAGAGCTGCTTTCAAGGCTGGGTAAATTCCTGAAAGGCGACAAGGATGCAAATATCCCGATACTTACATCATGCTGCCCCGGATGGGTCAATTTCTTTGAACACAACTATCCTGAGCTCAGAAATGTACCTTCAACGGCAAAATCGCCCCAGCAGATGTTCGGTGCAATAGCAAAAACATATTTCGCTGACAAGATCAATATCAAACGGCAGGATATGGTAGTGGTATCAGTGATGCCCTGCCTGGCAAAGAAATATGAGAGCCAGAGACCCGAATTTGCTGTTGACGGTAATCCTGATGTCGATTTTTCAATCTCGACCCGTGAGCTGGCCCATTTCATACGACAGGCAAATATCGATTTCATAAACCTGCCTGACATGGACTTTGACAGACCGCTTGGTGAATCAACCGGTGCAGGTGTCATCTTCGGCAACACGGGCGGTGTAATTGAGGCTGCTGTACGTACGGCTTATTCGCTTTACACAGGTAAGGAACTCAATAAGCTCGATTTTACGGAGCTGAGAGGTATGGAGGGTGTCAGGCAGGCAACGATAGACTTCGACGGACTGCCACTGAACATAGGCATTGCCAGCGGACTTGGGAACGCACGCAAGCTCCTTGATGAGTTCAAGAACGGAAAATCCAAATTCCACGCAATTGAAGTGATGGCTTGCCCCGGAGGTTGTATCGGCGGTGGCGGCCAGCCCCTGCATCATGGTGACTCTTCGATACTTAAGGCAAGAGCTGCTGCCATTTACAGGGAAGATTTGAACAAACCCATCAGGGTGTCTCATAAGAATCCCTATATCATTAAACTCTATGAAGAGTTCCTGGGTGAACCCAACGGTGAAAAGGCACACCATCTGCTTCATACGAATTATTTTGACCGGAAAGCCAGAATAATTGTCAAGCAGTAAGGTAAATTCAGTTTAACTATCTAAAATTAAATGATATGTCAAGCATTAAGATAGAACTAAGACAGGAAGACTTAAATAAGATCATCGAGATTTGTGATTCATTCAATAATGATCCACTGGAACTTATTAATGTACTGCATACCTGCCAGGGGCATTTCGGATACCTTCCTGCCGAAGTGCAGGAAGCTGTAGCCTCCAGATTAAATATATCGGTTGCACAGGTTTACGGTGTTGTGACTTTCTATTCATTCTTTACCATGACACCCAAGGGTAAACACCCGATAAGCATTTGTATGGGTACCGCATGTTATGTCAGAGGCGCTGAGAAGGTACTTGACGAGTTCAGGAAGGAGCTGTCGCTGCAGGTTGGCCAGACAACTCCTGACGGCAAGTTTTCACTTTCAAGTTTGAGATGTGTTGGTGCCTGCGGGCTGGCGCCGGTGGTGCTTGTTGGCAGTAAGACGTACGGCAGGGTGGCACCTGATGACGTCAGGAATATTCTGAAGGAATACGAATAACATAGTCTGAAGGTCCAAAGTCTCTACGCTTTACGTTCACTTCTCCCGCCGGTGCCCCGTGCTCTTCGTGCGGTGCTCTGTGCCCCGCGTCCTGATCCCTGACCCTTAAAGAAGTATTCCTTCTGCCTGCGTTTGCCGCTTATGTCACGGGTGACATGCACTTTTTTACCTGTATACGGATCAAAACCAAGATAATACATGGCCGTGGCAAGCGTCATCGGAGTGGGAGTGAAATCCTGAACCTGTTCCGGATGCATCCCCAGGTCCTTCAGTTCGCGGGCCAGCGCCCCCATCTTCTCATCCGTGGTCCCCGGGTGTGCTGATATAAAATACGGGATCAGCTCATACTTCAACCCGTTGCTGCGTGTTATCCCGCCGAAAATTTCGCTCAGCTTCCTGAAGTGCCTGAATGAGCTCTTTCTCATGAGATACAGCACCTGATCGTCGGTATGTTCCGGGGCTACCTTCAGTCTCCCGCTGGTGTGATTTACTATCAGCTCCTTCAGGTAATGCTCCTCATCCCTTCCGGCAGAACGGTTGTATTCCTTCATTAAAAGATCATATCTCACCCCGCTTCCTACAAAAGCCTTTTTTATGTACGGAAGTGAATTGACAGTCTTGTAAAGATCCAGGATATCACGGTGCGATGTCTCAAGATTGTTGCACACCGCGGGCCAGATACATGACGGCCGGCCGCATTTGTAACACATCTCCTTATTACGGCCGGCCATGCGGTACATATTTGCCGACGGCCCGCCCAGATCAGAGAGATAACCTTTAAAGCCCTCCATCCTGCTGATGCGCTCCACCTCTTTCAGTACGGAAGCTTTGGAGCGGCTGCTGACAAACTTGCCCTGGTGAGCGGCGATGGCACAGAAGCTGCATCCCCCGAAGCACCCTCTGTGAATATTTACCGAGAATTTTATCATCTCCCATGCCGGTATGGGCCCTTTCTTTTCATAACGCGGATGGGGTGCATAATTAAATGGCAGATCATAGACAGCATCTGTCTCAGCCTCAGAAGCTACAGACATTGGAGGATTAACCACCACCACCTTGTCACCGCATGGTTCAATCAGCCTCACAGGCTTCTGGCTGTTGCTCGTTTTCTCAAACAGGACAAAATTTTCAGCATAAGCTTTTCGGGATGAACCCGACTCTGAGCAAGGGTGCATCATCATATCCTTCACCCCTGGCAACGGAGGCAGAGGTTCACCTGACGGTCTCAGGAAGACCGACTGCGGCAGGTCAGTGATCATGTTCACCTTCTCCCCTTTCTTAACCCTAAGTGCCAGTTCTTTCACCGCCTTTTCGGCCATGCCGTAAATAATCATGTCAGCCCCGCTGGAGACAAGTATGGAGGGTTCGAGAGAATCTTTCCAGTAGTCGTAGTGCATCAGCCTGCGCATTGAGGCTTCAATGCCGCCTGTGACAACCGGTATATCCGGGAAGAGTTTCTTCAGAGCCTGAGTGTAGACAACCGTGGCATAGTCAGGACGGAATCCTGCTGATCCACCCGCCGTATAAGCATCATCGGACCTTAGCCTGCGTGTGGCGGTGTAATGGTTAACCATTGAATCCATGTTGCCGGCAGTGACAGCAAAGAAAAATCGCGGAGCACCGAGTTTGCTGAAGTCGCGCAGATCATCACGCCAGTTGGGCTGTGGCACCACCGCAACGCGCATGCCGGCAGCCTCCAGAACCCTCGCTATTACAGCCGCCCCGAAAGAGGGATGATCAATATAGGCATCGCCGGTAAAAAGTATGACATCTGCACGCTCCCACCCCAGCTCCTCCATCTCCTTCTTTGACGTGGGCAGCCACTTCTGCTGAACTTTTATACCACTTTTCATGTTTCTAATATACTTGTTTTAACTAACTTGCCTATCCATATAATGAACATTTCAATCCCTGAAAGGTTCCGGTATGATACCTTTATCTAAATCACTGGCAGTATTTTTTGTATTGGTGGCTTTTCTCTATCCTGCCCAGGTTAAATCGCAGGATTCGCTGGTCAGGCCAAAGATCGGCCTCGCCCTCAGCGGAGGCGGGGCAAAAGGACTGGCACATCTCGGTGTGATAAAAGTGATGGAAGAAGCAGGTCTGAGGCCTGATTACATCACAGGAGTGAGCATGGGCAGCATCATTGGCGGTTTGTATGCAATGGGTTATAAACCTGACAGCATAGCCGCCATGTTCATGAGCTCGAATATGAACCTGATACTTTCTGACAGAATCCCGGAGAACAGGATCATCTTTCTGGAGAAGAAACATTTTTACAACAGCCTGATCTCTCTGCCCATTACACGGGAAAAGATCCTGCTGCCTTCAGGTCTGATAGCCGGTCAGCAGGTAGACAATCTTCTGAGCTATTATTCCTGGTCCGCGGCAAACATCACTGATTTTTCGCGGCTTCCGATACCTTACCTCTGCGTGGGCACTGACCTGCTTACAGGCAAAGCTGTTCTGCTCACGGGGGGTTATCTGCCGGAGGCTATAAGAGCAAGTATTGCCATACCTTCAGTATTCACACCTGTCAGGATAGATACTGCTCTGCTCGTTGACGGAGGCGTGGTCCATAATTATGCTGCTACCGAACTGCGTGATATGGGTGCTGATATCGTAATTGGGTCATATGTCGGTTTCAGAAGATACACTGAGAAAGACCTTGAGTCTGCCTACGGGATACTCAAGCAAATCGGCTTTCTGACCAGCCTGGCAGATTACGGGGAAGAAAAGAGCAAAACCGATATCCTGATCGAGCCTGATATGAAAGACTATACCACCCTCGACTTCAGCCATATCGACTTAATCATTGAAAGGGGCTACCGTGCAGCCCTTCCTTTTAGGGAAAAATTCAGCGGCTGGCTGATTCACTTAATGCCATAGGAACCCAGGCACCGCTTGTACCCCTGCCGGAAATCAAGTATCATGTCTTTGACAGGATCGATGTGACTGGCAACACTATAACAAGTGACGAAGAGATCATCGGCGTTCTTGATATCAGGCCCGGTCAGAAGGTCGGAAGGGATTTGCTCGCTGAAAGAATCGAGTTGCTTTATGGCAAGGCCTGGTTTGAGAAAGTCAGTTACAAAATAATTCCCCGGAATGATTCGCTCCTGCTGGAAATAGATTGCATTGAACGGCCTAAAGCTATGATTTACGG
Source organism: uncultured Bacteroidales bacterium (assembly GCA_963780735.1). GTDB lineage: Bacteria > Bacteroidota > Bacteroidia > Bacteroidales > VadinHA17 > SR-FBR-E99. The sequence goes on from CAWADB010000009.1 coordinate 30,417, forward strand.
ATCGCTGCATTATGACATTGCCCTTAGTGCAGGAGCTGTACTGGCCCTTTCAATCAGGGACCTTGTAACACAAAGATCCGTTATCTATGCGGAATCATATATCGGACAGTACTACAGGCTGAGATTGGGGACAATCCAGTTTCTTGACAGAAGTCAGAAGTTTGGTCTCGAAGCTTCATTTTTTATGGATAATACGCAGTTCCCTCTCATCGAACTGAGAGGTGAAACAGGTCCCATGCTAAGTCAGAACTACATCACGAGTCTCTCGGTCAGCCAGAGAATAAGCCTCAACCACCTGATGAACCTGTCTGTGAGGTTTGAAAACGATAACCTTGTTACTGACTATATTTCAGCCAGCCATATTGAAAGGCTCACTTATAATTACGTCACCCTTGCCTATAGTTACCAGGCAAACACACTGGATACGAAGCACTTTCCAAATGAAGGAATCACATACAGCGTATCTGCCTCACTATCCAAGCTTGTCATGGGAGTCATAAAGACAGATACGCTGAGAACGGATTATACCAGGTCGGACCAGGGAGATTTCTCTTTCCATCACAATTTTACTTTCAGAGGCTGGTTCAGTGCCTATTGGTCGCCCGCACCCAAACTGACATGGAATGTCGGCGGGGAAGCCCTGTTCTTTACAGACGCCGATACTGTCTCTGCACAAAACAGCTTTTTCCTTCTCGGTGGCATCACACCCACGACGGACCGGTCAGTGTCTGCCATTGGTTTCTATGACAACCAGATTCCTCTGAAAAACCTTGCCGGTGTAAGACTCATTGCTGACTATGAGGTGGCGAAAGACCTTCACATCAGTTTCGGTGCTAATCTCTTTGCAATCCAGGAACTTGACCGTGAAAAAGGCTTTTCATTCGTTGGCGGGTATGGATTGGGGATTGGTTATATGACCATCGCAGGTCCGATACGCCTCGGAGTAATGCACGGTTTATATGACAAGGAAGTATTCTATAAAGCGGTTAAGCCTTATGTCAGCATAGGTTTCACCTTCTGAACCTCCCGGTGGCCTGATTGTTGCACTGTTTCTCAGGTAAATGCTATTATCTGAATAAAATGAATGTATCCACTATTATACTTCAGCACAAGCGGGTTTGTAACCTTGTTGTCAGACATAAGGTTAAGCAGAGTTTTGACATCATGTCTGATATGCTTGATAATGTTTCACTTGGAGGCTTCAGGGATGAGTTCACGGAGCTGAAAATGACATATATGAACATCCTTAAGTATACAGTTGACGGCATTAAAGACCCCGACCGCCAGAAAGTATATATCAAACTTCTGCAGAGCATTCTCAAGCTGAACGATAAAATAAAACAGGACATTTTGGCACATCAATCTGGGTGGTACACTTATTCTGTCAGAGCTCGGGAGGAAAGAGAGGAAAGGCTCAGGGGAGGTGATATTATACAGAGTGTTGACGACCTGGTGTTTAAGTCGCGGCTGGATGACCTGCTTTCATCAGCCGAGATAAAAAAACCAGAGACAGAAAAAGAGCAGGCAACAGAAAAGGAGCGTCTCTCGGGGATCATTTTCAATCATTTATGGTTGACAGACTACTATGGTGAGGCCGAAGAAAGCCTCGTTGAAATACTCCGGAGTTCGGAAAAATTCGAATGGCATGAGATGGCTTCTTTTGTAAGTGCCATCACACTGAGCAGCCTTAGGATCTGGGATCCGGCCAAGCTCACCCTTCTTGGGAAACTTTACACGGACCAGACTCAGCACGTACCCGAAAGAGCACTGACAGGACTGGTTCTCAGCCTCTATTATTACGATGACCGTCTCAGCCTGTACCCGGAGGTCATGCAGACTGTAAGGGAGCTTGCGACAAACAACGGCTTCAGGGAAAAATGCCGCCTGGTGGTGCTTCAGGCAATTAGATCACGCGACACAGAAAAGCTGAGCAGACGAATGAGCGAGGAAATCCTCCCCAAGGTTGTGAAACTCAGACCGCGGATAGAAGAAAAGCTGGATCTTGATGCTATCCTGGGTGAGAATACCGGTGAAGGGCAGAACCCTGACTGGTCGGACATGTTTAAAGATTCTGAGGAGATGTTCAAGACCATGGAGGAACTTACAAACCTTCAGATGGAGGGATCCGATGTTTACATGTCAGCTTTCTCAGGGTTGAAGAAATTTGATTTCTTCAGGGAGCTCCGAAACTGGTTCATCCCCTTCTACCCCGATCACCTGGCTGTGGATGAGATTTTCAGGGACGAGATCCTTGGTCCGGGTATAAATGAGCTTGCCGAGGCACTGTACAAGACCCCGTTTATCTGTAACTCAGACAAATTCTCGCTGATCCTTAATATGAAATTCCTGCCCGCTGACCAGAAAAACCTGATGCTGAAGGTGTTCAGGATGGAACTTGAGGGTCTTGAACAGATGAAATATGATAATGAACTTACCGATCCTTCAGCCGTCTTCAGAACAAATTTAACACAGTATATCCATGATCTCTACCGGTTCTACAAGCTGTCAGACTTCAAGAATGAATTTGACGACCTCTTCATGAGCCGGCTCGATATATACAACTCATTATTTTACAGGGATGTGTGCGGCACAACCGCGGATGACAGGTCGCTGGCTGATTATTTCTTCGGGAAAGAGTACTATGACGATGCGCTTGCTTTGTACCTCTCGCTGATCAAATCGGTGAGCGATGATGCAGAGCTTCATGAAAAAGCGGGTTACTGTTACCAGAAGGCAGGTGAATTTGAGAAAGCGCTCGAAAAGTACACGATGGCGTCAATCATCGATCCGAAGCCCTGGACACTTCGTAAAATTGGCTTATGCCTGAGAAAACTGAACCGTAATCATGAGGCGCTGAACATCTACCTCAGAGCACTGAAGAGCGAACCTGATGACCTTACTTCCATACTGATGACAGCTCACTGTTATCTTGACACAGGCAATTATGATGAGGCACTGAAATATTATTTCCGCATTGAATACCAGAATCCCGGCAACGTAAAGGTTCTGAGACCAATCGCATGGTGTTATCTTATGACAGGTAAATTCAATGAGGCGGAGCGATATTTCGAACGTCTTGCAGAAGCAGGTCTGACCCCTCATGACATGATCAACATGGGTCATCTGGCCCTTTGCCAGGCAAATCCGCGCAAGGCATCAGAATACTATATCCGCGCTCTGGAGAGCGGGAAAATGACCGTTGAGACATTCATGAATATCTTTAACGATGATACCCCTGTACTTACAGCCAACGGTGTCAGTCCCGAAGATCTTCCGATAGTTATTGATTTTGTACTTATGAGCCTTAAGGGTCAGTCCTGATCCTGAGGACCGGAGTTAATCCCGAAGTTTACTTCAGGCAGGGGACTCCTGACTTCAATTGTCATATCCTTTTTATAATGAAGTATGAACATCCCCCTGTTTTCATAACCGTCACCCGGGCGTTCGCGCCTGAAGTCAGGGTCAAGGCACAGGAGGGCAGGATTGAAAATACCCGGATCTTTCAGGAAGTCATGGCCGTGACTTGCAATTCCGCCGATAAAGTAATAGGCAATATCAAAACCTCTCCAGGCAAAACTCCCGGCCATCGGCTCTGTCCTGAACTTGTTCCTGAAGACCGAAGTGAACGATGCAGCAGCCGGGGAGTTGAAATCGATATATGACTCAGTCGGGATAAACAGCTCAAGATCATAGTAGTATTTGATCTCAATGGTCTCCTGCCCGCCTATTTCAGGATAACCGATCACTTTGATATCGTACTTCCGGGACAGTGTGTGGAGTGTTGAGAAAGCTGAACTGACAATGGGGGTTTGTGTAAAAGCAAGAATTATAATATTCTCCCTGTCTGGTTTCAGTAAACCCTCGAATGATGCCACCCCGCTGTAGGTATCGCGCTTTTTTATTGCCCCGGTGAAATATTGGGGCGTGAGCAGGGTGGTGTTGTTCAAACTGTCAGTTCCTATTGATGCCTTCAGTCTGTTCCAAAACCCTGCTGTTTTCGGATCATTCATCAGGGTGTCGGCATATACGAAAACAATATTGCTTCCCTTGTGCGATTCCAGTTCCCTGACCACAATGTCCTGGGAAACGTTTGCCGACGGGTAAACCCTGTAAAGAGTCGGTCTGTTCTCCAGAATATTCTGGTCACGAAGCGGTACAGGTGATACGATGGGGATATTGCGTTCAGCCGCGTAAGCAGCCATACGATTCAGATTGGAGGAAAATACGGGGCCGATGATCAGATCAACATCATTGAGTTTTCCTGACCATATAATTCTGTTAAGTTCAGTTGAATCACCGGTAATATCATAGACATCAAGCTCGATATTCAGTCCCAGTGACCGCAGGCTGTCGACAGCTATCAGGATGCCCTCGTACGCTTCCAGGAAAGGCAGGCTGCCCTCATAGATCCAGGTGTCGTCCATTGACACCTCCCTGTATATTTTATTGCCCTGTGCATCCTTTTTGGTTGAATCCACATAAGATCTTGAGTTATTCTCATTTATGAAGAACGGGAGCATCACGGCAACTCTTGACAGAGCCTCTCAGGTCCTTAAGTACTGTATTTTCTGAAAGTTTGGTGAATATCTCCTTCTCGCCGGCAAAAATCAGAGTATCTCTCAGTTCCTCAGGTACAGCTACGGTATCCGGCAACGGCTTTTTCTCGGCAGGCTGCGCAGTTATTTTCTTTCGGGGTATCATGAGGTAGTCACCCTCATGCGGGAAGAGCAGTCCCTTGTTGGCTTTCTTCAGATCACGGACAGATATGCCATACTCACCGGCAACTGATGAGAGCGTCTCTCCTCGTTTCACTCTGTGGTAAAGAAAACGCTCATCCTGGTTTGCAGGTGTTGCTGAGGCCGAAGCGGTGGCCGTAGCAGCAGAGTTAGCCGGCACCTTAAGCATCTGCCCCTCCTTGATACCGGCGGGCGGGATCTCATTATTACGGGTGAGCTGGTCAACAGTCACATTATATGCTTTGGAAATTGAATAGAGTGTCTGACCCTTTAACACCTGGTGCATGTAATATACCTTGCCCTCAGCAACAATCTTCTGTGTTGATATCTCAACAGCCACAGGCGCCGGCACCTGAGCGGACAGCTCAGCCGGTAAGAGAAAGGTGACCAGGAGCAAAATGGCAGGCAAAATGCGTTTCAGCAACATATGTGACAGTTTGTGAAGTGCAAAAGTATTATTCATTCAATTAAAAAAGTTACAAACGATATCTATTTAAGCTCCGGCAGGAACCGTTCAACATTCCTCTCGATCCGCCTGACCGGGTTTTCTGCTTCAGCTCTGACAAACTTCGTGCCGGTGATGTTTTCATAGAGTTCGATATACCGGTCTGATATCTCCGTGACGAAGGCAGGTGTCATTTCCGGCACCTTTTCCCCTTCCCTTCCCTGGAAACCGTTTGCCATCAGCCATTCACGCACGAATTCCTTCGAGAGCTGTTTCTGCTGCTCTCCCCTGGCGAAGCGATCCTCATATCCGTCAGCATAAAAGTACCGAGAGCTGTCCGGAGTGTGTATCTCATCAATGAGGTAAATTTCTCCGTTACGCTTGCCAAACTCGTACTTTGTATCTACCAGTATGAGCCCGTGTGCGGCAGCTATCTCAGATCCCCGCAGAAAAAGCTTCATAGCATAATCTTCAAGTCTGGCGTATTCTGATTCTGATACCAGTCCGGATCTTACTATCTCTTCCCCTGAAATATCTTCATCATGCATTCCGTGTTCAGCCTTGGTTGTGGGAGTGATTATCGGTTGCGGAAAGCGCTGGTGCTCCTTCATTCCGTCAGGCAAAGGGATGCCGCAGATCTTCCGGATGCCCGACTTGTAGGTTCTCCAGGAGCTGCCGGTGAGGTAACCTCGCACAATCATCTCAACCGGGTAGGGCTCGCACCGGTAGCCGACAGTCACATTCGGATCAGGTGTTGCAATGTTCCATGTGGGTACTATATCCCTTACCTTATCCAGGAACATTGCTGCTATCTGATTAAGAACCTGACCTTTAAAAGGAATTCCTTCCGGCAGTACAACATCAAATGCCGAGATCCGGTCAGAAGCCACCATCAGCAGGTACCTGTCATCAATATTGTACACATCTCTTACCTTTCCCCTGTAGATACCTTTCTGCCCGGGGAAATTGAAGTCTGTCCTTGTTATTGCATTTGTCATAGTTGTATTATTTTGTCTCTTTCCTCTCTTCGAATTGACTTTTCTCTTCGTTGTCATATGCCCTGACGATATGCCTGACGAGCTTGTGCCTGACAATATCTCCTTCATCAAACCGGATGACCGAAATGCCTTCGATGTCCGTCAGCAACCTTATTGCCTGAAGAAGGCCTGAGTCACTTCTCCTTGGAAGGTCTATCTGGGTGGTATCGCCTGTGAGTATGAACTTCGAGCTGACACCCATACGAGTGAGGAACATCTTCAGCTGGCTGACAGTCGCATTCTGTGCCTCATCAAGGATCACAAAGCTGTTCTCAAGCGTTCGTCCGCGCATGAAAGCCAGTGGCGCTATCTGCACCGTCCCGTCTTCAATCCATTGCTCCAGCTTGCGTGACGGGATCATGTCGTGCAGTGCATCATACAGCGGCTGAAGATAAGGGTCCAGCTTATCCTTCATGTCTCCGGGAAGGAAGCCCAGACGTTCTCCAGCCTCGACGGCAGGGCGTGTGAGCACGATCTTTTTCACCTCATGGTTCTTCAGCGCTCTTACGGCAAGTGCTATGGCAGTGTATGTCTTGCCGGTACCTGCCGGTCCTTCAGCAATAATAAGATCGTTGGCGGAATATTCCTTCACCAGGAGAAGCTGGTTGACAGTCCGGGCTCTGACCGGCCTGCCGTTGGTGCCAAAGACCAGTGCATCCTCAAAATCACCGTTTGAGGCAGTGCGCATATGATCATCATCGAGCAGAAGCCGCTCCAGGTCATTTTCGTCAAGCCTGTTGTAATGCCTGTAATAATCAAGCAGCACTGATATTTTGTCGGCAAAAATGATAACCTCTTCGCTCTCACCCATGAGTTTGATCTCATTTCCCCTTGCAACAAGCTTTATCTTCGGGAAGTAACCCTGTATCTGTTCCAGAAGCCTGTTGTTCGGCCCAAACATGACCACAGGATCAATCCCATCAAGTAAAATCACTCTTTCAGTCATCCGCCTAATCTCTCTCTTTCTTACTGTCAGCTGTTAATCAATACTTTACAGTCAGCTTAATTTTTTAAAACCGCTCCTTCACAAAGTAAGTTTATTTTTTTCAGAAGATTATCTTTGCTGTAACTATTTTGAGAATGGCTTTGATTACACTGACGACCGAGTGGAGGGAGGACGATATCTTTCCCGGCATACTCAGGGGCAAGCTGATTTCCAGCTGCCCGGGCGTCGCAGTGGTGAACAATGCCAGCAGAATACCACCGCTGAATATCATGCACGGTGCCTTTGTAATCAGAAACACTTTCGACAACTACCCTGAAGGCACCATCCATCTTGTTTTTATCAGCAGCGAAGGCTCGGACGAAAAGCCTCACCTGCTTGTCAAAGCCCGGGGACACTATTTTATCGGGGCCGATAACGGAATGTTCAACCTTATCCTGAACTCGGAGCCCGACCTTATAGTCAGCCTGAGCAATGATGATAATGTCGATGAGATAACACTTTTTGTTCGTGCCGCAGCTGCACTGGTAGCAGGGCAACCTCCCGAGAAACTGGGTAAAAGAGTGACAGCTCTGTCGGAAAAAGTGCCGCTTAGGGCAACCATAAACAAGGATGTGATAATAGGAAGCGTCATCTTTATTGACTCCTACGGCAACGCTATAACCAACATCACGCGTGACATATTCCTGAGAGTATTTGAAGGCAGAAATTTCAGGATACTCATAAAAAGCAATAAATATTATACTGAAAAAATCAGCAGGTTATACAGCGACGAGCCTGTCGGTGAACTTGTTACCCGTTTCAATACCCTCGATCTGCTCGAAGTGTCGATAAACGGGGCAGATCTGTGTCAGCTGTTCGGCGTTGATACCGGCGATGCAGTGAGAGTGGAAGTCAGGGACACACGGCAAACAGGAAACGGTCTTTTTTAAAAATAAAACCCGGATGAGAGAAAAAACAGTTGAAGAGTTTAAAAAGCTGCTGGATATTATGGATGAGCTGAGGGCCAAATGCCCGTGGGACCAGAAGCAGACGAACGAAACCCTCAGAAAACTCACGATTGAAGAGACGTATGAGCTTGCTGATGCTATAATACAGGATGATAATGATGACATTCGCAAAGAGCTGGGTGATATCATGCTGCACATCGTTTTCTATGCTAAGATCGGTTCTGAGAAGGGACTGTTCGATATGGGTGACGTGCTGGAAAGCATAAACAAAAAACTGGTGTACAGGCATCCTCATGTCTTCGGTGATGTAACCGTCACCAGGGGTGCACGCGAGGTGGAGGAGAACTGGGAAAAACTCAAGATGAACGAACACAGTGAGTATAAGCCGGTTTTGTCAGGGGTCCCTGCCTCTCTCCCGGCTACCGTAAAAGCCAACCGGATACAGGAGAAAGTAAGGGGTGTGGGGTTCGACTGGGATAGCCGTGAACAGATATGGGATAAGGTTACTGAAGAACTGAATGAGCTGAAGGAGGAGGTGCTTCAGGGACGGAAGGTCGACATTGAAGCAGAGCTCGGTGACCTCTTTTTCTCCCTGATTAATGCAGCACGACTGTATGAGATCGATCCGGAATCAGCGCTGGAAAAAACTAACCGGAAATTTATCAGCAGGTTCAACTACCTGGAGAAAAAAACACTGGAACAGGGACTTTCGCTTCATGACATGAGCCTCGAGGAGATGAATGTCATCTGGGAGGAGGCCAAACTGTACGATAAGCCAAGGTGATCCGGTTAGCTTGAGAACCTGTAACTGAGCAGCTGGTAAATAATCTTCGCCGCCACGAAATCAGGAGTCCTGCTGGTGGCGGAAGGACACAGCTCGACAACATCAAACCCGACTACATTACGCTTGCTCATAACCTCGCGAAGGAATGACATCAGCTCGCGGTAATCAGGGCCGCCGGGTTCAGGTGTGCCCGTTGAGGGCATGATCGACGGATCAAAGACATCGAGGTCAACAGTGACATAGACATTCTCTGTCAGGAGACTGAGAGCTTTTGTATAAAGTGATTTATCCGCCCATAGTTCATGAGCGTAGAAAATCCTCTTCGGGTCAACAAAAGGCAGCTCCTCTGCTGACATGCTGCGTATACCCACCTGCACCAACGGTGCAAATTCCTTTGCCCTTGCAGCTGCACAGGCATGATTAAGAGGAGAACCTTCATAGAAAGGACGAAGGTCGGAGTGGGCGTCAAGCTGAAGTATAGTAAGTCCGGGGAATACTTCCGCAGCCGCCCGGAATGCTCCTATACTTACTGTATGGTTACCACCTATGACCACAGGGAAACGGTCTGCAGCAAAGATGCCGGCAACGGTTTTGTAAACCGCTTCAGTAAGCTCAACGGGATCAGGCCCGGCAATAACGGGAGGTAGTGTGAATATCCCTTTCCTGAATGCTTCTGAACGGGTCTCTGTGTCATAAAACTCCAGCGCCGGCGAAGCGTCGAGAATAGCAGCAGGACCTTTGTCCGCACCTTTTATGTATGTGCTGGTTGCATCATACGGCACAGGTATTATGATGATCTGAGATTCATCATAATCAAAAACAACCTCTTCGCCGCCGAAATTTGTAATGGCCATGCTACTCGCTCTTCGAGGCCTTCTTCCTGACAGTGGTTTTATCCGGTGCGACCTTTGCTTTTTTTGCCACAGGTGTCTTTTTCTCTTTCGGGGCAGCCTTAACCTTTGCCTCGGCTTTTACCTCCTCAGTGCCGGCCTCCTCTTTCTTCTCCTCTTCCTCCTTTACAAGCAGATTCAGCTTATGGAGGATGTTATACCAGTGAAGAACCTTTCTTATATCGGAGGTGTAGACCCTGTCCCTGTCATACTCCGGGAAGGCCTCTCCGAAATATTTCTTCAGGTCATCATCGGGAAGCTTATAAGACAGCGTCTCTCCGCCGTTCTCTTTCTCCCATATCTTGTCCAGAACCTTTCCGAGAGGCATATCCTCACCTGTCGTGAAGATGGATATCTCTTCGAGAGCGCTTACTTTCGCTGTTGCGCCCGCACTTATACGCCGGCCTGTCTCGAGGTTCTCAACAATTACGGCATTTTTGCCCTGTGCAATGAACTTGAACAGTGTCCCCTCACCGGAGATTGCCAGAATATCTTTCAGATTCATTTTTTTATAATTTAATTGTTAATAACTATATATCAGACACTTGTTAAACCATGTTACGTTCCTTCTTGATTTTCTCCCATGCCTCGTTGACAGCCTTGAATTTCTCCTCTGCTGTTTTACGGAATTCCTCGCCGAGGTGACTGACCTTGTCAGGATGGTATTTCAATGCCATTTTCCTGTAAGCCTTCTTAAGCTCCTCTTCGGTGGCGGCCCGTTCAACCTCCAGTATGCGGTAAGCTGCATCGGTAGCCGGGACAAACATATTACGTATTGACTCATAATCGTTTGTCGAGATACCAATCATTTCAGAAATAGACTGAATGACTTTTGTCTCTGCCGGTTCGAACCTGCTGTCGGCGGCGGACAGATTATACAACAGGTGAATAAGCTGAAGCCTGGAGGAGTAATCCATTCCGCTCCGTATCTGAGAGCACACATCCCGCAGGGGAATATCCTTTTTAAGGAGGTCCCTGAGCATCGTCAGTGCTTCCTGGGCAGTGTCGTAGCCGAACTGTGAAACAAGGAACCGTTTGACATAATCGAGTTCTGACTTAAGTACTTTCCCGTCAGCTTTCATTACCGCGGCGATCAGTACTACCAGGCTCATTGCAAAATCACCCGGCGTGGTTCTGTACCTTGGCTGCTGCCCGACAGACTGTCCGGGCTGGTCCCACACCACTCTTGTTGAGCTGTCAACCACCGACCCGATGAAAAATCCCAGCAGTCCGCCTATCGGGCCTCCCATAACAAAACCGAGTCCTCCTCCAATCCATTTGGCAAAATTCCCCATCACCTGTCCTTTTCTGCAAGCCGGAGCATATCCTCATGGATCTTCAGTATCTCCGGTATTATCATTTCATTATCAGCATTATTAATGACGTAGTATGACTGTTCTTCCCGTTCGTCATCCTCAAGCTGATTGTTAATTCTCTCTATGACCTGTTCGCGGCTCAACTCGTTCCGGCCCATCACACGTGCAATTCGTTCCTCGACCGGTGCCGAAATTGATACCACCCTGTCGACATATGTGTCGGCCTTTGACTCAAAAAGTACGGCAGCCTCCATTATGACATAAGGTGCATCTGCTTCATCAGCCCATTTGCCGAAGATCTGCAGAACAACGGGGTGAACCGCTGCATTGACACTTTTAAGCATCTCCGGCCGGTTAAAAATAAGACGTGCCAGCTCCATGCGGTCCAGCTCTCCTCCTGAGTACAAGTCTTTACCCGCGATGTCATTTATCTTGTCACGTATCCCCGGGTCATCATTCATGACCTCCCTGGCTGCAACGTCAGCAACAAAAACAGGCACGCCCAGAACCCTGAAGATCCTGCAGACGGTTGTCTTGCCGCTGCCTATACCGCCGGTGACGCCTAATCTTCGTGCCATAAAATGAATGACTAATCTTCCTCCCGCTGATGTTTCAGGTTGAAAATAGATGATGGCCTGCCGGTAATGGTAACCTCCACAACCACTCTCTTCTGTGCCGTCTCAAGGTATTCAGGGCATTCAAGCGGTATCTTCGCCCTGAAATTCTCGTCCATCCTCTTGAAAGAGCGATGGCGTGTGGGGATCCCCCTTAGAGTGTCAAGGATATGCTCAGGTCCCAGGACAGTAATGCTGTCAGGATCAGGGACAATAACCACTTTATGTCCCTGTGTCAATTCGATATCAAGATCAGGAATTACGGCAATCCTGCGTGTGACCAACCTGTCAAAGCCGAAGTAAAGGGTATCAGGATTAATGGCAATAATTTCAAAATCAGCGTGCAACTGTTTCGAAAAGCTCTGGATCAGTCCTGATGTGACAAGGTAATAATTCGGCGATTTCCCCGGGAAGCGCTTCGGACTGGTTTTTGAAAAGTCAATCACCACCGGAGCCCGGCTTCCTGAAAGTTTCATCTTGAGGATGGTGTAACCCGGTCCGCGCAGGTCCATCTCAAGCTTGGCAGGGAGTTCCCCTGTAACAATGCGTTCTTTAGGCGGATTAATGTACCTGACCGGGTAATTGATGGTGCCTTCGAGATCCTTGCTGAGCTCATTCAGGTACCAGAAAATAAACGAGAGCAAAAGAAAAAAAGCAAAGACAGGCAATTCCCTGTTAAGAAATTTTCTTCTTTGCTTTTTTTCGTCAGTTGTCATCGCCCTGCGGTAATGTAATGCTAACTATTTAGGCTGCATATCAGAAGGATCTCTAAGAACAGCGTTCTTATCGACCCTTACCTTTACGTCGTTGGCAATTTCAATCGTTACAATATTTTCAGTCACATCAAGGACCTTGCCGTAGATGCCACCTGTAGTAATCACCTTGTCTCCCTTGGAAATAGCGCTGCGGAAGTTCGTGAGCTCTTTCTGCTTTTTCATCTGTGGTCTGATCATGAAAAAATAAAATACCACAAAAACAAGCAGAAGGGGAAGCAGGCTCGTAAGCATATTTGGTTTTCCCTGCGTTGCCGGGACGGCTTGTAAAAAGATAAATGCTAATGTGTTCATAATTGATAATTGTTATTTAGTTGTTTCTTCTTTTTTTACCTCTGCAATAATACGCAATATAACTATATTATTCTCTGCATTCGACTGAACTACAACAGTCTTTGTCTGTATGCCATCTCTTCCGGAAGTGTCGAAAGCCACTTCAACGGCGCCCGTTTCTCCCGGAGAGACAGGCTTTTTGCTGTACTTCGGAACGGTGCACCCGCAGCTTGCAGTAGCGGATGTCAATACCAGGTCGGCATTTCCGGTGTTCGTGAATTGGAAGATACAGCCTACCTTCTCACCGGCTTTCACAACACCAAAATTATGCTCGAGCATTTTGAAGGTTATGACTGCCACACCTGTTGTATCTGCAGGCTGGTTCTTGCTCTCACCCGATGACCCTCTGCCGCATGATGCAAATATCACCGCAACCAGTACGATTGCTGTCGAAAAATATGTCAGAAGTCTTTTCATTATTTTTTCTTTAATCTGTTCCGTGCTGCACGCTCTTTGCCTCCTGCAGGTCCCTTAACTTCACTTTGGTTCACTTTAGGTTTTGGCGCTCTGGGCACTTTAGGCGTTCCCGGCTCCTCACTCTCCCCGATCAGTCCTCTCCCTGCCTTGGTAAAACTGCCGTTTGCCCGCATCTCCCTGACAATTTTGTCAAGAATTCCGTTCACAAAAGTACTGCTTTTGGCCGTGCAATAGTCTTTTGCGATCTCGATATATTCGTTCAGGGTTACTTTAACGGGCACCTCTGAAAATTCAACCAACTCAGTTATAGCCAGTTGCATTACTAGCTTATCCATTAACGCTATACGCTCTATCTCCCAGTTTGTAGTGTGTGCGTCAATGAGTTCCCTGTTCTTATCACCGTTCAGGATAGCTTTCCTGAGCAGTACCTTAACAAAATTCTCGTCGTCGCTGTTAGTGAACATAGGCGCCAGGACAATGTTACTTCCGTCATCCTGCTCCTTGAATTTTCCCAGTGTATTGCGGATCATGGCAGTCACAAACGCCAGGTCATCATTCCAGTAGACTGACTGTTCCTCGAGGCTTGCAGACAGTTCCTCCGATGCAGGCAGCAGTTTTGTCACCAGGTCTTTTATGAACCTCTGGTCTGCCCGGTAGCTGTTGTCATCCGATGACATATACTCATTGTAATCTTCCCAGTTTGTCATCTCATTAAAAACTTCCCTGACGACTTCAGGATGATCTGACCATGACAGACCCAGCGTTCCCAGCCAGCGGCTGAGTGAACCTAATGTGGTGATACGGTCTTTTTTTGTCCACAAAGCAGACATTGGCCTGGCATATTGATGCAGCTGCTCATTTTTCCTCAACTGCGCAATGATTCTGTTCTCCGAAAAGCGGGTATTGGGATTGATGTCTTCCGGGGCGGGTATGTTTTTCTTTCGTGAGAGGGTGGCCTTCCCCCTGGCCATATCTGACATGGCTATCAGAAGCAAAAGCAGATAGTGGTAGAGATCATAACTCTTCCTGATGCTCAGCATAAGCTCATGTTCGGCCGTTGCCAGATCATCAATCTCCTTCCTGTTGCAGGCGTAAAGAACCGAAAGTGCCTTTATCCTGAGTTGTCGTCTGCTTATCATTGAAAGAACTGATTTTTCAGGCAGCAAAGTTAAAAAAATCGCTTTGCAATCAGCGTCATAGCCCAAATTTCTCTTACAATTTGGTGAGGCCAATTTGTTTTTTTAAAATTATTGTTACATTTGACCATGCTAACTATTTGAAACCCTAAAACATTCGCTACTGATGGAAGACGAGAAAGGCAGAAATGAAGGTCAGAATGATAGAAATGACAAGGAGGAGGTTTTCACCAAAGTGGTACGTGCAGGTAAGAGGACTTACTTCTTTGATGTGAAGTCCACGAGACACGAAGATCTTTATCTGACAATAACGGAGAGCAAGAAGAGACAAGGGAAAGAGGGAAAGATGTTCTACGAAAAGCACAAAATTTTTCTGTACAAGGAAGACTTTGAAAAGTTCACTGAAGGACTGCGTGAGGCAGTGACTTTCGCAGGTAACGGCGAAGCCCTTCATATCGGGACCAGAGTAGCTGCTGAGAGTGAAGAGGTTGTTGCCGGAGAACAGACCAGCGAATTCTCCGACGTTGATTTTGATGAATTGGGTTCCAGGTAAGAATACCTTCTTTTCTGTCTGCAATATTAAAGCTTAAGTAAGATGGACTATGTCTTGTTGGCTCTTGCCATTGTGATGATGATTGTTGGTATCGCGGGATGCCTGCTGCCGGTGCTGCCAGGTCCTCCGCTGACCTATCTTGGTCTTGTCGTACTCCATTTTACAAAATTCGGACCTGTCAGCACAAACCTGTTCATCATACTCGGAGTGGTTGCAATAGTGGTCACAGTGATCGATTATATCGTTCCTATATGGGGCACGCGTCAGTTCGGAGGATCCAAATACGGAATGAGGGGTGCCACTGTCGGGCTAATTATCGGCCTGTTCCTGGGGCCGTTTGGGATCATCCTCGGACCTTTCATCGGAGCGGTTGTCGGTGAGCTCCTCTTCAGGGATGATATCAAATATGCATTAAAGGCCGGATTCGGGAGCCTGCTGGGCTTCCTGACCGGTGTGGGGCTGAAGCTAGCCGCCTCTCTCCTGATGACTTTCTATTTTGTAAAAATACTGATTGCCTGACCAGCAGATCAGGCGCCCAGGGTTGCAACCATCACCGCCTTGATCGTATGCATGCGGTTCTCGGCCTCATCAAATACGATGGAATGAGGAGATTCAAACACCTCTTCCGTCACCTCCATCCCGTCAAGCCCGAATTTCTTAAACATCTCCTCTCCTACCTTTGTCTCCCTGTTATGGAATGCAGGCAGGCAGTGAAGGAACTTTACCTTCGGATTGCCGGTCAGCCTGATCACCTCAGCATTCACCTGGTAAGGCTTAAGCAGTTTTATCCTCTCCTCCCACACCGAATCAGCCTCACCCATTGAGACCCATACATCAGTGTACAGGAAGTCTGCACCCTTTACTGCTTCAGCAACATCTTCCGTCAGCGTTATTTTCGCACCTGTCTCAGCGGCTATTTCGCGGCATTTCTTCACGAGATCATCAGCCGGCTGGCATGCTTTCGGGGCAGCTGCCCTGAAATCCATTCCCATCTTTGCTGCTCCCACCATCAGTGAGTTACCCATGTTGTTACGGGCATCACCAAGGTAGCAGAAGCTGATCCGGTTAAGAGGCTTATCGCTGTGCTCCATCATGGTCATGAAATCGGCCAGGATCTGTGTGGGATGAAACTCGGTTGTCAGTCCGTTCCAAACCGGAACTCCGGCATAGGCGGCCAGTTCCTCCACTATGGTTTGCCCGTAACCGCGGTACTCGATACCGTCATACATTCGGCCCAGTACCCTGGCAGTATCCTTCATCGACTCTTTATGGCCTATCTGTGATCCCGAAGGTCCGAGGTAGGTCACATGGGCTCCCTGATCAAGGGCAGCGACCTCAAAGGCGCAACGTGTGCGTGTTGAGGACTTCTCAAATATAAGGGCTATGTTCTTCCCCCTGAGCTTCTGCTGCTCAGTGCCTGCGTACTTTGCCTTTTTAAGGTCAAATGCAAGGTCAAGAAGAAATTTAATCTCTTCCGGGGTGAAGTCAAGAAGCTTCAGGAAATGTCTGTTTCTCAGGTTATATGCCATGACGTTTTCGGTTATCTGTTATCTGTTTTTGCACTACTGCCTATTGCCTACTGCCTACTGCCTTTTGACTTTTTGACATTAGACCTTCTGACTTTAATCGTATTCCATCGTAATCTTCGTCCCATACCTTCTGTCCTCCAGTTTGAAAGCCTCGGTGATGACGCTCTTGCTGCCTCCTGCCTTGATGAAGTTAAGACAGGCCTCAATCTTCGGAGCCATGCTCCCCTTTGTAAACTGGCCCTCCTCAAGATACCTCATAGTGTCCTTGTAATCAAGGAACTCCTTTATCTCCTGGTCAGGTTTTTTGTAGTTAATATAGACGTACGGGACATCAGTGAGGATATAAAACTCATCAGCTCCGATTTTTGATGCCAGCAGTGAAGAGGCCAGATCCTTGTCTATGACTGCCTCGGCCGGCCTGACATCTTTTTTTTCATCGATATAAACAGGCACACCGCCGCCGCCGGCAGCGATGACAATGCTTCCCCTCCGGGCCAGTTCACCGATAAGTTCATCATTCATAATACCGGCAGGCCTGGGTGAGGGCACCACCCTGCGAAAGCCGCCTTCAGTCTTGACTTCCTCCCTGAAAACCCATCCTTTTTTTGCTGTCAGATCATCAGCCTGTTCCCTCGTGTATATTTTACCCACTCTCTTCTGGGGATCTTTAAAGGCAGGGTCATCCTTGTCTACAATTACCGTGGTGATCAGGCACACTACGTTCTTTTCTATCCCATGCCTGTTCAGCACATTCTTGAACATCCTCTCGATCATATATCCGATGCCGCCCTGGGAGTCGGCTACGCAAATATCAATCGGCATCTGGGCTATGCCGTACATCTGTTCCCCGGCATCATTCCTCATGAGAATATTCCCAACCTGCGGGCCGTTGCCATGTGTTATAACGAGATCATATCCTTCCCTGATGAGAAAGATAAGGTTCTCAAGTGTAGCAGTGGTGTTCTGTTCCTGCTCCTCAATAGTACCTATCTGATCACCTCTGAGAAGTGCATTTCCGCCCAAGGCGACAACAGCAAGTTTTTTACTCATAATTCTCTTTCACGAATGCGGTGACAAAGCTAAAACTTTAAAATCAAATTAAACATAGTTAAACCCCACCTTTGCAGGGAAAACAATTATCCCAGAGATACTGAACAGTACTGCTTCTCCGTTTAATATTCAGATTTGTTACATTTACAGCCAAATAGCCTTACGTGAAGAATCGCTTTCTCCATTTTATCCCTTTTATAATCCTGATTTTTATATTGCCGTCATGCAAGGAGAAAGGCATGAGAAACATGCATGAGGGTGAGGTCTACTATAACATTAAATATATTAATAACCCGACTTCCCTCTCATCAGATTTTCTGCCCAGGGAAATGGTCATTTCATTCAGGAATGACCTGATCGCCACAAACCTCAAGGCTCCCTTTGGCAACTCCGGGATTTCATCGATCATTAATCCAAAGGAACATATTTACGATACCTACCTTAATTTGCTGTCTTTCAAGTATTATTGCGAAGGCACTCCGAGGGATATGCAGCCCGGTTTCTCTTCAATGGAAGGAATAACCTTCAGCGAGACAGGCAGAAGGTCTGTCATCTGCGGATTTAACTGCCGGCAGGTAAGGGTCACCCTGCCCGGCACCAAAACAACCCGTTACATCTGGTACACCAATGAAATCAAGGTCGAGGGACCAAACAGGCTTACTCCATACAGTGAGATTGACGGTGTCCTGATGGATTTTTTCTACATTATGGGGAAGGCTGAAATGCAGTTCACGGCTGATGAAGTCTTTGCCAGGGAGATCCCTGATAAGGTTTTCGAACAGAAACAGAATTATAAAAAGGTAACCAGGAGCTTCATGGACTCCATTATTCAGAAAATGATGGCCTTTTGAGATTTTTGCATCTCCTGCTCGACCATTTTTCGTAAATTCGCACTTTATTTTAATACGGCCGGTCAACGGGATAGAAAAATCATTTTTTACGATGGGCAAACAGAAAAAAAGCAACGGCGCATCATCACGTCAGAAGAAATCAGACGGCACCTCGTCAGGTGAGAATTTAAGGTTCATCCTGGGCCTTATTCTTCTTGTCTTCGCGGTGTACATGCTCGTCGTCTTCATCTCCTACGTTCTTACAGGTAAAGCTGACCAGGATTCACTCAGCCTGAAGTCCGCTGATGAAGTATTCGCATACCAGAACTGGGGAGGAAAGTTCGGTTTCAAGATCAGTCATTATTTTATCTTTCATGGATTTGGCCTGGGTGCATTTTTTATTCCTCTGATTATAGGGGCTTTCAGCCTGGCCCTCATAAGGGTAAAATATTTCAGGCTCTGGAAGAATGTGCTTCGCTTTCTTCTTGCCGCAGTGCTCATATCGGTCATCCTGGGGTACTTCGCCGGGAAGTCCACCTTTATCGGTGCCGGCCCCGGAGGCGAGTTCGGCTTGCTCATCGCCGGCAAACTGAACGGAATGATGGGCAAGGTCGGGACGGGAGCATTGATGCTTGTTCTGACGATCGCCTATCTCATTTTTGCTTTGCATGTCAGTCCTCAGACGATCAGGAAGCCCATTGCCAGCGTTGCCAGGGCCGGAGCTGCCACTCTCACAGGTGAATGGTGGAAGAAAGATATTGTCACAGAGGATGTTGACGTTGCCCCGGAAGAGAATTTTCCTTCGCATGATGAGGAACCTTTGCGGGCTGACGAGGAAGAAACGGAAGTTGTTGACGAGGAGGAGCTGGAACCGGTTGACGACTTCTACAGGCAACCGGTGGAAGAACCGAAATCGATTGTCAATGTCATAGAAAAACACCGCAAGCCTTCTGATACAGGGATTGAGGAGGACAAACCGCTGTCTGACCTTCCTCCTTTTGACCCCAGGCTGACCCTTCCGCGTTATAAATTTCCCCCGGTGTCACTGCTGCGCGATTACCGGAACCTTTCGTCGACAACCAACGAGGAGGTCAACGCCAACAAGGAGATAATTCTCAAGACACTCGCTGACCAGAAGATCACTATTAAAAGTATTTCAGCCACCGTAGGTCCTACAGTCACTCTCTATGAGGTGGTACCTGACCGCGGTGTTAAGATCCACCGTATCAAGTCACTCGACAATGACATTGCCCTGAGCCTCTCCGCCCTGGGTATCAGGATCATTGCACCCATACCCGGCAGGGGAACGGTGGGTATAGAGGTGCCTAACAAAAAGCCGGAGACCGTCTCGATGAAAGGATTGATCTCTTCGCAGGCCTTTGCCGATTCAAAACTGGAGCTTCCCCTGGCTCTCGGACGCACCATCACTAACGACCCGTACATCATTGACCTCACACGTATGCCGCACCTGCTCGTCGCAGGGGCGACGGGACAGGGCAAATCAGTCGGTCTGAATGCAATCATCACCTCGCTTCTCTACAAGAAGCACCCTTCAGAGCTTAAGTTTGTGCTTATTGACCCCAAGCGGGTAGAGTTGCCGCTCTACGCAAAGATCGAACGCCATTTCCTCGCCAAGCTGCCTGATGAGGAAGATGCCATTGTCACCGACACAAAAAAGGTCATCAACACGCTTAACTCTCTCTGCATACTTATGGATCGCCGTCTCGATCTGCTTAAACTGTCACAGACGCGCAACATCAGGGAATACAACGACAGGTTCATTGCCCGCAGGCTCAATCCTGAAAAGGGCCATGATTTCATGCCCTATATTGTTCTCATTATTGACGAATTTGCCGATCTGATCATGACCTCAGGCCGCGAGGTTGAGGCGCCTATCGGTCGCCTGGCACAGCTCTCAAGGGCAGTGGGCATCCACCTGATCATCTCGACGCAGAGACCTTCGGTAACTATCATAACAGGTTTTATAAAGGCTAACTTCCCTTCACGAATAGCCTTCAGGGTCTTCTCAGGTGTCGATTCACGCACCATTCTTGACGCCACAGGCGCTGACAGGCTGGTGGGACGCGGTGATGCACTTATTTCACAGGGCGGCGAACCTGTCAGGGTGCAATGCGCATTCATCGACACCCCGGAGATCGAAGAGCTGACTGAATTCATCGGTTCGCAGCAGGGGTATCCTGATGCCATGCATCTGCCTGAATATGTGGGTGATAACGACGAAGGAAACGGATCCAAGGAAATTGACCTGAAGAAACGGGATCCGCTCTTTGACGAAGCCGCCAGGCTCGTGGTACAGCACCAGCAGGGTTCCACTTCCCTGATACAGAGACGTATGCAGCTTGGGTATAACCGTGCGGGCAGAATAATAGACCAGCTCGAAGCTGCCGGCATCGTCGGACCGTTCGAAGGCAGCAAGGCGCGTGACGTGGTTGTGCAGGATCCGCAAACTTTGGAACAGATTTTGAAGAAGCTCAATGAAGATATAATCTGAAATGAGAAAACAAACTGTAATTCTTTTACTTTCGCTGTTCACACTGACCCTGTCCGCCCAGAAAGATCCTGATGCATTGCAAGGTCCTGTCTGACTTCAGCCGGAAGGCTGTCCAGGCACCTTCAGTAACAATCGACTTCAGGCTCATAACAAACGACAGCAAAGCGGGGGATGTCACCAACATGTCAGGATCCGCAATTATTTCAGGTGATAAGTACCGGCTTAAGCTTGACGATAACAATATCTGGACTGATGCGGAGAATGTCTGGAATTATCTGCCTGATGTAAACGAGGTAACAATAACCGAGGCTGATCCTGATGACGACTCATTTATCACAAAGCCTTCGCTCCTCTTCACTCTCTATGAGGAAGGCTACAAGATCAGGCTGGTTGAACAGACTTCTAACGAGTGGGTCATTGACCTTTATCCCGAAGAAATCACCAGCGACCTGATCAGGATCAGGCTGAAGATAGGAAAAGCACAGTATGATCTCAACGGCGCTGAATACAAGACAAAGGACGGGATAACAATGACTCTCATAGCTGATAAGTATGACCTCACCTTTAAACCGGGTCCTGATTTTTTCACATTCAATCCTGCCGACTATAAGGGCATTGATGTGATTGACATGAGGTAGGCAGTAGCCATTAGGCAGTGGGCAGTAGTGGAACAAACTGCAAGACCGCAAGACAATAAAGGCATGGAATTATTCATCTGCACAAATACTTTCATCCCGTTGAGGGCAGCGCCCTCGCACAGATCAGAAATGGTCAGTCAGTTGCTGTTTGGTGAGCGATTCAGCATTGTTGAAAACTCAGGTACGTGGCTCAGGATAGAGACACTCTTTGATGCATATACCGGATGGATCGATTCCGACCAGTACGGCTACGTCAGGTGGGATGAACATACACCCGGCATAGTAGCAGGTCACGAGATGGATTGCATCAGGGAGGACGGCAGCCGGATGAAAATAACACCGGGAAGTGAGTTATTCGAAGTAAAAGATGATTTCTCCGGCTTCAGGGTTGGAGGTGAGAATTATATGATGCCCGGCATGGATCCTGCAAAGCTGGCTCCGGCAGCCACTCCAGCGGAGACGGCGTTGCAGTTCCTGAATAGCCCGTACCTGTGGGGCGGACGAACACCTATGGGTATCGACTGCTCGGGCCTTGTGCAGATCGCTTTCAAAGTACACGGGACAGCTTTGCCCCGCGATGCCTCACAACAGGCTCAGAAAGGTGTCACCGTTGATTTTATCAGTGATGCAAAACCGGGAGATGTACTCTTTTTTTCGGCGGACACTGATAGTATTTCACATACTGGTATACTTCTTTCAAAAGAAACGATCATACACGCCGCCGGAATGGTAAGGCGTGACAGGGTCGATCACCAGGGTATTTGGAGTGATGAAGCAGGCAGGTACACCCACAGGCTTCGGTTGATAAAGAGAATGCAATGATGAACCAGGGAAATCTCAGAGCAATAATCATTGTTGTCCTGGTGCTATTCGCACTGTATATTATAATGAAAGCCAGGAGCCAGCGAATGAAGAAAAGAATGGAAGACAACCGGCGTTTCCGCCGCCGTAAATAGAAAAAGAGTCCGACAATAAATAAAAAAAAGAGTCCCGCAAAACAGGACTCTTTTTATTAGGTTAGTAAAATCTCTAGTTTTCTGATCCGCCAGCCCACCATACCTTGTCGGTAAAGACATTGATATCGGGTATATTGGCTGAGTTGGATGAAATCTCACTTGTAGGATAAGGGAACCTCCATACAAATCCGCCCGAAGATGTGAGGTTGTTCGGATTGTTAAGAGTAAGGAATGAAGGTACCCTGCGATAATCGTTGTAAGCTTCAATTGCCTCGTGCTCGTATAATCCAATATACTTCTGAGTGAGGATCTCCTTGAGTTCATTGCCGGCTGTAAGCAATGGCACCACGCTGGTTGTGAAATAGGTGGTACCTGCTGCCTGGGTCAGGCCGTGGAACACAAAGTTAGCTTCAATAGCAGCCTGAAGAGATGCCTGCCATGTAGCATCCGAGGTTCTGAATTTTGCTTCGGCTTCGATGAATTTAAGCTCATGATATGTCATCAGAGGGGTGGGTGCTATCTGACCGTTGGCCGTAATTGCAGACGTTGAATAAACTCCTCCCTGAGTTTCAAGTGCCGTACCGTTCGGAGCCGGGTTATAAACGCCGCCTACCTGAAGGAAATATGCAGGTATCCTTGGATCGGTTCTTGCGGTCATAATATTATACAGCGTCTGGCTGGCTGATAGGTGTGTTCTGTCAGCAAGGAACTGATACCATGGGTTTTCAGAGGTTGCTGCTGCTGCATACTTTGCAAAAACGAAGTTGTCTGCATTGCTGGCAAAGCCGCTTGAAACGAGTGCCAGTGCCTTTGAAGCAGCCGTAGCGTCAACATTTGTAAGTCTCAGAGCATAACGTGCTTTCAGTGAATTGGCTGCTTTGATCCATTTGGCTTTGGCAGTAGCAGCAGTGCCTCCATAGATAAAATCACCTACGGTTGAGAAGGTTGTTACAGTATTCATTGTAGCAATACCGTCATCAAGATATTGCATGATCTTAGGATAGATCTCAGACTGCTTGTCATAAACAGGCTGAAGGTCTTCCGCACCTTTCAGTGCTTCGGTCCAGGGAACCTCACCCCACATATCGGTCAGCACTGCCAGGTTGTAGGCTGTAAGTATCTGAGCGATAGCGCGGGCGTAAGGGTTAACCTCATCACCTGTTTCGGGATCAGTCTTTTTCAGCATGTCGTCAAGGATCATCAGGACATCATACAGACTGCCCCAGTTATTATTGAACAGGGTACCTGAAGTTTGTCCGACACGTTTGTCAGCGTCGGATGACTGTGCCCAGGTTCCTGCGCTGTGTTCAACATATACTGTTGCATACCAGGCAATATCAGTACCTGTGGTTTCAAAGGCAGATTTCAGAATGGCATCAGGAAGTTCGCTCTGCGCACTCATAGTGAGTGCGTTATTGACATCCTTATTGATCTCATCCATTTTATCTTCACTGCACGAAGTAATGAGCAGCGAAGCTAAAGCTATGAGCAGTATTTTGAATGTTTTCATATTCTATTGCTTTTGTAATTGTTCGGTAAATTAGAATGTCAGGTTAAGCGTAACACCATAAGATTTCGTCTGGGGCAATGATACATAATCAAAACCCGTCTGTCCGTTACCTGAACCCTGAGAAGTCTCCGGGTCAACATTCGGAAGGGTTGACCAGAGCAGGAAGTTACGACCGATGAAGCTTACAGATGCAGCTTTTAATCTTATTGGTGTGAGGATGCTCTGAGGCAGCGCAATGTTCAGTGAAACCTCCCTGAGTTTAATATATGAATTTTCATATACGTTCATCTCATCGATTGAGCTTCTGACATCAGCAAAGTAGTCAACATACCAGTCTATATCGTCTACACCGCCACGTACTATATTATTCGGCTGTCCGGTTGAAGCCAATACAGCTGTTCCTTTGGAGTTCTCCATATCTTCATATGACACTTCCGTTGTACGGTCTTCAGTATATGCTGCTGATCCGTAAAGGGCTATCAGACGGTTCGTACCAGAGTAGATATCACCACCCTGCTTCCAGTATAGCTGGCCGGACAGGCTTATCCACTTATAAGTAAAGGTATTTGTCATGCCCACTGTGAAATCAGGAGATACATCACCGATCTTTCCTGCTCCACCTGACATTGGCATACCGTATGAGTAGCTTTCAGGGTCATCATCAATCATAATGTTGCCATCCTCATCCCTGGCCATCGTCTCACCGTAAATTGTCGGGTAAGTCTGACCTGCAAATGCAGCTACATAAGGTGTGGTGAAACCTACAAGGAATACACTTTCAATACCTTCAGCAAGTGATACAACTTCGTTCTTAACCTTGGTATAGTTAACATCTATTGTCCAGTCGAAGTCATTGGTCCTGACAGGAGAGACATAGAACACAAGCTCATGTGCCTTCGATGTCATTTCACCGGCGTTGGTAACAAAGCTGCCATAACCGGTTGAACCTGCCATGGGAACAGAGAATATCTGGTCAGTGGCGTCCTGGTAGGAATAGGTATAATCCAATCCGATTCTGTTTTCAAGGAACTTCAGTTCGATACCTGCTTCCCAGTTATTTGTGTTCTGAGGCTTCAGTTCAGGGTCATACAGAGTTGAGTTTGGCCTGAAACCTGATACGCCTCCCAGAGGATAGGTTATCCCATCACTGAGGAAGCCGCTTCTTGCTCCACCCTGGTAGTAGATTTTCTCATTATATGAACCGGCCTGTCCGACCTGTGCAATAGATGCACGGACCTTTCCGTAAGGAAGGATCTTATTATCCTTCAAGTCCCGGAAGCTCTGTGAAGACAAAGCCGAGTGAAACTGACGGATAGAAGAATGAGCGTGCATCACGTGGCATGCTTGATACAATGTCATACCTGCCTGTTGCATTGAAGAAGAGCATGCTTCTCCAGCCCAGTGCAAGGTTACCGTAGGTACCTACTGTTCTGCCCCATCCTTTTGATTCACCTGCAGTCTGTGTAGTGGTATTGGCCATATTCTGCCAACCGGGTACTACAAATCCTGTGCCTTGCATGTCCCATGACCTGCTGTGTGAATCATTGAACTCATTACCAACAATTACCAACAGATTCAGATCCGGTGTGATATCCTTATTGAATGTGATATTCAGCAGGGAGTTGACCGTTGATCTCATTACACCGTAGTTATTTATTCTGCCACCTGTGGGTGCTACATAAGTGTAGGTCGGGGTTGCAGGTCTCGGATATTGAGCAGCAGTCGGAAGTGACTGGCCTGTAGCCGCACTACCAGCTTCATATACGTTCTCATTGTCAGTTGTGTAATTGTCAACGCCAATCTGATACCTGATATTCATCCATGATATAGGATCATATTCAAAGAAAGCGTTACCGAAGAAACGTCTTGTCTGCTCAAGGAACTTGTTGTTATTGATAGCCCAGCGCGGGTTTTCACCAACAGTTCCACGTCTGTAAGAAATCTGGCGATAATCACCCAGGGCACCTTCCTGGTGATATGGTGTACCCATCAGGTCAAATGATGCAGGAGCACCGTAAACAGTGAACAACCAGCTGTCATTACCTGAAGGAAGTTTCTGAAGACTGACATCTGAATAATTACCTGAAAAACCGGCTTTCCATTTTTCTCCCAGGTTAACCGTTCCGGAAGCATTGGCAGTGTATCTCTTCATTCCCGAGCTCTCAACAATTGCACTCTGGGTCGTATTACTTCCACCTATCAGGAAATTACCTAATGCAGTTGAGTTACTGACGTTTACACCATTATACCAGGTTGCGCCGTCCTGGAAGAATCCTTAGGCGTTATTGTAGGCAACAGGATCAACCCATTGCCTTTGTAAGGATCAAACCACTTGCCTGGTTGCCCCTGGCTGTCACCGCCATAAGTTGGTATTGTCGGGGAGATCGGTGATCTTCGGGCCCCAGGAGTAGGAGTTGGCAGCATAAAAGCACCATAAAGTCCCTGTGCATAAGTCTGCTGAACATCAGGAATTACTGCTGCCTGATCAAGGTATATGATGAAGTTATGTTTACCGTCGGAACACCTTTTGCAGCTGTCTTTCCGCTCTTGGTAGTAATAATAATTACACCGTTTGAAGCACGCATACCATAAAGTGCAGCTGCAGCCTGGCCCTTAAGAACGTTGATTGATTCAATGTTATTGGGGTCAATGTCAAGTGACCTGTCTGATGAATATGCACCGGTAACGCCCTGACCATAGTCAGAATTACTTGTAATTGGCATACCATCAACAACATAGAGAGGTTCGTTGTTTCCGCTGAATGAACGGGCACCCCTGATGAATATAGTGGAAGGAGCACCTGGCATACCTGAAGACTGCCTTACTTCAACACCGGCAAGTTTGCCGGAGAGGGCAGTTCCAAGGTTCGGGTTTCCGGCACGGGCGATCTGCTCAGTATTGACCTCCTGGACTGCATAGCCCAGAGATTTCTTTTCGCGTGAGACACCCATCGCTGTTACGACGATCTCATCAAGTCCGACCAGGTCAGGCTCAAGAATCACATCAATCCTTGTTTTTCCCTCAATTGGAATCTCCAATTTTTTCATTCCGATAAAATTGAAGACCAGAGTAGTGGCGCCTTGAGGAACAGACAAGCTGTACCCCCCGTTAGCGCCCGTCAAGGTACCGACAGTGGTGCCTTTGACTGTTACAGATGCACCAGGTATAGTCAGACCATCTTCCTGGCTCGTGACTGTACCCGTAACCTGTACCGTCTGTCCCAGCGCAAGCGCTGTTGTGGCCAGTACCAGTACAAAAAGCATTAGGATCTTTTTCATAAATGACTAGTTTAGGTTAAAAAGGGTTTATAATCAAACTAAGTGACGCAAAATAAAGCATTTTTTTTTGATTAACAAATTTTAACTAGGCAAAATTTTTAAAATCTCGTTGATGCTGAACTTATGATCTTATCTTCAATTGCGGCTGCATTCCCTTCAATTTCCCTGCCTTCTGCAATGAGTTTATCTGCGAAAACACGGTCTTTCAGTCCTGATACATTCACTCTCACATTAAGGTAAGCACCTCTTATACAAGCTCTTGTGGCAAGCACTCCAACAGCGGCATCAGTAACAGAATTGGGATTGCCTTTTCATGACCATCTCGTCCAGCAGCTCAAAGGTTTTAAAGGCCTCTTTCATAACAGTCAGCGGAACCAGCGATGCATTTTTTGTTGCTTCCTCAACTGCTGCCGACCTGGCAGCCTTCTCTTCTTCACTGCCCTTAGGCAACTCAAAAGCCTTCATTATGGCATTGAAAGCCTCAGTATCCTCATCGACAAGGTCAAGTAATCTCTTCTGCATCTGAGCTCCCTTCTCCGCCCAGCCGGCAAACTCTTCCCACCTGTCGTCCCAGCCTCGTTTGTGACTCGAAAGGTTAGCCACCATTGTTCCCAGGGCAGCGCCCATGGCACCCATGGCTGCTGATATTGATCCCCCACCCGGGGCAGGTGACTCGGATGATGTCTCCCAGACAAACGAAGAGAGTGTCATATCGACAAGCTTCTTCTCTTTCTTATCCTGCAGCATATATTCAATTATTTTTTCATCCGGATTAAAGGGCTTCAGTTCAGATAGTCCCATTGATCTCACGGCAGTCATTATCAGTTCAGCATCTGAGACACCTGCGGAGCGTTGCTGTTTATGCAGGTAATATCTGCCTGCCTCAAGCATCGCATTCAGTGGTATCAGTCCCACCAGCTCTGACCCTGTGACCCTCACCCCTCTTTCCTCTGCCTTTTTACATACCTCGTCAAAGGCAATATGCACAGGAGTGACGCCAATATTGGTGAGGTTCATTGATATCTGTGCAAATCCGTATTCCGGGATATACCATCCGATGGCCTTGACCGACCTGAGTGAACCGGGTATCATAACCGGATTACCTTCAGCATCCTTCACCACTTTACCTGTCGGTGTATCCCCTTCTCTTTTCTCGCGTCCGCGTTCCCTGACGTCAAAGGCGATGGCGTTGGCACGCCGGACCGAAGTTGTATTAAGGTTTACATTGAAAGCAACAAGGAAATCGCGGGCACCGACAATAACGGCGCCTGCACCGGCATCAAACCGTGCCGGACCGAAGTCGGGCTTCCATGACGGGATCCTGAAGCTTCTTATTCAGTCCCTCATATTCACCGGCCCGGACGCTGGCAAGGTTTTTTCTTTTTTGCTCAAAGGCTGCCTCTTCATAGCAGAAAACCGGCAAATCCAGTTCAGTGCCAATGCGTTCTGACAGGCGGCGTGCAAAGGCAACGGTCTCCTCCATTGTAATACCGGCCACAGGAATCAGCGGGCATACGTCGGTAGCTCCCATGCGAGGGTGGGCGCCGGTATGCTTTGACATATCGATCACCTGTGCTGCCTTCTTCACTGCCCTGAAAGCGGCCTCGCAGACCGGTTCCGGCTCCCCGATAAATGTTACGACAGTGCGGTTGGTATCCTTGCCCGGATCAACATCGAGCAGCCTCACCCCGGCAACAGATTCTATTTCATCAGTGATCTGTTTTATCACTTCCATATCACGCCCCTCGCTGAAATTCGGGACGCACTCTATCAGTCTGTTTGCTGCACATATTTTAGGTTATTGATCATCGGTTATCAGTTGTCTGTTATTTGTGGTCTGTTAATAGTCTAAGTCTTATAGTTCTAACCGATAACCGACTAATTGCCTACTGCCTACTGCCTATTGCCTTAATTACAATCTCTCCGTTTAGTATTACTTTCTCAACCAGGTTGCTGCCATAGGCATACGGGAACAAACTCGTATGACGGTATCTTTTTAGTAATAAATATATTAGCTTTCTTGCCGACAGTGATTGAACCATGAGTTTCCGAAATGCCCATTGCATAGGCTGAATTCAAAGTGACGGCATTGATCACCTCCTCCGGCAGCATCTTCATCCTGATGCACCCCAGAGACATAATAAACTTCATGTTACCTGACGGTGATGAACCGGGATTGTAATCACTTGCAAGGGCAACTGGCAGTCCGGCATCAATCATTTTCCGCGCCGGAGGATCTGTCATACCGAGGAAGAATGCAGCTCCGGGCAACAGAGTTGGCATGGTGCCACTGCCAAGGAGTGCCGCGATCTCAGCATCACCCGTAAATTCAAGATGATCGACAGAGAGGGCGCCAAATTTTACTCCCGTCTGTATCCCGCCTGAATAATCAAGCTCGTTGGCATGTATCTTGGGACGGAGACCATACCGGGCGCCGGCGGCAAGGATACGCTCCGTCTCATCAACGGTGAAGAAGCCCCTGTCACAAAAGACATCAATATAGTCAGCCAGCCGTTCGGCCGCAACTGCCGGGATCATCTCATTTACTATCAGGTCTATATATCCTTTCCTGTTATCCTTGTACATTGCCGGTATGGCATGTGCACCGAGAAAAGTTGCCCTGAACGGTAAGAGGTGATTTGTGTTTAATCCTTCGTATGACCCTCAGCATCTTAAGCTCATCCTCTGTGGTGAGGCCATAGCCGCTCTTTATCTCCACCGCACCGGTGCCAAATGAAATGATCTCCCTGACACGCTCCATCGACTGCCTGAAAAGTTCTTCCTCACCTGTCTGATGCAGCAGCTGAGCGGAATTGAGAATACCTCCTCCCCTCCTGGCTATCTCCTCATAAGAAAGACCCCTGATCTTGTCAGTATATTCCTTCTCCCTGCTGCCGGCGAAAACAAGGTGAGTATGGGAATCACAAAAAGCAGGAAAAACATATCCGCCGGCGGCATCAAGCCTGTTAATGGCATTGCTGAACGAGGGCATTTTATCCATTGAGCCATAGCCGGCGATAATATCATTCTCGATGAGCAGCCAGGCATTTTCCACAACCGGCAGACGTGCCATCTCCCCTCCCGCGACAAACGCAACAGGTTCATCACGGACCTGCACCAGCATACCGATATTATATATGATCAGGCTCATGGTACCCGCATTAGAGTTCGCTAAGGTAGCAATTATTAAAAAAAAAGTCTGAGTAATTCCATTTTTCTTATCTTTAAAGCCATCAACCAAAACCATGACCTATGAAAAAACTCTGCTCAGTACTTTTTATCTTTTTGCTGGTACTTACCGCATACGGACAGGAAAAAGAAAAGAAGGTAAAGGAAAAAGTCGGATGGAAATTCGGCGGCGCCTTACCGGCTGTTACGTATGATTCCAATCTCGGATTTCAGTACGGCGCTCTGTTTGAATTGTACAACTATGGCAATCCAACCGTTTACCCGGAATACCTTGACCATACCTATACTGAAGTGTCACGTTTCACAAAAGGAAGTGCCATTTACAGATTCATGTACGAATCGAACCATCTTATACCAAACACTCATCTTGCTTTTGACCTTAGTTACCTCCCGGACAAGGCAAATGATTTTTACGGATTTAACGGTTATGAATCTGTATTCAATAAGGCCTGGACAGATGAGGAGGACCCGTTATACAAAACCGGAATGTTCTATCGTCTCGACAGGAACCAGTTCAGAATAAAAACAGATATTCAGGGCAAACTGACAGGCGAACATATTAAATGGAGTGCCGGCTTTGCTTTTCAGAATTTCAGCATCTCTTCCGTTGACATCGACAAGTTAAACAAGGGAAGAGACAATCCTTTTCCTCCGGTATCTGAAGAACCGGGGCTTTATGAGATCTACAGGGATGCACTTGGCATCATCTCAGCCAACGAAGCTGACGGCGGATGGGTCAATACAGTCAAAGCCGGGGTCATATGGGACAGCCGTGACAACAGGCCTAACCCGATGAAAGGTCTCTGGACAGAGATGGGTATTGAAATTGCTCCCGGTTTTCTTGGGAACGACTGGAGCTTTTCAAAATTATATATAACTCACCGGCAATATTTTACCCTGATTCCGGAAAATCTTGCACTGGTATACAGGCTGGGTTATCAGACTACCTTGACCGGAACAGCACCGTACTTCTATCAGTCACAGGTGATCACTTCAATGCTAACAGGCGCCACAAGTGAAGGACTGGGTGGCACAAGCACCCTCAGGGGTGTGCTCAGGAACAGGGTCATCGGTGACGGCTTCGCTTTCGGAAACGTGGAGTTCAGGTGGAAACCGTTTCATTTTATCCTGTTCAACCAGGAGTGTTATATCGGACTAAATGCCTTCTATGATTTTGGCATTGTTACAAACAAGATTGATCTGCCTGACAATCTTCAGAGCGTCTTTGACGCCAACCTGGGGGAAAGCTATAATTATGCCGATTTCTTTAACCCCGGAGAGGAAGCATTTCACCATGCCGTGGGCATAAGTATAATGCCGGTCATTAACCGCAACTTCGTAATTGCAATTGATATCGGTAAAGCATTGAATGAGCAGGATGGCAATATCGGATTTTCGATGGGTCTGAATTATATGTTCTAGATCCTGCCCAGCCAGACACTGAAAGCCACTCCCATATAGTTTCCTATTACCCAGCCGATTATCCCGGTTGCTAACCCTGTTACTATTACATCCTTGTTTTTCAGGGCTGCAGCAACAATTGGTACAAACGGAGGTGAATAGACAAATCCTGTTGTTGTGATAAGATAATCATCAGCATCAACCTTGAATATCCAGGACAGGAAGAGATGGAGGAGAAGTGACCCGAAATAAGCATATGTTATGTAAAGGACAAGGCTAAGGTATCTGGCCTGAAAGATTACGCTCAGATCACACATTGACGAAATAACAAGGGAAAAAGCAATAATCAGGTACATCCCGAACTGGAAGGTCTTTTTTATCTTATTTACCGATGGAACAAAGGAGGCCGCAATACCCAGGGTTGTTATCGTAAGTATCTACCGATACTGTAAGTGGTACCTTGGGTAAAAGCATGCTAACGCCAAATCCGCATGCAAGGATTATAACAGAGAGTCCCAGGGCTACCAGCAATCCCTTGATTGTCTTCCAGTTCATCATCCCTGAAAAATCATCGAACTCTTCTGCCAGCTCCTTCCCTGCTGTATTGAAATCAACAGCGTCAGCATTCTGACTTCCATGACCTTTGAATGGCGGGAGCAGCTTTCTGAAAACCACCGGACCTGCCGTTATAAAAAACAGGATCGTAAGAGCCCCTACAATCATGTCATAGGTATTAGTCATTATAAAGGCATTGGGCTCAACCTTAAGCGCTACTGCCAGGGCAGCCATATTTATTGTTCCTCCTGTATAACACCCGATGAGCATCCCTGCGATCTTGTTATTTTCAGGTATGGTGTCCTTAAAAATAAGATAGCCGGTTGCAACTATGACACTTACAGAAATCAGGGCGAGAATCATGGACAAAAATCCCTTGCCCGCAAACTTGAGCCATCTCCGTATATTAAGTGAAAATAACAGCAGAGGAAATGCAAGCGGAATTACTGAATTCTTTGCCCAGTCCTGAATGGTGGCTACATTGTTTGCATTAAGGTCGCTCTCAGAAAGAGTGCCGGCAGCAACCAGCTCAACTATCTCAGTCTTGGGAATATACCCTCTGTCCTTTGGCACTGTGGCTTCGCGGAATCCTTCGCTTGGTTTGGGGAAAATACCAATATTGGCAATTATAATTCCGAATGCATAAGCCATTACTATTGCTCCGATCTTTTTGCAGAGAGGATATTTTTTGGTAAGCCATATCAGGAACACCGGAAAGGTCACATAAAAGACGATAAGAAGGATCAGGAAGAACATATCTGTAAGGATTAGGTTAACCAAATGTAAAAAAAGAACCCTGCGTGATGGACAGGGTTTGACTAAAAGAGGTATTTATACTAAATTTAATAGGTATTATTGCTTATCAGGGCACTCGTCGAAGCTCTTGCGGTACTGTTCTATCGCTCTCTGGCTCATACCCATGCTTGCGAATCCTCCGTCGTTGAAGATATTCTGCATGGTAATCTTTTTTGTCAGGTCGGAGAAAAGTGTAATACAAACATCAGCACAGTCTGCCGCGTCTGCATTTCCCAGAGGCGACATACGGTCAGAAAAATCGACCAGTGCATCAAATCCCGAAATGCCCTCTCCCGCTGTCGTTGCAGTAGGCGACTGTGATACTGTATTTACCCTTACATGTTTACCCTTACCGTAAATATATCCGAAACTCCTCGCGATGGACTCAAGCAGTGCTTTTGCATCACCCATGTCGTTGTAACCTGCCAGCGTCCGTTGTGCCGCAACGTATGTAAGCGCTACCACTGACCCCCACTCCGTGATGGCGTCAAGCTTATATGCAGTCTGCAGTATGCGGTGGAAACTCAGTGCGGATATATCCAGGGTCTTGAGCATATTCTCATAACTGATCTCTGCATAGGGAATTCCCTTGCGCACGTTCGGTGACATGCCTATTGAATGAAGCACAAAATCAATTTTCCCGTCAAATATTTCCATAGACTTCAGGAAAAGCACTTCCAGATCTTTCATACTCGTGGCGTCGGCAGAGATCACCTCGCTGCCGGTCTTTTCCGCCAGTTCTGATATGGTGCCCATGCGGATGGCCACGGGGGCATTGGTCAGCACCAGTCTTGCACCCTGTGCATGAGCCTTTTCAGCCACATGCCAGGCAATGGACTTATTATTCAGGGCTCCGAAGATTATCCCTTTCTTTCCCTCCAGAAGGTTGGTTATCATGTTCGTGATTATTTGAATTTTGATCTATCTCTTTAAATGTCAGTTACCTTTCAGCAGCTCACGGGCATTGCGGCGGGCAGCCTCAGTAATCGTACTGCCGCTGAGAAGGCGGGCCACCTCGGTCACTCTCTCATCGTCATTTAACAACCTGACACGGGTAATTGTTGAGTGGTCACTCTCCTCCTTGTATACATGATAGTGAACGCTGCCCCGCGAAGCCACCTGCGGCAGATGGGTAATATTTATAACCTGCATGCTTTTACCCATCTCCGCCAGGATATTGCCCACCATTGATGCTGCCTCTCCCGAAACACCCGAGTCTATCTCATCGAAAATAATGGCCGGCAGTCCTGAGCTGCTGGCGAGGATCGATTTAAGGCAGAGCATCAGGCGTGACAGCTCTCCTCCGGAGGCTATATGCGACAGTTCTTCCGGCTCTACCTGCCTGTTGGCGCTGAACAGAAAGTCTGCCTTGTCAGCTCCTGATGATGACGGCGCACTGAGGCTGCTGATCCTTGTTTCGAAGCGGGCATGTGGCATACCCAGCTGCCGCAGCATCCCTGTTATCTCGACTGCCATGGGAGCAACAGCTTTGCGCCTTGCTGCCGACATAAGTCCGGCGATTCTGAGAACCTGTTTATAAGCATCGTCAGCGTTCTTCTTCAGCTCATTGATCTTTTCATCAACATCTGACAGGGAAATTACATTTTCTTCCACCTGCTTCTGTTTGATGAGCAGCTCCCCGAGATCCTTGCACCTGTGCTTCTGCATGAGAGAGTATATAAGATCAAGTCTCCCGGCCACATACTCAAGTCTGCCCGGGTCTGCCGTCGTTATACCGTTGAGCTTCTCCGTCTCATATGCAATATCATTAAGATCAACAAGTGATGCTTCAAGACGTTTTTCAAGCTCTCCTGCCTCCGGTAACCACATTGAAATCCTGGACAGGTTATTGCGCACTGACCTCAGCATTGACAGAGCTGAGACATCGTCGCCCGAGAGCGCCGTTGTGGCAGCTGTCAGCGCCTCCTTGATCACCCCGGCGTTGGAAAGCATCTCCTGTTCCTTTTCCATATCCTCCTGCTCTCCCGGTACAAGCCTGGCGGATTTGAACTCCTCAAGCTGATGAGCGTAATACTCCTGATCGGCCTTTTGCCTGTCGGCGCCTTCAGCATTGGCTTCATATTCACGCCTGGCAGCGAGGTACTTTTTATAGGCAAGTGTGTACTCCCTGAAAAGAGCGCCGTTACCGGCATAGGCGTCAATGACACGCATCTGGAACATGCTGGTCCCAAGAAGCAGGGTCTGGTGCTGTGAGTGAACGTCTATCAGCCTGTCGCCCAGCTCTTTCATTATACTCAGAGTGACAGGTGTGTCATTGATGAAGGCTCTCGATTTACCGGCAGGACTAATCTCTCTTCGGAGAATTGCATCTTCCTCGTAATCCACCCCGCTGCTCTCAAACAGCTCCTCGAGGTCATAACCCCGGATGTTGAAGTCAGCCTCCACAACGCATTTCTCATCCTTGCTCAGCAGGACAGAGATATCAGCACGGTCGCCAAGGACCAGGCCGAGGGCACCGAGGAGGATAGACTTCCCGGCCCCGGTCTCACCCGTAATTATGGTAAAACCCTCGCCGAAGCCCATGTCCAGCTCCCTGATTATGGCGTAGTTCTTTACTGTCAGTCTGCGGAGCATGATCAGATCATTAAACAGAGCCCGAAATAATCTGCTTATATTTTGCTTCGTTGGCAGGATCAATCTCAATGAGAATCTGCACTGCCCTGTTCTTCTCCTCCGGAAATCCCGGCGTAAGGATATTGATCAGTTCATTCACCTTCGCCTCAACTATAACAGACATATAATACATGTACGGGTCAGGCCGGCGACGGTAGACCTGCTGCAGCAGTTCGAGACTGTTAACTATCTCTGTTCTGGCCTGGGCCGGGTCAGTTTCCATTCTGTCAAAGCCCCTTCTGTGATACTGGTAAACAAATTGCCTGACACCTGAATACTCATCGTTCAGAATGTTCTTGATAAGCCAGTACCGGTTTCTGTTCCTTGATCCGTCATAAGGCTTCCATCCCGGCTCAGAAGCACCCTGCGCATTAGTGACAATTTTCTCGGCAATCTGGAAATAGGGAGTTCCGCCTTCCGGAGAAAACGTGTCAAAATCCATCCCGATAAAAAGGTATGCGTAGTAGGCCAGCACCGATACCAGGTTGTTCGTATGTGAGTTAGGATTGAACTCGAGGGGTTGAAACTCCACATAACGGAACCTGAAGTTATTGTCCATGAAGTTGAGAACGGTCGATTCATAAGTGGTGTTGAAGACCGGCCGGCTGAGCTGTATCTGCAGCGTGCCGCTGAATTCATCGGCGGAGAACTGCTCATCGAGGTTGATCAGAATGTTGCACTCTATCTTTTCCGCATAGCTGAAAAGATTGTCTGTCCAGACCATGCTGTTCATGAATTCATAGATGTCACGCTGCATGCTCTCGAATATCTCCCTGTTGGAACCCTGTATCTTCTGGGCAGATACCTGGACATTGCAGTAAAGCTCCTGCGAAGTGACAATACCTGCCGTCAGGAGCAGCATCATTGCTGTCAACAAAAACCTGCTTTTAGTGGATTGAGCCATAGGAGTCAAATCAGTCCTGAAGGGATATGATCTTGCGCAGAATATCTGAAGCAACCTCACCCTTTGTTTTCAACTCAAATTTATCAATATTATTGTTACTGTCAATGATCGTGATCCGGTTCGTTTCATGACCGAATCCCGCACCTTCGTCCCTGAGTGAATTGAGTACGATCATGTCAAGGTTCTTCCTCTTCAGCTTGCTGATGGCATTGCTGACCTCATCGTCTGTTTCAAGGGCAAAACCGACAAGGATCTGGTGCTTTTTCTTCAGGCTTCCCAGAAGCACGGCTATGTCCTGTGTTGGTTTAAGCCTGAGGAACATCTCACCGCTGCCTCTTTTTATCTTTGTTCCGGAGATTGTTTCAGGCGTGAAGTCGGCCACGGCGGCGGCCAGAATGGCAATATCGCATTCGCGGAAAGCATTTACAGAAGCCTCTGTCATTTCAGCAGCAGTAGTGACAGCGACAGTCTTAACAAGGGTATTGGAGGGTTTCAGGGCGGACGGTCCGAGCACCAGGGTCACCTCCGCCCCAAGTGAAGCAGCACCGTCAGCAAGGGCTATGCCCATGCGGCCCGATGAATAGTTGCTTATGAAACGGACAGGGTCTATCGGCTCCACCGTGGGACCGGCATTGATAAACACCTTCCTGCCCCGGAGAGGCAGTTCAGTTATTTTTTTTTTTGAGAAGAACTCTTTTATTTCCTTCACTATCACCTCGGGCTCAGCCATTCGGCCCTTGCCGTCGAGACCGCTGGCAAGCTCACCCGTGCCGGGTTCAATGACATGATTGCCGTACGATTTGAGTGTCGCAATATTTCTGACCGTTGCCGGATGGGCCAGCATGTCAAGATCCATCGCCGGAGCCAGGAACACCGGGCAACGCGCTGATAGATAAGTTGTAAGCAGCAGGTTGTCTGCTATTCCGGCAGCCATCTTCCCGATAGTGTTTGCAGTGGCAGGGGCGATGAGATAAACATCAGCCCACAATCCCAGGTCAACATGACTGTTCCAGCGTCCGTCCTCCGGGTCAAAGAAATCGACCAGTATCGGGTTCCTGGATAGTGTCGCCAGGGTCAGAGGTGTTATGAACTCTTTGGCAAGAGGTGTCATAACGACTTTCACTTCAGCCCCTTCCTTAACAAGTAACCGGATGATAGTTGCAACTTTGTAAGCTGCAATACCTCCGGTAACTCCAAGCAGTATCTTCCTGCCTTTTAGCATATTGTGTACTTATTTCTTCTGCTTCTGCTCCTTCTCCGGGTTGCGGTAATAGATCTTACCGTCCTCGAACTCAGCCAGTGAGATGAGCGTGGGCTTCGGCAGCCTCTCATAGAACTTCGAAATCTCAATCTGCTCCCTGTTCTCAAAGACCTCCTCAAGGTTATCGTTGAACGAAGCAAATTCCTCAAGCTTCGAATTAAGCTCCTGTTTCATCTCGACACTGATCTGGTTCGCCCTTCTGGTGCAGATGATAACGCTTTCATAGATATTACCGGTGGTGACGTCAAATTTATTAACATCCCTCGTAACGGTGGTGTAAGATGCCGATGTCTTTTTATAATCCATATCTGTTTATATAATTCAGTTACTTTCTGTTTTTGTTCCTGTGGTATCAACCTTGAGAAACTTTGCAGTTGTCTGGAAGATCTTGGCCACATTTTTTGAGTATTTGCTCTGGGGAAATTCTTCTATAAAGGAATAATAATCGTCAAGCGCTGCCTGATAGCGTTCCACCTGTTTTGTCGGTATACTCTTCTGAGCATACATGTAAAGTGCATCAAGCTTCAGGAACATCAGTTCCTCACGGTATTTGGTATCAGGATACTCCTTGAGGCTGTTTGACAGCGAGACGGTTGCGGCACGGTATTGCTTAAGGTCATAGTAAAGCCTTCCGCTCATGTACGATTTTTCCACAAGCTTTTCCTGCATCTCCTTTATCTTGGCCTTGCTGTCGTCAGACCGTGTGCTTGCAGGATACCTTGTGAGGAAGATCGTGAAGCTCTCAATAGCCTTTCTGGTTGTCGCCTGGTCGAGCTCAGCCTTGGGACTCAGGTAATAATCGCACATAGCAGCCAGATATAAAGCTTCCTCAGCATTATTACTTCCGGGATATGTGTCTGCAAAACTCTGATAATAAGTGCCGGCCATCATGTAGTCACGTATCTTGAAGTTGGCCTGAGCATTGATCCAGTTCAGCTGCTCGGCATCCTCTGTGGCCCTGTATCTCGGCAGAATCTGTTCGAGCAGTTCTATCGACTTTGTATACTTTCCGTCATCATAATAATCAAAGACCTTTTGCTTCTTAAGCTCATAGTCACTGCTCTTGAGAAGCTTCTCGTACTCGCCGCATGATGTAACGGTGAGCGCAAGAAGAATAATTATAATAGGTCTGATCCTCATTCCTGAAATGTTGCGCAAAATTAGTATTTTTTTCTATTCAACGTTCCTATTAGATGCAAAAGTGCTCTTAATAAACACATAATGTGGTTAAAGAAGTGTTAATATGTTGATGCAAATAGGTATAAATAGGTACCGCGACTGAGATATGTTTTACATAAATTTGCCGGCAATAATCAAAACATAAACAGACGTGGATATTTTCGACAAAATCAGAAAGAACCGTGGTGCGCTGGGACAATACCAGGAGCAGGCCGACGGATACTTCATGTTCCCGAAGCTTGAGGGCGAGATAGGCCCAAGGATGAAATTCATGGGCAAAGAGGTACTCAACTGGAGCCTGAACAATTACCTGGGGCTGGCAAATCACCCCGAGATACGCAAGGTTGACGCCGAGGCTGCAGCACAGTACGGACTTGCCTCTCCCATGGGTGCCCGGATGATGTCGGGTCAGACAACCATGCACGAAAAGTTTGAACAGATGGCTGCCGAATTCGTTGGCAAGGAGGCTGCCTACCTTCTTAATTACGGATACCAGGGCATGGTCTCCATCATCGACTGCCTGGCAGGAAGACATGACGTCATTGTCTATGACTCTGAATCTCACGCCTGTATAATGGATGGTCTCCGGATGGTACTCGCCAAGCGGTTTGTCTATCCGCATAATGATATGGAAGGGTTCGAAAAACAACTTGAGCATGCACAGAAGGTCGTTGATGAGACCGGTGGCGGCATCCTCGTCATCACCGAGGGCGTCTTCGGTATGGCAGGTGACCTCGGCGCACTCGACAAGATAGTTACCTTCAAGAAAAAATATAACTTCCGCCTGCTTGTGGATGATGCACACGGCATCGGCACCATGGGAAAAACTGGCGCCGGCACCGGTGAACACTTCGGCGTCCAGGATCAGATTGACGTTTACTTCGGGACATTTGCCAAGAGCTTCGCAGGCATAGGCGGGTTCGTGGCCGGAGAAAAAGATGTAATCAGCTTCCTCAGGTTCAACCTGCGGTCACAGATTTATGCCAAATCACTGCCGATGGCAATGACAATAGGCGCTATCAAACGTCTTGAGATGATGAAGGAGCATCCTGAACTGCGTGAAAAGCTATGGACCATCGCAAGGGCTCTCCAGAAAGGTTTCAGGGAAGCAGGCTTCGATATCGGCAAAACAGAATCTCCGGTCACTCCTGTGATCTTCAAGGGAGGAATAAATCAGACCACACACCTTATCAAGGACCTGAGGAAGAACTATGGCATCTTCTGCTCAGTGGTCATCTACCCCGTTGTGCCTAAGGGTGTCATTATGCTCCGCATCATACCTACGGCAGCACATACCCTGGAAGACGTAAAATACACCATCGATTGCTTCAAGGAGGTAAAAAAGAAGCTGGAGTCAGGTGTCTACCCCACTGACACGATGGCGGATTTCAAGAACTGAAAAGTCTATTTTTCCTCTTCAAGATCACTGATATTCAGGAAGGAGTACTGATACTCCATGGGTAAAATCTTTGCATAGGTCTCAACGGAACAATTGTCGAGACACGCATTGATGATCTTCCTTCCCAGGGGCAGGAGATCTGGTTCAAGGAAAGTCTGAAGCTCCTTCCTGAAAAAGCCACGCAGTATTTCCGAGCCGGCGTCATAACCCTCCTCTCCCACTTCAGCCTGCTGATATACCTTCAGGAATCTTGTGGGTATTTCCGATCCCTCAATCGTCAGATAATTAAGCTCATAGCCGAGCAAGGGACAGCGGGCAGTCTGGTACTGGTCGCTCCTCAACCTGGCATTGCCCCTGCGTGTGAGATACTCACGCATAAGAAGCTGAGGCTTGAAGCCTACCTTCCACGCTCCGATATGCTGGTTTGGAGTCAGGGTATACCTGACCCTCGGCGTGTTAACTATCTGTTCCAGCAATAGATTTGCATGTCTTACCCGCTTGCCCGTCGCAAAAGGCCAGTATGATCCTGCGCCCTCACTCTCCATATCGCCTCCGCCTGTTATGCTTGGATTGGCATACCCTCGCGGACTGACCAGGCGCCATAGCCATGCAAGCGCCGGAGGAAGGATGTGAAACAGTCCTGCAATGCCATATGACGGCTCCCCGGCAGTGCATGGCGGCATCCTGACGCCAAAGTTCCGGACATCGACCGTCACCGGCCTGCTGATGACCCCGGGCACAATACGCCTTGGCAGGACAACACGCGGATTGGGACAACGCTTGCCAGGGGAGTCCTCAGTATGGTTCCAGATGAGTGCAGTGCCGTCAGGCCTTGTGTCGATATTCAGGAAGAGCAGAGGCTCTCCGGGGTTAATCGTTATCTTCTCAAGGAAAGGGTCATCTCCATACCCGGTCACGCCGTCAACGCGGATAAACCAGGCATTCTCTGCATCGGCAACGGTCAGCTTGCCGTTAGTCTGCTGGTATGACGGATGGCAAAGAGCCATATCATCCGTGACAGGATTAAAGGAGCAGAACAGGGGAATGGATATAACCCTCTTTTCTCCGGTTATAATATTCTGTCCGATCATTATCTGGCCATTGGGCTCGCGCACCAGGTTTTGTATCATCTCGCTCTTGCCTCCGCCGCTCGCCCCTTCATGCATAAAAGTGGTTATATTGTCATACGGACTGACTACCTGTACTGTTGAACAATGTGCTGTCACCCAGCCTTCGGCTTCGCCCTTGGCGAGGAGCACGCTGTAAAAGCCTTTCTTGGCACTGGGACCGGGATAGAGATTAAAGGCGAACATCTCATGAAGACCCTCAAGCCTGTTGTGAACCACTATCTGCCTGCCTTTGAAATGAGTATGTCTGAAAGGTGGCGCCACATATACGACTGATTCGACCGTAAAACCGGATGGAAGATCAAATACAGAAACAATTTTCTGGAGGAGGGATAATCCAAATGCAAAAAACGAGGCATTCAGAGGGGTGACCACAATACCCCCCGCTCCGATCGGGTAGTTGCCGGCAAAACATAGAAATATGCCTATCTCCCGTCCCTTCAGCCATTCAAGAGTCTCACTTCTGAGTATGCTGAAATCATATCCGTATTCATCAGCAAATCTCTTCTTGTCCGTCGGCTGGGAATCCCCTATCAGCATGGTGTCGGGATCACGCCTCCGCATATAAGGATCGGTATAGTTTGCTGACAGACCGTTTGTAACACGGTGGAGCTTTACTTCAGTGACCTCCCCCTGTCCGGGGATATCATACTTCACATCATAAGAGAGATTCTCTTCCCCTCCCATCGACTGTTTGAAAATCTCTTCCGGCGAATTGAAGAAAAGCGAGCGGGGTGCCGATTTTATGAGTTCAAGGACTTCCTTTGGGAGATTCAGATCTTTCCCGATGGCGACAGCAACAGCCTCAGATGCATTCATGTAAAAATATATTGAGTTGGATTTATAATCTTAATGCACACAATGGTTCCGGTAAAAATATTTAAGAATATTCTTTGCAAAAGTAACTTTTTAACACAACCCGGCACCTGGTCCGTAAGAACAGATATCAACATGTTTTTAAAAAAAGTCAAATACAACTGTAATGTTTTGCCAGCCCGTTCGTCATAAAGGTAAATCACAGTTATTAACCTTAAAAACGGACAGTCATGAAAAGAATTCTTTTATCTGTAATCATTGCAGTTTGCGCCACTGCGCTCTTTGGACAGAAAGATGCGCTTGATGATTTCTTCAACAGCTACTCTGACAAAGAGGGATACACTTTTGTTACAATCAGCGGTAATCTCTTTGGCCTGCTTAAGAAGTGCGGCGATGATCCTGATCTGGCAGACATGGACCAGAAGATAACCTCAGTCAGAATTGTAAGCAAGGAAGGTGACGGTGCATTCGATGGCCCTGATTTCTATTCGGATCTGAAAGGTATAATCAGAAGGGGCGGATATGAGGAGCTGATGAAAGTAAAGAATCCGGATGAGAACCTGCTATTCCTGGTAAGAACCGACAGGGACATGATAAAAGAGCTGCTGATGGTTGCCTCCGGTG
This sequence comes from uncultured Bacteroidales bacterium, assembly GCA_963780735.1. Classification (GTDB taxonomy): domain Bacteria; phylum Bacteroidota; class Bacteroidia; order Bacteroidales; family VadinHA17; genus SR-FBR-E99. The sequence goes on from CAWADB010000009.1 coordinate 73,531, forward strand.
ACAGCGAGACTGTCATCCAGGTAAAGGGAAACTTTACGCGTGATGACGTGGAACAATTTACACAGGATGAAGGCCTTGCCGAGCTTGAGATGCTTGAGTTTTCGGGGAAATGGTAACTTTGGGGTACACATTGACAAAGAATGACCCCAGAAGAGTTCAGGAAAGTGTTTTTGCCGGAAGGACGAAGGCTCTATGCCCTCGCCTTCCGCTACCTGAACAACAGGGAGGAAGCTGAGGATGCCGTGCAGGAAGTGATGATGAAACTATGGGAGGAGAGAAAGAATACAGGCAGGTATGATAACCCTGCTGCCTGGTGTACGACAGTCACCCGCAATTATTGCATTGACCTTCTTCGCAGAAGAAAGAGGATAATACAGGATGATATCAGTGGGGTAAAGGAAGCAATGGAACCGGGAAGCGACATATTCAGCCAGTCTGACGGGTCAGAAGCTGCAGCCCTTGTTACCGGAATAGTTCAACGGATGAAGGAACCCTACAGAAGCGCCGTCATAATGAGGGACATCGAAGGATATTCCTACGAAGAAGCTGCTGAAGCATTGCAGACCAGCGTGATTGCGTTGCGTACGGTACTGTCAAGGGCCAGAAAGAACATCAGGGAAGAAATGGAAAGAATATACAATTATGGAACAGGAGAAGATAAAAGAACTGCTTGGTAAGTTCTATGAGGGCGCCACTTCGGAAGAAGAGGAAGCGCAACTGAAGGAGTACCTCGCCGATCCTGCTGCAGCGTCGCTCTTCCCGGAGGCTCAATACCTGGCTGCATCCCGGGAAGCCGTGCCTGAGCCTTCGGCAGATTTCATGAACAAGCTGGAGGCTGTAACACACCGGGAAAGAAAAATGACTTCCCGTCAGGAAATGATACGATATAGCATTTCCATCGCCGCTGCGGCAGTACTGGTTATCGGCACTTATCTCATGTTTGATTATCTCAGGCCTGACCGGATGCGCGACACCTATTCCGATCCCGAAATAGCGATGGCAGAAGTACGAAGCATTCTGACCACTGTTTCGCAAAATATGAATACGGGCACGGAGCCGCTGGGTGCGATCAGGGCAATGAGTGTTACACCCGAAGCCATGAGCGAATTTAGCAAACTGAACAAAGCGGTGGGTAAAAACCTTGATAAGCTTCGCTATCTCAACGGACTGAACACGACAACAAATACAACAAAAAATAAATAATATACGGTTATGAAAAAACTGATCCTGCTTATAATTATCTCAGCATTTTCACTGTCAGCCTTCTGCCAGAATAGTCCTGTTGACGAGCTTTTCGAAAAGTATGATGGCAAGGATGGTTTTACCTCAGTCTATATCTCCTCAAAAATGTTCAGCCTGCTGGCACGGATTGACACCGAGGATGAAGAGTTCCGTAATCTTGTCACACGGATAAAGAGCATCAGGATACTCTCGATCGACAGTGCACAAAATGTTTCCGGTCTGAACTTCAGCGCTGATCTGCTGCCAAAATTAAACAGAACGGGATTTGAGGAGCTGATGACCGTCAGGGAGGAGACTGGTGAGGTACGCTTCATGATACGTGAGGTTGGCGGCAAAATTGCGGAGCTGGTGATGGTGACCGGCGGACGAGGAAGTTCTGTTGTGTCGATCAGGGGAGACCTTGACCTCAAGACGATAGCCAGCCTGTCCGACAGCATGGGCATAGAGGAGCTGGAGGGACTGGATAAAGTTGAGAAAAAATAAATAATGAACATTTCGTTTGTATCAATGTTAATGGAGTAAAAGACCCATTAATTTTGATGAACAACCATTTTGCCGGGATAAGCACCCCGGATGAAATATTGCAGGCTTATACTGCTATGTTTATGTTTCTGGGAGGATCCGTCTCTCTCTCACCCGAAGAAAGCGGTCTGCCCAGTCTCTGCGACAGCGGTATGCTCAGAAACCTGCCCGTCGAGAGCAAAAACGAGAAATACCTGGAGGCGAGCCGTCTTCTCAGGTCGCCGTGCCCGTTCAAACTGCAATGTCGGATAAATGTTGGCGAAAACTTTGAAACTCTGTTATCAGCCGGCAAAGATTCACCTGCCTACCCTGCTGCTTCACGCTGGTTCAACACGGGATCAGATGCCGGCGAACATAACCGGAAACTGAGTGAATTATACGGCAGATATGGCTACCACAGGGCCGAAGAGTGTGACATGGAATCCGACCATCTGGGGATCCAGCTTCTTTTTGTTAACCTTCTGATTGAGAAATATCTTACCGAAGACGATTACGAGATCAGGGAGATGATACGGAAAGACCTGGTGGCTTTTATTCATGAAGAGATGCTCACCTGGCTTCCCCGGTGGTCTGAAAAAGTGTCCGAAAAGTCAGTCACCAAATGCTACACAGGTATATCGGGACTAATTGTCGGCGGCCTCGAAGATGTTAAAGATATTCTCCGGAATCAGAAATTGGGATTATAGAAGCGTCTTATAGCTCCCATATAGGATTCGTTCCAACCCTCGGCAATATTCTCGTAATCCTCAAACGGGATATTGGTATGCTCGACAGCTACTGCCGTGTCACCACCGTTTCCGGTTATGGTAATGGTAACCACCGAGTGCACCTCCCTGTCACCAAAGTACCATTCCTGCACAACCTTACGGTCAGGCACAAGATCTATTATCTTACCGCAGATATCTCCGTCCCACATATTGAACTCCTCTCCCGGCTTGGCCACCATGAGAGCCGGGTAGCCCGACCATAACTCAATTGTATATGGATTTGTCAGTGCTGCGTAAATATCTGATGGTTCGGCATTGATATGAAATGTCTTCTTAAAATTCCTCATCGTATTCCCTTTCTTTCCCTGTTTGTTTTTAATTCTATAGAATTATAAGATTTCTGCAAGATATCTCTCAGCGTCGATGGCAGCCTTGCAACCGCTGCCTGCGGCTGTCACTGCCTGCCTGTAGACAGAGTCCATCACATCACCTGCAGCAAAGACGCCCGGTACACGTGTGCGGGTTGAACCCGGTTCTGTTATTATATAACCTGTCTCATCCGTCTCAATCCATGGTTTGAAAATCTCAGAGTTGGGCGTATGTCCGACGGCCAGAAACAGACCGTCTATCTTTATATTAAATTTTTCTTCATCAGCTGTGTCCTTATGCCGCACTATCACGGCACCCTCGACACCGTTGGTTCCGAAGAGATCCTCCAGCTGGCTTTTCCAGAGAATTTCAATGTTGGGTGCGGTCATCACCCTGTGCTGCATAGGCTTGCTGGCACGCAGCACATCGCGCCTGACTATCATATATACCTTGCGGCATAATCCTGCCAGGTACGAAGCATCCTCGCATGCCGTATCTCCTCCGCCGACGACTGCAACATCCTTGCCGCGGTAAAAGAATCCGTCACAGGTAGCGCATCCGGACACACCCATGCCGGCATATTTTTTTTCCGCCGGAATTCCCAGGTATTTGGCAGTGGCTCCCGTGGCAATAATTATTACTTCAGCCACTATCTCAATCGTATCGTCAAAGATCACTTTCAGGGGACTGCCTGAGAAATCAGATGCTGTGGCTATGCCCAGACGTATTTCCGTACCAAACCGTTCAGCCTGCTTCCGCAAATCCTCCATCATCTCCGGGCCGGTGACACCGTCAGGATACCCGGGAAAATTCTCAACGTCAGTGGTTGTAGTCAGCTGTCCTCCCTGCTGAAGGCCGGTATAAAGAACCGGTTTGAGATTGGCTCTTGCAGCATATATCGCTGCAGTATAACCAGCCGGACCTGAACCAATTATAAGGCACTTCACTTTCTCTGTTGTGCTCACACCAGATTTATCTTCCCCTTTACCGGTCTCAAGTGGTTTGAATAACTGCATCCTGTATCTGATTTAATTGCGACGACAAAAATAACAATTAAATAAAGGCTTACTGAAATGTTACAATAATTTGTTGCGGAGAAACTAATAGAAACGGTTGATTGATTGTTCATTGAGCTCGTATCAGCCGGCACGCAGCTTTTTATCCCTTTTGTGAATTGACCGGCTGCAGCGGGTGTGTCAAAACGCAGTGATCCAATGGTCTTCTGATCTTTTCTTATGATAAGGGCACTGTAACCGGTGACATCCCCGAGTACGTCTATAAGCGCAGGTATTCCGTTATAGATGCCAAGAGGTCCCCTGATAAGCACCGCACTCTTCATTGTCTCATCATCGATTCCGCCTTCAAAAAAGAGCACAGGATCAAAAGGAGGGTCAGCGATGTTCCTTATCAGGTTTGCTGCAATTTCATTTGCAGTTTTCTGTTCTGCGTCTGTGCCGGTATCGTTGATTATGCTGATATAGTTTCTTCCCTTGCAGAGTTGCAACTGGTATGCAGACCTGCATTGATGCTCAGTCAGCCTGGGTCCGCCGTTACACCGGAACCGTGACACGGAGAAGATGCCGAATGCTGCTTCGGCATCACGCATGCAGTAATACTCGATCTTGATATCCTTTCCTCCGGAGACAACCTCCGTGACTACGAGAGTGTCAAAGCCGTACTCAAGGTACAGTTCTGCCCCGCCGTCCATATAACCGTACAATGATTCTGCGGTGAATGTTCTCGTCTTTGTAATTTCAATACCGGGCAACTCAGCAAGTACCATGGAAGAAATCGATGCCTGGGCTGTTGCTGTCACTGCCGTGCAGGCCGCTAATAAATGATATGACCAATTTTTTCAGATACATAAATTTCGCTTTCGGATATCTAGCCCAATAATACTTCCCTGAGGTCAATCTTCGCTCTGTCAGCTATGCCCAGTGAAAGCTTCTCAGCCTGTAGCATGAACTCGAGTGCCGTCGCGGTGCCTTCTTTCTGAAGCCCTTCTGCAATCCGTTTGGCAAGCACGATATCATAACCTATCCTGTCTACTGCAACGGGGTCAGTGCCGGTGATGATAGTGTGATAATCGCAGAAGAACTGCGGGTTTGCGCCGGGACCGCCGTTGAAACACCCTTTGATGCCGTCGACGATGTTCAGTACCACCTTGTCGCGCAGAGGCGCAAATGCGCATACCTGGGCGCAGGTCTCATTCCATAATTTTGCATGGAGCCTGCCGGTATTTGATACTGATCCGTAAGCAAGGTTTTTCAGCGCCAGTGTCACTGTCGCCCCTGCATTCTTCAGGATAGGTACGTTGATGATCTTGTCAAGGTCCTGAGTGATAATCTTTGTGAAATATGAGTATTTACCCCCGTTGACCATGTAAGGCATGGTGTATTCGTCGTACTCGCCTTCCACGTCCGCCCAGTAATACCAGTCGCGGTCTATCATATGCTCACCGTAAAGTTTTCCGTCTTTCCCGTAGTAAAGGCCATCCTTATCCATCTGCTCTGTACCTACAATCCGTATGCCGGGGTAATTCTCAGAGGTGAACCCTGCATCCGTGAGCTCAAACTCGCGGCGGTCCCAGATTGTCAGATCTGATCTGTCTATTCCGCTTTCCTCGAGCTGTGCAATTATTGCCCTTACCACCTCGTGGCTGGTGGAAAGGCTCTTGCCGGCCACCGGATTTATCTTCAGCCCTATTCTGTCACCTGGTGAGACAAATTTTCTCCAGGCTTTTTTCAGTTTCTTCTCCCCTGTCAGCTCCAGCATTGAGCGGGCGATCATATCATGAACCTCCTGCCCTACGATGGCGTTATCTTTCACTGACCTGCTGTTTTTGACGACAGCCACCCGGCCCGGGAAGAGGCCCGGCATCGATCTTTCACTGCGCGGTACTTTCAGGGCGTCGTCGATATTTGTAGCCGGTTTGGCTTGTTGCTGAATGTCGGTACCTGATGCTGCGCCTATTGCGTTTGCGACCGGTGCTACCGCTGCTGCTGCGGCGCCCGCACCGGCGAGGCGAAGAAAATTACGTCTGTTTACCTGGTTCATATTCAGGATATTTTAGTGTTTTCGTATTTTGATCAGCAAATATAAAAATTTACCAATGCAAGCGACAGTGGGAAAATGTCAGGTTATTGACATCGGGCCCTTTTTTTTGCATAATCGGAATAGTTGGTTAATTTTGCACCGCTTTACAGCACGGGATGTAGCTCAGCCCGGTTAGAGTACTTGTCTGGGGGGCAAGGGGCCCCGGGTTCAAATCCCGGCATCCCGACTGAGCAAAAAAGCTTTGGTGTGCAACACCGGAAGCTTTTATTTTTTAATGTTCGACGAGAAAGCTTGCTTATGAGGAGAACATAAAAAATAAAAGTCATGTCAGACGAAGGCTGACATGAGCTTTTTTGCTCTTGTCTCCTCCCCACCCGGGATCACGATCCCGTCGTAAGACGGGAGAGTAATCCTGGCATTTCTCGCAGCATGAGGCAGACTTTTTGCTCAGGATGATCAACTGAAAGGGATCGTGCGAACGCAGTGAGCACAATCCCGCACTGAAAATATCAGTCCTTATTGATCAGATATGAATCATCGCTTTCATAACCCCGTCCCGGTAACCCGCAACCAGCTCAAAGGCTTTTGCGGCATCATAAAGACTAAAGTTGTGCGTCTGCATCCTGTCAGGATTCAAGCGGCCATCGGATATCATTTCAAGGGTTTCCTTAACAACCCCGTTCTGGCGCCTGACATTCTGGATTGATATCTCCTTCCTGCGCAGGTTGTCAACGTCAAAACTCCACCTTCTGAAAGAAGGAATTCCAATGATCATAAGCCTGCCTCCGGGTTTTAAAAGCTCTACGGCCTGATCAGCCGCCTCCTGCTGCCCGCAACATTCAAATACAAGATCTATTTGCTGAGGTTCTTCCTTTAAGATCTCCCTGACAATATCATATTTTTCTGCATTGGCTGTCCATTGTGCACCCATCTCAGATGCAAGAGCCAGACGTTCATCAATTTTATCGGTCATGTAAACTCTCTCAGCTCCATGAGCAATTGCAGATAGCATTACACTTATGCCGATCGGTCCGGTACCAAGAATTGCAACGGACTTTCCTGCCAGAGTGCCGGCAGATCTGACAGCATAAAGGCCAATGGCAAGAGGTTCTGAAAGTGCTGCCTGATCAAGGGTCATGTTTCCAGGTATAGGATAACAACTTGATGCGGGCATGACAATAAACTCAGAAAGGCACCCTTCAGATTGCCCCGGACAACCGAGGAATTTAAGATTGCGGCAGGTATGGTATCTTCCCGTTTTGCATTGATCACATGTAAAACAAGGCATGGCAGGATCGATGGCTACCCTGTCTCCGGGCTTCAATGTCTCGACTCCGTTGCCTGTTTTTTCTATTATACCGGCTCCCTCATGTCCGAGAGTGAAAGGAAATTGCACTTCCTGGCTTCCGATATTACCCGAACGGTAATAATGAATATCAGAACCGCATACTCCTACTGATTTTATTCTGACAAGTACATCATCGGGATTCTTCAGCTCCGGGATTGGCTTGTCTGCAATCTCTATCCGGTTCAGGCCGGTAAGAACCATTGATTTCATAACCTGGAACAAAGAGGTGATAATAAAATTGCAAGTTATGGCAATTTTGGCTGCCAGGTGTCAATATCTATCTCATCAAGCCCGGTAATTATTCTTGGACTAATGATGAGCGACCTGTCAATACTTTCTGTTTTTAATTGCTAAATAACGGGTTCTGGCTTCCTCGACATCTGCATCAAGAGCTATATATATTCTTGTTCTGTGATCAATTATGACTTCCTTCATTTTCGTAAGGTCGGGTGATTTAAATACTACTGGTTTTCTTTCCATCTTGTTTTTTTAAAATTTCAAAAAAAAGTCCCGCGTTTGGCGGGACCAAATTCTTAAATGACTATAGTAAGTAAACTATGCAAGTTTAACATTTACTGCATTTAATCCTTTTTTGCCCTGCTCCAGATCAAAGGTCACCACATCATTTTCTTTAATAGTGCCTTTGACTCCTGTTGAATGTACAAAATACTCTTTTGGTGAATCTTCCTCCTTAATGAACCCGAATCCTCTGGCCTCATTATAGAATTTTACTGTTCCTTTACTCATTATTTGTTTTAGTTAATTAGCACAATATACGACTAATTATCGGGATATTATATTTATTCTCAATTAATTATATATTTTTTGGATTAGTCAGTGGCAGGATCTTTAATTATAGACGAACCGGTTTGCCCGGCCTCCCGCGCACCAAATCAACCAGGAAACCCACAGGCTGTCTTCCGGGGGCAATGCAGAACCTATTATACTTAGTGTAAAAACGTTACATCGCCAGCCATATCGAAATACTTGCCGTCAGCATATCTCCCGTTCACTTTCCATACATAAACGGCTTGAGCGGCGAGACGTCCGTCCTCACAGTAGCCATCCCACCCTTTGTGGAGATCATCACTTTGATAGATCATCACTCCCAGCCTGTTAAAGATCTGAAGCCTGTATTCAATCACATTCTCAAAAAACGGTCTGAAAACAAAGTCCATTTCCGCATACAGACCTTCACTCCATTGCCCTCCGGTGGGTCCCACTCCGTTCCATTTGAATACGTTGGGAAATCTCAGCTCACCGGTCTTCCACTCAACGGTGACCGGTGTTTCCAGCAAGGTTGAATCAACACACCCGTCTCCAGAGGTTACTGTCAGATAAACAGTATAAGCTCCCGGGGCTTCATACTTATGGAATGGATTTTCCTCAGTGGAGGTCTGACCATCCCCAAACTCCCATAAATAAGTATCCGCATAATACGAATAACTGTAAAAAACCACTACCTGCTCATTGTTTACCACATTGGTCGGGTAGGCGTTAAAAATTGCCGACGGATTCTGGAACACGGTAACAATTCCGTTGTGAACTGTATGTCCTGCCAGGTTGTATACAGTCAATTTCACTATGTAATTGCCAGGAACATAATAAGTATGAGCCGGATTAATTTCAGTTGAATAAATTCCATCTCCAAAGTCCCAGACATAGGATTCTCCGTAGACGCTTCGGTTAATAAACTGAACTGCAAGAGGAGAGCAACCGACTGTATCAGGTTCAAAATCCGCTACCGGCAGAGGTGGCATTGATACGTTGATATTCACAGAATCCTTAGCCGCGCAACCCCACCGGTCTGCCGGTATTTCATACGTTATGACATGAGTGCCAATCCCTGCAGCGTCAGGATAAAAAATACCACCTGTAACTCCTGTGCCTGACCATGTCCCGCCAGAAGGGGTAGCAAACAGCGGTACCGGAGGGCCATTCACAAAAAGCGGGTCCACATCAGTTATCACAATAGAGGGGTTTGGCATGACAGTAATTACTGTACTGTCGGTATCCATGCAATCCGGGTTTAAAATATTGTATATAATCAGATGATCCCCGATACCTGCAAGCACAGGATTAAATGTATTTCCCACAACACCCGGACCTGACCATACCCCGCCCAGGTCATGAGCTGTCAGCGTTATTGCCGGACTGTCTTCACAAAGCGTATCTACCGGTGTTATTGTGGCGTCAGGAGTTGCAACCGTCAGAATGGTTTCATCAAAATCCGAACACCCGTTAATATCAGTAATGCTGTAGGTGATAACATGGTTGCCTGCTCCGGTCAGTGACGGATAAAAGGTGTCTCCGACAACTCCGGGACCTGACCAGACCCCGCCGGTATCACGCGCAACCAGGGTCACCGAAGGGTCGGATGAGCATACAATTCCTTCAGTAAGTATTGTTGCATCAGGTACCGGGACAACCGTTATGATTGTTTCATCAGCATCGCGGCAACCGTCAGCATTAATAATTTCATACCGGATCGTGTGGTTACCAGGTCCTGAAGCTGACGGATCGAAGATATTTCCTGTTACTCCGTCTCCCGACCATGTTCCGCCCTGATCATGGGCACTAAGGGTAACAGGAGATGCATTGGCACACATTGTGTCCACCGGTGTTATCGTTGCATCAGGGTAAGGTACTATTAATATCCTGGCTGTTGTCACCACAGGCGGATGATCCCCGTTCAGACGGTCATGGGGGCCTCCCGGAATACTGGGGTCGTCATAGGGATTGCAGTAATTCCAGTTCCGCAGTGTGACTTCAAAATACTGCCCTATCAGTTTATCATTTGCAACATTAATGACATCCGACCACACCCCGGATCCTGTGACCGGACCTGGCAGGGTAATGATATTATCAACGAAGGGAAACGTTCTTGACCTGCCGCCAATGGTTACAGGAATTCCGGTCATTGTAATATCCGTTCCATATATCCATTGCAGCCACCTCGTGTTGACATTGGGATTGTCCCTTTCCTGCGGGGGAACACAGTTGAACTGGGTCAGGTCCTGAAAACGGACATTGGCCCCGTTACCGAAACAGATCGGATATATTTCCGGATTTATATGCATCCGGCCGCCGTTATGATCGTCATCATCCCATACTGTCACGATCTGTTCCTGGGATGATGAAGTGCAGACCACACCATTAACTATGAGGGTTGCCTGTGGATGATAATTGCATACATCGCCCCGCGATGTGTATGTATTGATGGCAGTCGCACGGAAAATTCCGGGTCCGACCCGAAATGCGGGGACAGTTACCACAGTACCGTTATTCCAGTCGAATCTTATACTGACCGGGGTGCCGGCATCAGTGACACCTGTATAACTCACATCCCATGTGGCAGTTACCGGTGAACATAATTTATCCGGGGTAATGTTATTGGCCTTTGAAATAATAGTACAATTTTGCCCCGAAATGTTAACCGATAGAACCACAAAAAATGCTGGCAGACACCATTTTCTCATGACTCTGTGATACTTCACTCTCAAACGTAGCAATCGTTAAACGTACGGCCAGCCCTTTCGGTTACAATATCGGTCCGATATTTTGCAATCCGGCATCGACTGCAGGTATCTTGCCGGCAATATTCCGGAACGCATGATGCCACAGGTTTTATTGCATATATCATCCCCGGAGAACCTTTTTTATCTTGACTTTAGTCTGATAATGGTTTAAATTTGGTAATGCAAGCAATAGCCTGTCGATAACAGGAATTTATCCCTGGAAATAATGATCATCTCAGCCTACATTGCCGCCTTCCTGATCTCCCGCCGGATCTGGTGTCTCTTTTTGTGTCTCGCTTCCTTATTCGCCGCAACGGTTCTTCCCGCAAACGGACAGACAGACACAGTCGTTACCAAGCAAAAGGATAAAGACCCATCACGAAAGTATTTATCTCTTTTTGAAAATGATGACATTCTTGAGGTCTCCCTGAAGTTCGATCTGTCAGGCTTCATTAAAAAACCGGACAAAAACCAGTCTTTTGACGGTGTTATGACCTTTCATTTCAGTGAAACAGATACCCTTGACAGGAAGGTGACAATTCAGTACAGGGGTATGTCGCGATACGAGAGATGCAAACTCCCGCCAATGCGGATCATCTTCAAACAACCGGTTTATGAAGTGAACAATTCAGCCAGGATAAAGAAGATGAAGCTCGTCAACCAATGCCAGTCGGGATCATTGTATGATGATTATATCATTAAGGAATGCCTGGTTTACAAACTGTATAATGTACTTACCGACACCTGCTTCCGGGTCAGACTTTTAAAGGTCAGTTATATCGACACTGAAAAGAAAAAGAAACCTGTTGTACAGTACGGAATTTTCATTGAACCGGAAGAGCTTCTGGCAAAACGCACAAACCTCATTGAGGTCAAATCAAGAGGCCTGTCACAGAAGCATATGCACCCTTTAATGATAGACCGGATTGCGATCTTCAATTACATGGTTTCCAACTGGGACTGGTCAGTCCCCGGCCAGCATAACATATCCATTTTTTCATCACCGGTTTATGGTCATACAGGAACAGGCATACCCGTTCCGTTTGATTTTGACCTTACAGGTGTCGTCAACGCCGAATATGCTATTCCGCCGCCCGGAATCGGAATAGAAACCAACCGTGACCGAATGTTTACAGGCATCTGCCGCACCAGGGAGGAATATAAAACTGAACTTATGATGTTTCTGGAAAAGAAGGATGATTTCTATGCAGTGGTCAATAACTACCCTTACCTGGCAAAGGTAGCTAGAAAGGATATTATTTTCTTTCTTGATCAGTTCTTTGATCAGCTTGAAAAACCAAGAAGCCTTGACAATCTGATCGACCTCCTTCTTGTGGAATGTAAGCAACTTTAGGCTCAGCCCTCATAAAAGACATCAAGCACCGCAGTCTTTTCCTTATAGTTCACCCTGCGGATCTTAACCTTTTTGACATCGAGACCGGTTATTGCCGCAACATCTGCAATAAGTTCCTGCTTATGCTCAGGTTTGAGCATTTCAAGATTATCATAAACTATGGGATGCGAGATACACTTGTCTTTTCTGACAAGCAGGGCCTCAAGAATGTATGCAGTGGCAATGATCATCATATCAAAAATCAAAATTCCCACGGTAGGGAACTCCCCTCTTAGATCAATGGAGTTTAAGACAGAAATCGCAATAACGGCAAAAAGATATGCCATGTTCTTTACGTCAAAACTTATTGTTCTGAGGTTAAGTATGGTGAAAATTGCAAACAGCCCGATAGCCATCTGAAACTGCATGGAAACAATCTTCAGCATGGCGCCAATGAAAAAGATCACAACACCCATAAGGAAAAAACCGAACAGGTAATTCGCCCTCTTGGAATACCTGTAATATACCATTCGCAGCAGAAGGAAAAGAAAAATCAGGTTTATGGCAAACCTCTCTATTATTGCCCAGAAGTCAGGGTTATTCAAATTAAAAAAACTGGTAGTCATATTTGTAAAGTTTAGTTTTAGAAATTCTTACAGCTCTTCAGAAATACATTCAGGATCTTCTGCTTTCCCGTACACATTTCGTAAAATGAGTCCAGATAATATATCATATTCCTTTTCTGCTTTGCATCCAGGTAAGGGAATTCGTTTATCAGGCTGTACAACTCTTCCTTCTTCACCAGGAATTCTTCCAGGTCTTGCTGATAGACCTCCCTGCTCCGGCATACACCGAGGAAGATGCGTTCACGGATGGAAGTTGTACCGGTTATCTTATCATCAGGAACTGCATACTCTGCATCTACAAGACCCGTGAAATCAAAATCATAGGGAACGGCTGCCGCAAGGTAGACACTGTCAAAGGCAAAGGGTTTAAATACTTTAATATTATGCTGATTTGGCACAGCCCAGTCATAGTTTCCTATCATATAATTGAAAATAGCAATCCGGTCGATCATTCGGGGGAAGATTGTTTTCTGATTCAGTGCCGGGGATTCAATCTCAACGGAATTTGTCCTGCCAGCCAGCATATGCGTTGGTTCAATAAAAAAACCAAATTGTGTAAATGGCTTTTTCCTGTTTTCCGAATCAATATAGTTCACAGTCAGCAGCCTGACTCTGAAGCTGGTGTCGGTAAATGTACTGAACATCTTGTAAATCAGGTACTCTACCAGGGTATTCTTTTCACTCTCACTGTCAGGTTTGCAATGAACTACCAGTTTTAGTTTTCTGATACTGTCCAGATCTGAATACCCGAAATCTGCATTCTTGAAGTTCAGTTCCAGCGGAGCATAATAGCACTCCTTATTGCGAAATATTCCCCTGGTACGGAGTCTGATGTCCCTCGTCATGGAATCTGCCCCTCCCGGATGAAAGGTAATTTTTCCTTCCATGTATTCTTCCTGCGGTTTGGATCTTAAATAAGTTGAAAGATCGAACTGAAGAGTTATTTCCAGGGGTGTATCGCTTTCAAAGAGTCCGTAACTGGGATATGATGTATCCCGGATTAGTGTCTGGGCAACGGAAATACTGCTCAGACTGAAAAGAGACACAACAAGAAAAACGATTATAAAATTCCTGAAGAAAATCCTGTTTTTCATAAACGGTAGCTAAACAGATTTTTATCCGGCCTGAGGCTTGATTTTCTTTTATTTAAAGTAAATATATGAAATGTAGTCACCCAAGTCAAGAGCATAACAAATATTATCACACTATGTTCATGATCAATAAGATAATAACTTGGATGCAGCAATTTTCTTAATGAATTAAACTGTATGAAACCCCAGTATCCACTTTACTGATGTGATTACCCCCCGTACTAAAAAAGGGTATTCCTGCGATATCAGGTCCCGGAAGAAGTATTAACTTTCCCGAACAAAATGAGCAGTCTGATTGTATTTCTTCTATGAGCAATTATCTTATTTATAATAGTCCGGTATGAAGAGGCAACTGCTATACCTATTAATCTGCCTGTTGTTTAATACGGTTCTGTCCGCAGAACATATTACAGAAGGAAGGGACAGCCTTCCGGTTAATGATGGCCCGTATGTTTTCAATCAGAATGACACTCTAAAAGTCCTCTGGATTGAGAACAGCCTCCTCAGAGAGCAGTATCTGTTGCCCGGAAAGCATTCTGAAATAAAGATTTCCCCACATCAATCATCTGATTATAAGAAACTCATAAGTGTATTCAGCCAAAAACCTGACTTTAACCAGAGTTTCAAACGGGTTGACAGTATAGCTGTCATAACAGATGTCCACGGTCAATACGGCATATATTTGAATCAGCTGATGGCAAATGGGATTATCGACAAAAACCTGAACTGGAAATTCGGCAGGGGACATCTGGTTTATCTTGGTGACGCTTTCGACAGGGGTGATATGGTCACAGAAATCCTGTGGCATCTTTTCAGCCTGGAGAAACAGGCAGCAAAAGCCGGGGGAATGGTTCACTTTATACTCGGAAACCATGAGCTGATGGTACTTGATAATGACGTGAGGTACATTAACCAAAAATATAAGGATGTCGAAACAATCTGCGGGATCAACTACTCCGGACTCTTCTCCGAAAACTCCGTTCTGGGTAAATGGCTGCGCTCAAAACCGGTAATGGTTACAATAAATGACATCATTTTTATTCACGGCGGAATTTCCCCTGAACTGGTTCACAGAAATCTGGATATCAGGCAAATCAACCAGGTATTTTCTGACAGCATTACGGGAAAGGATATATGGTCGGGTCCGGAAAATGAAGAACTTGATTTCCTGGCAGGAGACAACGGGCCTTTATGGTACAGGGGATATTTTACAGATTCGACTTTCAGCGAAAGCAAACTTGATTCCATACTGGCATACTATGACAAAGGGCATATAGTTGTCGGACACAGCACTCATAAGGAAATCCAAACCCTGTTCAACAATAAAATCCTGGGAATTGATGCCGGTATTATGTATGATCAGCCCGGTGCAATACTTCTTTATAGGGAAGGATGCTTCTACAAAGGATACATTACAGGGAAAAGGGAAAAATTATAGTTGAAACCCGGCAAAGATTTAGTTATGTATTCTTAATTCCCGCCAGTATAAACCAGCTTGCCGACCCGGTGCACTCCCAGGAATTCAGCCGTCACGATGTACACACCGGGAGCAAGTCCGGTTTCCGAAAGGTTCAGCAGCGAATCGTTTTCAATATCCCTTATCAAAACCGTATTCCCATCAAGATCTGTAAGTTTTAACTTGATATACCCTGAACCCTGATCATCAGTATGGATCTTTACGACATCTGATGCAGGATTAGGAAATATGCTCAGCGATTCTGAACTGCGCAAATCCTGCGGATCCTGCTCAATACCGGTTCCGGTTCCGGTCAATATCACCGCGGTGGTTGAAACGGATGGCAGGGTGATAGTGAACGAATTTCCTGAAACGGTAACAGTACTGCTTTTTAAGGCATTTGAACTGTGCGAAATGAATGTTTCACCTGAAGGCAGCGATGATAGCCCCAGGGTTTTATATTTTCCGTTGGCGACAGAAAAACCTGAAATATTTACAGTTACTGTCTTTGATGCACTGAGATCGCGGTTTACCAGAATTACTGTCATTGAATCAACGTCTTCGCTGATGGTCGTATATCCCGAAACAGTGGCATCGAGGCTCGATGAGGTATTTACTTTTATGGTTTTGGCATAACGGCTGAAGAGATGCAATGTCTCCCACATTCCGGTCTTCCATGACCATGGTGTAAATAACTCAACACCGTTATTGGCAAACGTGCCAAGCATTGATGCATAAACCACCGAAATGATATTCGGATTGGTTGTATTAATATCATTTTCTGTCAGACCAATGGTTATACCATGATTCTCTCCAAAATACTGGAGGAGCCAATCATTGATCCTTTGAAATATATATTCCTTGTTCTGAGAATTATCCCAGCCGCCATCTATTGATTTCACTCCATTGGCACCTGGATACACATAGGTCTTATCAAAGAAAACCCGGTGCAGCTGTACCAGGTCTGCATTTGAGGATTCTGACGGATACCAGTGGATATCCAGAACATCGAGCAGTCGTATTCCTGATTTCTTTTGTTCGTCTGATACTCGTTTTATAAAGTATTCAAGCCAGCAATAATACTTTCCGTCAATCAATAATGATTCTTCACCCCATTTGTACCATTGCCATTCGTTTGCAGGCACCGGTCCGGTCAGCTTTATGTCCGGGAAACGTTCACGGGCTTTTTTTGCCACTGCAAACCAGGAATCCATAAATGCGGAAGCAGAGATCAGTGAAGGCATCACATCATCATGGGTACCGTTCCATATCTCCGGTTCGTTATCCATGCTCCAGTAAAGGAATTTGTTTTTGTTCAACCCTAACCCACCCGGTCCAAACCAATGATTCAGGATAGCGGTTGTTAAATCGGCATTCCAGGCCTTGAGGTAGAGGTCAGGATTTCCATTGACAAGTGCCTGGGAACCGCCGGCGGGATTTACCTGGCCGCCCCCGGCAAGGTTTTGTGCCACACCGCTCCACCACTGTGAGCTATTGTAACCCCAGTCATTGAAATTGTTGTTTTTATTCGCTGCGACTTTCCCTATCAACTGGAAAGCCCACATGGTTTGCATCCCGGGAATTTTGGTCTGTATGTCCTGTGATGCAAAATCCCAATTATGGCCATATACATTATTGTACCAGTCCGGATGACTCGATATCTTACTGCGCCAGTTATATTTTGTGGCATTATTCCCTCCGTTTTCTCGCGCAAACCGTAGCCCGGCTTCCTTGTAAAGAGTAATGTTTGCGGCGGAGGTTGGTGAAGCCGCATTATCAGAAAAATTGTTGTTCCGTCCATAAAGAAATGGTGATACTGGTAACCGTCCTTCAGCGGCATTCACCTGGACGGTTATATTCTGTGCTTCACCCCGCAGAAATATTAAAAACAGGATTGAAGCAAAAAGGGCCAGCTTTTTCATATGATATTCCTTAATTCCTATGGTAAATATACCAATTTAACGCGCCAGTAAACACCTTTATATTCAGCAGTCACAATGTAAACTCCGGGAGCAAGTCCAGTTTGTGTAAGATTCAGTTGCGAATCGTTCTCAATTTCTCTGGCCATAACGGTGTTCCCGTCCAGGGAGGTTATTGTCAGGTTGAAAGTCCCCGCTACCTGTTCGTCAATATGAATGTATATGGCCTCTGATGACGGGTTCGGAGTGATTGCAAGCCGACCCCGGCTTAAATCAGCCGGAACCGTTCCGGCGGACGTTGAAGTCTCATCATCGGCAAAAGGCGATCCGCCAATCTTTATCGAACTTTTCCAGTAGCCATAATCATTCGGATCCCCGTCGGGCAACGATTTATTAGCAGAAAGCGAGTTTCCGTCACCGTCTGCGCTGACCGGCCACGGGAAATCGTCCGAATATGTAAATGACAGTATTTTGTTGGCGCTTTTATCATTGATGAGAATAAATTCACCGGCATTGGAAAGGTTTCCCTGGAAATTGCCGCTGGCATTCATTCCGTAATATTCATAGAACGCGCCGGGTTTCGAAGCAACCACATAAAATGCTTTAGGAGGAAGAATCGCTCCTGCCGGCACTGTAAAATAAACCGCCGTATCTATGGTTACTCCGGAGATGTTGACAGCACTGTTTCCCGTATTTTTCAATTCCAGGAACTCAAGGTCCTTTCCATCAACCGTGTCCTTTCCGCTGATCAGATCGGCAGGATGATAATGCACTTCTGTCACTTTCAGGTTTGAATAATCTTCAACGCCGGAAGAAAAACTGATTTCTTTCAGAGTGCTCCATGTCTGACCGTTGACAATGCGCGACTTAATAACGGTTGTTGCAGAGATGTTCAAAGTCGTATTATTCGGGGCCAGCAGAGCTGATGAAGAAACGGTTCCGCCAATAACACGCGGGTCACTGCCATCAGTAGTGTAATATATCGCTCCCTGGGTATTGGGATTGATAAGCGATATGACAATCGGGGAAGAGAAAGTGAAGTTTTCCGTCAAAGCTGTGCCATTTTCCCGGATTACCGTCGGAGCAAGTGAAGGATACAGTCCTGCCGCTTTCAGCTGATTAATTACAATGCCGGTACGCACCGGAAAGAAGTTGTTTTCGATGGCATTCAATTCAGGCAGCCAGTCATCGATCTTGTTTCTCGGGATGGCAGTCTTTGCATCTCCCCACCGCGCTGATTCAGCAATTATTGCAGTATCGATCTGTTCCTTCCGCACCCGGAATCTTTCAAGGCATTTTTCGGGAGAGAACACCCCTCCTGCCGAAAACTGCCGGTAAGCCCTGTCTGCGAAGCGCAAGCGGTATTCAGGATTTGCCACTAATTTCTGATGCAGCCACTGGGGCTGAAAATTGTTTATGCCCGTCACGGTCATGGCAGGATCATTGATTGTCACCCTGTTCTCATACAAACCGTTATGAACGTAGATCGGATCAATGAACATGGTATGCTCCGAATCGTGAGCGATAAAAACAAATCCTCTCCCCTTGTTTTCCCGGTTGGAAATGGCAAAATAATTATTGGGCATATCGTTCGAATGAAATGCAGAAACCGGGGCATCGACGTTTCCGGTATAAAATATCACCATCATGTAATCGATCAGGTTGTCTATGTCGACAAACACCCTGGTATTCTTCACTGGTTTACCGTACTGGTCTTTCCCCTCAAGTGCAAAATAATCTGCATTCGATGTAAAACCCCTGCTGCATTTATTCAGCAGATCCTGCCACGGTTCCATTGTACCGTCCGTAGCTTCGTTAAAATATGGCGAGGCTTCAGTCGAAACCTTGATGACATCGTAATCTTCATCGTCACCGCCAAAATATGTTTCAGCATAATCAGCCTCCGGGCGCTCTTCCGTTTGAAACAGGCCCCAGTACATCCCATTGAGATACAGGTGATAATATCTTCCGCGGGCGTAGGATTGGCCTAGATCTCGTTGCGTGTCACGTGAAAATATGTCTCTCAGGAAAGTGTTATGCTTATCACCGTCCATGGACCAGGAATAGTTCTGCTCGGTCCGCAGATCGATCTTATCAAACTCTGATGCGCCTTCGTCCCCGAACAGAGGGTAAACGAGTTTACCCGGACCGTATTCCTTCCTGAAAAACAGGCGGAACGCATGTTTTGGGTTGCCGCCCTGACGGCTGTAGCCACCACGGATGCGCACTCCTGCGTTGACCTGAAATCCCTGCGATTTGTCAGGATTGATCAGCTCAACAGAGCACTCACGCTCCCACACTTCACCATGTGCGTAGGCATTTACGTATATCCCGGAGGAAGGGCTGAACATATCGGCATTATCAGTCACCAGCGAAATTGTCGGTATTTCGAGCAGGCTCTCTTCCATCTGTGAACTGTATCTCGGATCGTTCACAACATCGCTGTCCATTGCCAGATCAATAGCCTGGCCGTTTACCCATGATGCCGGCCAGTCGCCCCCGGGATGGCTCTGAGAAATGACTTTATCAAGGAAGATAAATGATTTTGTCACCGGTCTCGAGGGTGCAAATCCATTCGCCGCCAACGAGGCGCGCACGATGAAGACAGGTGTTTTTGCCCTTCCAACCGTACTTTCAGGGTCGACTGATATTGAGGCAGACACGCCTCCGTGCACTGCGGTAGCTGAAGTCTGCGGATTACTTCCGTCAAGGGTATAGACAATATTGTGCCCGTCGGCGTCTGTCTGAAGCAGCAGTGTAAAAGGATCGCTATAAAATCCCGCCTCACGGTCGAATGTGATTTTGAGTGACTCTGATACTTCCGGCAGCGACAGCGAAGCACTGATCCCCATATCAAAATAAAAGTCGGTGCTGTTAAGGGCAAGATTCAGTCCCTGGATACAGAGCAGGTTTTCACCTTCTTCCAGGCGAACATCAGAAGATTTCAGTTTATATGTAACCACCGTGCCCGATTCATGGCCGACAGTAGCCATTGAGGAATATGAAAGTGCGGCTGGAGCATTCTGTCGCAAAGCCTCAACGCCGTTTATCCATATTACAAAACCGTCGTCATAGTTTGTCGTCAGCGTGATTTCCTTTATCCTGTCAATCGAAAATGCATTAAATGTTGAGCGCAGGTAGAGCGTTGTATATGAGCTCAGCATGTCTCCAAGCAGTGTGCCCCCGGTGCCGTCTCCGTAACGGAACGGGGCTTTTCCTGAACTCCAGCCTGAATCATCGAAAGCCTCAGTCATCCAGTTACCGGCAAGGGTGGATGCTGATGAACCCTTCAGATACTTATAGGTCGAATTGAGGTCGAACTGGATCTGCGCTTCCGTATTCCCGGCCAGGCAGATGAGGAAGATAATAAAAGGAAGGATGTTTATTCTTAACTTGCAGGATGCTAGGATTGTACGGCCGATATTTTTGAAAGAATGAATATGACTGACAGTAATCACAGGCTTCCTGTTTATGCAAAGATTAGTCAAAACCCCGGTTAGTATCTCCGGGGCAGTTAAAAAAACAATATAACAGTCAGCTGTTAAAACAAAACCAGCGCATCCCTGACAACCTGTGATGACTGATCGGTAGCATAAAGCTTCAGCCTCACACTTGGTATGGCATCCTGAAGAAGATCGGTGATCGGACTGAAGGCATCCTTGGCTTCAGTCAGCGTTTTCATGTCATCATATTCTTCAAGGGGAATGTAAATATGGACCAGCAACTGGTACTCTTCATTATTTATTCTTGTCAGGGCCTTGACAATTTTCGAGATCCACAACAGGGAGGATGTGTTGAAGTACTCAAGGCTAAGCCTCAGATTCGTTACAGGTTTCGGATCAAGAACATACCTGTTCACCCAATTGAGCACAGGCTCATAGATCTTTCCTGCATGCTCGGGAAGGGATTTACCTTCCAGCCTGAGTTCACCGCTTGTATAATTCAGCTCTATCCGAGGCGTTTTAAGCGTTTTCTCAATTGTCAAGTTTCTAAAATCGTTCATAACCAATCTTCCCTAACTATAATAAATATGTAACTTGTTAATTAATAAACATATCCCAAAAATAAAGATTGCAACTCTAATTAATTGCACCTTTCATCAAAAACTAAAGTACGATTATCAACTTATTCGTTCGTTCGTCACCGAATTCCCGAAATTGACATTTTCCCGCTGCGTAATTGAGGTCTTTACCTTCCCGGTCTCCATTACCGGGGTTTTTCCGTGGCTCTGAGCTGGTAAACTTTCGGACATAAATAACCTCGCCCTTCCAGGTTTATTACAGCCATAATAATAAAATTCATGAATATTACGACACTTGTCGTATATTTATTGACATATTTCGTATATTTGAAGAAATAAATCAGTCATGGCAAAAGCTTTATCAATTCTGCCCGATCTGTCAATGGACAATGTCGATGACCATACAATATTATATGTCATCAGGGAAGTGCGGAATGGAATTGCATATAGCAGTTTCACCAATGCTGTAAAGAATGTGCCTTTGACCATGAAAGAATGGTCAGACATTCTTGACCTTTCGGAAAGAACGCTCCAGAGGTACAAAAAAGATAAAAGAACCTTCGATACGCTGCAGTCAGAAAAGATTGTCCAGGTCACCCTTCTTTTAAGGTATGGAAGGCAGGTATTCGGAGACGAGAAGAAATTCAACCTGTGGCTGAGCACGGAAAATCTGTCGATCGGCAATGTAAAACCAAAGGAAATGCTTGACAGCAGCTTTGGGATTGATCTTTTAAAGGACGAGCTGACCCGCATTGAATACGGCATTCTGGCATGATCGTCTACAGACTCAGCAAGTCGAGGTATTCTGCCGACCTTACGGGAAAGGGAGCTGAGAAGGCAGGGGGCCGCTGGAACAGCAAGGGAGTTGCCGTGGTCTATACAAGCGCCAGTCGTGCCCTGTGTACGGCTGAAGTAGCAGTGCATATACCGCTGGGGATATTGCCGGTCGATTATGAGCTGGTGACAATAGAAATACCCGATGATTCTGTAAAGGAGGCTGACATCAAGGACCTTCCTGCCGACTGGCGGTCGTTTCCGCATTCCGATTCAACCCGGAAGCTGGGCGACAGCTTTGTACGGGAAGGCAAATTCCTGGTTCTGAAGGTTCCCTCCGTCGTTGTTCAGGGTGAATATAATTTCCTGATCAATCCAAAACACAAATCAGCAGCAAAAGTCAGGGTAGTCGGGACAGAGCCATTTCTGTTCGACAAACGACTTTTTATCAAATAAGATGATGCTTACTTTTTTGCTGAGGGCACTGGTGTCCGGTACTGAGGAAAAGCAATGTTATAATCAGTCATTGACCGCCTGACTACTTCAAGGGCCTCCTCCCTGTCATAAACTTCTTCAATGGAAACATGTCGTTTCTCTCCCGGCAGGTCCTTATAAGTAAGGAAATAGTGCTTTAACCTTTCAATAGCTACCGGAGGGCAATCGGCGATATCGTTATACCCGCCGTAAACAGCATCGCTGTCAAGCACAGAAATGATCTTATCGTCGGCTTCATTTCCGTCAATCATGCGGAATCCTCCGATCGGCCGCGCCCGGACCAGGATATCACCGTGAGCGATATCTTTCTCCGTCAGAATGCAGATATCCATCGCATCCCCGTCGCCCCTGATACCTCTTAGTCCTGTGCGGTCCATGCAGCGAAGGGCCACCTCAGTACCGGTCAGTGTCCTGGGGATGAAGCCGTACAGGGCCGGAACCACGTTAGAAAATCTCTGCGGTCTGTCAAGCCTCAAATAACCTGAGGCCTTGTCCATTTCATACTTTACGGTATCGGTAGGCACCATCTCTACATAAGTCATGACTGTTTCGGGCGCGTTCTCCCCTATTTCAATGCCATGCCACGGATGTGACCTGTAGCGGCAGCAACCCTTTTCGGATTCTTTTTTCATAACTATAAACTTTTGACTGCTAAAATACGAAAACCTGATTGTCTATCTGTTCAGATAATCACCTATTTGCTCCGGATCAGTATCGTCAAGAATCGGCAGGCTGGGGAGGCAGTAGAGGTCGGCAGCTGAAGAGCCGGTCACGTTGCGTTCTGAGGTGCGTATATATAAATATCCGTTCCGCTGAGCTCCGGCGATAATATCCGGATCACCAGCACCGTCACCATATGGAAGTGCCAATGCCGTTACAGTGCACTTTGCATTTAACTCAATAAGCCGTTTTGATCCGCCAAGCTCCTCATCGAGGTATGCATCATAAGCGGCGCCTGCACCCAACACTGATTTCTTAGCAAGCAGGTACTGGTGCGACGCAGTGTGGGAGCCGATTGAATAGGGTTTCGCGCCGGATCGGTCCATATAATGACTTATAAGCTCCACCTCATCCCATGTCATAAATGAATTCATCCCGATCTTAGAGGTCCACAGAAAGAACGTGGCTTTCATCCCGTACTGTTTCAGCAACGGCAATACCAGCGTATACACTGAGTGGTCCCCGTCATCGAAAGTGAGGATTGCAGCATCTGATGTAAGTTTTTTCTCCCCCGAAACTATTTTTGCCAGCTCAGTAAAATCAATGACAGTGACATTGTTGTCATTCAGCCATTTCAGGTCACCCTCCAGATCAGCAACGCTGCGCTCATAAATACTCTCAGGCTCACCGGCAGATATACGGTGATACATAAGAATGATCACTTTACCGGGATCTGCCGGCTCAGGATCACGTCCGCACCCTGCAAAGGCAAGAAGCAGGATTAGCAGATATGGCAGGACTCTCTTCAAGTAACGGTGTCGGTTATTAGTTCTTATATAATAACTCTCAGATCTGTGGTTCTATTGTTCAAATGCCCAATGCTATCGTCCATGCATCATGCGGCGAAGGCCCTCGATCTCATCCCGCAGCCGGGCGGCTTCAACAAAGTCAAGTGCTGCCGCTGCCTTCTCCATTGCCTTGCGTGTCTTCTCCACAGACTTCTCCAGATCCTCCTTCGACATGTATTTTAACACCGGGTCAGCTGCCATATCAATTGTCTCAGGACCGGTGTATGCCCTGACAGGTTCACCCTTGCGGCCGAGACCAATCAGCCCTGTTCCGCTCTTCCTCACTATCTGGCGGGGTGTTATGCCCATCTCCTCGTTGTACAGTGTCTGTTTTGCCCTGCGCCTGTTCGTCTCGTCGATGGTCTCCCTCATCGCCTTTGTAATCTTGTCTGCATACATCACCACAAGGCCATTCAGGTTTCTTGCGGCACGTCCTGCCGTCTGCGTCAGCGCTCTGCCTGACCGCAGAAAGCCTTCCTTGTCGGCATCAAGAATAGCCACGAGCGACACTTCCGGCAGATCAAGTCCTTCACGCAGCAGGTTCACCCCTACCAGCACATCGAACTCCCCTGACCTCAACCCTTCGAGTATCGCGACACGTTCCAGCGTCTCTACGTCAGAATGAATGTACCGGCATTTAATGTCAAACCGGCCGAGATATGTATTCAGCTCCTCCGCCATCCGTTTTGTCATGGTTGTGACCAGGACCCTCTCTCCCACCGCTGAACGGTGCCGTATCTCTTCCATCAGGTCATCAACCTGGTTACGGCTGGGCCTGACGTCAATGGGTGGATCGAGCAGTCCCGTCGGACGGATGACCTGGTCAACGTAGATCCCTTCGCTCTTTTGCATCTCATAGTCTGCAGGGGTGGCACTCATGTAGATCGTCTGCCCGGTCAGCGACTCGAATTCCTCAAGGTGCAGCGGCCTGTTGTCAAGGGCCGAGGGAAGACGGAAACCGTACTCAACAAGTGTTTGCTTGCGCGAGTGATCACCACCGTACATGGCACGTATCTGGGGTACAGTGACATGACTTTCATCTATGACTGTGATAAAATCCTTCTGGAAGCAGTCGATCAGGCAGAAAGGCCTGGTGCCAGGTTCCCTGCCGTCAAAGTAGCGAGAATAGTTCTCAATACCGCTGCAGTAACCCAGCTCCTTTATCATCTCGAGATCATACTGCACCCTTTGTTCAATGCGCTTAGCCTCTTCAGGCCTTCCGGTATCCCTGAAATGCTTCGACTGCAGCACCATGTCATCCTGTATCATGCCTACAGCCTGATTGATCCGTTCACGGGTCGTCACGAAGAGGTTAGCGGGATAGATGACATACTCCTTCAGCTCGTCCCTGCGATTACCGCTTAGCGGATCAAATGTCGAAATCTCTTCTATCTCATCACCGAAGAACACTATCTTCAGACCTATATCGGCATAAGCCGGAAAGACATCCACAGTGTCTCCCCTCACCCTGAAAGTACCGTGTTTGAATTCGATCTCATTACGTGCATAGAGGCTGTCAACCAGCTTTCTCAATAACACGTTGCGACCCATTTTCTTACCCTAAATCACATGCACGGTATTCGACCTGAAGTCCTCAGGATTCCCTATTCCGAAAAGGCATGAGACGGAGGAGACCACAATGACATCGCGCCGTCCTGAGAGCAGTGAGGAGGTGGCGCTCAGCCTCAGTTTCTCGAGCTCATCATTGATGGCAAGATCTTTTTCGATATAGGTATCAGTCACCGGCAGATAGGCTTCCGGCTGGTAGTAATCATAATAGGAAACAAAATATTCTACCGCGTTATCGGGGAAGAACTGCCTGAATTCACCGTAGAGCTGTGCTGCCAGTGTCTTGTTATGGCTAAGCACCAGGACCGGCCTCTGGAGCTGCTCAATAACATTGGCAATGGTGAATGTCTTGCCTGACCCAGTCACGCCCAGGAGGGTCTGAAACGGCACACCCTGCCTGAAGCCATCCGTCAGCTGACGAATTGCCTCCGGCTGATCGCCGGTGGGTATAAAATCTGAAGTGAGCCTGAAATCCATTGGTTACAAAATTAACCAAATAAGCAGAGACGTTGCATGCAACGTCTCTACATATATTAATAACAAAAATTGTGTATTATCCCAGGTATCCTTTCAGCAGCTTACTCCGTGAGGTATGGCGCAGGCGGCGGATAGCCTTCTCCTTTATCTGCCTTACTCTCTCGCGCGTGAGTCCGAACTTTTCCCCTATCTCCTCGAGGGTCATCTCCTGGCAGGCGATGCCAAAGAAATAACGGATGATATCTCTCTCACGCTCTGTCAGTGTGGCAAGTGCGCGGTCAATCTCCTTAGAGAGGGACTCATCAATGAGCAGCTTGTCTGCAATCGGTGAGTCAAGGTTGGTCAGCACATCAAGCAGACTGTTATCCTCACCCTCAACGAAGGGAGCATCAACAGAAACATGGCGTCCGGATACTTTCAGGGTATCAGCAACCTTTTCCTTCGGCAGGTCAAGCACCTCTGCCAGCTCTTCCGGGGAGGGTGTACGCTCATTCTCCTGCTCAAAGCGTGCAAAAGCCTTGTTGATCTTATTAAGTGAGCCGACCTGGTTAAGAGGCAGACGGACTATCCTCGATTGCTCAGCAAGAGCCTGGAGAATAGACTGCCTGATCCACCATACGGCATATGATATGAATTTGAATCCGCGTGTCTCGTCAAACTTTTCTGCAGCCTTGATAAGGCCGAGGTTCCCCTCATTAATGAGGTCCGGAAGGCTAAGTCCCTGATTCTGGTATTGTTTGGCCACTGAGACAACAAAACGAAGATTGGCCTTTGTAAGCTTCTCCAACGCCGCCCTGTCACCCTTTTTGATCCTCTGCGCTAACTCTACCTCTTCCTCAACCGATATCAACTCCTCCTTACCAATCTCCTGCAGATATTTGTCCAACGATGCACTTTCGCGGTTGGTTATGGATTTGGTAATCTTAAGTTGTCTCATTCTTTTTACCCCTTCGAAAAATTTTCGCAAAGATACTTCTTTGCTGATTAAAAAGCAAATATTATAATGTCAAAACAGCTTCAGGAAATTGCACTTTGCAACTTCCTGATTAGCTGTTTTTTATATGAACTCGAAGCCTATCTCCTTGTCTGGTATTTGAAATAGGTCCCGTCTGTGGTATATCCCTCAATCGATGTAAGACTTTTCTCATCATTTGTTGCCCTGCGCACATCGGCAGCGCTGTTCACTTTCTGGCCGTTCACATCCACTATGACTGTTCCTCTGGCCATCCCGAGGTCACGCAGTCTTCCGTCTGTTATCGATGTTATTTTAACACCGTTCTGAATATTAAGCTGATCTCTTTCTGTAGCAGTAAGTGGAGCAAAGGTTGCTCCGAAAATATCAGTACTTGTGGTACCGGGAGTAACAACGCCGGTCGTCCCGGCAATATTGCGCAGAACCACCGTCTTTTTATCCTCCTTACCTCTGCGGAGGTAGGTCACTTCAAGCTTGTCACCGGGCCTGTAACTGTTAACCTTAGTCTGAAGATCTGCCGTTGTCTCCACCGGTTCTCCGTTGATGGCGATAATGACATCCTTTTCCTGGAGACCTGCAGCACTGGCTGCGCCGTCAGGCACGACTCCCTGCAGGTACACACCCTTTATTTCCTTAAGATTCTGCTCCTTTGCTATTGTTGCATCTACATCGCTGATATTGACACCTATCAGTCCGCGTTGTACCTCGCCGAATTGCCTTAGATCATCATAAACCTTCTTCACGATTGATGTAGGAATTGCAAAAGAATTGCCGGCATAGGAGCCTGTAGGCGAGTAAATTGCAGTAGTGATACCTATCAGCTCTCCATTTGTGTTAACAAGCGCCCCTCCGCTGTTTCCCGGGTTCAACGCGGCATCAGTCTGAATAAAAGATTCAATACGATACTGGTCATCATTCAGCCCAAGACTTCTGCCCTTGGCGCTTACAATACCTGCCGTCACCGTAGAAGTCAGGTTGAAAGGATTGCCTACTGCAAGAACCCATTCACCCAGTCTGATGGCATCAGAATCGCCGAACTTGATAAATGGCAACCCCGTGGCTTTGATCTTCAGCAAAGCGATATCAGTACTCGGATCACGACCTACTACTTCAGCAGAGAATTTACGCTTGTCATTAAGAGTCACCTCAACCTCGTCAGCTTCATCAATCACATGGTTGGCAGTCACTATGTAACCGTCTGCTGTGACTATTACTCCTGAACCAGCGCCCTCCACGTCTCTAGGACGGTTCGTCCCCGGTCCATAAAAGAATTCATACAGGGGATTGGGATATGGGGAACTTACGGTAGCTTTAGTCCTGACATAAACCACGGCATGTACAGTCAATTCTGCTGCGTAGGTGAAGTCAGTCACTCCCTGTTGTTGTACCATTGATGTGTACCGGGTATTCTCCGCCATCTCTTTCTTATCCTTATCCTCCCCCGTGACCAGCCTGTCCTTGTCGAGGAACCTGGTATAAACGAATAACCCGATAAGTGCTCCTAAAATTGCAATTAATAATGTGGTAATAAATGTTTTCCCTTTCATGGCAAATATGTTTTAATCTTGTTCTGAACTTTGTCCCGACATCTCACTCAAATTACGTGCCTCCGTAAAAGATTGATATCTTTACAACCCTTAATTTGTTAAATTGTTTTGCAAAATTTCGCTTTTTTAACGGACTACAGGCTCCATTTTATGATAATTAACTTCAATTTAACGCAATGAAAATTCTCTTTAACAAATACGAGGGTGCGGGAAATGATTTCATTATCGTGAGAAACGTGCCAGAACTGATTGATCCCTCCGACCGTCAGCTTGCCCGAAAGTTATGTGACCGCAGGTTTGGAATAGGGTCGGATGGCCTTATTCTTATCGAGGACTGTGAAGGTTACGATTTCAGAATGATCTTTATAAACCCTGACGGGTCACGCGGATCCATGTGCGGCAACGGAGGCCGGTGTGCATCACATTTTGTCATGAAACATATGACCGGATTTCGTGACATTACATTCATGGCTGACGACGGTCCTCACAGGGCAAAGAGCCTGGGAGATGACCAGATCGAAATATCAATCATCGATGTGCATGGCATGAAGAAGACCGTTGACGGTATTGTAATCAATACTGGTGTACCCCACCTGGCAGTCTTTACAGACGACACCGATAAACTGGATGTAGTGACGGAAGGCAGGCGATTGCGATATTCGGAGACTTATGCCCCTGAAGGAGTCAATGTTAACTTCATTCAGACTAACGGAGACAATATCAAAGTCCGCACTTATGAACGCGGCGTCGAAGATGAAACACTTGCCTGCGGTACTGGCACCACGGCATCTGTCATTGCGGCAGCCATGACCGGAAAAATTGTCACTAAAAATCCCGTCGTGCACGTAAGGGGTGGCATACTTTCAGTCAGCTATACCCTGACCGCAGACGGTGCAACAGATATTCTTCTGAGGGGACCGGCAACCTTTGTCTATAGCGGAGAGATCAAATCTTAACCTGCCGGGTAATATGATTAATGAGTTCAAAGTAAACGTTTAAAGGCCTGATGGAAAAGGAGAAACTCTTTGGAAAAACGCTTAAGGAGTTGTCTGAGGTGACAGCTGCTGCCGGCCTTCCGCCTTATGCAGCAAAACAGATTGCAGGATGGCTCTATGCAAGGGGTGCAGCGGATATTGACGCCATGACCGACCTCTCCCTGAAGGCAAGGGGTTTGATTGCGGAGAAATATGAAGCAGGCCTCACCCCGCCTTCATCAGTGGCAGAAAGCACTGACGGCACAAAGAAATATCTCTTCCGCGTTTCTGAAAACCGGTTTATCGAAACAGCATATATACCTGACCGTGAACGCGCTACAGTATGCCTGTCAGTGCAATTGGGATGCCGTATGGGTTGCAGGTTCTGCATGACGGCCAGGCAGGGCTTCCAGGGAAACCTTTCATGTGGTGACATCCTGAACCAGTTCCGCAGTATCCCGGAACACTCAAAGCTCAGTAACATTGTTTACATGGGTATGGGCGAGCCCCTTGACAACCTTGCAGAGGTGCTTAAAAGCCTTGAGATAATTACCTCACCGTGGGGTTATGGATGGAGCCCGTCCCGGATCACTGTAAGCACTGTCGGTATAACAGACCAGATACAGGAGTACCTTAACGGGACCCGTTGTAACCTGGCGGTAAGCCTCCACAGTCCTTTTGACGAAGAAAGACAGGCGATGATGCCCGTCCAGAAAGCTCATCCGGTAAAGGAGGTTCTGGATATTATAAGGGCTTTCGATTTCGGCAGACAGAGAAGAGTCTCTTTCGAATATATAATGTTCAAAGGCTTGAATGACACTCCTGCGCATGTAAGGGAGCTGGCAAGGATCCTTAACGGCATCCGGTGCCGCATAAACCTGATACGGTTCCATGCCATCCCGGGCTCGGAATACAGCAGCCCCGGTTTACGGGAGATCGAAGCTTTCCGCGACAGCCTGAATGCAAAGGGCATCACAGCTACCGTCCGTGCCAGCCGCGGTGAGGATATAAGCGCTGCCTGCGGCTTACTTTCGACACTTGAACAAAACAAAACAATATGAAAATTAAAGGATTGACTGCAGTGCTCCTCTCTGCCGTCACTGCCACCTGCCTCTTCGGACAGCAAAAAGCTCTTGATGCCATGCTGGCTGACACAACCCTTACAGGCACTTCATATTCAATATGCTATGCTGATGCCGTAACCGGTGAAGTTGTTTTTAAGTACGATGCTGACCGTAACCTGGCATCGGCTTCGGTGATGAAACTATATCCCACATCGGTTTCACTGTCGCTTCTGGGAAGCGATTACCGGTTCGCCACCGGGATTTATATGACTGGTCGGTTCAATAAGAGAAAAGGCGTTCTTGACGGAGATATAGTTATCCGCGGCGGCGGAGACCCATCGCTGGGATCAGAGTATTTTAAGGATCATTACGGTGATGTGACAGCCGGATGGGTTTCGGCTCTTTCGGCTGCCGGACTGCGACGCGTGAAGGGCCGCGTGGCGGCCTCACAGTCAATATATGATCAGAATCCCGCACCCGGAGGATGGCCGTGGGGCGACCTTGGTAATTATTACGGGGCCGGAGTTTATGACATAAACTTCAATGATAATGCGTACAATATATATATAACTGGTTTTTCGGAGGGTTCACCGGCCGTAATTGATTCAGTGGAACAATACGGAAGGGATATTCATATCACAAGCGACCTTACATCATCAGGCCGGAACGATAACGGAGATGTCTATTGTGCGCCGTACTCAAATACAGCATGGATATCAGGCAGTGTGCCTGCCGACAGCAGTATCTCTTTAAAAGCATCCATTGCCCGATCCTCCATTTACTCTGGTCAGGCTTCTTGACGGTTCGATGAGGGATGCCGGAATAAAAATCGATGGTACTCCTTCTGCTGCAAGAACAACGGTCGCATGGGAAGGCATGACGCCGGTATGCGTGACCCAATCTCCCACCCTCGGCGAGATCATAACAGTGACAAATCATGAGAGTGTCAATCTATATGCTGAACTGCTCAGGAAACATCTTGGTTATGCAATTGGCGGCGATGGCTCATTCAGTGCAGGTGCTGACGTTATATACAGTTTTCTTGACTCTGCCGGCTGCGAGCCGTATGAAGCCCGTATGCTTGACGGATCAGGATTGTCTCCCAATAACAATATCAGCGCACTGATGACTGTCAGGCTGCTGGTGCATATGTATAACGGAAAGGATTCGGCAGTATTTATCTCCACCCTGCCTGAAGCAGGCGTATCAGGTACCATGAAAAACTATTTCAGGGATGATGTGTTTAAAGGAAGAGTAGTGGCCAAGACCGGCTCCATCGGTTCAGTCAGGTCGTTTGCGGGTTTTGTCACTACTGCCAGCGGAAGGACACTTGCGTTCACAATGATAGCTAACGGGTTCACCGTGCCATGGCGACAGGTCACCAACGGGATGGAAAAGATAATGGAAGAGGTGATCCTGACTTACTGATGCAGAGCGCATCTTTCGATTTAATATACTTTAACATTCTGAGTGAAATAAACCGCTAATTTTGCGGATCAATTCAGGAAGATCATCAAAAGAATGAAGAAGAGTACAAAAGTTATTTTGTGGATCTGCATCCCCCTGGTGCTGGTTCTTGGCTTTGCAGGCCAGAGATTTGGGATATTTGGCAACAGAGAGGGCAGTCAGGAGAAACAGGCTTCAGCGGCGCCTGCCCAGGGACAGGGCCAGAGCCAGGGACAGGGCCAGCGTCCGGGCGGACAGCAGGCACCTCAGGTTCTTCCTGTGTCTGCAACAATAGCCAAACCGTCATACCTGACCAACGGCATAAGGTCCGCAGGGTCTTTGCTGGCTAATGAGGAAGTGGACATCGTGAGCAAGGTTGCCGGTAAGGTTACCGGAGTATTTTTTAAGGAAGGAACTACCGTAAAGAAAGGTGCCCTGCTGGTCAAAATCTACGATGAGGACCTTCAGGCACAGCTGGAGCGTTCAGAAATACAGGAGAAGATGCTTTCCGAGAAGCTCGAACGGCAAAGAGTCCTTCTTTCAAAGGATGCTGTAAGCCGCGAATCTTTTGACCAGCTGCAGACCGACTATAATGTAATCCTTGCTGATATCAATCTGCTTAAGGTCAGGATAGCCGAGACAGAGGTCAGGGCTCCGTTTGACGGTGTAATAGGATTCAGGTATGTCAGCGAAGGTACCTACGTGCAGCCTTCGGTCAAGATTGCCCACCTGATTGACTACTCACAGATGAAACTTGAATTTGCGATCCCTGAGAAATACGTTTCCCAGCCGCTGATGGGTAAAAAAATTGCATTCAACACACAGGGATATAAGGATGAGTTCATTGCCTATGTGTATGCCATAGACTACCGTGTTGATGAAACCACACGTACAATAGGTCTACGTGCACGTTATGACAACCGCGATAAAAGGCTGGTCCCCGGTATGTTTGCGGATCTGACCCTGATAACTGATGAGAAGAACAATGCCATTCAGGTCCCGTCCGAAGCCATCGTGCCCGAGATGAATGAAAAGAGAATATGGCTTTTCCGGAGTGGTAAAGCTTCCCTGGTGCCTGTTGTATCAGGCAGCCGCACAGAGAATATGGTCGAAATACTCTCGGGGATAAGTGTTGGTGATACTGTCATTACCAGCGGATTGATGCAGCTCAGACCGGGTATGGCAGTCAGGGTTAATATTACAGAATGACTCCGGCGGATCATCATCAAATAATTAACCTGCAGTAAATGAGCCTTTCTTCAACAAGCATAAAAAGACCCGTCCTGACTACGGTAATGAGTCTTGTTATACTCATTCTCGGAGGTATTGGTTTTACCTTTCTGGGGGTTCGCGATTATCCGAGTGTTGACCCGCCCATAGTGACCGTTTCTACATCATTTCCCGGCGCCAACTCGGATGTTATTGAGACACAGATCACCGAGCCACTGGAGTCGGCTATAAACAGCGTCCAGGGCATCCGTTCGATTTCCAGCTCAAGCAGTGACGGCTCAAGCCGCATCACTGTGGAGTTCAAGCTTGAGGTCGAGATGGAAACTGCGGTTAACGATGTGCGTGATAAGGTCTCAGGAGCAATGCGCCGTCTGCCTCAGGAAGTTGATCCCCCGGTTGTTCAGAAGGCGGATGCTGATGCACAGCCGATCTTTGCCGTCTCACTCCGGAGTGAGACCCGTTCGATAATCGATGTAAGCAACTTTGCTGAGATAAATTTCAAGGAACGCCTTCAGACCATCTCAGGTGTCAGCGACGTAAGCGTATGGGGTTCCAAGAAACTAGCAATCAGGATGAAGATGGATCCCGGACGTCTTGTGGCCTACGGCCTAACTCCGCTGGATGTGCGCAACGCCGTCACAAGGGAGAACGTCGAACTGCCCTCGGGCCGTATAGAGGGAGACAATACTGAGCTGACCATCAGAACCCTGGGCAGGTTGAAGACGGTTGAGGAATTTAATGATCTGATCATCAGCAAGAAAGGCGACAGGGTTGTAAAGTTCAGGGATATCGGCATCGCCGAGGTGGACGCCGAGAATATCAGGTCGATACTGAAAGTCAACGGCGTACCCTGCGTAAACGTCGTACTTGTCCCCCAGCCAGGCGCCAATTATATTGACATTGTCGATAACGCGCTGATTTTGCTGGAGGACCTTAAAAAGGACCTGCCTGAAGATATAATTACGGAGGTGCTTTTTGACAACACCGTTTATATCCGGAAATCAATAAAAGAGGTGGAGCAAACCATCCTGATTGCCTTCCTGCTTGTGGTACTTGTAATCTTCCTTTTCCTGCGAAATTCGAGGACCACCCTGATACCGGTCGTGGCAATACCGGTAGCTCTGGTGGGCACCTTCTTCGTCATGTACCTGGCGGGCTTCACCATAAATATCCTGACACTGTTTGCCATAGTCCTTTCCATCGGGCTTGTCGTTGACGATGCCATCGTGGTGGTTGAGAATATCTATACAAAGGTCGAACACGGCATGTCTCCCATGGACGCCGCAAATAAAGGCTCTGGTGAGATCTATTTTGCAATTATCGCCACCACTGTCGCACTGGTTGCTGTCTTCATGCCAATAGTCTTTCTTCAGGGTGTTACCGGCAGGCTTTTCAGGGAGTTTAGCCTTGTTATCGTCGGTGCAGTGACAATCTCGGCCTTCCTGGCATTATCCCTTACTCCGATGCTCTCCTCGCGGTTCCTGAAGAAGAACGCCATGGAAGGCCGGTTCTACAAAGCCACCGAACCATTTTTCTCGGGCATGCAGAACTGGTACAGAAGAGCCGTTTCGGCATTCCTGAGAAAAAGATATTTTGCTTTAATCATAATTGTTGTGGCCGGCGGCCTCATAGTCTGGCTGTGGACCCTTCTTCCTTCCGAAATGGCACCGCTCGAGGACCGGGGTTACTTCAGCATTAGTGCTACCGCCACCGAGGGGACTACATATGATTATATGCTGAAATACAGTGATAAGGTCGTGCCTGTCGTCACGGAAAACGTTCCGGAGATGGACAACATAATGGTCATGGTGGGTGGAAACTCTGCCAACATCAGGGTACGCCTTAAAGATATTGATGACCGCAAAAGATCGCAGCAGGAAATAGCCGCCACTCTTTCACCGCTGGTGCGTCAGCAGACCGGCGCCAGGACCATCGTATCACAGCAGCAGACCTTCGGATCCCGCAGGGGAGGCCTCCCTGTACAGTATGTGATACAGGCCAAGAGCCTTGATGACCTTAAGAGGGTTATCCCCGATTTCATGGCAGAGGTTGCCCAGAGTCCATATTTTTCGGCAAGTGATGTTAACCTAAAATTCACCAAACCCGAACTTACAGTTCTGATAAACAGGGAGAAGGCCTCAATGATGGGAGTTAATGTCCAGTCAATTGCCCAGACCCTTCAGCTGACAATGAGTGAGCAGCGTATCGGATACTATATTCTTGACGGAAAACAATACCAGATACTGAGCCAGTTTGACAGGTCGAAACGGAATGATCCTTCTGACCTTACCAACGTTTATGTGCGTAACGACAAGAACGAGCTCATTCAGCTTGACAATATTGTTACAGTACGTGAGAACAGCCTGCCGCCTCAGTTATACAGGTACAACAGGTTCAACTCCGCTACCGTTTCGGCAGGACTCGAGGGCAGATACACCCTTGGAGAAGGAATCGAAGAGATGGACAGAATAGCGGACAAGGTCCTGAGCGATGACTTCAGCACCACTCTCTCGGGCGATTCAAAAGACTTTGTGGAAAGTACCTCAAGCCTTCTGTTTGCCTTTGTCCTGGCCATTATTCTGATTTACCTTGTTCTGGCTGCGCAGTTTGAGAGCTTCCGTGACCCGCTGATCATCCTGGTGACAGTACCTCTTGCTCTTATCGGAGCTCTCTTCATCATGGCTGTCACAGGCCAGACGCTGAACATATTCAGCCAGATAGGATTGATCATGCTTATCGGCATGGTGGCCAAGAATGGAATTCTCATTGTAGAATTTGCAAACCAGAGGCAGCTGTCAGGACTGAATATTATGGATGCCGTAAGGGAAGCTGCAGTGTCACGTTTCCGTCCGATACTGATGACAAGCCTGACCACAATACTTGGTATCATGCCTCTTGCCGTTGCCACCGGTGCAGGCGCCGAAAGCCGGGTATCAATGGGTGTCACCGTGGTAGGCGGACTGTTCTTTGCAACTTTCCTGACGCTGTTTGTGGTACCTGCGATATACAGTTACCTTGCTGCAAAGAAGAATGTTGAAAATAAAGTCGATGAAAAAACTCAGGCTTAGCTTTATATTGTTAATGCTGCTTTTGCCGCTGACTGCCGGCGCGCAAAAACTAATGACCCTTGACGAGGCCATTATGCAGGCCCTCGATAATAATTACTCTCTGAAGATAAGCAGGAATGACCAGGCAATTGCTGAGAACAATGTCACTCTGGCGCCGTTCCTGCCAACTCTCGAAAGTTCAGCGAGACAACTGCAGACCAACAGCAGTGATAAAACAAACACAACAGAATATGAAGATTCCAGAACCAACTATTATAACCTCGGGGCTTCGCTGAAATGGACAATCTTTGACGGTTTTGGAATGTTTGCCGACTACAGCAGACAAAAGGAGTTGCTTGCCATGAGCAACCAGAGTGTGAAGATTGATGTTGAGAATCTTGTAATGTCTGTATGCTCGGAATACTACAACATTATTGTACAGGAAAACAGGCTGCAGTCAGTCCGCACCTCCCTTGCCCTTTCCCGTTCAAGATATGAGACCGCAGAGGAGAAATATCTGCTGGGTGTCATCTCAGGCCTTGATCTTCAGCAGGCCAGGATCGACCTTAATATTGACAGTTCCGAAGTATTATCGCAACAAAAAACTGTCACGAGCTCTTACATTCTGCTGGCCAAGAAACTGAATTCCGGGCATGAGATCACTTTCACCGTCGAGGACACCATCGTCCTTGCTCCTGAAATGAATATTGACTCATTGCGAAGCCGCACACTGAAATATAATAACCAGCTTATTCTCGCCCGCCAGGGAGAGCAGCTTTCACAGTATGATCTTAATGCAGTCAGGGCGCTGCGTTATCCTTCCCTGAATTTCAGCACCGGATATAACCTCACACGCAATGAATATCCCTGGGAAGACAACTATTACAACCAGGTAAAGGGAATGAACTGGGGATTAGGCCTCACATGGAATATTTTTACGGGGTTCGAAACGCAAAGAAAGATATCGAATGCAAAGCTTGAAATTGAGAATAGCAAACTCGCATACCTGGATATTGAAAATGAGATACTTGGCGATCTTGACCTGCTTTACAATACTTACAAAAACAGTATTATTGTGACATGGTTTGAGACGGAGAGTGCCGAGGTAGCAGGCAATTCCCTTGAGATAGCTATGGAACGTTACCGTCTGGGCTCTTTATCAGGACTTGAATTCAGGGAATACCAGAACAAGTATCTGGATGCCATCAACAGGAGGCTGAGCGCATTGTTTCAGGCGAAAGTATCCGAGATCGGATTGCGGTTACTCGCTGGCGAGCTTACCGAGTAACATCACCTTTCTTTCTTCTGTACGCTTTAACTCCCTGGACAGCCAGCCAGATGACAAAGAGTGCACCCACAGCATACATCACCCAGTCAAGGTACGGCAGGATATGATCTTTCATATCATAGGCGAAATAGCCGACAAGAGCGAGAGTGAGATTCCATATTCCGGCTCCCAGAAATGTGTAGAACAGAAAGGTTCCGATTTTCATCCTCGCCAGGCCTGCAGGCAGTGAAATCAGCTGCCTGACAGCAGGCACGAGACGGCCAATGAAGGTCGATGATTTTCCGTGTTTCACAAAATAACTCTCAGCCTTTTCAATGTTGGTGCGGTCAATAAGGAGAAAGTGTGCCCAGCGTGTATCAGCCAGGCGGTAAAGCACCGGTCTCCCAAGCCAGAGAGCCAGATAATAATTGAATATTGCTCCCGTCATCGCTCCGGATGTTGATGCCAGCATTACCCCGGCAAATGAAAGTGTCCCCTCCGCTGCCTTCCAGGCCGCAAACGGGACAACAATTTCAGAAGGAAACGGGATAAATGAACTTTCTATTGCCATGAGCAGAAATATGGTCCAGTAATTAAGGTTGGCCATGTACCATTCAAAAACATTCTGAAAAATCTCCATGCTATGCTTGTTTGTTCAGGCGGCGCCAGATATAGTATACCGGTATACCGATAATGACTATGACCAGTCCGGGCCATGTAAATGCCGGTTTATATATTAAAAGTATGATCATTATTGTTACGGCCAGAAGGACATAAATGGCCGGGACAAAAGGATACCCGAAGGCTTTGTACGGTCTCTCCGCATCAGGCCGTTTGATACGCAGGACAAATATCGCCGCGATTGTCAGCACATAAAAGATAAGCACTGCAAAGACTACATAATCAAGCAGCTGTGAATATGAACCTGAAAGACAAAGCACTGATGCCCAAATGAACTGTACCCAGAGGCCCGAACCCGGTACAGCTTTCCTGTTCAGCTCACCGACTTTTCTGAAGAACAGCCTGTCGACTGCCATTGCGTAATAAACCCGGGCTCCGGACAGTATAAGGCCATTATTGCATCCGAAGGTTGAAATGACTATCAGAACTGCCATTATCAGAGCAGCATAATCACCGAAAATGGAAGAAATTACAGCTGTTCCAAGACGGTCGTTGGTGGCAAATGCCATCCCCCTTTCAATTACATCAGTGCCTCCGGGCAGACCACGCAGAGGCAACACTTTAATATAGACGATATTGGAAAGAAAAAAGAGAGTGAATGCAATCAGCGTACCCCAGAACAGGCTGCGTGGCAAAGTGCGCCGCGGATCCACCACCTCACCTGATGCAAATGTGATGTTTGTCCAGGCATCGCAGGTGAACAGCGAACCCACCATTGCCATCCCCAGCGCAACGACTATCATCCCGCCGGTAATGGGTGTGACAATCCCGGTTGCTTTTTCCAGGGAGGCTGCCTGCCAGAAATAATCCGAGTTAGCCCTGAGTCCCTCTGCCCCTGCAAAGAAAAAGCCCGCAATGAGCAGAAGAATCAGTATTATGACTTTTATGAAAGTAAATGTATTCTGTACATACTTTCCTGTTTTTATCCCCCGGGAATTTATCCATGTCAGCAAGGCCAGTGAGCCGATGGCAATTAAGTGAACCGAAGAGATCCTGACAGGGCCCAGGTTAAGGAGTACATTGGTCTCACTGATCCAGGGTATTATGACGCCTGAGAACTTGCCGAAAGCCATGGCCACGGCTGCGATGGTACCTGTCTGGATAACTAGGAAAAGGGTCCATCCGTAGAGAAAACCAACCAGGGGATTATATGCTTCACGAAGGTAAACGTAGGTGCCTCCAGCTTTAGGCATCATGGAGGCCAGCTCACCGAAGCTGAGTGCAGCCATTACAGTCATGAAGCCCGTGATGAGCCAGGCTACCAGGAGCCATCCCGGCGAACCAAGGGTGCGTGACATGTCGGCGCTGACAATGAAAATGCCGGAGCCGATCATTGATCCGATTATAATAGCAGAAGAGTCAACCAGGTTCAGGCTTTTCTTAAACGCCGGTTGGGCAACTTGTGACATAAACGTTATCCGTTGTCAGTTATCTGTTATCGGTTCACCTTTGCCTACCCTGCAGTCTGGCTCCTTCGCTATCCCGACATAGATATGTCGGGACTCAACTCTCGGCCCCACTATTGCCTATTGCCTACTGCCTATTGCCTAATACTTAAGCATCAATATTGGCATACTTCGCATGCTTCTCGATGAACTCCCTCCTCGGCGGCACCTCGTCGCCCATCAGCATTGAGAAGATATGATCAGCCTCTGCGGCGCTGTCAATGTTCACCTGGCGCAGTGTGCGGGTTTCCGGGTTCATTGTAGTGGACCACAGCTGCTCGGCATTCATCTCTCCGAGACCTTTGTAACGCTGAACGCCCACACTCGCATCCTTACCCTGCCCCATTTCCTGAACAGCAGCCTCACGCTCTTCCTCAGTCCAGCAATACTTCTCTGTCTTTCCCTTTTTCACAAGGTAAAGCGGCGGAGTGGCTACATAAATATGGCCATTCTCAATGAGCTCATGCATATACCTGAAGAAGAATGTCAGAATAAGGGTGGTGATATGAGATCCGTCCACGTCAGCATCGGTCATAATAATAACCTTGGCATACCTGAGGCCCGAGGTGTTCAGTGCTTTGCTGTCATCATCGGTACCGATATTCACTCCCAGGGCAGTAAAGATGTTTTTGATCTCCTCATTATCATAGATCTTATGCTGCATTGCTTTCTCGACATTGAGTATCTTGCCTCTGAGAGGCAGGATGGCCTGGAAGCGGCGGTCACGGCCCTGTTTGGCTGTTCCGCCTGCCGAGTCGCCCTCAACGAGAAATATTTCGGAGACAGCAGGGTCACGGTCGGCACAGTCTGCCAGCTTACCCGGAAGTCCTGACCCTGAGAGAACATTTTTACGCTGAACCAGTTCACGCGCTTTGCGGGCTGCATGACGGGCTGTGGCGGCAAGGATAACCTTCTGCACTATCGATCTGGCATCCTTGGGATTCTCCTCCAGATAATTGGAAAGAGCAGTGCTGACGGCTATGTCAACAGAGCCCATCACCTCTGAGTTGCCAAGCTTGGTCTTTGTCTGTCCCTCAAACTGGGGCTCAGCTACCTTGACTGAGATGACCGATGTCAGTCCCTCACGGAAATCATCACCGTTGATGTCAAACTTAAGCTTGGAAGTCATACCTGAATCTTCAGCATACTTCTTCAGCGTGCGCGTCAGGCCCCTCCGGAAACCTGCCAGATGGGTTCCTCCTTCAATGGTGTTGATGTTATTGACATAAGAATGCACGTTCTCGGAAAACGAGGTGTTATACTCAAGTGCAATCTCAACCGGAGTATCCCCTTTATCGTAATCGATATATATGATTTTATCGATCAGTCTCTCACGGTTAACATCAAGATATTCGACAAACTCCTGGAGCCCCCTTTCGGATAAGAAATTCTCAGTCGCAGGGTGCGATCCGTTGCCGTTCTCAACAATCTCACGCTTGTCAGTGAGGGTCAGGAGGATATTTTTGTTGAGGAAAGCCAGTTCCCGCAGACGGGCAGCAAGGATTTCGAACTTGAATTCAATTACCTGGAAGATAGTGTTGTCAGGCATGAAGGTGGTGATTGTACCTGACCCGTCTGAATCTCCCACAAGTGTAACCGGGGTAACAGGCTTACCCCGTTCGTAGGTCTGTGACCATTTCTTCCCCTGTCTCATGACTTCAACAATAAGCTTTGAGGAAAGTGCATTTACGCACGATACCCCCACACCGTGGAGTCCGCCTGAGACCTTGTAAGAGTCTTTGTCAAATTTGCCGCCGGCATGCAGTACAGTCATAACGACCTCCAGTGCCGATTTCTTCTCTTTTTCTATTATGTCAACGGGTATTCCACGGCCATTATCGATGACAGTGACCGAATTATCTTCGTTGATGGTTACATCGATCTGTGTGCAGAAGCCAGCGAGCGCTTCATCGATTGAGTTATCAATAACCTCATAAACAAGATGATGCAGACCTCTGACACCAATATCGCCGATATACATCGCAGGTCTCTTTCTAACAGCCTCAAGGCCTTCAAGCACCTGAATACTGTCGGCTGAATAATCATCCTGTTCCTTACTCCTCTTCCTCAGTTCCTCATTACTCATTTCAGAAAAATTTTAAATGAAAAAAAATACTGTTAAACAGTTGAAAATATGTTATTTATTATATCGTACAAAGGTAGTAAAAAGTACTGATTTTACCTTAAAAAAGGCAACAATCTGACCAAAGAGATATGAACAATTTAAAATGTTTACCGACAATTTACATGCTGTAGGTAAATCCCCCCAGAATCATGAAGCTACGGGCAGGATAATAGTTCCATTCGTAATACCGGTTATATGATATATTGTTGCACTTCAGCCAGAATGACAGCACCGGCGTGTACCTGTATTCAATCCCAAGGTTCAGATTAGGATGCACATTGAATTTAACCGTATTCCCAGGTGCGGCAATTTTTGCAAACCGTTGTCCGATGAGTGAGAATGTCGCCGATGCCACTATCTTGTTCCTGAGATTGTAATCTGCCTTGACAGATCCGTCCCAGTCAGGCTTATGCCAGGCATGCTCCTGAGCAGAAAGATTATATCCGTAATAATTACCCAGCAGTGAAAACGTCAGCTGCTGATTAACAGGAAAGGCTGTCTCTCCGTGTACCTTTAAAAGGTGACCGTCGTCATAGACAGGCACAAAATAATTTCCAACTCCGATGGTATCATTCATAAACAAAAGAATATCCTTGAACAGCGTATAACTCACATCGAATGCATATGTCGCAGCAACATTCATGCTGCCTGACAGTCCTGCGGTGACCCTGAGCTGATTGTCAGTATTGTGCAGTGTAAAGAGCGTGTCACCTGGCATCAGCCACGGATTGACGTATGCCGCGTTCTGAGCCTGGTTGTTTTCAAGCGAACCGTCGATGGCTGCAGTAATCCTCAGGAAATTTGGTATCACCCTAAATGTGAATGACACATCGGGATAGAAGTAAGTATATACTTTCGTGACTCCACTGCTGAGGGGATCCTGATTTTCCTTGATATCAAAATAAGCCTTGAGGCCAAAACGAAACCTCCAGTCTTCAGTGCCCTTGGTGATATACGGCGCAACGGAAAAAAGATTTCTCGACTTGGTATCAATGAGCTTTGAATAGAGCCACAGGTCATAATCGACAGTGGCAGCGCCATAAAATCCGAACATGTTCATGCCGGCTTTCATTGTAAGGCCGGGATTATTTTGTGTACCGTTGTCGGCACGGTTGAAGAGGTTATACCTGAGCGTGGCATCCCAGTTGAGGTCGTTCGAATCTGGCTCCATCGTAAAATACCTGGCTGTTGCCGTGACATCATAATATAATGACCTGATGTCATTCTTATCCGGGTGAAAGCCGGATATGTCAGGATTATATCCGTAGGCAAACCTCGACATCTGCTTGAAGTCGATGTCCGCATCCAGCCTGCTCCTGCTGTAAAACTTCCTGCCGTATAAAATTGCCTGGTTATCCATGAAACCGGCATAGACAACATCTTTGTTTTCAAGTTCCATTTCACCCGCAGAGGCATAGCTCCTTGTAAAAAGCCCGATGGTGCCTTTCTTTGATCTGCCGTTTGACAGGCTTACCTCAAGGAACGGAGATATGTATGTACCAAATCCAAGGCTGACATAGCCTTTCCTGAGCTCCGGCAGCGGATCAGGGGAAAGAACAGCGGACTTTATAGTGCTGACATTATACTGCGGGATGAATGTCCCCGGTGTGAAGTCATATGAGAATGTCACATCAACTGTTGCCGTATCGGGAGCTGCGGGAAGCAGTGCCCTTTTGGTGGCATCCTGCAGTGTCGGCTTGTAGGGATTGTAAAGTGTCACTGACCTTTTTATGGTGTCCTCCTGTGTCTGACCGGTTGCTAACACTGAAACGAGTAGTGCCGCAAGTGTGATATATGATTTTCTTTTCATCGCTATTTCGTTGTTTCGCTGATCAGTTCTGTGTGGTAGTTGATGTAACTGCAGGTTTCTCCGCGTTAAGAGCGGTGAGGCGCGTGCGGGCTTCATCAATGATCCCGTCATTCTTAATGGTGTAGTAGTCTATGAGACTCTGAAGTGTCGCTTTGGCCTGGAAGGTGTCTCCATTTTTGATGGATATGTCCGAAAGGAGCAGGAATATCTTTCCCGTCCAATAAGCATGCGGAGACCCCATGTCAATAAACTCGTTTACCTCCTTCTCCGCCCCTTTCACGTCGCCGGCGAGCCACAACAGTTCAGCAACATGGTACTTTGACTCAGCTCCGTATGCCGTCGCCACCTCAGTCCCGACCCTGCGGTAGTCATCAAGGGCATCCTCACGGTTGCCAAGATGCTGGTTGGCTTTGGCTGTCACGAAAGTTGCTTCGCGTGCCAGCTCTTCCGTCAGCTTATCGGAACCAAGGACCATTTCGGCTGAAGCAATTATCTTATCATCATTTTCAATCTTTACGGCTGAACGCATCATACCGAGATATGCATACATCCGGTTCTCCGGGTTGGAAGCCTCACGACTGAGATTTTCGTAGAGTGAATATGAACGGCTGAAATCTGCCTTCCCGTAGGTAATTGAGGCAGCGCCGAGCAACGATTGTTCCATGAACGGGTTATTGCCTACGCTGACGACTTTCAGGTAGAGGTCAAGGGCTTCATCGGTCTTGCCTGCTTTGTTAAGGCAGTCGGCAAGATAGAATCTGGCATTAATTGCAAAGTTTCCTGACGGGAATTCTTTCAGGTAGTTTCTGAAAATCTCATTTGACCTGTCGCAGTTTCCTTTTATATACTGGTTTTCTCCGG
The DNA here is from genome assembly GCA_963780735.1 of uncultured Bacteroidales bacterium. Taxonomy (GTDB): domain Bacteria; phylum Bacteroidota; class Bacteroidia; order Bacteroidales; family VadinHA17; genus SR-FBR-E99. The sequence continues at coordinate 118,033 of CAWADB010000009.1, forward strand.
AAACGTAAGTCATGGAATCACGTGTGGTGACGTCTATATCCCCGAAACCTTCAACATTTTTCATATAAGCAAAATAAGCTTCCACGTCGTCCATCTCAGTGTAGGCATTCCTAAGCCCGTTGACGGCATTGCGGGCTTCCGGGGTGTTCCTGTAATTCTCAATCACCTTTTTGAACTGAGCCACTGCCTTTTCATTTTCTCCGGCATTGTAATAAAGTAGGCCAAGCTGCACTATTGCCGGCGGAACGAACTGACTGCTGGTGTACCAGGCAATAATTTTCGTAAAATCAGCCTCACCGAGGGCAGGCTGGTCGAGGGCTACATAGGCTCTTCCCCGCTCGAACAACGCATTCGGCACATATGCCGACTTCGGATATTTCTCTATGAGAGCAGTGAGAGTGCTGACCTTGGCAGCATTGTCGTTGCTCAGTCCAAGGGTGAAACCTTTCTGAAACATCGCGTAGTCCGCATCAAGCCTGGCGTAGTCAATGACTTTATCATAATATTTTATGGCGTTGGCATAATCTGCCTTTATGTAAAAACAGTCGCCGATACGGTTGCGTGCATCGGCAGCGATATCTGAGCGTGTTTCCTGGTTGACCTCCTCATTGAAGGCAAGGAATAGAGGCAAGGCCTGTGCATATTCACCGTCGTTGAAATGCACATAACCCAGATTGTAGTCGATAAGTTCGTACTCCGGAAGAGTTGATACTCCGGGCATCTGCCTGAACATTTCCCAGTTGTTGCGGGCTGCTTCAGAGTTGCCCAGACGATAGTTGGACTCTCCTTTCCAGTAGAGTGACTTGGACCTGATTGCAGCATCCATTTCTTTATATTTCAACGATTTATCGAACATGGCCACTGCGTCAGAATATTTTTTATTCTGGAACAGTTCTATAGCCCTGTAGTATGCCACTCTTTGATAGGCTTCCTTAAGCCTGGCATCTTTAATCGTTATCTTGTCAAGTGAGTTCAGGGCTGCCTGGTAATTCTTCAGCCGCATATAAGCTGATACCAGGTAATTGTATGCTTCAGTGGTATGATCGGAGGACGGATAAGTCTCGATATAACTGTGAAGAGCTTCTATAGCTTCGCCAAAAGGTGAGTAAGAGTTCTCATATGCCAGTTTGGCAAAACTGAACAGTGCCTCCTCCTGTATCGACGGGTCGTAATTCATTCCTGAAGCGGCCGAGAAAGCAAGCTGGGCTCTTTTTTTGTCTCCGCTCTTCAGGTAGCATGAACCTAACATATAATATGCGTTCTGAGTCAGGATGTCGCTCTTGCCGACCACCTCGTTGAACATGTCTGTTGCTTTGGCAAATTCACCAGTCTGATAATAGCTGTATGCCAGCTCGTACTTGTCATTCCTGTCGCTGAGCTTTGTGTTTTTTATGAATTTCTCGAGCCAGGGAACGGCTTCGCTGTAGTTTCCCTTCTGGAAGTGGGCATCGCCGATAAACCGGTAAAGTTCAACTTCGCGGGTCTTTCCAGCCTGATCAATAAGTGATGGGGCCATGGCAAGTATACCGTCGTAGTTCTTGTCGAGGTAATAAATCTGAACGATGTAGAATGGCACCACACCTCCGAAGGTCTCATCTTCAATGAGGCGCTCAAACCCCTCGAGGGCAGTACTGTAAAAGCCGTTTTCATAAGCTATGCAGGCGTGATAGTATATTGCCGGAGAAGTATAATCAGTGTTGGCATTAATGAGCTCCGAGAACAGCATCGTGGCTTTCTTCTTGTCTCCCTTCATATAATGGGAATATCCAAGCTTGAAAATATATTCCGGCAGGATCTTGTCTGACAGCCGGAGACGGTCGGTCTGCTCAAACCATTCAATGGCACAGTAATAATTACGCTGCTGATAGCAGTACAGACCGGATTCGAACCTGGCCTGGTTCAGCATCGGACTCTCACTGTTGGTGTTTATAAAGTTCTCCATCCTGTACTCAGCATCAGGACTAAAAAGACGCATGGACGAGATAGCAGCAAGATACTCTGCATCAGCTCTTTGCTGTTTATTGCCGGTTTTTTCAGATGCCAGCCATTTGTCGAACAGCTCAATGGCTGCAGCATACTTTGCCTTGCCATACATTTCATATCCATTGTTCAGCAAAGAGTTAATCTCTTCTCCCGAGAAGGAGGACTGCCCTTTCACTGCCGCTCCGGCAGTGAAGGCTGCTATAACAATGATCATCAATATCTTTCTGTTCATAACTTTCTCTTTTCTTAAGCCTCCGTTAATACAAAAAACACCTGCAGATATCATCTTGCGGGTAATTATCTTATTAACAATATTTTGCACGGATTTTCCAGTGCAAATTAATCAGCAGCAAAAATACAATTATAAAACAGCGGAAAAATCTCTTTAATGGTCATTTTATCAACATCACTGCCGCTGATTGTTAATTCTTTTTTATTTTGCGTGAAAAGTGATACTGATGGAAGAGGCTGCCCCGCTAAATAAGATAATAGAACTGAAGAGCTGCTCAATAATGCAGCAGGATCACCTCGTTCTGTCTGATGTCAACCTGCAGGTAGACAAAGGTGAATTCCTCTATCTTGTTGGAAGGGTGGGAAGCGGCAAGACCTCGCTCATACGCACCCTGAATGCACAACTGCCTCTCGCCGACGGTGAGGGATGGGTGGCAGGCTTCGACCTTAAAAGACTTAAGAAACGGGAAGTTCCTCTGCTGAGACGCAAACTGGGTATAGTATTCCAGGATTTTCAGCTTCTGACTGACCGGTCAGTGCATGATAACCTTGAGTTTGCACTCAGGGCAACGGGATGGACAAACAAAGTTGCCACAGCAGACCGCATCAGGGAGGTGCTTGAAAAGGTCGGACTGCAGAACAAGGGGTTTAAGATGCCGCATCAGCTTTCAGGAGGTGAACAGCAAAGGGTTGTAATTGCCCGTGCCCTGCTGAATGACCCGGAGATAATCCTGGCCGATGAGCCTACCGGTAACCTCGACCCCGAGACATCAGAGGATATACACCGCCTGCTGCGTGGCATCAGCGATAACGGCAGGGCCGTTGTAATGTCGACGCATAAATACTCACTTGTGAAAAAATTTCCTGCAAGAACAATCAGGTGCGAGAACGGCAAGATGATTGAGACAGGCGGTTCTGACGAGGTGATTGAGCTGCTGTTCTGATTATTTAAACAGCCTGGCAGGCCAGGGAAGCGTATTGCTGTAGAGGCGGTAGTAAGTATTGTTCGTTCCGCCAAATGATTTCATGAAGATAGCTATTGAAGGTACGGAAGACCCGGCAAAATCGATTGTTTTGCCTGTTCCGGCATTCGCCTTGATTATGTGGTCTATGACGTGATATGAAGTCCGGAGCTCGCGGCTCTTCCTGCTTCCGGCAGTAAAGAGAAGTGTAATACGGTTACCGGTGTCTATCATAAAAATTCCCCATAGCAGCTTTCCCTTTGGTGATCTGACACCAAGCAACTTCCCCATCCCGGTGCCGGTACAATGATCCATGAGGCTGTGAAGCCGGCTGTAGCTGGCATCCCTGATCACTCCCGCCCTTTTTCCTATATTACTCCTGAACAGCGCAATGACTTCGTGGGGAGTGACATTGTCAACAATTTCCTGCGGATAGCGGCGGGCAATATTGATATTTCTTCTGCAGTCCGACATATAACCGACCCATACGGTCTCATAGGAGCCGTCAAGCTTAAGTTCATAGTTGGAACGCGGGGTAATCCGGTATTTTTCTGTTTTGATTTCCTGTGCGATATTCAGATCCACCAACCGGTAGGCTTCAGGAATAAAAGCAATGAATTCTTCCGCTTTCCTGTCTGCATCACCGTCTGGGGTGAATGCTCCAAGCTGCTGGAGAAACAGGGGAGTTGCAATATAATTGAACCCATATTTGCGAAACCGTGGCAGCGGGAAGACAGAAGCATAATCGTCATCGACAAGTGCCTCCCACCCCGGTGCCATGATATCAAGGTACCATGACCAGGGGTAGGGTTTCACTCCGGGTATCTCCGCCAGGCAGTTATCCCACCTGGTGCGGTCTATCTCCTCATTTTTCAGGTAAGCGATCATGGCTTCTGCAAAGCCAGCATTTCTTCAAACACCGCTTTCCATCCCTCCCATCCGTTCGCGCCGGTAAGGGATGTATTATGCCATACGGAGACGAAATGGCCGCCGGCATTTCGGGTCGCTTCTATTAAAGTCCTGATGACTTTTATCGCGGCTTCGGGTGTAAGGTGCATGTATTGCCTCAGTGTTCCGTCCATTAACTGGAAGGGTATGACGGTCAGACCGGTAACCTTCTCGCGCGAAAGGTCATAGAACAAAAAGGGACGTGCAATGCCTGCCCTGAACCCGGGTTCATCGACAAAACCCATTGTGTAGTCATACCTGATGCCGATATCCTCATAGGCCTGATAGGTATGAGGAGTATTGAGCAAGAGCCAGTGCTGCCTTGCATTTTCCGGGTAATGGCCGGTTATATGTTTGTAACGGTCAGCCTCCGTCTTCAGTACCTTCGGCCTGCCCGCAGAGCGGTATGAAGGATGAAGACCGCTTCCTGTCATACTGTCGTACTTCCTTATTACCGATGCATATTCGTGATCCTTGTAGTGCGGGTTATGATCATAAGGGCCCTGATCTCCGGTTGGGAAAAAGTAAAGTGATTTGCACCCGTGATTCTTCACCTGCTCATCTATGTAGCCAAAAGTGTCATAAGGATCATCCTTCTGCCCGGTCATGGTCCGGATACGGTCCGCCGGTTTAGCTCCTGTACCGGTTATGCCTTTTACGAGACCTCCCATGCTGCGGAGGAAGCCCCTGCTTTTGTAGGCAAACGGCTGATCGACATCGACTGTAAGAAGAGAGGTGAAGTCATTATGCCTGATGGTGATCACCGGGTAGTGCTTTACCAGGATTCCGGCAAGGTATCTTGCCCAGATATCCACAACCGGCATCTGCAGGAAACCTCCCCGGTATGCCAGCGATTGCGATCCGGGAAACCTTCCGTGAACATCATTGGTGAAGGGCAGATATTCCTCATACCTTGAAAGCATATAAAATGCGGCAGAAAATATATCAAAAGGGAAAAAGCCCTCATCCGAGGCAAACAATACCGGCATATCCCCGACATGCTTTACTTCAGGCACCAAGGCAGTCACCCCCGTAGAGGAGAGCAGTCCTGAAGGCCGGATCACAAACTGATCTTTTACCTTCTCATCCGAATAAAAGATGGAAGGATTATTACCGATTTTTCTTCTGTCGTCGGTGATCTCATAATCAATTCCAAGAACAGATGAGAAAATCACTCCGGCAACATACTCAAGCCTCGGAGTAACATTGGGCGAATATATCCTGAGCTTTTTTGTTCCCATATCCGCAAATTTATGAAATCGGCGTGTAAGCACCTCCCCTGAATAACCTTATTTATTAACACAAATTTATAACAACCCAAATTTTACTACTTTTGTCAACTGAAAACTTAAATTTTCATTACTAAACAAAATTATATCATGGGTAAAGGTGATCAGAAATCAAAGAGAGGCAAAATTATAAGAGGCACCTATGGCGTCCGCCGGAAGAAAAAGGTAAAGAAGGCCGAAATTGTTCCGGCTCCTAAAGTTAAAGTTAAAACTCCGGTAGTGGCTTCGGCACCTGTTCATGTTCCGGCTCCAAAAGTTAAGGTCAAGGCACCTGTAGTGGCTGAAGTTCCTGTACAGGCACCGGTACCGGAAGTAACAGCCGCTGTCGTCAAGGCACCTGCAAAGACAACCAAACCGAAGGCCCCTGCCAAACCTGTAACTGAGAAAGTTGAGAAGGCTGAAAAGGTGGAGAAGGTTGAGAAGGTTGAGAAGGTTGAGAAGGCCGTAAAAAAAGCTGAAAAGGCTGTGAAACCTGCTGAAAAGGCTGAAAAACCTGCTGCAAAGGCTGAAAAACCGGCTGCAAAAGCCACAAAGCCTGCAGCGAAGCCAGCCAAAGCAGCTGAAAAAGAAGCAAAACCGGCTGAAAAGGCGGCCAAGCCTGCTGCAACGGCAAAGAAACCTGCAGCTAAGAAGAAATAGTAGTTCTGCTCACGATTTAACGATCAGGTCACTGTACACGGCCGGATCAACAGCAGCTTCAATTATGACACTGCTGTCAGAGAGCAATGCTCTGCTGACGGCTGTCCGCATGCTTTTGAGGTCAGATGCATGGATCACCTCCGCTCCCAGGAATGTATCAGAACCGAAAAGGGATCCTGCGTACAGTTTTGTCCCGTAAGGTTTAATATTCTTCCATGACTCCTTTATTCTGATAAGGTTAAGCTCGCCGTCGGACAGCACAACTACAATTATTTTCAGCCCCTGCCTGCGGGCGGTCATCATCTCGCCCGCATTCATCATAATGCCGCCATCGCCGGTAATACAGACGACCTGTGCTGTCCGGTTTACAGGTGCCGTTACAGTGCGGTTTACCAGTGCCGCTGCAATGGCTGCGGGAAGGCCGAAGCCCATAGATGACCAGCCGTTGGTCATGATAAGCCTGCCTGAATCTGCAACATCCCACATCTGACCTATCAGGTGAAGATGCGATCCGACATCCGCAGTTACAACCGTTTCCTCAGGCAGCATCTGATGAAGTACAGAAAGAACTGTTGCAGGTGTGAACCCCTTGACGGCAGATTTCAATTCCCTTGCGATATTTTCTCTTGCTTCTCCGGCCAGGGAGATCATGTTCGGTGAGCTGCGCAGCGGTTCCATTATTTTAAACCAGCTTTCGGGACCGGATATGACCTGCATCGCTCCTGCCGGTAAAACATCAGCTTCCACGGTATCCAGATGAACCAGCGGCACGTGTGGAAGCCATGATTCATAATTATATTCCACCGGGTCATACCCGAGGCCAATAACCAGGTCGGATTCCTGTATCAGTTTCTTCAACCTGTCGCTGAGAGCGTGAAACAGCACTCCGGCATAGCAGGGATGCCCGGCAGGAATTATTCCTTTAGCCATAGGCGTTACGACAACAGGCACCTTACAGGTTTCCAGAAACTTTCTCAGTCCATCCCCGGCACCATTACGCATTGCCGTAAGCCCGGCCGCTATCACAGGCCTGCGTGAGGAGGCAAGCAGAACCTTTATTCTGTCATCAGTTTGATAATCAAGCGACTTGCCTGCCGTTTTGCCTGTCTTCAAGGGGCCGGTATATCTGTTCTCTGCAAGGTCTGACGGTAATCCGATATGTACCGGTCCGGGATATTCACTGTTGGCAATCTCCAGACTCTCTCCGATCACCTCTGAAACGTTTCCGGCAGATAACCTGAAGGTGGCCTTGGTTAAAGGCCTGAAAACAGCCTGATGGTCTATGTTCATCTGTGCGGTGCGTCCGATCCATGCATCAGGCATCTCGGAGGTAAGTGCGAGGACGGGTGACCGGTCGAGCAAGGCTCCTCCCACACCTGTTGAAAGATTGGTGGCGCCGGGTCCGAAGGTGGCATGGCAGACACCTGTCACTCCGGTCAGCCTCGCGGTTACGTCCGCCATTACAGCAGCTGAAGCTTCATGAGAGGTGAGGATAAATTCTATTCCCGCTTTTCTGAAAGCTTCCAGATATGGAATGGAAGGTCCGCCCGGAATACCGAAAAACCTTCGGACCCCATGATCCCTGAGTCTTTTTGCCAGATAACCCTCTACAGTCACCATTTTCTTTGTTCTGACACAAATGTAATGAATCAGCGAAACAAAAAAACCACGATATTTGCTCACTTTTCTGCATATGATGAGAAAGCAGCACTCCAATACCATCCTCTGGGCAATTATAACATGCCTGCTATGGTCAACTGCCTATCCCTTTATCAAAATCGGCCTTCAGTATTCAACCCCGCTGCACTTTGCAGGGTCACGCTTTATCCTTGCCGGCCTCATGATACTGCCGTTTACACTCAGGCCCCGTGATTATATCAGTATGGTGAAGGCAAACATGAGCCTGGTGATCTGGGTAACCGCCCTGCAAACCCTTATCAACTATACACTGTTCTATATTGGCATGGCAAAAGTACCCGGAGCCATCGGAGCAGTGATCGTGGGCTCACAGCCCTTTGTGACAGCTATCGTTTCAAGGATCATGATCAGGGATGAGAGGTTCACACGCGCGAAGGTGGTGACTATTATCCTGGGACTGGCAGGTATTGTGCTTGTCAGTGCCGGACGGCAGGAGTTTAATTTCGGTGGCCCGGCAGAACTTATCGGTACAGCTTTGATCTTCATTGCCAATATCTCTACTGCAACAAGCAATGTTCTCATCTCAAAAAAAGGTAAAAATATGAATCCGCTTGTACTGAGTTCATTCTCACTGCTCATTGGCGGACTCATTATCCTTTTGTTTTCATTCCTGGTTGAGGATGTTCCGTCAAATTCAAACTTTCCACTCAGTTACTGGCTGGTTCTGATATGGCTGGCATTCATGTCGGCGTTCTCCTTTTCAAGATGGTATGTGTTGCTGAAACGGCCTGAAGTAAAGGTATCTGAGCTGAACCTCTGGAAATTCATTATCCCCGTCTTCGGAGCCATTCTGAGCTGGATAATCGTCCCCGGCGAGAACCCTGACTGGGTCACTGTCATCGGCATGATAATCATTTCTCTCTCCCTGATATATTTCTTTGGCATTACAGGCAGGAAGGAAAGAAAGGTCGAAGAAGTTCCTGCAGGGCCAATGGCAAAATAGGCTGCCATCTGAAGACCGTAAAGGCGATTGTCAAATGGAGGCAGTCAGCGCTGATGAAAGTCTGTTCCTGCGAAAAATACTCATTGATAGCGATAAAAAAGCTGCCTCCGGGTAATCCGGAGTTGAAAATATTGACGTAAGTTTGATTGGAATTTGAATGTACCCTGGCATCAGGCAATACGATAAATTAATGTTCAGTAATTATTGCCCTGTACTGTTATGAATATCCGGCATCCAGCAATAATAATCGGGATGTTCCTTATCCCGATGGCCATCGTGCTGATACCCATAATCATCGGCCAGTTACATGGTATTCGTCGTAAGAAGAATCAGGTCAATATGGAGCCCGGCTCAGTCGGCACTGTCGTGGCAACAACATTTGCCCTGCTGGCCTTCATGCTTGCTTTCACATTTCAGATTGTATCCAATCGCTATGACAACCGGAAGGAGCTGCTACTGGAGGAGGTTACCAACATAAGAACCACCTATTTGCGTTCAGGATTATTACCGGAACCCTTCCGCTCCGAAAACAAAAAACTGCTTGTTGAATATATTGATCTTCGTGCCGAGCTTGCCAAAGATTTCTCAAAATCCGAATACAGCATGTCGCGCTCGCGGGAGATACTTGACAGTCTCTGGACCTGCGCTGAAGAACTGGCTGTGCAGGACCGCAGTTCAGAGGTTTACGCCTTGTTCACTTCATCAGTGAATGACCTGGTTGATAATTTTAATCAGCGGGTAACAATGACCTTTGAGTATCGCATACCGGCTGTTGTGACATGGGGATTGCTTATAATAGCTTTCTTTTCAATGCTTACTCTCGGTTATCATTTCGGGATTTCGGGAAAAGGAAGTTACAGGATCAACCTGCTGATCTCGGTTATCTTTGCCGTGGTCATGTTTTTGATATTTGTGCTTGACCGTCCTGAAACAGGACTGGCCAGGCTGAGCCAGAAGCCCGTAATTACGCTGCACCAACAACTGCATCAGGAATATATCAAAGACCAAAGTGAATAGCTTTTCGGACATTTTTAAATATCAGTTTTAAATAATAAAACAGAAAGAGATGAAACCCAACTTTGTTTTCAGAACATTTAGCCGCCTGTTGTCAGCGGCTGTTTTAATGGCATTGGCTTGTACAGCATTTGCCCAGACGACACCTCCACCCACAGTACCTGATACATCAAAAATGACATATAATCAGATGTCGCAGGGACTGAAATTATATGTTTATCCTGCCAAGGGGCAGAGTCAGCAGCAGCAGAAGGAAGATGAATTTGAGTGCTATAAATGGGCTATTGAACAGTCGGGCATTGATCCCCTGAATCTGCCGAAAGTGGAAGCTCCTCCGCCTCAGACAGGCCCAACCGGCGGTGCCGTTGTCGGGGCTGCCAAGGGTGCGGCAGCGGGTGCAGCGATAGGTGCTATAGCAGGTGATGCCGGTAAGGGTGCAGCAATAGGCGCCACAGCTGGTGCCCTGGCGGGAAGAAGATCGGGAAAACAGGCGCAGGCGCAGCAGAACCAGCAGGCACAAGCCAGTGCAGCCGCTTCGGAACAGGCAATGAAAGACAGCTTTGTGAAAGCATTCTCCGTCTGCCTTGAAGGAAAAGGATATTCTATCAAATAACCACGACTAAAATGACAAGCATAATGAAAAAGCTTATTTTTTTGACAGCTGTAATTATCAGCCTTGTGTCATGCTCTTCCCCTGACGCTAAAAAGGAGAGTGAAAACCTTGCTGTTGCCCGGCAGTACATGGAGGCTGTTCAAAATATGGATGCCGCCACCATAGAAACGTTACTTGCAGACAATTACATGGGTTACGGACCTTCTGTGGGCGATTCCATAACCAAAGAAGATGCAATCAGCAACTTTAAATATAATGCAGAAAACCTCTATGAATCCTTTGAGTATACACGTCATAAGGAAGTGGCAATGACAGTTAAAGAGGGAGAAGCTTTGGGTGACTGGGTCCTGAACTGGGCTTATCTCACAATTAAATACAAGGACGGAAGAGGCCCGATAAACCTGTGGGTTAATGTCGTTTACAGATTCGAGAACGGGAAAATAGTACTTAGCAGGACTTTCTACAATGAGGCCGACGCCCTGCGACAGCTGGGCTTCACCTTCCAGCCTCCGGAGTATGTTCAGTAATGCCGGGTACCGTAAAAGAATCTGATATCATGAAAACAAAAGTCTTATTTGTTCTGATACTATCTGCTTTGATTGCCACTCCCGGCTTCTCGCAGGAGAAGACCAAAAAAGAGTTGAAGGCAGAGCGGAAGATTGAAAAACAGAAACAAACGGAGGCAATCGTCAACTCAAAGGAATTTCTCTTTACTGCCAGGACAGCCATGCCCCAGGGAGGCCGGTCAGTTAACCTGACCACCAACCCGGGTTCAGTGAAGTTTCATCCTGACCTGATTAAAAGCGACATGCCATACTTCGGCAGGGTAACAGGCACTGTACCATATGGCGGCGACGGAGGAATGAAATTTGAGGGAAAGCCTGAGGGATACACCGTAACTGCAAAGAAGAAAGGCTACCAGGTCAGCGCTGTGGTCAAAGGTGAGAATGATACATACCGTCTGTCATTGTCAGTTAGCTCCGAAGGAAGCTCGTCATTGTCAATTACCAGCAATAACCGGAGCGTAATAACCTACAGCGGGGAAATTTCCCCTCCTGAAAAACCTGCAGAAAAATAAAAAAAAGGGATCCGAAATACGGGTCCCTTTTTTTCTGTGTTTACCAAGCCTTTTTCTGGTCAAATACAAATATGTCATTCAAACAGAGCTGCTCTCCTCTTCCAGTTTTACCACTCCGGGGGCCATTCCGACAGGTTCTTGAAAAACAGCATATCCTTATAATGCGGTTTTGTTTTAGCTTCGATGGCCAGCATCTCATCAGCCGTCAGCGGCTTGAATTCCTGTGCTATCCGGATGTTTTCCTCAAGTTCTGCAACCTTATCGATGCCTATTATAATGGTGCTGACAGGCAGTGTCATGACATACTCCATTGCTTCCTTCATCGTGATTATTCCACCATTTGAGAAAATACGGTCACGGGCAGGGATCTTCATTCCAACGATGCCCATTCCCTTGCTGACCGCATTAGGCAGGAACTTCTCAATAAACGGATCATAATGTTTGTCGGCGGCATTGATAGCCACAAGGACGTTGTCAAACGGGAATCTTTCCGCCAGTGCGTTGAGAACATCTGGTCCTTCATGACCGGTAAAGCCAATGAACCTGATTATCTTTTCATCACGTGCCTTTATCATTGCCTTCAGCACTCCTCCTTCACCGGTGATCTTGTCTAGCGTCTCCAGTTCAGGTAATCTGACATTGTGTATCTGCCACAGATCAAGATGGTCAGTCTGGAGTTGCTTCAGAGATTTTTCAAGAAGACGCATTGATCCGTCATAGGTCCGGTCGTGGGTTTTTGATGCAAGAAAGACCTCATTGCGCCGGTACTTCATCACCATCCCGATATTACGCTCGCTGGTACCCATTGCAGCTTCCTTCGCTACTTCAGGGGTGGCCCTTCCGTAGGCAGCAGCAGTATCAATATAGTTAATCCCCAGGTCAATGGCCCTGTTTATGATCTCCTGTGACAACTCCTCCTTGCCTGGTATCTCTGTGGTTGCCTGTCCTCCGAAGCTGTAGATACCTACCATATGACCTGTCTTTCCAAGGGGACGGAGAGGAAGCTTACCCTGAGCGGGTAAAAAAAGAGGTTTCCCGAATGCATCGGCATATGGAGCAAAACCTGCCAGTGCCGAAAGAGCGATCATCTTCTGCAGAAACTCGCGACGACTGTTGATGTTCTTTTCTGACATTTTATTTCTTTTAAAATGAAACCGGTAAAGCAATTAAAAGTTCAGATATAAATATAATACAAATCACTTCACCTTAGAGTCTTTTGTTTTTCTGGCCAGTGACTGTATCGTCTCCCTTGCCGTCAGACGGTTGATGCGGTTTCTGACAGCGGCATAATGATGGTGCAAGGGACACGGGTTATTTTCATCACATGATTTCAGTCCGAATCCGCAGCCGGTGAATATCTCATCCCCTTCCACGGCAATGATAACATCCCTTATCGGAATGGCACTCTTTTCAGGGTCGAAGAAGAAACCTCCGCCCCTGCCCTTGCGTGACATGACAAAGCCATGCTTCACAAGCCTCTGCAGGATTTTTGCCGTAAAAAACTGAGGAATTTCAATCTCCCTGGCTATCTCGGCAATGCCTGCCACCCTTCCCTTTTTGTTCTCTGCCTGGATGTAGACCAGGGCCCTCAGTGCATATTCGGTTTCCTTCCTGAACATTTTCTTCTGATTATTGAACAAAGATAATAATATTGTGTTATTAAATTATAAAAAGACCTTTTTATCTTTTTATAAAATATTCCCGTACATTTGTACACTTGATCCTTCTAAATACAAAATATGAAAAAAGAGAATCTATTAAAAAGAACGCTTGGAGAAATAGTGACTGATGACTTCAGATCAGCGGCATTATTTAAAAAGGCAGGACTCGACTTCTGCTGCGGCGGAAAAAAAAGTCTGGAGTCAGCCTGTGCCGAAAAAAAGGCTGACCCTGATAATTTGATTAACCAGCTTCTGGAACTGGAAAAGGCAGGTAATGATAAAGGCAATAACTTCAAGGAGTGGCCGGCTTCATTTCTTTCAGACTATATAGTTAACACTCACCATAAGTATGTTTTGAAAACGCTACCAGACCTTCTGTTCTACACCGCCAGGATAGCCGAAGTCCATGGCGAAAGGCACAAAGAGCTGCATGAAGTGGCAGACCTGTTCTCACAGATTAACGGTGAGCTTCTTCAGCATCTTAAAAATGAGGAGACCGTTCTATTTCCGGCAATTAAACAGGTGCAGGAAAACAGCTCCCCGGCCATAAAGACCATTATAAGATCGGAAATAGCAAGAATGGCAGGTGAACATGAGTTTGCCGGCGGAGCCATGGACAGGATCAATGAGCTTACCAGTGGATATTCTGTACCTTCTGACTCCTGTAACACCTATGCAGTCACCATGAAGCTGCTTGAAGAGTTTGAAGATGACCTTCACACACATGTTCATCTAGAGAATAACATCCTCTACCCGGCAGCCCTGAAATTTGCAGATGGAATGAACAACAATAATTAATCGATTACAACTTTGAAATCATGAATACAGCAACAAAAGATCTTGAAAACGATCACATTCACATTCTTCGTCTGACAGACGTAATGGAAAAAATCACGAAAACAGATGCACCAGACTGTTCTGACCTTGAGGCAGTGGTCTATCTTATCAGGAATTATGCGGATGGATTTCACCATGGAAAGGAGGAGAAAATATTTTTCCCCGCCCTTGAAACAAAGGGATTCAGTCCTCACCAGGGACCCGTGGCAGTTATGCTCTCCGAACATGTTCAGGGCAGAAACTTCGTAAAGGAAATGGCAGATTACATTGCCCTTTATAAAAAGAACGATAAGCAGGCGCTGGCGCAGGTATTCATAAATATGACCGGTTACGTCAATCTCCTACGGAACCACATCTCCAAGGAAAACAACATCCTTTTCCGGATGGCGGACAGGGCCCTTTCAGAAGAGGATCATAAAACACTTCTTGACATGTATGCTGCCGTCACTCCCGTTACTAAAAATGGAGGCGGTATTCCTGAATATATCTCTGATATAGAGAGACTTGAAAAGAAATACAAGAGGAGCTCCACATGAGGGTCATTGACCCCTGCACCTGGCAGCTTCAGATCAGCTATTCAGTTTTGATCGAATCAGCCGGGTTCATTATTGCCGCCTGGTAAGCCTTGTAACTGATAGTTAAGAAAGTTATCAGTATAGTCAGTAAACCCGCAATAATAAAAAGAGGCACCCCGATCTTCGAACGATAAACGTAATTCTCAAGCCAGTTACTCATAAAATACCAGGCAACAGGAATTGCAATAACGATTGCTATTGACGTCAGGATCAGAAAATCCCTGGAAATTAATCTCAGGATAACACTCTCGTTAGCTCCGAAGACTTTTCTGATGCCGATTTCCTTTGTGCGTTGCTCAACTGTATAAGATGCCAGTCCAAAAAGGCCAAGACAGGCAATGAGTATTGCCAGAACAGTAAAAAGAGTAAAGATCAGTCCCCGCTTCTCATCAGCCTCGAACTGCCTGCTGAACCGTTCAGAAAGGAAAGTATAGACAAAGGGCTGGTCGGGGAACACCTCCTTCCAGGTGGACTCTATATAATTCATCGTCTCCTCTACATTCTCGCCGCTGAGCTTTATGTAAACCACATTATTCAGGGGACGGGTGATCAGCAGCAGCGATTCAATCTCATTATACATCCCAGTCTGATGATAGTCTTTCATAACGCCAATTACCCTGGCCCTGATGGTATTCTCATCCCCCAGCTCAACTTTCTTTCCTATGGCCTCAGTCCATCCCATACGTTTTACGAAAGTCTCATTTACTACCACACCTGTGAGCGTATCCGAAGGCATATCCTCCTGAAATTCCCTTCCTTCCACTATCTTTATTCCAAGAGCTTCAATGAAATCGTAGTCGACAACTGCGAAGTTGATGCCCCGCGAAGACATCCCCTGATCAGTCTCAACATTGAAAAGCACTTTCCCGGAACCCTCCCCGACAGCTGTATTTGTTCCGCCAACGTATTTAATATTCGGATTTTCCATGAGGGCAAGCTTCAGAACCGGATATTTTCTGGCCATCTGACCGTTCAGCTGAAGACCCACCACATTCTCCTGGTCAAACCCCTGATCCATTGTCTTAAGATAATTCAGCTGCCTGAATACAACCAGGGTACAAATGATCATTATCACAGAGACCGTGAACTGTATTACAACCAGTATTTTTCGGAACAGACTGCCGGCAGAACCCTGTGTTATCTCTCCTTTAAGCACGGTAACAGGACTGAACCTCGAAAGGAAGAAGGCCGGGTAACTTCCCCCGATGATGCCTACCAGGAGAATGACGGCCAGGAGGCTCATTAGAACAACAGGACTGTATACGACATGCAGGTCAAATGACTTACCTGCAAGAAGGTTGAATTTAGGCATTAGGGCAGCAAGCAAAACGATGCTAATAATCAGAGATATGATTGTAAAAATGATCGATTCGGATAGAAACTGTGCCACGAGAAGCCGCCTGCGTGATCCGACTACCTTTCTCAGTCCTACCTCGCGGGCACGCCTCGCAGATCTTGCCGTTGACAGATTCATATAATTCATGGCTGCAATAAGCACAAGGAACAATGCCACAATTGCGAAAATGTAGACATAAGTGATGCTTCCTGTTGGTACCGGCTCGCCGGCATTGGTTGAATAGAGATGAATACGTTTTATTGGTTCGAGTATGTATTCAATGGTTATATTTAGTGAGCCAAAGATTGGCTCCATGTATGCAGCATACATACCCTGCATCTTTTTTTCAAAAGCACTGACATCCGTTCCTTCCGGGAATAGCAGGTATGTGAATACACCAAAATTGCCCCAGGACCCGATCTGGACCGGAAGGTTACTTCTGGATGCCAGCGCATCAAACCGGAAATGCGAATTGAAGGGTACGTCTTCTATTACACCGGTTACTTCAAAAGTATTGGTACCGGTGGTAAGGGTCTTGCCAATCGGATCACTGCTGCCAAAATACCTGGTTGCAGCTGTCTCAGAAAGAATAATTTTACCTGGTTCACGAAGTGCCGATACCAGATCTCCGCTTACAAGCTTATATGTGAAGATATCAAAAACAGTAGAATCGACATAGTAGAAATCCTCTTCATTGAATTCCTTGTCTTCATATTTATACAGTGCGCGGGGCATATTTATAAACCTGACATATGACTCTACCTCAGGATAATCATTTGCGACCTGCGGTCCGAAGGGTATCTGCGCTACAATCCATGTGAACTGATCATCAGGTTCCGTGATTTTCGATGAGACCCTGTATATACGGTCAGCCTTCTCATGATAGCGGTCATAGCTTATCTCATCCGAGACGTAAATTATCAGGAACAGGGCACTGGCAATACCAATAGAGAGGCCCAGAATATTTAATATACTGTAACCCGGGTTCTTCAGAATATGTCTGAATGCTGTTGTAATGAGATTCTTAATCATGTGGATCAATTTAGGCTAAAGCTATTGAAAAGACGGAAAAAAATTCCTGATGCTTCACAATTTACTGTGCTATTAACATGATTTTAACCAAAAATACACATGTTCTTTGTAAAAGAAATTTACATTGAATGTCTAATTATTTTACACAATCGATTGCTAGTTATTGTGTAATGTGTTGATTTATTTTCTTTTGCATAAATGGCATGCCAATTGGATTTAAACAAGTAAAAACAGAAGATCAGAAATGAAAAGAGTGATCATAATAGTGTTCCTGCTGAGGATTACATTATCATCCGGGCTGTTGGCGCAGGAGATTAGCTGGACTCTTGAAGATTGCGTAACCTATGCGATCGAGAACAACATTGAGCTTAAACGTCAAAAGCTCCAGACTGAAACAGCCGGGGTTAATCTCGTCAAGTCAAAGCTGGATGTGCTGCCTTCACTTAATTTCGGATCAGACGCCCAACTAGGTTTTGGAAGGTCAATCGACCCTGTGACTAACCTGATTACATTTGAGCAGAACTTCAGCAACTCGTACTATCTGAACTCCTCCATTGAAATCTTCAGCGGTTTTACAACTCTAAATTCAATTGCTGCCAACAAGTTCATGATGAAGGCCGGACTGGAAAACGAAAAGATTGCCAAAAACCAGCTTATTCTTGACATAACCACTCAATACTTCCAGTCTCTTTATGCAAAAGGCGTGGAGAGGGCAACAAAAGTTCAGCTTGATCTCTCCGAGAGACAGCTCTTCAGGATAACAAGAATGGTTGAAACAGGAAAGGAAGCGGTCTCAAAACAGTATGAAATTCAGAGCCGGGCTTCAGCAGACAGACTTAATTATACAATTGCACAGAACAATACCAGTCAGGCCCTTACCACGCTGAAACAGATGCTTCAGCTTGAAGCGGGTACTGTATTTGATATCATTCAGCCTGACCTGGATTCTATAATGACCACTGCCCCTGATTATGATACTGACAGTATCTTCAGCATCGCATCCAATATCCTGCCGCGACTGAAAGCCATTGAATTTGAACTTGAAGCCTCAAAAAAACAGGTTTCGGCTGCAAAAGGGTCCCTCTCACCAAGCCTCGAGGTCGGAGGGGCAGTATTTACAGGTTATTATCAGAGATTAACTGAAGGTACACCAACCCAGGACTCATTCTCCGAGCAACTGAAAAACAACAACAGCCAGGCCATATACCTTACTCTGGCAATCCCTATCTTTAATAATTACGTAAATGGAAGAAACGTTAAACTGGCAAAGATAAGAATGAATGACACTCAGCTTAAGCTCGAACTTGAGAAAAACAATCTTTACTCCGAGGTTGAGAATGCCTGCCTCGATTTCAACAGGAGTGTTGATGAAAATGCAGCTGCCGTTGCCAACCTGGCATTCAACAAAAAATCATTTGCTGCAGTGGCGAAGAAATTTGAATCAGGACTGGTTGATGTTACAGATTATTCGGCTGCCCAGGTGACTCTTTTCAGAGCTGAGACAGAGACGCTGAGGACCAAACTGCAGTTGATTTTCAGAAAACTCACCATAGATTTCATTACTACAGGTGATTATGAATACATTATAAATCAATAAACTCAAACATAAGTTACGATGGATACCCCTATTGAGAAAATGGATAAACCTATTCCAAAAAAGAAGGGCCTGCAAAAGAAACATTTCTGGTATGCCGGTCTGGCAGCCGCGTTTATAACGCTCATGTATATGGCATTTTTTGCTGACCGTACATCAACATATAAAGTTGAAAAAGATAAACTGATAATTGAATCCGTGATTGAAGAGCAATTCAATGATTATATAACGGTACCGGGTACAGTTGAGCCAATAAGTATCATTTTCCTTGATGCCCAGGAGGGTGGACGCGTTGAAGAGATACTCATTGAAGAGGGTTCAATGGTAAAGAAAGGTGATATAATACTCAGACTGTCAAATCCGGATCTCTATCTGAATATCCTCGATAGCGAAGCACAGCTTGCTGAAAAGGAGAATTTTCTGAGAAATACCCAGATAGCCATGGAGCAGGACAGATTACAGATAAAACGAGAGTTGCTCAATCTTAAATATGATATTGAGAGAAAGGAACGTAATTATTCTCAGAATGTCATCCTTATGAAAGACAGTCTCATTTCCAGGGAAGAGTTTACGAGATCAAAAGAGGATGTTGATATGGCCCGTCAGTCCAGGGACCTGTTTATTGAGCGCCAGAAACAGGACTCGATTTTCCGGTCAGTTCAGGTTGATAATATGATTAACAACCTTGAAAATATGCGAAGGAACCTGGCACTTGTAAGGCAGCGGGTGGAGAACCTGAATGTAAGGGCCACTGTTGACGGTCAGCTTGGATTACTGGTTCCGGAGATCGGGCAGTCAATATCCCGCGGGGCAAATATGGGCCAGATAAATGTATTAACATCATTCAAGGTCACAGCACAGATAGATGAACACTATATTGACCGTGTCAAAACACAGCTGACCGCCAAACTTGACAGGCAGGGAAGTGAATTTGACCTTGTTGTGAAAAGGGTCTACCCCGAAGTGCGCAACGGGACATTCGAAATTGACATGATTTTTCAGGACAGCATTCCGGAAAATATCAGGACCGGACAAACATACTATATCAGCCTCCAGCTGGGTCAGCCTAAAATAGCCGGTCCTTGTTCCGATAGGCGGATTCTTCCAGGAAACAGGAGGACAATGGATATATGTCCTTGACCCCTCTGAATCCTTTGCTACTAAACGAAACATATCAATTGGGAGAAAAAATCCAAAGTACTACGAAGTTCTTGAAGGTCTCCAGCCCGGCGAAAAAGTAATTGTATCAGGCTATGAGACTTTCGGGAAAAATGAAAAACTAGTTTTTAAGAAATCCAGATAACATTAAATAATAAAGTCATGATCAACACAAATGATTTAACAAAGATCTTCAGAACTGAAGAAGTCGAGACTACAGCACTTAATAAAGTGAACCTGCATGTCAAAGAAGGTGAGTATGTAGCTGTAATGGGACCATCAGGATGTGGAAAATCAACCCTCCTGAACATTCTTGGATTACTTGATAATCCGACATCAGGAAGCTACATCTTTAACGGAACCGAGGTTGCCAGGCTTAAGGAACGTGACAGGACAATTTTCCGTAAAGGTAATATCGGTTTTGTTTTCCAGAGCTTTAACCTTATAGATGAACTCAATGTCTATGAGAATGTTGAACTGCCTCTTATCTACCTGAAGATGAAGGCAGGAGACAGAAAGAAAAGGGTTGAAGATGTACTTGTCAGGATGAAGATAGATCACCGTGCAAAGCACTTTCCCCAGCAGCTGTCCGGGGGGCAGCAGCAGAGGGTAGCCATAGCCCGGGCTGTTGTGGCAAATCCCAAGCTGATCCTTGCAGATGAACCGACAGGTAATCTCGACTCAAAAAACGGTTTGGAGGTAATGAACCTGCTCACCGAACTTAATAAGGAAGGCACGACCATTATTATGGTTACCCACTCAGACCATGATGCAGGCTTCGCTCACAGGATAGTCAACCTGTTTGACGGACAGGTAGTATCGGAAAAACACGCATAATCCGGATAACTTTCCTGAAATGGAAAAAGAGGGTTCATGATCATGCTCCCTCTTTTTCATTTCATGCAGCAAGTTAATTTTTAAGGTGTCTTTTAGTAAAGGCTTAACCGCTGAAAAATCTGGCTCAACAATGGTTCAAGAATTGCCTCAGACTTTCGGTTAAAAGCATTATCAAACAGGGTCAACACTCTGTTATCAGTGCAATAGGCCTGTCAGTTGCACTCAGTTGCAGCATACTGATCCTTTTATATGTTCAGTATGAATTCAGCTACGACAAGTACCATGAACAGGCCGGCAGAATATACAGGATCATAGCGAAGCAGGAAGGGCACGGTTACATGGGGTCAGACCGGTTTGCAGTGACTCGCCGGACCTCTGAAGGAGGCTATTGCCAGTGACTTACCGGAGGTAAAATATTCAACAAAATGCAAAATTAATTCACATACCCTCGAGTACAACGGATCACTGTTTAACGAGAATGGTTTTCTTTACACAGACATCGACTTTCTGAAGATTTTCACCTTCCCGGTTATTGAAGGCAATCCCTCAGAAGAGCTGAAAGAGCCCTTCGCTCTTTTCATTACCCGCGAGATGGCTTCGAAATACTTTGGTGACGACGAACCAGTCGGAAAAATCATTATAGCTGACAATAAATACTCTTTCACTGTCAGGGGAATTATCGAAGATGTTCCGCCCAACTCGCACTTCGACTTTGATTTCCTGACCGGATTTGAGACCCTGTACAGTATGCGCGGCGGCAAGGAAAATGTTGAAAGCTGGGGATCAAACAGCTACATAACCTATATTCTTCTGGCTGACATGCAGACCCGGAAACCGTCAGAATTAAGCTGAATGATTTATATACAAATTATACCAGGTCAACGCCTCAGTTGTTTGAAATAAATCTGGTTCCGGAACCTCTCAGTAAAATACACCTTGACGGAAAAACAAACTTTGAACCCGGCAATAACAGCGATATAAGGTATATATATCTGATAACATCCATCGGACTGCTTATTATACTGATTGCGTGCTTTAACTTTACGAATATGGCTACAGCACGTGCCATCAACAGGGGAAAGGAAATAGGTATCTTAAAAGTTTCAGGAAGCAGCAGGACCGAACTCATCATTCAGTTTCTCACTGAGTCTGTCTTGCTCTCCCTGGGAGGTCTTGTTCTTGGACTGCTGATTGTATGGGTTTTACTGCCGGTTTTCAGCGACTTCACAGACAGACCTTTAAATT
Source organism: uncultured Bacteroidales bacterium (assembly GCA_963780735.1). Lineage (GTDB taxonomy): Bacteria > Bacteroidota > Bacteroidia > Bacteroidales > VadinHA17 > SR-FBR-E99. Next base: position 139,706 of record CAWADB010000009.1, read on the forward strand.
TCAGAATGATCCTCGAAACCCGGACCCTGTCAAGAATATTTGCAATCATGCTTGCTGCAGGGCTGTTGTCAGGGACTTATCCGGCCTTTCACCTTGCCTCTTTGAGTCCGTTGAATCTTTTGAAAGCTGATTTTAAAAATACGAGCGGCAGAAGAAGAACCGGCTATCTCAGAAATACCCTGATTGTCCTGCAGTACGGAACCTCAATCATTGCACTTATCTCTGCATTTACAGTAATGTTGCAGCTTAACTATATTAAGAACAGTGATCTTGGATTTGAAAAGGAAAACATTATAACAGTGAACATACATGATCCTGCCATGAGGAAGAATCCTCAGGTTCTTATCAGCGAATTCCTCACAAACCCGAATATACTTGATATTACTGCCTCTGCCAATCTTCCGGTTACAATTAGTTCCAACTCAAGGGGAAACTGGGAGGGAAAGCCATCTGACTATAACCCGGGTATCTTTAAAGCAGGTATTGGAGATAATTTCATTGATTTTTACAACCTGAAGATTGTTTCAGGAAGAGGGTTCTCGAATGATTTTTTTGCAGATACCATAAACAGTTATATCATTAATGAGACTGCTGTAAAAGTCATTGGCTGGGCTGAGCCGGTTGGTCAGAAGTTAAGTTTCAACCAGGGTGAGGGAATTATAATAGGAGTAATTAAAGATTTCCACTTCCACTCCCTTCATCTTCCGGTTGAGCCCCTCGCTATATCAGCGATCGGCTGCGAGGAGTTTAAAGAGGCATCCTTCATTTCCATTAAGGTTAAGCCCGGCACCATTTCCGAGGTCAGCTTATATACTGAAAAGAAGCTTAAAGAGCTCTCTCCGCATTATATTAACGAGGTCTCAGTCTTCAGCGATCGGGTGGATGAAGTTTACAGCTCTGACAGGAAGCTGGGGGCTATTCTCATTTTCTCGACAATACTTGCTCTTGTTATTACCTGCCTGGGGCAATACAGTCTTACCTCTTACACGACAAAAAGCCGGGTAAAGGAAATGGTAATCAGGAAGATAATGGGCTCGCAACCTTCGGGGATAGTACTTTTGCTTGCAACTGAAATGGCCAGATGGATTCTTGTATCAATTATATTTGCATGGCCGGCAGCCTATATTCTGATGAACGGTTGGCTGCAGAACTTCGCTTATCATGTAAAAATCGGAGCCGGAGTTTTCCTCTGTTCGCTTATTGTTACATTGCTTATCTCAGCGGTAGCTGTAAGTTACCATGTAATTAAGCTGTCACGGTTAAATCCTGCGGCAATTATAAGGTATGAATAGCCGGAATTATGTTACTAATTTTGTGTCTGATGAAATAACAGAAGAAGAATGAAAACAATCGGATTAGCAGGTGGCACAGGATGGATATCGAGTGCAGAATATTACAGAATAATAAATGAGGAGATCAACAAACGATCAGGTGGACTGGAATTTGCCAGGTGTATCCTGTACTCAGTAAATTACGCCGAAATAGATGCCTTCAATAAACAAAACAACAAAGAAGGTGTCTATAACCTTATCCTTGATGCAACACTGAAACTGGCCGGTTCAGGTGCTGATTTCATTATTTTGTGCGCCAATACCCTTCATCAGTTTGTTGAAAGACTGGAAGAGGAAATTGATGTACCCTTCATTCATATTGCAGAAGCCACTGCCGATGAGATCAGGAGAAAGAAGATGAGTAAGGTCGGACTGCTTGGCACAAAACAGACCATGGAAATGGATTTCTATAAATCCAGGCTTAAAGAGAAGGAAATTGATACAGTGGTCCCGGAATTAAGTGACAGGGATTTCATTGAGAAGACAATATCAGATGAGCTGCTAAGGGGTGTTTTTTCTGATGAGTCCAGATATCGTTTCATTAAAATATGCAAAGAGCTCAACCAAAGGGGCGCTGAGAGTATTGTTCTTGGATGCACCGAGATCCCGCTGCTCCTCAAACAGGAAAACATCGATATTCCACTCATTAACACTCTTAATGTACACGCTATGGCAGCCGTCGATTTTGCACTGAAGATATGAGTGAACGGTAAGCCGGAGACTGCTGATATAATCCTAAATAATCCACATGTCTCTATTAATCTTACAGGCCATAACTTTTCATCTTATTGTATAAGGTCTGTCTCGTGATTCCAAGCCTGGCAGCGGCAACACTAATGTTATTACTGTATCTCCTGAGGCTGTCAGCAATCATTTTCTTCTCCATCTCCTCAAGAGTCATCTCCGGGTGATAAGCTCTGGACACGGAAGTACTGAATACAAAATCAGGCGGCTTCAGCATATCGGAATCACTCATTATTACTGCTTTCTCAATGGCATGTTGCAGCTCCCTGACGTTACCGGGCCAGTCGTGGTTCGCCAGCTTTTCCAGCGCCGGTGTGCTGATCTTCATCCTGCCTTTGCCATATCTCTCACAGTCGGCTCTCAGGAAGTGATTCGCCAGAATAGGTATATCATCCACCCTGTCACGCAGTGGCGGGACTTCTATCATTATTGTATTTATTCGGTAGAGCAGGTCCTCACGGAATCTTCCCTCTCTGACCATCTGATGAAGATCACAGTTAGTGGCACTGATAAGTCTTATGTCAACCGGGATCTGCTTATTTGACCCAACTCTGACTATATGCCTGTTCTGCAAAACACTAAGGAGCTTAGCCTGTGACTGCAAAGACAAATTTCCTATCTCATCAAGAAACAGGGTCCCTTTATCAGCCAGCTCGAATTTGCCTTTCCTGTCTTCCCTTGCATCAGTAAATGCTCCTTTAACATGACCGAAGAGCTCAGATTCAAACAGGGTCTCGGTGATTGAACCCATATCCACATTTACCATCAACTCTCCCGACCGTTTTGACAGTCTGTGTATCTCTCTTGCCACCAGCTCCTTGCCTGTGCCATTTTCACCGGTGATGAGCACATTTGCCTCAGTAGCTGCGACCTTTCCCACAATGTTCATCACATTTATCATGGTAGGAGAAGCACCAAGGACAATCTTTTCACCTCCTTTGTTTATCTCCCGCTTAAGAAGCTGATTATCCTGCTTAAGGTTTGATGCTTCTAGTCTCGATGCCCGTAGTTTCCATGCTGCATTAACAGTCGTAATAAGCCTGGTGTTGTCCCAGGGTTTAAGTATATAATCAACAGCACCTTCCTTGATAGCCTTCACAGCCAGCTCAACATCGCCTGAGGCTGTCAGGATCACTACGCTTACTGTACTGTCAAAAGCAGAGATCTCCCGCATCCAGAACAATCCTTCGTTGCCATTATGGACCGCTGCCCTGAAATTCATATCGAGTATCACAACGTCAATATCATTACTGCTCAGCAGCCCGGGAATCCTGTTCGGGTCATTGATTGTAAGTACACGCTCAAATTCACCGCTCATAATCCCTTTAAGGGTTTTCAATACCCCTTTGTCCTCATCAACAATAAGAATGGTTCCGTTATTCATTCCGGTTTTTTATCAAAAGACGGGAAAAAATATTGAATGTGTCAAAATAATGGACATTTTTAATTAATTATTCGCTCCTGAGATTCTCAGCAGGGTTGACGGACGCAGTCTTCATAACAATTACAGCTATAGTAATCAGCGTGAAGGCCAGTGTAACCAAAAAAGGTAGAATGAAAGACCATACTGAGACATCCATCTTTGCTTCAAATGTCTTAAGCCAACCGGTGAGCCAGTAAAAACAAACCGGAACGGCAATAATGAAAGCAAGGATGGTGATCTGTACAAAGTCCCTGGAGAATAACACCACTATCCCTGAGGCATTTGATCCCATCACCCTTCGCATTGTGATTTCCCTGGTTCTCTGAAGGAGGAGGAATGAGGTTAAACCAAAGATCCCAAGGCAGGTTACAAAAATTGAGAGCAGGGCAAAAGCTCCAAAGACACTTCCCAGCAATCTCTCATTTCTGTACTGCTGTTCGTAATAATCTTCGAGGAAGAAGTAATCAAACGGGTTGTCAGGAAAGAACTCATTAAACTTTTCCTCAACAATCCTGAGAACACTCTCCTCCGCAGATGGAATAATTTTCATCATAAAGAAGCCCCTTATGCCGCGTCCATGAGGCATGAACCTGAATATATGAGGTTCAAAAGCCTCCCGGGGCGACTGCTGGCTGTAATCCTGAACCACGCCGGCTATCGTATAGATCTGATCCCAGTAGTTTACCTTCTGACCAACAGCTTCCTGCGGTGATGCGAAACCCATCCACTTTACCGCCTTCTCGTTAAGTATCAATGATGAGGAATCGGAGAATGAACGGTCAAAGTTTCTTCCTGCAATGATATTTGCTTCCAAAATACCAAGGTAATCGTAATCAATGCCCACAATCTGGTAATTCTTGCTCTGGTCAGAACCGACCCTGAATATTCCACCGGCATCCCATAATATCTGACGACCCGGCACTTCAGTCCCGACACTGAACCTGGTGATAGACTGGTTTCTAAGCAGTTCTTCCTTAAAGGTCAGCAGTTTGGTCCCGAATGAAGCATCCCTGACGCGGGGTGCCCGAACAGCAAGAATATCAGTAATATTTATTCCTTTGTCAATATTCTGCATGTATCTCACCTGCCTGAAGACCATAAGAGTGCAGGTGATCAGGCATATAGCCATGGTAAGTTGGAATACTACCAGAGCTTTCCTGATCAGAATTCCGCTTTTTGAATGGATATATTTTCCGCGGAGCACCTCGGAAGTTGAGAATGAGGTAAGCACAAATACAGGGTATGTTCCTGAAAGAATAATACTTGAAATAAAGAGGATGAGTGTTGTGATCCGGAACCAGCTCTCTTTCCAGATAACATAATCAGCCGGGATACCTGTAAGATTGCAGAAGAGAGGCAGAAGCAATGCCATCAAAATCAGTGCAAGCACAAAGGCGGCAGCATTAATCATGAAGGTCTCAATAAAAAACTGCCCTGCAAGCTGCCGCCTGGCAGCCCCGGCAACCTTGCTTACACCAACCTCGGTAGCCCTGGTAAGTGACCTTGCCGTTGTTATGTTGATATAATTAACCCAGGCAATGATCAGAATAAAGACTGCAATTACACTCAGGAAGGCTACTGTGTCATTATTACCGTTCACCTTGATCTCCTGCATATAGGCCGAATTAAGGTGTATGTCAGTAAGAGGCTGGACCTTCAGATCAAGGGTAAGCTTATAATATCTCAGCACTTCTCCGAAATCGCTTTCAACAAGCGACTTGAGTTTTTCCTCAAATTCGACAGGACTGACATTTGGCTTTAGAATAAAATAGGTAAAAAATCCGGTATCTCCCCATGACAATTCAATGTCAGGTCCATAGTGAGTTAGAAGATTGGGCCATGAAAGCATAAGATCAATGTCTATATGGGAGTTGTCAGGCAGGTCACGGTAAATGCCTGTTATAACGAAACTCATCTCCTTGTCAATCGTAATGGTCTTTCCCATCGGATCATCATCACCAAAGTACTTCCTTGCATATGATTCAGAGATAAAGGCACAGTTGGCATCTCTGATCCCCGTCGCAGGATCACCTGTGATCATTTCAATGTCAAATATTTGAAATATCTGAGGCTCTGCAAAATACATCCGCTCCTCATAGAACTTCCTTTCGCCAAAGATTACTGTCGCTCTGTACCTGAACAACCTGGCAATAGTCTCAACCTCAGGATACAGCTCTCTGATCCTGATTGCCGCAGGAGGGCAGCAGGATGCAAATTTCACAGTCTCCCCCTCGGCGCTTGACCGTTGGTAAAGGAGCCTGTAGATCCTGTCGCTGTTCTTATGAAAAGTGTCGTAGCTTCTCTCATATCGGACATAGACAAGAATCATGAGGAAGGCAGTGATGCCAACAGCAAGGCCTATTATATTAATTGATGAAAAAAGCTTGTTTCTCAGGATGTTCCTGAACGCTATCTTAAAATAATACTGCTTCATATATTCAGTTTAAAACTCAAATTCCAATGCAACATTTGATCAATTCAGACGTCTATTAAAATGTAAAGAATTCATACTGCAGTAGATTTTTATACTTTAACCTTAATAACCTGAGAGATGACTGTAAAACTGAACCCGAATGAGGTGGTGATAAAAGCGGGTGACACAAACCAGGTGGTTGGCAACGATACCATCGAAGGTAAACTGATCGTTACCAACCAGAGATTATATTTCAAAACGCTGAAAGAAGAGACCGAGAGGTTTAATCTTGAGATCATGTTCGAAAACATCCTTGAGGTCATATATTTTAACAGGGGACTCTTCTCAGTCAAGGGATTGAATGTCATCACCAGGGATGGCCGGTGTCTCAGTTTTCCTCTCAGGAAGCGTGACGAATTCGGACAGCTCATTAACAGGATGTATTAAAAGGTCTGAGGGTCTGAGGTCTCAGGGTCTGAGGTCTTATGATTTAGAATCTGACATCTGCAGTCTACTTTTATTCTTAATTCTTAATTCTTAATTCTTAATTTCTGCACACTTGCCTACATGCTCTTTAGCTCCTTGCCCCTTGCTCCATGCCCCATTACTCGTACCTGAGCGAATCAACCGGGTTACGCATCGCTGCCCTGCCTACCTTAATTACGATTGTAAGTATCGTAGCCGTAATCATAATCAGTGCTGCCAGAAGCAAGATGCCCGGCTTTGATTTCAATGAAATAATCCCAGATGCTGTCGAGCAGCATCACTGACATATAATAACCTCCGATACTCCCCAGGATAGATGCAACTAACCAGGACAATAAGGAACTTCTTGCTAAGCAGGAACATTATTACAGGTACCGGTGCTCCCTGTATCTTCCTTATGCCCACCTCTTTCGTTCGCCTGATGACATCAAGGGAGACAAGGTTATACATTCCGATAAGAGAAAGGAGTGTGGCTGTTACCGCGAGGAAGAGGTTAACCTTTGTAATGCTTCCGTTGATATCCTTTTCCTCCTGCATTGTATCTTCCTGCAGTATACCTCTGAAAATATAATTTGTACCCATGCTTTTCCATTCAGCATTGATATATTCAAGAACCCCGGCCAGGTCCTCCGGCTCAGCCCTGACAACAAGATTCCGGTACTGATCATTCTGTGCAAGCCTAAGCATGGCAGGGTCAATAACCTCCCACAGACCATTGGTGTAGAAATCCTCCACCACACCTATCACCGTCAGTTTTGTGGTATCATACACTGTAATGGTCTGGCCAACCGGATCCTTCCAGCCGAAGTCAGTGACAAACTTCTGATTGACAACGATTGATCCGTTTGACCTGTCAGCAGCACTTCTGGATTCGTCAAACAGGCGGCCTTCAATAAGACGCAGCCCCATCGTTGAAGCATACCCGGGTCCTATATCCAATCACATCAACCTCAAGCTGTGTCTGCTGATATTTCACAGGTCTTCTGTAGCTCCCCCACCCTATGTGGTTTTGAGTCCCTTCAGCGGATATTATCTTCGGATGATTCAGTATCTCATTCCTGAATGAGGTGAATAATTCAGGCACAACCGGAACAACTATGAGTTTATCCCTGTCATATCCGAGATCGAGCGTTTCCTGATACCTGGCATTTTTTGCAAACACTATGCCCATTACAAGTGCCATTACAGAAATGGAAAACTGCAACGTAAGGAGAACGCTGGCAAGCTTACCTGACCCGGCTGAAGGAGTTGGTCCCCTTCAATACATTTACCGGGCTGAAAGCACTTACATGCAGTGCAGGATAGACCCCGGCAACGAATCCTGTCAGTAAGACAAGAACTATAAGGAAAATCCAGAAGACCGGGTATTCAGTCAGGGTCAGTTCAATTGACATGTAAGCCCAAAGGCTGCTGTATGCGGGTACCAGGAACCTGGCAAAGGCGACACCCACCAGCAATGCAAGAAAACAAATGATCAGTGTTTCTACCATGAACTGTGCAACCAGCTGCCTTCGCTGCCCTCCGAATGTCTTCCTTAAGCCAATCTCTTTCAACCTTTTACTGAATGTGGCAATAGAGGTGTTCGCAAAATTGAAGCAGGCGATCAGCAGTATGAACAGAGCCATGACCGGTGGTGCTATCAGTGCTGCAGGATGAAGTGATGGAAAAAGCGCTGAGGACCATATCTCCCGGGTGTTTGCTCCGACATCTTTGAGCGGGACAAGGTTGAACCTGTTAATCCTGAAATCCTCCCTGGCCTTGTTCTGTACCGGCAGATAGCTTTTTAACGAAGCGGTAATGGAGGGTATGACAGATCCTGTCAGGCACCTGGATAAAAAAAGCAATGCGACATGAGCTTCCAGTCAGCGTCATTTCGTTCCCACATGAGAAGAAAATTATCATAATGGGACAGGATGTCAATCCTGAAGCTTGAATTCTCCGGCAGATCTTCGAAAACAGCACCAACTGTATATGTAAACTCTTTATTTTCTTCATTCATGAGGGCCAATGTCTTGCCGACAGGATGCTCCTCCCCATAAAGTGTTTCGGCCATGCTCCTGCTTATCAGGACGCTCCCGTGATCATCAATTGACCTGATGCTTCCGTTAACTGCAGGGAAAGTAAAGATCTCCAGAAACTCAGGGTCAACAAATGAAATCTGGGCAGAGTAAATATCAATCCCCCACCTTGACGTTTGATCCGGCTCTCATCAACCGTGCCGACTTTTCTATTCCCGGAATATCTTTTTTGGCCACAAGCCCCAGAGTGGCAGGGATTACCCCGTACTCCTGCTCCCTTCCTTCCATGTCCCTGAAACAGGTGACACGGTATATCTCATCAAAATTCTCATGAGTCCTGTCAAACTCATAATTGAACATGTGATTGAAAAATGCGACTATACAGACTGACAGTGCGATACCCAGGCCGGCAATGTTTATCAGGGTGAACAGGCGGTTCCTGAGCAGGTTTCTGAAAGTGACGGTCAGGTAGTTCTTAAACATAATCAGGAGCTGATCTATTCATATTTAAGTGACTGGGCAGGATTGACCCTTGCAGCCCTCATGATCCTGAAGCTGATCGTCAGAAGAGCGATGCCCATAGCTATGAAAAGACCAGCAACAAAAGTAAGCATCCCCGGATCTATCCTGTAATAAAAATTCTCCAGCCATTTATCTGCAATATAATAAATTAATGGCCAGGCGATAAGAGCCGATATGGTTACAAGAACAATTACCTCTTTGGAAATCACCAGATAAATGCCTGATACTGAAGATCCCATAGCCTTCCTCACTCCTATCTCCTTGGTGCGTTGTTCAACGGTAAATGACGTCAGTCCGAACAGCCCCAGCACGGCAATGAAGATGGCAAGGATTGAAAAGATAACTGCCATCTGCGCATTCTGCTTCTCCTGGATATACATCTGCTCAAAATCCTCGTCGACAAAATAATACTGAAGCGGATTATTTGCGGTAAACTCTTTCCATACTTCTTCAATTGCGGTTATTGTTTCAGCATAATTCTGGGCATCAGTTTCACTGTAGAGATAACCCCACAGAATGTCATCACTCTTAAAACGGAACATATAAGGTTGAATCGGATTGCTGCAGTGACTCAAAATTGAAATTGTTGACTACGCCGATTACCTGGAGATAGTCAATTCTTCCGCCTTCGGCAGGACGCATGAACCTGGTATTCTCAATGTCATTAAGGTCAAAGTTCTTCACGGCACTTTCATTGATCAGGCATGCCTTCTGATCAGTGGTAAATGATCCTCACTGAAGGATCTGCCTGAAGCAAGTGTCATACCATAAGTTTCCAGGTAGTCATAATCAACCCAGTTGGTCTGCAGCAGGAAGGTCTCATCATTTCTGCCTTCGAGCATATAGCCGTTATTGTTGTTGTTTCTTCCGGGCACAGCAGTGGAACTGGCAATATTTATCACTCCCGGGATCTCCCTTGACTGCATCCTTGAATGATTTGACCCTCGTGCCCAACGCCCCTGCCCTGTTGATCACAATCAGCTGCTCCTTGTTGAACCCCACATCCTTATTGAGCATATAATCTGATCTGCCTGTACATGATCATTGTGCCGATGATAAGCAGGATAGATACAGCGAACTGGAAAACAACCAGTACCCTCCTCAGGCGTCCGTTCTGCATGCTGTTCTTCACACTCCCCTTCAGCACTTCATAAGGATTGAACGAGGACAGGAACAGGGCAGGATAGCTGCCTGCAAGCAGTCCGACAACCAGAGTAAATCCGATAAGCGCCGGAATGGTGTACCATGGAGATAAACAGATTTAGCTTCAGTTGCGTATCGAGAAGGTTGTTAAAATAGGGAAGTGTAACTCTTATTATGATCAAAGCAAGCACGAGCGATATGAAAGAGAGAATAAATGACTCTGTCAGAAACTGCGTAACAAGCATCCGGCGGGTTGAACCGGCTACTTTCTTGATGCCAACCTCCTTCGCTCTGCGCGAGGCCTGTGCTGTTGACAGGTTCATGAAATTGATGGCAGCGATCAGCACCATCAGAATGGCAATACTGCCGAAGATTATCAGGTACTTCGGATCACTGGCGCTCTTTGAAATCCTGCTGAATACACGGATCAAGGTGTATGTCCGTAAGTTTCTGCAGGAAAAACCTGTATCTGTTACCCTGTTCAAGGAACTCATCAATTGATACTCCGATGTACTGCTGCAGTTCCGGCCCGACATATTTCACGAGCAGATCGGTAATCTTTGCTTCGACCGTTGCGATGAACGTATTAGGATTTAGCAGGAGATAGGTACTGAAGCTGTTGCTCAACCACGTGGGATCATTTGACCTGGGATTGGTCATGAATGACAGGATAACATTGGCATTCGAAATGCGAATTTACCGGCATGTCAGCCATCACACCGGACACGGTGTATTTTACTGTATCTGATCCAATCTTAATGGGCTTTGTCAATCGGATCCTCATCACCGAAGATCTTTATGGCAGTGGACTCAGAAAGCACAGCCTTTCTCGGAGCGTTAAGCAGGTTGGCCTGATCGCCTTTAATAACCGGAATTGAAAAGAAATTGAAGAACGACGAATCAGCTTCAATCAGGTGCTCCTCGGTAAAAGTCTGGCTTGTTGTATTCAATGACCGTCGGCCCCCAGCCGTTCAGCCGGAGAAAATCCTCAATCTCGGGAAACTCCCTGAGCATGGTAGGCCCATGATTGAAGGAGTATACGCACCGATAATCGTCTGTCCCCCTATCTTACCGTCAAGCACCAGCCTGTAAATACGGTCTTTCTTGACGTTAAACTTATCGTAACTTGCTTCATTAATCACAAAAAGGGCTATCAGGAGACTGCAGGCAATGCCAATTGAGAGTCCGAGGATATTGATAATTATGTACGCACGCTGTCTTTTAAATGACCTTAAACTGTGCCTGATCAGGTTGTTATACATATCTTGGATATTAAATATTGAATTTTGAATATTTTTTTATTCGGTTTTAAGAGCTTCTACAGGATTGATGCGTGAGGCTTTAAAGGCCTGGAAACTTACGGTAAGCAAGGCAATAATTAAAGCACCGGCCCCTATCAGCACAAATACAATTACACCCGGTTCAATCCTGTAGGCAAATTGCTTAAGTAAATTTTCAACTATTAACCAACCTACAGGTAAGGAAATAATTATTGAAATAAGCACCAGGACAAGAAACTCTTTGGCCATTGTAATTATTACTGAGGAAGAATCGGCTCCCATAACTTTCCTTATGCCGATTTCGTTACTCCTCCTTTCAGTTGAATAGGCTGATAATCCGTAAAGTCCAAGAGAGGCAATGATCAGTGCAAGGATCGTAAAATACTTTAATAATCCTGCCAGACGGATCTGAGACCTGAACAGGTTCTCGTAATCCTGTTCAATGAAAGTGTACTGAAGCGGGAATTCAGGTATTAGCTCATTCCATACCTTTTCAACGGACTTAAGGGATTCCTCAGTTTTTCCGGGTGTTAACCTTATCAGGATATAATCAAGAAACCTCGTTCCGGCCAGTGCAAAGGCCATTGGCTCGATAGGCTGATCAGCCCCCTTGAAATGAAAATTCTTAAGCACCCCAACAATGGTTCCGTTAAGACCCATAAAACTGAAACCAGTACCGACCGGGTCTCCGATATCCATGATTTTGACAACCTCCTCATTAACCAGGAAATTCCCCGTGGTATCTCTTGCCATATCGCCGGGAAAGTCTCTCGAAAAATCCCTTCCTGACTCAAGCTCCATCTTCATTGTTTCGAGGTAATCGTAATCAATCACCGTTTGTTCCGATCAGTACCATTTTTTCAGGGTCCTTCCCCGGCCAGCTGGCTCCTCCTGAATTACTGCCTATCATTACCGGGTTGCGCAGAGAGGCCGTAACACCTGTGATCAGTGTCTCCTTTAAAAGTTCGCTCTTAAGAGAATAGTATTTGCCCTTCATATCCTGGGCCATGGGTATACAGATAAGGTTTTCCCTGTCAAAACCGAGATCCTTGTTCTGAAGGAACCTGAGCTGCTGATTCATAAAAATTGCGGCCGTGGCAATTAATATTGAAAGGGAAAACTGGATCACGACAAGAACCTGTCTCAGCCTCCCGTTGCCTTTTCCCGAAACTGATTCCCCTTTCAGTACAGCCACTGGTTTAACTGACGAAAGATACAGCGCCGGATAAATCCCGGAGATGAATCCGGCAACCAGACCTGCAATAATGAAACTAAGGATAAATTTAAACTGCAACAGATCTGAAAGAGTAAAGCTTTTACCGGAAACATTATTAAAGGCTTTCAGAAACAATCCGACCAGAAGGAGAGCAATGAACAGGGAGGCGGTTACCAGAAGGAATGATTCTGACATGAACTGGATTATCATACTCTTCCTGATCGGCTCCTGCAACTTTCCTTATACCGATCTCCCTGGATCTCGATGAAGCTTTCGCCGTTGAAAGATTGATAAAGTTGATACATGCAATAAGGAGGATAAAAGCAGCAATAAGAGTGAAAATGTAGATAGCAGTCACAGGCCCCCGGTTCTCACCATACCCGAACTGAGCGTGCAGATGAATGTCGGGAAAAGGAAAAAGCAGGTATTTAGTAGTTGTTTCGGGATTATGTTCAAGGACAACATCCGTAAGTTTCTTATTGATGCTCTCAATGTCAGATCCTTCTGCAATCCGGACAAATGTGAGAATTGAATTGTTACCCCATGAATCACTGATTGCGCCAATCTCCTTCAGAAAAGAATAAGGTATCACTCCTTCAAAAGTAAAGATCGAGTTACCCGGGATCTCTTTCATAACACCTGTAACCATAAATTGAAACTTGTTTTCCAGGGTTATTGTCTGGCCAAGAGGATTGGCATCACCAAAATATTTTTCAGCAAGTTTTTCTGGAAAGTACAATTGAATGAGGGTCTTTTAATGCTGTTTCGGGATCTCCATTCTGAAACGGTAGGGTAAAGATCTTAAAAAGCCCGGAGTCAGCCGCAACAACTGATGATTCAAAGAAGACATTATCTCCGATGCGGAATAATAACCTTGGAAGTCTGTTGATGCGGGTCTGATCAATGATCTCCGGAATCCTCTCCCTCCATACCGGTCCGCTGGGATGTGGCGTTACCGTAACATGATACCTCTCTCCTGAATAAAACTGATCTTCCTCTACCCTGTAAATGCTCCCGGCATTCTCATGAAACCTGTCGAAACTCAGCTCGTCCTGAACCCACAGCAGGATCAGTAATGATGCCGCTAACCCGATAGCCAGTCCTGTTACGTTAATAAAGGTAAACCCTTTGTGTCTTGAAATATTCCTGACTGCCGTAAGAAAGAAGTTTCTGATCATGGTCCGGGGTATATTCTCTATCAAAGACTGTCAAATTCTTTGACTGTTGCACATGAAAGACAGTTTTCTATTCTTCATGTGCAGCAAAACTTGTAACATCATGTCTTTAGCTTGAGATTCAAAGTATAACCTAATCGTTCCGGCAATGTTGAAGAATTTTTTTATCAATGCTCTGCGTAATATGAAAAAGCAGCGCGGATATGTCATCATGAATGTATCCGGCCTTGCAATCGGACTGACAAGCTTCCTGTTCATTACATTATATGTGATCCACGAACTGAGCTATGACAGGTTCCATCAGAATTATGAGAATATCTACAGGCTGAAAGTAGTCGGAAGGATGGCTGGAGGTGAGCTCGATCAGGCTGTTACTGCAGCACCGATGGCACAGGCAATGATCAATGATTACCCGGAAGTGCTGAAGGCCACCAGGGTGACAAGTATGGGCGACTGGCTTATAAAATACGGTGAGAACAGGTTCAATGAAGACGGTGTCCTTTTCGCCGACTCATCATTCTTTTCTGTCTTTGATTTCAGATTACTGAAAGGAGACCCTGAAACAGCACTGGCAAGACCCAGGTCAGTCAGTACTGACCGAGGAATATGCAAAAAAGTATTTCGGCGACCAGGACCCCATGGGCAAGCAGATGAGCTTTGAGACTGACACAGTAATTTATACGGTTACCGGAGTGGTTCAGGATGTCCCGGATAACTCCCACATCAAATTTGACATGCTGGCTTCAATGAGCTCATACCCCGGACAGGCTAACAACCAGTTCTGGATAAGCCATAACTTTTATACCTATATTGTGGTTAAAGACGGTACTGACAAGGATATACTGGAGGAGAAGTTCCAGGGTATGGTTACAAAATACGTGGGCCCTCAGATAACTCAGGCCCTTGGTATTTCCATCGAAGATTTCCTGAATGCGGGGAACGCCTTCAGCTATGTGATGGAGCCGCTCAAGGACCTGCACCTCAGAGGAGCGACACAATATGGTCTCGAACCGCTGGGGTCAGAAAGTACTGTTTATATCTTTGCAGTGATAGCCCTGCTCATCCTGATAATTGCCATAATAAACTATGTTAACCTGGCAACTGCCAGATCGGCAACAAGGGCAAAAGAGGTCGGCGTCAGAAAAGTCGCAGGGGCAAACAAAAAGGGGCTTGTGTTTCAGTTCCTTGGAGAATCGGTGCTGATTGTGACTGTTGCTGCTCTCATTGCGGTAATACTGGTCTCTGCACTTACACCCTCTTTTAATCAGATGATCGGCAAAGAGCTGTCTGGAGGCATCCTTGATAATCCCGCCGGAATACTATCACTTATTGTACTTGTCCTCCTGGTGGGAGTATCATCAGGAGCCTATCCGGCATTCGTACTGGCCTCATTCAACCCCATTGAAGTATTAAAGGGCACATTGAATCCGGGATCAATGTCAAAGAACATGAGAGGAGTACTGGTTGTGATCCAGTTCACTATCTCAATTGTGATCATAATCGGTTCAATTATTGTCTATCGTCAGCTCAATTATGTAACAAAGAAGGATATTGGCTTCAATAAGGAAAACCTGATAGTCATCCGCAGATCTGATTCATTTTTCAGGCAGAGGGAGGCATTCCGCGATCAGCTGCTGCAGATCCCGGGTGTTGAAAACGTTGGCTTTTCCCGGGCCGTTCCCGGTACCACTTTCAATAACAATGCATTCCTTCTCGATGACGACCCTGAAAAGAACACTTATCTTATAAACCAGACGCAGGTTAGTTTCGACTTTGCACAGGCACTCGGCGTTGAACTGGCCGCCGGCAGGTTCTTCTCACGTGAGTACGGAGAAGATTCAACTGCCATTCTGATTAATGAGGCGGCAGTTAAATCACTCGGCCTGACTGACCCGGTAGGAAAATATATCCTGCAGCCCCAGGGCCCTCAGCAATTTCAGAGACTGAAGATCATCGGGGTAATGAAGGACTTCAATATTAAATCGATGCACACCCCGATTGAACCAGTATGTTTTACCGTCCTCGGAAATTTCGGAGGAGATCAGTTTGCCACTGTCAGGCTTTCAGGAAATGATGTTCCGGAAACATTAAAAACTATTGAACAAAAATGGCAGACTTTTACTGCCAATCAACCCTTTCAATATGATTTTTTCACTGATTCATGGAATAATCTATATTCATCAGAAATGAAAACAGGAAAAATCTTTGTTCTGTTTTCTGTACTCGCAATATTCATTGCCTGCCTGGGTCTGCTTGGTCTCATTACCTATATCACAAATAAAAGGACAAGGGAAATAGGCATCAGGAAAACTTACGGAGCCTCAGCTCAGGTCGTACTCCGATTGTTATCAAGAGAAGTGGTATATCTCATTCTTATCTCTTCACTGTTTGCGTACCCTGTTGCTTATTTCGGTTCGAAATACTGGCTTGAAGGATTTGCAAGCAAAGTTAAAGTCAGTCCGCTGATTTATATAATTGCCACATTAGCTGCTTTGGCTATAGGCTGGTTGTCAATACTTTACCAGACAAAAAAAGCTGCAAACTACAGCCCTGCTGATGCCTTGCGACTCGAATAAAGAAACGTCTTCAATTCATGGTCCGTCTCTTTCCGGCCGCGGACAAAGAATAATCATCAGGACTGCTGATAATAGTGCCGTTGCAGCACCAAAATAAAAGGGTACCCTTGAATTAACCTTATCATACAGCATTCCTGCAATAAGGCTTGCCGGCAATAGTGTGATACCAAGAAGGGCATTGTAGATACCCAATCCGGTACCCTGTTTGTTTTTATCAGTCATATCTGAAATAAATGCCTTTTGTATCCCGTCAGTTGCAGCCGAATACAATCCATACATGGCAAAGAGAGCTACTATTGCCCAGACATGTGAGGTGACGCCAAATCCGTAATAAACGATTGCGTAAATCAGGTATCCGGCTATAAGGATCTTTTCTTTTCCGATCCGGTCTGACAGTGATCCGACAGGGATGGCAAGGAGCACGGCGACAATGCTTGTGATCATATATACAAGCGGGATAAAAGCAACTTTTACTCCTACTTCATTGGCTTTGACCATCAGCAGTGCATCAGTTGAATTACCGAGTGTAAATAAAAAAACAATGATCAGAAAGAGATAGAATTTAGCAGGGAAGTCTTTAAAATGAAATTTTCTTAAGAGACTTTCCTGATCCCTTTTTGCTTCTTTAATACCAAAGATTATCACCAGGATGCTCAGAACTGCAGGTATCCCTGCAAGCAGGAATATAAGCCTGTAATTTTCGGGAAAGAAGATCAGAAGTACAAATGCAGCAAGAGGGCCAACTATGGCACCGCTGTTATCCATTGCTTTCTGCAGACCGAAACTTCTGCCTGTCTCTCCGTTTGTGACCGAACCGGCTATCAGGCTGTCGCGCGGAGCAGTTCTTATTCCCTTTCCAAACCTTTCAATGAATCGCAGGTAAAGGACCTGCATGGGAGAAACAACAAATGTATAAAGCGGGATGATTAATGCAGAGAGGCCGTAACCAATGAGCATGAAGGGTTTGTTCTTACCGATCTTGTCGCTCCAGAAGCCTGACAGTGCCTTGACAAGGGAAGCTGTGCTTTCAGCAATGCCTTCAATCAGTGCCAGGCTTGTCTTTGATGCGCCTATCGACATCAGGAACATGGGCATGACCGAATAGACCATCTTGACCGAAGTGTCGGTAAGGAAGCTGGTAAGGCCTGTAAAAAGGATGTTCCTGTTAAACCCGAAGATCTTCTTTTCTTTCTTCATTATGTGACTATTCCATGTCACTCTTTACGCCATTGATCCTGAACAGTTTAAACAGATCTACTATTGCAATCGGCGCCAGTGACAACAGAACCACTGCCAGCCAGTGTTGCCTGTCCATCGCTGCCAGTCTGAAAGCATCACGTACTGGAGGGACAAGAAGTACGATCAGGGCCATCGCTGCAGACAATGCTATGGCAGCTATCAGCGGTTTATTATGAAACGGATTTGTTGCAAATGATGATCTGCTGTTTGAATGCAGGTTACGTACATGAACAAGCTGTGCAAACATAAGTGTGGCAAATGCCATTGTCTGACCCAGAGCCTCTCCCCGTCCCTGAGACCCACCATAAATGCTGCAAGAGGGATTAAACCGATCATTACACCCTGATACATAACTCTCCAGACCATTCCTTTGGTCATAAAGCCTTTCTTTGAATTTCTGGGTTTACGGTTCATGATCCCTTTTTCAGGCGGATCAACACTCAGTGCCAGAGCCGGAAGACTGTCGGTGACCAGGTTGACCCAGAGTATATGAATCGGAAGCAGCGGAGTACCCATGTTGAATATCGAGGTTACAAGCAACAGGAATATCTCACCAACATTTGTTGAGAGCAGGAACTGAATAACCTTGAGAATATTGTCATATATCCTCCTTCCTTCCTCGACGGCCGATACAATTGTGGCAAAATTGTCATCGGTGAGGATCATGTCTGCAGCACCCTTTGCCACATCGGTACCGACAATGCCCATTGCAGCTCCGATGTCAGCCTGTTTGAGGGCCGGAGCATCATTGACACCGTCGCCGGTCATTGCCACCACCTCATGATGACTCTGCCATGCTTTTACAATGCGGACTTTATGTTCAGGGGCCACTCTGGCATAGACCGAGTATTTTGAAACATTCTCACTGAACTCTTCTTCGGTGAGCTTTTCAAGCTCAGCACCGGTTAATGGCAACATCGCCGTCCTTGTATATTCCTATTTCGCGTGCAATGGCCAGGGCAGTGGTTTTGTGGTCGCCGGTTATCATAACCGGACGGATGCCTGCTGTATTACATCTGGCCACAGCATCAAGAACTTCAGGTCTTGCAGGATCTATCATGCCGAGCAAGCCCGTAAAGATCAGTCCGTTTTCGAGCTCACCTATTGTCACCTGCTGAGGCGCCTCAGGAGATTCCTTGTATGCCATTGCAAGTACCCGCAATGCCGAGTTAGCCATCGTTTCATTTGCATTACGGATCTTCTCCACATCAGCTGATGTCAGAGGCTTGACATCTCCTTCGATGACTATCTTGTCACATACGCTCAGGACTTCATCAAGTCCACCTTTCACATTAACACTGGTGCCTTTGTCTGCCATCCTGTTGACTGTGGTCATGCGCTTTCTTTCGGAGTCAAAAGGTATCTCTGCTACCCGGTGAGATGCTTTTTCCATATCATCCTTATATAAACCGTAGAGCACCCCGAAATCGAGAAGGGCCGTTTCGGTCGGATCACCGGAAAAAATAAACTTCCCGTCTTCATTTTTCTTCATATAGGCATCGGCACATAAGACAGAGATTGAGAGGAGCCTTTTTTCCTCTTCATTGAGCGTAGTGTTGGGAGAAGCCCTGTTTATCACATGTGTTCTATGATTGACATAAGCTTCAACAACTGTCATTCTGTTCTGTGTAAGGGTTCCGGTCTTGTCAGAGCAGATCACCGTTGCGCTGCCCAGAGTTTCAACAGAAGGCAGCGTACGGATTATGGCATTCTTTTTGACCATACGCTGAACACCGATGGCCAGCACAATTGTCGAAACAGCCGGAAGACCTTCCGGAATGGCAGCAACGGCAAGACTGACAGCCGTCATAAACATATTCATTATTGAATTGCCGTAAAGAATTCCTACCAGAAAGATCAAACCGCAAATGATCAGGGCGACGATTCCCAAGTAGCCTGCCAAGCTGGTTAAGGCGACGGCTCATGGGAGTTTCGGTTTCAACAGAATGCTCGAGCATATGGGCTATCTTCCCGACCTCGGTTTTCATCCCTGTTGCAACAACAACACCACGTCCGCGGCCATAAGTTACCATACCGCTCGAAAAAGCCATGTTGATCCGGTCGCCAAGTGCTATTTCGTCACCCGCCAGGGTATCTGTCTTCTTTTCAACGGGAACAGATTCTCCTGTAAGTGAAGATTCCTGTATTTTAAGGTTGACAGCCTCTATCAGCCGCAGGTCGGCAGGTATTACAGCGCCAGTCTCAAGTATTACCAGGTCGCCCGGTACAAGTTCTTTCGTGTTGATTTCTGATATCACTCCGTCGCGAAGTACCTTGGAAAGAGGTGCAGCCAGATTCTTCAGGGCTTCAAGTGATGTCTCAGCCTTCTTTTCCTGGGTAGCGCCAATGAGAGCATTTAAAAGAAGAATTCCCAGGATCACGAAGGTGTCGAGCAATCCTTCATCTTCCATTACGCCAACAACTCCGGATACTACCGCAGCAATCAGCAGGATAATGATCATAAAGCTTTTAAACTGGGCCATGAACATCTGGAAGAAACTCTTTTTCTTTTTTGATACGAGCTGGTTATAGCCGAATTCCTCAAGCCTCCTCTTTGTCTCCTCAGTCGTCAGTCCTGCCGTTTCGCTGGTTTTCAGCTGAGAGGTTAACTCATGTATGTCCTGATTATAGAAATTTGTCATAACGTATTGATTGCTATTTATTTAGTTTAAAACCTTTCCGGTCTGTTTCCGTTCAGGAAAGGCATTCCGCAAAAGTAGTTAAATATTATTTTTAAAACTTTTCTTCCTGCTGACCCCCTCAGGGCTATATTGCTAAGGATATTAACAGCGAAGAATGCCACAAGTTTAGGGTTTCTTGTGTTTTCTGTTTTACAGTCTCCTGCTTAGTATTTCTCCCAGGAGTTCTGCAGATAATTTTACCGGGTTATTCTTTGCATCAGCCTGCTGGCATATACTGGAAATATCCTCACTTCTGATACCGTATTTTCCGAGCCCAGGCAGCATAAGCTTTTCTGTAAGGTTATGCAGGTAATCAACAAAACTATCGATATAATAATCATCGTCCTTCCCCTCAAAGTCAGAAAAGATTTTGCCAAGGTTGGCGTATTTCTTCAGTGCGGGGTTGTCATGAGATATTATTCGCAGTTCCCTCACATTTACTTCATTTGCGACAGCCATCAGTGTGCCGCAGACTGTCCCGTGAGGAATATCAAACATCGCTCCTATTGTGCCTGCCAGTCCGTGGACGGCTCCCAGTCCGGCGTTAGCAAGACAGATGCCTGATGTAAGCGCCGCAAAAGACATATCAGTTCTGGCATCAATGACTTCCCCATTGGTGAAACATCTGAGCAAAGATCGCTTTACAGCTTTGAACCCTTCTATCGCCAGGGCATCGGTATATTCATTCGACTTGTCTGACAGATAAGCCTCAGCAAGCTGTGTAAAGCAATCCATGCCAGCAGCTGCCGTGATATGCGGCGGACAATTCAGGGTAAGTTCGGGGTCAACAAGTGCTATATCAGGAACAAGATTGTCATGACGCAAGGATCTTTTGAATCCGTCTTTCCCTACTGTTGAAATAACTGCATTCTTTGTTGCCTCGCTGCCCGTTCCTGACGTTGTAGGTATTGCAATGAATGGCACTTTAGTTCCGGAATGCTCCTTGCTACCTACAACTTCCAGGTATTCCACGACTGAGCCGGTTTTGCCCAGCATGGCAGATATTGCCTTACCTGCATCAATCACGCTGCCTCCGCCAATACTTACAACAACATCAATCTTTTCAGCCGGATATTTCTGCACAGTTTCATCCACCAGTTCAGGCGATGGTTCAGAATTCACAACAACATTCTGAAATTTAATATTTTGCCTTGTTAATTGATCAAAAAGAACATCAGCATTTGGTGATTTAATAAATGATTTCTCTCCCGTCACAATCAGGATAGGATGTACCGTACCTTTTTACAATTCCCGTAAGGCCGGAGATTTTACCGCTTCCAAAATATATCAGCGGCAATCGTGCAAACTGAAAAGGATTTACCATTGCGATCTGTCGGACGGTTCAATAATATTATATCTGACACCATACCGGGTGTCAGCCATATAGTCCTTCACGGTATCTCGCCATTTGATATAATGAGGCGTTGTTTTGTGAAGATCGACAGCTTCCTGGGATTTATAGGCTTCATAGATCATGAACAGGCACGGGTCGTCGGCTTTCTGAAGAACATCAAACCGTAGGTTGCCAGGCTCCTGGACAGAACCTTTGTGATTTTCAATTATTGCCTTAATGAACTCCTGAACATTTTCAGGCTTGACATTGACATAAACACAGGTAACAATCATAATTCATTGATACTTTTTTGTTATCACAATTAATCCAATCAAATAAAACCATACTCTGGCTTCTGTTAATCAATCCCACTTAAAGACAAGACAAAGATACTTCTGATTATTCATAAGGCAAGTGTCATTATTAACAGGTTCAACATACTTTAAAAAGTAAAGAGAATTTACGGAGCAATGCAAACAGGCACAGATTCCAACAAGAAAGTAATTAGAATCACTTTTTTGAGAAAATCCCTTGTTTTTGTTATCATCATTACTTCTATCAGTAAATTTACACCTTGGATTCCTGGGGCACAAGGAAAGTTGTTCTGACAGACTTAATATATTATGTTATTCAAATTAGTGTCATAACTTGAGTTCCTTTGATCACCTGTTCAGAAGTTTTGATTCTTATCTGACTCTAACAAAATACAATCTTAAAAAATACAAGCCGGAATAATGAGTAAAAATAACATCCTGATCATCGGCAGTTCCAACACTGACATGGTGATAAAAACAAAGAAAATCCCTGTACCTGGTGAAACAATCCTCGGGTGGAACTTTCCTGACGAACCCGGGAGGTAAGGGAGCCAATCAGGCTGTGGCTGCAGCAAGACTTGGCGGAAAAGTGACTTTCATTACCAAATGCGGGATCGACTTATTCGGAACCCAGGCAATTGAATTATTTATGAAAGAGGGTATTGATACCCGGTACGTTGTTAAAGACTACGAACTACCGTCAGGTGTTGCCCTGATAACGGTAGATTCGGCCGGGGAAAACAGCATAGTTGTTGCCCCGGGATCAAATGGCAATCTGCTTCAGAATGATATTCCCGCCAGCATTTTTGAGAACGGGCAAATACTGCGATCCTCCTTCTTCAGCTGGAAATACCAATCAGCGACAGTAGAATATTGCTGCAATCGCAGCATCAGTTCAATGGGCTAAAGTGATACTTAATCCGGCTCCTGCACAAAAATTATCAGATAACCTGCTTAAGCAATATATGGCTGATTACCCCTAATGAAACTGAAGCAGAAATACTGTCAGGGATTTAAGGTACATGATATCTCATCAGCTGAAACCGCATCATCTGCACTTCAGAAAATGGGTGTTAAAAATGTCATTATTACAATGGGGTGTGCCGGAGCTTATATAAAGTCTGAAAGCTTTACAGGAATGGTTCCGGGATTTAAGGTAAAGGCGGTGGACACTACCGCTGCCGGTGATGTCTTCAACGGGGCAATGGCTGTCGCACTCTCTGAAGGAAAAGACCTTAGAGAGGCTGTGAGTTTGCAAACAAGGCTGCATCGATCTCAGTGACAAGAATGGGAGCCCAGGCTTCAGCACCCTATAGAAAAGAAATTTCCAATTAACATTAATATAGCCAGTTATGAAAAAGATACCAGTGGCAACCTGTGTATGATTGCACTGCTTATTGCAGTCTCTTCATGTAAACCATCATCCGGCGAGTTCAAAACAATAAGTCCGGAAGTCTTAAAAGATAAAATTGCCGGAGGCTGGGCAGGCAAGATGATAGGTGTAACCTACGGGGCTCCTACTGAATTCAGGGCTCAGGGTAAAACATATACAGATTCCATAAACTGGAAACCATCTGATATCAAAGGAAGTATGTGGCAGGATGATATATATGTGCAGCTGACCTTTCTGATGTCAATGGATAAATACGGCATCGATGCCCCTGCAAAAAAATACCAGGAGATGTTCGCAAAGGCCGGTTATAGGTTATGGCATGCCAATATGCAGGCAAGAAAAAACTATTATGACAGCATCTTTGCCCCCTTGTCCGGAAGTCCTGAATATAATCTTCATGCAGATGACATTGATTTTCAGATTGAATCTGACTATATCGGATTTATGTGTCCGGGAATGCCCCAGACAGCCTCGGAAATAGCGGATAAAATAGGCCGTATAATGAATTATGGCGACGGAATATACGGAGGCATTTTTGTTGCAGCTCTCTACTCAGAAGCATTTTTTGAATCACAATATCCCGAAGATAATTGAGAAAGCACTGCTATCAATTCCTTCCGGAAGCGACTACTACAAAATAGTCAGGGATGTGATTATACTTCACAAACAATATCCGGCTGACTGGCAGGCTGCATGGAAGGAGCTTGAGGACAAATGGGGCGATGTTGATATCTGCGGGGCAGGCTCCCCTTTCAATATTGATGCAAAACTGAACGGGGCATATATTGTAATGGGTTTATTGTACGGAGAAGGCGACCCCATGAAAACTATGGAAATATCAACCCGATGCGGTCAGGATTCCGACTGCAATCCCTCAAATGCAATGGCAGTCCTTGGTGTAATCAAAGGCTTCAGCGGTCTGCCTGAAAATATGCAGGAAGGAGTAAAAGCCGTCAGTGATTCTGTTTTCATACATACCTCATATTCCTTTAATACGGCTGTCAGCAGCACATACAAATATGCACTTGATCTCATTGTTAAAAACGGCGGAACAGTTACTGACAGAAAGATCAAAGTCAAAATACAGGCACCTGTTGAACCCAAACTGGAGGTGGCGTTTCCTGATCTTGTTTTTGATAAGAGGATTTCAATCTTCGATGAGAATGCATGGACTTTCAAAGGTAAATGGAGCCCGTTCGAGGTTACCGGCTGGGATAAGCAGGTGAATAAACAATCTATGTTTGCCAAAAATGCAGGTGATGAGCTTGAGATAGCATTTAACGGCACCGGAATATCACTGGTCGGTAACTGGTTTAAGGACGGAGGAAAAGCTGATGTATATGTTGATGGTGTGCTCCACCGCAGTATTGATACTTATTACGATTTTGCCAATCAGCAGCATACCGAAAGTATCTGGCATATTCTTAACCTGCAGCCCGGAGACCATAAGGTCAGACTTGTCGTAAAGGGTGAGAAGCGGCCTGAATCGGCAGGAACCAGAGTTTACATCACATCTGCCATCATCTTCAAAACCGCTCCAAAAAAGAGTGATACTTTTAAATTTTCATTCGAATAACAGGCAAAAAAAGCAGCAGGCTAATAATGATTTACAGACTTTCAGACTTTAATTTTTAACCTTAATCTTTAAAAAAATGTTTATACCACAAACTTATTCACTGGCAATCATCCTCTGCATAGTAACAATGCTGTGCTGGGGATCATGGGGCAATACACAGAAGCTGGCAGGCAAGTCCTGGCGCTTCGAACTGTTTTACTGGGATTATGTCCTGGGAATCCTGCTGTTCGCATTGCTGATTGGCTTCACCCTTGGAAGCACCGGGGAAAATGGCCGGGGATTCATTGATGATATAGGCCAGGCGGAAGGAAGGAATATTTTGAACGCCCTGCTGGGAGGAGTAATCTTTAATGCATCAAATATACTCCTCGTTGCTGCTATGGCAATAGCAGGAATGGCAGTTGCATTTCCGGTTGGGGTTGGAATTGCCCTTGCCCTTGGTGTGATCATTAACTATATTGCCGTCCCGAAAGGAAACCCTCTTATTCTGTTTATCGGATTGGCTTTTATTGTTGCAGCAATTATAATAGATGCTGTTGCCTACAAAAAACACAGTACCACATTAAAGCAAGTTTCAAAGAAAGGCATACTGCTTTCGGTTTCAGCAGGTATCCTTATGGCACTTTTCTACCGATTTCGTGGCAAGCTCCATGGCTACTGATTTCGTAACGCCCGAACCGGGTAAGCTTACCCCCTACTCTGCCGTTTTCTTCTTCGCAATCGGTGTTGTCGTCAGCAATCTTCTGTTTAACTACCTTCTGATGAAGAAACCTTTTGAAGGAGTACCGCTCTCATTCAGTGACTATACCAAAGGAAGCCTAGGCGTGCATCTTACCGGCATCCTTGGCGGAGTTATCTGGAACATCGGGATGGCTATGAGCATAATTGCCTCAGGGAAAGCAGGATTTGCAATTTCTTACGGACTTGGTCAGGGTGCAACGCTCATTGCAGCCCTCTGGGGTGTTTTTATCTGGAAAGAATTTAAGGGAGCCACAAAACAGGTTAATACTCTGATATTCTTTATGTTTCTTGCATATCTTGCAGGGCTTGCACTGTTGGTTTATGCAGGAACTTAAATAAGATCACTCATTTACCCTGATACCTTTCAGCTTATTTCTGCTTGTTGTTTTTTACTTTCGGTAATTCTTTACCCCACCGGTATTGCCAGACAATGCCGACAGAATTGAAATCACTGCCTGTGCGTGTTGAAACGCCGGTGCTGGCGAGTATCTTCAGTGAATTGTGAATGTTCAGCGGAAGGGAAAATGTAAAGCCTACCCGTGTGTTCTTCTGAAGATCATCACCCTCCACGCCATCCGTTGTCGTATGTCCGCCCCAATAGTAGGTTCCATCCAATGCTGCCCATATCCCACGCTTGAAATTGTAACAGACATGCCCCTGAAGGCCGCCGATAGGGGCCTGAGACCGGGTCTTACCCTGATAGAATTCATGGTTAACCGTGAAAAACATAGCACCCGCGGTAAATTCAAGTACCACAGGACCGATTGTTTTGGAAATACCCAGTTCCGGCCTGAATGTAAACCGGTTCGTGCCGATATTTACAAGTCTGTCCGGATCGTATTGACCCATAGGAAGATACACCTGCAAGCAAGCTCCGATGACAAGATCCTGCCTGTAATCCTTAAATTCTGATAGCGTAAGGGCCGGCGATCCGACAAAATTCACGGACATGCGAATCCGCGGATCTGCAAATCCGGAAACCTCACGTGAGACCTGCTGCCCCTGGAATTCGGCAGTACCTGAAAGCCATCCATAAGGTAAGATCATGTCAACCTTACCTGAAATATCACCGATTTTAATGGAACGCGCATAGGCAAATAAAGCTCCATGGGTCTTTATGTTTGCATTTTCAAGCGGAACCGTCGGATCAAACAAAACAGCGCCAGCCGAATAGTTATAGCCAGCAAGCACAAAGTTTATTCCCACAGGTATATTTGTGTAAGCCCTTGGCTCAAGTTCCTGGGCATTGACAGAGGCAATCTCAAATACTAAAAGCAGCGTGCCGAATAAACGAACGAGGCTGGATCTTTTTCCGGTCAGACGCATTTTTATTATTCAATATCAGTTCAATACAAATATAATAAATTGAAAGAGTCCATGGTAGATCATGGACTCAATCTTTCAACCCTAAACTAACCTAAACCCAAGCTACAATATGCAAATTATCAAAAAGTAAGTAGATCAAAAATAAACATATTCAGGGTGCATGTCAATAGCACCAAAGTACTATATTAAAACTTCGTTTTATTCAGTACCTTTGGTACAACAGGATATTTTTAATAAAACAATTTCAAACTTACATTATTATGAGAATATTGATTATTGGACTTGCTCTTCTGCTGACAACCTTTCAGGCTAATGGCCAGCTCCTTGGGAAGAAGAAATCAAAAAATGTTGATCCCAGGGACGCTCAGATTGATTCACTCACCACGCTTACAAAAACTCTCACACTGCAGCTCGATTCCGTTTCCGGGGAGTTATCAAAATATGCTGTGGCGACTGATTCTCTTAAGGTTCCGGGTGATACGACAGCCATACTGCCCGCCGCTGTAACGGCGACAGCTGACAGCGTAACCGTAGCAGCAACAAGTGCACAGGCACCAGCCCCGGTTCCTCTCCTGGTCGAACCTACAGGACCTGCAGCCCCTGACAGTATTGCTATCCTGCGGGAAGAAAACAAAAAGCTCACGGCCACCGTCGACAGCATGCAGGTAGCATGGGTGAAAACCGTGGAAATGTTAACATCTGAGGAGGTCGTTAAAGCAACTGCGATAAGCGACTTAAAACAGCTTAAAGGAACTCCTGGATGCCGGAATAATTACAGTAGCTGAATTCACCGTCCTGAAGAAAAAATACCTGGAAAAGCTGTAAAAGACAGGTGATCACCTGTTTCTTAACCTGTTCCGTCGGGGCTTTCGTCGCACTTTCAATTCTGTTGTTTTAAATAATCCATCAGAGAAGTGAAAAGCATTTTTAATGACCTTTACTTGATAAAGTAGATAAATCCATCTGCATATGAGTGCACAAACAAATGAAAAGGTATCAGCAGAACTGGCTTCTGAAATGAAACGATTGAATGATGACAGACAAAAAACAGCTCCCTGGAAAAAATGGGGACCATATCTGAGCGAACGACAGTGGGGCACTGTACGGGAAGATTACAGCGAAAACGGTGATGCCTGGAATTTCTTTACTCACGATCATGCACGCTCCCGTGCTTACCGCTGGGGCGAAGATGGTATTGCCGGTATTTCTGATGACAAACAGCACCTTTGCTTTGCACTGGCCCTCTGGAATGGGAAGGACCCAATTCTGAAGGAAAGGATTATTTGGATTGACCAACAGCCAGGGCAACCACGGTGAAGATGTAAAAGAGTATTACTTCTATCTCGATAGCACCCCTACCCACTCGTACATGAAATATCTTTACAAGTATCCTCAGGCAGCCTATCCCTATGGTGATCTTGTTACACAGAACGGACAACGCACACGTGAGGAAATGGAATATGAGCTGCTCGATACCGGTGTATTTAATGAAGACCGTTATTTCGATGTATTTATCGAGTATGCCAAAGCCGGTCCGGAAGACATACTGGTGAAGATAACTGCTGTAAACAGGGGACCGGAGGCAGCCGATCTTCATCTTCTGCCTACACTCTGGTTCCGGAACGATTGGTCAGCATGGATTGCTGAATCGAACAGAGCTGCGAAAAAACCGGTTATTAAGCAGATAAAATCAAAAGCAGGGACGAGTGCAGCTTTGGCCTCTCATTCAAAGTTGGGTGAGTTTTTGTTTTCCTGCGAAGGCAATGTGCCCCTTCTCTTCACCGAAAACGAAACCAACCATGAAAAGCTTTTCCCGGGACAAAAGAATGAAAGCCTCTATGTTAAGGACGGTATAAACGACTTTGTGGTTCAGGGAAATAAGGAGGCAGTGAATCCCGAAAAACAAGGTACTAAAGTTGCAGCGCATTACCAGGTAAATATCGGTGCAGGTAAGTCATCAGTGATTCGACCTCAGGCTCACCAAGAATTCTCCTGCCAGTAATGGATAAAACCTTTGGGAAAGATTTTGATGAAGTCTTTGCTGACAGACTTCGTGAAGCCGATGAGTTTTATAATGCAGTAACCCCGCCATCAGTAAGCAAAGATGAGGCCAATGTAATGCGTCAGGCTATTGCCGGGATGCTTTGGAGCAAACAGTATTTCTTCTTTGACGGTGACAACTGGCTGGACGAACACAACTCCAACCCATTGCACAAAGGGTTTCCATAGTGCCCGGAACTCCGAATGGTACCACATGCTGAATTCGGATATCATCTCGATGCCCGACAAATGGGAATATCCATGGTATGCAGCCTGGGACCTGGCCTTCCATACCCTTCCGCTTTCAATCGTGGATCCCGACTTTGCCAAGACTCAAATGGATTTGATGCTCAATAGCTTATACCTTCACCCCAATGGGCAGATGCCGGCTTATGAATGGAATTTCAGCGATGTGAATCCACCTGTTCATGCCTGGGCATCGATGTTTCTCTATTATACTGATAAGGCCGCGCAAGGCAAAGGTGATGTGGAATTCCTCAAGTCCATGTTCAACAAGCTGATGCTTAATTTCACCTGGTGGGTGAACCGCAAAGACCGTTTCGGAAAGAATGTATTCGAGGGTGGTTTCCTCGGACTTGATAATATAGGCGTCTTCGACCGCAGCGCTCCTCTGCCCACAGGCGGCAGCCTGGAACAGGCCGACGGAACGGCATGGATGGCCCTCTTCAGTCAGAACATGGTGGAAATGGCCTTTGAACTGGCTCAACACGATCCTATTGTACGAAACCATGGTTGTGAAGTTTGTTGAACACTTCTATTTCATTGCCTCTGCCATGAATACTCCTGGTACAGACGGAATGTGGGATGAGGAGGATGGCTTTTATTATGACCTGCTCCGGCTGCCTGATGGCAGTGGTCAACGGCTAAAGGTACGATCACTGGTCGGACTTCTGCCATTGTGCGCTACAAGTGTTATTGAAAAAGAGCATCGGGAAAAAATTCCGAAAGCAATGGCGCATATCATTGAGCGCCTGCGGAGGATTCCGGAACTTAAGGAATCAATACACCCTACAGGTCCCGGTCATTATGGTGAGGCCGAACGTGGGATTCTTGCTCTTGTTAATCCCGAGCGGCTCCGCAGGATTTTATCCAGGATGCTTGATGAGAATGAGTTCTTAAGTCCTTATGGCATCCGTTCGATCTCCAAATTCCACGAGCAAAATCCTTATGTACTGTATGCCGGCGGTCAGGAATACCGGGTGGATTATCTGCCGGCTGAATCGAATACCGGAATGTTTGGCGGCAACTCCAACTGGCGCGGGCCTGTCTGGATGCCTGTTAATGTTTTGCTTATCAGGGCACTTCAGCAGTTCTACCTGTATTACGGTGATAATTTTAAAATTGAATGCCCGACAGGTTCCGGAAATCTGATGAACCTTTTTGAGGTAAGCAAGGAGATAAGTAACCGGCTCACCAAGATATTTCACACTCGACGAACAAGGGCAGACGACCGGTTTTCGGAGGTGCGGAGAAGTTCCAGACCGATCCGGAGTGGCGCGACTATATTTTGTTTTATGAGTATTTCCATGGTGATAACGGTGCCGGACTGGGTGCAAGCCATCAGACAGGCTGGACAGGAGTTGTGGCAAAACTAATACAGCTTTATGGAATTCTTGATCCTGATAGAATTGCTTAAGCATGGAAAGCAGGCAGGCTTTTGTAAAGGGGCCACAAGGATAGGTAATTAATATTATTTAGCTTCTATTAATTATTCCGAGCTCGGGATACTGAGGGCAGAACTTCGAAACCACGGTGTTTTCAAAACTCAGGTTTTCAAGCTTCGGGCTCCAGATCATCCGGACCATGTTCCAGACATCCTTATCATTGTTCAGCGAAGATGAATTCCTGATAAGCATTTTGCCGTCGACATCTGACCAGTCATAATTATCTCCGTAGCGGATGCCTGTTCCGTTATCTGAAGAACATGCAGTTATCAGCCACTACAGAATGGTTTGCGGAGCTGTAACCAAGCTCAAGCCCCTGACCGCAATTTGTAAAAACACACCCGCTGAAAATATGATTTTTAACTGACCGGATCAACGCTTGACAATGCGGCGCCTTCGTGAAAACAAGCCTCAAACCTGCAGTTTGTAACAGTGATTTCGCCACCTCCATCGGCTCCGGAATCCAGCCCGTCATCCTTTGCAAACATAAAGGCAGTATTGGCAATTTCCGCATCCGAAGCATTCAGATACAAGTGCATCGTTATCTCCGTCCATAAAAACATAGGAATCGTCAGGGAAGTCAGTGAAAACGGAATTACGAAGGATCAGGTCTGTATTGTTGACCTGTCCTCCTGTTTTTGCCCGTTGCACCAGAATATTGTCCAGAGTAAGAATGGCATTTTTCGGATAAAAGATCTGACCTATATGATCAAGTCATGAAACAGTGATCCAGAGTAAGGGTGCTGTTTTCCGTATAAAACAATGCCTGTCTCCCGGCATGGCCCCAGGCGTATTCATCAGAATCATGGTATCCGCTCTGGCAGAAGATAGTATATTGCGCTTCAATGGTTCCTCCGGATTCCCGGGTGATAAATCCTCCCCAGTATTTATCTACTCCGGCTGCATGTAACAAATACCGGATTTGCAGCAGTGCCGAAAAGACAAGCGGGCCGCTGACATTAATATCAACAGCCTCATCAATGAGTATTACTGCACCTTCGTGAACCGTCAGAGATCCTGTGGAAGCAATATTCAAATTCCCGGAGATCCTTACAAGACTGTTGGCCGGAATTTCAATTGCTGAGCTTATTGTGCCATTGAGTTCCATGTCAGGCATTTGAAATTTTTGTAAGTGATGCGCTGAATTTTTTGCCGCCAATAACAAAATCAGCCTTACCTGAGATTGCAGATGCAGCAATGTTCACTGAACCAACTCCCTGCTTGATGTTGAAAGCGTCGCCCGAAGCAGATGCATTTGCCCTGGCAATAAATGCCTTTGACAGCGCCGGATTCCCTGACATAAAAAATGAATGGGACTTTAATCAGGTCTGTATATCTGTGAGGGTAGTATATTTCAACATTTTCGGATCCCAGCGGCACGGTTTTATATGGTGCCGGTACCCATGCTTTGATACCCCATTCGGAAAACTCCCTTTCTTCAGTCGTGGTGGTAAATAAAATGGTATCATTCTCCTGTTGAGCAGAATTGTATATCAGGATCAGTTCATAAAATCCGTTTTCAGTGAATTCAAGGTAATCTCCGTATGTGAAATCGACAGTATCGTTGTTGAGCACTGCCAGGCGAATGTTATTGGTATCATTCAGAATAGCAAACGGCAGATAATAATCGTGCTTTGTTTGCAGCTCCGACAGATTAATGCAGCCTTCAGGGATTTTATCCGCATTTTTTTTGCAGCCGGCAACAAGAAGCAAAAAGAAAAAACAGAGCAGCAGGTTTCTGAATTTCATATCTACCGGTTTTGCTGTATATCAAGCTCCTGAAGGATCCAGTGTTCTTCTGTCCTTAAGCATTTGCCTTTTTTCACTAAGGTTGGTTACAAAAAGGTCATAATCAGTCTCGTCAACATCATACCGTGACTGCTTCACGATCGAATCGTTACTATAAAACGGACCGATGTGATCGTAAGTATAGTCAAATACCTTATCAATAGCTGCTGAATCAATTTTTTCAATTACAGTCCGCAGTGTCTTCAGGTATTCCTGATAGATAAGGCTGTCCTTTGCAATTTTATAATCGAGATCATCTTCGATTGAATAAAGCAGTTTTGAACCCACATCGGCAATTACGTCATCCATGCTGAAATATTCCCTGGGGCCGAATACAGTGCCAGGGGCCCACTCGTTTCCTATTTCATGAGGCTGATCGGCAAAAATATCATCGTAATCCCAGGGAAATACTCCAAGAACTTCCCTGTCATCCCTGATTGTCGAATAGAAAAAGATCTCATCAGTATAATCACCGTTTTTAATGAGCAGGTCGATACTCAGCTTGGTAAAATACTGTTCCATATCGATATAAGCTGAAAGAGTATCATACATCTGCCGGCCGGAATATTCGGGAAGAATTGAGTATATCTTATCCAGCCGGTTATAATATTCCTCTTCATTCTGCTGAAAATCCGGATTCATGAAAAAACCTTTTACGACATGGTCATAACCGCGGCGCACCACAAATGTAGCATTGCCTTTGTTCGATAAAGTATTCAACCGGATCTTCAATAAAATGATACAGACCCTGGGTATGGCCATTTAACCTTACCTCGGTGAAAAAGCTGTAAACCGGCCATAGACCGACTTCCCTGAAAAGTCCCGTTGCTGTGCTGTTTTCGATGTATGTATAATCGTAAACCATCGCCAGCAGCTTGAATTCCTCATACTTTCTCTCCGCCTGTTCTACGGGATTATGGAGTGAGATCTTACGACCCATGTTCACACCAAATCCTTTCCGGGCAAAATTAACAGTGTTGTCGCCCCTGATCTCAAACCTGTCGATCGTGTAAATGTCTCCGGCAAAACGCAGTTCGGGAACAGGATCAGTAATCTCGTATTGTTCCCCGCGGCTTTCATTTATGTACTGTCGCTGTGCTTCGGTAACCATAAAATTAAAAACCTCTTTTTCGGGATCTGTAACATCATAAGGCTCCTTTGCGCACCCGTGAAGGAATAATGCCAGCATCAATAAAAGAAACAATTCAGCCAGCCCACTGGTCTTCATTATTCACCCAAATTACTATGAAATATTATCAGTGCAATGTTAAAGATAATCTGATGTAAAACGAGTTAAATAGTTAAAAATGATTTGAATGCATAATTTTATCATTGTTAACCCTCTACTCATCTGTCATTATGTATTTCACACAGCGGCATCGGCACAAAGGCATATTGTCGGAGAACCTGACGACTAATATGGTAATATGTACGAGGCGACGTTTCTTTTATAATTCTTTCGTTTCGCACCGGCTACCGCAGCTGCATTCTTTCCCTTTTACTTTTTCAAAAGCTTCCCTCCCTTCAGAAACGGAAAAGTAAATCAGACCTGCAGCGCCGATGGCGTCTGCGTAAGCAAAACCTGTGAGCTCATAAACCAGGCTTGATACGAGCAGAACCAGTGACATATATACACAGATCTTTGTACAATTGGCATCAGCAATTATGGGTTCTGAATTTAACTTTTTGCCAATCCTTTTTTTTGCATTCATGAGCCAGACCATTACTGCAATTGAAACCAGTGATATTACCACCCCCCAGAGCGTGGTTTCGGGCTTGTGCCGGGTAATGAGATTTATGACAATACCTGCCAGTAAACCTGCCGACAAAAGATAGAATGCGGTACCTGTTATTTTTAAGGCTGTTTTTTCAAAGGTGCTTTTAGGACTGCCGGGATTATGTTTTATCCGTAATATCATTATGGCTATGCCAATGCCGGAAATTACTTCAATGAAACTGTCTGCTCCGAAACCAAACAAACTAAGCGTTTCATCTGCATATCCCAGGATCATCGAAACAACACCTTCGGCAATATTATAAAAAATGGTAAACAGGCTTAACCTGTAAGCCTGTCTGTAGAATTTCTGTTCTGAAGTTACCAACCCTGTTATAAGTTATCAATTACCCTTTTTAGTTTATTCGTCACCTCAAGTGCTACATCTCCCAATGCAGGATTTGTAATTGCCTGCATCGAAGCAACAGGATTTACTGCTGCAATTTCAATTTTGTTCTGCCCCTGCTCAATGACGAGCACATTGCATGGAAGCATGGTACCTATCTTTTCCTCGGCCTGCAAAGCTTTATAAGCCAGAGGCGGATTGCAGGCGCCCAGAATTTTGTATCTCTTGAAATCGACACCCAGCTTTTCTTTCAGCTTTTCATGCATGTTGATTTCCGAAATCACGCCAAAGCCTTCACTTTTAAGTGCTTCAGTAGTTAACCTGAGAGCCTCATCAAATGATACATTAAGTGTTTTGCTGAAATAGTATTCCATGATTTACAGTATGTGATATTATTGTACAATTTAACCTTTCAATTCAGGAAAATCAGTCTATTGTTGATATTGTTTGCAATTTTTTCTCCCTGTGTAAAGCCGGCTTCGATTGACGGTCGGTAGTGAATACCTCCGTACAGCCTTGACATTCCTGCCTCCCTGGCTGCCTCCGTAAAGTTATTGAAATGATGGGCTTTGTATCCCCGGTAGGCATAGGTATTATCTGTAAATGCTACCTTATCGCCCAACATTTTTGTCAGAATGGTGGCGCCGGACATAGACACCGTGGCATGAGCTGCAGGATATTCGGGATGAGGCGGAGTAATGATAAGCGGATTCCAGTCGTTGTGTTTCATAACCCCCTGGATGTAGGTCACTGGTCGCTCAAGGTTATATGTATACTTCGCTTTGAAGACTCCGATCGCTGCATCGCTCTCGGTGATAAACAACGCTGCATACAGGTGGGCACCTTCAATCAATGACACATTCAGGTCAGTCATCACGGTTTTCAGGATGGAAGCCCAGTGACCACCGCCGGTGAGTGTTTTGCCGTCAGGAAAGTCATCCCAGAAAAGACCGGTTGCTCTTTGACTCGTCATCCATCGTTTGGGAAACCAGGTAAACATCTTCATTCATTTTATAGAAAGCAGACTGGTTATCGGTTGAAAATGACACCGGCTCAGGAGGCATGGTGTTGTCGATACTGCCTTTTACCATGGTGCGCTCATCGCCCAGATAGGGTAGTATGGGAGCAATAAACTTCGGTGGAGTAGGTTCCCATAGTCCCGGTCCTTTCGGAACCACATAAGCAGCGTTCACCCTGTCATCGCCGTCAGTCCTGCTCCATTCTATAACTGCCCGTGCAACCTCTGATCCGTATTTTTCACCAGCAGCAACAGAGGCCTCACTGTTACCCTCCCTGAGAAGCCGGTTCTGCCAGGCATTCTCAAGCGAATCGAACCGCATTATGTCTGCCGGGTTCTGAGGATAAAAAAACCGGAACATTGTTGCCATGGCAGCATTAGCGCTGGCCTGCCAGCAAATACTTCCGGTCTCCGGTTGTGCTTCAGGCGGCTGATAACCGTTAAGCTGTCCGGCAAGTGACCGGTAATTCTTGTCTCCTGCAACGATCAATTCATACAGCGCAACACCAGTATATGCCTGCTGACGGAGATGATGAGAAGGAATTTTGGTGGATGCGATAGTCTTCAGATGCACCGTGATCCAGTCGTTGATAAGCTGACTGCCGCCCGGACTTTCAAGTTTCTTGTCCGGATCAGTTGCCTGAGCTTCTGATTTCGGTACTGCGCCGGCCTGCAGACCAGCGAACATGAACAAAGCAATAATAATTGTCTTCATATTGGTAAGTGTTAATTAATACTTTTCCTGTACCTGTTGTTTGTTTTATATTTCCTTCCGACTGAGCTGTGATACCACTGATTAATTAAAACCCAATAGTTTTTAGTCTGATTATTTCACTAATGAACAACCGCCGGGCAAATTTGTTTTTGGTTTAAAAGGGATTTAGTTTTCGCCGGAAAGTTTAGGGCAAAATTCAAATCCGTAATCTCTAGAAATTATGGCAACAGTAAGCACTTATCTGAATTTCCCCCGTAACACGGAGGAAGCATTTAATTTCTACAGATCCGTCTTCGGGACCGCCTTTGTGGGTGAAGGAATCATGCGTTTCAAAGATGTCCCGCAATCAGTCGAAATGCCACCACTGCCGGATGCAGACAAAAACCTGGTAATGCATGTGTCTCTGCCTATTCTCGGCGGATTTGTTCTAATGGGTTCCGATGCTCCTGAATCAATGGGCTTCACGGTAAATTCCGGAAACAATGTGTACATCAACCTTCAACCTGACACAAGGGAGGAAACAAAACGGTTATTCAATGCACTTTCGGAAGGCGGGAAAGTGGAAATGGAACTGCAGGAAATGTTCTGGGGTGATTATTACGGAGCCCTTAGAGACAAATTCGGTGTACAGTGGATGATCAACTGCAGCGCGAAGTAAAGCATGTATTAAAAAGGCTGTGCTGATAAGCCAGTATCGGTCTCAGGCTGTCATTTACGATTGCCCTTCGGACACAGTTGCCATAATGTTATAATTGTCCTTCGGGCACAGTTGCATTAATGTTATATCTTTATGGAGTATAACATTGTCTGAACTGAAACATAACAAATGGATTACAGATTCTTTATTTTTCTCTTCCCGGTTCTGTTTGCGGGAAACATAGCCTACTCACAGGAGAACGACTGCAAAGTACTCAAGCCCGAAATCTCGGAATCATATTCAGGTGGTTGCAAAAACGGACTGGCTGACGGAAAGGGAGTGGCACGGGGCATCGACTATTATGAAGGGCAATTCGATAAAGGCTTACCCACCGGCAAAGGAACGTATAAATGGGCAGACGGGACATATTACGAAGGGCATTGGGAGAACGGAAACAGAGAGGGTTCCGGCAAGATGGTTTACAGGGATTCTACAGTCACCGGTTACTGGAAGGATGATATATATGCCGGTAAAAAGCTGATCCCACCCTATGAAGTAATGCGTACAATGAGCGTTTCGCGCTATAACATCATCAAATCTGTTGGCGCAGTTGATGAAGTGAGGATCAGAATTTTACAGGGAGGTTCCGACAACAGGAGTGTTACTAATCTGTCTATCTCCAGCAGCAGCGGGGATGAGTTCCGCACTGATAACGTTTACGGACTTGAGAAAGTGGTTTTTCCGCTCGATGTTAAAGTCAGCTACACTTCGAGAACCCAGTTTGGCACTTCCCAGTTCAATGTCATTTTCAATTTCCGAATCAATGAGCCCGGTGTCTGGGAGGTTACAATATCCAATTGATTAAAAAAAGTCCGGCAAAATTACCGGACAGGTAAGAAATAAAAAGTCCCGGCCAGCATTCTGCTGTCCGGGGCTTTTCTTTGTAGCGAGAGAGAGAATTGAACTCTCGACCTCATGATTATGAATCATGCGCTCTAACCAACTGAGCTATCTCGCCCTCAAAACGCGGGTGCAAATATAAATATTTTTTCATTTTGCCCGTCAAACTTTTTCTATTCAGCTATTATTTTTATATTGCATCACAGTCACATTCCCAGTTATGAGATCGAGATTCGAACTAGAATATACCCTGAACTGCCCTACCCGTGTCCTCTTTGACCGGCTAAGCACACCGGAAGGACTGGCCGAATGGTTTGCTGATAACGTCATCGTAAATGGTGACGTCTTTACTTTTTTCTGGGCAAAAGTCGAAGCCAGGGCACGGCTGGCCCATCTCAGGGATAACAAAAGCGTAAGGTTTGAATGGCTGGACTTTGCTGACACCGAGACCAACTACTTTGAATTCAGGATAGTAATCCATGAACTTACCAACGATACAGCACTCATGATCACCGACCACGCTGATGACGATGAGATCGATGATGCCAAAGATCTGTGGGATAACCAGATCTCGTACCTTAAAAAGGTGCTCGGCCTCACAGAGTGAGAGCGCTTTGCATCTTTCTCAAAAATAACGTACGTTTGCACAACACCATGGACAATGAAGAAAATCGATCTTTTCATGATCAGATCGTTTATCGGACCGCTGGTTCTGACTTTCTTTATTGTGCTTATAATCTTTATACTGCAGTTCCTCTGGATGTATGTTGATGAACTGGCGGGTAAAGGCCTCGAACCAAAGGTCCTTGCCGAACTCCTCTTCCAGTTCTCCCTTACATTTGTTCCCGTTTCGCTTCCCCTGGCAATACTGCTTGCATCGCTGATGACCTTCGGTAACCTGGGAGAGTTCCTTGAACTGACAGCGCTTAAATCGTCAGGTGTGCCGCTTCAGCGAATCATGCTCCCATTGTTTGTCCTGGTCTCATTTTTAGCCGTGGCGTCATTCCTTTTCTCTGACTATATTCTCCCGCTCTCTAACCGCAAGGCCCGAACCCTCCTCTACGACATCAGGCGCAAACGTCCTGAACTGAGTATCCAGGCAGGCCCTTTCTATAATGGCATCGACGGTATCAGCATAAAAATTTCGGACAAGGACCCGGAGACCAACAGGCTTGACAGGGTCTATATCTATGACCACCGTAATGGCCAGGGCAATACTTCAATGATCTATGCCGATTCGGGATATATGGCCATCACACCTGATGAAAGCGGAATGATTCTGACCCTCTTTAACGGTTATGCCTACAACGACATTGAGGAGAAAGATGTTGCCCAGGAAAAAAGGAGATATCCCTTCCGGCGCGACAAGTTCTCTGAACAGACCATGGTCATAGAGATTACCGGCTTCGGCCTTGAAAGGTCGGGAATGGACCTCTTCAGATCAAACTATTCAATGCTGAACTCTGGCGAACTTGGCTTTTTCGTTGACTCCCTTTCAGAAAGGTACGATAGAAAGTCAGCCGAATACTTCAAGGACTATGCCGACACAAAGCTCATTCCCCCTGAAAGATACTTTTCAGGAGGCTATCACTATAACTCCGATACTGCTGCCGCCGTAAAGCTTGAAAATTTTAACTGTCGTGCAGTCTTTGACACAATGACAGTCACGAGCAAGAGTGCGGCAATAAACAGGGCGCTTAACTTCGCCAGGGAAGGCATCGCCACCTTAACCGAGATGAGTGAATCACTTTTGTTTGAGGCCAAAAACCTTAAAAGGTACGAAGCGGAGCTGTTCAAGAAATATACCCTGCCTTTCGCCTGCCTGGTGTTCTTTTTCATAGGTGCGCCGCTGGGGGCAATCATAAGAAAGGGAGGACTGGGCACCCCTGCTGTCATCTCTGTTCTGTTCTTCGTGTTTTATTATGTCATCTCGCTCACCGGGGAGAAGTTTGCAAAAGAACTTATCATAAATGTTCCCCTCGGCATGCTGGCCTCAACAATCATACTGCTACCGATCGGTATCTTCCTGACATATAAGGCTACCACAGACGCCGCCATAATGAATGCGGAGACATATTTTCTCTTCTTCAGAAAAATAGGAGCTTTCTTTACCGGGATAAAACCTGACAGGGAAAATGAAAATACTGGTCCTGTCGCCTAAGCCACCGTGGCCGCCATTTGACGGTGGCGCCATGGCAACCATGAGGTGCATTGAAGGACTGGCTACCGGCGGGGCAATCATCTCCGTGCTGGCGATGAAAACTGAGAAACACGGCGTTGTCACCGGACACGCATCTCAAACGCCTGCCTATCTGCAATACTATGATTATGTAGCTGTTGACACAAGGGTCAGGCCGCTAAAAATGCTGGCTAACCTGCTTTTTTCCGTTGAGCCATATGACCTTCAGCGCTTCCGTGTGAAGCAATACTCTAAAGCCCTGAATTCGCTGCTGCTTCGGGAACACTTTGACATTATCCAGTGTGAAGGGTTGCTCTTCTC
This sequence comes from uncultured Bacteroidales bacterium, assembly GCA_963780735.1. GTDB lineage: Bacteria > Bacteroidota > Bacteroidia > Bacteroidales > VadinHA17 > SR-FBR-E99. Next base: position 180,039 of record CAWADB010000009.1, read on the forward strand.
ATACTACATTGATGAGATACGCTCTGTTACTGATACGCCTTTAATTCTAAGGGCACATAATGTCGAACACCGCATCAGGGAGATGATGGCTGAAGTAGCAAAAGTTCCGGCTGAGAAAGATTATCTCAAAAGTCTTGCCCGGAGATTACGGAAACGGGAACTGCTTGCACTAAAACAGTTTGATGCCATTATTCCGATCAGCGAGCCTGATTTTCAATGGTTTAAATCTGTTGCCGCCGATAAACCGATGATGCTATCGGAAACCGGGACCAACATCTCTGAGCCTGTTAATGATCCTGCCAGCACAGGCCTTAGGGTTGGTTTCATCGGAGCACTTAACTGGCAGCCGAACCTTGACGGACTGAGGTGGTTTCTGGCCGGTGTGTGGCCCCGTGTACAAAGAACAATGCCCGATGCCACTTTTCACATTGCAGGCAGGGGAGTTCAGAAAAATGCAAAACACTGGCTGGCAGGTAAAAACGTCTTCCTTGAAGGTGAGGTTGAAGATGCAAACCGTTTCATGCGATCAATGACGGTCATGATCGCACCCCTTTTTGCCGGGAGTGGCTTGCGCATAAAGATAATTGAGGCCATGAGCCTGGGCATGACGGTAGTTGCGACACCTGTGGCGGCAGAAGGACTGCCTGTTGAGGATCATCGTGAGCTTCTCATCGGAACCGACGCAGTGTCTTTCTGTGATACCCTGACCTCAGCCCTCAGTGACCCTGGTCTGAGAGCCACCATGGGTGCTAATGCCAGAAAGCTGGTGAGAGACAGGTTTGACAACCTGAAACAGACATCACTGTTACTGGCATTCTACAAAAAGCTTTGTGATGGCCGCTGATAAAATATTCCTGATATCAGCAATAATGCTAGCCTGGACCTACCTGTTATACCCGGCCATGGTCCTCTCCCTCGCTTTTGTACGCAAGAGACGAAAAACTGTAACCGATAAACAACAGCCAGGATCCGCGGCATCGCTTCCTGCTGTTTCCGTGATCATGTCTGTTTTCAACGAAGAAAAGGTTATCAGCGAAAAAATCCGCAGTATGCTGATATCTGATTACCCTCCGGAACTGACCGAAATCATTATCGGGTCAGACGCCTCCACCGATGGCACGGATGAGATAGTGATGAAATTTGCCTCCTCTGACAACAGGATAAAATATCACCGTAAAAGTATGAGAACGGGTAAGGCTGCGATGCTCAATGAACTGGTTGCAATTGCAAATGGCAGCATTCTTATAATCACCGACGCGAATGTCTTTTTCTCAGGCGCAACAATAAGGCTCATGGCTGCAGAATTCGCCTCATTACGGACTGGATTATGCGATGCCACTGTCGTTCCGTCGGCATCACCCGGACATGGAATTACCAGGCAAGAGAACCTTTACAGCAGATTCGAGACCTCACTGCGGAGAGCCGAGGGTGACATATGGAACGCCATGACCGGCCCGTACGGAGGATGTTATGCAGTCCGACGCGAACTCTTTCCCCTCATACCGGCCAACACTCTTGTCGATGACCTCTACGTTGGATTGTCGGTGATGCGCAAAGGATTTGCCTCATACAATGTCCGGGATGCTATTGTACTTGAGGATACACAACCTGATATGGCAGACCAGTACAGGAGAAGGGTAAGGATTGCCGCAGGGTCATTCCAGAATCTGTTTCGCTTCGGCCCGTTCCCGTCCCCGAGGGTAAATGCCTCATTCGCATACTTTTCGCATAAGGTGCTGAGATGGTTCACGCCGCTGTTCCTTGCTCTTTTTTTTATGACAACGGTCATTCTTTCAGGGCACTCTGTTTTATATTTTTGTCTTTTAGCCGTTCAGTTAATTTTAATACTTTTGTCAGCGCTTGATCTGACATTTGACAAGTTCGGCAGGACAATAACGCTACCACGTTACGTGACACAGTTTCTGCTTATGAATGCAGCGCTGACAGCAGGGTTTGTGAAGGCGGTAAGAGGAATAAAAAATGGAATATGGGAACCCACAAAACGTGTCTGAGATGACTGGGAACAACAGCCTGAACAGCATCAATGAAGCCATCGAGGATATAAGAGAGGGCAGGATTGTCATTGTTGTCGATGACGAAGACAGGGAGAATGAGGGAGATTTTATCTGTGCGGCTGAGCTTGTTACGCCGGAGATAGTAAATTTCATGGCCAAATATGGCAGGGGCCTGATCTGCGTGCCTCTGCCGGAGGAGCGCTGCAATGAGCTTGATCTGGACATGATGGTGGGTCATAATACCTCCCTGCATGAAACGCAATTCACTGTCTCTGTCGACCTTCTCGGTCCTGAAACCACCACAGGCATTTCGGCCCGTGACAGGGCGCTGACCATAAAGGCGCTAGTCGATCCTGCCACCAAACCATCACACCTGGGCAGGCCCGGACATATATTCCCGTTAAAAGCACGTTCAAAGGGTGTTCTGCGAAGGGCGGGCCACACCGAGGCTACCGTGGACCTGACACGGCTTGCGGGATTGCGTCCCGGAGGTGTACTCGTCGAGATCATGAATGAAGACGGGACAATGGCACGGCTGCCTGACCTGATTGAGATCTCAAAGAAGTTTGGCATAAAAATAATCACAATTATAGACCTTATCCGGTATCGTCTTGGTATTGAATCTATCGTCGAGATGGGCGAGCAGGTCAAGCTGCCGACAGAGTTCGGCGATTTTGACTTCATTCCTTTCAGGCAGGTAAGCAACGGCCTTGAGCATGCAGCACTTGTCAAAGGCACATGGACAAAAGATGAGCCGGTACTGGTGCGGGTGCATTCCTCATGCTTTACCGGTGACATCTTCGCGTCAAAGAGATGCGACTGTGGCCCGCAGCTCCATAAGGCAATGCAGATGGTAAACGAAGCAGGGAAGGGGGCAATAATATATCTTAACCAGGAAGGAAGGGGAATAGGGCTGATCAACAAGATACGCACTTATAAGCTCCAGGAACAGGGGCGCGATACGGTTGAAGCAAATATCGAGCTTGGGTTCCGTGAAGATGAGCGCGATTACGGCATAGGAGCCAATATCATGCGCGGCATCGGCCTGGGTAAGGTCAGGCTCATTTCAAATAATCCTGTTAAAAGGGCAGGGCTGGAAGGGTATGGTATCTCTATCGTTGAAACCATTCCACTTGTCATCCCTTCAAACCCATACAACTCGTTCTACCTCGAGACCAAAGCGACTAAAATGGGGCACAGCATGTCATGTTATAAGACGCCCCTGAAAGGCGAAAATGACTGAGACACTTCCACGGATTGTGTTCATGGGCACACCCCTGTTCGCGGTAGCCAGCCTACGTGCACTGTATGAGGCCGGATATCCCGTGGTATCTGTTGTAACGGTTCCTGACAAACCTGCGGGACGCGGTCAGAAGATCGCCACCGCACCTGTAAAGGATTATGCGCTCGAAAACGGGCTGCCGGTACTTCAGCCTGACCGGCTGCGTGACAGCGGCTTTGTGAGCGCTCTGAAATACCTGCATGCGGATATCTTTGTGGTAGTTGCTTTCCGGATGCTGCCGGAAGATGTATGGAGCATCCCTCCTTATGGTACTTTTAACCTCCACGCTTCCCTCCTTCCGCAATACCGCGGTGCTGCCCCGATCAACCATGCCATTTTCAACGGCGAAATGAAAACAGGCGTGACCACCTTCCTTATAGACAGGGAAATAGACACAGGCAGGATATTGCTTTCAAAGGAAATTGAAATACTCCCCGCCGACAATGCAGGCAGCCTGCATGACCGTCTTATGACCAGTGGAGCAGGACTTGTTATTGAAACTGTAAAAGGGTTGTACCAGGGGATACTTAAGCCTGTGCCCCAGTCAGCAGAGCCCGGCGCCATCCTTCATGATGCGCCGAAGATACTCCCCGGCGATACTGTCATTGACTGGAAAGAACCGGTCGTCAAAATCCATAATAAGATAAGAGGCCTCTCTCCGAGCCCCGGAGCTGCGACAACCCTAAGATCAGGAAGTAAAACGTTAAGGCTTAAACTTTTTGAAAGCAGGATTGACAGTGAAGGAACAACTGTGGCTGGCGCCAGTCAGGTACAGCCCGGGACTATTACGGTAAGGGAGAAATCAAGGCTCTTCTTCGCCTGTGGCTCAGGTGTTTTAGAAATAACTTCGCTTCAGCCTGAGGGTCGTAAACGGATGACTACTGCTGAGTTTATCAGGGGCTTTGACCTGTCCGGATGGGTTATTGGTTGAAATCAGAAGCTACCTGATCCTTACTTTCTGACCGGGGATACATTCTTTCCCCTCTTCCATCACATTCATCTTATAGAGCGATGAGAGTTTGACGGCATATTTCTGTGACAGGATATACATTGTTTCACCTGTCTTTACAACATGAATTGAATTGCCCTCTGCAGCTTTACTGCGCTTGGGCTGCAGGTAAATGAACTGACCCGGTTTCAGGGAAGCTTCCGGGGGAAGGTCATTATACCGGCTTACCTCCAGAGCCAGGAGCTGATACTTTTCGGCAATGGATTTAAATGTATCCCCCTCTTCTGCAATAATATACTGAACACCGTTGTTCTCCAGGACCTTCCTCCCCGTGTTAAGGCTTATCACCTTTGCCGGAGCTTGAATCTCCGGTTGGGTTGGAACAGGGTCAGTTGTTTTCTGCACCGGCGGGATCAGCACTGTATCAGCTGTTTTCTGAACCGGTGTGGCAGGCTGCTGGCCCGTATTTTGCTTTGGAGCTGTTGTAGCAGGCTGCTGTCCGGCGGTCTGCTCAAGAGTCGGTTTGGCGGGTGTCTGACCCGGGGCAGCTTTGCCGGTACCGGTATCATAAGCATGCAGCCCGTAATCATCAATCTTATTGATCAGCAAAGTTGCATATTGAGGATCAGTAGCATAACCTGCCTTTTTGAGGCCGTGTGCCCAGCCCTTGTAGTCAGTGCTGCTGAGTTTGAAAAGATCCTTGTAACGCGAGCCGGTGGTCAGAAAATCCGAGTGATCCCTGTATGAGTCCTCAACTGTAGGATAAGATCTGAAGCACTCCCCCCTGTGGTTATCGTCATGGTAAACCTTTTCTCCCCTCCAGTCACTGTGGCATTTTATACCGAAATGGTTATTTCCTTCCGTAGCCAGCGTGCTGCGCCCGTAATTGGATTCCAGCATTCCCTGGGCAAGTGTTATGCTTGCCGGGATTCCTGTTCTTCGCATCTCGCTGACAGCCAGACCGCTGTATTTATTCACATATTCGATAGCGTATGATTGGCTGGTCATACCGGGTGAACCGCTTCTCGATGCCTTGCGTGCCGGGCTGCAGGAATAAAGGAAAAGAATCAGGACAACAATTATATATTTCAGAAGAAGTCTCATCAGAACAGTTTTGGCAAAAATATAAAAATGTCGTCAGCCACTGCAATTTCTGACGCCTGAGAAAAAATATTATTACTTTTGCCCTTCAGGGAATCACTGTAATCCTCTATGAAAGAAAGAGAAATAAGGTTTTTTTATAAGGAGTATCTGAACGTCAATGAGATGCCGGATGCTGACAGAATTCTTACCGAAGAAGCTGTTATTGCTGCCTCAGGTGCTTATGCTCCATACTCGCATTTCATGGTTGGTGCAGCAATCCTGCTTGACGACGGCACCATTGTCAGGGGTGCCAATGTTGAGAATGCCGCTTTCCCTTCGGGGAGCTGTGCAGAGAAGACAGCCCTTTCTTACACTGTTTCAAATTACCCCGGAAAGAGACCGGTGGCGATTGCCATTGCTGCACTGTCAGGAGACAAGCTGACCCGTGAGCCTGTTCCTCCGTGCGGTAATTGCCGGCAGATGCTCGTTGAGGAAGAGCAGAGACAGGGGAACCCGATTAAGGTGATACTTGCAGGCAGTGAGAAGATCCTGGTAATTGACAGCGCTGAATCACTGCTGCCGCTGCGCTTTACAAAGTCGAACCTGGGGTAATTGCAATTGTCGATTTGCGATTTGCGAGTTTTACTGTATCGCAACCTATCAACCTATCAACTCGTTCAACCCTTTAACTTTAACCTTTATCCTTTTTCTCCAACCACCAGTTGGAACCCGCTTCCGTGTATATTCTTCAGAATGATCTGAGGATCATCGCCCAGGTACTTTCTCAGTTTGGTCACGTAGACATCCATGCTTCGGGCGGTGAAATAATCATCTGTACCCCATATCTTTTTCAGCGCTGCTTCACGGCTTACGAGTGCGTTGGGCGCCAATGCCAGCATCTCCAGCAGTTCCCCCTCCTTGGGTGACAGCTTCCGCTCCAGATCGCCAATGGTTAGCGTCCGCAGCCTGGCATTAAAAATAAACTTTCCGATCTGGTATATATCCTTCGTCCCGTCCTGTATGTCCCTGCGTGCTATGATAGCCTTGATCTTGAGCAGTAAGATGTCAGTGTCAAAAGGTTTCGTGATGTAATCATCGGCGCCGACGCCATAGCCCCGCAGCAGATCCTCCTTCAGTTTCTTTGCTGTCAGAAAGACAATAGGTATTACCGAATTCATGCTCCTTATCTCCGTGGCGATTGTAAAGCCGTCCACATGCGGAAGCATCACGTCAAGGATGCAAAGATCGTAGGCCCCCTTGCGGAAGGTGTCCACTGCAACCTTCCCGTCGTCGACGAGGTCAACGCTGTAATCGTTTATCTCGAGATAAGATTTCAGTACTGACCCGAAGCTCAGGTCATCTTCCACCAGGAAGATCCTGGGATTTTTTTTGTTCATGCCCGTGATGTGCCGTTAAATGGTAAAAATACTGTGAATATGCTTCCGTTTCCCTCTTCGCTCTCGACAGAAATCGTACCCCCGTGTGCATCTGTAATCGCCTTTGCATAGTTCAGTCCAAGTCCGAATCCCTTAACATTGTGTATGTTTCCCGTCGTCTCCCTGTAGAACCTTTCAAAAATTCGGTGCTGCACCGCCTTGCTCATCCCGATGCCTTTATCTTCAACAATGAGAAAAATCCCGCTTTCGTTATCCCTGGTCCTCACAGTTATCTGCGGCTCCTTCTCCGAATACTTGTTTGCGTTGTCAAGAAGGTTATGCACCAGGTTGCGAAGATGCTCACCGTCACCTGTGATAAGGCTCCTCCCTGCATCAAGATGCCGGGTTATCACCCCTCCCCTGTCAGTGACCTGTATTTCAATGGTCTCCAAAGCCTGGGTGATCACGTCATGAAGGTCAATCTCCGTGAAGTTAAAATCAGTCTCATGCCTGTCAAGAGTGGCTATCTGCAGTATCGTCTCCACCTGCCTGTTCATACGCGAGTTTTCCTTCTTGATCATCCCGATAAAATGTCTGACCTTATCTTCATCAGTGATCACCTTGCTGTTTGCAATGGTGTCGGCAGCGAGCGATATGGTAGCTATAGGCGTCTTGAATTCATGAGTCATGTTGTTTATGAAGTCAGCCTGCATCTCGGAAGTCTTTTTTTGCCTGAGGATAAAATAAAGGCTCAGCGCAAAGGTCGATACAATGATAATGAGGAAAAGCCCTGAGCCTCCCAGCATGAGACCCATGGAACCAAGAACATAGTTTGTCTTGCGCGGAAAAACGACAGACACTGTCTCGCCTTTTTTCAGGAGCCCGTCAGAAAAGATATTGATCTTATACGGGCTTTCAATAAAATCTTTAACACTGGCTTTCGAATATACTCCCTCTGCCACGGTATCAGCCCTGAGAATGGCAAACTCAAAAGGTGTTTCAATGCCTGACGCTTTCAGTTCGCCCTGAAGGGTATGCAGAAGCTCTTCCTTGTTTATCTGAAGGCTTTCCTCCCAGTCGAACATTTCGCTCAGCAGCTGACCGCTCATGGACTGGAACTCACCGGCACGCCGCTGGACCCACCTGGCGTATTCATCGGATCCCACAACCACACTCTGCTCTATTGTTTTCCCGGCAGCATCACGGGGCACCATCATTTTTACGGGAGGGTTATTATTAGTTGCTATAACTATCTCAACCGAATCATTATCAGAGGCAGATGAGCTTTCGATTGTCATGCTGCCAGAATATGAATGTTGTTCCGGAGTGTAAGTCTGCAAACGGGGCGCCTGTGAATACCCCCTCAGGAACATTTCATTGAGGAAACTCAGGCGACGCGATGTTTCCATGGACTGGGCAGTACTGCGAAGACTGTTTATGACAAAAAAATCGAACTGTTCATTCTGTGCCTTGATTGAATTACCAATCCACGTGAACTGAACCCAGATGATCGCAATGATCGACAAAACCATTAGCGCAATCAGGCTGATGAACTTCCGTTTATTCATGACGTAAAATTAGGTATATAAATAAGTCTGAAAGTCGTTTTAACTTTTTGTTAACCAGTTTTAACCTCACTTTAACCACAGCCACGTTTTTAAGGGTTATTTTTGTATCGTTAATCATTCGAATCCAATGGTAAGGAACTTAAAAACAGCAGCAGTCATATTGGCAGTTCTTTTCACTGCAACAGCGACAGTGTCCGCTCAGGAAAAGAAGCAGGTGGAAAAGAAGGTAATAACGGTCGTTACAGTGGATGAAAACGGGGTGAAGACAGATACGACTATCACAACATATGACACTCTGAACTTTGAAGGCGACAGGATGATTATCACTGCAGAAGACGGAGATGTGATGTACGGCCCCGGAAAAGGCGACAGGATGATCTTCATCGAAAAAGATGGAGGCGGACCTGGCGGACCGGAACGGATGCAGATGAAGCATATGAAGAATATGGAATGGACTCCTGAGGCAAAGGAGGGTATCAGTTACCACATAACAGTGGACGGTGTCACGGTTAACATCAGAGCGCCGAAGGAAAAAGCAAAAGAGGCTGATCTTATCCTCACTGAGGTAAAAAAGATCTTACTTAATAAATAGGTTTTCTGGCTGCGAAAACCCTCAACCAGGGTGCAGCATTCATAGGTTGGTTGATTTAGGTTAGTTTTGGGTTAGGTTGGGAAGAGATGCGGCAGAGGCGTCTCTTCTCTTTTTTTGTCCTGGCGCCGTCAGAAACCCGAGAAGTACTGCCAGATCTTTTCGGCAGGAAGCGGAGCCACCACCTTTATCTCCTCGTTTTTTACAGGATGGATGAAAGTAATACTTCTTGCATGCAGCGAAATACCTCCACCCTCGTTTGACCTTTTTGATCCATACTTCAGGTCACCCTTTATCGGACACCCTGCTGCTGCAAGCTGGGCTCTTATCTGGTGGTGCCTGCCTGTATGAAGGTCCACCTCTACCAGGTAATATTTTTCAGACCGGCCAAGGACACGGTATGACAGCTCAGCTGCCTTCGATCCTTTCACCTCGGTATCATATACATACGACTTATTCTGCTTCTCATTCTTCTTCAGGTAGTTGTGTAGAGTGCCCTCCTCGGCAGGCAAACGGTCGGGGACGAGGGCCCAGTAACACTTCCTGACATCCCTGGTCCGGAAGAGCTCGCTCATCCTTGACAGCGCCTTTGAAGTACGTGCATAGACTACACAACCGCTCACCGGCCTGTCAAGTCTGTGTACAACACCCAGAAAGACATCCCCGGGCTTTTTGTACTTTTCCTTGATATATGCCCTTACAACATCGTCAAGGGGCTCATCGCCGCTGCTGTCACCCTGTACGAGGTCAGAGGAGTGTTTATTGATTATGATAATATGATTGTCTTCGTAGAGTACGTCCAGGTTATTCTGTTTCATTTAGTATTGCTCCTTATCATTTGGGAAGTCACGTGATCTGACGTCAGCAATATAGTTAATGACAGCGCCTTTGATCTCGTCATGGAGGTTGTGATATCTTCTCAGGAAGCGGGGAGAAAATTCGATGTTAATGCCCAGCATGTCGTGCAGCACAAGCACCTGTCCGTCAACCAGCGGTCCTGCGCCTATGCCAATAACCGGCACTTTAACTGCCTCAGCCACTTCCCCGGCCAGCGAGGCCGGGATCTTCTCAAGAACGATGGCAAAACATCCGGCCTGCTCAATGATCTTTGCATCTTCCTTGAGCTTCCGTGCTTCCTCCTCTTCACGGGCACGAACGACATATGTTCCGAACTTATGTATCGACTGAGGCGTCAGCCCCAGGTGACCCATTACAGGAATACCGGCGGAAAGAATACGTTCAATGGATTCGGTGATCTCACGCCCGCCTTCCATCTTGACAGCGCTGGCACCGGTCTCTTTCATGATCCTGATAGCCGAGGCAAGCGCTTCGCGGGAGTTGCCCTGGTAGGTGCCGAAAGGAAGATCAACTACAACCAGAGCCCTCTTTACTCCTCTTACCACCGAGGCCGCATGGTAAATCATGTTGTCAAGGGTGATTGGCAGGGTCGTATCGAAACCCGCCATCACATTGGAGGCTGAGTCCCCTACAAGTATGACATCAATACCCGCTTCATCAAGTATCCTCGCCATCGAATAGTCGTATGCTGTGAGCATAGCTATCTTTTCGCCCTTAAGCTTCATTTCAAAAAGCACGTGAGTGGTCACCAGTTTTACAACTTTTTGTTCCGGCATGATCCTGTTTGTTATTGTCAGCTGCAAAGCTACGAAATAAGACAATGAATAACCATTGAGGGAGGTTTTTGAGCTTATTCTGCCGTTTTGTCATAAAGAGAAAAATTCCCTTTTTGATTAATCATGACATAATTTCATAATAAGGCGGCAATTAAGCCTGTGGCATAAACATTGTCATAACTGTGATATTGCAAAAGAAATTAAAGTATAAAACAGAATAACAATGGGAAAAATTATCGGTATTGACCTGGGGACCACCAATTCATGCGTTTCAGTAATGGAAGGCAATGAGCCAGTGGTAATACCCAACAGTGAAGGCAAAAGAACCACCCCGTCAGTGGTGGCGTTTCTTGAGAACGGCGAACGCAAGGTAGGTGACCCTGCAAAGAGGCAGGCTATCACCAATCCAACAAAGACGGTATCTTCAATAAAACGTTTTATGGGCAGAAGCTTCGACGAGGTTACCAACGAGATGAAGAAGCTGACCTATAAGATCATCCGCGGTGACAACAACACCCCCAGGGTGAAGATCGATGACCGTAACTACTCTCCTCAGGAGATCTCAGCAATCGTACTTCAGAAGATGAAGAAGACCGCCGAGGATTACCTTGGGCAGGAAGTCACTGAGGCCGTCATTACAGTGCCGGCATATTTCAATGACTCACAGCGCCAGGCAACGAAAGAGGCTGGTGAAATAGCAGGACTGAAAGTAAAGAGGATCATAAATGAGCCTACAGCAGCTTCGCTTGCATACGGCCTCGACAAAAAATCACAGGATCTGAAGATAGCTGTCTTCGACCTTGGGGGCGGTACATTTGATATATCCATTCTTGAGCTGGGCGACGGCGTATTTGAGGTCAAGTCTACCAACGGTGACACGCACCTTGGCGGTGACGATTTTGACAACCTTGTAATAGACTGGCTTGCCGATGAGTTCCAGAAAGAGGAAGGTCTCGACCTTCGCAAGGACATGATGGCGCTGCAGAGACTTAAGGAAGCTGCTGAGAAAGCTAAGATCGAGCTTTCGAGCGCTACATCCACAGAGATCAACCTGCCTTATATAATGCCTGTCAACGGTATTCCCAAACACCTTGTAAAGACACTTACCAGGGCACAGTTTGAGAAACTGACCGACAAGCTTATCAACTCTACCATAGAGCCTTGCCGCAAGGCACTTGAAGATGCAGGAATGAAGACCACAGACATTGATGAAGTGCTTCTGGTGGGAGGATCAACCCGTATCCCGGCCGTACAGCAGATAGTTGAGAAGTTCTTCGGCAGGGTGCCGTCAAAGGGTGTAAACCCGGATGAGGTCGTTGCTGTAGGCGCAGCCATCCAGGGCGGTGTTCTCACCGGCGAGGTAAAGGATGTGCTCCTTCTGGACGTTACTCCTCTTTCACTCGGTATTGAGACAATGGGCGGCGTGATGACAAGGCTGATCGAGTCGAACACCACCATCCCAACCCGCAAGACTGAGACCTTCACCACAGCAAGCGACAGCCAGCCATCAGTGGAGATACACGTGCTGCAGGGTGAGAGGCCTATGGCTTTGGGAAATAAAACAATCGGACGGTTCCATCTTGACGGAATTCCACCGGCCCCCAGGGGTATACCGCAGGTCGAGGTCACTTTTGACATCGATGCCAACGGTATCCTCAATGTGTCAGCAAAGGACAAAGGCACAGGCAGGGAACAGAAGATACGAATTGAGGCATCCTCAGGATTAAGTGATGACGAGATACGCCGCATGCGCGAAGAAGCCAAGGCCAACGAGAGCGCCGACAAGGTTGCCAGGGAGAAGGCTGACAAGGTCAATGCTGCTGACAGCATGATCTTCCAGACCGAGAAACAGCTGAAGGAGTTCGGTGATAAGATACCTGTTGATAAAAAGGGTCGTATTGAGAACGCCCTTGGTCAGCTGCGTGAGGCTCAGAAGAGCCAGGATGTGGTATCGATTGACCGTGCTCTTGCCGAGATCAATGCTGCATGGCAGGCAGCCTCTGAAGACATGTACAAAAATGCACAGGGTTCAGGGCAGCAGGCTGGACCGCAGTCAGGTCCGCAGTCAGGCCCCATGGGTGGTGATGAGACCGGCGGTAAGAAACCTGCCGACGACCAGCAGGTCACCGACGTCGACTTCGAAGAGGTGAAATAACCCGGCAAATGTTTATTAAAACCGTCTCAGATAATTCTGAGGCGGTTTTTTTGTTTTAGTATCTTTGTGTCAAATTAGAAATCATGACCACAAAATATCTCTCAATGGCATTGTTGCTTCTTATGTCTTTAGCCACCTCAGGCCAGAACATGACCGATTCGACTGGCAGAAAACAGGGACCGTGGGTAAAAAAGTACCCAGATGGCAAGATCATGTACGAAGGAACTTTCAAGAATGACAAGCCTGTGGGTCTTTTTAAAAGATATAATGAAAAAGGTGTCCTCCAGTCCGAGTTGACATATTCGGATAAAAAGGATGAAGCGCAGGCCATTTTCTTCCACCCTGACGGACAAAAAGCAGCTGAAGGATTGTATGTGTCAAAGAAAAAGGAAGGTCTGTGGAAATTCTTTTCAGGTACACAACCGTCCTACCTCATCGGCGATGAGAACTATTTTGAGGATACGCGGCATGGCCTGGCCCGCAGATTTTATCCCGACAGCACCCTGGCTGAAACAATCACATGGGACTTCGGCAAAAAAACAGGTGAGTGGCTGCAATACTATCCCGATGGAAAAGTGTGTCTGAGAGCCGAATACTTCGACGGTAAGCTTGAAGGTCCCTTCTCATATTATTATCCCAGCGGTAAACGGCAATACGAGGGCAGGTATAAAGACGATGTCCGCACAGGCGACTGGATGATCCTGAATGAGGACGGTACACTGCAGCAGGTCCTGCCATACAAAAATGGCAAGCTGACCGATCCGAAGCTCGCCGATAAGGAAACAAAACTGCTCGATGATCTTGAAAGAAATAAGGGGAAAATTCAAATACCGGACATCAACGGCAATATTATCAAATGATAATAAGGAAATTCATCCTGACGGCAGCAGTTCTTTTTCTGAACATTGCCGTTCCGTGTGCCGGGTCTGAACCCGGCTCTGATGAATCATCCCTGTACTTTTACCGTGTCACATTCACTGATAAAGGCAATGTCAGTGTCGGGAATTTTGCCCCCGAAGACCTGCTTTCTCCTGCTGCCATTGCACGAAGGGAAAAATGCGGGGTTGCGCCGCTGACTGTCAGCGACCTCCCGGTAAATCAGGATTACATTTCGGCGGTCGCACAACGTGGGCTGGCATTCAAATGCGCTTCAAAATGGATGAACAGCGCCCTTTTTACTTCAGCATCCAAAATTGAAACCGATGTGCTGAATGACCTGTCTTTCGTTAAGGAAATTCTCCCGGTAAAGAACCCATCCGGTCCGGTAAAAGGCAACACCGGAAAGTTCGGCGTTACATCACCGGGTAGCATGACTGATAACTATGATCCGAATGTACCCATGAACGGTGTACCGCTTCATCAGTCCGGTTTTACGGGTCGAAACATAACGATTGCCGTGCTTGATGCCGGTTTCATTAACGCTGATCTGATAGAGTCGCTTGAACCGCTTTTCGCGCGCGGAGGCATCGTCGCCACCCGCGATTTCGTCAACGGATCGGATTACGTCTATGGCTATCATAACCACGGCACATCGGTAATGTCTATTCTTGCCGGCTCAAGCCCTGGCAATATCTCCGGGACTGCACCTGGCGCAGACTATCTGCTTCTGCGTACTGAGGATGATGGGTCCGAGTATCCGGTTGAAGAGGATTACTGGGCTGCAGCTGCTGAATATGCCGACAGCACAGGGGCTGACATTATCACTTCCTCACTGGGCTATTCCACTTTCGATGACCCGGCGATGGATTATGCATTCTCTGAAATGGACGGGAACACAGCCTTTATTACCCGCGCCGCTGATATGGCAGCATCAAAGGGCATCCTTGTCGTTGCCAGCGCCGGCAATGAGCGCAACAAGGAATGGGTACGCATTCTCTCTCCGTCCGACGGCGACAGCATCATGTGCATCGGAGCAGTAAACCAGGATCTGACAATCTCGGGCTTCTCTTCTGCAGGTTACTCTGCCGATGGCCGCGTCAAACCTGATGTAGTTGCTCCGGGCGTGAGCCTGACGATACAGTTTATTCCTGGCCAGTATCACAACGGAAGCGGCACATCGTTCTCATGCCCTGTTATCAGCGGCCTCTGTGCCTCGCTGATGCAGGCAGTCCCGGATGCCACCGCCGCCAATATAATGAACTCTGTCCGCGAGAGCAGCGACAGGTTCAACAACCCCGATTCCCTCTACGGTTACGGCCTCCCTGATTTTGTTTCCGCTCTTAAAAAACTGGAGGATCAGCTTACCTTCAGACCTGAGGTAAATATTACGGCAGGTCCAAATCCGTTCTATGACGCGATCAGCCTGTGGTTTCGCGAAAACCCCGGTTATCTGTCTGTCAGCCTGATGGATTTCAACGGAAGACCGGTGATAATGAAAGATTTCCCCGTTTATGCTTCTCGCTCCTGCATACTTGATGGGCTTGGCAACATAGCTCAGGGAGTGTATTATCTCAAGGTCAGTACGGACGCAGGAGATGAAGTCTTTAAAATGATCCGGGTTAGAAGATGAGTGCGGGTGAAAAGATAACTCTGACAGAACTTCAGGGACTGATCCGCGACAAGCTGTACGAGTCTCTGCCGGGCTTCTTCTGGGTCATCGCCGAAATTGCCGAGCTAAAGACAAACAGTGCAGGACACTGTTACCTTGAGCTGACTGATAATGAAACCCAAGGTGACAGGGTCACCGCAAGGGTAAGGGCTACCATCTGGGCTGCAAAATACCGGTCGCTAAATACTTTTTTCAATGCTTCCACAGGCATACCACTCCGTACCGGAATAACTATCCTTTTCAAAGCTACCGTCGAATATCATGAACTCTACGGCCTGAGCCTCAACATTTCAGACATTGACCCGTCATATACTGCCGGAGACATGGCCCTGAGACGTGAAGCTATCATCAGAAGACTCACATCCGACGGTGTGATGACGATGAACCGCGAGCTGCCTCTGACGCCTTACCCGAGAAGTATTGCCGTCATCTCATCATCCAAAGCAGCCGGTTACCAGGATTTCATCAACCACCTCACAAACAATCCTTACGGGTATGTCTTTAAACCTGAACTTTTCGAAGCGGCCATGCAGGGTGAAACGACTGAAAGATCGGTGATTGAGGCGCTTGACAGAATCTCGGCAACTGCGGCCGGTTATGATGCGGCAGTGATCATCCGCGGAGGAGGATCATCAACAGACCTGGGCTGGTTCGACAGTTATGATATCGCTTTTTATGTCACTCAGTTCCCCATACCGGTTTTAACTGGCATCGGTCATGAGAAAGACCTGACAGTCACTGATATGGTCGCATGGAGATCATTCAAGACCCCCACTGCTGTGGCTGATTTCCTTGTTGAACAGACACTTGATAGCGAAAACAGGATCATTGACATGGCTTCTGCGCTGTATACTGAAGCCTCGGGCATGATTTCCTCTGCGGAAGAACAGCTTTCTTCACTTCAGAACCGTACCGCCGCCACTAGCCCGGCTGATCGTCAGGGTGAAAGATGAGCAGCTTGGCTTTCATGCCGGGACACTCCTCCGTTCTAAAAATAACCTTCTGCGTTCAGCAAAAGAGAGAATTGACAGGGTGGAGAGTGCCCTTCATCACCTCGACCCGGCGGGTGTCATGCAGCGGGGATTTACCCTGACGACAAAAAACGGTAAAATATTACATTCACCCTCCGCCCTTGAACCTGGTGACACAATAGTCACTCACTTTGAACAGGGGAATGCAACCAGCACTGTAAAAGAAACAAGTAAAAAAGCATAAGACATGGCAAAGAAAGAGATCGGTTTCAACGAAGCCGTGAAAGGCATAGAGGAGATCCTGAAGAACATCGAAGAGGGGGAGCCGGATATAGACAGGCTCTCTGAGGATGTAAAGAAAGCGGCGGAGCTGATAAAGATATGCCGGAAGAGGCTCAGGGAGACCGGGGAAAAGATCGACGGAATAATGAATGACCTGAAGTCATGAATCAAGGAAGGCCGCTTCTTGCGAAACAGCCTTCAACTCGAAACCCTAACCTAAATTCCAGAAAACTAACTCTTCTGTAAGAAAACTACCTTCTTAATATCAAACGTAAAAGTTAAACAATTGTTTTGAAAAAACTCAAGAAAAATCATTTTTTTGATAAAATATTTTTTCTTTTTGGTTTTTCAGTTTTTTTCTATTCCGAAAATATCTAAAAAAGCCTTTTCAAAGGCATCCTTGGGTAAGGCACCCATAGCCATCTGAGGCTGTCCCTCCATCGGCACAAACAACAGTGACGGTATGCTCCTTATTCCAAAGACAGAAGCCAATTCCTGTTCTGCCTCAGTATCAATCTTATAAACGTAAAGCTTGCCCTCATATTCCTTTGACAGCTCCTCAAGAACAGGAGCCACCATCTTGCACGGGCCACACCAGTCCGCGTAGAAATCTATGATACAGGGCTTGTCCCCCGAATATTTCCATTCCTTGTTCTGCTCATAATTGAAAACCTTTTCAATGAAGCTCTCTTTTGTCAAGTGTTCTGCCATTTCTTTTTATTGTTTATTTATCGTTAAACAACTATGTTATTTTATTGTTCACACAACTGCAATAGTCATGCCTGCAGGAGCTGAACAGCATTTTTTCTTCAATTTAGGCTATTAATTGTAATTTTGTCACGGTCACGGCTAAACTGTCATGTGAATTTATGAAGATATTTCCAGAGGAAAAGATTTTCGGGATTGTCTCCCGGGTGGCGGAGAAAGAGCAGGTTGAGGCATATGCCATTGGCGGATATGTCCGTGATCATATTATGGGAAGGGATAACCCCGACAAGGATATTGACATTGTGGTCCTGGGCGACGGTGTAGCTTTGGCTAAGGCAGTGGCGAAGGAGATTAATCCTGATATCAATGTGACTGTTTTCAAAACATTCGGGACAGCAATGTTCCGTTACAAGGACTCTGATATTGAGTTTGTGGGCGCGAGGAAAGAATCATACAACGCCAGTTCACGTAAGCCGGCCGTTGCTCCCGGAACCCTCACTGATGACCAGAACAGGCGAGACTTTACCATAAACGCACTTGCAATAAGTCTCAACAAGGATAGCTTCGGCGAAGTACTCGATCCCTTCGGCGGGATGGATGACATCGGGAATAAAATTCTGCGTACCCCTCTCGACCCTGATGTGACCTTTTCAGATGACCCTCTCCGGATGATGAGGGCCGTAAGGTTTGCGACACAGCTGGACTTTACTATTTCGGATGATACCCTGGCCTCAATTTCCCGAAATGCAGAACGGATAAAAATAGTCTCTGCCGAGAGGATTACCGTGGAACTGAATAAAATAATTGCCACCAAAACTCCCTCCACAGGATTCCTGTTGCTTGAGAAGACGGGCCTTCTCAGCCTTATACTGCCGGAGCTCGACCGTCTGAGGGGTGTAGAGGACAAGGAAGGAAAAGGACACAAGGATAATTTTCACCATACCCTGAAAGTGCTTGATAACGTGGCTGCTAACAGTGATGACCTGTGGCTGCGGTGGACAGCCCTCCTGCATGACATTGCCAAACCGGTGACTAAGAAATTTGTACCAGGCACAGGATGGACCTTCCACGGTCACGAGTTCGTTGGTGCCAAAATGGTACCGGAGATATTTGCCCGTCTGAAGCTTCCTCTCAATGACAGGATGAGGTATGTAAAGAAGCTCGTCGGCCTGCACCTGAGACCCATCTCCCTCGTTCAGGATGAAGTGACAGACTCGGCTGTGCGAAGGCTCCTTTTTGAGGCAGGAGATGATATAGACGACCTGATGCTGCTGTGCGGGGCAGACATCACCTCCGGAAACAGGATGAAGGTGCAGAAGCACCGTGAGAACTTCGCCCTTGTGCGGAATAAGCTTCGCGAGATCGAGGAGAAGGATGCTGTAAGAATTTTTCAGCCGCCGGTACACGGTGATGAAATTATCGAGGCTTTCGGCATTCCTCCCGGACCGGCAGTGGGTGTAATAAAAGCTGCGATCAAGGATGCCATCCTCGACGGAATAATACCCAATGAACGGGAAGCAGCCTGGGATTACATGATAAGCAAGGGTAAGGAACTCGGGCTTACTTTAAAGAAATAACTTTTTTCGTTACTGTGATGAGAACAGGAAGGTGGTCGGAATAGCCTCCCGACCACTTATAACCACCATAGGTCGGAAAAGGCTTTTTGCCAGGATAACCGGGATCATCTTCCAGGAGGAACGGTGCATCAAAGACCCTGAATGAAAGAGGATCGGCGTATATCTTACTTGTCGGATCTGTCATTGAACGCGATACGAATATCTGGTCAATCAGCTCCCACCTGCCCTGGTAACGGTATGATCCTGTGCCTTTTTCTGCTGTGCCTTTGGCATAATTGACCAGAGAATTATCATCAGTTATTATTTTTATAACCGGATCATCAGGAGCTGCATTGAAATCGCCCATTACGATTATCGATGCCGTATCGCCCGAGGAAGCCTGTAATGAATCTGTTTTAGCTCTTACCAGCCTGGCAATTTTCTCACGCAGATCTGCGGCTGCCAGTGTACCGCCACGTCTTGAAGGCCAGTGGCAGAGTATTAAATGTACTGTGTCGTTGCCCATGACAGTCTTTGCATAAAGCAGGTTCCTGGAATTATAACTTTCTCCCTCCTGCTCTTCGGGTATCCATGATCTGCTGTCAACAACCCGTATGATATCCTGTCTGTATAAAAGTGCAGGATCAATGCCCCGCGGGTCAGGAGATTCCCTGTGGATCACTTTATACCCTGCCCCTTCAAGAATTGACCTGTATGCAAGATCGCTGACCACCTTTTCATTTTCCACCTCACACAAGGCCAATCAGAGCCGGTAGCTCCCACTCTCCTGCTGCCGCTATCACACGCGACAGTGCGTTGATCTTCTGCCAGTATCTCTTTTCTGTCCAGCGACGGCTTCCATCAGGCAGGAATTCTTCATCATCCTTTAAGGTGTCATCAGCCGTGTCGAACAGGTTTTCGACGTTATAGAACATCACCCCGAACTCCTGCCCCTGTGCTTGCTGGGCAGCTGTTGTCAGTATCAACAATATGACCAGGAAAAGTCTCATGTCTGAAGGTCTAAAGTCTATTGCCTGATGCTTTCTTTTCGCCCAATTGTCTTTCATACGCTCCTATATCCGGCCCCGGACCGGTCGGTCTTGGCATATTCCTGATATCCCTCGGCCAGGGGATGGCTTCACTGCGACCGGCAATATCAAGCAACGGAGAGAGGGTGTCAGGCCTGTAATCATAAGCGCTTTCGTCAATATAACGCGGTAAAGGTGTGGTCTGCACCTCCTTAAAGAGACCGTTAGAATACCAGGCACTGCCGGTAGTATCGACTTTGATCAGCGAGCTGTCGGCGAGAAACCTTCCTTTT
>CAWADB010000010.1:0-179749 GCA_963780735.1 uncultured Bacteroidales bacterium
TTCCGTGGGAGCCGCAGGGTTATTATCTTCCGGTGAAACCTCTTTTTACGCCTGATCCGCTCTTTCATGCAGGGGTGTATTACCCCCAGGAAGCATCGAGCATGTTCACCGGGGAGGTTTTCAGGCAGGTAACTGCAGGTATGGGAGATCTTCGCGTGCTTGACCTTTGCGGAGCGCCCGGAGGCAAGAGCACTCATTTGTCAGCCCTGATTGGAGACAGAGGATTCCTGGTTGCCAATGAAGTAATCCGTTCGCGGTCGGCAGTTTTGGCTGAGAACATAACCAAATGGGGACTTGGCAATACTGTCGTGACGCAGAATGATCCTTCATCTTTTGCATCACTGCCGTCATTCTTCGATGTAATAGTTGCAGATGCTCCGTGCTCAGGTGAGGGGATGTTCCGTAACCCGGCAGCTGTGCAGGAGTGGTCGCTGCAGAATGCCAGGCTTTGCAGTGAGCGGCAGCGGAGAATAGTGATGGAGGCATGGCCTGCACTTAAACCCGGAGGTATACTGATTTACTCGACATGCACCTTTAATCCTGCCGAGAATGAAGAGAACATCTCATGGTTCAGGGAAAGCACGGCCGCTGAATCTGTCGGAATTGATATTGCAGGCAGCACCGGAATTGAGAAAGTCAGTTATGCAGGGACGGAGGGATATGCTTTTCACCCTGGCAGGGTAGAGGGCGACGGGTTTTTCATCGCCGTACTCAGAAAAACAGAGGGCCAGGGTGAAGGTCATCTGAAGGTCAGGGCGGTCAGCCAGAAACCGCCGGCAAAAATTTCCGGACTGGCCGGGCAGATGATTGCTGCTGACAGTGACAGGCTGTTCATGTCAGGAAACAGGATCATTGCACTGGCAACTGACCGGAATACTTTTGGTCATATTGATGACAGGCTTTCAGTCATTAAGTCGGGAACCATGATCGGCGAAACCAAGAATGACAGTTTTATTCCGGCCCATGACCTTGCGATGTCGGTAAAACGGAAGGAGGGAGCCTGGCCGGTGTATGATGCATCTTATGATGAGGCTGTAGCATTTGTCCGCCTGGAGCAATTTCACATAGAGGGAATGGACCGGGGAAGGATACTCATCCGTTACCGAGGTGTACCGCTGGGATTTGTAAACAATCTGGGGAACCGGATCAACAACGGATACCCTCAGGCATGGCGTATGCGGATGGATCGACAGCCTGACTACAGGGAGATATTGTGAAGAAGTAAATATGTCTTATTTTTATTCCAAAGAAAAATCTGATGAAAACAGACATTGAGATTGCACAGAGTGCGGTAATCAGGCCTATAGCCGATGTGGCCGGCAAGCTTGGACTCAAAGAGGACGACCTTGAGTTATACGGGAAATACAAGGCCAAGCTACCTCTCTCCCTGATTGATGAAAAGAAAGCGGCGAAAGCAAAACTTATACTTGTGACGGCAATCACTCCAACCCCTGCGGGCGAAGGCAAGACTACAACTTCAATAGGCCTGGCTCAGGGACTGAATCTCCTCGGTAAGAAAACCACCGTAGTGCTTCGTGAGCCCTCGCTGGGACCTGTTTTCGGAATAAAGGGAGGCGCCGCCGGCGGCGGTTACTCGCAGGTGATACCGATGGAAGATATTAACCTTCATTTTACAGGTGACCTCTCAGCAGTTGAGAAGTCTCACAATCTTCTCTCCGCGATGATTGACAATAATATACAGGCGTCTGAGAGCAACCTTGGGATTGACCCGAGGACGATTGCATGGAAGAGGGTTATGGACATGAACGACCGTTCCCTGAGGTCTGTGGTTATCGGCCTCGGCGGCACGGCACAGGGTGTGCCGAGGGAGACAGGATTTGATATTACTGCTGCCTCCGAGGTAATGGCAATCCTGTGCCTGGCAACCGGCATCAGTGACCTCAAGACACGTCTGGGCAATATCTTTATCGGCTACACTTATGCCGGCAAGCCCGTCTTCGCCCGTGATCTCAAAGCCCAGGGAGCAATGGCCGCCCTGCTGAAAGATGCTATAAAGCCAAACCTGGTTCAGACACTTGAAGGCACTCCTGCAATAATTCACGGAGGTCCCTTTGCAAACATAGCCCAGGGTACCAACTCAATACTGGCGACCCGCATGGGTCTTACACTCAGTGATTATGTGGTCACCGAAGCCGGCTTTGCCAGCGAGCTGGGCGCCGAGAAATTTTTCAATATCAAGTCGCAGATAGGCCACCTGAAGACAAACGCTGTGGTAATAGTGGCGACCGTAAGGGCGCTGAAATATCACGGAGGTGTAAAGCTGGCTGATCTTACCAGGGAAAATACCGATGCTCTGGGCAAGGGTTTCGAGAACCTTGACAAACATATCGAGAACATGCATTATTACGGCTTCAGGCCTGTGGTCGCGATAAACCGTTTCGATACAGACACTGATGCCGAGATCGCCCTGGTGAAAACATACTGTGAGGAGCACAATGTACGTGTTGCAGTCAACACTGCATGGGCTGACGGCGGCAAAGGTGCCGTGGAGCTTGCGCAGGCGGTGCTGGAAGCAACTGAGGCATGCACTGATTGTTTCACGCCGCTGTATGCCCTGTCATGGCCTCTCGAGAAAAAGATTGAGACCATAGCTACATTGATGTACGGAGCACGCAATGTTGAATACACTCTCGAAGCCAGGGAACAACTGAAAAAAATCAATGATCTGGGCTTCGGGGAGTTAGCAGTATGTATTGCAAAAACCCAGAAGTCTCTCTCTGATGACCAGACCAAGCGGAACCGGCCACGCGATTTCACCATCCGGATACGTAAAATCGAGCTTTCATCCGGTGCAGGCTTCATCGTTCCGATAGCCGGCTCAATAATGCGTATGCCCGGGCTGCCGCCCGTGCCATCTGCAGAGAAGATTGACATTGATGATAAGGGCCATATAAGCGGATTATTCTGAAAACAGTTTTTCCTGACATATCGGCTGCTGTTCTTTGCGGAGGCAAGGCGTCACGTTTCGGTGGCATCAATAAATCCATGATCGAGATTGAGGGAGTGAAGATTATTACCCGTACAGTAAGTCTCCTGAAACCTTTGTTCCGTGAAATTATCCTGGCAGGATGGCCGGGGGATGAGGCATCGCCGGAAGGCACTGTAAAAGTTACTGATAACTTTCCGGGTATGGGTCCCCTGGCAGGCATCGAGGCAGCAATGAAAGCTTCGCCGGCACCGTGGCTCTTTGTCTTCGGAGGTGACATGCCGTGGCTGTCTGAGGAAATAATCAAGGACCAGGCGGCTACCTTCCTGAAGGCCCCAACTGATGTTCTGATACCGAGAATTGGAAAATCGATTGAACCTCTCCATGCCATTTACAGATGCAGTCTTCATCCTTACCTCGAAAAATACCTGCTGACAGGAAAAGATACAGCTGTCAGAGCTTTCTTTAAACCATTAAAGGTCAGGTATTATGACCTTCCGGCAGATAAAAAAACACTAAAAGTCTTCACAAACATCAACTCTCCGCAGGATCTTTCCTGAGTCTTGTAACAGAGCGATATATGCTTTTTTATTCTTAATTTTGGTGAGTACCTAAAGGACTGAACCATGAGGAGACCTCTCATTGGCATAGTGGCAGCCATGCTGTTTTCCGGTGCCTGTCAGAATTACCACGACTACAGCAAAGACGGATGGCAGGAGAAAGACCTTCCCGACTGGGAGAACCTGGCGGTCAACACCGTTAATACTGAGAAACCGCATGCCACAATAGTCAGCTTCCCTGACAACGCTGCTACCCTCAACGCAGGATGGAGAGAATCAGAAAATGTGATGTCACTCGACGGCAAATGGAAATTCAGCTTTGCAAAGACTCCGGCAGAACGTCCTTACTGGTTTTTCAAAGATGACTATGATATCCGTTCATGGTCAGATATTGAGGTGCCTTCAACCTGGGAGCGTGAGGGTTATGGCATTCCGTATTATGTGAACATTGGTTACTCATTCAAAACGAATCCTCCTTTTATTGACCATTCCGATAATCCGGTAGGATCGTACAAGCGTTCATTCAACCTGCCCTCCCGATGGAGGCATAAGGAAGTTTTCCTGACCTTCGACGGTGTCAGTTCTGCATTTTATGTGTGGGTCAACGGTGAACAGGTCGGTTACAGCGAAGACAGTAAAACGACGACGGAGTTTAATATCACGCCGTTTCTGAATAAGGGGGAAAATACAATAGCTGTTGAAGTGTACAGGTACTGTGACGGGAGCTATCTGGAAGGGCAGGACTTTTTCAGGCTGAGCGGCATTCAGCGCTCCGTGTGGCTGCACGCAAGACCTGTCACTTACATTCGTGATTTTTTTTCCAGGGCAACACTGGTGAATGATTATACTGACGGGCATCTCGATCTCGATGTTGAGCTGGCCAATACAGGAAAAAGACCGGCGAACCTTCGCCTTGAAGCAGGACTGTATGATGGCGACACAAAGATCATGGGCGAGATAAGGGATGCTGATGCTGTTGACACAACAGCGGTTCTGCATCTAAGCGCAGAATTACAGGATGTAAATCCATGGTCGGCTGAATCACCATCGCTTTACACACTGGTACTGACCCTTGCTGACAGGAGAGGAAGGGTGCTGGAGAGCGTAAGCAGCCGGATAGGGTTCCGGACCACCGAGGTAAAGGGAACTCAGTTCCTGATAAACGGTAAAGCAGTGCTTCTGAAGGGCACCAACATGCACGAGCATGATCCGGTGACCGGGCACACCATTGACGAAACAACCATGCTGAAGGATATCAGACTGATGAAAATGCACAACATAAATGCAGTCCGGACATCACACTATCCACAGCCTGAACGTTTCTATGCACTGTGCGACCAGTATGGGCTCTATCTCATTGATGAAGCCAATATCGAATCTCACGGAATAGGTTATGACAAGGACCAGACCCTGGCGGACAAGCCTGAGTGGCTGGGTCAGCACATGTTCAGGACAGTCAGAATGCTGGAGCGCGACAAGAACCACCCCTCAGTGGTGATTTGGTCGCTCGGAAATGAGGCAGGTGACGGACGAAATTTTGTCGCAACTTTTAACTGGATTAAGGAAAGGGACAAAACCCGCCCGGTACAGTATGAGAGGGCGGAAAAGATAACCAACAGTCCGGAGAGACACACAGACATATGGTGCCCGATGTATCCCGCAATTGAGGAACTGGAACAGTATGCACAAAATGCCGGGAAACCCGGATATGACAGACCTTTAATCATGTGCGAGTATGCCCACTCAATGGGTAACAGTACCGGTAACCTGCAGGATTACTGGGACGTGATAGAAAAATACGATATACTCCAGGGCGGGTTCATCTGGGACTGGGTTGACCAGGGCTTGCTTGAGACAGATGAGGACGGAGAGGATTATTATGCTTATGGCGGTGATTATGGAGAACCAGGGGCACCCAGCGACGGTAACTTCTGCTGCAACGGGCTGGTAGGGCCTGACCGCATACCGCACCCTGCCCTTGATGAGGTCAAAAAAGTATATCAGTACGTGAAATTCACCCCAGCTGATCTGACAAGCGGTCTTGTAACAATAACAAATAAATATGATTTTACAAACCTGTCGGTGTTCAACATCAGCTGGGAGGTACTGGCTGACGGCGTATTGTACAACTCCGGTCATCTGGGGCAAATAGACCTCGGGCCGGGAAAATCATCGACGGAGGAGATACCTTACGGTGTCATAAAACCTGAACCGGGTGTGGAATACTATCTGAACCTGTACGTTTCAAGAGCTGATGAATGGGGTATAGTACCGCAGGATCACCAGTATGCGTCCGAACAGATGCTTCTGCCTTTCCATGCTGATGCAGCTTCCGCCGGTGCTGATAACTTAGCCCTGGTAGACGTTCAGACTGAAGGGACTGATTTAACCGTAGCGGGTGAAGGTTTTACCGTTGTGTTTGACATGTCCGCCGGGGTTATGAAATCACTCAGGGCATGGAACCATGAGTTTCTCCGGTCAGGTCCGCGGCCTGATTTCTGGAGGCCGCCAACTGACAACGATTACGGTAACGGTATGGAAAAGAGAAATGCCGACTGGAAGGATGCAGGTCGCAATGCCGTGCTGAAATCGGCGGAGATAAGCCAGCCAGGCATGAACATCGCCGGGGTACGATTCACCTTTGATATTCCGGGCCTGGACAACAGAAGAATTGCATCACTTGTAACGACATACCTGGTTCATGGTGACGGGTCAGTGGATGTATCATTCAGTCTCACAAAAACCGACATGAAGCTGGAAGAGATCCCCCGCGTGGGGATGCAAATGACAATGCCTGACAGGTTTACTGATCTTTCATGGTATGGCAGGGGCCCTCACGAAAATTATGCTGACCGCAAGACCTCGGCCTTTGTAGGTATATATGAGAGCACCGTGGCAGAGCAGTACGTACCGTATGTCAGGCCGCAGGAGAATGGTTACAGGACAGACACCCGATGGCTGACTGTGACTGACAACACGGGCACCGGGCTTCGGTTTGAAGGCAGACCTGTCTTCAGCTTTGCGGCGATGAACTACCTTCATGATGACTTCGAATCACCGGGTAAGATTGCAGGTTACAGGCCTGATGCGAAGCTGGTCAACACTCATATCGATGATGTAAGACCGCGTGATCTGGTATGTGTAAATATCGATTACGGCCAGATGGGTGTCGGCGGAGATAATTCATGGGGTGCACGCACGCATGAAAAATATTGTCTGCGTGATGCCAGGTATGATTACTCATTCAGAATCATCCCTGTAAACAAGGAAGAATAGAAGAGTACCTGACAGGATTATTTTAACGGTACAGTTATTTCAGCCCTGAGGACTGTTCCGCTTCCTGTGGTGATATTGCTTACATCATAAGTGAGAGGCTGGTTAAGGTACCGCCTGTCAGCTTTTACCCTGACAGTCATGTTGGCCGGTAAGGTCAGCACTGCGGGGGTTCCTTCGGAACCGCCGGTCAGTTTCATCGGCAGGTCAGAATTATTACTGACTTCAAAAAAGATATTCTTGCCGTCATCCTTATAGGGAACTCCTGCCTTGACAGCAGCTCTGAACAGAGGGCCGGTGAACTGCTCAAAGCCTGCCAGGGAGTCGCCGTGCCAGACGGCAGTGCGCCCTGCGAACAGCGCTTCGCGAAGGGATTCCATGGTACGATCTTTTGCAAAAACAAGTGTGACAGGCCGGTGGGTATACTCCGGCTCCATATAAGTTTCACTGATCACACCGTGTATGTCGCTGTTACCCATCACTGCCAGTTTATGTTCACGGCACATCTCCATAACAGTATCATTCCTGTAGGTTTCATATTCGTTGAAATATTCTATTCCGTGAAGCCATCCTTTGGCGATTAATTCAAGGTGGACAGGATAAAGTCGTGGTATGCCGTCAGGTTGCTGTGCCTTCCATCCCGGATGATTATACTGGATGAATGCCCCCTGTTTAATTGCAGCCTCAATTACCTTCATGAAGTCAGGCTTGTTGAGAGAGTCGGCATCCTGAATGAAGAGTGCATTAATATGCCCGGGAGGCATGCTGCGGGTTATCTCTGCCCCATGGACAAGTATGATATTATAATCTGCGGCGACATCCCTTGCTATCTTCCACGCAGCATTCTGGTCAGCTGGTATGTAATTTTTATGAGGTTGGTACTCGATATGGTCGGTGATGGCGAGAGCATCAAGTCCGTCTCTCCAAGCTTCTCCGACTCTCTGTGTTGGCCACACGTTACCGTCAGAAAAGACCGTGTGGGTATGGAAATCACATTTCAGTGTGACATATCCGGGAATATCCGGCATGTTCAGCATGCGTCTCTGGGCGTTCAGGGTCAGGGACACTGCGGTCAGAAGGAGGATTGTGATTAATAAGGCTTTTGTTTTCATATTGTCGATCTTATTGTCGGTACTCCGTTATCGGTTGTTTGTCAGTAAGTTATCGTTTCTCTGGCTGTCTGTCCCCAGGCTATTTGCCGCCTACTTCCCTTCCCCTGAGTATGAACCTGTCATACACAAAAAGCAAGATGCTTGCCGTTATTGCTATTGTCGCAAACAGTACCCAAATCCTTGAAGGACGGTATGTATCCCACAGGTAACGGGTGAGCTGCTGCGAATCCATTCCGAACAGTTCCTGAGCCCTTGTGTAATAATCCGTCTGGGTGAAGGCGCCTGAAATGTCCGGGATATCAAATCCTTTTTCAGACACTGCCCTCTTAAGCAGGAAAAGCTTGTCAGACATCACCTCGAACGGTTTTCCTGATATCAGGCCGGCTCCCAGGTGTCCCAGGGCTATGGGGAGGAATGAAGTGCCCATGTAAAGGGCTTTCCTGTCAGACGGAGCGATGCCCCCCAGGTATTCCTGTATTTTGGGTGAGGAGGCCATCTCGCCGATACTGAAGATCAGCATGCCCAGAACAATCAGCCACGGATTCAGGTTCGCGAACATCATGGCAAGGCCGAAGGCAAAGATGAAAATGCCGATCATAATGGAATTCAGAGGTCTGAGCCTCGCGGTTACCGATGAAACAATCAGCTGAAAGAGAATTATAAAGAATGATGCCAGGCTTGATATTGTAACAGTTGTAATCCTGCCCGGGTCGAGACCCAGGGACAGGGAAAGTTTATCAAGGTTCACCCACGCATCGAGGAATACCGGGAATGAATAATAAAGCTGATTGTAAGCTGTCCAGAAGATACCGATTATCAGCAGGAATAAAAGGTAACGCCAGTCGGTCAGTGTGAGACCAATGTTTTTAAATGCAATGCCTATATTCTGCAGAAATGTCTTGTCAGTCACCTCCACGGCAGGCTCTTTATAAACGAACAGGACCAGCAGATAATTCAGGGTCATGGCAGCAATGGATACGTAGAATACCATATCCCAGCTGTTCTTATACAGCATGCTTGCGACAAAAGGCCCGAGAAAACCTCCGATATTCACCATCATGTAAAAGATTCCGAAACCGAGTGAAGCGGTTTCCTTATTGGTCACCCTCGCCACGGTGCCGGATATGATAGGTTTGAAAAGGGCTCCGGCAACAGCAAGAAGGATGAATGCCGCGAAGATTGCGCCGAAGGTCCCGAACCTGCTGAGCATAAAGAAAGAAAGTATATAGGTTGTAAATGAGAGGATGAGCACTTTCTTATAACCCACCCTGTCAGCTATTGCGCCAGTTATTACGGGAAGAAAGTACAGGATCATCGACCCTGTGCCCATGATGGTCCCCTTCTCCACATTGGAAAATCCAAGTGCACCGTCCTCTTTAGCTGAGGTTAGATAAAGGGCAAAAAATCCGCTGTAAAAACCGTACCACCCCCAGCGCTCGAACAGCTCAATGATATTTGATACCCAGAATAATTTCGGGAATTTCTTCAGGACACGGTTAAGGTAGGTCATCAGTGAAATTAATGCGGGATGAAAATAATGAAATTAATTTAAAATTGCAGAGACGCCAGGATTGGCGTCTCTACAAACGATCATCTGCGTTTATTTTCGCGACATAAAAATAAGCTTCTTTTCTGTCAGCGTCATCCCATGTGTATACATTGCGGTGCCTGAAACCTCTCATATACCCTATTAATGCAGCATCTCCGGCACACATGGTTGTATGGGTGAAGAGTGCAAGTGAAAACACCCATTTCCACCAGGGAGAACAGAAGATCATGGCTGCAATAATTCCGGCTGTGATTAGCACAAACGGGGTAAAGGCCACAACGGAGAAGAGCCTGAGGTCTGCCACGAATCGGTGGGCTGTTACATAAATTATACCCTGTCGGAGATTGGCGCCGTACCTGATGTCTTTTGCCCCTGCCAAACTGAAAGGTAAAAGGTGAAGGCCTTCATGGATGGGGATCAGAAGCAGGGGCAGTGCCACTGATCCCGTTGCAAGTCCAATAAATATGCGCAGATGCTCCGGAGAGTAACTGGCTCCGGGCCAGAGCCATACAGTAAGAAATGCAGTCAGAGCCAGTACTACCCAAACCGTCATCATAGGCAGGTTAAATAATTTCAGGCTGCCTATTACAAAGGGTGCGATATCACTGTACGGCAGGGTCAGTACCTTTGCGTATGACGATCCGTCTTCTAGCTCCTCTATTGTCGGCCTGGAAATCATGTGAGAGCAAAGTTAATTTATCTGCAATAAGGGAAAATGATCCCGGTCAGTTTTATTCTGATATGAACCTTTGGCACGACAATTGGTTAAATTTGCAGAGAATAATGAAGAGGCTTTTTACCATATGTTTGGTCTTACTTTTCTGTGTTGCAGGTTACAGCCAGACCGGTGAGGTCTCTGCCCCTGATTCAACACAGAGTATCTACAACGTTCTCAGGACTGCCACATACGACGGTCAGACATACCCCCTTGTGGAGCTTAAGGAGATCACCGTTTACGGTAAGATGCCACGCGGGGTAAAATTCAATTATCGGAGACATGCCCGTCTTGTTTATAATGTCCGCCGGGTATATCCTTACGCCCTGCTTGTCAGGAATGAGGTCGGCCGTGTGAACAGGCTGCTCGAGACAATGCCCAACAAGAGGGATCAGAATAATTTCCTGCAGCAATATGAAAAGGACATTTTCAAGGAATACGAAGATGATATGAAGAAGCTTACCTTTTCCCAGGGCAAGATACTCATCAAACTGATTGAAAGGGAAACCCAGAATACCTCCTTTGATCTTATAAAGCAGTACCGCGGTAAGTTCTCCGCCACCTTCTGGCAAAGTATTGCGCGTATTTTCGGGGCTGATCTCAAAGCAGACTATGACCCCGAAGGGGAGGACTATCTCATTGAGCAAATTATAACAGAGATTGAAGCCGGAAGGTTGTAATCACTTCGCTTCAACCATTTCCTTTATTGCTTTGATGACTTCTTCAGCGTCGCTCGCTATTTCTGTGATGGTTGCATCCAGCATATAGGCAGGTGCCGTGACAATCCTGTTTTTTTTATCGACGGATACCTCGCCGTGTCGTTTTGTCTCATGTCTGCCTCCCATGGCGGCTATGTCCCTGGCGGTTGCCGGGTCATTGCCTATGGTGACGGTCACATTGCCCAGGATCCTGGCTATAAGCACCGGTGAGATGCACAGGGCACCGATTGGTTTACCGGCTTTGTGAGTATCACGGATAGCCGCTTCCACCACCCTGTCGACATGGCACTCAGGACCGTCAAAGGCGTAAGTGCAGAGGTTTTTTGCCACACCAAAACCTCCGGGGAATATGAGGGCATCAAAGTCAGCCACCCTGTATTCAGTCAGGGCTTTTATTTTACCTCTGGCGATGCGGGCTGCTTCGGTGAGTACGTTGCGTGCTTCATTCATCGCTTCGCCGGTGATATGATTAATGACATGATGTTGCTTCACATTTGGTGCAAAGATCTGGTATGTGCCTCCTGTTCTGTCAATGGCATACAATGTCATCACGGCTTCGTGGATCTCAGCTCCGTCGAAGACTCCGCATCCGGCAAGCACTACAGCAACTTTCATAACATGTAGGGTATTAGTTGGGTAATAAAGTTAAGAAAAACCTTTTACAAACCCTGGAATTTTAAGATCTCAACTGAAATCCGGCTTCCCGGCTTCCCCTTTATGATTTCAGGTTGATATCGGCTTTCTTTTAATTTATTATGAATTTATTTTCCTTTTATGCAAAAAAAGCGCTCAAAATCAGACATTAAGAAGAAAATTTTCATATATTTAATGCCTGTCTTGTTTTGCGGGGGGCAAATCGGATGATGCGAACCCTGTTTTGCCGGGCAGAATTTGACCTAACTTTTAGTCATTAAACTAAAACTCTGATCTATGAACAGACTTAAACTGTTGCTTGCACTGTTTGTGTTTACGGGCTTCTCAGCCCTGATGGCTCAGACGGTGACAATTAAAGGTACTGTTACTTCAGCCGACGATGGGGTTCCCATTCCGAGTGCTTCTGTAACAGTTCCAGGTACCACACTCGGTACCCTGACGGATGGTGCTGGTAAATATTCCATCACTGTCCCTATCTCATCAAAAACCCTCTCCTTCACTTTTGTCGGAATGAAGACTCAGTCAGAAGAGATTAGTGCAAGGACAACCATTGATGTTGCGATGGCCACTGACATGGTTGGTTTGGATGAAGTGGTTGTAACCGCCCTGGGTATAACAAGGGATAAGAAAGCCCTTGGTTACTCAGTTCAGGAAGTGAACGGCGATAACATCAGTAAAACCAAGGAATCAAACTTTGTGAACTCACTTTCAGGCAAAGTTGCAGGTGTTCAGATCACGCAATCAAATACGATGGGTGGATCTGCGAACGTTCTTATAAGGGGTCATAAATCTCTTATGAGCAATAACCAGGCACTCTTTGTAGTCGACGGTATACCTCTGGATAACAGTATTACAAACAGCCAGAGTCAAATTGAAGGCGGTGGAGGCTACGACTACGGTAATGCTGCTTCCGATATCAACCCTGAAGATATTGAGTCAATGTCGGTTCTTAAGGGCGCGGCTGCCGCTGCACTGTATGGTTCACGTGCTACCAATGGCGTCATTATGATTACCACCAAGAAAGGGGCTTCCAGAAAAGGCATTGGTGTGACACTTAGTGCAGGTCTCATGTTCAGCCAGATCGATCAGGCAACTCTGCCAAAAATGCAGAAAGAGTACGGAGGCGGTTATGGACAGTATTACGAAGATCCAACCGGATACTTCTTTTATTCTGACCTCGACGGCGACGGCACTGATGATCTTATTGTTCCGACATCAGAAGATGCTTCGTGGGGTGCAAAATTTGACCCCAACCTGATGGTATTTGACTGGGTTAGCCTTGAACCGACTGATACCGAAAACTATCTGAAAAAAACACCATGGGTAGCTGCCCAACAT
Source organism: uncultured Bacteroidales bacterium (assembly GCA_963780735.1). Classification (GTDB taxonomy): domain Bacteria; phylum Bacteroidota; class Bacteroidia; order Bacteroidales; family VadinHA17; genus SR-FBR-E99. Next base: position 12,868 of record CAWADB010000010.1, read on the forward strand.
GATCTCGCTGATTTCTTTGAAACAGGTGTAAAGCAAAATTACAACGTCGCTTTTGACGGCGGTAATGACAAGGGCACATTCAGATTATCATACACTAACCTCACTGAAAAAGGCATTATGCCGAACAGTGAGCTCAAAAAGAATTCAATAAACTTTGCCGGATCGTACAAGCTGAGTGAAAGGCTTACAGCAGACGCCAATGTTACCTACATAAATGATAAGAATAAAGGCCGTTACGGTACCGGTTATGACCCGGGTAACCCCATGCAATCACTCGCCCAGTGGTTCCAGGCAAACGTCGATATTTATGACCTGAGAGACTATTGGATCACTCCTGACCGCAGGCAGAGAACCTGGAACTATGCTTATTATGATGATCTGGAGATTCCGATTTATCATAACAACATCTACTGGACCCGTAATATGAACTTTCAAAATGACGGCAGGGACAGGGTGTTCGGATATGGGATGGTTCATTACATACTTACCCCCTGGCTTACTCTTGAGGGCCGTGGATCAACTGATACCTATTCTGAGTACCAGGAAGAAAGAGTAGCTGTTTACAGCAACCAGACATCCGAATACAACAAATTCCTGAGAACCTTCAATGAGACCAACTTTGATCTGATGGCAAGGTTTAACAAATCATTTGAAAACTTCTCCATCAATGGCCTGGTTGGTGCAACCTCAAGAAAAACATCCGCCAAATCTACCTATGGAGAAACCGTAGGCGGGTTACTTATTCCTGAGTTTTACAACCTTATGAACTCTTCATCTCCTATTCAGACCACAGAGACTGAAAGGTTATCAGGAGTTAACAGCTTATATGGAAGCATATCTCTCGGATACAAAAACCTTCTATATGTTGATGTTACCGGGCGTAATGACGTTTCTTCGACTCTTCCGGAGAAGAACAACAGTTATTTTTATCCTTCAGTTTCAACCAGTTTTATTATTTCTGAGCTGCCGGGCATTAAAGGATCAAAGGTATTCTCGTTCATAAAACTCAGGTTGAACTACGCTGAAGTTGGTAGCGATGCTCCCGTCTACAGTCTGAATTCAACATATGTTCAGGATGCTAACTGGGGAACACGTGGTGTATTCCGTAATAACCCGGTGTTATTGAATCCTGATCTGAAGCCCGAGAGAACCAAAAGTATGGAAGCTGGTCTGGAGACAAAATTCTTCAATAACAGATTCGGATTTGATCTGTCTCTGTACAAGACAAATTCGGTTGACCAGATCATGCCTGTGAACATAACAATTGCCTCAGGGTTCGATCAGAGATATGTTAACTCAGGTGAAATAGAGAACAAGGGAATTGAGCTTGCTCTGAACGCCACAGTCATCAGGACGAAGGATTTTACATGGGATATGCAAGTGAACTGGTTCAGGAACAAGAATACTGTAATCAGTCTTTATGAAGGCGTTGATAATATCCTGCTGAATTCAGTATGGGATGTAAGTACCAACATTGTAAAGGGTATGTCATACGGTCAGCTTCGCGGAATTGATTTTGTATATACAAATGGCAAGAGGACGGTAGGAGCCGACGGGTACTACCTGATGAGCGAGGAGACAGATGCGCTTCTCGGGTCAGTACTTCCAGAGTGGAATGCAGGTATAACAACAGTTTTTAACTACAAAGGTTTTGTTCTTTCAGGACTGGTTGATATTTCACAGGGAGGAAGCCTCTATTCAGTTGATATGAAGTATGGTCTTGCCACAGGTATTTTTGCTGAAACAGCAGGACTGAATGCAAAAGGCAATCCTATCAGGGACCCTGTTGAAGACGGCGGCGGTATGATCTTCGATGATGCCGTTTATGAAGACGGTACACCGAATACAACATACATCTGGGCAGGTGACTGGGACAGCGGTTGGAATTATGGCACACTCCCGACTGCTTACAGCGTTTATGATGCCTCCTATGTAAAACTCAGGGAGGTTTCATTCGGATACTCACTTCCCGGTAAGCTTCTTTCAAAAAGTCCGGTTTCTAAAGTTATGATCTCAATAGTGGGAAGAAACCTCTGGCTGATCCACAAAAATATGCCGTATTATGATCCTGAACTCAGCCTCAGCGCTGGTAATATTCAGGGTATAGCTGATGGTGCATATCCTTCAACAAGAACCATAGGGTTTAACTTAACGGTAGGATTCTAAACGCATTAAATAGAAAGATCATGAAAAATAAAACTTTATATGGCTTATTTCTCATCCTGGCTGTTTTTGTGACTTCTTGCGAGTTGCCGGACAACATCGATCCTAAAAACGCGAAAACTGTCTCGCCAAACGCATTATTCACACAGGCTGAGTATGCACTGTTTCAACAGGTAGCAGAGCTGGATTACAACCTGAATTGTTCAAGGTTCCTGTCTCAATATTTATCTGAGGTTACTTATACCAACGAAACCAGATACAATTTCTCAGACAGGCAGGTCCCGGATAACTTCTCCGGAATATTATACAGGGACGCGCTGTTTAACCTTAAAGACTGCGGACAGCAGATTGCGGAAAAAGCAATAACTCCCAGTTTTACCGAAGGAATACAGAAAAATCAGCTTACAATAATCAGCTTGCTGGAAATATATGCTTATCATGTGCTGGTTGACCAGTTTGGTGATACTCCTTATTCCGAAGCTCTGATGGGTGCCGAGAACAGCCGTCCGGCTTATGACGATGCCCTGACGATCTACCAGGATCTGATCACCCGCCTGAATACGGTGATTACTGATCTTGATGACACCTTCAGTGGGTTTGGTGATGCTGATATACTCTATAATGACGATATAGTTTTATGGAAGAAATTTGCAGCATCTCTTAAACTTAGAATTGCCCTGAGAATGGCTGATGTGCCCTCAATGAATTCAAGCACAATGGTGTCCCAGGCTCTCTCAGCAGGCGTATTCACCGATCAGTCGGAAAGTGCTATTTTCCACTTTTATGGTATTGCCCCTTATGTCAACCCGTATTATCAGGCATTTGTTCTTAATGCACGTAAGGATTTCTGCCCGACAAATACAATCATTGACATGATGAATGCACTAAACGACCCGCGCCGTGCGATCTGGTTTACTGAGTACCCTGCCGGAACCTATACAGGCTTGCCTTATGGTAAATCCGGTTCGAGCAGTTACAGTAAATTTTCTCACATAGCTGACAATATCAGAATAGATCCTGAGTATCCGGCCGTTGTGATGGATTATGTCGAAGTTGAGTTTCTGCTTGCTGAAGCTGCTGCAAGAAATCTGGGCGGTGTGACCGGTGCTGCAACACATTACAATAATGCTATCCTGGCAAGCATGGCTTACTGGGGTGTTTCTGATGCCGACGCTGCTACCTACCTTGCCCGCCCTGATGTAGCCTATGCAACTGCTACAGGGACTTACAAGCAGAAGATCGGAACGCAGAAATGGCTTGGGCTCTTTGACAGGGGTGTCGAAGGATGGGCTGAATGGAGAAGACTGGATTTCCCGATCCTGACTGTTCCGCCCGGATTGACTTATGCTGATATTCCAGTAAGGATGCCTTATCCTTTTAATGAAAATAAAATGAATAAGGTAAACTATGAGGCTGCATCTGCTGCTATTGGCGGCGATGAAGTTTCCACTAAATTATTCTGGGATCTGTTCTAGTATTGTGATAATGTTGAGACTTTAATTTCTCAAATGTCATTATGTAAATAGAAAGAGGAGGTCTCAGAAGATCTCCTCTTTCTATTTTATATATAACTTTACATTGAATAAAACCATCAGAAAATGAGGAAGTTCATTCTATTTGTGTTAATGCTGCCTGTATCTTCATTATTCACGGTTATCTTTTCACAAACCAGTTGCAAAGTTCTAATTCCGGCGATAAGTGACAGTTATACAGGTACTTGTAAGCAAGGTTTAGCTGACGGTAAGGGCGAAGCCCATGGGAATTGATCAGTATAATGGAGATTTCAAAAAAGGCTTGCCTGAAGGCACCGGTGTCTATATCTGGCAGACAGGAGAAAAATATGAAGGCTCATGGAAAAAGGGCCTGAGAGACGGGGATGGAAAATACACATTTAAATATGAGGGCAGAGACTCGGTCCTTATCGGAATTTGGAAGGAAGATAAATATGTGGGAATAAAGACAATGGCACCTTATGTGGTACAGTATCTCAGCGGTATCTCGAGAGTTTCCTGTATCAGGGCCGGTGAGGTTCCATACGTAAATTATAAATTTTCCCGGTCTGGAGGCAAAGCTGAAGAGAACGACATTATGAATCTGACCTTTCAGGGAAGCACAGGACAGGAAAGTATTCAGTCTAATTTTGTTGGTTTTGAACAGGTTACATTCCCATTTGAAGGGAAAGTAAGATTTGAGGCTCCAAATACCCTCAACACAGCCACTGTTAATTGCGAACTGAGGCTTTTAATCAACCAGCCAGGTTCCTGGACTGTCACTATTAATTTCTGATCTAAAGTCCCTTCCCTTTAATTATCGTGCCCAGGGTATAGAAAATAATTTTCAGGTCAAGGTACAAAGATATATTCTCAAGATAGAGAAGGTCATAGTCCAGCCTCTCAAGCATTTTGTCCACATCCGAAGCGTACCCAAGCTTCACCTGCCCCCAGCAGGTGATACCCGGCTTGACTGATAACACCCTGTTATAATGAGGGGCTTTCTGAAGTATCTGTTCAATATAATGACTGCGTTCAGGCCTGGGCCCGACAAGCGACATTTCTCCCTTCAGGATATTTATGAAATTGGGTATTTCGTCAAGCCGGTGTTTTCTCATGAACCTGCCAACTTTGGTGATGCGTTTATCTCCTCTGACAGCGAGCTGCGGTCCGTCGGATTCGGCGTCATCATCCATGGACCTGAACTTGTAGATCATGAACGGTTTTCCATGCCGCCCCACCCGCTTCTGACTGAAGATCACCGGCCCTTTGCCTGAAATTCTTATCAGCAGTGCAAGTACGCCCATCAGTGGTGATAGCACAACCAGCGCCATGACGGAGAGGAAATAGTCCAGCACAACTTTTATCATATACTGCCAGTGTGGCATCTCCCTGTAAGAGACCCTCAGCAGCGGCGTTGCATAAATAGGGCCCGCTTCCACATGGCCCGAAATAACCTGCCTCATCGAAGGCACTGCCTTAACCAGTACATCGCGGTAGCAAATGTTATTGACCAGTCCTTCAACATGGTCATATTCATTCTCCTCGAGTGCAAGGATTATCTCTTCGATCTCCTGTTCCCCGATGACTTTAATGACATCATCCTTTGTTCCAAGCCAGGGCACTTCACCGGCAAGCGGATTGCCTTCAGAGCCGTCGAGGCTGATGTATCCGGCTATAAGATTGCCTGCCGGCATCTTCTCATTCTTTATCTCGCTGATGAGCCTGGCAGCTTTGCCGTTACTGCCGATGATCAGTGTCCGGAATCCTGCCACCCTCCTGTGAATCCTGCCCGATACCATCGATGTTATCGCGAACCGCGGAAACCAGGTGAGTATGAATTCCAGGAAAAAGAGAACAGTAAATGATTTATAATAGGTTGAGTAGTGACCGACAGCATCATCCAGTATCAGGGCAAAAAACAGCGCAACCACGGCTGCCAGGGTTACTGCGAATGATTTGCCGAATTCAAGCAGTCTCGATCTCCGCAGGGGATCATAATAAAATCCGGCCAGGGTATAGACCGCAAGGAAAAATATCGGTATGAGAAGAATACCCAGGTAGAATTTGTTACCCAGCTCCATCCTGAAATAATCACCGTATAACTGTGTCTCAATAAAGTACTTGCGGAAGAGATAAAAAAGGCCCCAGGCAACAGCTGAGCCAATGAAATCGGCAACAATATATGACGCAGTGATCCGGCGGGCAAATTTTTTCATCGGTAATCGCGAGGGTAATGCAAAGATATCTGTTATTTTTAGATCAAAATCATGCGGTGATGATTGAGGAGTCGTTTGAAGCCAAAGGGAAGAGGAAGAGGCTTATTGAGGAGCTGCGGAGCAAGGGGATCACTGACGAAAATGTTCTGGGAGCCATAGGCAGGGTGCCGCGTCATATCTTCATGGATGACGCTTTCATGAAACATGCGTACCAGGATAAGGCGTTTCCCATTGCAGCGGGGCAGACGATATCACAGCCTTATACTGTAGCCATTCAGACATCGTTGCTTAATGTTGGAAAACGTGACCACGTGCTGGAGGTTGGCACCGGATCAGGATACCAGGCAGCCGTTCTGGCCGAGATGGGGGTAAAGGTCTATACAATCGAGCGTCAGAGGGAGCTGTTTCGCAAGGCACAGACACTGCTCAGCTCAATGGGTTACAGGATACAGTTTTTCCTCGGTGACGGTTACGAGGGACAGCCGCAATATGGCCCTTATGACGGCATCATTATCACGGCAGCGACAGCAGAGGTGCCGGAAAAGCTGCTGAAACAGCTCCGCACCGGAGGGCGGCTTGTAGTGCCGCGCGGCGAACGCGATACCCAGGTGATGACGCTGTACACAAGACGCGGAGAGGATGATTATGAAATTACCACCCACGGCTATTTCGTTTTTGTGCCTATGCTGAAAGGCATCGCCAACGGCAGTGAAAAAGAGTTATAAGATGAAAATATACAAAGAGGTATTCTCGCCAATAGATGTCAATACTTATATTGTTACCGGAGATGACACTTCCTGCGTGGTCATCGATTGTGGCTGTTACGGGAAGACGGAAGAGAAGAGGCTGATTGACCTGCTCTCTTCACTGAAGCTTGAGCCCGTTCTGCTGCTTAACACCCATTGCCATCTTGACCATTTATTCGGTAACGCTGTTATGCTTGAGAAGTACGGTTTAAGGTCATGGTTTCACCAGGGAGAGAAATTCAATCACCTCACCTCGCCAAAGCATGCACTGATGTTCGGCCTTACCATGGAGCCTCCTCCTGAGCCTGCAGGATACCTGTCAGACGGAGAAATCCTGACGTCAGCGGGACTGGATCTCGAGGTAATTGCAGTGCCGGGTCATTCAGCCGGTGGCGTTGCATTTTATTCAAAAGAAAACGGGGTAATTTTCACCGGCGATGCTCTCTTTGCAGGAAGCATAGGACGTTCCGATCTGCCGGGCGGCAACCACCAGCAACTCCTGGATAACATCCGGAACAGGCTTTTCACGCTGCCTCCCGAAACAGTCGTTTACGCGGGTCATGGTCCCGAGACAACAATCGGAGAAGAAATAAGGAGCAATCCTTTTTTCTCATAAACCATGATGAATATGCTTTTTTTTGTGTGCAGGTTTGTGCTAATTTCGCCCCAACCTTTTTATATGATAATAAACTAGCTAAAATATGATATCAGATCAGTTTGTTAACCGTCATATCGGTCCGCGGGACAGCGAAGTTGCTGGACATGTGCAAAACAATAGGTGTTGATTCCGTCGACCAGTTGATCAGCGAAACCGTCCCTTCATCGATAATGGCAGAGAAACCGCTCAATCTGCCGCCGGCAATGAGCGAATATGAATATACGGCTTATCTCAGGGACATGGGTAAGCTTAACAAACAGTACCGGTCGTTTATCGGGCAGGGTTATTACGGTGTGGCCGTACCGCCTGTGATAATCCGGAATGTGCTTGAGAACCCTGCATGGTACACTTCGTATACGCCTTACCAGGCGGAGATCTCCCAGGGCAGGCTTGAGGCACTGCTCAACTTCCAGACCATGATAACTGGTCTGACGGGTATGGAGATTGCCAATGCATCACTCCTCGATGAGGCTACGGCAGCCGGCGAAGCCATGATAATGATGTTCAATGCCCGGTCAAGGGAAAAGGTAAAGGCGGGTGCAAACAAATTCATCGCAGACAATTCGGTATTCAGGCAGACACGTGATGTTCTGATCACGCGTGCAGCGCCGCTGGGAATAGAAATAGAGTTCATTGATTACACTCTTTTTGAGGCTGACAGCAGGGTCTTTGGCGTGCTGGTCCAGTACCCCGCGGCATCAGGTGAGATACGCGATTACCGGGATCTTGTTGAAAAGACTCATGGAGCTGGCGCTCTTATAGGTGTTGGTGCGGACCTGATGAGCCTTGCACTGCTGACACCTCCCGGAGAGTGGGGAGCAGATATTGTCTATGGAACCAATCAGCGTTTCGGTCTGCCGATGAGCTACGGCGGTCCTCATGCCGGCTTCTTCGCCACAAGGGATGAGCTGAAACGCAGTATGCCGGGACGCATCATCGGTGTCTCAGTCGATGTCCATGGTAACCAGGCTCTACGCATGGCCCTGCAGACACGCGAACAGCATATAAAACGCGAGAGGGCAACCTCAAATATATGCACTGCCCAGGCCCTGCTGGCAACCATGTCAGGCATGTATGCACAGTACCACGGCCCGGAAGGCATCCGGCAGATAGCAATGCACATTTTTTCGACGGCATGCACTCTCTCGAAGGCTTTGAAGGATCTTGGGTACACCATCAGGCATGAACAGTTCTTTGACACTGTCAGGGTTCAGGCTGTTACTGGCGTAACATCTGATATGATTGAGAAGATAGCCCTTGGCAAAGGATTTAATTTCTGGTACCCTTGCGCCAATTGCGTACTCATCAGCACCGATGAGGTAACCACTCTTGAAGAGATCAACGCCATCGTAGAAATCTTTGCCGAGGCTGCAGGAAAAAAAGCTGTTGCAGTGACTTCTTTGTGCGATTGTTTCTGCATCGATGATAAATTTCACCGCACCACACCTTTCATGCAGGAGCGTACATTTAACAGCTACCACAGCGAGACCGACATGATGAGGTACATAAAAATGCTGGAGCGCAAGGATTTCTCACTTGCCAACGGCATGATACCACTCGGCTCATGCACCATGAAACTTAATCCGGCAGTCTCGATGTTTGCGATGAGCTGGCCCGAGTTTGGCAATATTCATCCGTTTGTGCCTGCTGACCAGGCGCTGGGCTATCGCAGGCTCATGGATGATCTTGGTGAAGCTCTGAAGGAGATAACAGGCTTTGACGCCGTATCGTTCCAGCCCAACTCAGGCGCTGCAGGTGAATATACCGGACTGATGGTCATACGTCAGTATCACATCAGCCGTAACGAAGGACACCGTGATGTTGCCCTTATACCCTCGTCAGCGCACGGTACCAATCCTGCCAGTGCCGCTATGGCGGGTATGAAGGTTGTTGTCGTTGAGTGCGATGAGAAAGGTAACATCAGTGTGGAAGACCTGAAGAAAAAGGCTGAAGAGAACAAGGAGCATCTCAGTGCAGCCATGATCACCTATCCTTCCACGCACGGAGTCTTTGAGGAGGCTATCGTTGAGATGGTAAATATTGTTCATGAGAACGGCGGTCTGGTCTATATGGACGGCGCCAACATGAATGCCCAGGTGGGCCTGACCAGTCCCGGGAGAATAGGGGCTGATGTCTGCCACCTCAACCTCCATAAGACTTTCGCAATACCTCACGGTGGCGGTGGTCCGGGGATGGGACCCATTCTGTGCAACAGCAAACTGGCTGAGTTCCTTCCTTCGCATCCTGTGGTGAAGACAGGAGGGAGTCATGGCATTACCGCTGTTGCGGCAGCTCCTTTCGGCAGCGCCCACGTACTGACGATAAGTCATGCCTATGTGATGCTGCTGGGAGCCGAGGGACTTACAAAAGCCACCAGGTTCGCAATACTGAATGCAAATTATATTGAAGCAGGACTCAGGGGTTTTTACAAGGTGCTTTATACGGGCACAAAAGGGCGGTGTGCGCACGAGATGATACTCGACTGCCGCTCATTCAAGGAGGCAGGCGTTGACGAGTCTGATATTGCAAAACGACTGATGGACTACGGTTTCCACGCACCCACACTCTCATTCCCCGTTCACGGAACCCTGATGATAGAGCCCACCGAGTCGGAGCCAAAGGCAGAACTTGACAGGTTCATTGATGCAATGAAAGGGATATGGAAAGAGATTCAGGAAATTAAAGAGGGAAAGGCTGACAAGGAAGACAATGTCCTCAAAAACGCACCACATACAGCAAAGGCTGTGATTTCCGACAACTGGAGTCACATATACGGGCGCGAGAAGGCTGCATATCCATTGCCGTGGGTTGTTGAGAACAAATTCTGGCCGACGGTAGGCAGGGTTGACAATGGTTACGGTGACCGCAACCTAGTGTGCTCATGTGCGCCGATAGATTCATACAGATTCGATACGTTAAATTCAGGCAATAGGCAATAGGCAATAGGCAATAGTGGGTAAGGCCGGAGGAATTGTTACTAAAACAGATCTTCAATAACCATCGAATACAAATCTGTTTGCGATATGCCAAATACTGCGGCCTGGCGGGGGATGATGCTTTCCGGGGTCATGCCGGGGATTGTGTTTATCTCAAGGAACTGAGGGCCTTCGGCGGTGACGATAAAATCGACCCTGACAATGCCCCTGCAGCCAAGGATATCATAAATTTCAGATGAGAGCTCCTGAATGCGTGAGGTCACTCCCTCCGGCATTCTCGCCGGGGTAATCTCCTCCGACATTCCTTCCGTATATTTTGCCTCGTAATCGAAAAACTCCTTCTTCGGAACGATCTCTGTGACCGGCATGACCATCTTTCTCTGCCTGGTTTTGACCACACCGCAAGCCACCTCTGTTCCCTTCATAAATGATTCAACCAGTACCTCGTGACCTTCAGCAAATGCCTTTTCGAGGGCGGCCGCAAATTCACCAACCTCTTTTACCTTGGTCACTCCAAAGCTTGATCCGCTGGCGTTCGGTTTGACAAAACACGGCAGGCCTGTCTGCCTGACGATCTTGCCGGGGTCATACTGCTGCCCTTTTCTGATCAGCAGACCGCCGGTCATGGGGATACCATACTCATTGAGATACAATTTGCAGGCTTGCTTGTTGAATGTCAAAGCTGAAACAAAGGCATCACAGCTGGTATAGGGTATGCCTGTCATATCAAAATAACCCTGAAGGAGGCCGTTCTCACCAGGGTTGCCGTGTATCGCAATGAAGGCAGCGTCAAACCGCACCTTTTCACCGTCAATTGACAGTGTGAAATCGTTTTTATCAATGCTGAAGAGGCGGCCCCTGGGATCTTCCCAGTACCATTCCATTCCCCTTATTGTAATAATGTACAACACATATTTACCTTTCAGCGCCTCTTCCACGCCCTGTGCACTTTTGACTGAAACAGGATATTCTGACGAATTTCCCCCGGCAACAATGGCAATTGTCTTCATCTTTTACTTAATGTGATTCAAAAATAATACAAATTCATGGCCTGATGAGCCACGAAATCAAAAACAATTCGTCTTTATGCAAATGTTGTAGGATTGTAATCATCTTACCTGCAACAGATCATCATCATTGATTTTTTCGTAATTTTGACCATAACCAAATTAATCTTAAGATGAAAAAAGGCATTATTACCGTAATAGTCATTGCAGTTTTTGCTTTGCTGGTCATATCATGGGGTGTCGGCATCTATAACAAGATCGTTCCCATGAACGAGAAGGTCGGTACAGAGTGGAGTAATGTTGAGACACAATACCAGAGAAGGGCTGATCTTATTCCGAACTTCGTAAACACTGTCAAGGGTGCTGCTGCATTTGAGCAGGAGACTCTAACAAGGGTTATTGAAGCAAGGGCAAAGGCAACACAGGTGACAGTTGACCCGTCGAATATCACCCCTGCACAGCTTCAGGAGTTCCAGGCTGCACAGAGTGAAGTCAGTTCCGCACTGGCCCGCCTGATGGTCGTTGTTGAACAGTATCCCGAGCTGAAGGCCACACAGAATTTCCGTGACCTGCAGGTTGCGCTTGAAGGCACTGAGAACCGCATTGCCGTTGCAAGGAATAACTTCAATGATGCTGCGAGAGGTTACAATACATTTATCAAACAGTTTCCAAATAACTTAATCGCCTCCCTGACCAAGTTCACTCAACGGCCATACTTTGAAGCTGCAGCGGGTAGCGAAGTTGCCCCGAAGGTGCAGTTCTGATCACATCACAATGAAAGCCGCAACCTTTTTCTCCCGCGAACAGCAGGAAGCTATTGTGCGGGCCATCGGCGAGGCCGAGCACGCAACATCGGGAGAGATCCGTGTTCATATTGAGACCTCCTGCAAGGCCGATGTGCTTGATGAGGCGGCATGGCTTTTCCGGAAAGTGGGGATGCACAAGACAGCCGAACGTAACGGCGTGCTCATCTACCTTGCCGTAAAGGAGCGAAAGTTCGCAATCATAGGCGATACCGGCATAAACAGTGTGGTGCCTCTGGGTTTCTGGGATGAAATTCGTGATCACATGAAACATCGTTTCAGTGAGAATCTGTTTACCGAAGGGCTCTCCGAGGGTATCATCATGGCTGGCCAGCAGCTTAAGGAACACTTTCCACATACCAGGGATGATGTTAACGAGATCGCGGACACGATCTCATTTGATACCAACGAAACGGGGGAGTGAATATGAAGAATCTCTGTTCTTTAATATTACTGGCTGCACTGCTCTTTTGGCCACTCTCTCTCGGTGCGCAGACGCTTCTGCCCCGGCCTGATCCTCCCAGACTGGTGAATGATTTTGCCGGGGTATTAAGTTCATCTGAATTACAGTCGCTTGAGAATAAGCTTGTTGCTTTCAATGACTCTACCTCCAACCAGATCGCTGTGGTGATTGTGGATGACCTGCAGGGATACGACAAGTCAGAGTTTGCTTATAAGGTGGCCAGGGACTGGGGAGTAGGACAGTCTGATTTTAACAACGGCCTTCTCGTACTTGTAAAGACAAAGACCAATGAGTCGCTCGGCCAGATCTTCATCGCAACAGGTTACGGTCTCGAAGGGGCTATTCCCGATTTAGCATGTGCTGAGATCATTGACAGGGAGATAATACCGCGCTTCCGCAATAACGATTACTATGGAGGACTTAATGCAGGCACAGATGTCCTGATGGCACTGGCTTCAGGTGAATATAACTATGACACTTATGCCGGAAAGGGGTCATCAGGATCATTCCCCGCCGTCATTTTCATAATAATCATTATAGCCGTCATCATAATGGCATCGGCCGGTAACTCGAATAACAAGCACATCAAAAAATCGGGTACAAGTAACCTTCCATTATGGCTGCTTATGAGCATGATGGGTGGCGGTAAGTCGCACGGTGGAAGCTTTGGTGGCTTCAGTGGCGGTGGCGGAGGAGGAGGGGGCTTTGGCGGCTTCGGCGGCGGTGGCTTCGGCGGCGGCGGCGCAGGAGGAAGCTGGTAGAATTTGCGATTGTCTAGTCTCTGCCGACAATATAATTGCGCCATTTCTCAATCGCCTTTGCCATATCATCAGGTATGGGTGATTCGAAAGAGAGACGTTTGCCAGTCACGGGGTGATCAAACGAGAGCGTCTGCGCATGCAGACGCCTGGCGCGGCAGGAGATCGAAACAGTTACGAACGAACTGTGTGTATTTTGTAAAGGTGGTGCCTTTGAGAATACGGTGCCCGCCGTACTCCTCATCATTGAAGAGAGGATGACCGGACCAAGCCATATGCACCCTTATCTGATGTGTCCGTCCCGTCTCCAGACGACATTCGACGAGCGTAACATATCCCAGAGGTTCAATAATTTTATAATGTGTCACGGCATGCTTTCCCTGGCTGCCGTCAGGGAAGACCTGCATAATCTTACGGTCCCTGATATTGCGGCCTACATGACCTGTGATTGTGCCTTCCTCCGGGTCAGGAGTACCCCATACGAGAGCAATATATTTTCGTCCTGTGGTCCTGTCGAAAAACTGCTTTCCCAGCCTGTTAAGGGCATATTCATTCTTCGCAACCACAAGCAGACCTGAGGTGTTTTTGTCGATACGGTGTGCCAGGCCGGGTCTGAGTTCACCTGTCTGAAAGAGCGGCAGGTCTTTGAAATGGAACATCAGGGCATTCATCAGTGTACCTGAATAATTTCCGTATGCAGGATGAACAACCATCCCCGCCTTTTTATCGACCACTATTACATCCTCATCCTCATAGATGATACTGATGGGAATATCCTGCGGTATCAGCTCGATCTCACGGGGCTCGTTGGGGAGAAGGATCTGAATAACATCGGAAGGCTTGACCCGGTAACTGGGTTTGACAGGATTGTCATTCACCATGATATTTCCTGCCTGCGCTGCTGTCTGTACACGTGTCCTGGAGACACCCTCGAGGCGGGCAGTAATATACTTGTCTATGCGCAGCATCGACTGTTTGGGATCGACCACCACACGGAAGTGCTCAAAGAGCTCCTGCTCCTGGTTGTCTGCCAGTTCCTCTTCTGTCATTGGAAAAATCAGTTAATTTTTATAAAGCGTATCAGGGAGAGCGGCCTGCCTTCCTGTGTTTTTATGATGATCATATAGGTACCTGACGGAAGGGAGCTGAAGTCGGGGTGGTCAGTGCGGGCAAGTGACATCACCCTGGCGCCGGTGAGTGAGACGACGTCAATGACAAAGTCCCCGGGCGCCCGGTCCGATGCCCGCAGGGTGACCTGTCCCCGTGACGGATTGGGATAGATCACGAAAAGGTCATTAAGGAGGGTGCCTTCGTCTGATGACGTTGCTGATCCTGAGCCCCTCATAACCGGTCTCAGCATTACAGTGCCCGGCGCCTGGCTCGGCTCCCAGGTTCCGCTGAGCGAGTAATAATGTCTGTCGGAAGGAGGGGTGTTCAAATCCAGCCCGGCGTTAAGAAATTTATCTGTCAACTGTTTCCATCCAACCCAGAAGTCGCCGTTGACGAATACCGGCTTGTCGAACAGATAAGTTACAAACCCGTTCAGGTCGGCACCCGGTTTTGCCACAGGGCCATCTGTCGTGCCGAGAAGCACGCCGGGTTTACCGTTGTCATCAGCCCAAACCATGATATCAAATCCGCTGCTGGTTAGTGTTGTCATAGGCATCGTTGAAGCAGATCTTCAGGGCTTTCACTGAATCGGGAATAAAGGACCTGAATTTCAACGCTACCATTGCGTTGCGTGAGCCCTGCCCGTTTATGCCGTAACCGGCTTCCGCAGTGCCGTCGTCAACGGCAAAATAATCCGTGAAGCGCTGGTAGTATGTTATGGTGTCATTGTTTTTGGGATCAAAGTCGTCTGTTACAAGGGAGACTGTCACGAGGAACAGGGCCGAGTCTGTAGAGGAGGAGTTATATGTGTAGATAAGAGGCGCATCATACTTCGTTTCCGTCAGCGGCCCGGCATTGACGGCCCCTGCATCGAAGTCGCGTACGACGGCATTCTGAAGAACATCCTTAATAGTGATATGCCGTGTGACATTTCTGACAATTGTGTCGTTGTTGCGATAGTTTATTTCAGCCGTGGGACTCATTACCGAGAGGTAAGCCTGTCTGAAGTGGCGCCAGGGCATGGCCTCATACTCTTTGATAAGTGATCTCTGGGGCAGTGTAAGAGCCACATCGTGAAGTACGGTGTCATTGACTGAGCGGCCCTTGTCGAGGAACACATTGTCTATGTTCCACTGGTCAGCGTTGCCTGCCCGTGAAGGATCAGCAATAATCCCGGAGAGAGACGCATAGCCGGTGAACCTGAAGCGGAATCCCTTCTTCAGGAACCTGCTCTCCTTAATTGGTATCATAACATTGTGGAAGCCGTTTGTCGGTCCGCCTTCAGCCCTCCAGATGCTGTACCAACGTTCTTCTGCGGGAGCCCAGAAGCTGAGCGTGAGACTGTCATCACGCTCCGGCATGTCAGCCACACCCCCTGCCTCATAGAGGAAGCTGAGCCAGATACTGTCTGCAGGCTGAAGAACCAGATTGAGCGGCGATGATGTCAGGCTGTCGGCGGCAAAGACACCCGTTGAAAGATTGTCGTACAACAAGCCGTACTCGTCCAGGCAATCGAAGGTTGCCATCCCCATCGACGGTTGTTTTACCGAGTAAGTATTATTTATAAAGACAAGTTTATCAGCCCATCTGTCCGGAGAGGGATAAAGGCTGTCAAGGGCGAAGTCGTCGGTGAAGGGGAGGAGCAGGGTGTCAGTACCCGTGGCACTTTTCAACTGAGGCTGATTCTTAACGTCTGCAAGCTGCCTGTTGAGAAACAATCCGGTGACGATCTCCTGGGAGCCTGCCCTGGTGGCGGGCAGCATTATCAGCAGTATGTATATCAGCCATCTCTTCCTCATCAGGGGGGTTATAACTCTATTTTTGCGGCATCGCCGGCCGCAGTCGTATCATTCAATTCAGCGGGGGTGGTATCGGACAGTCATTTTGAGAGTATCAACAGTGAGCCATATATACACGGCCGAACCAAGCTGTGCCGTTGCATCCGGGTGATAATCAGGATTTTGTTTATATACGAATGCATTAAGGGAATCTGTGCCCGTGATCACGGTAGCATCAAATACATAAGCGCCAAGGTTCAGTGATGAGCCCAGTATTTCATTGCGGGCCTGATCAAGAGTGGTACCCAGAAGGCGTGGCACCGGAGTATGCTGGCTGCTCAGTCCTCTGCCGAGAACAAGGTCAATGACCATACCTTTCTGGACCGAATCTCCCGGCGAGACCTCACGGCCGTGAAGGGTTTGTTTGAGCACGAAATCAACTGTCAGGTCAGGCACATAGTTAAGCTGTCCAGGCTGGAGACCTGCCGTTTCCAGCAGCGACAGTGCCTGGCGGCGCGGCAGCCCGACGAGGTCAGGGACGGCAACCATCTCAGGGCTGAATGCGTTTATAGTCACCTTGATCATGCGTCTTCTCTTCACACGGTGACCCGGCAGCGGCATCTGTTCCGCCACACAGCCCCTGGGTACGAAGGCGGTATAGACAGAATCAATTATCTGAAATCTCATCCTGTTTTTTGCCGCAACCGCCTTTGCCTCATCTATTGAGAGGCCTCTTACCTCGGGTGTGGGCCGTGACTGGCCGTGACGTGTGTAAATGTTCAGCCAGATAATGAGTATTATTAATATGGCCACGCCACCAGCAAGAGCCAATCCTATCTGCTTCCAGAAGATACGGCTTTTGAGAAAATCCCTTGTGCTCATCGTATGATGAAGTATTAAATAGTAAACGCTGCGGTAAAGATAAAATTATATTGCGAGAGTACCGGCTATCACCACTCCTTAACGGTGCGGTAAAGAGTGTCCCTTTCTACCGGTCTGAAGCCTGCTGACCGTATCATGGCAACAAGTTCTGTTGTTGAAAGGCTGGGGTTGCTGTCTTCGGCGCCTGCCATGGAATAAATCCTTGTGGTGTCGTCTATTGTACCGTCGAGGTCATCGGCGCCAAAGGCGAGGCTCATTACTGCCGCATCCTTGCCTGTGGCCGGCCAGTACGCTTTCAGATGAGGAAAGTTATCAAGGAAGATCCTTGAGAGGGCATAATTGCGCATATCCTCTGTCACAGGCACTTCGCCAAGGTCCGACATACGGTTATTTTCCCTGCGGAATTTAAGGGGGATGAAAGCGTTGAACCCGTGGGTACGGTCCTGCAACTCACGCAGTCTGCGCAGATGATCAATACGCTGCGCAGGGCTCTCGGCATGACCGTAGAGCATTGTGGCATTTGAGGTTATCCCCAGGTTGTGGGCCGCCTCATGGATGGCGAGGTAGGTCTCAGCATCAGCCTTGTCACGGCATATTTTTAAGCGCAGGGAAGCATCGAAGATCTCAGCGCCTCCTCCCGGAATGGAATCAAGTCCGCAGTCCCTGAGAAGACTGAGCCCTTCAGTGTACGACATGCCGGCTTTCCTGATCATATAGTCAAGCTCAACAGCCGAGAAGGCTTTGATGCTTATGTCAGGTCTCAGTTTCCTTATAGATGCAAGTATATTACCATAATAATGAATATCGCGTGAGGGGTGCACACCGCCTGTGATGTGCACTTCTGTCACAGGAACACCTTCAAAGCGTCTGACGATATCAAGTATCTCGCTTTCTGTCAGCTCCCAGCTCTCCGGATCGCCTTCAGGCTTATGATACGAGCAGAATCGGCAGTTAAATACGCAGATGTTAGTAGGTTCTATATGGAAGTTCCGGTTGAAGAAGACCGCATCACCGCTTTTTGCCTTCTTTGCCTCAGTAGCGAGAACGGCCATGAGTGAGAGATCAGCCTTGTGATAGAGTGTCAGTGCTTCCGCGGGAGTTAATCTTTTACCGTCAAGGACTGCCTCAGCAATTATGCTGAGGTCGGGGTTCGCGTTTTTCAGGATAATTTCTTTCATATTCCGGAGTATTGACAAAGTTAATCCGCCTGATCAGATTATAAAAGAAGAAACCGCCCTAATTGTTCATTAAGACGGTCTCTTTTTTATCTGTCAGCCGATCAGTCCTTGTGCCCTGGCTCATCAGAAACGGTCAGTTTCTTCCTGCCTTTGGCTCTGCGGGCGGCAAGTACACGCCTGCCGTTAGGGGTTGACATTCTCTCCCTGAAACCGTGAGTGTTGGTCCTCCTCTTTTTTGATGGCTGAAATGTCCTTTTCATCTGTAGTTATAATTTTGTGTCGTACTTTCCTGTTTTTAAGACTGCAAAGGTAGACATTTTTTGAAATAAAAAATCAGCAGGGTTATTTTTTTAATGTCACCAGGGCAGGTAAACGACTTTTTTTGTCTCAAACCAGGGCTCGTCAAACCATTGGCTGATAGGTTCAACAACGACTGCAGGAGCGAAGGGCTCCAGCTCGGCATCCAGATCGCCGCCTTTCAGAAAAATATAACCGTTCTTAAGTGTATTCACGGACCGTGGGGATATCAAATGCCTTGTCAGGTTGATAAAACGGCCCGTTTCAGTGACAGCACGACTGATTACAAACTCAAATCGTCCGGAATAATCCTCTGATCTTGCAGTAATTGCAGTGACATTCGTGATACCGGTAGCAGCGACGATCTCTTTTACAACGTTTATTTTCTTTGCAATGGAATCAATAAGAGTGAATTTGACTTCAGGGAACATGATTGCCAGGGGTATGCCAGGCAGTCCGCCTCCGGTGCCGACGTCAATTACTGAAGTGCCGGGTAAGAAAGTGATCAATCGTGCGATGGCAAGTGAATGAAGCAGGTGATTTACTTCGAAGTTCAGGATATCTTTCCGGGATATCACATTTACCCTCTCATTCCATTCCTCGTACAGCAACGGCAACATCGGGAACTGCCGGCGTTGTTTTTCAGTCAGCGACGGGAAGTATTTTTCAGTGACAGTGGTCAAATTTCGCTCTTTTTGTCCTGTACCATATTGAAAATAAGGACCTTTGCTCTGAAGAGCCGTGCCTTGACAGTACCAATGGGAAGGCTTAATTCGGTGGCGATATCTTCATATGAGTAGTCCTCAAAGTAGCGCAGTTCAATAAGGCGGCGGTAGCGGGGCTTGAGGCTTTTAACTATCCTGTTCAGGCTGGCAGCCGTTTCCCTGTCCATCATCACCTCATCAGGCAACTTCATGTCAGAAGCAACGGTAGCCTCCATCTCATCCTCTTCTCCTTCATCATGGTCAAAAGGCCTGGGACTCTGGCTCTTTTTCCTCATAAAGTCGATACAGTTGTTGGTGGCTATACGGAAGAGCCAGGTACTGAACGCGTGTGAGGGAACATATTTTGAAAGGTTATGAAAAGCCTTGCCGAATGCTTCGATAGTAAGATCCTCAGCATCCGACGGGTTATTAACCATTCTTAACAGGACATAGTATACAGAATCACGATACCTGGTAAGCAGCTCGGCGTATGCCTTGCTTTCACCATGCAATGCTCGGTCAATGACCTTCAGGTCATGCCGGGCTTTCTCAGATAGTCCTGTTTCTACTTCCATGTTTCTCTCCCCTTACCTTTTCTTCTTGAGGTCAGGTAAAGGAATGCGCTGACAAACGGCGCGAAGATATCAAAAAAGAGTGAGAAAAACCACAACCGTTCCTCATTGAAGGTAAGGGCTGCTTTCCTGAGTATCACTGCGCGCATGGTCAGCCTTCCCAAAGCTATTAACAGCACTACAGGCCATGACACAAGCATGACGATGAGAGTGGTCAGGAGGCCATAGTAAGCTACTCTTGATAATGGTTCAAGGGCCAGCCTTGCCTTGTCATCCTTCCTGTAAAAGGCGGCAGCGGAGAAATGCCTGCGTTTCTGCTTTGCCCATGCTCCGATGGTCTGCTGGGCCACTGACCGTGTAAAAGAATCATGGGAGAGCATGAGGCTGCAGTTGTCGGCAGTGGCATTGCGGTTGACAAAAAGGTCGTCGTCACCCGACATTATATGATTATGAGGGCCAAATCCTCCGCGGTCGAAAAAATATGTCCGCCTGTATGCCAGGTTACGTCCTACACCCATATAGGGTACTCCTGCCATCGCCATTCCAAAGTATTGCATGGCAGTGAACATGGTCTCGTACCGTATGTAGTTGTTGAGGATGCCCTTTTCAGGAAAATAGCCTCCGTACCCGATGATCAGGTCAGCTTTGCCGGCAGCAGCCGAGGCCACCTCGCGCAGCCATATTTTCGATACCGGCTGACAGTCGGCATCGGTGAAAACAAGAAGGTCATTTTTTGCTGCCTTGATGCCAATCAGCATCGCAAGCTTCTTTGTGTGCGCGAATCCCGGGTCTTTCTGGATTGTTGAGACCTTCAGAAAGGGATAACGCTTCATCATCCCGCCAAGGATATCAAAGCTGTTATCCTCAGAGCAGTCGTTCACCACCACCACCTCAAACGACGGATAATCCTGATCAAGCACAGACGGAAGGAATTTGCTCAGGTTCTCCGCCTCGTTGCGGGCACAGATAACAACTGAAAGAGGAGGGAGTTTCCCGGTACCTGCAACGGCATTCTGCCTGGCATAGGCTGACCTTCGGTAATACTGAAGCCAGTACCATGCCTGGATAATTGCCATTATCAGGAACAGTGAAAGCAGAACAATATGTATGGGATCAGTTGAAAAAAGCATTCCGGCAGCTCATTTTGCGCCGTAATATTATAAATAATCAGAAAACTATTGTCAGAATCTTTTCAACAAAAAAAGAACCGCTTCCTCAATTTGCCATCAGGCTGTTCATAATGAGGTGCAGAAAGCTTACTTTTGTGACCATTATTCAGAAGAGGATGTTCAGAATTGAGCGGACAGATCAATCCACATCAGCAAGGGCAGGTGTACTGCATACCGGTCACGGTGATATACCCACACCTGTCTTCATGCCTGTAGGAACAGGGGGAACGGTTAAGGGGGTGCTGCACCGCGACTTGAAGAATGAGATCAATTCTCACATCATCCTTGGTAACACATATCATCTCTATCTTCGTCCCGGAACAGATATCATCAGCAAGGCAGGAGGTCTTCACCGTTTCATGTCGTGGGACAGAGCAGTGCTTACTGACAGCGGTGGATACCAGGTCTTTTCACTTGCAGCTAACAGGAAGCTGACCGAGGAAGGAGCCATTTTCAGGTCTCACATAGACGGTTCAAAACATACCTTCACTCCTGAAAATGTGATTGATATCCAGAGATCAATCGGCTCAGATATAATGATGGCTTTTGATGAGTGCGCTCCTTTTCCGTGCGATCACAAGTATGCACTGAAATCGATGGAGCTGACTCACCGCTGGCTTGACAGGTGTGTAGACCGGTTCAGGAGTACTGAGCCCCTGTACGGTCATGATCAGATGCTGTTTCCCATTGTGCAGGGGTCTGTCTTCGCTGACCTCAGACGTATCTCTGCGGAGAAAATTGCATCAAAAGAAATGCCGGGCAATGCTATTGGCGGGCTCTCTGTGGGTGAACCAGCCGAGGTAATGTACGAGACCATTGAGGTTGTGAATGAAATATTGCCGGCCGATAAACCCCGTTACCTTATGGGAGTGGGCACGCCGGCTAACCTTCTTGAGTGCATCGCCCGCGGTATTGATATGTTTGACTGTGTTATGCCTTCGCGCAACGGCCGTAACGGGATGCTGTTTACACGCGATGGAATAATCAACATCAGAAACCAGCGATGGGCTGCTGACTTTTCACCGGTTGATGCCGGGTCAGCTTCTGAAGTCAGCCGTACTTACTCAAAGGCTTATCTGCGCCACCTGGTTATTTCAGGTGAGATGCTCGGGGCACAGATAGCGACCATACATAACCTCTCGTTTTATCTCAGCCTCGTCACTGAGGCCAGGGAAAAGATACTTGACGGCACTTTTGGAACATGGAAGGAAGAGATACTGAAAAGAATATCAGAAAGAGCCTGAAGAAGCTTCGACCGGGAATACTTGACAAATATATTATCAGGCAGTTCCTCGGGACGTTCTTCTTCTCGCTGGTGCTGATATTAGGGATAGCGGTCATCTTCGACTTCTCCGAGAAGATAGATGACTTCATCGAGAAGCAGGCTCCGCTGAAAGCAATTGTCTTCGACTATTATCTCAATTTCATCCCCTATTTTGCCACTCTCTTCGCTCCGATGTTTGTCTTTATTTCGGTGATCTTCTTTACATCGAAGATGGCAGTGCACACTGAGATCATAGCCATGCTTAACAGCGGGATGAGTTTCCGCAGGCTGCTGGTTCCGTACTTTGCGGGAGCAGCCGTCATTGCTCTAAGCTCGTTTCTTCTCATGAACTATGTTCTTCCTCATTCAAACATTGTCAAGCTGGATTTCGAGGAGAAGTACTACCGTGGCTCCGACTTCAGGAAAGTGAACGTTTCCTCAGTCCACAGGCAGGTTTACCCGAATGTTTACATTTACATGGAATCATACAACTCCATGACGCGGAGCGGACGTAATTTCAGTATGGAAAAGTTTGACGATCACGGTAAGCTGGAATCAAAAATGACTGCCAACATGATCAGGTGGGACACCACAACAAACAAATGGGGAGCATGGTGGTATCATATAAGAGAGACAGACAGTCTTGGAGAGAGGCTTACCACGGGAAGGAGGATAGACACGGTTCTGAATGTGGGGCCTGATGATTTTGCACGGTCACCGCAGTTTGTCGGCACCATGACACGCGGTGAACTGATTGACTATATCGATGTACTAAAGTCACAGGGCTCCGATGAGATCAAGCTCTATCTCAATGAGAAGCACCGAAGGAATGCATCACCGTTTGCCTTTTTCGTGCTGACACTGATAGGTGTTTCTCTCTCGTCACGCAAGATAAAAGGAGGGATAGGCATGCAGATAGGAATAGGTCTCGGGCTGACCTTCTCATACATTCTCTTTATGCAGTTTGCCTCCCAGTTCTCACTCAAAGGCGATCTTGACCCCGCCCTTGCAATGTGGATCCCGAATATTATCTATGCCGGCATTGCTCTTGTTGTATACAGGTTTGCACCTAAATAATTACAAGGCGATTTAACCCCGGTGCAGGGGAATTTAATTTATTTGCTTTACTTCGCGCGGAAGAATAAAACAGTTAAACGAAAAACAGGATTATGGCTCTTGATAAAAAGATACGCGAACTGAAAGAGAGGCGTGAGAAGATGCTTCTCGGGGGTGGCGAGGAGGCCATCGAGAAGCAGAAAGCCATGGGCAAAAACACTGCACGCGAACGCATACTCGCTATTCTCGACTCCGGCTCCTTCAGTGAATATGACATGTTTGTTGAGCATGATGCACGCGACTTTGGGATGGATAAAAAGCATCTGCCGAGCGACGGTGTGGTTATCGGCACAGGAACCGTACACGGCAGTCCCGTTGCCATCTTCGCCCAGGATTTTACTGTGGCAGGAGGCTCACTGGGGCTGATGCACTCACGCAAGATCACAAAGATCATGGATCACGCACTGAAGATGCGGATACCACTGATAGGTATCAATGACTCAGGAGGAGCCCGTATACAGGAAGGTGTCAACTCACTTGCCGGCTACGGAGAGATATTCTTCCGCAACACCATATCGAGCGGCGTGATACCCCAGATATCCGTTATACTCGGTCCCTGTGCAGGCGGGGCAGTATATTCACCGGCACTGACTGATTTTGTGTTTGTTGTCGAGAACATCTCCAAAATGTTTATCACCGGTCCTGAGGTAATCAAGACTGTGCTTGGCGAGGAGATCTCCATGGAAGAGCTGGGCGGCGCAAGGGTGCACTGCGAGGTCTCGGGCAACGCGCATTTCTTTGCCATGACGGAAGATGAATGCTTCAGTCAGATCAAGAAGCTGGTGTCGTTTATTCCCCGTAATAATGAGGTGAAGGCAAAAGTGATTGAGACTGTCCCGCCTGACAAAAAATATGATATTGAAAAGATTGTCCCGGGTGACCCGACGCTGCCATATGATGTCAAGGATGTGATCAGGGCGGTTGCCGACGGGTCGGATTTCTTTGAGATACAGGAAATGTATGCCCGCAATATGGTCATCGGGTTTGGGCGCCTGGGGGGCAAAACAGTGGGTTTTGTTGCCAACCAGCCTCTTGAGATGGCCGGAGTGCTCGATGTCGATTCATCGGACAAGGCGGCACGTTTCATCCGTTACTGCGATGCATTCAACATACCGGTAATAACTTTTGTTGATCTTCCGGGTTATCTTCCCGGCGTGGATCAGGAACATGCAGGGGTGATTCGCCACGGGGCAAAAATTCTCTATGCCTACAGCGAAGCCACGGTGCCCAAACTCACTGTAATACTGAGAAAGGCCTACGGCGGGGGATATATTGCGATGGGCTCGCGCCATCTCCGTGCCGATTTTGTTTTTGCATGGCCAACAGCCGAGATAGCAGTAATGGGACCTGAGGGGGCTGCCAACATTATCTTCCGCAAGGAAATTACGACAGCAAGCAATCCGGATGAAGTACGGCGTCAGAAGGTTGAGGAGTACAAGGAGAAGTTTGCAAATCCTTATGTAGCTGCGTCACGAGGTTATGTTGACTCGGTCATTGAACCGTCCGAGACGCGGAAGCTCCTGCTTCACGGCCTCGAGGTGTCGGAAGACAAGGTTGTACAGATGCCGAAGAAGAAACACGGTATTCCGCCATTCTGATTTCCCCCCCCAAAAAAAGGCAATTATGGAGAAGAAGGAAGCTGACAAGCTCAACATAGACCAGACAATGTATACCACCAGGCTCAGCCGCCGTTATGCCGGGAGAAAGGCATATACGCCGCCTCGCCCCGGCAGGATATACAGCTTTATCCCCGGCACGGTGATTGAGGTGCTGGTCAGGCAGGATGACATGGTGAATGCAGGGGATGATATAGTGATCCTTGATGCCATGAAGATGAAGAACAGGCTGAAGAGTCACGTCACCGGAAAGGTAGCAGCAGTCAATGTGAAACCTGGAGACAGGGTGACGAAAGGGATGGTCCTCGTTGAGATAGACTGAGGAAACTGACGGCGGAAATCAGAGTTCTGCTGATATCAGCATCGATTTTGCCAGATGGTGAGGCAGGTCAGGTACTTCCCTGAAAATTCCATAAATGACCGACCCGCTGCCCGACATTGACGCATATACTGCCCCTGCATCATACAGCGCCGTTTTCAGTTCGCCCAGCTGCGGATAGTTACGGAAGATATTCAGTTCGAAATCATTCAACACCTTGCCGCGCCATTCCGCCACCGGCAATTTAAGCAGTTGCCTTAGCGACAAGCCTGCAGGGTTGGGTACGCATCCGGCGTACGCTTCGACAGTGCTTATATTCAGGCCGGGGTTAAACAGCATTATGTGGTAGTGGCTAAGGTCAAGAGGAAATTCTGAAAGGATATTGCCTACACCTTCGGCGAAAGAAGGTGTTGCGTCGATGAAGAACGGTGCGTCGCTGCCAAGTTTCTGGGCAAATGATCTCAGCTCCTCTGAATTAAGTCCGAACCCGAAATACTTGTTAAGAGCCTTCAGCATACCTGCGGCATCAGATGACCCTCCGCCCAGGCCGGAGCCTACAGGGATGGCTTTGTGCAGGTGAATGCGTATTGACGGGAAGTCGAAGGAGTTGCGCATCAGTTTCACTGCCATCATCACCAGGTTTTTTTCCGGATCTGGTTCATCCATCACCCCGGTAACCCTCAGCGAATCGCCTCTGCGGCTGTCTCTCCGGACGACAAACTCAAGGGCGTCAGCGAACTCAACAGGATAAAAGAAGGTCTCGATATTATGATAGCCGTCAGGCCTCTTTTCAACGATCCTTAAGCCAATATTTATTTTCGCCTTGGGAAAAACAACCATAACGATGTCAACTCTTCAGGTATCAAAAATAAATGAACCTTTTCATATTTCATCATCTTTCGGTATTATATCCGTTTTCAACATTTTTTTAACACCTCCTGTTTGAAACAAAAAGCAGGCAGCTGAGCCCTGATGGTTTGTTATTGTTAAATTTGATCACGGTCGGAACAGATATTCATTTTTCATATATCATTGTAAAATAACACTTTAACATAATGGCACAAGTTACATCCAGGTCCAGGCAGGACAAGAAGTCTTCAGTTATGGTCATTCCGGAGGGAGGGAGGATACCGCCGCAGACACCTGAGATGGAGGAGGCGGTGCTTGGAGCCGCGATGCTGGAGAATGAAGCTGCAAGGATGGTGGTTGATATCCTGAGACCGGAGGTGTTCTATTCAACTGCACATCAGAAGATCTTTGCTGCCATTGATGAACTGAACAAGCGTGATCAGCCTATAGATCTTCTTACCGTCACTCAGGAACTTAAGCGTGTGAATGAACTTGACGAGGTCGGCGGGCCTGTCTACCTCACCGAGCTTACATCCAAGGTGGTCTCCGCAGCCAACATAGATTATCATGCGCGCATCGTCCTTCAGAAGTATATACAGCGTGAGCTGATACGGGCGGCAACTCTGATCCAGAACCTGGTTTATGAGGACACTCTTGACGTGACGGAGCTCCTTGACAGGAGTGAGGATGAGCTCTTCAGGATTGCAGAAGGTAATATCAAGCATGAGGTTGCCCCGATACATGAGGTTATTAAACAGGCTCTGTCTGAGATAGAGGAGCTGGGTAAAAAAGAGGATGCGCTGGTGGGTGTTCCTTCTGGGTTTACCAAGCTCGACCGGCTGACTTCAGGATGGCAGAAATCTGAGCTGGTGATCATCGCGGCGCGCCCCTCCATGGGTAAGACTGCCTTTGCATTGACGATGGCACGCAACATGGCTATTGACCATGGTAAGAAGGTGGCCATTTTCTCACTCGAGATGGCAGCCATACAGCTTGTCAACAGGCTTATAGTGACAGAGACAGAGATACCCGGTGAAAAGATCAGGAACGGTAAGCTCACTCCTGAAGAATGGTCGCTTTTGGAAACGCGTATCAAATCGCTTACTGAAGCGTCGATATATATTGATGACACGCCTGCCATTTCAATATTTGAGCTAAGGGCAAAATGCCGGAGGCTCAAGGCGCAGAATAAACTTGACCTGGTCATCGTCGATTACCTGCAGCTGATGACCGGACCTCCTGATGCAGGCAGCCGCGAACAGGAGGTCAGCTCGATCTCACGGTCGCTCAAGAGCATTGCCAAGGAGCTGACAGTACCCGTTCTGGCGCTGTCACAGCTGAACAGGTCGGTGGAGACCCGTGGCGGAAACAAAAAGCCCATGCTGTCTGACCTGCGTGAGTCAGGCGCCATTGAACAGGACGCCGATATGGTGGTGTTTATCCACAGACCGGAAAAAATGGGAGTCCTGCAGTTTGAAGATGGTGGGTCGACCAAGGGTCATGCCGATATAATTCTTGCCAAGAACCGTAACGGTCCTACCGATGAGATTCTTCTCTATTTCAAAGAAGACCGTGCCACCTTTGTTGAGCCTGATGACTTTGGTTCTGAAGTATCATTTCCGGCATCACCGAAAGGGGGCGTCTATACTATGAAATCAAAGATGAACGATGATCTGTCGGCCGATTACAGCGATTATTCGCCGGACGACAACGGACGCAAACCGTCATTCTGATTTGTTAATTGAACCTGAGCCTGAGGTTGATTCCGACACTGCTGTATGTCAGGTCATGGAAGCCTGCATATACGCCCAGCTCAGCCATAAGGAAGATCTCACTCACTGAATATCCGATCTCGGAGTAAAAACCGTAGTCCGGGGTCCAGAGAGATGAGATCCCGATATTTTCTCTCATGAGCGTCCTGCTTAATACCGGCAGACGTTTAAGGATCAGCCATGGAGTGGTATAACGAATATGAGCCTCCGAAAAGAATGAAGGTGATGAGATCGAGTAGTATGGTTTCAGGTAGAATGCGTCACTGAAGCTGTTTAGCAACACAGGGGATTCCTGGGTGTTAAAGTAATACATGTCCTGTAACTGAAGGTTCTCCCTGTTAATAAAACCACCTCCGGTCAGCCGCCAGTTGAATTCACTGAGGGCCCCGAACCTGTCTCTGCTTGAAATGTCAGCCTTAAGCATATCATACTGGTCTGACATTGTATCATTGTAATTGTACCCATGTTTCCATGTTAGTGTGAAGGTAGGATAGTCTGATCCGGCGATGATCTTTGAACCGTTTGAAATGCGGTAATGCTGGCGGGGGGTGTACTTCAGTTCTGCTATAAATGAGGCGTGAAAATGGTCTGTCGGAGCTATTGTCCCATATCCGGGTACATCACCGGTGACAAACGGATTCTCCGGCAGGTTGTCGGTATATTCTTTTTCGGGTTTGAAGAGAGAGAAATCGGAATTATTTTCGAGTGTCTGCCTGTGTTCCCACATAACCGACAGATTCATGTTAAGGCCATTTGCCAGCTCTCCGTTGTGTCCGGCAATAATGAATGTGCTGTTATAAAGCTTCATCCAGTTCTCTCTGAAAAGAAGAGAGGAGAATGTATTTATCACAGGGTTAATCCCTGAGGAAGAGAACTCTTTTGAGAAACTGCCAGTACGGATATAAAAGGTGCCTGATGTCATGGGATTGTACAGTATGCCGGCATACACCGCCCACATCAGACGCTCCCGGCCGAAGGCATATTTCACGGAAGGGGATAATGTCAGCCTGCCTTTCTCACCGGTCTTTGTTGTCATTGTCATGCCGGTACCCAGAACAAATCCGTCAACGGTATTGAACGATGCGGCTTTCAGGCTCACCAGTCCGTCAAACTCAATCGTGGTCTTTTCAGATGCCTGCCATCTTTTTCCGCTTATCACGGCCTTCAGCGCTTCCATGCCCGGTTTCCTCTCCTGGCCTTCAGATCCGCCCCCGATGTTTATTACGAGTTTTGAGGAATCGCGGGCAGCCAGGGTCCGTGAATCCGGTCCTTCCAGGGGCAGGCTTGTTGCCTCCTCTGCCGTAAGCGGGATGGGGCGGACCTTCTCCCAGTACACAGAATCATTACTGAGGGTATCCTTTTCGATTATATAAGTTGTTTTTTCCTTTATTTCGAGGCTTTTGTCGTCGTCTTTGGCAGCATTTTTTTCATTCAGTTTAACCAGCTTCGACATGTCACGGGCTGTGAGCTCATCTTTGGCTAATATTTTTTCAATCTCTTTCTGTGTCGGAGTCTTCAGCTCCTGTTGCAGGAGCATTTGTTGGTACCGTGCTGTATCCTGAAGGGGGAGAAAGTGACCTGTCAGGCTCCACCTCAAGATATTTCACGGCACTGTTATATGATGCCCCGGCCTTCACTCCGACAATTGAAAGGTCAAACCTGAATTCAAGGCTGACAGGTAACCAGATACCTGCTTCAACCGGCATATAAACCTGCCTGACGTTTACCCTTCCGGCCATATTTTCATTTGCGAGGTCAAGGCTGTGGATAGCCCACAGATCTTCAACTATATAGATAACGCCTTCAAACAGCTGCTGGCTTTTTCTTTTCGGGGTAACTCTGATCTTGTCAATTACGAAATCACCCTGCGATGTCGAACCAAGGAATTCGAAGGTGTAATGTGAAAATGCATCAGGGGAGAGCGGAGAAATGGCTATTTCTGCTATGACAGGCTGATAGAAGCTGGCCTCCAGATAATCCATCGGGGATGTCTCGTTTTCGCTTGCAGGAATATTGGATCGCGATGAGATTACCTGGTGGATGTATTTATCCGGTGCATTGAAAGTGATAACATTGACAGACTCCATGAAGTAGTACTGGCCCTCCTTAATCTGTGTTTCATTTGCCTCCACCTTCATCTGTCTCTGCAGCATTTTAGGGATCTTATCAATTTTGCCTCCCCCTTTTATGTATACCTCGGCTTTATACATTTTAACCTCGTTGAGATGGAACGGAGCCATACCTATGGCCTTGCGCATTATGAAGTACGCCGGGTCCCTTCCTGATGAGGAGACCCTCACTGCGGGTATCTCAAAGAGTTGCTCGGTGAGGGTGATATCGGCTATGATATCTGATTCTCCGACAGTGATATTTCTTGTGACAGGAGTATAACCGAGAAACTGCCAGGTGACGGTGAAGGTGCCGGCGGGAAGGGTGATTTCATAAAGTCCGTCCTGGTTTGAGGTGGTACCCTGTCTGAGGCCGGTTACATAAACTGAAGCGCCCGGCATGGGCATGCCGGCTTCATCGGTTATTGTGCCGTGCAGTACCTGAGCATTGCATGCCATCCATGGAAACAGGATTGCCAGAAGAATGATCAGCGATTTTCTGTTCATCACAGAAAGATTATTCAGTATGATCTTTCAGGGAGGTGCCGGCCACAACTATTACGAATTCACCCCTGGGGGCAGTTTCTTTAAAATGACCGGCAAGCGTACCAAGAGTTCCGTGAATTGTCTCCTCGAATTTTTTTGTCAGCTCCCTTGACACTGAAGCCCTGCGTTCTTCACCGAAGGCTGCGGCCAGCTGCTCGAGGGTCTTCAGCACCCTGAACGGCGATTCGTAGAATATCATTGTACGCTCTTCCTCTGCAAGTGCAGCCAGTCTCTTCTGTCTTCCCTTTTTCAGAGGGAGGAATCCCTCGAAGCAGAAACGGTCAGATGGCAGTCCTGAACTTACTAGCGCCGGCACAAAGGCTGTTGCTCCGGGCAGTGCCTCTACAGGTATACCCCGTTCAATACATCGTCTGACAAGCAGGAAACCCGGGTCGGATACACCGGGAGTACCGGCATCGGACACCAGTGCTGTTACAGTACCGTTTTCTATATTGTCACAGACAGCCTCGAGGCTGCGATGTTCGTTAAATTTATGGTGCGACCTGAGCGGCGCTTTAATGCTGTAATGATTAAGAAGCACGTGTGTTGTCCTGGTATCTTCTGCAAGAATAAGGTCTGCAGACTTCAGCACCTCCACGGCACGCATGGTGATGTCACCAAGGTTGCCAATGGGTGTGGGTACCAGGTACAGTTTAGACATTAATGTTGAATTTTCTGCGGACAACATCAACAAAAGATGACTGCGCTGCCGGGTCAGTACCCATCACGGTGTTTTCGTCAAGGATCTTCATGGCTTCTCCCAGTGATGCGGAAGAGTTGAGACGCTTGATTGTTTCCTGATAAGCCCGTGTGTCGCCGCTGAAAAGTTCGCGGATAAAATAGAATTTATCATTGATGCCTATTGCAGCGCCGATATCACTTATGGGTTTGTTATGCATAACGGAGGTAATAACCTCATCCTGTTTCACAGATGATGCTTTCTCACCGATTCTTTCGGAGGTACTGAACTTGTCTGCAAAGATTGGTTTGCCTCTCTCTGCTGCCACTTCAGCCTTCACTTCCTGTTTCACTCCGGCCGTGTCTCAGCCTTCACTTCCTGTTTCAGCTCCGGCCGTGTCTCAGCCTCAGCCTCCGGTTTTACCTGAGCCTTCACCTCAACCTTCACTTCCGGCTTTGCATCCGCCTTCACCTCAATCTTCACTTCCGGTTTTGCCTCAGCCTTCACCTCAACCACCGGCTGCACTGAAGGAGCTGACCCTGCCTGATGTACCGGTGCCTGTGCCGGCACTTCACTCAGTTGCGGAAGCAGCTTCAGCATTTCCTTGGCGCTGTTCACTCTTGAGCGTGCCAGCTCTATCTCTGCAATCTGTGCACCGGGCGTCAATGACAGCTGGTCAAGCATTGCACTCACCTCATCCAGATCCCTCCTTATAATACTCACCGCTTTAATCAAATCCATCACCCTTTATTTTTTATAATGATCGCTTTTATTTATTTTGCAAAAGTAAATAATAATCGTATCAGCCTGATATAATCGTTTTACATTAATTGAACGGTGAAATCCTGTTCTGAAGTATGGAGTTTCTCGAAAATTCGGTAGATAATGCAGGTAAGCGCGGGTCAATAGAGGTGATCGCGGGGTCAATGTTTTCAGGCAAGACGGAAGAGCTTATCAGGAGGCTGCGAAGGGCATTGTTTGCAGGACTGCGGGTTGAGATTTTCAAGCCATCGATTGATGTAAGGTATTCAGAGGACAGGGTTGTCTCCCATGATGAAAAATCAATCATCTCCACCCCGGTCGAAAACGCTTCGTCAATACTCCTTCTGGCTTCCGGTGTAGAGGTTGTTGGCATAGATGAGGCACAGTTTTTTGACGCCAGCCTCGTGGAAGTGTGTACCAGCCTGGCTGATGCAGGCACAAGGGTAATAGTGGCAGGCCTTGACATGGATTTTGCCGGCCACCCTTTCGGCCCAATGCCTGCCCTGATGGCTGTTGCGGAGTACATAAGCAAAGTACATGCAATCTGTGTCAGATGCGGTAACCTCGCGAACTATTCCTACCGCAAGGTCAAGGATGATAAAATTGTGATGCTCGGCGAGAAGGATATCTACGAGCCGATATGCAGATCGTGCTATATTAAATCAACTAACAGGTGAAGATCAGCGCATCAGAGCTGACTCAGATAACAGGAGGCGAACTGACAGGTGATCCGTCGCTCGCTGTTACCGGCATAATGACTGACAGCAGGTCATCAGGCGCCGGTCATGATGTAATGTTCATTGCCCTGCGTGGCCCGAATCATGACGGGCACGTGTTTATCGGACCGCTTTTCAGCAGGGGTATCAGACTGTTCCTTGTTGACACACTGCCTCCTGATTTTGATCTCATGACCGGCGCCGTATTCGTGAAGGTTAAAGACACGCTGGAGGCGCTGCACCGCCTTGCAGGCTGGCGAAGAGATGCTTTCAGAGGCAAGGTCATTGCAGTGACAGGCAGCGCCGGCAAAACCGTTGTAAAGGAGTGGCTGGCAGAGACACTGGGTACGGTAAAAAGCGTCATACGCAGTCCCAGAAGCTATAATTCCCAGGTGGGAGTGGCGCTCTCACTGATGAATATCGACAACAGGTTCGATGTGGCGGTCATAGAAGCAGGTATATCCAGACCCGGTGAGATGGAAAAGCTGGCCCGCATCATAAGGCCTGATACGGTGGTCATAACCAATATCGGGGATGCTCACGGTGAAAATTTTATGGGCAGGGAAGCCATCGCCACCGAGAAGCTCAGGCTGGCGGAAGGAGCAAAGTTGCTCATATACAGCTCTGATGATGAGTTGATTAAGAGAGAGGTGGCTTTGAGGTATTCAGGTATACCTGCTTATACGTGGTCAGTATCCGGAGCTGATGCATCATTAAGGGTTGACATAACAGAATTAACCGGCGACGGGCAGGTTCTGAGATGCACCACGGAAGATTCCGTTTTTGAAGCGGTAATACCGTTTGCAGACCGTGCATCTGCCGAGAATGCCGTGTCAGTGATAGCCTGTTGTCTTGCTGAAGGTGTCCCCGAAAACAGAATAAAGGGAGCATTGGCAGATATGCCGGCAGTGGCGATGCGGATGGAGGTCAAAAAAGGGATCAACAACTGCACGCTTATAGAAGATTATTACAATTCGGACCCCGGCTCGCTGAGTATGGCCCTGGATTTTCTTCGTTCCCATGCCAGGGGAAAAACGACACTTATTCTTTCAGATTTCCGGCAGATAGGGGGAAGTGAGGAACGTCTCTACGAGGGTGTTGCGGAAGCAGTAAGAAGTGCAGGTATTGACAGGTTCATAGGGATAGGAGAGGCCCTTGCACGTCAGAGGGAGAGGTTTCCGGGCGGATCAGTTTTTTATGGCTCGACCTCTGAGTTTGCAGAGACATTCAGAAGTTTTGCCTGGCATGAAGAGACCATACTCATCAAGGGTGCTCGTGCTTACGGGTTTGAGCGTATCAGCAGCCTCTTGGTACAGCAGCTCCATCAGACCCGTCTTGAGATCAATATGAATGCGGTGGTACATAACCTGAACGAGTTCAGGCATCTGCTCAGACCCGGAACAGGTATCATGGCGATGGTCAAGGCATTTGCTTACGGCTCAGGTTCAGCGGAGATAGCGTCGCTTCTTGAATATAATCATGTCAGTTATTTTGCAGTGGCTTATGCTGACGAAGGAGTAGCACTCAGGGAGGCCGGCATTACTACCCCGGTCATGGTGATGAATCCTGATGAGAGTGTGATGGAGCTGATCATCCGTCATAACCTCGAGCCGGAGATCTACAGCATGGAATCGTATTCAGGCTTCATAAAGAATGCAAAGAGGCACGGCCTGCTCCACTATCCTGTTCATCTGAAAATTGACACGGGGATGCACAGGCTGGGCTTCAGCATCAAGTGAGACAGACCGGCTGGCGGAGATGTTGCCGCAATGAGCAGCATATCAGGATCGTCTCGCTCTTCTCGCATCTTGCTGCGGCAGACGAACCTGATCATGATGAGTTCACCCACCGCCAGGCTTCGCTCCTTATAACGGCGGCTGAAAAGCTGAAGAGCGTCCTTGGTTACAACTTCAAGACCCATCTTCTAAACTCTGCCGGCATAAGCCGTTTCCCACAGTACCAGTTTGACATGGTTCGCATGGGTATCGGGTTGTACGGGATAGGTGACTATCATGGTGTTGCGTTACGGCATACCGGACGGTTTGTCACCTCAGTGTCACAGGTCAGAACGGTACCGGCAGGAGAGCCTGTGAGTTACGGCTGCAAAGGGGCCGCGGATCATGACCGTGAGATTGCCGTTGTACCTGTCGGCTATGCCGACGGACTGCGTCGTGAGATGGGCAACGGGAGAGGCAGCCTGTTCATTAAAGGCAGGAAAGTGCCAATAACAGGAAGTGTCTGCATGGATATGTGCATGACTGATGTCACGGGATTGAATGTAAAAACCGGCGATGAGGCTGAGGTTTTTGGCAGTAACATTACAATCGAAGAAATTGCAGGGCTTTGCAATACAATTCCATATGAGATACTTACATCAATACCCACCAGAGTCAAAAGGGTCTACGTGAATGAGTGAGGGAAGCGGGAAAACATAAATTACCAAATAATCGATTATCAGTGATATTTTGAAATGATCGGAATTCTTCTCCCGCTTCCGAAAGCCCTTGAAGAGACCCGGAGTACAGGCGGAGACTGCCGTCTTTTAAACTCACTGCTGCGCACAAGTTTCGCGACTTTTTCTACCAGTACAGCGTCAAAACCTTCATCAATTATCTGCTGAGGTGATCTCTCAAGCTCGATATACCTGAAAAGCACCGGATCAAGCAGGTCATAGGCCGGCAGGGAATCAGTGTCAAGCTGATCAGGTCTGAGCTCGGCGGATGGTGGCTTGGAAATGATCCTGCCGGGAATTATTTCCCTTTCAGAGTTGATCTCCCTTGCCAGTTTGTAAACCTCTGATTTATACACATCACCCAGTACAGATAGTCCTCCGATCATGTCGCCGTACAGTGTGCCGTATCCTGTTGCAGCCTCACTCTTATTTGAAGTATTAAGTACCATGTAACCGAGCTTGTTGGCGAATGCCATGAGTATCACTGCCCTGATACGGGCCTGGATGTTTTCCTCTGTCACATCAGGGGGTCTGTCACCGAAAAATGGTTTCATTGTTTTCTCAACCACCTGCCGGATTTCTTCAATGCTTACAATGTGATGAGGCACCTTCAGGTTCTCAGCCATCACAAGGGCATCCTTCACGGAGTGTTCAGAGGAGTAAACGGATGGCATCAGCACTGCCAGGGTGTTGTCTGTGCCGAGGGCTTCGGCAGCAAGTGCCAGCACCACGGCAGAATCAATCCCTCCCGAAAGGCCGATTACAGCTTTCTTCTGCCCGCTCTTTACAAAGAAGTCCGTTATGCCTGTCAACAGTGCCTTGTGGATAAATCCGGTCATGTCAGCAGGGAACGGTGCCGGGCGTGAATATATATTTTTGTTTGTTCTGGCAGCGGGGATATCTATGACCTTGATTTCTTCCCTGCAGAAAGCAAGTTTCTCGAGTACAGTACCATCAGCGTCAATAACCATTGAGGAACCGTCAAATATGAGATCTGTATAACCGCCTGTCTGATTGACTGATATGAGGGGTGTTCTGTACTCAATGGCATTCTTGATAAAAATTTCTTCCCTGATTTTTATCCTGTTGTGAGAGAAGGGATTGGCAGCAATATTAACTATCAGTGAGGGTTTTTCCTTCATCAGTTCATCAAGAGGTGTCACGCCATAGAGCCGGCATACTCCCTTGTCGCCGAATGGCTGTTCGTCCCATATATCCTCACAGATGGTAATGGCTATCCTCTCACCCTTATACTCAACTGTCTGGAAGGTTGACCCCGGTTCGAAATACCTGTTCTCATCAAAGACATCATAGGTGGGAAGGAGGGTTTTGTTTATTACAGCCATGACCTTACCGTCATGCATGAAGAAGGCCGAGTTAAAAAGGCTTTTACCAAAGACGCCGGTATTGGGTGAAGGTCCGCCCAGAACAGCTGCAATGCCCTCACAGTGCGATGCTATTTCTTTTACTGCCATCCATTGAATCATTGATGAGATCGCTTCTCTGCAGCAGATCAAGCGGCGGATAACCGGTGACAGCAAGCTCGGAAAAGACTATCAGCTCTGCGTCAAGCGACCGTGCATAGCTGATGGCTGAAATGATTTTGGTGCTGTTATGCGCTATATCACCGGGTATGTAATCGAGCTGGGCAAGTGCAACTTTCATGGTGAAAGGGTCAGAACTTAACGCCGAGCCTGAATCTGAACATGTTTAATCTTGACCTGTCTTCAGGCTGGTCGGCATCGGCGAGGTCCTTTGTCACATCAAAGAAATCGCGATTGAAGCCCAGCCCGAAAACGAGAGATGTTTCAGTACTCAGTTCATATTCCAGGCCCAGATGAATATGCCATCCGGCATTCATTCCATAGACCTCAGTCCTTGCATTTTCACCATCGATAGGGCCTTCGCTGCTGACGGGCAGGTCCAGGGTCGACTTCAGCAATATCCTGATATCGAATCCCAGGTCAGTGAAATATGTCATGGGACCGTTCTGGTTTGTCTGGAGGTGAGCAGCCAGAGGGATATTCAGGTAGCGCAGGTTGTATATCATCTCATCGCCGGGAGCCACATCTGCCTGAAAGCTGTTGAACACGATTGTGTGAGGATCAATAGCCATTTGTCTGCCTCCTGCCGAGAGAAAGCTTATCCCTGTTGAAGCAGCATAGTTTTCAGTGAAGTAATAAAGAACATTTATTCCAAGGTCCAAGCCTGGCTTTGCTCCCATACTGCCGTAATCAGATCCGTTGGAACTCATCCATGTGATGAGGGGGTCAGCATGTGCAACGAATTTAATTTCCTGTGCCACTCCCGGTGCAGCGAAGGTGACAAACACCAGTATTGTCAGTGCTTTCACCCGTAACAGGTTTATTACTCTTTCCATCATCTATAGTTTGCAGGGTAAATTTATAAATAAATGTCCTTATTTTGCGAATAATACCTGATATTACCGATATATGACTTCCAAATCAGTTCTCTTCGCACTGTCAGCATCCGTAATTATTCTTTTTGGGAGCTACGGCATGTGACCGAAACCCTTACAAGGTAAATCTCTCAGGAATTGAGTGTGACCTGACGGTGAAAGATCTTGGCCGTGAGATATTTGAGACACCGCCGCACGCACTGGCTGATAAGGCAGAGACATTGAAGGTTGAATATGGCAATGCACTCAGGACATACAGTTCGGTCATCGGTCTGGGAGATCCTGCAGATGAACAATGGAAGACAGCATTTATTCTTTTTGCCACTGACCTGCAGAATCTCGCCTTATGGGATGAGGTAAAGAAGGTCTGGCCTGATCAGAAACCGCTTGAACAGGGACTGGAGAACGCATTCAGGCACTACAAGTATTACTTCCCCGGGAAACCTGTTCCTGAAGTAATTACCTGTATCTCGGCTTTCAATAACAGTATCATCATTGACGATTCGCTGCTTATGGTCAGTCTCGACCGTTACCTGGGGTCAGATTCAAAATATTATCCGTCACTTGGCATTTACGATTACCAGTCGCGCAAGATGACACCCGCCTACACTGTTTCTGACTGTATGTATGCCTGGGCATCAACGGAGTGGGACTTTCGTGATTTTGACTACGGCACTAGGACACCTGCTTAACACCATGTTGCACGAAGCCAAGCTTGTCTATTTCACAAAGAGGATGATTCCCTCGATAGCCGACACGATGCTGTTCGGGTTCACTGAAAGGCAGCTGAGTTTCTGCAAGGAGGGTGAAGGGATGATTTGGGAGTACCTGGTCAGCAATGACCTGCTCTTTTCAACCGAAAGCTTCATGATACGCAAGTTCACCGGTGAAGCGCCCTTCACAAGCTATTTTACGGAAGATTCACCCGGAAGGGCTGTCGTATGGACCGGTTTCAGGATCATTGAACGGTTTATGCATAATAATCCTGACGTCACGCTGCAGCAGCTGATGGAGATGAGTGATTGCCAGGCAATACTTACAGGTGCAAAGTACAAACCCGGTTAGAAAAAAAAGAAGCTGTCTCTTCAGGCAGCTTCCGGTCTCCTTAAAAGGGAATGCAGTCTATGCGGGATGAATTGCCTCAACGGGACAAACGTCGGCGCAGGCACCGCAATCGGTGCAGATATCGGCGTCTATCTTATAGATATCGCCTTCTGATATAGCCTCGACCGGACATTCATCTATGCAGGTTCCGCAAGCTGTGCAATCATCTGAAATTTTGTAAGCCATTATACTATTATTTAAAGATTACGGGCGCAAAATTATCTTTTATTTTATTAAGTTCCTAAACAAATATTAAATAATATTCACCCTTGTCAGCTCTTTATCAAATTTAGTGCCAACCATGCCATCGTCGCAGTTCCTGTTGCCATGGAACTCTCATCGAGGTCGAAGAAGGGAGTATGAGCCGGCCGCATCTTTTCTCCATCCGGTGTAATCCCGAGCCTGAAGAGAAACGAGGGGTATTTCTCAGCAAAGAAAGAGAAGTCCTCGGAGCTCATCCTGTCAGGAACCTCTTTTACCCTTTCTTCTCCGAGAAGTTGCCGGCTCAGTTCGCCGGCTCTTTCAGTGAGCGCCTCATCATTCACCAGGACAGGATAACCTTCAACGATGTTGACGTCAATTCTCACGCCTCTCCTGCCGGCTATCTCCGCTGCCGTGTTCCGTATAATCTCTTTTGCCTCCTGTCGCCACCGTTCATCAAAAGTCCTCAGGGTACAGGCTATCTCTACTTTCTCCGGTATCACGTTCGTGGCGCCCATCCCTGTTATCTTCCCAACGGCAAGGATGGTGGCAGCCTGTCCCTTGCTTTTTTCCGCAACAGTATCCTTAAGCCTGATTATCAGTTCTGAAGCAATATAAATCTGATCAGTGTACTGTGAGGGTTGGGCGGCGTGGCCTCCCTTGCCGGCGACCGTGATATAGATCTCGTCACATGACGCCAGATAGGGGCCGGCATGGAAGCCCACTGTTCCGGAGGGCAAGTCAGGCAGGACATGCTGTGCTATGAATATAGCAGGGTTATAGTTCCCGAAAATACCTGTTTCGATCATCATTCTTGCTCCCCCGGGGGCCTTTTCCTCTCCGGGCTGAAAGACAAGAAGAACTGTCCCGGCAAATTCTTTCCGCAGGTTTCTTGATTATTTCTGCAGACCCAAGGAGCATGGCAATATGCGCATCATGGCCGCAGGCATGCATCACACCTTCATTCAGGCTCCGGTATTCTGCTCCGGGGGCTTCGGTTACCGGCAGGGCATCCATGTCTGCCCGCAGTCCTATTGTTAGGCCGCTTCCGGCACCCTCGCCCCTGATGAAACCCACTATGCCGGTGCCGGCAATGCCGGTACGGTGTTCTATCCCCATGGCGTCAAGCCTGCTGCTGATAAAGGCAGCAGTCTCATACTCAGCGTATGAAAGTTCCGGATTTCGGTGAACATGCCTCCTTATCTCCACTAATTCCGGCAGAAGATTTTCAGCCTCGCGAAGTATATATTCCCTCAGTAACATGATAGCAGTCAGGTGCAATCAGAAATCCAGGCTGAACGAAAGATAAAACAGCATCGGAAGGATATATCCGTTATCTATTCCCCATGAAAAGTCGGCTCTGATGAAATAGCCGAAGAGCTGAGCCCTGGCTCCGCCGCCGAAGCCTGCAACGAGTGGATCCCTCATCGAATCAAGGGTTACCGTTACCGGCCCGCTCTCGTAAACTTTGTCGTCCCAGTAGTTCTCGTTGCCCCATGGATTCCATCCTGACCATGCCATGCCAATATCTCCGAATCCGACGAGCTGGAGGCTGTTAAGGAAGTTGGACTTCAGCGGATGGCCGGCAAAATATCTGACAACAGGCCATCGCAACTCGCTGTTTATCAGGGCAAAATTACTGCCGTTGCGTATGTTCTGAGAAAATCCGCGCAGGTTTGTTGCCAGCGCCTGGAAGCCATAATTGACGTTCGGATCAACCGGAACAGTCGGATCAAACATGGTCTCGTTGAAGAAATAACCCATCCAGTTATCGACGCCGCCGAGGTAATAGATCAGCCTTGACGGTCCGAATGATGTGCTTGCAGCAAATCTGTTCGCCCATATCAGGTCGCGATCGATCTTCAGATAGTGCCTGAAATCTGCCCCCAGCACATACATGTCGCTGTTCTTTGCATTGACCTCACGGTAATATTCAGCGAAGATTTTGAACCTGGTCCCGTAATAGATATTCACTAACCGTTTACGGGTGTTGTCGTATATTACCTCACCTTTAAGTCCGGCCCAATGGCGGCCAAAGTTAGGAGCGGCCAGGCTTGCCTGGTCTGTCGACTGAACGACATAGTTGTCAAATCTGTAGGTAAGGGTTCCCTTCAGGGAAAGAACCGTGTTGATTGGTTTCCTGAACGAGAGATATGTCGTGTAGCTCTTTATCTTGTAATAGCTGGTGTCATTATAACTGTCAAATGACTGCCGGTGGAATATCAGCTGTTTGTCAAATTTGCCTTTAAGCGCCTCGAGGCTGACCAGGTATTCATTACTGTCAAAGTTACCTGCGAACCTGAATCCGCCGGTAATGCGGTAATCCTCGAACAGGTCAAGGGTGCCTATCTTGAAAAGAAGGTTCAGTCCGGGATTGAAATAGGGTGCCCCTCCGTTATAGGCCTGGTAGGTGTTGTTCAGGAAGTTGAAGTCTATCTGGGTGGCAGTGTAATTATTGTAGAATGCGGTACGGTAGACCCTCGCTTCAGGCATTACCATCCTTGAAGTGTCAAGGTCAATATCCATATAATCCTTGCGCCATTGAAGCTCATAGTAATTTTCCTTCTCCTTCTCAAAGACATAATTCCGGAAGTCGATAGGCTCATCGGTGGCATAATATTCATAGAGAGGTTTCTGAAGAGTGTCGTTCATCCTTGCACGCTGGGCAAGCAGTTCGTCTCTCAGCCTGTTGATACTGTCTGCGGCCCGGAGTGCGGCAATCTCTTCCGCGCGCCATTGGGTTGATTTTATTTCACTACTGTCTACGGCCTGTGATGCCTCCGTAAGGTCACTAAGGAACCTGTAACGTCCTTTATCATAGATTACTGCGGCATCCCTGCCCCCGTTCCTGTCAAATGCTTCCAGGTTACGTGGAAAATCAGTAACCTGTTTTGATTCAATAAAATACCTGTAATGCATTGCAGTATCTATATAGGCAATGGCGCTGTCTATTCCGGCATTATAATAATTAATTATGCCGTTACCGTTCCCAAGGAAGCCTGTCGATTTAACTGATGCTCTCATTGGATCGGTATAATCATTGAGGGTTCCCTCACCAAGGCGTGTCAGTTTGCCGTTTCCTGCCTTAAGGTCATATGTGAACAGGTTATAGGTGAGACCGGTGGGTTCCTGCGGGTCACCCTTGTTGGTAAGTGAGTCTGTCAGGCGGTTTGATGAGAATATAATTGTCTCGTCACGTCCCTCAATAAAAGAGGGATCCATATCATCCGCCACATCGAATGTGATCCTCTCGCTTGTGCCCGAAATAATTGTATGTACATAAATATCGGTCATACCGTTAATTATCCCTGACAGGAGCAGCCTGGATCCATCCGGGGAGTAGGAGAGGGACATGACTTTTTCAAAGAACGGCATTGTGCGCTGCTCGAATTTTTTCTGATCGGTACGGTAGAAATAAAGCTGCATGCCTCCCTTCTCTTCGTTGACGAAGGTCAGTATCTGTCCGCCCGGATGCCAGGTCAGTACGGGGTAAGTATAATCCACCGTCTGCTCATACTTCGGCTCAAACGTAAATATTTTTTTGTTTTTGCCAGTACTTGTATCATACAGCCATATTCTGCGCTTCCCCCAGTCATTGGATACCCAGGCTACCATCCGGCCGTCGGGACTTACCTTAACGGAGGTATACCGTTCAAAAGGTTTTGAATGTTTGATCTCCGCGGGTTTCCTGTAATCTTCCCCCGGTTTTATCTTATAGTATTCATTGTAATAATTTCTCCAGTCCTTGTAAGTGTCTTTTATGCTCTTTCCAAGGCCGTAAAGAAACCCGTCCTCAATGTTTTTGTAGATAGTTGAGAGATAGATAATATTCGGAATAATGGCATCGCCGTAGGTCTCGCCTATATATTTCCAGAATGACTGGCCGGCATATACTGCTTCTTCATATTCAAGGTTTGCGATGTTTTTATACCTGCCGCTTTCAAAACCGTCCCTGACCTTGTTGTCAGTCTCACTGTCCCAGTTGAAGGCAACATAGTTCACCAGTCCCTTGATATACCATTCGGGTACTTGTATCTCTGAGCTGCTTGTCACCTTGTCACGCGATTCGGCATTGTACAGCATTTCATAGACCACTATCTCTGCAATGGCAGATGCAATCAGCTTGTCGAATTCTTCATGATCCCCGTTGAACCAGAGCATCACTTTGTTTTTGATCACCCTGCTGTATCCTCCGACATTATAGTCTTCTTCCGCAGAGATGAGTCCTATGTTGCTTTGTCTGAAATCGTTCTTCTTGTTATAGATGATAAGAATGGGTCTTTTGTCAAGGGTGTAATCAAAATAATCCTGGATCTCATTCAGTTTCTGATCGGCCACTTTGCAGGCGTATTCGGCCACTTCCCTGCCAAATTCATTGTAGTAGCAGTCTATGTCCTCAAACCTGAAGTATGTCCAGTAGAAGTCTTTATACTGCACCCTGTTCTTTCCGAAGGTCATCTGCATCCCGTTATAAAACTGTCCGGACGCCGGAGTAACCTGCAGAAGGCAAAGAATGGCAAACGCCAGTATGAAGAGTTTTTTTCTTCTCATAAGTGGAAGTCGGGATACTCCCATCGCTTGTCGCAAAAAATGTTCCAAAAGAGACTATCCGTCAGACAAAACTAATGGTTTAAGCAATAAAAAAGCAGGGACGTATCGTTTTTTATTATTTTTGACGTTATTTATGATGCAACCTATATGGTCTGATATTTGTTATGTGAACGGAAGGATTAACATTATCCTCAAATAAAAGGGAAACAAAAACAGTTTAAAATGAAAAGGAATTTATTAGTATTAGTATTGATGATCCTGTTCTCAGGACTTAATGCACAGCCAAAGCTTAGTTTCACCACTCTCCGCCATGATTACGGCAATATAAACGAAGCAGCTGGCAAGCAGGAAGCCGTCTTTAATTTCACCAATACGGGCGATTCAGTCCTCGTGATAACCAGGGTGCAGCCTTCGTGCGGATGCACAGCCGCAGACTACACCAAATCACCGGTGCCTCCCGGAGGCAAAGGATTTGTCACTGCTGTATTCGATCCACGCGGATACAATTCTCATTTTGCAAAGAGCATCTCAGTATATTCAAATACCAAACCCAATGTAACGGCTCTGATTATTGAAGGTACAGTAAGCCCCAAGGAGAAGACCACTGAGGAGCTTTACACATTCGAGGTAGGACCGGTACGGTTTGAGTCAAACCACCTTGCCTTTACCACCACAAAGAAGACTGAGAAGAAAATCAGGGTGATGCCGATTATCAACACATCTAAAGAACCGGCAACGGTTGAGTTTGAGGGTCTGCCGGCTCACCTGACGCTAAAGACCAATCCTGCAACACTTAAGCCCGGCGAAAAAGGAATTATCGAGGGTACCTATGACGCCAAGCTTAACAGCAGCGCCTGGGGTAACGTGAATGATCTGGTGCGTCTTAAGGTTAACGGCCAGCCGCTGCCGAATATCTATCTGTATGTCTCGGCAAACCTGGTGGAGGATTTCAGCAACCTGACAAGCCAGGAGCTTGCCAATGCACCTGTTTTCAAGCTTGATTCCAATACTGTTAACTTCGGGACTATAAAACAGAATTCGTCTGCTGATGTGGAGTACGTCTTCACCAACCAGGGCAAGAGCGACCTCATCATCAGGCATGTCAAGGCAGGATGCGGCTGCACAGCCCTTATGCCTACGGAAAATGTTATCAAACCCGGAGGCAAAGGATCGATAAAAGCGAAATTCAATTCAGGTGGATACAAAGGAGACATCTACAAAAACATCTTTGTTTACACCAATGATCCCAAGAACTCAGAGGTGATGCTTATGATCAAGGGCAATGTCCTTGTTGAGGGAGAGGCTTCGAAGTAAGCCGCTTCTGCCAAAAATAGTGTAATGAACAGGAATAAGGGTCCGGCCGGAGCGCTCACGGTTCAGAAAGGTGTTGTACAACCGCCGAGCATCAATCCTGATATGCTGAACCGTCTCAAAAAGAGCAGACGTAAACGGCTCACCGCCGATGATTATGTAGAGGGTATCCTGCGAGGTGACCGCACTATTCTCAGTCAGGCTATTACGCTGGTAGAGA
The DNA here is from genome assembly GCA_963780735.1 of uncultured Bacteroidales bacterium. GTDB lineage: Bacteria > Bacteroidota > Bacteroidia > Bacteroidales > VadinHA17 > SR-FBR-E99. The sequence goes on from CAWADB010000010.1 coordinate 57,806, forward strand.
GCTCTTTGCCCGAACATTATGATATTGCACAGGCGGTTGTTGAAAAATGTCTTCCTGCCAGCTCACGTTCGGTAAGGATTGGTATAACAGGTGTTCCCGGCGCGGGTAAGAGCACCTTCATTGAAACCTTTGGCACCATGCTGACACGGCGCCATGGCAGACGTCTTGCAGTTCTTGCGATAGACCCGAGCAGTCAGCAGAGCCGCGGCAGCATCATGGGGGACAAGACCCGGATGGAGCAGCTCAGTACGGACCCGGACTCCTTTATTCGTCCATCGCCGTCAGCGGGCACACTGGGAGGTGTGGCACGCAAGACCCGTGAGTCGATAATATTATGCGAAGCAGCAGGCTTTGACACAATTATAGTTGAAACGGTAGGTGTAGGGCAATCGGAGACGGCAGCACATTCCATGGTAGATTTTTTCCTGGTGCTGATGCTTGCCGGTGCAGGCGATGAACTGCAGGGAATCAAGCGCGGGATAATGGAGATGGCTGACACAATAGTTATCAACAAGGCAGACGGAAATAACATCGCGAAGGCGGAGATGGCGAGGATTGAGTATAAGAATGCCCTCCACCTTTTCCCCCTGTCGCCTTCGAAATGGAGCCCACGGGTGCTCACATGCTCCTCACTTGAAAAGACTGGCATAGCAGAGGTGTGGGAAACAGTGAGGGACTACGTAAGCATGACCAAAAGCAACGGCTGGTTCTGGGAGAGAAGGCGGGAGCAGGCTGTCACCCGGATGCACGAGACCGTGATAGACACCCTGAAGTATTCATTTTACAGCCATCCGGAGGTGAAGGCCATGCTGCCGGAGCTCGAAAAACAACTGCTCGAGGGAGAAATAACTTCATACAAACCTGCCCTGATCCTGCTCGAGAAATATTTCAAAACCAAGGGGTAATCTCCAATTATTTCTATCTTTGACCATTCTGAAAAACCATACTAAATACTGAAAAAATATTCCGAAATGAAAAAGCTTTTTATCCTGTTTGCTGTGTTGGTTCTTGCTGTTTCCTGTGCGAAAGAACCAAAATTTGTTGTTACCGGTACCATTGACGGCGCTCCGGAGGGGCAGGTCCTTCTTCAAAAACGTATCCCCGGAGGCTATTCGACCCTGGATTCTGCCGTACTTGAAAATGGCACATTTAGAATGGAGGGGTTTGTTGAATATCCGCAGATGGTCACCCTGTCTCTTAAGGACAAGAGGGGTGGTCTGAATTTCTTTATTGAGAATACAGAGATAACCATCACCGGCCATGCCGATTCGATTTACCAGGCATCAGTCACCGGGTCAAAGACACAGGGTGAGTTTGAGGCATTCAGAGCTTCGACTGAAGAGATGAACGTTGAACTGAGGAAGGTTTACGACCGCTATCGTGTTGCCAGGATGGACGGTAATGAAGAGCTGGCCGCCTCAATTGAGAAAGAGATTGATTCCATTGATGCCAAGCAGATGACGATGCAAAAAGAGTTCATCATCAACAATCCGGCTTCATATATCGCTCCGGTACTCCTTAATGAAATATCGTATTCTCTTGAGAGTGATGAACTGGAGACCATACTGAACAAGCTTGACACCACCCTCAATAAGGTCCAGATAGTGACCGATATGAAGGAAAGGCTTGTACAGATGAAATCAGTTGCCGTAGGGCAGAAGGCTCCGGACTTTACGCTGAATGATGTCACCGGGAATCCGGTCGCGCTTTATTCAAAGATAGGCGGCGCAACAAAGCTTTTACTCATTGATTTCTGGGCAGGATGGTGCGGACCGTGCCGCCAGGAGAATCCCAATGTTGTCAAGGTATGGCAGGCCTATAATAAAAAGGGCTTTGACGTGTTTGGTGTATCGCTCGACAGAAGCGCTGATGAATGGAAAAAAGCCATTGAGAATGACAAACTGACCTGGACACAGGTCTCTGATCTCAAGTACTGGGATTGTGCTCCGGCAAAAATGTATGCTGTGAGAAGCATACCGGCGAATTTCCTGATTGATGAGAATGGAGTGATCATAGCTCATAACCTCCGCGGTGCAGCATTGGAGGAAAAAGTAAAGGAGTTGCTGGGTACAAAATAAGTACCTTATTTCCTTTGTAAATTAAGCCGTTGGAGCCAGGTGTCCAGCGGCTTTTACATCATAAATATTCAGGTCATGAGCAAAAAAGATGAGTTTTTAAGCCAGATCAATGAAGGCTATGCCTGCAAGGGTGACTTCATCATTCTGGGAGGCGCAATGCTCGACGGAGAGGCAATTCCTGACGCACATATCAAAGTGCCTCTGAAGACCATAAACAGACATGGCCTGATAGCCGGAGCCACCGGCACGGGAAAGACCAAGAGCCTGCAGGTCTTCGCCGAGCAGCTGTCGCTCAAGGGAATACCCTCTCTTGTAATGGATGTCAAGGGCGATTTCAGCGGCATTGCCATGCCCGGGAGAGGAGAAACCGTTCATCACTGACAGGCACTCTAAGATCAACCTGCCTTATTCCACGATGGGATTCCCGGTGGAACTTCTTACAATCTCTGATCAGAACGGCGTCCGCCTTCGTGCGACCGTATCTGAGTTCGGTCCTGTACTCTTTTCCCGCATCCTTGACCTTAATGACACCCAGGCAGGTATCATCTCAATTATCTTCAAGTATTGCGACGACAACAAGCTGGGGCTGATCGACCTGAAGGACATAAAGAAGGTAATACAGTATCTGCAGGGAGAAGGACAGGCAGAGCTTGAGCGTGAATACGGTGCCATGTCGCCGGCATCAACGGGGGTTATCCTCCGCAAGATCATTGAGCTCGAGCAGCAGGGCGCTGAGCGCTTCTTCGGCGAAGAGTCCTTTAACATCAATGACCTGATGCGTCGCGACAGCAAGGGCAACGGATACATTAACATCATCCGCCTCAATGACATCCAGGACAAGCCGAAGCTGTTCTCAACCTTTATGCTGTCAATACTGGCAGAGGCATATAACAGGATGCCTGAGAGGGGTGACGTTGCAAAACCGGAACTGGTGATATTCATCGATGAAGCTCACCTCATCTTCAGCCAGGCAAGCAAAACCTTGCTGGAGCAGATTGAGACCATTGTCAAACTCATCCGTTCAAAGGGAGTGGGTGTCTATTTCATCACTCAGAACCCGATGGATGTCCCGTCTTCGGTGCTGGCGCAGCTCGGGCTTAAGGTTCAGCATGCACTCAGGGCGTTCACTGCAAACGACAGGAAAGACATTAAACTTACTGCTGAGAACTTTCCGATTTCCTCATTCTATAATACCGAGGAGGTTATTACCTCTCTGGGTACCGGTGAAGCTCTTGTGACAGTTCTTAACGAGAAGGGTATACCCACGCCCCTGGCAGCTGCCATGATGCGTGCCCCGATGAGCAGGATGGATATACTCTACGGATCAGGAGATTTCATCTATAAACAATTCATCGGACCTGGTTCGCCGATATTCCCGTGTCGTCGATCCGGAGAGCGCATATGAACTGCTTGAACGCCGCATATCAGATTCTGAGCGCGAAAGGAGGGATGACGAGGAGAGAAAAGCCAGGGAAAAGGATGCAGGGCGCTATGGCCGCGCACCTTCGTCGCGCCGCAGATCAACAATAAATCCGGTTGTGAAGGTACTTACTTCAGCTACCTTCATCCGCGGGATGATGGGCGTGCTTACAAAAGTTATCAGGAAATAAACCATGCAGCGTCACCCGGCCAGGGCGACGGTTTTCCATCAGAATACGAGCGGGAATACGAAAACAACCACAACCGTCCATGCCATATAGACCGGCAGGTATTTCGCCGTGGTCAGATTTACCCTTTCAAAAGAGGCGTTGCGAAAAGTGACCCTGAACAGGTCTATAGTGATAAGTATCAGGTTGCCCAGAATCAGCAGGTTTGATCCAAGCACGGCGACACGGTTGGGAGTGATGCCGTACTCGCTCAGACGGTAGAATATCGCTGAGAGCGCGACAATATCAACCACAAGAGTGACCACTGAAAGAGCCAGCAGGACAACCTCGCTGACCTTTCTCCTTCTTCCTGCAGATGTTTCGGACAGTGAAAAGACAATGAGCGCCATCACCACCAGCAGCATCAGGTTGAATAGGATCAGGAAGTCGCGGTCAGTATACGGGTCTTTGCCGGAGAATGCGACTGCAATGAGGTAAATCACAAGTGTTATAAGCACCAGGGGAGTGAAGATCGTAGCCAGTATCGGGGCGATCTTCTCAGTCAGCCTGGGGTAATAATGGAGTATAAATTCTGTAATAGCCGGTGCTGCAACTACCCCGCATATTGCAATATATTCCATAACGAATTTTTCGATCCTGATATCAATCGAGGAAAAGAGCCCTATTGAGAGACCGGCAAGCAACATTCCCGACAGCAGTATAAGGGCTCCGAGAATGGCCATGTCACCGTTATGCCTGATGAAGGATACCCTCTTGCCGTTGTCACGGAAATCGAAACCGGTATATGCCATCCCGTAAACACACCAGAGCAAAAGAGGCAGGTGAATGCATGCAAGAACGACTGTCTGGTCCTTGCTGTCAGCCGGCAGAAGGTTAATGAATACCGCAGAGACGGCAAATATGGCGATCAGCAGGAATAACCATTTTTTGTCAGTTATTTTTCGAACTGTAAGAATGTAGGCAATAAGTGCAGCGAAAGCTATCATACCGGCATTCTTTGCGTAATAAAGGCTGTTAAAAGGATCAAATCCTGCATATCTCGGAATAAGAACCAGGGCGCCTGCCAGCAGGCAAATAACAAGAATAACACCCAGGTCTCTTATGGTTATAAGTGATGATGGCTGTCTGATCTCATCAGGTTGTTTTGTTTCTGAAATAAGGTTTTCCATAGCTGCATTTTTCTGATAATCGAAAAGAAAGGTACGACTTTTTAATATCCCCGGGATGCGTTACAGGCACCACCCAGGAATTATTATTCAATTCTTAATTCTTAATTTTTAACTCTTAATTCCCTTAGAATCCTTTCAGCTGCATATATACTGTCGGCAGCAGAAGCAGGAAGCCCAGCAGAAACAATATCACCATCAGCGGCAACACCCACCTGAACCATTTGTCATAGGGTATTTTAGCCATGGTAAGCACTCCGAGCAAAACGCCTGATGTCGGAGTTATCATGTTGGTGAAACCGTCGCCCAGCTGAAATGCCACCACCGTAGCCTGACGCGAGACACCTATGAGGTCAGAAAACTGCGACATTACCGGCATGGTGAGTGCCGCTTTGGCTGAGCCCGATGGCATCACAAGGTTAATTAGGGTCTGCACCACGTACATCATGCTTACGGAGGCCATCCTGCCCATTCCTGAAATTGATTCCGAAAGGCTGTTGAGAATGGTGTCAATGATATTTCCATTCTCAAGTATGATAATGATTCCCCCGGCAAGACCAACTATCAGCGCTGCGGACATTATATCCCTCACCCCGTCAAGAAAAAGTTTGGTTATTTTATTTGCATTGTAGCTCATCGCAATCCCTGTCGCCAGGCCCATTACAAAGAAAAGCGTGGCGATTTCCATTATGTACCAGCCATAGCCCATCACTCCGGTTATCAGGAATAGTATTGTAAACATCAGTATGCTGATCACGAAAAAGTGCACTGATTTCCTGAGCGACAGCCATCCGGAAATGACAAACAGGCCAGTTAGTACCGGTATGGCCGGCACATTTATTTTCCCCTCTCCGAAGGTTACGGTAGTATCAGGGTTGGTAAATGAGAAGATTACCATTGCTACAGTCAGCAGAACATATACCACCCATGCTGATGCCGGTGTTTGGTACTCAATCGCTGAGTTCCCGGTGGCATGGAGTTTACGCCAGTAATCGTCTTCTTCCATTACCAGTGACTTATGCGGATCCTTCTTTATCCTGCGGGCATAGTACAGTATGTAAGCAAATCCTGCAGTGCTTATTATCAGCCACATAACCAGCCTGTACTGCAATCCTGAAAACAGTGGCAGGTCTGACAGACCCTGTGCAATACCGATTGTAAAGGGGTTCAGGAAAGCGCCGGCAAATCCGAGAGCGGCAGCCACAAAACAGAGTGACACGCCGACGATCGAGTCATAGCCCATAGAGATAGCCAGGGGAACGAAAATGATGACGAAAGCGATGGTCTCTTCGCTCATCCCGAATACGGCGCCGAAGAAACTGAAGATGATCATGATCAGAATGAATATCAGGTTGTCAACTCCTATCTTCCTGATAATTCCCCTGTTGCCTATTCTCCTTGTGAAGCGCAGTACCGAGGCAATGGCGACGTCGATCGCCTTGCTCTCATTCATTATCCAGAAGGCCCCGCCGATGATCAGGATGAATATAATTATGTCTGCCTTGTCAACGAAGCCGTCAAAGAGAGCCGAGAAGACCTGCCATGTCTGGGGATGTTTCTCAGTCTGGTGAAACGAACCGGGAATGACCACGCTCCTGTCGATACCGTTGACACTGACTGTCTCTCTGTCAAAGGATCCGCCAGGTATAAACCACGTCAGCATTGCGCATAAAACCACGATGCTGAAGACAATGACGTATGTGTGTGGTATTTTCTTAAGCATCCCTACTGCCTATTGCCTGCTGCCTATTGCCTTAATATTATCTTCCTCACTCTTTCCCGTGTCTCTACCGGTGTGGGATTCAGCTCTTCCGTTGAGAATGATCCCTTGTCAGGATCAATGCGTTCAAAGACCATCATATACAGGTCGAAGATGATCTCCAGACTGAGTCTGTAACGTGGCTCAAGAAGCGGACACACTTCATTTATCACTTTTAGGGTGCTGATACGGTACCCGTCGGTAATCCTGTAAAATTCTCTCATCATCTCACGGAAATCGCCGGTGACAGGTGCTCCGAGTGCGATATTTTTCAGATCCGCACGGGTGAGGTTATGTCTGTAAACAATATCGTCGGAAAAGTAACTGAGGTTATTCAGCTGGTCTTTGCGGAAATCGCGGATTATATGGACGAAGTAGCTGAACATGGCGCAGGGTGATGCCGTCCGGCGAACGTTAAACGGCGGGTCGGCATAGACACCGTCACTGCCCTGGAGACCTGCAAGGTGAACGAAGATGGAAGCCGGCGCCACGGACGCACCGCCGGCATATTGTACAAAATCACCGATAGTTGCAAACCCGTCATTATTGATATCGTACAGCATTGACTCAGCGAAAGCTTCAAGCGGCCAGAGAGGTATTCTGAAGCGACTTATTGTTTCTGTCAGACCGTCACTGAAAGGTTCCATGTTCCTGCCTTCACGCATCATGCCAATCCACTGGTTTATGCTGCCCTTAAGCCGGTCTTTTTCCTCCCCGGAGATACCGTTGTGCTCGGCCTTGTGATTGTCTATCAGGTCATCGAGAGTACGCATGAACCTGTAACATGTCCGGGCAGCCTGGTAGCGTTCTTCATCCCAGAAGTTTGCCGCAATAAGTATATTCGGATGATCAATGATTTTTTCAAAATCGATTGACTCAAAAAGTGCAATAAACTCTTCCCTTGTCTTCATTTAAATTTATCTCCTTCTCTTTTTTGCTCGCTGATAATTCTCTCCGATACCAGCCTGGCGGAGAGCAGCACCATAGGAATACCGTTTCCCGGGTGAGTGCTTCCTCCTGTAAAATAAAGGTTCCTGTAGCGGCTGTCCCTGTTATGGGGTCTGAAGTAACCCATCTGAAAGATATTATGTCCGAGACTGCCAAAGACAGAGCCCCTGGTGATATTAAGGAATTCTTCCCATTCTGACGGGGGCACGGTAATCTCAAACTTGATATGATCTTCAATGTCAGTTATGCCTATCTTCTTCAGTTTCCTGAAGACGGTTTTACGGGCAACATCGGTGAGGTGGTCCCAGTCCTGCGGATGTTTTCTGTCAAGATGGCCGACGCCCACTGCCACTGAGAATGTATCACATCCGGCAGGTGCCGCAGACGGGTCGCTGCGCACAGGGGCATGTATATAAAAGCAGGGATCGTCTCCCATCGACTTATCCCTGAATATCTTATCAAGCCCGGTGCGAAAATCGTCCGGAAGAAAGGTGCTGTGGTGTCCGATCTGCGGGTATTGCTTATCGAGCCCCCAGTGAATTACCAGTGCCGAGCATGAATATTTCAAACGGTCGAGGCGGCGGGACTTACTGCCCGGAGGCAGAAGCTTGCGGTACACATAAGGCAGATCTGCATTGGCAACAACCACATCCGCCTTTGCCTCCCCGCCGTCACTGAAGACCACGCCGGTGGCTTTTTTGCCCTCAACGGTAATACGAGATACCGGTTTGCTGAAATGGAATTTCACCCCATGCTCTTCAGCCACCTCCATCAGCCTGGCTGTTAAACTGTACATACCACCCATTGGAAATAATGACCCTTCAGTCAGCTCGGCGGAAGGTATCATCGAAAAGAGGGCAGGAGATGAGTAGGGGCTCTGCCCCACGTAGATATTCTGAAAAGTATAGGCCATCTGCAGATGCGCTGACCTGAAGAAGCGGGCAGTATAACTGCTGTGTCTGATGTATGTCTTTAACTTTATGAGCAGCAGGGCGTTGCTGAGGGTAAAGAAATCGAAAAACCTGGTGAAGTTGCGCCCGATCAGCTTTTCGAAGGCAGTCTTGTAAAGTACAAAGCCGGCACTGACATATTTCTCTGCCCTGGCAAAGCTGCCCTTTTCAATCTTCTCGAGCTGTTCCTCCATTCTTTTCCTGTCAGTGGTGAAATCCAGCCTGCTGCCGTCGTCAAAGTAAAGGGAATAAATATCGTCAAGCGGCTTGACATTCAGCTCTTTCTCCAGTGTCAGCCCGAGTGAGCTGAAGACATCCCGGTAGACATCCGGCATCAGCATCATTGTTGCGCCAAGGTCGAAGCGGTGACCGTCGCGTACAATCTGTCCGCATCGGCCTCCGGGGGCGCTGTTCATTTCGTAGACATCCACCTTGTAACCATTTTTTGCCAGGAAAATTGATGTTGTGATTCCCCCTATCCCGGCGCCAATGATCAGCGCTGTTCCGGTACTTGCCATACTGATTGATATCTTGAGTTAGCCTTTAGTTCCCTTAGCTGCCGTAAAAAATGCAACAGTGAAGCAAATATATTAATAAACACAAAATATGAAAGGGCTGATGGCGGCAGATGACGGAATATTACGGGTGAACGGCGGAAAATGACTCCGGGTCACCAGAGCTGGTGTACTAAAGGCTTGATATCTTTTTCATATATCTCTGTGATGGCTTTCATCTGCCTGTCGGTAAGAGGAGGAAGATCTGCGGCCTCGAGGTTTGTCCGGACCTGCTCTGGTGAGGAGGCTCCGGGAATGATGCAACTAATCTCATCACGCATCAGGATCCATCTTAATGCGACATGGGCGAGAGGAATGTCTGCCGGGAGCAGGCTGGCAAGCCGTGCCACGGTCTGAAGACCTTCATTATAAGGAACTCCGGCAAAAGTCTCACCCTTGTCGAACATCATCCCGTCGCGGTTGAAGAAACGGTGGTCACCCGAAGCGAATCTGGTGGAAGCCGAAAATTTGCCAGATAAAAGCCCGCTGGCCAGGGGTACTCGAATGATCAGGCCCACATTCTTTTCTCTCGCCATGGCAAAGAACCTTTCATGGGGCCTCTGGCGGAAAATGTTGTAGATAAGCTGCACGGTTGTGACATTATCAAACTCAATTGCCTTCATAGCCTCCTCCACTTTTTCAACGCTTACACCGAGATTGAGAATCTTACCCTCATCTTTCATCTTTTCAAACTCCCCAAAAATCTCAGGCCGGTAGTAAACCTCAACAGGAGGGCAGTGCAACTGAATAAGGTCGATGCATTCAACGCCAAGCCTCCTGATCGAATCTTCCACATATCCTCTTAAAACTGCAGGTGTATACCCTTTGTTATTATGCGGCTGTATTTGCCTTCCGCACTTTGTAGCCACATAGATTCTGTGTCCAGCCTGTCCGGCTGCTTTGCCGACAGCATTTTCACTCTCCCCGTCAGAATATACATCAGCAGTATCAATGAAGTTGACCCCCCTGTCAATGGCTTCCCTGAGGATGCTTTCAGCACGCGTATGGTTAAATTTTGATCCCCATTTGCCACCAACCTGCCATGTGCCAAGGGATATCTCTGATATCTCAAATCCGGTCTTTCCAAGTCTTCTGAAATTCATAGTCTGTTCGTCTTTTTATCGCAACCTGTTTTCACTTTTGGACTGGTATATAAAACGAAAGGTTCATTCCAAATGTGAAATGATCCAATCCAATCTCACCGTCTGGCTGTCAGCCGGTTTCCTTTTGAATAGATCCATGGCTGCTGGTTCAGCTTCATCGCATATCCTCCGAACAGTCCAATCGACCAGTATTCGCCGTTGACGTAGGCTTCGTTGTACATCAGGCACTCAAGGTTTATGCCTGCGACGGCTATTGTCTGATTAAACCTCAGGTCGAGGTCCCTCTCGTCAAGATACTGCGAAAGAGGTATCTGCTTTTCATTTGCATAGTTAAGAAGCTTTGATCTCAGCCATCTGACCGAAAGTAGGGGAGTCACGCGCAACCTTGTGGCTTTGATGACATCATATCCGAAATTAAAATAGTATGAAGTATTATTCTGATCAAGAACAAGGGAATCATAATCGTGTTTTCTGCCGTATCCGAATCCCATCCCGATTCCGGCATAAATCTTTGAGAAAGATACACCCAACTCCGGGCCGATAACCCTGAATTTATCCATGATGTCAGTGTTGTACGAGCCGATGGACGCTGCATACTGACTGAAGTCGGTCGACAGCGCATCGAGGTTCACTGTCCATCTCATTGTTGCGACGGGAGTATCTTCGCTGTTGTAATCACCCGCATAAATATCATTTGAGAGATACATCGGCAGCAGGGTGATCTTCAGAGGATAAGTAGTGGTTTCGTTCAGTGCCAGCTCAACCGGATTGAATCCAGGGCATTCGACACGCAGTTTCATCTCCTTACCTGTTTCAAGGTCGAGGAAGAACATTCCATTCCGGTCAGCCACTGCGCAGTTGGATGTGTTTTTCTGGCAGATGGTCACCCCTACAATGGGTACACCGCGCTGATCGATGATGGTGCCGGACACTGTTGTTCCCTGACCTGATAGCCGCAGGGTGCCGGCTAAAAGCAGGATTATTATTGGTATGTTCTTTCATTTTCTTCATCTTTCTTCTTTTTCAGGCATAGCCCGGTCAGGTTTTTCAGAAACTTATGCTTACTTCAAGTGATGCAGTTCTTGCCCGGGGCCAGGTGAATCCTGATATACCAGATACAATTTCGGGATCATTGCCACTGTAGCCTGTTAACGTAAAGGCATTCTGAAATGTTGCTGCGAGACTGCAGTCAACATTACTGCCAAAAAGTTTTTTAAGATTGTACGCGAGGCTTATATTATCCATTCGAAAGAACGAGGCGTTTTCAATATAGTAGTCAGAAAGCGGGTGAGAGGTATTGAACTCTGAGTTTTCAATCAGGGTGGGTATATTTTCCAATGACTGGTATGAAAGAATATTGTTGTAATTGCCCGAGAGGCTTTCCGAGTTATATAAATAATTGCCGAGGCTGACTCTTCCTGAAAAAGCAAGCTTCCAGTCCTTCCATGTGGCTGAGGAAGAAATACCCATCAAAGCATAAGGATCACTTGTCTTGTAGTGACGTCTGTCTTCATAAGTAACTGTTCCCTCACCCGTGAGGTCAACAAAAAGGCCTTCGACCGGCCGGCCATCAGAATTATATACCTGTTGCATGGCATAAAATGAATTTACCGGATAGCCTGTTTCATTCCTCTGGATGTGGGTACCGACCCCTGCGGGGATTAATCCGGCTTCTATAAAGTCTATTCCGGAGGCAAGATCATTTATCCTGTTTTTCTGTAACGATGCAAAAAAACCAAGGTTCCATGTCAGATCCCTGCCTGATATCAGTGCTGCCTCCAGGGTTAATTCCAGTCCTTTGTCTGAAATCTCACCCGCATTGATCAGGAGGTAATTTGAAAAGCTGCCGCCGGAGGGCACCATGACTTCCATGAACATGTCACTGGTTGTGTTTGAGAAAGCACTCAGGCTGCCTCTAAGGCGATAATCAAAAAGGGAGTAACGGATGCCGGCATTGAACCAGGTTTTGCTTTCAGGTTTGAAATAAGGAGTTATCATGCTGCTCCCGTAATAAGCAGAATGTTCTGAGTTTAAATACTCCGGGCAGTATGCCATGATATTTCCGTATCCGAAATAAAGGCTGAGGTCCGCAATTGTCTTGTTATCCACAAGAAAAGATTCATTCTTCAAATTCCAGACAAAACTGACTGACGGAGAGAGCCCGCTTCCGTTATCCTCAGAAAATCCGGAATATGCATCGTTACGAAGGGTAAAACTCAGAAAATACCTCTGCATAACTGAAAAATTCATTTTCCCATAGAAGGAAATTTGATTCCTTTCATATGAGAATTCGTTATATGTATAAAAGAAATCCGGGTTATACAATGCGGCCACTTCGTATTTATCATAATATCTGGCCTGGTGGCTGAAGTATCCTGCAATGATGTCCATCTTACCTTTAATCGCCTCTATCGTTCCTGAATAATTCAGATAAAGATTTGCTATCCGGTTAGTCACTGAATAATTATGATCTTCAACTCTGCCATCACTGTTCCAGCCTAATGATGCCGCCGTGTCGGTTACCTGGTGAAGCTTCCTGTCAAGATCATCGGCAGCAATGTTCAGAACTATTCTCATTTGCGGTAGAAAATGAAATCTGTAGTCGGCTGCAAAATTTGTTATCCAGTGATTTAGTTTCAGCCGGTTATCTGTCAGGTCGAGCAGGGCTACCGGGTTTACGGTGAAGTAAGCGCTGGTGTATTCACCTTCTTTGTATACTGGCTGGGTTGGATCAAATGCCGTGGCAAAATAAGAGACATTGTTATCAGGGATTTTGTCATTGTCAATGGTTCCGTTGATATTCAGCGCAAGCTTCAGGTGGTCGTCAAAGAAGGCGGGTGTCAGTGAAGCGGACAAGGTGGACCGATCATAGGATGATGTATTCACTGTACCTTGCGAAAGAATTTTGCCTATCGCAAGCCTGTAAGGCACGGTCTTGAAAGATCCTGAAACGCTGAAATGATGATCATGGCTTACGGCAGTGCGGTATATCTCATCCTGCCAGTCTGTGGAAGCATCGCCAAGGAGGCTTGTGACCTCATTCTGCCCGGCATAATGTGTGTTGATCAGGTTACGGAATTCATCAGCGCTGAAAACATCATACCTGTTCTGCAAGGCTGATACAGCCAATCTTCCGGTGTAATTCAGTCTCAGATTATCGGTGCCCTTTTTTGTCCGGATAAGAATCACGCCGTTCGCTGCCTGTCCTCCGTAGATATCTGCCGGTCCGTTGTTAAGGTACGCGATGCTTTCAATATTATATGGATCGATGTCCGGGGTGGTACCCAGGAGAGGCACATCATCGACAACAATCAGAGGCTCAATAGGAAATTGCAACGCTGAGCTCCTCAGGCTTTTTATGTCGTATTGAGTAAACGGAGAGCCGTCAGCAGCGGTGATTTGTAATCCCGGTATGCGCCCGGCGACCAGACCTGCAGGCTCGTGGATAAAGCCTTTGTTGAAATCCTCCTGACCGATTACTGTGATACTACCGCCGGTGTCTTCTGCAACAAGTGATCCGAATGTTGTGCTAATAATCGTCTCATTATTACGGACGAGGCTGTCAGAAGGTTGTTTCTGCGCAGTTGCGTGTAACGAAAATGCGAGACAGGTTATTGGCAACCAAATGAATAATGTAAAACGATTTCTGATATTCATCTTATAGCAAGCAGAGACGCTGCATCCAGCGGCTCTGCAATTTTAATAAAAATATGAGAAAGAGTTGCAGGACACATTTGTGTTTTCCAAAACGGCAAGGACATTTTACAACCGTAAAATATCTTTTATTTCCTATTAGTATTATTTTTAACCGTTAATCCCTTACCGGCCCAATTCATGAAAAGGATCATACTGATATGCTTAATTCTGCTTATTGGCAAGCAGCTTTTTCCCCAGGAAAAAAGATCACTCACTTTCGACGATATCATTAAATGGAACCGTATCACTGAGAAAGTGATATCAGATGACGGGACACTCATTGCATTTACAACTGAGCCATGGGTGGGAGACCCGACCGTAACGCTGTATGACGGGAATGCCGTTATGAAAGCCTCATTCAATTGCGCCACCGGAATAAATATCACCCCGGACTCGCGCTTTATGATATTCACCATCAAGACACCGGAGGATAAGGTCAGGGAGCTGAAGCTGAAGAAAACAAAAAAGGATGATATGCCGCTGGATATGCTCGGCATTTATAATGTTCCGGAGGGTATCACTGATACTGTCCCACGGCTGAAATCATTCAAGGTGCCTTCAAAATGGGCAGGATGGATAGCCTGGCAGACCGAGCCGTTGAAGGAGAAACCTGCCACACCCGCAGACACAGCCAGTGACGATAAGGAAAAAGATAAAAAACCCAAAACAGAATCTGCTGAAAACGGCTATTCACTGTTTATTCGCAATCTCACCAGCGGGCAGACAGATACGGTAAAATTTGTTACTGAATATCTCTTCGCAGAAGAGGCGGAGATGATTTTATATACAACCTCTGGTGATGATCATGGACTTGAACCGGGTGTAATACTTGCAGACCTTAAGAAAGGTGTGAAAACTTACCTGTACACCGGAAAGGCCAGGTACAAGCAGCTGAGTTTGGACAAAAAGGGAGAAAGGGCCGCTTTCATACTCTCATTTGACGAGAAGGACAAGGTTGGAAACACCTGGTCACTCTGCTACTGGAACGGCAAAGGACTGGCAGTCATGGCCGCCACGTCGGGAACCCCGGGCATACCTGAAGGATGGATCATAAACGAGAATTCGCCACTTACTTTTGCCGGGAAGAGTCCGAGGCTTTTCTTCGGTACGTCACCGGCATACAAGATCAAAGATACCACCATGCTCGATGAGGACCGTCCCAATGTGGATGTGTGGCATTATTCGGAAGGGAAACTTCATTCAGCGCAGGTTGTCAGCAAAGCCCGTGACCTCAGGAAGTACTACACTGCGGTTTATCATGCTGATCTGAAAAAGGCAGTTCAGCTGGCCACTGCAGTGATGCCTGAAGTACAGCTTATTGATAAGGGCGATGCGGCAAGTGTTCTTGCAATGTCAAACCTGCCTTATGAACTTGAATCAATGTGGGAGGGCGACCCGAGGTACGACATATGGCTTGTTGATGTGATCACGGGCGTGCCTCAGAAGGTAAAGGAGAATTGCCGGGCCAGGATACGGCCCTCCCCGGCTGGAAAGTATCTCTGGTGGTACAACGGTGCTGACAGCTCCTGGTATTCATATGATATTAAGGAACGACGTGAACACAGGCTTACTACACCTGCAACTCTGGCCGTTTACAATGAAGAAAATGATGTACCTGATCTGCCCGGATCATACCCGGCCTGCGGATGGCTTAAGGATGACAGGGCCTTCCTGGTCTCCGACAGGTACGATATATGGTCGCTTGATCCTGATGCCGGGCGTGCCCCGCTGAAGGTTACCTCAGACGGAAGGGAAAAGAAGACAAGTTACAGGTTGCTGGACTTTGATACCGAAAATGACTTTATTGACCCTTCAGAGAAACAATATCTCATCGGAACGGACGAGGTCAACCGGGGAGACGCATTTTATTCAATCGATCTGAAAAAACCTGATCTGCCCGTGAAACTGACATCAGGGAATTTCGATCTCGGTACACCGGTAAAGGCAAAGAAGAGTAACACTTTAATCTATACTAAAGAGGACTTCCGTTTATTCCCGGATTACCTTCTGAGCGATCTCACATTTACCGCCGAAAAGCGCATTACCGATGCCAATCCTCAGCAGAAGGATTTCCTCTGGGGCGGGGCGGAAGTTTTCCGGTGGGTGTCGCTTGACGGAAGGGAGGTCGAGGGTCTTCTCTATAAGCCCGCCGGCTTCGACCCCGGGAAGAAGTATCCGATGATAGTCAATTTCTATGAAAAAAGCTCAACAGAGCTGTACCGGCACAGGATACCGGAACCCGGCCGGTCAACGATTGATTATCACTATTATACAAGCAACGGCTATCTTGTATTCAGTCCTGATGTCTACTATACGGAGGGCTACCCCGGGCAGAGTGCCTATAACTGCGTGATGCCCGGTATCATGTCATTGATTGAGAAAGGGTTTGTTGATGAAAAGCATATCGGAGCGCAGGGTCACAGCTGGGGCGGATACCAGGTTGCATACCTGGCTACCAGAACGACACTTTTTGCAGCAATCGAATCAGGAGCGCCGGTGGTGAACATGTTCAGCGCCTACGGTGGCATAAGGTGGGAGTCGGGACTTAACCGTTCAATGCAGTACGAGCATGAACAGAGCCGCATAGGAGGGACTATCTGGGAGGCGCCGCAGCGTTATTGGGAGAACTCGGCTCTGTTTGCAGCAGATAAGATTGAAACTCCCATACTGATAATGGCCAACGACCAGGATGGTGCTGTGCCATGGTACCAGGGGATTGAATTCTTCATTGCCCTGCGCCGTCTGGGCAAACCGGCGTGGCTGCTGAACTACAACGGTGAGCCCCATTGGGTTGATAAGGCTCCGAACAAAAAGGATTTCCAGATCAGGATGGCACAGTTCTTTGCCCATTACCTTAAAGGTGAGCCGATGCCGGAATGGATGAAGAGAGGGTATACCTGCCACCGAAAAGGAGTTTACCCTCGGGTATTAATACAGACAAATTTAACAGTTGTTCACCCGTTGAGACGTTGCTTGCAACGTCTCAACTTTTATTAAAATGTGTGAATGCTGTAACTTTTTACAGGAATTATGTAACCCTTTGTCTTTCTGTAAATGCACACTTTTGACATAGGACTATTCAATTTTAGATAATTGCCAATTTTCATTTATTAAATAATTGATATACAATTATATAAAAGTCATTGTTGAGGTAAAATGAAGGTGTTGTATTTTTGTTTTTTCAGGTGAGAAAGTCAAAAGTAAACAATGTTTGCCAGCCACGTTGACACAACCTTCTTAACTTGGAAGACATAACCACTAAACTATGAAAGAAATATTATCTCTTTTGTTCATTATCACCCTTTATCTGCAGCCTCTGATGGCTCAGGGACAGATAAAAGGCAAGGTAGTTGATGATCAGAATCTCCCGTTACCGGGTGCGTCCGTATTGGTACAGGGCACCCTCAGGGGAACAATGACTGACATCGACGGAAACTACAACATCTCTGCCTTACCGGCTGACACACTTGTGTTTTCGATGGTAGGCACTGCTACAATGAAAGTCGGTGTTGGCAACAGAACAACAATCGATGTTAAGCTGCTTACAGAAACGACCATGATGGAAGAAGTCGTTGTGGTAGGTTATGGTACTCAGAGGGTAAAGGATCTTACCTCCTCGATTTCAACTGTAAAAAGTGAAGAGCTCACCAGAACACCTGCTTCCCAGGCAATGCAGGCATTGCAGGGTAAGGTTGCAGGACTTCAGGTTGTGACAAGCGGGTCACCGGGTGCTTCACCAACGATCCGTGTCAGGGGTATTGGTTCATATCCCGGTCAGGATAATGAGGCACCGCTCTATGTCGTGGACGGGATGTTCTTTGACAACATCGATTTTCTGAATCCCACTGACATTGCGACCATTTCTGTTCTTAAGGATGCCTCTGCTGCTGCCATTTACGGTGTAAGGGCTGCCAATGGGGTCATACTGATTGAAACCAAAGCAGGACGTAAAAACCAGAAGTCAGAAATCACCTACGATGGCTATTACGGGATGCAGATTGCACAGAATGTTCTGAAAATGGCCAATGCTGAACAGTTTACCACCATGGCAATGGAATCAGGCTCTGCAGCAGATGCAAGCTTCATTCTGAATGCGATGCAGCGTTACGGCAGGAGCCGTGTCAATCCGAATGTGCCAGATGTAAATACAGACTGGTATAATGAAATTCTTCGTCCGGCCAGTATTCATGAACCACAGTCTGAGCCTTTCAGGTGGAAGCGAAAATGCCACATACTCACTTGGGACTAACTACTTCTCGCAGGAAGGTATCCTTGATATGAAAAATGATTATCAGCGTTTTAACCTGCGTTCCAAGGTTGATTTCCAGGCAACTGACTGGCTGACAATCGGCGGCAATATGATCCTGAGCAATGCAAACAAGTACAGTGAAGAAGGCGGTGCATGGAGCCAGGCTTATTTTGCTGTTCCGATATTACCGGTCCTTGATGAGCAGAATACAGCAGCCTGGCCGACACCCTATGCAAACGCACAGGATATAGGTTACAGGAGCGGACAAAATCCGTTCCCGACGCTCGTCTTCAACGATAACAAGCTGAAAATAATGAAGATGCTGGCCAACTTCTATGCAAAAATTGACATCATCCCTCAAAAATTATCATTTAAGACAACCTATAATATTGGCTACACGGATGTGAATGAAAGGCATGTAAACCTTCCATATTTTATAGGTAACAGTTTTCAGAGACCTGATTCATATGTATCCAAAGCTTCAAATATCTACAATGACCAGATCTGGGATAATGTACTGACCTATACCAACAGCTTCGGTGACCACAATGTGGTGGTAATGGCGGGTACTTCTTTCAGGGATGAAGCTTCTCAGAATCTCCATGCCCAGGGTATAAACTTCCCTTATGAACAGGAAGAATCATGGTACATCTCCCAGTCTGAAGAGAAACCTGAGGGTGGTATCGGTGATGACGGGCTAAGGGAATACGGGCTTTCATACTTCGGCAGGCTGTCATATAATTACAACGATAAATATTTGCTTTACGCAACGATGAGAGCTGACGGAAGCTCCAAGTACCAGCAAAAATGGGGTTATTTTCCGACGATAGGTGCCGGCTGGGTGATCTCAGAGGAAGATTTCATGAAGGATAACAATTTCATTGACTTCCTGAAAGTACGCGCCAGCTGGGGGCAGCTCGGCAACGATAAGATACAGGCCAGCGATGGTGCCATCACTACAAGTGTGGTGAACACAGCTATTAATGGTGTGCTTGTTGCCGGGACCATTACCAAAAACACATTTTCTTCTCTTGAATGGGAAGTCACGGAAGAAACAAACGTCGGATTGACATCCAGGATTTTAAATAACCGGTTGTCGATTGATGCTGATTATTATATCCGCGATACAAAGAATGCTGCCATCTACGTGACAATTCCCGGTACCGGAGAAAGTATCCTGAAGAATGTGGGTGTTATCAGGAACTCAGGATTTGAGGTGGCTCTCAACTGGACTGAAAATATATCAGATGACTTCCTGTATAATATAGGGGTTAACTTTTCAACACTCAAGAATGAGGTGCGTGACCTGTACGGTCAGCCATATATTGATGGAGGAAGTGCTGAGTTCAGGCAGAGATCAATCGTGGGTGAGCCTCTGCTGGCTTTCTTTGGCTATGAGGTTCTCGGGGTCTACCAGAACAAATCTGAGATTGCTGCTGATCCGTCAGCTCCTGCAGGTGCTGTCCCGGGTGATTTCAAATACAGGGATCAGCAGGGAGAAGGAGAAGAGGGATACGGTGTCATCGATGATGATGACCGTGTAGTCCTTGGTTCTTATTTCCCGACATTTATGTACGGCGCAAATCTTGGTGTCTCATGGAAGGGTTTTGACCTCACTGCCAATGTATTGGGACAAATGGGAAACAAGATCCTTAACCGCAAGCGCGGTGAAGTAATCTGGACCGCCGATCAGAATATGGATGCTGACCTGGCAATTAACCGCTGGCATGGTGAAGGTACCTCAAATAAATATCCCTCTTCTGCCGGTTTGAGAAGAGGCTGGAACCAGAAAATGAGCGACTATCTTGTTGAGGACGGAGCATTTTTCAGGATCCAGAATGTTCAGATTGCCTATAACATAAAAGGTGGGTCAGCTCTTTGGAGCAAACATGCCTGAGACAAAGATCTCTTTCACAGCCGACAGGCCCCTGACCCTGTTTAATTATAACGGGTTTAATCCTGAAGTGGCAAACGGTGTGGATAACCAGACATATCCCATACCTGCTGTTTATACCGTGGGGCTGAACATTAAATTTTAATGACTAAAAAATAAGGTTATGAAAATATATAAACATTTATTCAGACTTATCCTTGTGGTAGCAGCACTGTCTGTTCTGCCTTCCTGCGCTGACCTTCTGGATGAACCCCCGGAGAACAAGGCATTTACGGAAGAAACAGATTATACCAACTCGGATAATATGATACTTCCGCTTCTCGGCGCGTATGCAGATTTATATAACACCCAATGGGAGAATTTTCCATTAATCTCTGTCAGGGGTGATGATGTGAATGCCGGAGGCCTGGGTGACCAGCAGGATTTTGCCAATACAGACCTGTACCTCTACAATAAGGACTATTGGATGTACAACTCTCTCTGGCAGAATCATTATCAGGATATCTTCAATGCCCATTCGGCAATGGATCAGATCGCTCTTTATAAGGAGTTTGCCCCCAATCCGGCCCTCGCAGACCAGTATATCGCAGAGGTAAAGGTGATGCGGGCACGGTACCTTTTCCAATTGTCACGTGTCTGGGGAGGTCTGCTCATACCGGAAAGTTCTGACCCGTCAGCATTACTGGTAGCTACAATCACCTCGAAAGACGATGTGATGAAGCATATCTCGGACCAGATGGATGAAGCCATCCCTGATCTGCCAGCCATGCACCCCAATGAGAGGACAGATGTCAAAGGCGGTATAACAAAATACACCGCTTTGGCTTATCAAGGCTCTGGCTAACCTCGAATTGAAGGATTACCAGGCAGTCGCCGATGCAACATCTCAGATAATCAGCTCAGGAGAATTTGTACTTGAACCTGATTATTATGAACTCTTCAAGGTAAAAAAAGGTAAACTGAATAAAGAGAACGTTCTTGAACTTCAGTATTCAGACTTTGGACAGGGATCCGGCGACAATTACAGTTATCTCTACGCCTTCTTCGGACCCCAGGGCTGGACACCTTCAGTCACAGGCGCCGGCGACGGATGGGGGTTTTTTGAACCCAGCATGAAATACATTAAATTCATGCTTGACAGGGGTGAAACAGTAAGGCTTGAGACAAGTGTCATCTTCACCAACAGGGGTATAGCTGCGATAAAATCAGATCCTGACTATGCCACTCTGCCGGCCTGGATAACCAACACCACAAGGTCGGGGGACAGGTTCAATGATTATGCGCGTGCGCTGTTTGCAAGCGGCAAGCATTACCTTCCTTCATCATATCTGACGCCGGGGCGTACTGATTATGGCACCAACAACAACTTCATCTGTATCCGCTATGCCGAGATACTGCTGATGCATGCAGAAGCTCTCAAACAGGGTGCCACAAGCAGTGCAATGACTGCCGAGGCTGCTGTTAACCTTGTAAGGGCAAGGGCCGGGCTTACTGCTTTGGGGACGGTGACCCTTGACGATGTCATGGATGAAAAATATGCCGAACTGGCTATGGAATGGGGAACACGGTTCTATGATATGGTAAGACTTGGGAGAACTTCTGAGCTGAGCTATGACGGAAGGACATACACTGAAGCGAAGGCTTTCCTTCCGTATCCGCAGAACCAGGTTGACTTATTGCCACCCCTGCAGGGCAAATAGCCCTTTCAGTTGATCATAATTTAAAAAAATGAATATGAAAGTTTTAAAAAATATCTTGATACTCGCAGTCCTTATCGTTTTTGCAACAGCATGTAACGAAGGGATTGACCCGATCACCCCTGTCGATCCGGGACCTGATGCTGCAGCTCCGATAGTAGGCGTCATCAGCCCCGTTGAAGGCTATCACTGGGATGTAGATTCGCTGACAGCGTCAGTGAGAATCCAGGTGGAGGTGACGGATGATATTGAACTTAAATCCGTAGAATTTTTAATGGATGGTGTTAAGTTTACGGATTTCGCTGAATTCAGGGATTACCGTCGTTTTCTGAAGGAATATATGTACAAAAATGTCACTGTTGGCAATCATGTACTCTCGGTTAAAGCCACAGACCTTGAGGGTAAGGTAACTACCAAAAATGTTAATTTCAGCAGACCGGCTTATACTCCCGTGTATGCCGGCGAGGTATTCTACATGCCGTTTAACAATGGCTATCTGGAAAAAATCACCAATACGGAAGCAACGATAGTTGGTACTCCAGGGTTTACCGGTGAGGCAGGTGCACGGAAAGGCTCGAACGCATACAAGGGAGCAACAGCTTCATACCTGACTTTTCCGACTACGGGATTGACAGGAAATGAGTACAGCGCTGTCTTCTGGTATAAGGTCAATTCTTCACCTGACAGGTCGGGAATAATTAATACCAGCCCGACAGGTGAAGACCGGTCAAAAGGTTTCCGCCTATTCCGGGAGGGAAGTACGGGAGCTCAGCGAATAAAGATGAATGTCGGAACCGGAGCAGGAGAAACATGGAATGATGGCCAGGAAATTGCTGCCACTGCACCGGGCTGGGTACACATAGCCATGACAATATCTGCAAGCGAATGCATTATTTATGTAAATGGCGCAGTGGCTAACGTTTCTGCCACTGCAGGTCCTGTCGACTGGACAGGCTGCAGTGTCTTCGGGATCGGATCAGGGGCACCAAACTTCACATATTGGGGTCATGGAGCGGACCTTAGCTCTTACGACGAGTTGCGTATGTTCAACAGAGTGCTTTCGCAGGCAGAGATCCAGACAATTATTGACAACGAGTTTACCTATGTGCCCAAGTACAGCGGTGAAATATTCTACATGCCTTTTGACGGGACTTACAGAGATGAGGTTAAAAGGATTGAGGCAACCAAGGTTGGGACACCCGGATTTGCAAGCGGTAAAAAAGGTCAGGCTTATGCAGGTGCAACAGGTTCATACCTTACATTCCCAACCACTGAGTTCGTTAAATCAACCAATTTCAGCGCTGTATTCTGGACGAAGATCAATGCTGTACCTGACAGGGCAGGTATACTGGTTGCCGGTGCTCTGATCTGTAGAAGTCCGGCTCTGCCAAACAATCGGACAAAAGGATTCAGATTCTTCCGGGAAGGCGGTGCCACTTCACAGACCTTGAAGTCAAATGTAGGCATAGGTACAACCGACGTCTGGAATGACGGAGGCTCAGTAGATCCATCAGGTGGTCAGTGGGTTCACGTTGCGATGACAATTTCGGGTACGCAAAGCGCTGTCTATTTAGACGGTGTGCTTACGCGCCCTGCATCAACACTTGCTACACCAATGGACTGGACCGGGTGTGACATACGTTGGCATTATGTCAGGAGCACCGACATTTATCGTATTGGAATCATCTGTCAGATCTGAGCCTTATGGATGAACTGCGTATCTTCAACAAAGGCCTTACAGCGGCAGAAGTCCTGACTATCTATAATGATGAAAAATAGATCAGTAAACTTTTCTAATCAGAACCCCTCAGGGAATTCTGAGGATCTTTCTTAAAGCAGGAAAGGCTGCCCGGAAAGTCCGGGCAGCCTTTTTTATCACTTTGAAGGCTGCTGAACTATGAAAAGAGGTTTCCTCCTTATCATTCTTTTGATTTTGCTGAGGCTGGACGGAGAAGCCCAGGAGATATGGATCTTCTCTGAGGGCACCGATCAGAATTATTATGACCAGGGCATTGTCGATGTGGCCAATCTCGGAGGCAGTCTGTTTGAACATACCAGCCCCCCCGGATACCCTCAGTATAATGACAAGGTGCCCTGCTCAACCACGGCTTTCAAAGGATCAACTTCGCTGAAATTCAACTATACTTCAGCATCCGGCGGGAACTGGAAAGCAAGCATTTTCAGAAGCGGCTGGACCAGCGCTGATGTAACCGGGATGGACTCCATATCGTTCTTTGCTTACTCAACCGCTGAGGTACCGTCGTCTGCTTTGCCAATGATAGGACTGAGGGCGATGAACAAAGCAGGATCCGGTGAAGTATCATCAGCCATGTACAAATTATCGGATTATAACGGCATCATTCCGGCAGGAACATGGACGCAGATCAAATTTCCCCTCAGCATCATAATGAACGACAGCGGGAACAGCGATCTGAATTTTACTGCCGTCAAAGCAGTCATCTTCGCTCAGTCGGAGACCAATAACACATCAAGAACTATCCTTATAGATGAGATCACTGTCTTTAAAAGCCTCCTCGTTGTACCACCGGTGACCGGCCTGGCCGGCACCGGATATGACAGCCATGCAGAGCTTACATGGTCGCAGCCAATGGCAGACTTGTCTTACCGCATCTACGCATCTTTTGACGGAGGAACAACCTATGGCCTGCGAGGTGAAACTACCGACAGCATCTACCTCGATTTTGTTCCTGCCAGCGGTAAAAATAAAACAGTGCAATACAGGGTGGTCACACTGGCACAGAACAGGGAATCTGAACCACTGACTACAAGTGCTACCCTGCAGGGATTACACTGACGAAGAACTGATTGATCATGGTACAGCGATATGCCTTCCGCTATTTCTGGGAAGGAGCGCATCAGGCATCAGGCATGGCGCTGGAAAGAACAGACGGCGGCAGTTCAACGGCAGCATCCGGGGCTACCGGAATGGGCCTTATGGCAATGATCGTGGCTCATGAACGTGAGTACAGGCCCAGGGAAGAAATAAAAGACAGGATTCTGAAGATTCTCTCTTTCCTGGAAACATGTGACCGGTTTCAGGGAGCATGGTCACACTGGTACAACGCCGATACCAAACATACCCAGCCTTTTACTACTGACGATGACGGCGGAGATCTTGTAGAGACATCTTATGTGGCCCAGGCCCTCGTAGCCCTGAAAAACTATTTCTCAGGCACCGATGCCAAATCAGTTCAGATCAGGGAGAAAGCTGACCTCCTCTGGAAAGGGGTAAACTGGAACTGGTACCGGCAGTACGGACAGAACGTCCTTTACTGGCACTGGTCTCCCAACTACCTTTTCGCAAAAAATATGAAAATCACCGGCTGGAATGAGGCACTCATAACATATATAATGGCAGCCTCATCCCCGGGTTACGGAATTCCCAAAGAAGTCTATACCGAAGGCTGGGCAAGAAACGGGGCTATGGTTTCCAAGCGGACATACTACGGTTACGAGATCAGTCTTTCACCAAACTATGGCGGCCCCCTGTTCTGGGTACACTATTCGCATCTTGGCATAAATCCTCACGGTCTGACAGATCAGTATGCCAGCTACTGGCAGGAGCATGTAAATACAGTTAAGATCCATGCCGCGTATGCTGTTGCCAATCCGTCGTGGATTTGAGAATTACAGTGACAAATGCTGGGGCCTGACAGCCAGTGATGACCCCTACGGTTATACAGCTCACCAGCCTGTCAGCAATGACAACGGGACCATCAGTCCCACTGCAGCCCTGGCCAGCATGCCATATGCCCCGGACGAAGCCCTTAAAGCCCTGAAATATTTTTACAGGGAGAGGGGAAAAGATGTTTTTGGACCCTATGGCCCTTATGATGCTTTCAATGATGAGCTGAACTGGGTAAAAAAGGCTTACATCGGCATTGATGAGGGCCCTATAGTAGTCATGATTGAGAACCACAGGACAGGTCTTCTCTGGAATAATGTTATGAAAGATGCCGATATCAGGGCAGGCCTGACAAAGCTTGGTTTTCAGACCACATCTGTTTCTCCCGTTCCCTTCAGACCGGATGATTTAAAAGCGTATCCCAATCCCTGCGATGGCCGGTTCTTCATAAATCCTGAGGGGTTCGCACAGCCGGTTACGGTAAAGATCTTTACAACCGATGGACGAATGCTGATGACAAAGGTTTTAAGTGATGCCGGTCCGGAATTCTCAATTGACTGCCCGGAACTCGGTAACGGCTTGTATATTATTCAACTCACGGACGGAAGTAAATCGGGGCAGACGAAGTTACTGATACATAAATAACACCAATTGAACATGAAAAATCATTTCAGGATATGCGCAGTTGTTTTTTTGACGGTTTTTGCTTTTTCAGCATGCAACAAGCCGCAGGGAATTGAATTCAGGTCAAACGGTAAGGTCGATTATCCCCTGACTGCAGAAGACGAGGCTATGCTCGATTCAATTCAGCACAAGACACTGCTTGTTCTTTCTGAATGAACATCATCCAGAGTGGGGAATTGTAAAAGACCGGGCGGCAGAATGGGCTCCTGCCAGCATTGCCTCGACCGGTTTCGGCATTCCCTCTTTCGCAGTCGGGGCGGAAAGAGGCTGGATGACAAGGGAAGAGGCAGCGCAGATCACTCTTAATATCCTTGATTTTCTCGCAGGCTCTGTTCAGAGTGCTGACACCAGCGCTGCAGGCTATAAAGGATTTTATTACCATTTCCTGCGTCTTAATAGCGGCACCAGGGCATGGAGGTGTGAACTCTCCTCGGTTGATACGGGCCTGCTGATGATGGGGATAATCTTTGCGCGTAACTACTACAATCTGGATAATGATGTCGAAAAACGGATCCGTTTACAGGCATGCCATCATTCTGGACCGGATTGACTGGGACTTCATGGTAATGCCTGATACTGGTAAATATGCGAATACGATTTCGATGGCATGGACACCTGATCACGGACTTCACAACATGGGATGGAGCGGATATAATGAGGCGCTGTTCCTTTATATACTTGCTGCCGGAAGCGGAATGGAAAATGCCGAAAAGAGCTACAGATCATGGCTAAGTACTTATAAATGGCAGACTCCGTACGAAGGACTGTCACATGCAGCTTTTCCTCCTTTGTTCGGTCATCAGTTTTCACAGTCATTCATTGATTTCCGCGGTATTGCGGATGGATACATGAAGGAGAAGGGGATTGACTATTTTGAAAACTCCCGCCGTGCAACTTATGTCCAGAGACAGTATGCAATTGATAATCCCTACGGCTGGGTCGGGTTATGATTCACTTTGCTGGGGTGTTACAGCATGTGACGGACCGGGAGATAAGTACAACTTTGATGACAAGAAGTTTTTAGGTTATGCCGGAAGAGGAACCAGTGGTCCCGATTACAATTACTTCGATGACGGAACAATAGCTCCGTACGGTCCGCTTTCATCATTGCCTTTCGCTCCGGAAATAGTCTTTCCGACTATTAAATCGATTAATGAAAGGTACGGTGACAGTCTATGGGGCAGGTACGGTTATTATGATTCCTTTAATCCGACAGCCAAATGGTTCGATAATGATTTTGTCGGTATTGATCAGGGCCCCATGCTGATCATGATTGAAAACTTCAGGACAGGATTGGTCTGGAACTTTGTGATGAAGGATCCGATAATACAGAAAGGTCTCAACAGGCTTGGGTTTCACATATCTGAAATAGTAATTATCCGCATGAATTACAACCGTTTAAAACAGCATTAACCAGATGAACTGGTCCATATAAAAAAAGAATTGCAATATTCATTCTGCTGGTTTTTACAACAGCAGTCATCAGCGCCCAGATAAGGACACTTGATGAATTTGAAGGCAAAGACGGATGGACTTTAAATATTTCAGACGGGGTCACCCTGGACCTCTCAAATGAAAAAGGATTTTCGGGGAATGCAATACGTTTGGATTATGATTTTACAAAAGGAACCGGCTACGGAGGGATACAGAAGCTTTTTCCGATAGACCTGCCTGATAACTATGAATTTACTTTTTATATAAAAGCCGAATCTCCTTCCAATAATTTTGAAATTAAATTTATTGACAGCACAGGCAACAATGTCTGGTGGGTGAATAACCGCAGCTATAATTTCCCCGGCGAGTGGAAGAAAATCCGGATTAAGAAAAGACATATAAATTTTGCATGGGGACCGATAGCTGATCATAGCTTCAAAAGAGTTGACAGGATTGAATTTACAATTGCATCGGTTGTCGGCGGGAAAGGCACTGTCTGGATTGATGACCTGAAGTTTGAACCGCTTCCGCCTGAAACGCAGTCATGGCCCGCTGCCTTCAGTCACAGCTTCATCATCCAGGAAGCATCATTCTCCGGATTTTACTATGGATGGTTCAGATGAAACATTCTGGCAAAGCCGGAAAACAAAAGGTCAGAATGTCACACTTTGACTTCAGGGCAAGGCGGGAGTTTGGCGGTCTGCAGATCAACTGGATGAAAGGCTGTTACGCAAAAAGTTTTGATGTTCTGTTATCAGACGATGGAAAGACATGGGAAAAAGCATATTCCGTTCTTTCGAACCGGAGTGATGTGAGCTTCATCAGGCTTCCGGAAGCAGAGACAAAATACCTCAGGATCAATCTTTCAGATGCAAACAATGAGAAAGGTTTCGGCATTGCTGAAATAAAAGTTCTGGATATTAAAAACTCCATGACACCTAATGATTTCCTGATTTATGCGGCACATAATTCACCCGAAGGGAATTACCCGAGGTACTTTTCGGAACAGGCTTCCTACTGGACAATCACCGGTGTTAATAATGACACTAAAGGAAGCGCTGATAAACGAAGACGGGATGGTTGAGGTTGACAAAGGCTCTTTTCTCAATTGAACCGATGATAAAAACAGCCGATTCACTTGTATAATTGGAGCAATGTAAAGGCTGTTCAGTCGATGGGCTTTCCTGACAGCGAAAAGCGGATTTGATTTCCTGCCGTCAGTAACCTGGCAGTGTGATGACCTGAAATTTGTGACCGGAGTCACGGCCAGCGGAGAGGCTAACAGAAATTCTGCGCTCGATATCGGCTATTCTTTTGAAAATCTTTCGGACAAGCCAGTCGATTTTGAGTTCTATCTGCTGATAAGACCATACCAGGTCAACCCCTATTACCAGTTTCTGAATACCATCGGGGGAGCCGGAAAGATATATTCGATAAGAGAAGCAGATGGCGGATACATTAGTTGTCGACAAAAAAGTGGTGCTGCCTCAAAGAGGATACGATTTATTCGGTGCATACACCTTTGATAAAGGCAATATCGTCGATCTCATCCGCAAAGGAAATCTGCCACAGGACAAGGCCGCTGAGGATCAAAGCGGACTGGCAAATGGTGTGCTGCAATATTCGTTTCATTTAGAAGCAGGTGAGCAATCAGAATTTTTTGTGGTTGTGCCTTTCTATGGTAATGATCCGATCAACCAAAAGTTAAGTAACAAGTCTGTTGCTGCTGAATTTGACAATACAGCCAACTTCTGGAAAACGAAGGTTGATCATATAAAATTCAATTTGCCTGAATCCGCGGACAGGATCTTAAACACTTATAAATCAAACCTGATTTACATCCTGATTAACAGGGACAGGGCGGGCATCCAGCCCGGTTCACGTTCCTATGAACGAAGCTGGATCCGTGACGGTGCGCTGACCTCATCGGCGCTCCTGAAATCAGGCATTGTCACCGAGGTCAGAGACTTCATAGAATGGTACGCAGCGAATCAGTACGAGAATGGCAAGGTGCCATGTGTGGTCGATTTCAGGGGACCCGATCCGGTTCCGGAGAATGACAGCCACGGGGAATTGATATACCTGCTGCGGGAGTATTTTAATTTCACGCAGGATACGGCTTTCCTCCGGTCAAAGAATGATAATGTGCTGAAGGCAGTGGAATACATTGAATTACTGGTTGCCGAAAGATCAACGGATCATTTCAGGAACGGCAATGACAGTGTCCGGGCTTATTACGGCCTGGTTCCGGAATCAATCAGTCATGAAGGTTACTCGGCAAAGCCGATGCATTCATACTGGGACGATTTCTTTACAATGAAAGGGCTGAAGGATGCGGCGGAGATCCAGAAGATTCTTGGCGATACGGCGAATTACGAAAGAATAGCAAAAGTCCGCGACACTTTCAGGGATAATCTTTACAACTCCCTGGATCTGGCAATGAAGCTCAGGAAAATAGACTACATACCCGGTTGTGTTGAACTTGGAGATTTTGATGCAACATCCACGACAATAGCCCTGACACCATGCAATGAGCTGAAAAACCTGCCTAAGCCACAGGTTTACAATACATTTGACAGGTACTATGAGTTCTTTAAAAACAGGAGAGACGGTAAGATTGACTGGATTAATTACACTCCTTATGAGAACCGTCTGATCGGCTCGTTCATTATGCTTGATCAGCCCGAAAAGGCGCACGAGCTGATAGAGTTTTTCCTCAATGATCAGCGTCCGCCGGCCGGCGGATGGAATCACTGGGCTGAGGTTGTCTGGAAAGACTACCGCCATGCAGGGTTTATCGGAGATATGCCTCATACCTGGTGCGGCAGCGATTTCATTAATGCAGTCCGTACAATGTTCGTATATGAAAATGAATATGATCAGACACTCGTGCTGGCATCTGCACTGTATCAGGACTGGATTGATTCGCCTGAAGGGATGTCCGTAAGTAACCTGCCAACCTATTATGGCGAGGTCTCTTATTCAATAAAAAAGGATGATGACAGATATCTCTTTTCAATATCAGGGAATTTAAACCTTCCTGAAGGAGGGATCATAATAAAGAACTTTAACGGATCGAAGTTGCCGGTAAAGGTATCTGTCAACGGAATTGAGACAAAAGACTTCAGTGAAAACAAAATTACCGTCAGGGAAGTTCCTGCAGAGGTAGTTATTCAATATTAATTCTTGCATTAACAGAAATTATGACAACAGCAGAAGAAGGTACAGTCCGGGTGACAGAAGAGAAACATCATATTCCCTTCGGACAGATGGCAGCCTATGGCGCCGGCGGTATTATTCCAATCGCTCTGTTCAACATTGCCGGGATACTGGTAGGCCTGATGGGTAACATAAGCCTCGGTCTCAGCGCTTTCTGGCTGGGATTGATTTTGATTGTTCCCCGTCTCTGGGATGCTCTTTCCGATCCCATCATCGGGCACCTGTCTGACAATACCCGTACCCGCTGGGGCCGCCGTCGTCCCTACCTGCTGATTAGGCGGGTTACTGGTTGCGGTCATGTTTGTTGTCATGTGGTGGATCCCCAAAGGCGATATGGTTCGTACCTGGTTCCCGACAGACTCCGGCTACCAGGCGTTTCAGCTTGTTTATATCCTTATAACCCTTCTGCTATTCTTTACAGCCGTAAATATTTTTGAGATACCTCACGGCGCGCTGGGGATGGAGCTGACCAATGACTACCACGAGCGCACGCGTCTTTTCAGCGCCAAGAGTTTTGTCGGCAATCTTTTTGCAATGAGCACACCATGGCTTTTCGCACTGGCCAACACTGAAAGATTCAGAGGCACGGGAGGCAACGAAGCCGATGGCATGCGATATGTCTCAATACTTATTGCTGCGATCATAATTCCGCTGTCTTTCTGGTGGACCGCCAAGCTGCGTGAGCCGGGGTTTGCCAAAGCGTCAAAACAGGAAAAGACACCTTTCTGGAAAGACATGAAGCGCACTTTCGCCAACAGGAACTTTACCAATCTCACATTTACTATTTTCACGCTGGCCATGGGCTTCAATTTTGTCAATCTCCTCGGGTCATACATCCCTATTTTTTATGTTTTCGGGGGAGATAAGGTCGCAGGTGCCAGGCTGCTTGGAATCAACGGTACTATCTGGGCCATCACCGGAGTGCTTGCGGTCTTTCCTCTAAACTGGATAAGCCCTAAACTGGGGAAACGCAATACCCTCGTTCTGGCAATGATACTGATGTCCATGGCACAGCTTTCAAAGATTGTCTGCTACAACCCGCAGCATCCGTACCTGGTTCTGATCCCGACTTTTCTTCTTTCTGCCGGCATGCTTTTCTTCTTTACGCTCGGGTCTTCCATGGTAGGAGATATTTGCGATGAGGATGAATTAAAAACAGGGTATCGCGCCGAAGGAAGTTATTATGCCATCTTCTGGTGGTTTATTAAAATGGGAACAGCTCTTGCCAGCTTTGTCGCCGGTGTTCTGATAGTCTTTACTATGTTTGACCAGACACAGGTTACCAGGGTTGACAGCCTGCAGGGAAGCATAAGGGAGTTACGAAGCAAGGTTCAGTTCTGGGAGGGGTATGAGAGCTCCGGGGGCGCCACGGCAGAGTGGCTCAAAAATACCGGAACGGAGACATCCGAAGCTCTTGGTGACGCAAGGGATTACGTGATTTATCTGGAGAAGGAATCCGTTAAAAAACCGGACAGGAAGAAAGCCGGTACCTGCAGCTGTTCAAAGCCCAGAGAAAAAACGTATTGTTAAATTCACTATCCTCAACACAGTCAATAGTGACTGAGCTGGAGAAAATCCAGGTGCGTATTGGGAGTCTTGGTACTCAGGCTCCGGACTCAATCGTTAAGTCCTTGATAGATGATGCCATGCCCCTCACGCTTCAGGTCAAACTTTTAAAAGCCAGGGTGAATTCATTCGAGCTCCTGTCGCACCTCGAAGCCAAATCGATGGATACAAAAAACAGCAAGGAGCATTATCAAACGCTCATGCAGGAGATCACGGGTATCAATAACCGGCTCGCAGACATGAACAATGAACAGTCATTGAGTCTCCTCGATAAGGAGCTCGGAACAATAGAAAGTGAGATCATGCTGCTCACAAAACAGACGCCTTACACTCTTCTGATGATGCGTGTTGTTGAGATCGGACTGCCTGTGCTGCTGTGTCTCTTCTCTTTCATCTTCGTCATCCGCTATACGCTTACCGAGAAACGAAGCCATGAGATTAAAGAACTGCTCAGGCTGAGAAATATTGAGCGCGCCAACGGAAACGGAGGCTTCATCCGAACCATCGGTCATATAATCTGAATATCAACTGAGATGGCATTTACAGTTAAAGAAGGAAGTTTTTATCTTGACGACAGAAAGGTGTTTCTCAATTCAGGGGAGATACATTATTTCAGAATTAAGCGGGAGCTATGGGACAAGCACCTCGAAGCAGCCAAAGAAGCAGGCCTGACAACTGTCAGCACATATGTTCCGTGGGCATGGCATGAGATTCAGAAGTCCGTTTTTGATTTTGACGGACTGACATGCCCGGAACGCGATCTCCGTGGATGGCTTAAGCTATGCCAGGCACATGGATTACACTGCATCGTAAAGCCCGGGCCGTTTATCCTGGCGGAGTTCCGGGGAGCAGGATTACCGGACTGGTTTCTCGAAGAGTATGGCTCTGAAGTAAGGATGCGCACCAGCAGAGGCGAACCCGTACAGAGCGACGGCGTAAGCCTTTTCAATAAGAATTACCTCACCAGGGTTTCCCTCTGGTATGATCAGATCATGCCGCTGATAAGCAGCAACCAGGTTTCAGCAGGTGGCCCGGTAATCATGATGCAGATATGCAATGAGATCGGCGTGTTCTCATGGCTGGCTAAACAGGCTGACTACGGCAATGCGGTGAAGGAGCATTTCATTTCATACCTGTCACATAAATTCAGGGAAATTGCTGAAGTAAACAGGCTGTGGGGAACAGATTATCACGACTTTGCTCATGTGGAGCTTCCTCCTGACGGGAATCTTCCGTACGCTTCCCGGGGAGACCGTGGCCGCGATTATGAATGGCACTGCTTCTGGAGGAAATATTACGGAGATTATCTGAGAATGTTGTCAGGCATGGCCCGCGAAAGAGGTGTGACTGTCCCCCTGTATCATAACCTTCCCGGCTGGATTTACGGACACGGCTATGAATTTCCGGTCAATATCACCATGTACGAGGATCTTTTTCGAGGCAACAGCGAGATTATTTTCGGAGTTGATCATATACCGGAATTCATGTCGTACCGGAACATGCACGATGACCGGGTCATAAATGATATTACCGGAGCGATGCAGGGCAACCAGCCATTGTTTGCCGCCGAGTTCCAGAGCGGTTCGCGCGAGTATCATGTGGTGACCAATAACCGGGAGATGGAGCTGTTCTACAAGGCAAGCATCGCCAACGGCCTGACCGGGTGGAACTATTATATGTTCTCCCAGGGGCGCAATCCGGCCCGCAAAGGCTATTCCGGAGAGACTTTTTACTGGTTCAATCCCTTGACACCGGAAGGTGAGCGAACCGTTGCCTACCCTCTTGTACAAAGGATGAGCAGGATCGTGAAGACCACTGAAGACATCATTGTAAATGCAAAGCGCAGGGCCGAAGTATGCGTGCTATTCTATCCGCCTTACTATGCTACCGAGCTGGAAAGACCGGCCGGCGGAGAATGCGGGCTTCAGTTCACACCCTCTGCCATACGCAGGCCGGCATACTTCGACGGATTGCTGAAGGTGCTCCAGATTCTGAACATAGATTATGACATGGCTGACCTGAGCAAGTCTTCCGCAGACAGCCTGAACAGGTATAAGCAGGTTTGGGCATTCAGCACCGACGAGATGAATTCCGCCGATCAGCAAACCATTGTTGATTACGCCCGCGCCGGCGGTAATGTTGTTCTTTTTCCTTATCTGCCTGACCGCGCGATGTCTCAGACACCGTGCACTGTAATCAGGGATGCTCTTTCAATATCACCTTCCGGCAAGGAGATCATCGATTCGCCTCTGATCGATATATTCGACCATAAAGACATCAAGTGCGCCAACCCGCAAATCGTCTATTCTGAAGATTCATTGCAGGGTGCGGAAATAATTGCCCGGACACTGAATGGTACTCCCTGCGGATTTATCAAACCACTGGGACGAGGGTCAGTCATTCACCTGGGGACATGGATCGGATTTGATACTGAGGGACACAAACCGGTCTATGAAGAAATTCTTAAAAGGTCAGACGCCATTCTCAGGCAGGCATCTGCCTCCAGTGAGATATTTGACTGTCAGGGAACGGTTTACGAATGACAACAGGGCATTGCTGTTCGTGGGTAATTATTACAATGAAAGACAGAGCGGCAAGGTTACATATACCCATCCGGAGACGGGTGAAAAAGTGTCAATCCCTTATTTCAGCAATGAAATTATATGGCCTGAACTGTACGGTATCCTGACCCCGGTTTGCCTGGAGGTTAAGGACGGTCTTGAAGATTCTGCACAGCACCTCAGACATTCTGGGTTTTGCCGGGTCTGAGGACCATCTTGAAATAGTGCTCTGCGGAGACCGTGACCTCGACAGGGGAGATTGTCTTTGAAGGCCCCGGTGTCATGAAGATCAGCTCAGCGACAATTGACGCCGGAGCTGTTGA
Organism: uncultured Bacteroidales bacterium; assembly: GCA_963780735.1. Taxonomy (GTDB): domain Bacteria; phylum Bacteroidota; class Bacteroidia; order Bacteroidales; family VadinHA17; genus SR-FBR-E99. The sequence continues at coordinate 92,940 of CAWADB010000010.1, forward strand.
AATGATCCGTGACGATAAGCGCACGGCTTTTATTTACAGGCATGAATACGGGAAAGAATTAACACTTAATATCAAATTCAATTAAATGAATATCAGGAATTCTCTGGGACTTGACATTGACATTCAGGACAATGGATCAGTCAGGAGCATTGCCGTTGATCCGATTAGAATCAGCCTGAAAGCTTCAAACCCTTTTTCAGTATCAGGGGCAAACCTCTGGCTGAGGAAGAGGACTGACCGCATCGAGTACACAGCTCTTATGGGACCGGGCAGCAACAGCCGCTTCAAAGTTGAAGGCAATACATATGTTGCTGCCGGCAGCTGGGCAGGGCTCGTCTATACCTGTGCACTGCAGCTTTCAGCCAAAAGCCTGAGCTGGCAATGGAGCGTTGAAATTGAAAATACCTCTGACGGGGCTGTCGAGGCGGATATAATCTGTGTACAGGATGTCGGACTTAAACCTGTAAATTCAGGATTGATAAATGAATATTATGTAAGCCAGTATCTTGAACGATCAATACTTGAGGACAAAAACTACGGTTCTGTGGTGTGCTGCCGTCAGAATATGAAAGAATCTGTCGGCAATCCCTGGATAATGATTGCATGCAAAAACAGGGCGACGGCAGCAAGCGTTGACGGAATGCAATTCTATGGCAGAACATACCGGGAGACCGGTATACCGGAAGGTCTGATTGCTGAAACCCTGGGGGGCGAATATTCGGGAGAATCATCCGTCGTTGCCCTGCAGGAAAAACTCTTTAAGATGCCTCCCGGAGGTAAGCATACAAGCGCGTTCGCTGCAACATATCTGGCGGACCATCCTGAGGCTACCTCGGAGACTGATCTGGAACGATTACCTGACCTTTTTTCTGAATTTGGCAATGCAGAATTACCTGCCGTTTCACAAGATATGACCGCTCCGGTCAGAAATATTTTCAATACTACTCCATTCCTGCCTGTCGATGATCTGACGGACCAGGAACTTAAAAGCTTTTTTGGCAGTGAGATGAGGCATCCTGAGACGGAAGGCGGGCGATTGCTTTCATTTTTCTGCAAAGACAACAACCATGTCATGCTTCGTCTTAAGGAGACGATTGCTGACAGACCCCATGGTCACATTATGCAGGCGGAGGCCGGGTACGTGCCTGATGAGAGTATCGTTTCCACTACCTCGTTTGCATATGGTGTCTTCAATTCGCATCTGAGCCAGGGGAACACCAATTTTAATGTCCTGCTGTCGATATGTTCCAGCCAGTTCAACCTTTCACCGGAAACAGGTCAGCGTATCTTTGTTACGGTCGACGACCGGCGGTATCTGCTTGGAGTACCGTCTGCCTTTGAGATGGGATTAAATCACTGCCGGTGGATCTACAAACACGGGGACCTTATCTTTCAGGTAAGGACCTGGACATCAAAAAAGGCTCCGCAGGTCAACACTGACTTCAGAGTGATCAGCGGCGAAAAGGTAAAGCTGCTGATCACCCATCAGTTTGATGACCTCAACGGCTGGAGCATTATCCCTGCGGGTGCAACAGGTGAGTTTGTTGCCAGACCCGCGACTGGCAGCATGATAACCGGTAAATTTCCGCATGCGCAGTTCAGAATAAAAATCAACAACTCTGAAGCCGGGTTCCGGGCATGCGGAGATGAGGCACTCTATGCTGATTCCAAGAATCACGGGAACCCGTTATTTGTTCTTGATGTAAATGAAACTTCTGATTTCTGCATGAGCTTTTTAGGTGAAGTATGCACTTCTGCCGATTTTGTTACAATTGAAAACGCAGATAATCAGTGGCTTGCTGAATGCCGTGATGCACAGACCGTATGGCAGAACCTCAGCTTGAATCTCTCAGTGAAGGGACAACAGGAAGATGTTGCAGCAATCCGGGAAATCCTCCCGTGGTATGGCATGAACGCACTCATACATTATCTGACACCTTACGGACTGGAACAGTTCAGCGGTGCTGCATGGGGTACGCGCGATGTTGCACAGGGGCCATTTGACCTGTTGCTGTGCATGGGTAAATATGAGGAGGCCAGACAGGTTTTATGCATAATCTTTTCGAATCAGAATCCTGACGGCGGATGGCCTCAGTGGTGGATGTTCGACAGCTATTCGGACATAAGGGCAGGGAGCGCCCACGGTGATGTAATATACTGGTGTATCATTGCTCTGAGTAAATATATTTCAATTACCGGTAACCTGACGATCCTTGATGAGATCCTGCCCTTCTATCATGAGAAAGGCCCGGGTAAGCCAGAAAGAAAACCTCTCAGCGAACATGTCGACAGGCTGATAAAAATGATTGTTGATTCATTCATACCGGGTACGGCGCTGGTGCCGTTCGGCGGAGGTGACTGGAATGACTCACTGCAACCGGTCAGTAAGGAGCTGGCACAGAGAATGATCTCAAGCTGGACGGTGGAGATGAATTACCAGGCGTTTAAGCAGTACCAGAAAGTTTATGAACGTGCCGGTGATACTAAAAAAGCTGTGGAACTGAAAGGTATATGCCACAGGATCAGGGTTGATTTTAACCGGCATCTGATGAAAGACGGTATTGTAGCAGGATATGGCCTGGTTGAGAAGGATGACACTGTCAGCCTTCTGCTCCATCCGCGCGACAACAGAACCGGCATACACTACAGCATTCTGCCGATGAACAGGGGAATTATCAGCGGGATTTTTTCAAAAGCACAGGCCAGGGAACATCAGGATCTCATTGAAAAATTTCTGAAAGGACCTGACGGTGCGAGGTTGATGGATCGTCCTCTTAAATACAGAGGCGGCATACAGACATTTTTTCAGCGGGCTGAGAGCAGTACCTTCTTTGGACGTGAGATAGGTCTTATGTATGTGCATGAACACATTCGCTATGCTGAAGCACTGGCATGTACGGGTAAAGCAGATGCTTTTATGAAAGCCCTTCGCCAGGCGATCCCGGTTGCCTACAGGGATGTTGTGCCCTGCGGTGACATACGGCAGTCAAACTGCTATTACAGCAGCTCTGATGTAACCTTCAGGAACCGGTATGAGGCTGATGATCTTTACGATGAAATTCTGACCGGCAAAATTACACTGAGGGGCGGATGGAGGGTCTATTCAAGCGGCCCGGGGATATTTATCGGCATAATCGTGACACGATTGCTCGGTTTAAGGCTTGAATACGGGAATGTGATCATCGATCCCGTAATGCCACATTCACTCGATGGCTTATCTGCCTCACTGGACATTATGGGTGGAACAGTGACGTTCAATTATGCCGTAAAGGAAGGCAGCTTTCTCACCGAAGGCAGTCATAATCAATGGCAGAACGGTCAGGTTCACCCATGAAGAAAATAAATACCGGAAAGGAGGAGCGGTCATTCCGGCTTATAAGTTTGCATCACTGCTCAATCCGCATGAAAACATTGTTGAGTCCGATTGTAGGGAATTTATCAAATATTTTTTCAGGAAACATAAAATTATTTCAGATGAGGTACTTAAAAATATTCTCCATCGCGATCCCTCTCGTTTGCCTGTTCTACCTCGTCTTGCAGCACCAATACCGGCAATTCAGGGGAGGGTGACAGACATTCCGGTTGTCGGCATTGTAAAGGATATTTCTGATTCGACCCTGCTTGATATCGTGCAACGCCAGACTTTCCGTTATTTCTGGCACAATGCCCATCCGTCAGCGGCCTGGCCAGAGAGAGAAGCGATACAGTTCTTGCGGAGCATTACTGGGATTATATCAACGAAGCATGGGGTGAACCCAATTTCAGCAAAACAGCGTTCGGTCCGGATGCATGTGCCATCGGGGGAACGGGTTTTGGAATAATGAGTACAATCGTGGCGGTGGAAAGAGGCTGGATCAGCAGGGATACAGCTGTATGGCGTCTTGTGCAAATTGCCGATTTTCTTGCCAATGCTGACTGCTTTCATGGCATTTATCCGCATTTCATGGACGGTAGAACGGGTAAGACAATAAAATTCGACAGACTGGATGATGGTGCTGACATCGTTGAGACTTCTTACCTGCTGATGGGGTTTCTGTGTGCGCACGGGAATATTTCAATGCTGATGTACCTGTCGAAACTTATCTGCGTAAAAGGATCACTCGGATGTGGAATACAGCCAACTGGAACTGGCATACCAAAGGAGAAAAGAAACTATACTGGCACTGGAGTCCCGAACAACGGTTTTGACATGAACTTCCCGATATGGGGATGGAACGAGTGTCTGATAACATATATCCTGGCCGCGTCTTCGCCCTTTCATCCTGTCTCCAGGGATGTTTATGATGACGGTTGGGTTGGAAGTGCGGGATTTAAAAACGGGAAGTCATATTACGGCATCCGCCTTCCACTGGGAAATTATGAGGCAGGCGGCCCGCTTTTTTTTGAACATTACACATTTATCGGGATCGACCCGAATGGACTGATGGATTCTTTTGGCATTGATTATTTTGAGCAGGTACGCAACCATACTCTGATCAACAGGGCGTATTGTATTGACAATCCAAAGGTTACAAAGGTTATGGTGAAAACTGCTGGGGCCTGACCGCCGGCGACAGCTATAAAGGATATGTTGCCCATTGTCCGCAGGACGATTTTGGTGTCATACAGCCTACGGCGGCGCTCTCATCTTTCCCGTACACACCGGAGTATTCGATGCAGGCGTTAAAGCATTTTTATTACGATCTGGGAGATAAGATCTGGAGTGAATATGGTTTCGTTGACGGTTTCAGCGAAACCCGTGGCTGGTATGCCAACAGCCACCTGGCAATTGATCAGGGACCAATTATAGTAATGATTGAGAATTATCGCAGCGGCTTGCTATGGACACTGTTTATGCAGATTCCCGATGTGCAAAACGGACTGAAGAAACTTGGATTTAGCAGCCCATGGATGAAATAAACTAATCTCACGATAATGAAAAATATATAGAGAGAAAAATCCTGCTAATACTTTGTTTATGTTTTCCTATTCCATCAGCTGCACAGGAGTATGAATACATCTATAGCTTCTTTGTTAACAGTGCTATGCAAGGGGATTATTTTTTCAGTCAAACAACATCAAGCGACGGCTCAACCATAAAAAATGCGGATGGAAGACTTCCGGTAAGTGAAACGGTATTCCATACTCCGGGCAATGCCCTTAGATTACAGTACCATAATGTCACCGGAGGTGATTGGGAAGCAGCTGTCTACTACTCTGTTAAGAGGGGAATGGACCATTTTAAAAGTGCCTCCTTTTTATCATTCTGGATATACTCTGATTCTGAAATAACATCTGATATCGAGTTGCCCCAGCTTCAGTTCATGAGAAGGGACAGCAGTCTTTTCGCCCGGCTTCAGTATCCCGCATATGAAAGCCAACAAATGGCAACGTGTTTTAATACATCCGGATGAACAGGGAATTGTGGATGCAAATCATCCTGAGAATATCATCGCCATTGTATTTTCCAACCAAAATGATACTGACAGCGGAATGCATACTCTTTTTATCGATGACATTGAATTTTTATCAGATGTTCCTGCCAAAACAGTTTCTGCAGTTCCGGTGATCGTATCTGCCAAAGGATACGCAATGCACATTGATATTTCATGGGAAAAGATTACCAATTCAGCCATTCACCTCACAAAAATATACCGCTCTGAAAGCGGATCAGGATATCATGCGGTTGGCATTCAGCCGGCTTACAAAAACCGTTATACGGATTTTACTGGCGAGACGGGAGAGAGCATAGCTACAGAATTTCATTTTTGAATTCCGATTACGGCGAGACCGGACTTTCTCCTGCAGTTATAGCAGCCACTAAGCCCATGAGCGATGAGGAATTGCTGACAATGGTTCAGGAAGCTTCCTTCCGCTACTAGGTACACCAACTATTTTATTAATAACCTGCATATTGCACAAATAAATTATCGCTATTGTGTGTCGAATCCCAAACATTTTAAAGGGTATGGTGATAATTTCTGGGGTCTGACCGCCAGCGACGGCCCTAATGATTATTCTGCGAATGAACCGGTGCCATGGCAGGATATCGGAAAAATGACACCTACGGGAGCAATCAGCTCCTTTCCGTACACGCCGGAGGTATTCATTGAAAACACTCAAAAATTTTTATTACAACTATGGCAGGTTTTTATGGGGAGAGGACGGATTTAAAGATGCATTTAGCCTGACTGATAACTGGTGTTCGGAAATTTACATGGGACTTAACCAGGCTCCCATAACGGTGATGATTGAAAATTACCGCACAGGATTGATTTGGAAGCTGTTCGATGAAAAATGAAGAGATCAAGAGAGGACTTGAAGCATTAGATTTTAAATTTGTATCTGTTCCTGTTAGCAGCCCATCTGGCTATTGACAGGGTTAAAGTTTAATAAGTGCAAATAAAGCAAGATATGAAAAGACGAAACTTCATTACACAGACAACACTTACCGGGGTGGGACTGACCGTACTGCCGTCTCATCTTATGGGCGGAGCCGGCATAACAGCTCCGAGTGATAAAATCAATGTGGCATTGGTTGGCGCCGGAACACAGGGATTAAAACAATTAACCGACTGGTTAAAATATGATAAGTTGCAGTTCATTTCAGTATGTGATCCAAACCGCGAAAGTGCTGATTATCCTCAGTGGGGAACATCAAAGGGCGAAAAAACGGGGCTTCAGGAGGCAGGGAGGTTGGACGAAAACAGATAAACGACTTCTACGCTGCCCGCAACAAGGTCAGTTAAGTATGACGGCTGTACTGCTTATGCTGATTTCAGGGAAATGCTGGAAAAGGAACAAGGGTCTGGATGCGATTTTTATTATGACACCCGACCATCTGCATGCGACGATTGCCCTGGCGGGAATGAAAAAGAAACTGGCTGTTGCGACACATAAACCCATCGGCAACTTCATGTACGAGACCCGCATCGCCTGTAATGCTGCAAGGAGTACCGGAATCCCGACACAGTGTTTTGCATTCCAGGATCCTGATGAGTATTATACGATCAAGGCCTGGATTGACAGCGGGGTGATCGGCAACGTGAAGGAGCTCCACCGGTGGACCAACCGCCCGATGTGGCCGCAGGGCTCGCCGTACCTGCCGGAAAAGGCACCCGTTCCTGACGGATTTGACTGGCAGCTGTGGCTGGGACCTTCCACTGACCGGCCGTATTCGCCCGGGTATACCCATACGGTCTTCAGAGCCTGGTATGAATTCGGTGCCGGATGCCTGGCCGACATGGGTTATTACGGGTTCTGGAAAGACTGGAGAATGCTTGACCTGGGAATGCCGGTGACAGCAGAGGGCGCTTCGAGCTTTACCTGTGAGGTCAGGGATTTCAGGAGCCTATGGGTGAAGAACGAACTGAGCTATCCGCACGCCGCTACTCTTTACTGGGAAATGCCCGTTAACGGAGAGGGCAGGATGATGGATGTATTCTGGTATGAAGGCGGTATCAAGCCTAGGACGCCGGCTGCCCTGGTAAAGAAAGGGATCAAAATGCCGGAGGACGGGGTGATGTTCATCGGTGAACAGGGTACAATTCTGACTGATTACGGATATGATAATGCGATTTTGCTCGGTGTCGGGAACGAAGATTCATTTAAGGCTTCGGTCAGGATACCTTCGTATAAAACACTCGATCAGACTGATGAAATGATAGCAGCGTTCAAGGGGGGCAAACCGTCGAGAGGAAACTTCGAAAGTGTGCAGACGGTTGCTGAGGCAATATGCCTTGGAAACCTGGCTATCCGCATGGATGATCGTCTTGAGTGGGATAACGTGAATATGAAAGCGACAAATCTGCCCGCTGCAAATCAATATTGTCACGGATTTACCGTTCCGGGTGGGAACTGTAATTAAAATTTAAACAGACTTAAAATCTTGAAAACATGAAGAAGACAAAACTGATTTTTTCGCTTATGCTGTTAGCCGGCTTTGCTGCAATCTGTGCAGGCCAGGATAAGAGCATCTATGAGCAGCAGGGATTTACAAGGATATTTAACGGCAAGGATCTGACCGGATGGGTGGCACCGGCAGGAGATAATGGCCATTGGTCGGTTATTGACGGTGTCATAGACTACGATGCCCGGTCTGAGGCCAGCGGAGACAAAAATCTGTGGACAGAAAAGGAGTACAAGGATTTTTGCCTGCACATCGAGTGGCGTTTTAAAGGCTACGGCGATCACCTTTTCCCGCTTCCGACCATCTTGCCAGACGGCGAATACTGCCGTGACGAAAACGGGAAGATTATTGAACCGCCCGGACCAAATTCCGATTCCGGAATATTGCTCAAGGAATCAGGCCAGGTCAATCTGTGGTGCTGGTCAGTCGGATCAGGTGAATTGTGGTCAGTAAGGACAAATGAGACGATGCCTCCTGAAGCACGTGCGGGAGCTGTGCCCAAAGAAAATGCCGACAAACCCGTAGGGCAGTGGAATGCATTTGACATAACCCTGAGAGGAGACAGGATTACAGTAATCAACAACGGAATAACTGTTATTGAAAATGCCTGGTATCCGGGTATGGCCGAACGCGGTCGCCTGGGACTGCAACATCATGGCGGCATCAATCCTGAAACCGGAAAACTTCAGGGCGCTTCAAGCCTTGTGCAGTTCCGTAACATCTGGATAAAAGAGCTTTAGTCATTCAGGAATGTTCATTCGCTGATCGAAGAGAAAAATTGAGGAACAATGACATGAAAAGAGAAGCATCTTCAATGTACCTCAGATTTTTTATTCTGATTATATGGATATTCCTCCCATCAAATTGTTTGCTCGCTCAGGTATCCAATATTGGTGAGATCAGGTCATGGAAAAAGACAGACAACGGTTTAGAAGGCAAGACTGAACGCGCTTTCTTCAGTATACGGGTTTACAACCCCCAAATCATCCGTGTAAGGGTTTCACTGGGTAATAAAATGGATGAATTTTCCTATGTGTTAACGGGGCGGGAATTGTCAGTCGCGGGAGAGCATTTCACTATTGATGAAAAGGGAGGTTCAATCAGGCTGGGAACGGATGCCATCGACATGGAAATTGAGAAAAAACCTTCTTTCCGGGTAATTTTCAGAAATAAGAAGGGGAAAGTCATCAACGAGGATGTTCCGGCGAAGGTTTCGGTACCAGTTTCATCGGAAACCGGTCAACGCTTTACAAAAAGCTGTTCCCGGATGAGCGCTTCGTAGGCCTGGGCGAGGTGCTGGGCAACCTTGACCACCGGGGCAACGCTTACACTTTAAACAACACCGATACCTACAAATACGGCGACCCCAGGATGCCCATGTACGTCAGCATCCCATTCTATATCGGCATCCACGACGAGAAGTCTACGGACTTTTTTATCACAATACATACAAAACGTTCTTCAACTTCGGAATTTCAACACCCGGATTTTCTTCAATTACCGCCGAAGGAGGCGATGTGGATTATTTCTTCATCTATGATACCATATTGAAAACATTCTTTACCATTATACACGGCTGACCGGCCGGATGCCTTACCTCCGCAGTGGAGCCTGGGATACCACCAGAGCCGCTGCAGCTATTTCCCACAGATAATGTGAAGATCCTGGCGGAGACCTTTCGTACAAAGCAAATCCCGATCGATTGCATTGTGCTCGATGCCGACTACCTGCACGAATATGAACCTTTCCGGATCAATACAGAAGCGCTTTCCGGATATGCCCGGACTGACGGCTTACCTGGAAACGCTGAATATCGAAGTGACCGCTTCAGTCAATCCCGGAATCAAGCGTCGACAGCACTTACTTTGCCCACCTGGACGGCTTAAAGAAAGATGTCTTTTTGAAATATTCCGACGGAAGCCTCTATACGGCGGATATCGCGCCAAGCACCAATAATTTCGTTGATTTCACCAATCCCGAAGCCCGCACCTGGTGGATCGATCATATGAAATTCCTGCCCGAAAACGGCATCCACGGTTACTGGAACGACATGAACGAACCGGCCGTCGGTGGCAGTTACCTGCCCGATAACCTGCTTTTCGATTTCGACGGGCGGAAAGCCAATGCCCTGGAAGCAAAAAATCTGTACGGGATGCTGATGGCGCGCAGCAGCTTCGAATCGGCGGTGAAATACGGCCAGGGTCGTAGTCCTTTTGTCCTTACCCGTTCCGGTTTTGCCGGCGTGCAGCGCTATGCCGCGGTCTGGACCGGCGACAATACGGCGAAGGATGAGTACCTGCTTGGCGGAACACTCCTGAACACCCAGCTTGGCCTCTCCGGGCTGCCATTTGTTGGCGACGACATTGGCGGCTACATTGGCACAACCACAAAGAACTCTTCATCCGCTGGATTGAGGTGGGGGCTTTCGAGCCTTTCATGCGCAACCACAAAGAAGCTTTTTCCAATGCCAATGAGCCCTGGAGCTATGGCGAAGAGGCCGAAGCGATTGCCAGGGAATATATCGGGTTCCGTTACCGTTTGATGCCGTATCTCTATGCCAAATTTCACGAAGCATCGATAACCGGGATGCCCGTCGCCAGAAGCCTTTGCATCGATTATCCGTTCGATCCGCTGGTCTATGATCGCCTTTACCAGTACCAGTTCCTCTTTGGCGATGCCATCCTGGTCGTGCCGGTGACACGCTTCTGAAAAGTCCAAAAAATTCTATCTCCCGGAAGGGAAATGGTATAACCTGTACTCCGATGAGGTTTTTGACGGAAACCAGGAACTGGCCCGGGAATGCCCGATTTATGAGATTCCGTTGTTCGTAAAAGGCATCTTCCGTCATTCCTATGCAAAGCCTTGTCCAGTCTACCAAAGAGAAGCCTTCCGATACGCTCTTCGTCCATATTTATAACGGGGATGATTTGAATGTCTTTGAATATTATGAAGATGATGGAAGCACAATGAATTATAAAAACGGACTGTATTTTAAGCGGAATATCACCTTTGATCCTGCGAAGAAGTGTCTTGAATTTTCTAAGGCTGACGTTCATTTACCTTCCGATTATAAAAATATCATGTGTATTTTTCATGGATTTGAAGAGATTAAGGAGGTCAGCGTGAATGGGGAGAAAATATTGCGTAAATGGTCAAATTGTTAAATTGTTGGATGGGTTGAGGTATTTGGAGGATATTTATGATCCGGGATATTATCTAAAAGCCTGAGAGGACAGGCCCTGGCAAGAAAACTTAACGATGAACAGGTCCTGGACATGATGAATTCAATAATATGATGAAATATAAATGATCCAGAAAGTAAAACTTTATGATTTACTTTGCTACCAGCTAAGGCTCTCAAGACCTTACAAGGTTTAGCTGATAGTTACCGATTACAATATTCTAAGTGTATCCCTATGCAAATTGTAAAAAACATATCAAAATGAAAACGAGTATTTTCTTGTATTGCATTCATGATAATAGCCATGCCAGTCAAGCCCAGCAGAAAACCTACTGCAACCCCGTCAACATCGATTATGGTTACACGCCCATCCCGAATTTCAGCCAGTGGGGGAAGCACGTGCCACCGCCGATCCGGTGATCGTCAATTACAAAGGCGATTACTTCCTGTTCTCCACCAACCAGTGGGGATACTGGTGGAGCAGCGATATGATGCACTGGAACTTTGTCCCGCGCAAATTCCTGCGTCCCTGGAATGAAGGCTACGATGAGCTGTGCGCCCCGGCTGTGGGCATTATCGGCGATACCATGCTGGTTTTCGGATCGACTTACACCAGCCGAGTTCACGATCTGGATGAGCACCAACCCGAAGGTCGACGACTGGAAGCCGCTGGTGGAACTCTTTACCATCGGTGGCTGGGACCCGGCCTTTTTCACTGATGACGACGGCCGGTTCTACATGTACAACGGCAGCAGCAACGAGTACCCGGTTTACGGCGTGGAGCTGGACCGAAAGACCATGGAGCCAATGTCCGCCCGCCGCGAAATGTACATCCTGGAACCATGGCGCTATGGCTGGCAGCGTTTCGGCGAGCATATGGACAACACCTTCCTGGATCCGTTCATCGAAGGCGCGTGGATGACAAAGCACAACGGAAAGTATTACCTCCAGTACGGCGCCCCCGGAACGGAATTCAGCGGGTATGCCGACGGGGTGGTTGTCAGGTGACGATCCTCTGGGCGTTATGACTGCCCCAGTCGATGCCGTTCAGCTACAAGGCGGGTGGTTTTGCCAACGGCGCAGGACATGGTGCCACTTTCCAGGACAGGTGGGGCAATTACTGGCATGTTTCGACGATAGGTATTTGTGTAAAGAACAATTTTGAACGACGGATCGGCATCTGGCCCGCCGGATTTGATACGGATGACGTGATGTATTGCAATACTGCCTTCGGCGATTATCCGACTTACCTGCCGGACGGGAAGGAAGACCATCTTCAAAGCCGCTTTACCGGATGGATGCTGCTGAATTACCAGAAACCGGTCACAGTTTCGTCGACACTGGGCAACTATCAGGCCAACTTTGCCGTGGATGAGAATATCAAGACATACTGGTGCGCTCGAGACAGCGGATGAAAACGAATGGATACAGTCAGACCTGGGAGCACTTTCCACTGTATACGCCATCCAGGTTAATTATGCCGACCAGGATGCCGAATTTCTGGGAAAATCATCGGGGGTTTATCATCAGTACAAAATTTTAATCGACCGACGGCAAAAAATGGAACCTGCTGGTCGATAAAAGCCAGAATAAAACGGATGTTCCTCACGATTACATCGAACTGGAAAAACCGGTTCAAACACGGTACCTCAAGCTGGTCAACATCCACATGCCCACGGGTAAATTTGCGATCAGCGGCTTTCGGGTATTTGGCCTTGGAACCGGCGAAAAACCAGAAGCGGTAGAGGATTTCATCGTACTTCGGACCAAAAAGGACAGGCGCAGCGCCTGGCTGAAATGGAGCCCGGTGGATAATGCATATGCTTACAACATTTACATGGGAACCGAACCGGATAAGCTGTACAATTGCCTCATGGTCATGAGCGCCAACGAATACTGGCTAAAGACCCTGGACGAGGAAAAACGTATTATTTTGCGATTGAGGCAGTGAATGAGAACGGAATAAGCACCATAAGTCAGATAGTCAAAGCCGAATAGTACAAATGTTACCATATCCTTCCGGAGATGAAAGTTAAAAATTTGATCCTGTCAGCCGCTGTTCTGGTGAGTTTGACTGTTGGTTGTGACCGTGAAAAAACCCTGCCAGCCGACCATGAGATGACCCTTTTCGTCGACGCCCTGATGAAAAAGATGACGCTGGAAGAAAAGATCGGGCAACTTAACCTGTGTACAGGGGGCTCATTCTTACCGGACCAGCCGTTGCACAGGATAACCAGGGCCTTATCAGACAGGGGAATGTAGGGGCAATTCTGAATACTTTCGGGGTCGATAATGTCACTGCTCTTCAGAAGATGGCGGTTGAGGAGACACGCCTGGGAATTCCACTGATTTTCGGGCTTGATGTGGTACATGGCTTCAGAACGATTTTCCCGATACCGCTGGCCCAGGCCTGCTCCTGGGATCTGGAGGCAATAGAAAAGTCAGAGCAGATCGCTGCATCTGAGGCTACGGCAATGGGTATCAACTGGACCTATGCACCGATGGTCGATATCGCACGTGATCCAAGGTGGGGAAGAGTGATGGAGGGCGCCGGTGAAGATACTTACCTGGGAAGCAAGATCGCAGCCGCACGGGTAAGAGGTTTTCAGGGCAAAGACCTGGAGAGATGAAAAAACCATGATGGCCTGTGTTAAGCATTTCTGCGGCATACGGTGCACCTCAGGCCGGGCGTGATTACAATACAGTTGATATATCGGAGTAGATCCCTGTATGAATGGTATCTTCCGCCCTACAAGGCTGCTTCAGATGCAGGAGCAGGATCATTAATGACTTCCTTCAACGAAATCGCCGGAGTACCCTCATCATCCAGCAAGTGGCTTCTGACAGACCTGGGTCAAGGAACGACTGGGGTTTTTCCGGATTTGTGGTATCAGACTGTAGATCTCGATACCCGAACTGATTTCTCACGGCGTTGCAGCTGGACTTCGGCAGACGCAGCCAGGCTGGCAATAAACGCCGGACTCGACACTGGACATGGAGGGCAGGGTCGACCTTGAATTATATGAAAGACCTTGTGTCATCAGGCAAAGTTTCCGAAGAAACGATAAACCTTTCCGTGAGACGTAATACTGGAGGCCAAATTAAAGCTGGGTACTGTCTCGAGGATCCGAAACAGATACTGTAATAAAGGAGCGCGAGGCAAATGCAATAATGACACCGGAAAATCAGGAGATTGTCGAGAAAATTCGCCGCCAGATCAATGGTCCTTCTAAAAAATGAAAACGGCACTTTACTCAGTTAGTAAAGAAATCAAGACAATCGCTGTCATAGGACCGCTGAGAGATTCAAAGGAAAATATGCTCGGAGGCTGGGGAGCTGCAGGTCGAGTGGGACAGCTGCGTAACACTTCTGGCAGGGACTCAAGGCAAAAGCCGGGTGATACTATCAAGGTTCTATTTGAAAAGGGATGCGAGATTACCGGCACGGAACAGGATGGCTTTTCAAATGCCCTGGCAGCGGCACGCAAGGCTGACTTTGTGATCCTGGCCCTTGGTGAAAGTCAGAATATGAGCGGGGAAGCTTTCCAGCAAGCAGACATATCATTACCGGGGACGTGTACGACAGGAGCTGGCACGCACGATCATTTCCCTTAAGAAACCTGTCGCAGTGGCACTTTTTAATGGAAGACCATTGACAATTGCAGGGCTTGATGAAATAGCCCCGGCAATACTTGAAGCATGGTACGGTGGCACTCAGGCCGGCAATGCGGTGGCCGACATACTTTTTGGCGATGTCAACCCGTCGGGTAAACTGACGATGACTTTTCCGAGATCAGTCGGACAGATTCCGGTATTCTATAATTGCAAGAACACAGGCCGGCCATTTGATCCGCGCCTGCCGGAGGATTACTTCAAGTCACGGTACCTGGACAGTCCCAATACCCCTCTTTATCCGTTTGGATTTGGTCTGAGCTATACAACTTTCAGCTATTCACCCGTGTCATTGAACAAGACCGCCTTTGAAAAGGGAGATGAGATCGAAGCATCAGTTGAGATAACAAACACCGGTAATTATGACGGTGACGAAATAGTTCAGCTGTATGTCCGTGACAGGGTGGGGAACGTTACCAGACCGGTAAAGGAACTGAAGGCTTTTAAGAGGATTAACATAAAAAAGGGTGAGACGGCCAGAGTACTGTTTACACTGCCTCTCAGTGACCTCTCTTATTACCATGAGGATATGAGCTATGACTACGATGGAGGCGAGTTTTGAACTTTACATAGGATCCGATTCAGATATAAAGGAGTTTGTCCTGTTTACTGTCAGCAAGCCCTAAGCCGGCAACGGGCGTTATAAGAATATTTTTTAATATATTTACTGCCACAGTTATAGGGTGACGTAACGTTCCGTTTTTATGGCAGCAAAGTCAGGGGGAAGAAACTACAGACTATCTTTTTTACTTCTCTGTTTATCCGGAGTTTCGTCTGTGATGCCCGGCCAGAATTACGGGCAGGAGGATGAGATCAGGCTTCTCATTACCGGTAATGTACCTGTCATTAGCCAGAACTGGGAAATAGATCAGGATCCGGTAAGCAGATACATTTATTTTGCCAATTCCACAGGACTTATTGAATATAACGGCATCAGTGCAAGGACTTTCACAATGCCCTACAGGCAGGGTGTCAGATCGGTATATGTCAATGATGACGGAATGATATTTACCGGTTCTTACGAGGACTTTGGAATCTGGGAAGAGGATACTCCGGGAGAGCTGGTTTACAGGTCACTGGCACTGGATGCGGAAGTCCCAAAAAATGATGAGATATGGAATATTTTTGAGCTGAACCACACTGTTTATTTTCAGTCATTTACTTCCGTCTATGCTTATAATTACAACACCGTAACTACTATCAGATGCCCGTCCAACATGCTGTTCTTCTTCAGGGCGGGAGAAAATCTTATCGCTCAGTCAATAGCCGAAGGACTTTACCTGTTTGACGGATCAGGATTCACTTTTATTGAAGGAAGTGAGATCTTCGGTAACCTCAAGGTGCATGCAATCATCGAATTCAAATTTGATGAATACTGGATATGCACCTCCAACAATGGAATCTTCCTCTACGACCGGCATACCTTTACACCGCTGAAGAATGAAATATCAGAATACCTGAAGGAGGAGACATGCAATGCGGGGCTTGCAGTGAATGACACGCTGATCGCATTCGGCACCATACTAAAGGGCGTCGTCTTCAGTGATAAGACTGGCAGGATTATAACGTCATATGACTACTCCAACGGGTTGAAAAACAACACTGTACTCTCTCTCTTTAAAGATGCTGACGACAGGCTCTGGATAGGACTTGATGAAGGTGCTAATTTTATCAATGTATCGTCTCCGGTCACCCATTATGAAAATGTAAACGGCAAGCTGGGAACGATCTATACGGCTATCAGGGACAAGGACCGTCTTTACCTCGGTACCAATCATGGTCTGTTTGCGGCAGATATCCGGAAAAGCAACGGTTATTACGGCTTCGCTGACCTGAGAATTATTCCCAACTCACAGGGTCAGGTCTGGAATCTTGATCAGTTTGACGGCCGGATCCTGTGCGGGCACAATGAGGGTACATTCCTCATCGAAGGAGATGCCTTGCGGAAAATATCCGAAATAACCGGAGGATGGTCGATGAAACGATACGGTGATCTCTTGCTTGAGGGAACATATACCGGAATTGTCTCTTTCATGAAAGATGCAAAAGGCGACTGGACGTTCAAAAACAGGATTACCGGTTACACTGAACCGACGAGGTTCATAGAGGTTGACTATCTCGGCTATGTCTGGGCAGTACATCCTCTGAAGGGGATCTACCGGCTGGAACTTAATGAGAAAACTGATTCCATTGTCAATACTCTGTATTTCAGCTCAATAGCAGATACCGGAAGAACAATGACGATGTCAAGTATCAATAACCAGGTTGTGTTCCTGACATCAGATCATATCTTCGCATTTGACTATGAGAAAAAGACTTTTTTTCAGATAACCTCGCTTGAGCCGGGATTGGGTGAGTATGTGAGTGCCGCACAGATAATCCATTACCGTAAAAACAGTTACTGGTTTATTCTTGACGACAGAATTGCGCTTTTTAACATTACAAAGGAGCTTAAAGCTGAAAAAGTGCTGGAATTCTTTCATGAATATGCAGACCTTCCGTGGCGTGAGCAGCAGATTGTTTCACTTGATTCAAATACCCTGCTGATACCCACCAGGCAGGCTTTCAGCATTTATAATATCGGCAGGCTGACCAGTCATGAAGATACTTCAACTGTTGTTGTCAACCGTCTCGTTTTCAGCGGCAATGACAACACTACCACACTGTTTCCTCTGATGAAGGAAGGTTACCGTATCCCAAGCACGGAAAACAATCTCACAGCGTATATTGCCAATCCTTCAGGATTTGATATGGGTGGACGAGAGTATCTCTACAGGATAACGGAGCTTGGAGAAAACTGGCACCGGACTTCCACTGACAACTTTTCATTTCTAAATCTGGGATCAGGCCAGTACCACCTCCAGGTGAAAGAAGTATTCAGCAGAAAAGTAACAGAGGTCACATTTGCCATCAGGAAGCCTTTCTTGAAAAGCGGATGGGCGCTGGCACTGTATATTCTGACCCTGAGCGTGATAGCCGGGGCTATTGTCAGAATATGGCGGCTGACACTCGACCGCCACCGCCAGCTTATTGATTATGAGTCCGGAAAGCACAGGCTTGAGAGTGAGCTTGATTATAAAGGTTATGAGCTCATGCTTACTTTGCGCTATCTGATCAGGAAGACGGACACCCTGAGAGAGCTGCGTGACAAGCTGGATTCGATGAAGGAAGCTTCGGCAAGACTGCCGGCCAGGTTTGTCAGGGAGATGGAGCAGATTATTGACCACGGTCTTGATTCCCAGACCGAGGAGTGGCAGAATGTTATGAAAAATCTGAAGCTTTCACAGGAGGGCTTTTTCAGAAAGCTGAAGAACAAGTATCCGTCTCTGACGCCTAATGACCTGAGACTCTGTTCATATCTGCGAATGAATTTCACCACAAAGGAGATAGCCAATTTGACGAATATCTCATCAAGGGCAGTGGAGATAGGCCGTTACAGGTTAAGGAGCAAGCTCAATCTGAACCACGATGTCAACCTGACGGAATTTCTGATACACGAGGCAGAATCCACCGACAGTATGTAAAGACGTTGCATCCAACGTCTTTACGGCTTATTCTGCTATAGTTATAAAATTCAGAATTATTTTATTTCCTCAAGCACAAATCCCATCCCCCTTAATGTACGAAGGGCCAGGCCATGATCAGAGGAGAGATATTTTCTCAGCCGGCTGATGAAAACATCCATGCTGCGTCCCAGGAAATAATCGTCCTGACCCCATATTTCAGTCAGTATCTGTTCCCGGGTCAGTGTTTTATTCCTGTTGATCATGAGATGCCTCAGGAGCTGGGCTTCACGCAGTGTCAGCTTCTCCTTGCCGGCAGGGGTGATGAGCTCGAGCGCATTGTATCTCAGGGTTGTCCCTGATACTGAAAATTCATCGTCGACGCCGGAGTATACTCTTCGCAGAATATTATTTATTCGCAGCATAAGCATCTCAGGATCAAATGGCTTGGTTATGTAATCGTCGGCACCCAGCTTCAGCCCGCGTATTATATCCTCCCGGAGGCTCTTGGCAGTCAGAAAGATGAACGGAATTCCGGGCTCGGCTTCCCGCAGTTTCTCAGCAAGGGTAAAACCGTCCATTTCAGGCATCATCACATCAAGAACGCATATATCAGGCTTGTCTGAGTGAAACAGCTCCCAGGCTTCCTTTCCGTTGCGTGCAAGGATGGCTTCAAACCCGCTCAGGGAGACATACTGTGAAAGGATGTTCCCGAAATCAATGTCGTCTTCAGCTATCAGTATTTTCATGGTGACTTTTTATAGTGGCAGTCTGATTTTGAATGTCGAACCGCGACCCGGCCTGCTTGAGACGGAGACATCTCCTCCATGGGCGGTTGCTATGCGCTTCACATAGTAGAGTCCCAGCCCCAGTCCTTTGGTCTTGTGAATATTGCCGTAGGGTACACGGTAAAACTTGTCGAAAATATGATCGGCATGCTCATGCGGTATGCCAATGCCATTGTCTGTAATGGTTAAATGAAAATAATTGTTATCAGTTGCCGTAGATACCAGTACAACCGGATCCTTGTCGCAGTACTTTACCGCATTGGTCAGAAGATTGTTTACCATGGTGGTAAAATATACAATATCAACAGAAAGCGAGGTGCCGGTTGTCTTATAATCTTCCTTTAGCTCAGCGCAGCCGTCGCATGAGGTGAGAAAGGAAGCCACTATCTGGTGTGTCAGCTCATCGACGCTGACCTTTTGCCTGTCGAGTTCAAATTCAGTTCTTTCAAGCAGGCTCACCTCAAGGATTGTATTGATAAGCTGATTGAGGTTCACGCTTTGCTTGCTTATCATTTTTGCCGTCTCAAGCACTTTTTCAGGATCACTGTTGATCTGTGCCTTTTCAAGCGTCCGTCCCGCCACAGTAATTGTCGACAACGGCGTCTTGAGCTCATGGGTCATGTTATTTATGAAGTCGCTTTTAAGGCCTGAAAGCCTCCTCTCTTCAATAAGGTTGCGCCATGTGATCCAGAAAACCAGGAACACTATCAGGACACTTAATGTGATAAGCAGAAATGAAAAAAAGGCCTTTTTGAAAACGAGACTGCCTAATTCTGTCATGTCAATGAGTGACACATATTCAATAACGAAGTTGTTATGCTCTTCCCTGTAACTTTCTACCACGATTACGGTCTTTGCAATCTCGTCTTTATCAGGTACGGTGTCAGTGATAATGAACTGTCCTCCGTCTGTTAAAAGGCTTAAGTAGGAGATCCAGATGAATGACTTGTAGTTTGTGCTGTAGCCATTTTTTCTGATGTATTCTTTAGTAGATGATGAGAGCACTTCATTTTTTTGAAGTATTGAATAAGTTTGTGTAAGTACCTTATTTTCTGAGCTCTGCTGTATCTGCAGCGTTGGTCAGCTCAGGCAACTTTCCCTTGATAACCAGGCCGGCAAACTTGTCTGTCACATCCATTGCTTTTTCAAACCCGTTGACCTTTTTCCCTGCCATCAGCCTGGCGGCCGCCTCCCGGGTAAGTGACTGGTAACGCATGAGCATATTCTCCTTTTCCTGCCGCCAGATACTCACGTCATGAAGACCTGCACGGAAAGAAATACAAGCAGGGCTATCAGCGGCAATATGATTATCAGACGACGCTTCACCATTATCACTTTTTGTCAAAATTAAACATTGCTTCGGAACAAAATAAGGATTAACCATTCATTAACCTCTCATTAACTCATGGTTATTCTAACCGGTTGTAATTTTACATCATGAAACATTTAAAAGGGACAGTCATGAAAAGAATGGTACAGACAGTTGCAGCTGGATTGGTGCTGCTGATGATTTCAGGTTCAGTCATTGCACAGGTGGCACCACCTCCGGAGGCTGATAAACAAAAACAGGAAGACCTGGCAAGACAAAAGGAGGCGGAAGCTCAGAGGAAGCAGCAGGATGAGCTTGCGAAGCTGAGGGAGTACGAGCTTCAGAAACAAAAGCTACATGCTGAACAGGAAATGGAAACGTACAAGAGCGGCCCGGAATATGAAGAAGCCTTACATGATTATGATGCAATCCGTAAGAGAGCAGAGGAGATGTCTAAAGATTATCAGTTCGATGTTATGAAGGATATGCCTCCTTTTATTATCCCGGACGACAAGGTGTTCAGGTATGCTATTCCATACAATGAAGATTACTTTATTTATAACGAGATGAGTCATTCGGGCAAACCCGGGTCATCGTGGAATTATACACGCCAGGTGATGGAAGCAACATTTACAAATGAATTCACAATGGATGCCGGAGCCGACGACAGCAACGTCAACCTTTCGGTCTCAGGCAACTGTGCGGAAGGATCAATTATAGTCGCCATAGTCATGCCGGACGGAAAACAGCTTTCGGAGGTACTTATTGATGAAAACGGCAGCCTCAACTGGAGGAAGAGCCTTGAGGAAAACGAGGAGAGCAAGTGGAAGAACGGCAAATGGATTTTTAAAATCAAAGCAAAAAATGCAACGGGTAATTTCCGTATATCAATGAATTCAAATTAATTACTGGTTTTTGGTTTTCTGTTTCCTATTGGTTTTTTATCCGGTTACAAATCTTGTAATCAAAATGACAGAGACAGGTCCCGGACCTGTCTCTGCTTGTTTATGCAGACCGTCCGGAATTATTGATTAGGTTTTTTGCCCTCATTTGGCATAATGTTACATTTGCATAACCAATTACCCGGTTATGAAAAGGACGATGTTACTGTTTGTTCCCCTCCTGTTTTTAATGGCCTCCTGCGGCTCACCGTCAGTTAAGGACGACGGGAAGGTGATAACGGTCAGCATACCGCCTTTCGCATATTTTGTTGAGGCTGTTGCAGGCGATGACTTCAAGGTCAATGTCATGCTGCCTCCGGGAGCTGATCATCATATATGGGAGCCCCTGCCTGCGCAGATCAATGCCCTGGCGGGATCAGCCGCATTTATTATCAACGGACAGCTTGGTTTCGAGCAGGCCTGGATGGGACGGTTCAGGGAGATCAATCCGGATATGAAGATCCTTGACCTTTCGCACAACATCGACCTCATTGAGGTGGCAGGTGCAGAGAAGGAAGATGATCATGACAACAATGAAGGCCACATCCACGGCGGTCCTGATCCTCATTACTGGATGTCGCCGCTTTCGGCATATATCATTGCTGAAGACGTAACAAGGTTCCTGACACAGCTTAATCCGGCATCAGCTCAGAAATATGAGGCTAACCTGAAGGTGCTTCAGGCTGACATTGCACGTGTCGATTCAACACTCCGGGAAGAGCTGTCAGGTGCACCATCGACCACATTCATGATTTTTCATCCGGCCCTCGCGTACATGGCACGTGATTACGGTTTGACGCAGATATCTTTTGAGGATGAAGGAAAGAGCCCCTCGCCGGCAAGAATGAAAGAGCTGATTGATATAGCCAGGGACAAGGGAATTAACATTATCTTCATCCAGGCTGAGTATGATCTCAGGAACGCGGAGTCGCTTGCCGGAGAGACTGGCGCCCGGCTGATTGTCATCAACCCGATGAACAGAGACTGGCCGGCCGCTGTTTTAGAGGTGGGTAAGGCATTAGGCAATAGACAGTAGGCAATAGTCCGCCATTGATAACCGACAACCGACAATATAACATGGGAGTACTTTTTACCATAGAATCGCTGACCGCAGGATACGAGAACAAGGTAGTCCTGAAGGATATCTCGATGACCGTTGATGAAAATGATTTCATCGGTATTATTGGCCCTAACGGCGGAGGCAAGACAACACTGCTCAGGGTTATTCTTGGCCTCCTGAAACCATTCTCCGGAAGGGTCGATTTCTCAGCCGGAAGTTTAAAGTTCAACCAGATCGGCTACATGCCCCAGGTGGCACAGGGCGATACCCTCTTCCCGGTGACCGTAGAGGATGTTGTGCTCTCAGGATTGATGCTGAACAAGTCGGCCACAGGCCGGATGGGGCGCACAGAAAAGAAAAGGGCATCAGCTGTTATGGATGAACTGGGTCTGTCACCCCTGGCTCATCAGGCTCTCAATGAGCTCTCAGGCGGACAGCTCCAGCGCGTCTACCTGGCACGGGCCCTGACAGGCTCGCCGCGACTCCTTCTTCTGGATGAACCGGCTACATTCGTTGATAATTCGTTCGAAGCCGACTTTTATGACAAGCTGAGGACGCTGAACAGCCGGATGGCAATCATGATGGTGTCTCATGACGTGGGTACCATATCCACATGGGTCAAATCATTTGCCTGCGTCAACGGAACCCTTTATTATCATCCCCACAGCAAAATCACCGATGAGGATCTCAGGATGTACGGGTGTCCCATACAGCTTGTAACCCACGGTAATGTGCCGCATGTCGTACTGCATAAACACGAATAATGGAGAATATTTTTGAATATTCGTTTGTGATCAAGTCAATGCTGGGTGCACTGTTCGCCAGCATCACGGCAGGACTGGCAGGGACATACATTGTATCACGGCAGACTCGTATTCCTGAGCGGCGGAATAACACATGCGTCATTCGGCGGGATTGGACTGGGGTATTTTCTTGGTATAAATCCTGTCCTCGGCGCTGCTTTTTTCGGAGTGGGATCTGCCCTGGGAATGGAGTACATGTCGGCAAAGGGAAAGATGCGTGAGGACAGCGCCATAGGTATCCTGTGGGCTCTGGGAATGGCCATAGGAATAATATTCATCTACCTGACACCGGGGTATGCACCAAATCTTATGAGCTACCTGTTCGGCAGCATCCTCACGGTCACAAAGGGAGACCTGATCGCGCTGGGCATAATCTCGCTGGTCATGATTATCTATACAACCCTGTTCTACAGGACCTTGCTGTATATTTCATTTGATGAGAACTATGCGCGGACATTCACACCGCATGTTGATCTTTTTAAATATATTTCTGTAGGGCTGACCGGCCTCGCCATAGTGCTTAATATCAGGATGGCAGGAGTGATCATGATCATTGCCCTGCTGACTATTCCGGCCAACATAATAATGCTTTTCACAAGGAGGTATCTGCGCATTGTGATTTTCTCCTCTGTTGTCAGCTTTTTAAGTATAAGTGCAGGGTTTGCGGTTTCATGGTTTACAAACCTGCCGACAGGAGCTACCATTGTGGCTGTTCTTGTTGTATTCTGGTTAATCGCCAGGGGCATACGGAGTTTGAAAACCAATAACAGGATTGAAAAAATTAAAAGTGTAAACCAATGAATGAATATGATCTTATAATTATCGGCAGCGGTCCCGGAGGGTATGTTGCAGCCATAAGAGCATCACAGCTGGGTATGAAGGTCGCTGTAATAGAGAAGGCTGAAACAGGCGGCATATGTCTTAACTGGGGGTGCATACCCACCAAGGCACTGCTCAAAAGTGCACAGGTGCTCGACTACGTGCGCCATGCAGCAGATTATGGAATCAAAGCCGGAGAAACTGCTGCACCTGATTTTGGTGCGGTCATAGCCCGCAGCAGGGGCGTGGCAGATGCCATGAGCAAGGGTGTGCAGTATCTTTTCAAA
Source organism: uncultured Bacteroidales bacterium (assembly GCA_963780735.1). GTDB lineage: Bacteria > Bacteroidota > Bacteroidia > Bacteroidales > VadinHA17 > SR-FBR-E99. The sequence goes on from CAWADB010000010.1 coordinate 117,190, forward strand.
AAATACAATATTCCGGTTATCAACGGCTTTGGCCGTCTGAAAGGCACGAAAACGGTTGAGGTTGAAACACAGGATGGCGGCACACAGACCTTCAGTGCCCCGCATATCATAATTGCCACGGGTGCCCGGTCAAGAGAGCTTCCCAACCTGAAACAGGACGGAAAGAAAATCATCGGATACCGTGAAGCAATGAGCCTGCCGGCGTTGCCCGCCTCCATGGTGGTGGTCGGATCAGGTGCCATAGGAAGCGAATTCGCAGGCTTCTACAGATCGATGGGTACCGAGGTTACGCTCGTTGAGTTCATGCCAAGACTGCTTCCATTGGAGGATGAGGAGGTGTCACGCACCCTGGAGCGCGCTTTCAGAAAAATGAAGATGAAGACAATGACAGGCTCCTCGGTCGAAAAGGTGGATACTTCAGGTGAAAAATGCCTCGTAACAATTAAAACACCTAAAGGTGAGGAAGTTACAGAGGCTGACATCGTGCTGTCGGCAGTAGGTATTACTCCTAATATCGAAGGCATAGGGCTTGAAGAATGCGGAGTGAAAACTGACCGCGGGAAGGTAACCGTTGATGCATTCTACCGTACATCGGTCGAAGGCATATATGCCATCGGGGATATTGTGCCCGGGCCTGCCCTGGCTCATGTGGCATCAGCCGAAGCTCTCGTCTGCGTCGAGAAGATTGCGGGACTTGATCCTGAACCAGTCGATTACGGCAATATTCCGGGATGTACATATACCACCCCCGAAGTGGCATCATGCGGAATGACTGAGGAAGCTGCGAAGGCAGCAGGCATCGAAACAAAAACAGGCAAATTCATGTTCATGGCCTCGGGAAAAGCTTCTGCCGCAGGAGCACGCGAAGGCTTTGTCAAACTTGTCTTTAACGCTGCTGACAACAAACTGATAGGAGGGCATCTGATCGGCATGAATGTCACGGAACTGATTTCGTCAGTGGTGGTCGCGCGCAGGATGGGAGCCACAGCCCATGACCTTGTGCGAAGCATCCACCCTCATCCCACAATGTCAGAGGGAATAATGGAAGCTGCCGCTGACGCCCTCGGGGAGGCAATCCACGGTTAGCAATAAGTGTATTTTTTACTTTTAACGCAACCTTTCCACTCTTTTTGTCATCACTATATTGACAGGCTCAGATATTATTTCTTATCTTTATAACTCGAGTTAATATCGGGTTTGCATAAGGAGAAGAATATAATCGACGGATGTCTGTCAGGCAGCAGACGTGACCAGGAACTGCTTTACCGCAGGTACTCTCCCAAGCTTTATGCAGTATGCCTGCAGTATGCAGGTAATACGGAAGAAGCCAGGGATGTCCTGCAGGAAGGCTTTATAAAGATTTTTGAAAATCTGTCACGCTACAGCCACGAAGGTTCTTTTGAAGGATGGATGAGGAAGATAATTGTCAATACCGCGCTGGAGAAATACCGTAACAGGTATTATCTGTCGAGGGTTGACGATATCGATGAGGCAGCTGAACCTATAGCCGGGCCCGACACAAATGACTTTGCCGGGCTGGAGGCTAATGATCTGCTGAATATGATCATGGAACTGCCGCCGAAGTACAGGATGGTCTTTAACCTCTATGCAATTGAAGGTTATTCGCACAAGGAGATCGGAACGATGCTGAATATCACGGAGGGTACAAGCAAATCGAACCTCTCAAGGGCAAGAGATATCCTCCAGAAGAAAGTAACGATACTGACAGGTGTCACCAGGAGAATGGTAAATGTTTGACAAGGAGCCAAATATCGACATTGTATTCCGCAACGGACTGAAAAACATGGAAGTCCTGCCGCCGGCTGATGTATGGGATAATATCCCGCCCATGCCGGTCAGGATTCCCGGATACAGGTTTGCCATGCGTATAGCCGCCGGTATCGCCATACTTGCTGCATTGACTTTCCTCGTCTCATCATATTTCCGTAACATCAGCGGGTCGGGTGAATTGTCACAGTTAGCCAGCGCAGCGGGTGATCAGATGCCTGAGTCCTTCGCTCCCCTTGGTGTATCAACCCCTGTGGGCGCTGAAGGCAACACTATTTACCGGAAAATTATCGAGCCTTCAGCAATCGCCAGGGAGAACGAAACTGTTTTCGGGGACCAGGTCAACATACCCGCAGCATCGTCGTTAATATCTGACTTCATGCAGCCACAGGAGAACCTTAAGGATAACAATCCGCTTCCTGTCTCTTCGGATGAGATCACGTTAATTGTCCCGAAGACAATGAACGGCCTCAATGACTACCCGGTGCAGGCAGCCGGATCTGTCAAGAACCCTGCCACTGTGCGGCGGTTTGAGATCGGTGCATCGGTGTCACCAGCCATGGGTTTCTCATCGGCAAACAATAACACGAGGCTGGCAGAGCTTGTCAACAGCGAACAGACAAGGCCGACATACTCGACAGGACTGACCTTTGGATACAAAATATCTCCCCGCCTGACAATACAGTCAGGTATCGGACTCTCTTCAGTAGGCCAGACCATAACTGATGTTGATGTGTTTGCAGGCCTGTCAGACTATTATACTGTCAAAGGCGCTTATCTCTACAGTGTAGAGACTGCCTCCGGAACCATACTGGCAGGGAATACAGATCTCTACCTTGCTGACAATACAAACCGGGTCAGCACAACAATCCCCGGCAACATGGCAGATCCTTCAAAATACGACCTCACACAGGTAAGCAATAATATTCACCAGGTATTCCGCTACCTCGAGCTTCCTGTAATCATCAGGTACAAAGTCATTGACCAGAAGGTTGACCTTAATTTCTCGGGAGGTATGTCCTACGGGTACCTCGTAGAGAATTCTGCCTATGTCAATGACGGTGCAAACACGATACCAGTGGGTCGTACCGAAGGGGTGAATGTCCACAGCATAAGCAGCCAGGTGGGCCTTGGCATGGAATACAATATTTCCACCAATATCTCATTCAACCTCGAGCCTGTCTTCAAATACTATGTAACACCGGTCAGCGCTCTCTCAGGAACGCTTTACAAACCTTACTCCATCGGTTTCTTTTCAGGCGTGTTTTTCAAATTCTGAAAAGCTTGCTTTCACTCTTTGTTTTACTTCTCCAAGAGCAATAATTTCAGCTACTTTTGCAGTTTGTTAAAAAACTGTCGGATCATGAAAGTTACAATAGGGAAGGCAACATTAGGATTATTGATGGTGCTCAGTGCCGGATTTCTTATTACCCTCTTCGTTTCGGCGGACAATCATCAGTCCCTGGACGCATATAATGAGGAAAGCACCTTCGCCGCAGCTCCCTGGGCGTTGCCGGAAAATGTCACCTTCGCCGGCGAAGCTATGCCACTGCAAAACTTTGACACCCGTGAGAGCCTTGACAGGGAACTCAATGCAACAGCCTACAGGCATGGCTCAACTCTTCTTACAATTAAAAGGGCAGGACGCTATTTCCCTGAGATAGAAAAGATACTGCGTGAAAATGGCATACCGGATGACTTCAAGTATCTTGCCTGCGCTGAGAGTGATCTCAGCAACGCAATCTCACCTGCAGGTGCTACCGGATTCTGGCAGATAATGGAAGGAACGGGTAAGGAGATGGGAATGGCAATCAACAAGGAGGTTGATGAGCGGTATAACCTTGAACAGTCTACCCTCTTCGCTTGCCGCTATTTTAAAAAAGCATACGAACGTTACGGCAGCTGGACATTGGCCGCCGCTTCATATAACAACGGTTTAAGCGGACTGGATGAGCAGATGGAAATACAGAAGGAAGCGAATTACTATGACCTCCTTCTCAATGACGAAACAGCACGGTACCTTTTCCGCATCACAGCTCTCAAACTCGTCATGACTGAACCGTCAAGGTACGGATTTGAAATCGCTGCGGACGACACATACAAGCCCGTACCCTACACTGAAGTAAAAGTTGATACTGCCGTGACAAGCTTTGAACAGTTCTCAAGGCATTTTGACACTAACTATAAAATGCTCAAATTTCTTAATCCATGGCTGCGCAAACCGTTCCTTACCAACAGTGACGGCAAGGAGTATCTGATCAGGGTGCCTGCCAGAGATGCGAGAGTATCCCCGGGATTATAGAATGCTCTATGCCAGAGCGCAGCGATGAGATAAAAGTTTACGGTGCCAGGGTTCATAACCTTCGCAATATAAGCGTTACCGTGCCCCGCAATGAGCTTGTGGTGATCACCGGTCTCAGCGGCAGCGGCAAATCGTCACTTGCATTTGATACTATCTATGCTGAGGGCCAGAGAAGGTACATGGAGACCCTTTCAGCATACGCCCGTCAGTTCCTTGGAGGCATGGAGAGGCCTGATGTTGACCGTATTACCGGCCTGAGCCCTGTCATATCAATTGAACAGAAGACCACAAACAAGAACCCGAGATCAACGGTAGGCACCATCACCGAGATCTATGACTTCCTGAGATTGCTCTACGCCCGGGCGGCCGATGCATATTCTTGGGAATCAGGTGAAAAGATGGTCAGGTATACAGATGACCAGATACTTGAGCTTGTCTCATCAAAGTATGACGGAAAAAAGATCTATATCCTGGCTCCCCTGGTCAAGGGAAGAAAAGGCCATTATAAGGAGCTCTTTGAACAACTGCGGCGCAAAGGATTTCTCCATGCCCGCATCAACGGGGAGCTGAAGGAGATCGCTCCCGGACTGAAGCTTGACAGGTATAAATCACATTTCATTGAACTGGTCATTGATAAGTTCCAGGCCGGGAATGTGACTGAAAAGAGACTCCATGATGCTGTGCTGCTTGCTCTTGACCAGGGAGACGGTGTCATGATGGTGCTCGATGCCGGATGACAACACGCATCGTTATTTCAGCCGTCACCTGATGTCGCCCGTTACCGGATTATCATACAACGAACCCGCCCCCCATACTTTCTCTTTCAATTCCCCGCAGGGGGCATGTCCTCATTGCAATGGCCTGGGAGAGATTTCCGAGGTGGATATAAAACGCATGATGCCTGACCCTGAAATGAGCATTCGCAGGGGAGGTATAGAACCGATAGGTAAATACCGCAATATCTGGATATTCTGGATGATCGAGGCGCTGGGAGAGAAATACGGTTTTACTGTTGACACCCCTGTAAAGGATATTCCTGAGGAAGTTCTGAACAAGATCTTTTTCGGCTCTGATGAGGTACTGAAACTGTCAAACACCCCGCTCGGAGTCACATCCAATTACATGATGACATTTGAAGGAGTGGTCAATTATGTCGGGAACCAGGAGGCTGTCAGCGGCCGCAAGGCAAACGGAAAAGGGAAGGAACAGTATGTCCAGTACCATACATGCCCCGAATGCGGTGGCACCAGGTTGAAGAAAGAAGCTTTGTGGTTCCGGATAGGCGAAAAGAACATCGGAGAGCTTGCGGCGATGGATCTTACCGAGCTGCAGATCTTCCTGGAGCATGTCCCGGAAAAGATGACTGACAGGCAGAGGAAGATCGCATCGGAGATACTCAAGGAGATACGGTCACGGCTTGGCTTCCTGCTTGATGTAGGGCTTGATTATCTCTCACTGAACAGGGGTGCCAGAACGCTCTCGGGAGGGGAGAGCCAGCGCATACGCCTGGCAACGCAGATAGGATCGAAGCTTGTGAATGTGCTCTATATCCTTGATGAGCCGAGCATAGGTCTCCACCAGCGTGATAACAGAAGGCTCATTGAAGCACTTCGCGACCTTCGTGATGCGGGCAATTCGGTGATAGTGGTTGAGCACGACAAGGAGATGATCCTCAGTGCTGATCACATAATAGATATGGGTCCCGGCGCCGGTGTTCACGGCGGCACTGTGGTGGCTGAAGGGTCACCGGCACATATCCTGGAAGCTGATACACTTACGGCACAGTATCTCAGCGGCCGTAAACAGATATCTGCGCCCGGCACGCGCAGGAAGGGCAATGGCAAGACCCTCACAATCACCGGCGCTGAAGGAAATAACCTGAGAAAGGTTACCATGACAGTACCTCTCGGAACATTTATATGCATAACCGGGGTGTCGGGCAGCGGCAAGTCCTCACTCATCAACCATACACTTCATCCGGCACTGGCACATGTTCTTCATGGTGCCGGCAGAAAACCGCTGCCGTACGGTGAGATCAGAGGGATTGAAAATATTGACAAGGTCATTGAGGTGGACCAGGCTCCCATAGGACGGACACCACGCTCAAATCCGGCAACTTATACCGGCGTCTTCAGCGACATACGAAACCTGTTCGCTATGACCCCCGATGCAAAGATCAGGGGTTTTGGCCCCGGGCGGTTTTCATTCAACACAAAGGGAGGAAGATGTGAAGGATGCGAGGGAGCAGGGGTGAAAACCATCGAGATGAACTTCCTCCCCGATGTCTATGTGATGTGTCCCGACTGCAGCGGAAAACGCTATAACAGGGAGACGCTCGAGGTAAAATACAAGGGCAGGTCGATATATGACGTCCTGGAAATGACAATCAACGATTCTGTCGAATTCTTCAAGGGTATTCATTCGATATACCATAAGATAAAAACTTTGCAGGAGGTAGGACTGGGCTACGTCCGGCTGGGACAGCCCTCGACAACACTCTCGGGAGGTGAATCGCAGAGGGTAAAGCTTGCTACGGAACTCTCGCGCCGTGATACCGGCCGCACACTTTACATCCTTGATGAGCCTACAACAGGACTGCATTTTGATGACGTCAGGGTGCTCCTTGAGGTGCTTGACCGGCTGGTGGAGAGAGGTAACACAATCATTGTGATTGAACACAATATGGAAGTTATAAAAATGGCGGATTATATCGTTGACCTCGGCAGAGAGGGAGGCCGGGGAGGAGGAGAGATAATGTTTGCGGGAACACCTGAGCAGCTGGTGAAACTGAAAGATAATTATACCGGGAAATATCTGGCGCCGGAACTGGCAAGATAGAATATACTATATTTAAACTTTCTAAATATTTAACCTATGGACGAGACAACAGACCTGATAAAGGAAGCATTTGAGCCAAAAACATGGAATGAGATACACACGATGGACTCATGGCGGGTCTTCAAGATATTGTCAGAGCTTGTTGAAGGATATGAAAAACTGTCGCGCATAGGCCCCAGTGTAGCTATATTCGGTTCTGCACGTACTCACTTCAATAACAAATACTATAAGCTTGCTGAACAGATAGCCTTCAACCTGGTACAAAAGGGTTATGGTGTCATCACAGGAGGCGGACCCGGCATAATGGAGGCTGCCAATAAAGGAGCCAAAAGGGGTAAAGGCAAGTCAGCCGGAATAAATATAGACCTGCCTTTTGAGCAGAGACCCAATCAGTATATTGACCGTGACAAGCTCATCACTTTTGACCATTTTTTTGTACGCAAATTAATGTTCATGAAGTATTCCCAGGGATTTATTGTACTGCCTGGCGGCTTCGGGACATTTGACGAGATGTTCGAGGCAATCACCCTTATTCAGACCAGGAAAATCGGTCGTTTCCCGATTGTTCTTGTCGGGGTGGATTACTGGGCAGGACTGCTGGAATGGATTACCAAGGTGATGATGGAAGAAGAACACAATGTATCTCCTGATGACCTAAATATTTTCAGGATTGTGGATACAGCTGAAGAGGCTGTGGCTTATATTGACCAGTTCTATTCGAGGTTCCTCCTCAGCCCGAACTTCTGATACTTCGGCTTACCTGCTTCTCTCCTTGACGTGATGGTCCATTTCGCGTGCGGAGTCTCTTTTCTTTATATCCTCACGTTTGTCGTACTGCTTTTTGCCTTTTGCCAGGGCAATCTCAGCCTTGGCCAGTCCGCGTGCATTGACAAAGACCTTGGTTACAATTATTGTAAGACCTGTCTCATTAACCTTTCTTTCCCATTTCCTGAGCTCCTTTTTGGTCAGCAGCAGCTTCCGTTCGCCGAGCGGATCATGGTTATTCAGGTTACCCCAGTAATATTCGGAAATATGCATCCCGGTAACAAACAACTCCCCATTGCGAAATGCACAGAAAGAGTCTGTCAGGTTAGCCTTGCCCGCACGTATTGATTTTATCTCAGTGCCGGCAAGCTTAATGCCGGCAACGAGCTTTTCAAGGAACTCATAATCGTGAGATGCCCTGCGGTTTTTGATAACGATATTGCTGGTGTCTGACCTCATCACCGGCTTCAGGCAAACAGGGCAAAGTAGATCGTCTCGGTAAGGAACGAAAGCACTACCTGCAGGAGTCCGAAGATTATTATCATCACAATGACTGTGGCTATCATCATCGGTAACTTCTTATGCTCAGGCGGATTGACCATCTCCTCCATCCCTGTCCAGAAAATATATAATCCGTAAAGGCCCAGGAGGTTGATAAAGAGCAGTGATTCCAGGAGGCGGCTGAAAGTCAGGGTAAGAAATAAGGGAGTCAATGAGTATGCTACCAGTTTAAAGGCTACAACAAAATCGTGACCGAGGTCAAGCGCCCTGGTGATCTCCTTGACAAGAAAGGCTGATATGTATACTCCGAAAAACAGAAAGACGAATGTATTAATGCATGTAAGCACAGAATACATCGGTTTAAGAGTGGTGTTGATGAAAAACATCGAGCCAAAGAAGGAACTTATTGAAACAAGGATCACCAGTGGCAGGAAGAAGCTTCCTCTGACATCATTGATCGGCCTGTTCTCACGATGAACGACCTCCCACGCCTTTACAGGGCTTATTATAAAGTACTTCGTACGATTGTATAAAAACCTGAAATCCATGTATCTATTGACGATATGAGTGGCAAAAATAAGCAAAATTGATTTACTGTGACCTCTTTTCGGCTATCTTTAATTTCTGATGGACAAGCCTCTGCATGATATCGTCGTGATCACCGGTCCAACGGCCACCGGCAAGACGCGGCTTGCGGCAATCGTGGCGGCAAGGCTGGGAGGGGAAGTCATAAGTGCGGATTCAAGGCAGGTCTACCGTGGAATGGATATCGGCACAGGAAAAGACATCAATGATTATATCGTTGACGGCAGGAGGGTGCCGTCCCATCTTATTGATATTGTCGATGCCGGCTGCAAGTATAATGTCTATGAGTACCAGCGCGATTTTCTGAACGTTTTTGACGACATGCGTCAGCGTGGCAGCTACCCTGTTGTCTGTGGTGGTTCAGGCATGTATGTGGACAGTATAGTGAGCGGCTACAGGCTGATACAGGTGCCGGTGAATGAGGAGCTTCGTACTGCACTCTCAGGGAGGTCCCTGGATGAGCTGACGCAAATACTTTCCCGGTATAAGAACCTGCATAATAAAACCGATGTTGACACGGTCAAACGCGCTGTGAGGGCGATTGAAATAGAAGACTACTGTATGCATCATGCTGTTGATGATAAGCCCTTCCCGGTCACTGATCCCCTTGTGACGGGCATTTTCTTTGACCGGGAGACAAGGCGTGAGCGGATAACCGCAAGGCTGAGGGAGAGGCTGGAGAACGGGATGATTGAGGAGGTGCAGAGGCTCATAGCAGCCGGAGTCCATCCGGATGATCTGATTTATTATGGTCTTGAATATAAGTATGTTACGTTATATTTACTGAATAAGATGAGTTATGTGGAGATGGCCCGGAAGCTTGAGGTTGAGATCCATCGTTTTGCCAAGCGGCAGATGACCTGGTTCAGGGGCATGGAGAGGCGTGGGATATTTATAAACTGGATCGACGGGAGGCTGTCGGATGAGGAGAAGGCTGATCAGGTAATAAGGTTAAAGGAGAAAGGTTAAAGGTTAAAGTTTCCTCTGCACTACTGCCTATTGCCTACTGCCTATTGCCTAAACATTTATTCCCATTTTCTTCATCAGCAGCGATGCATTGAAACTTGAGCAGACACCAGGTGTCAGTTTGTAGTCAAAGAAGAGCTCCTCGCCGCTGATCTTTACATCAAAATGGTAGTTATCTATCTTACCCGGAATATCTTTTGACAGCCCGGCAAGCCTCAGGTCATGAGTGGCAACCATTGCTACCGTTCCGTAGCCCATAAGCTGTTTTATCAGTGCCACTGACCCCGTGAACCGATCGTCCGAATTGGTTCCGCGGAGTATCTCGTCAAGCAGAAGAAAAACCCGGGGATCCTTCTCCGCTTCTGTAATGACCGACCGCAGCCTCCTCAGCTCAGCATAGAACGATGATATATTCTCTTCGAGTGAATCTGTGATCCGCATGCTTGAATGGATCCTGACATGTGACAGGGAGAACGATGATGCACATACTGGCGCTCCGGCAAGAGCCAGCACGGTGTTTATGCCGCATGTGCGGAGAAAGGTACTCTTGCCTGACATGTTGGACCCGGTTATCAGAATAGTCTTGCCATGACCGGATGATTCAAAATCATTGTTGATCCGCTTCTTTTCAGGAATTAGCGGGTGGCCCATGTTCGCAGCCCTGAAGGTGAAAAAATCCGGAACGATTTTGGGAAATACCCAGGAGGGATTGTTATATGTCATGTTGGCCAATGAAGACAATGCCTCAAATTCAGCCATCGCAGCAAACCACCCGGGAATCCTTGCTGCATGCTGTCCCTTCCACTCCTCAAGAGCCAGGCAAAAACGTATATCCGTAAAGAAGAGAAGGTTAAGAGGGATCGAAACAAGTACATTAAGCCTGGAATCGAGCCTGTTGACAAGTCGGGCGAGGGTTCTTACCTGCACAGAAGCATCAGACCCTCCCCTGAATGATCCCTGAAGCATCTTTAGTTTCCCTGCCATGAACGTCTCCTTCTCTATCATGCCGATCGAAGAGGAGTAAGTCCTGAGAAGGTCAGATGACCTGCTCACCTGTTCGTGGAGCTTCGTTATTTTTCTGAACCTGGTAAAATAGAAAATGAAATTAACCGTAAAGACAGGGGCAAGGAGTGCTGCCGGGACACCGGCGATGACCATGGCGATTGATGCAAGGGCAAGTATGCTCAGCAGCCAGATGACTGTTATTTCCCGTTTCCTGTTTTTGAAAAGATCATCACTACCGAGCCATTTCAGTAATGCGGACGGGTCGTTGCCTGCGCCGGCATTCTGAAATCCGATGGTTATAAACTCCTGTCGCCAGCCGGTCATTGGTGCCAGCTCTTTCACGGCCTCCTGACGGGACATTATTTCATCAACCTGCGCCGGTTGCTTCAGGTACCCTGCCAGCATATCGGAGGCCGGTTTGCTTGTGGTGCGGCAGATAAGCTGAAACAGAGAGGTACTGCCGAAGATGTCGAGGTCATATGAATAGGGATGATCCCTTTCTGCATACTCCCCGCCGCTTTTGAAACCTGAAAAATCACCATCAAGACATCTGATCTCCAGCTTGTTGATCTCTTCAAGGTGCCGGAAGTGATTTCTCTGCCTTTCGGTAATCCCATATCTGATAACCATCCATGCAAACAGTATCATGGAAACGAGCAGGACGGCAATGGCTGCAATGACGGACAGAGTTGAAAGGGCTGCGAAAAGTATAAGCCCTCCGGCAAATACAATCAGGCGCCCCATCGACAGCCTGTTTGACAGTTTCTGCAGCCGCTCAGCCTTTGCGCCGAACTCCTCAGCTCTTGAGTTATAGACCTCCCGTGGTGACATCCTCATTAGGAATAATGTATAAAGCTAATTAATCTGTGTTGAAAATGAAAAGCGGTCGAATTCTGCCGGTGATACATGCAAAACAGGTCGAATTCTGCCGGAGATATATGCAAAACAGATCGAATTCTGCCGGTGATACATGCACAACAGGTCGAATTCTGCCGGTGATACAAACAAAAAAGGTCTGAATTAGCACGAATGATTTAATTACATTTGCTCAAACTATAAGACTTCAGACCCTCAGACCTCAGCCCCATGTTTAAAATCGACACGATACTTTTTGAAGCCCTCGGATACCGAATGAGCCTTCTTGAACTGCTGGCAGTATTGACAGGTCTCGCAGCAGTCTGGCTCGCCGCCAGGAGCAATATCCTGACATGGCTTTTTGCACTCGTGAATGCCATTCTTTTTTTCGTGCTTTTTTACCAGGTCAATCTCTACTCAGCCATGGCGCTGCAGGTCTTCTTTTTCTGCAATGCCCTGTACGGGTGGTACAACTGGCGGCGAAGTGAGAGTGACGATAAAACACCGGTCACCATGCTCATACATAAACAGAGAGTCATCTGGCTGGCAGTGGTTTTGCTGGGTGCAATCGCCCTTGGAACGGTAATGAGCCGAATTCACATATGGCTTCCGGATTTTTTCCCTGAAAGGGCAACATTCGTGTATACCGATGCCATGATTGCAGTGATGAGCATTGTCGCATCACTGTTGCTGGCAAAACTAAAACTGGAGAACTGGATATTGTGGATACTGATTAACCTTATGAGCGTTGTAATGTATGCCATGAAAGGTGTGATGTTTGTCTCGCTCCAGTATGTCATCTTCCTGTTTATGGCTTCATACGGGTTGATAGAATGGAGGAAAAATGTCAGGAATTTGTAAAGCAAGGCCATGACTCAGATTTTTTTGTTGTATCTGCTACCATAAATAAAGAATATTCAAAGTTTTTCAAATTTGAATTTTGCCAATGGTCTTAGATTCGGGTGTATAATACTGAGCTGCTTATTAAATCCCAACAATTCCCGGAAATTACCGGAGCCCTTTCTAAAATCCCTTTGTAACTTTAGGACAGTCGAATCAACTGTTCTGGATATGTTTTTTAATAGAGTGAAAGAGGGTAATGTCATAGCGGTAGTCTATCGGACATTATCAATGTTAAAAGTAAGAATTAGAAAGGCATCTGTCAGTCGGTACTTACAGCCCCACCCTGATTACCCCTCTTTGAAGAGTGTCTGCGATCTGTTTAAGGATATTCATGTTGACTATTATCCTCTCAGGATTGATGAGAAGGAATTGTTCAGCATCCAAACGCCATTTATTGCACATTGCAATGAGGAAGCAGGAAAGATTACTCTTATTTATAAAATTAGCAATAAACGGGTTGTATATGCTGATTCAGACAGGGGCAAAAAAGAGATAAGCACTGACAAATTTCTAGACAAATGGAGTGGGGTGGTTATTCTTCTTGAACTTACAGAGAAATCAGGAGAACAAGATTACTACGAGAAAAGGAAGGATGAACTGGCAAAAAATGCGCTAGTACCTTTCGTTATTTTTCTTTTCTGTTTCATATGTGTATATGGTTTCTTTAGAGGTTTTAACATATTGGGACTTCCTCCAAATAAGTTTTTCATTTTGGCTCTGACAAAATCTGTAGGATTTATCTTTTCCTTGTTGTTATTCCAAAGCGAACTAGATATAAGAATTGAATTCGCCGATAAGTTATGCCACATTGCAACAAATGTAGATTGCTATGCTGTTACCAGAAGCGGGGCATCGAAAATATTTGGCGGTATAAGCTGGGCAGATATGGGTATTACATATTTTTCAGGTGGACTGATACTGTTGTTTACATTGCCTTTCATGGAAGCAATAGCGATTTTTTCAATACTTTCAGTTGCGGCATTACCATACCCTATCTATTCAATTTTATATCAGGGATTTAAAATAAAGAAATGGTGTCCCCTGTGCCTTTCGGTTCAGGCGGTGTTGATTTGTGAATTCATTCTTTTGGCGAATACCTTATTTATTGAAATGATCACCCTAACTGGTATTGGGATGGTTGTGATTACTTTCAGTATTATCCTGGCAATAGTACTTCTTATCAAGTTTCTTTATATTTCCAATGAGGAGGAAGAGAATAATTATCTTAGATTAATGAAGATGAAGAGAAATCCGGCAATTTTTCTCAGTCAGGTAAAACAAGGCAAAAAGATTGAAATTCCGGAAAGTAGTTATCCTTTGATCATTGGAGAAAAAGAAAGTAAGGTGACCATTACTGTTTTCTTAAGTTTCTACTGTACCTTCTGTGCAAAAAAGTACAAATTAATTAAAGCCCTGATAGATAATGATGCGAAAGTTAAGATCAGATTAATCTTTGGTTCTCCAACGGATGAATTATCGACCCGCATGACAAATATGGTCTGTTCGATGATGGAGCGGGGAGAGACAAATATAATTCCTGGTCTTGTAGAGAAATGGTATGATACTGATCAGAAACAGAAGAACGGATTCCTGAATGCATATCAAACAATTAAAGAAAACAAGTTTACATCTGAGTTCATATTCCTCAACTCGGAGCTCTTTAAGACAAACAAGATAGATGGAGTACCAGCAGTCTTTGTAAATAGTTACCCGTTACCGAAAATATACGAGTTGGAGGATATCATGTATTTCATTGATGAGATTGAAGATGAATTATTTGAATTAAAAGAGGTAATAATTTAAACTCGAAAGAGAATGGCAGAAAGCATTACAGGGCTTCGCCACCGTTACTTTCTGCCCGGACCTTTCCTAAAAGGAAGGAGGTATACTCATGCGAAGGTAATTCCTTTTTGTGACTGTGATCACAACCTGTGAAATGATAGAACAGGTGAGCTAACATTTTTATGTACAATACATAAATCAATTGGTATGAAAAAAGTAAGTGAAATAAAAATCAATCCTGAGAAGTTATTGAACAATAAGGATCTTCTCAATCTTAAAGGAGGTGTTACGGTTCCTAAGGAGGCATGTGCAGGCGATCCGTGTGTCACGGATAATAATTGCTGCCCACAAAACCCACATTGTATTGATTTACCTAATTGGCCTAGCATGAGAGTCTGTGTCAGTCCATAACATGTGAGGAGCTACTCAGGTACAATTTTCCTGAGTAGCTCCTCAGCTTTTTTCATTGAGAGAACTATAGGGTACAAAATTAACACAAAAACATATAGGAATTGAATTACATAAAAAGCAGTAACTCAGTAATAAGTTTTTATCAAATTGGGAGGAAGTATTATGGAAATTATACGCAAATTATTTGTCATTATTACGCTACTCTTGTTAGTAGGCTCATGCTTTCAACAGGAGGGGCAATTGAAAAGGGAAGGAGGCACATTAGTCCAGATTCATTTAAAGCCGTTGGAAGCAGGAAAGGACTCAATAGAACTGTCTTACATTGCTGAGAAAGTAGAGTATATTCCATTAGAGAAGACTGATAGCGTAGTCTTGGGCTATTCTTATGATTTTAAGGTTACAAAAGATTTCATTTTTATCAGTGAACAGAATTGTATCCTGGAATTCAGCAAGGACGGCCGCTTTATAAGACAAATGTTCAATGTTGGCAACGGTCCCGGAGAATCAATAGCAAAGAGTTTTGCCGTAGATGAGTCTGCCAAATTGTTGTATGCCTATGATATACATTCCCGTAAAGGTAACATCTATGATTTTGACGGGAAATTTATAAATGCATTTAATAAGGATCTATGTAATCCAAATTACAGAATAAATTCAATTGACTATTTTCAGTCTAACATCTTTGTGTCTATTTCACCAATGCCAGGGACAGGGTACATATTCTCATGTTTTGATTTAAGTAGTGATTCTGTCAGGGTATTGCTTAAAAACAACAACGCCTTCACAGCTTCTCAGGAAAACCAAATTCCTATGATTGTTCTCGGGAATGATGGTTATCAGGTTACACAATCGCGACTTCTTTTTAAAGAGAGGTATTGCGACACTGTGTATCTTTCAGATAAGGATTTTAATTTAACCCCCCTGTATATAATTGATCTTGGAAGTGATAAAATGAATTGGGAAGATTTCAGAGATCATGGAATGTTCAATATTGCAGATGGGCCACCTGACGGATACTGGATTGAATCATTTGTTGATACGGAATCATTTCTGCTCTTGATGATAAAATCCTTTAAAAATCCTGAATTGTTATGTGTTTATAACAAAAGTACAGGTACAAAGCGAATTTCCTCAAATAAAGGTTATAAAACTCAGGATCAGCAGGTTTTTATGATAAACGATTTAGACCAATTGGTAGCTTTCCCACCGATGAGCAAGAGAGAAAGCCGGTTTTTTTATTATGACGAATGTCTTTATAGTGTAATTGAAGCAAAGGATTTTGCTGATGCATACAATTCAGCTTCCGCCGAAATAAGAACATCATCTGATTATCTTCGAAAAATGGCACCAATGTTTTCAAAAATTGATGAATTCAGTAATCCGGTCATTATGAAGGTATATTTAAAATGAGCTTGCATCATTATAAGTAAATACTATGGATTAAAAGCGGTGCCCTTCTGTTCTAACTGTAGGTCTGAGGCTTTCTTAAGCATAATAGAAAGAGAAGGGCAGAAAGCATTACAGGGTTTCGCCACCGTTGCTTCCTGCCCGGACCTTTCTTAAAAAAAAGGAGGTGAAGTGACAAAGATAGTCGAATAATGATTAAGGGGTTCGAGGCCCTGTCGTTGAAATGATAGAAATGACATATTAAAACTGATAGTAGAAGTTTAAAATAAACTAAAGTGAAAAAAAATAGCGAATTAAAGTTCAGTTCCGAAAGAATGCTTAAGAACGAGGAACTACTCTTTCTTAGAGGAGGGAAAAACGAGCCTGTCGGCGGTTGTGGAGGCAAAAAATGTTCTTCTGCACAGAATTGTTGTCCGGAGAATCCAGTTTGTGGTTATGCTCCTGGTAATCCAGACTTTATGATCTGTATGAGTCCTTGATAAGTGGAATCAGTGTAGCTGTGTCTCGCAAGAGTCACAGCTACACAAAATCCAATTGCATAAGTCAATTAAACACCTAACTCAGTCCTGCAAAATTGTCGAATGACCTTTATAATTAATACGATATGAAAGTGTTGTCAGTTTTCTTAGCCTTTTTAACGACGGTGATTATTTCCTGTGTAAACAGAGATTCAAATAGGGTAAATAGAGATTACCCAGTACATGTCGATTTAAATATTTCCAAATCGAAAAGCGATTCAATGAAGCTATCCGAAATCGCCACGAGAATTGAATATATACCCCTTGAAAGAACTGATCAGTCTATCCTTGGGCATGTTTATGATTTTGAGATTATTGATGACTGCTTCTTTGTTGACTTTGAGATGGATCTTTTCAGATATGGCAGCGACGGCAAATTTTTGAACAGAATATATACTAAGGGACGTGGCCCGGCAGAGGTTCAACCGGTCTGCTACGCAATAAGTACTGAAGACAGCCTTGTTTATGTCTACAGTTGGGACAGATCATTAAAAGCATTCGACTTCAATGGGAATTATGTCACCTCAATCACAAGACCAATTAATCCCGAGGAATCGTTACCTCCATGGCGCATAGGTTATTTTAACAATACATTATTTGTTTCTGTTGCCCAAATGCCCTGGGTTAAATACATCTACTCGTGTTATGATATAAAGAAAGACACTTTGTATGTATTGTATAAGAATATCCGGGAGTATAAGGCTGACCAGAGTGAGCGGAGGCCTGCCATCATTCCTTATGACTTTCATTATCAGATAAACGAAGCCTCCATTCTTTTCAAGGAGAAATTCAGTGATACGATTTTCTCAGCTAACAGTTCCTTTGAGGTTACTCCAAGGTATATTATTGATATCGCCAATGATAAACTGGCCTGGGAAGAGTGGCGTGATCACGCTATGTTTGATTTTACAAATGGTCTTCCTTACGGTTATTGGGTTCAGTCTTTTTACGAAGCTAACCAATTTTTGTTCTTAATGCTTATATCGCATAAAGGTCCACAGGTCTTAGTTACCTATGATAAGAAATCAGGTGCAATTGAAATGAATACGTTAAAAGAGTTCAAAAGAGCATACACCAGGGTTTATCTGAAGAATGATATAGACAATATCGTGCCATTTGCACCTGTAAATGAGGATGGATATTTTATCTCTTTCGGGAATTGCCTGTACAGTATTCTTGATGCGGAAGAATTTTCAAGATATTACCGGACTGCCTATGAGACAACAAGGAATGCAACCAAATCTCTTCGGGAAATGGGTCCAATCTTCAATAAAATTGATGAATTCAGCAATCCGGTCATTATGAAAGTATATTTAAAGTAAACTTGAATTTGAGAGCCAGATACTTGTTTAAGAAAATTGCAAAGAGAAGGGCAGAAAGCATTACAGGGTTTCGCCACCGTTGCTTCCTGCCCGGACCTTCCTTAAAAGAAAGGAGGTGAAGCGACAAAGATATTATAATAAAATGATTAAGGGATCCGAGTCCCTGTCATTGAAAAGATATAAATGACGGTTGTAAAATGTCTTTTTGAAATTTAATATTTAATGAGATGAAAAATGTTGATAAATTTAAGGTCAGCCCTGAAAAGATTCTAAGGAACGACGAATTGTCGAAATTGAGAGGCGGAGTTAATTGCATATGTACTAATAGCAGTGGACAGATTGTAATTACCGGATCCGCTCAGAATGCTACCCAATGTGAATCTATGTGCGATGCCTACGGCGCTGGATATATTTATATGGCAGAATAGAGTTGGCATATAAAATAGACGGTAACAGAGGCTGATTTCTGATAGTCAGCCTCTGAATATTTTAAAAGGGATTAAGAGTTTTACGCGAATTAGACCTGAAGAGTGAAGTATTAACAAAAAGTAATTCTATGAAAGCACAAGGTTTATTATGCCTCTTTTTATTGGTAATGTCATGCAGTTCGCCTGATAATGATATCATTGAAGTTGATTTTGAGAGAATCAGCGATAATGAAATTACATTATCGGCAATAGCTGATGATATAACATATATCGAATTGGACAGCGACTATCCCATGAGTATATTTTACATGGTTGAAATATTCAATGATACCATATACGTGGATGAAAAGGATAATGGGATGTTCGCTCTGGACATGACCGGGAAAATGATCAGAAGGTACGGAAGCAGAGGGCGTGGACCTGGAGAGTATATTTATGGCCTTCGGTTTACTATAGACCGGGAAAACAGGATTCTATACCTATTGGACAGGAATAAAATATTAAAATATTCTTTAGATGGAACCTTTCTTGGGATAATTTCTCTTGAAAAATATCCGGGATCCTTCAGTGAGATTAAATTTCAGGGTTCTTCAATAATTGTATTCGATTTTAATGCGGGGTGGGCTGCTTATGACTGGATCGTGATTGATGCGGAAGGCAATCTAATCAAGGGAAAATATAATTCAGTGCCATCATTTAAAAGTAAATGGGGTTTTATTCATAACATATATGAATTTGAATCCAGTACTTACTATCACAACGTGTATAATGATACGGTTTTTTCCATTTCCCCGGATTTAAGTTACAGGACATCCTTTTTATTCAGGCCCAGTGAACTGAGATGGCCCAGACATGATTTAGATCTTTCGGAAAGGTTTAATTATATATTGCTTAATCTGGTTCTTGAGACCAAAGCCTTTGTTGTGCTACAATACTATTATAAGAAAAGCTACATGGCTTTCATAGACAAGAGTAATGGTAAATCATATAAAGTAACCTGGGAGGGAGAAAATGGAGGTATTATAAATGATTTGGACGGAGGAGCTCCATTTGAGCCGAAACAGTATTTTGAAGAAGACGGTAGGGAATACCTGGTTGGCTACACACAACCGGTGAATATTTTGACGCGCCTTCGTAGTGATGATTTTAAGAACTCTGTTCCCGGATATCCTGAAAAGAAAGAAGCTTTGGTCAAAATGGCTGAAAACCTTAAAGAGACTGATAATGCATTACTTACCATTGTCAGGCTGAAGAAGTAATTGATGGAACTTGATACTGATTAGACCTGAAAAAGTGAAGTATTAACAAAAAGTCATTCTATGAAAGCACAAGGTTTATTATGCCTCTTTTTATTGGTAATGTCATGCAGTTCGCCTGATAATGAGATCATTGAAGTTGATTTTGAGAGAATCAGCGATAATGAAATTACATTATCGGCAATAGCTGATGATATAACCTATGTGACATTGGACAACAACTATCCAATGAGTATATTTTACGGGGTTGAATTATTCAATAATACCATATACCTGAATGAAAAGAATAATGGGATGTTCGCTCTGGACATGACCGGGAAAATGATCAGAAGGTACGGAAGCAGAGGGCGTGGACCTGGAGAGTATATTTACGGCCTTCGGTTTACTATAGACCGGGAAAACAGGATTCTATACCTATTGGACAGGAATAACATTTTAAAATATTCTTTGAATGGAACCTTTCTTGGGATAATTTCTCTTGAAAAATATCCAGGACACTTCAGTGATATTAAATTTCAGGATTCTTTAATAATTGCTTTTGAGAACATTAATGTGGGGAAGGCTGTTCATAACTGGATCGTGATTGATACTGAAGGTAAGCTGATCAGGGAGAAATTTAATTCTATACCATCATTTAAAACCGGATGGTTTTTTAATGAAAGAGCTTATGAACTTGAATCCAATACATATTATTACAGCATATATAATGATACGGTTTTTTCCATTTCCCCGGATTTAAGTTACAGGACATCCTTTTTATTCAGGCCCAGTGAACTCAGATGGCCCAGACATCATGTTGATCTTGCGGATATGTCTAATTATATAGAAGTTAATCGGGTCTTTGAGACCAGAGCCTTTATTGTGATTCAATACTATTATAAGAAAAGCTACATGGCTTTCATAGACAAGAGTAATGGTAAATCATATAAAGTAACCTGGGAGGGAGAAAATGGAGGTATTATAAATGATTTGGACGGAGGAGCTCCATTTGAGCCGAAACAGTATTTTGAAGAAGGCGGTAGGGAATACCTGGTTGGCTACACACAACCGGTGAATATTTTGATGCGCCTTCGTAGTGATGATTTTAAGAACTCCGTTCCCGGATATCCTGAAAAGAAAGAAGCCTTGGTCAAAATGGCTGAAAACCTTAAAGAGACTGATAATGCATTACTTACCATTGTCAGGCTGAAGAACTAATCATGTTTGTTTTCCCCATTTACAAACAGCTTGATTCGATGGATTGCGGTCCGTCATGCCTTCGAATGGTGGCTAAACATTACGGTAAAAGCTATTCTTTACAGTCTCTGCGTTCCAAATCATTCATTACCCGTTCCGGCGTCTCAATGCTTGGTATCAGTGATGCTGCCGAGAGTATTGGTTTTCGTACCCGCGGCTACCGTCTTACTTGGGAACAACTCCGTGATGAGGTACCATTTCCCTGTATCGTCCATTGGAACCAACAACATTTTGTAGTAGTTTACGAAATAAAAAAAAGAAGATCAACTCACTTCCCACTCAAGGGAATGACTGGGGATGGGGTAGCAAAAAGGGGAGGTAATGTGTATGATGTTTACATTGCCGACCCAGCCTCCGGCCTTCTCAAATACTCAGAAGACGAATTTCTGAAATGCTGGTACAGCACCAAAAACTATGGCGTACAGGAGGGAACTGCACTTCTTCTTGAACCTACTCCTGATTTCTATAACCAGGAGGGTGAGGATAAGTCAAAACTAAAATTCCTGTACCTGCTCAATTATATAAGACCTTATAAAAAATACATATTGCAGCTTATGCTTGGCATGCTTACCGCAAGCATAATAAATCTGATGTTTCCATTTCTTACTCAAGCTCTTGTTGATACCGGCATAGGTGACAGCAACCTCGCATTTGTGGTAATGGTTCTTATTGCACAGCTTATACTTACCCTCAGTCAGACAGCCAACGGATTTTTACGTAATTGGATAAGCTTGCATGTGACAAGCCGTGTGAGCATATCACTAATATCTGATTTTCTTATTAAGCTGATGAGGCTCCCCATCTCGTTTTTTGACGTTAAGCTTATAGGCGATATTATGCAGCGTATAGGTGATCATAACCGCATAAAAACATTTCTCACTGATTCACTGATAAGCATCATTTTTGCTGTTATCACTCTGGTTATGTACACTTGTATAATGGCAACATATAACCTTGGTATACTTGGCGTTTTTCTCATTGGAAGTATCTTGTATATTGGCTGGGTTGTAATTTTCCTAAAACGCCGGAGGGAGCTTGACTATAAACGTTTTCAGCAGAGCGCGGCAAACCAGAGCAATCTTGTACAACTTGTTACAGGCATGCAGGAGATAAAGCTTAACGGCTGCGAAAAGCAAAAACGCTGGGAGTGGGAGAGGATACAGATAAAACTGTTTAAGGTGAGTCTTAAAAGCATGATGCTAAGTCAGAATCAACAACTTGGCGCTACTCTTATTAACCAGGCAAAAGATATATTCATTTCCTTCCTTTCGGCCCGTGCTGTAATAAGTGGAGAGATGACTCTTGGTATGATGATGGCCGTGCAATATATAATAGGGCAATTAAACGCACCTATTCAGCAATTCATCGGGTTTACACAGGCAGCGCAGGATGCACGGATAAGCCTTGAGCGGCTGGGCGAGATACATAACAGGGAGAATGAGGAAAAACCTGAAGACAATAAGATACAGGATATCCCTCCTGATAAGGATATGGAAGTAAAAAACCTTGTTTTTCAATATGAGGGCCCTGATTCAGAGAAGGTTCTGAATAATATCTCTCTTGTAATTCCTGCAAAAAAGGTCACTGCAATAGTTGGTCTAAGCGGCAGCGGCAAGACAACTCTCATAAAGCTTCTTTTAAGCTTTTATAGCCCTGTGAAGGGCGAAATACTCCTTGGCGGGACACCGTTAAACCGTTTCAGCCAATCGGAATGGCGCAAGAAGTGCGGCGTGGTAATGCAGGAGGGATTTGTTTTTTCTGATACTATTGCCGGTAACATTGGTCTTATAGATGATATCCCCGATAAACAAAAGATAGACCGGGCAACTGAGACGGCAAACATAAAGGAGTTTATTGAGACCCTGCCACTCGGGTATAATACAAAGATAGGAAATGATGGTCATGGACTTAGCTCAGGCCAGAAACAACGGATACTTATTGCCAGGGCTGTTTATAAAGAGCCAGATTTTATCTTTTTCGATGAAGCGACTAACGCGCTCGATGCACGGAACGAAAAGGCTATTATGGAAAACCTGAACACCTTTTTTGAAGGTAAAACGGTTGTGGTTGTAGCGCACCGATTAAGTACGGTAAAGAATGCCGATCAGATTGTCGTCCTTGAAAAAGGTGAAATGATTGAGCAAGGCACTCATAAAGAGCTTGTTGAAATAAGAGGTGCATATTACAATCTGGTAAAGGACCAGTTGGAATTGGGGAGCTGAAAAGACACCGGAACAAAAAAATGAAAAACTTGTACAACTTGTAATGGTCTCCCCGGAGAAGCTCACAGAGAAGTCACAAAGAGTCAGGGAGAAAAGAAAAAGAATAATGGCTGAATTAAACAAACAGGAGATTCAGAGCCAGGAGATGCAGGAGGTAATGTCCGGGATACCGGGGAACTTCCTCAGGTGGGGACTACTTCTGTTTTTTGCATTAATTATCACGATAATTACACTAAGCTGGTTTATAAGCTCCCCTACTGTTGTAACGGTACCTGTGACTATCACTACTCAGAATTCTCCCGCTTCATTAGTTGCAAAGGCGGGAGGCAAAATTGCAGAGTTGTTTGTCATTAACGAAGAGAATGTCTCCGAAAAGCAATCAATTGCCCTCGTAGAAAACTCAGCTGATTATTCAGATGTAAAGGTAATCGCTTCCTTTCTTGATACAATAAAAGGAAACTCAAATTGGCAGGAAAATGTAAATACGCATGATTTTCCGTCAGATCTTTCCCTGGGGGAGATACAAAGCAGTTATGCACGCTTCAAGGCATCATGGCAGCAATTTAAGGAGTATCTGAGCCAGTCCTACATCCCTACAAAACTTGAGCTGCTTGAAGAACAAATAATAAAACAGGAAGAGTATACCACAGAGCTAATGAATCAGAAACAATTAGCCGAACAGGATCTTCAACTGGTTACCAACAGCTTCAAACGAGATTCATTATTATATGTTACAAGCACATATTCAATTTCAATCAATGAGTTTGAGAAATCAAAACAAGCTCTTCTTCAGAGACAAGTCTCGTTTAGTTCACTTAAGGGTTCAATTAAAAGCAATAAGTCAGCCACGCTGAAACTTAAAGAATCCCGGCTTGATCTTCAGATAAAGTTAGAGAATGAATTGCAACAGTTAAGGTTGGAGCTCGATGAGGCGTTCCAGCTTTTGCAGGTCTCCGTTAATCAGTGGAAAGAAAAATATATTATTGAGAGCCCAATAAAGGGCATGATAACATTTACCCGCTTCTGGAACGAGAACCAGGTCATTAAGGCCGGAGAGACACTTGCAACAGTTATACCCGAAGATGGAAGGCATATAATAGCAAGATCCATTGTACCAATAGCCGGTCTTGGAAGGGTAAAAGCCGGGCAGGAGGTAAACATTAAACTCTCAGGATTTCCACATATGGAATTCGGGGTATTAAAAGGCAGGATAAAATCATTGTCTTTGGTTCCAGTTGAGGGAGGTTATATTGCCGAAATTGATCTGATCAATGGTATGAGATCCTCTTACAATCATGATATAGGGTTCATCCAGGAGATGGATGGTACAGCAGATATCATCACCGAAAACAACAGGCTGATTTACAGGTTTATAAAACCATTAAATGCCCTGGTAAACAAGTAGGGTTTATCCACACCGGTTAATGTATCGGCTCCTGTAGCTATTTCCAATATAAAATTTAAAACTAAAATTGGTGAGTGGCAGGAAATTTCATGATTTTTTTGATATGTGGTGTAAATATTTTAACTTTGGTAAGCAGTCACTGTCAAAGTCAATTTCTATGGTTAAATATTTTATCACGAGGAAGGAACTTGCGGAGGAGCTACATGTTGATGTCAAAACTCTCAGATCCTGGATCAAAAGGAAGGATATATTAATTGACCATGGCTTAATTCCTATACTTAAGGTAAAGGAAATTAAAGAGAAATTTAAGCTTTGTCCTCCCGATCCTGAGAAAAGTAATGCAGGTAATGCAGAATTTAATAACACTACAACTTAAGTTTTTCTTTTACAGCGATTGACTATTAAACTGTTATATTTACAGAAATACTCTTGAAAATGTCTATCAACAGGCTTTTTCTCCAACCTTTGCTAATATTAATTGCCTCAGTTTTGTGCTTTTGGTCTTGTAAGCCTAAACAAAATGAGAATTTTGAGGAGCTTTCCCGGCGCGCAGTTCAAAATTCTGAAGTAGTGGTCAAATCCGTCAGGCTTGAACCTTCAACTTTCTATAAGGAAATGGTGAGCAACGGAAAAGTCACTTCATCCGTAAAGGCACTGGTGCCATTTAAAGTATCAGGCATGATAAAGAATATATATGTTGCTAACGGATCAAAGGTTGCTGCCGGGCAACTTCTTGCTGTGATTGATGAATTTGAATATGGCATCAAACTCGAAAAAGCCCGGCAGTCGGTGGAAACAGCAAAGATAAATTTTCGTGATGACCTGTTTAGTAAATATGCAACTGACGATACTTCGAAGTTGTCACGTGATAAAATAAACACCACACTCTTACGCAGTGGCACTATTGCTGCTGCGACCGACTTCCGTCTTGCAGAATACAACTTTAACAACACACGTATTGTTGCACCTGTAAGCGGAGTGGTAGCTGGCCTGGAAGCTAAACAGTGGAACCCGGCAGAAAACTACAGGAGCCTTTGCACAGTGATCTCCAATGCAACAATGGATGTTGAATTCCCTGTAACAGAGTCAGAATATTCATTCATCGAAAAAGGTATGCCTGTCAACATCATCCCATTCTTTGATGATAACATTACTATTACAGGCACTGTCTCCCAGATAAATCCACAGGTGAATGAGAACGGGCAGATTATCGTCAAAGCAAACTTTAAAAACAATGCAGGTCTTGTTGACGGCATGAACGTTAAAGTGCTTATCAGAAAACCTGTATATAACCGTCTTGTTGTGCCCAAAGAGGCGCTGGTGATACGCCAGGGAAAGGATGTGATCTTTGTAAGGCAGGACTCTCTTGCAATATGGAAATACGTTACCGTGGAGTTTGAAAACAGTTCAATGGTCTCTATTAAGGAAGGTCTCATGCCGGGAGACCTTGTTATTGTAAGGGGTAATATCAACCTTGCTCACGAAACAAAAGTGAGGGAAGAATGACAGGTTCACGGGAACAAACCTCTTTTTTCTCTTCATTTACATTGAACATTGTCTTCGTGGTGCTGATCATTGTAGGTGCCGCCTTAATGCCGCTGCTCTCACTGCAACTTAACCCTACACGCTATCTGCCGTCGCTGACTATCAGCTACTCCTGGCCTGATGCACCTGCCAGGGTGGCAGAGCAGGAGGTGACCTCAGTGCTTGAGGGAGTGCTTTCCACCCTGCCGGGAGTGAGCCGCATATCATCATCAACGTATAATGAACGCGGGCAGATAATGGTTGAATTTGACAAACGTGCTGATCTGCATTCGAAACGCTTCGAGGTGGCATCCCTGGTACGTGAGGCCAGTAAACGTCTTCCCGAAAGGGTATCATACCCTGTAATAACGATGAACATGCCATCAAACACACAGGGCTCCGTCATACTCATCTACCGGATCACCGGCAATGCCACACCATCGTATATTTTTCGTCTTGCAGAGGAGTCGCTGAAACCGGCTATAGCCTCCGTTAAAGGAGTTTACAACGTTGATGTCTATGGCGCCACCCCCCGAACATGGGAGATAGTCTATGACCAGAAACTTACTGGCACCCTTGGCATTCCGCCGTCGGCTATTCAGAGAGCCATAAACAGCTACCTCTCAGAACTGGAGGCGGGAAGTGGCATTGAGCAGCCAGTGGGAGGCGATCCCCATAGAACCTATATCACCATAACAGGTAATAATGCCGATTCTGTCAGGTGGGAGGAGATACCGGTTGCCAGGTCGCACGGCAGAATTGTCATGCTCCCTGAAATAGCTTCTGTCAGGCTTAAGGACGGGAGACCGCGCAGCTACTACCGTATCAATGGACTCAACACTATCACCATGGTTATCAGTGCCGGAAAGAACGTCAATAATATCAGGGTGGCCAACGGTGTGAAAGAAGTGGTTGAGGATCTGAAAAAAAAGATGCCTCCGGGTTATGACATCATCCCCTCGGTTGATAACACCGAATTCATCCGTAATGAGATATCGAAAAACCTCTTCAGGGCAGTGCTCTCAGTGGTGCTGCTGCTCTGCTTCGTACTGCTCATAAGCCGTGAAATAAAGTATCTCCTTATCATTACTATAAGCCTGATTGCCAATATATTCATTGCTTTTATCTTTTATTATCTCTTCAGGCTTGAGGTGCATCTTTACTCGCTGGCGGGTATCACTGTCTCATTTGGTATCATAATCAACAATACAATAGTGATGACAGACCACCTGAGGTATCATCACAATCGCCAGGTAGGGATCTCCCTATTGGCAGCAACGCTTACCACTGTGGGTGCGCTTGTTGTCATTTTCTTTCTTGATGAGGCGTCAAAAGTCACACTGACTGATTTTGCCGCCGTGGTCATCATTAACCTGATGGTCTCGTTGGCAGTGGCCCTCTTCTTCATCCCCTCACTTGTTGGTTCAGTGAAGTTAAATGAAAGTGCTGCCCATCCGTCTATGCTCCGGAAACGCCTTGCTGTGCGGTTCACTCATTTCTATGAAAAGTTTATAAACTTTATAATCAGGTTCAGGGTCGCTTTTATCATTGTGGCAATACTCGTTTTCGGGCTGCCAGTATTCTACCTTCCTGATTCCCTCCCAAAGGATAAAATATCCGGTACTCAGCCTCCGGTGCTGACAGATGCACAGAAGCTATTTAACAGGACACTGGGCAATCAGAAGTTTGTCTCTGATGTCAAACCGCTGATAAATAAGATTCTTGGCGGTACTTTCAGACTGTTTAACGAAAAGGTTAAAAGCAACCGCTATTACTACTATGGCGGGTCGGATGATGTGCAACGCACCCAGCTTGATGTAAGGATAGGCCTCAGCGAGGAGGGGCTTACAATAGAAGATATTAATGATGTATGTTCCGGTCTCGAGAACATGATTGCAGCATTTAGCGAGGTTGACCGTTTTACCACCAGCGTCAGCTCACAGTCCACCGCATACATGAATATCACTTTCAGACCTGAACATGACCACACTGTATTTCCTTATTTATTGAAAGCCAGAATTGAAGATTACATGAACGGTATAGGCAGCTATCATGCCTCGGTATCAGGTGTAGGCAAGGCTTTCAGTAACCAGGTTTATAGTGACTATAT
The DNA here is from genome assembly GCA_963780735.1 of uncultured Bacteroidales bacterium. GTDB lineage: Bacteria > Bacteroidota > Bacteroidia > Bacteroidales > VadinHA17 > SR-FBR-E99. The sequence goes on from CAWADB010000010.1 coordinate 145,319, forward strand.
CAGGGGAAGCTATTCTATCATCATGAAGGGGTATAACTATGATGATCTATACGGTTATGCCGATGGCCTGAAGGAGAGACTTATGGCCGGTGCCAACGGCAGGATAAAGGAGGTATTCATCCTTGGCGGTACCGACAGATGGTATGCCAAAAAACAGTATCGGAATGTAATTGCCATTGACAGGGAGTACATAGCTGTTGCAGGAAGTGACATACGTGATGTTTACAGCCAGGCTCACAGTTATTCATTATTCAGCAGTGGCGGAGGGCAGGTTTTTATAAGTGACTTTATAGCACCACTCACTGTACGCTCTGACCTCTCTGAAGAATATGACTACTGGAACATCAATAACCAGTCGATGGTAACTCCTGCAGGACATGTCATGAAGCTTAAGGATTTCACCACTGTCACCATGGAGATCACTGACAATACCATCAGCAGGGAAGATCAGCAGTATGTTCTCTCGGTAACCTACGACTTTATTGGTAACCCTGAACTGGGGCGTATCATCCTTGATCGCAACATATCCGGGACCAAAGCCATGCTTCCACTAGGCTACACTGTACGGTCAGAGGGCTACCAATATTCATGGGACCAGCAGAAAAACAACTATCCGTTGCTCTTCCTGGTAGTTGTAATAATATACTTCATCTGCGCGGTGTTGCTTGAATCGCTGCGTCAGCCGCTGACCGTTATCAGTCTGATACCATTTTCATTCATAGGGGTATTCATCACATTCTCATTGTTCAAACTAACACCTGATGAGGGGGTATTTGCTGCCATGATATTGTTATGCGGTATAGTGGTCAACGCAGCTCTTTATATACTTGATGATTACAACAGGCTCAGAAGGACCGGTACGCGGCTTCCCGCGGTGAGGCTATACCTGAAGGCATTCAACGGGAAGATTATTCCTGTATTCCTTACTATACTTTCAACCATCATTGGTCTTTTGCCTTTCCTGTTTACGGGGAAGGATGAACGCTTTTGGTTTGCCCTGGCTGCAGGTACCATTGGTGGCCTGGTATTAAGCCTGGTTGGCTTATTAATATACCAGCCTATGATGCTTGCCCGGGATGTGATGAAGGGGATCAAAATGAATAAAACATCTACAGATGGTTAGATTTCTGATACAGAGACCAGTGGCGGTCATAATGACCTTTCTGGCAGTGGTGGTACTTGGAATAGTGGCATCGGGGAGGTTGCCGGTATCACTCATGCCTGATATTGAAGTGCCGGAGATAACTGTAGCAATATCAAGGCCTGATGTCAGCTCCCGCGAGATAGAGAACTCCGTTGTAAGCGTGCTGCGCAGAAACCTGATGCAGGTTGAAGGGGTTGATGACCTAAGATCGGAGGCACGTAACGGCAGCGCCATCATAAGAATGAAGTTTGCCTTCAGAACTGATATTGACCTAGCGTTTATGGAGGTCAATGAGAAGATAGATGCAGCTATGAACATGTTACCCGGTGACCTTGAGCGTCCACGAATAATAAAGGCCAGCGCGACAGACATACCCGTATTCATGCTCAACATTACCATGGCTGATACTGCAATGGGTGAGGCCGGATTTGCAGAACTAAGCGACTTTGCCGGGAGCATCATCCGCAAACGTATTGAACAGCTGCCAGAGGTGGCACTGGCAGACATGACAGGTCATGTAAAAAAAGAGATTTACATCAGACCTGATGAGCTAAAGATGCGAAGCCTGGGAATTACCGCCACTGATATAGGCAACGCCGTGTCAGTCAATAATCTAAGCATTGGCAGTATCATGGTCAAAGAGGGCAAATACATCTATAATCTTGAGTTTGACTCTAACCTCAAAGGTGTTGGTGACATACGCAACATCTGGATCAGTAGAGAGGGCAGGATGCTGCAGATAAAAGATATTGCCGAAGTGGGTGTGAGGGAGGAGCGTGCCCGCGGTGTATGTTTCTCTGGCAACCGTCAGGCAGTAGCCCTGGCTATCATCAAGGAGTCATCAGCAAAGATGAAGGATCTGGAAAAGAAGATGACAGAGATGACCGAGCATTTCCGCAATGAGTATCCAGGAATGCGGTTTGAGGTGTCACAGGATCAAACCAGGCTTCTTGACTACTCACTGAAGAACCTGCGCCAGAGCCTCCTCTCCGGCGGCCTCCTGGCATTCTTTATCATGTTCTTCTTCCTGAAAGATGCACGTTCACCGCTAATAATAGGTTTCAGCATACCTGCAACCCTTATTATAAGCCTTCTCTTCTTTTACCTTGTGGGCCTGTCAATAAATGTTATCTCCCTTGCAGGACTGATTCTCGGCATAGGCATGATGATTGACAACTCGATTGTGATAATAGAGAATATCACCCAGTGGCTCGATAAGGGTGAGAGACTTGTCGATGCCTGTGTCAAAGGCACCAACGAGGTGATTTCCCCGCTTATCTCATCGGTGCTGACTACCTGTGCCGTTTTTGTTCCGCTGATCTTCCTGAGTGGCATTTCAGGCGCTTTGTTCTATGATCAGGCTATTGCAATAATAATTGGTCAGGGAGTGTCGCTTATTGTTGGAATAGGACTGTTGCCAACAGTATATTACCTGATGTACCGTAATGGCAGGGAGGGAGCCCTCACACGGTTTGTGAAACGCATCAGTCTGAAGCATCTTGAGGATAGGTACGAGAGTGGTATGAATTTCTTCTTCAGGTACCGCAGGCCGGTAATGATAACTTTCATACTGACAATAGGTTTGATGGTCTGGCTCTTTTCTGACATGAAGAAGGAAAAGTTCCCGGAGGTAAGGCAGGATGAGCTGGTGGTGACAATAGACTGGAATGAAAATATTGATCTTAAAGAAAATACCTCAAGGGTTAATGCACTGGTTAACGCGCTTGGGGAGGCAGCATTGCAGACCAACAGTTTCATAGGAGAGCAGCAGTTTATCTTTAACCGCGACTATGACCAGCCTTATTCCTCAGCAAAAATCCATGTCCTGGCGGCCGGTTATGAATCAAGGAATGAGATTGAGGGTATGTTGAGGGAGTATGTGCCCTCACTCTACCCTGAAGCTGCCGTGACAGTTATGCCGCAGGAGAATATCTTTGAAAAGATCTTCACTGCCTCGGAGATTCCGCTGGTTGTTGAGGTAGCGCTGGCGATTGAGAAGGAGGTGCCACCTGTTGATCGCATGATGGAGGTGGTGTCAGTACTGGACGGTAATTGGCCTTATGCCGGCATAATGCCTCCTGCTCTTGAGGAGAAGATTGAGATAAGACTTGACCCGGTCAGGATGCTGCTGTATGATGTTGACCCTGCATCTGTCTATCCGTCGGTCAGGAGTGCCCTCAACCGCAATGAGATAGGAGAGCTGCGTTCATCGCATGAGATACTTCCAATAGTTGTGACAGGTAATGAGGTAAATATAGGAGAGCAAATGGCAACAGGGTTTGTCATTAACAAGCAAGGTGCCATGGTGCCATTAAAAGAGATATCCGACGTAAGGAGAGTGCGATATTATAAAGCTATCATGGGAAATATGACATCAGAATATGTTCCGGTTAATATGGATATCAGCTCCAATCGTCCGGCACAACTCACAAGCGAGATTGAGAATATTTTTTCATCTGACAAAAACCTTTCACTTTCATTCAGCGGGGCTCTTATAACCGGTCAGCGGCTCTTCCGTGAGTTGGCAATCGTGCTTCTTGTGTCGCTGATGTTGCTCTACTTTATCCTTGCGGCCCAGTTTGAATCACTGGCACAACCGCTTATAGTGCTTCTTGAGATACCCGTTGACATTGCCGGGGCCCTGTTGCTGGTGAAGCTTTGGGGCGGCACAATTAACGTCATGACCATGATTGGGCTCATAGTCATGTCAGGGGTTATCATCAATGACTCAATTCTCAAGGTTGACACCATCAATAACCTGCGTAGGGCCGGCATGGGGCTGAAGGAAGCTATATACGCCGGTGGCTCCCGAAGGCTGAAGCCGATCATCATGGTAGCCATGGCATCTATTTTCTCAACCATACCCATGCTCTTTGGCACAGGACTGGGTAACGAACTTCAGCGTCCTATGGCCCTGGCACTGATTGGAGGTATGTCTTTGGGAACAGTGGTCAGTCTTTTCTTCATTCCACTGGCCTACTGGTATATATACAGGAGAAAGGGTGAAATACCGAAAAACGAAAAACCCCAGAGAGGATAAAATATAATGAAAAACCTGAAAAAATTACTGCTTATGGCAATTGGCACTGTCATCGCTTCCTGCAGCAATGAAGAGAAATTATTCGTAATATCCGGATATCCAGCCGAAAATAATCCTGATGTGATGCTTTGCGCTATCGACGGTAAGGGCTCATTCAGAATGGTATCTGAATTTACTGCGGGAGACAATCCTTCATATTTTACATTCGGTAAAAATAACCTCGTTTATTTTGTCAATGAGGTCGACTCTTTTAACTTGGCTCACGGTGGCGGGATAACAACATTGCGCCTTGATAGAGACAGTATGAAGCTAACCCGTGAGAGCTCGATCAACCAGGGCGGGGGAGGCCCCTGCCACATCACCCTTTCAGATGACGGTAAATATCTTATCACTGCCAATTACGGCAGCGGGTCAGTGTCGGTAGTACGGCTGAACGGCAACGGCATTCCTGAGAGAGTAACGGATGTAATCTTTTACGGAGAGAGGTCGCATCCGCATATGACACTGTTCAATAAAAGGACACAGATTTATTATGTCTCTGACCTGGGTCTGAACCGGATCCACAGGTTACGTCTCGACACAACCATAGGCAAGCTGATGACCGAGGATGTTCCTTATCTTGAATGCCCGAAAGGAAGTGGACCGCGGCATATGTTAATAGACAAAAACAGCTCAAACCTGTATGTCATCAACGAATTGAATTCAACAGTGTCAGTGTTTAATATTCTGTCCGATACCACTGATATCAGGCAGACTGTCAGCACCCTGCCGGAAGGATTCCGGGAGAAGAGTTTTTGTGCGGATATTCATTTCTCTGCCAATGAGAAAAAGATTTACGGATCCAACAGAGGAGATAACAGTATCGTGACATTCAAGGTGGGTGCCGGCGGAAGATTGTCATTGGTGGAGCATCAGGACTGCGGCGGCGACTGGCCGCGTAGTTTTGCCGTTGGTCCGGCGGGGAAATATTTCCTGGTGGCGAACCAGAGATCGAATGAGGTTTCAGTGGTCTCTGCAGGTATTGACAAATCAAAAGAAGCTGGCCCGGTTCTGCAATTCAATGCTCCTTCATGTGTAAAGTTTGTGAAATAGAAACAGATGCAGCTTACGGATTATAGTACTTAAACCTCGCAATTTTCACTACTGTCTACTGCCTATTGCCTAATGCCTTATTTCAGATAAGTATCCAGAAACGCGAAGAACTCCTTTTGCCAGATGACAGCATTCTGTGGCTTGGTCACCCAATGGCTCTCGTTTTCGAAAAGCAGAAGCTTGCTGGGCACGCCGCGAAGCTGTGCTGAGTTGAATGCCTCCATGCTCTGGGTGTAGGGGATACGGAAGTCGTTAAAACCCGAAATGATAAGTATGGGAGTATCCCATTTGTCAACCATAGTATTAGGTGAGAACTTATTGTAGCCAGCTGGTTGCGGCTTATCCCACGGAGCGCCCTGGTAGTCCTTGTTCGGGTACCAGTACTCTTCGGTAGCACCGTATTCTGCAATGGTATTATAAACGCCGCAGTGTGCCACGAATGCCTTGAAACGCTTGTTATGCATCCCGGCAAGGTAAAACACGGAGTAGCCTCCGTAGCTTGCCCCGACAGCTCCCAGGCGGTCTTTATCCACAAACGGCTCCTTCGCCATGGCATCGATGCCGTCAAGATAATCCTGAATGTTCTTTCCGCCGTAATCGCCTGAAATCTGTTCACGCCAGTAACTGCCAAAGCCCGAGTTGCCTCGCCGGTTCACTGCTACCACGATATATCCGTTTGCAGCCATGATCTGGTAGTTCCAGCGGTAGCTCCACGATTGTCCCAGCGGCCCCTGCGGCCCGCCTTTGCAATAAAGCAGAGCGGGATATTTCTTTGCAGGATCGAAGTCAGGCGGATAGATAATCCACATCTGCAGGTCTTTGCCATCCTTCGTTTTAATGTACCTCTCCTCTGTTCTGCCCATCTTGATACTCTCATAAATATGGCCGTTGACATCTGTTATCATTGCAAACTCACCGGTTGTCATGTTGATATTTGCAACCTCCGTAGGCCGCGACATAGACATCATGCCGGCGACAAGCACGCCGTTCTGCAGTTGAAGGGGACCCATGTCAAAATCACCCCCGGTCACCCTGGTGATTTTACCGTCAGCAAGATTTATATTGAAAACGGGTTGTGTCCCGCGGTAAGGACTTACAAACCAGATTGAACCTATACCGTTCCATTGCATGTTCTGCACGTCATAATCCCATCCTTCCGATACCCATTTCCTCTCGCCGGAAGTGATATTGTAAACGAAGAGTCTTTCGAGGTCAGACTCGTAACCGTCCTCCTTCATGCTCGCGTAAGCTATCATTGAGCCATCCGGAGAGAATACCGGGAACTTGTCATAGCCCATATTTCCTTCAGTGATGTTGGTCTCCTCACCGGTCATGACATTATAAAGGTAAATGTCTGTATTTGTGCTTAATGAGTATGCTTTGCCGGAAAGCTTCTTGCATGTGTAGGCTAAATATTTTCCGTCGGGGCTCCAGCTTATTTCTGCCTCGTCGAACCATGGGGCGTCAGGCGTTTCAAAGCGCTGCCCCTCCATTATATCCTTTTCGTTGCTGATAGAGTTACCGTCAAAGGAAGCGGTGAAGAGATGACTGTATGAGTAATCGCTCCATGAGTCCCAGTGCCTGTACATCAGGTCATCAATAATTCTGACTTTGGCATTCGGGAGGCCGTATTTCTCATTTGCTGTCTGGTCGAGCTTGACGCGGCGCGTGAAATAGACCTTGTCGCCGGCCGGAGAAAATGAAAGTATCTCAAACCCCTCCAGTCCTGTTATCTCTTTCTTTGCCGATCCGTCTGGCTTCATGGTCATTATTTTTCCTGCGGCCGTGTACGCGATCGCTGACCCCTTGTCTATCCACTGCGGACCTGATCCGCCGGTTGTTGTCAGCTGAACAGGAGTGCCTCCTGACGAGGGTATTGAATATATGTTTGTGGTCCGTGCTTCGGTAGGAAGGTCATAGTTCGTCACGGTGTAGAGTACCGTTTTCCCGTCAGGTGACAGAACTATTGATCCTATGCGGCCGTATTTCCAGAGTATCTCCGGCGTCAGTATACCACCCGCTTTTTCAGTATCGGTAAGAGATACGTTGATGACTGTGGCTTCCGGTTGCTCTTTTGTCTGCTGATTGCAGCCATTCACGACCATAACTGTTACTGCAATAATAAGGAATGAAAGCTTTTTCATAGTTGGTGAGGGTTTGATAATTTCGGTCATTTTTGTGCTTATCCAAAGGTAAATAATTAACTCATCGGTTAATTCACCTGTTTCCTGCCTCCTGCCTAAAATATAATTGTATTGTACCTAAATATTTATTAAATTGTGTAGGATTGTGATATTAAATATTTGATCTGTTTACAAGATGGTTACCCCCTTTCTAAATAAAGCAGACAAATGGATCACTAAGAGGCTCAGCTATCATGGCATTGATGAAAAGACTCTCAGGCAGAAAAAGATTAACTGGCTGGTGAGTTTTACTGTTACAGTAATGGTTTTCTGTCTCACCCTTACCTATCATTTCATCTTTCCGCAGTTAGAGATACTTATTTATTACGGATTATTCCTTACCCTGGTTATTTTGCAGGGTGTTATTTACCCGTTAATATTTCAACGGATAGGATTGTGGCTTTTAATTGTTGATCAGACCCTTGTGGCTGTTGCTACATTCTTTGCAATAATAAAACTTGGAGGGATACCGTATTCAGGCGGACTGATAGTGGTTGGCCTCGCCATGGTATTTTTATCTTTCAATTTCAGGATGAAAAGCCACACTCTCTGGATATACATCCTTTATGTGATCACTGTTATAGTTGCTGGCGTCCTGCATCCTTATCTGACTGTTCCGCCTGAAATGACTCCGGAGGTCAATATATCCCTTTATGTGATAAATCTGCTCTGGATCTCGGGATTTGTAACGATGTATGTACTGAACTTCATTTCTCAGAGTGTAAAGCTTGAGCAACTTGAAACAACACGCCTAAAGGAGCTCGATGAGGCCAAGACAAAATACTACACATATATAACGCATGAATTCAGAACACCCCTGACAGTCATTACGGGGATGACAGACCTGATCAGGAAAGACCCGAAGAAGTGGCTTACTGACGGAACTGAGAAAATTGACAGGAACGCAGGTGTCCTGCTCAACCTGGTAAACCAGATGCTTGACCTTTCGAAACTGGAGGCAGGAGCAATGCCTGTCAGGATGATAAGGTCAGATATCAATCTTTATATCAGGTATATTGTTGAACTTTTTCAGTCAGTAGCTGCCGGTAAGAGGATAACTCTGAATTTTACTTCTGCTAACCCGGATCTGATATTTGACTATGATGTGGAAAAGCTGATGCACATTGTGTCCAATCTTATCTCCAACGCACTTAAGTTCACACAACCGTTGGGTCTTGTTGAAGTGACCACATCCCTGACTGCTGACGGAAGATTTGAATTGCGCGTAAGCGACAGCGGAACAGGCATCTCTGAAGATTTCCTGCCATATATTTTCGACCGTTTTTCGCGGGAGCATGCAAACAGTTCAAATGCCAACCCCGGATCCGGCCTCGGACTGGCGCTGACAAAGGAACTGGTCAGGCTTCTCAATGGTTCAATTACTGCGGAAAGTGTCGTGGATGAGGGAACAGAAATTATTGTAACCCTGCCAGTCACATACAATGCAGCCTTGCAGGAGGTGCCGGGACTGCACGAACTTAAAAACAGAATATCCTCATTTTTTATCCATCATGACAAAAAAGAGGAGGGGCAGGCGGGACAACTGCCCAATAGCAAAGAAAAACATATTCTGCTTATTGTTGAGGACAATGACGATGTAGTCACCTATCTGGTGAACGTTTTTGCCGGAGAGTATGACGTACTTGTAGCCAATAACGGAGAAGAGGGTGTACGCAAAGCTATTGAGAACGTACCTGATATCATTCTTAGTGACATAATGATGCCGGTAATGGATGGCATCCGGATGCTCGACATAGTGAAGAATGACCTTCGGACAAGCCACATCCCCTGTGTTATACTTACCGCAAGGGCTGATGTGGCAAGCAGGCTTGACGGGATTACCAGGGGCGCAGATGCATACATTGCCAAGCCGTTTGACATGAATGAACTGCAGGTCCAGCTCCGTTCCCTGATTGAACAGAGAAAGAAACTGCAGGAGAGATATGCCAAACCAGGACACCCGATACTTTCGGATGAAATGGATTTCCATTTTGAAGATACTTTCATGAAAACCACAATGTCTTTGATGATGGCGAACCTGTGCAATGAGGATTTTGATATCCAGAAGCTATGCCATGAAATGACAATGAGCCGAACGCAGCTGTACAGAAAGTTTAGGTCCCTGACAGACAAGTCCCCGAATGATTATTTCCGGTCCCTTCGTCTTCATAAGGCAAAGGATCTACTGGCCGGGACTAAGATTACCGTTGCCGAAGCAGCCTACAAATCGGGGTTCAAGAATGTTTCACATTTCAGCAGGGTATTCACGGAGGAATTTGGCATCAAGCCGAGGGAAATTCATAAATAATTGAGTTTTTCCTCATTTTGGCACAAACAGAACAATGATTGGGACAAATAGAACAATGTTTTAGGTGGCGTTTATCTAACTTGCCTATGTAATCAAAATAATAACCGGCCTGGGAGTAAGCCAAGGGTATGTCTTCCACGGGCATATTTCACCGGTTTTTCAGATTGGGTTAAAGTTCAAGTAGTTCTCAGGAAGTGAAGTGCAGGCTTCACTTCTTCATTTTGGCACAAATAGCAATGAATTTGGGACGCAGAGAAACGAAGCAGCCCCGGTTTTCGGGGCTGCAATTATTATCTATTTCACTTTTTCCTTAAGCTGCTCGGAGATCTTTACCTTGATCTCCTCGGCAAGCTCGGGGTTGTCTTCAAGGAGCTTCTTCACTGCGTCACGCCCCTGGGCGAGCTTAGTATCGCCGTATGAGAACCATGACCCGCTCTTCTTGATGATATTGAAGTCAGTTCCCAGGTCAACGATCTCACCCGTGCGCGAGATGCCCTGACCAAACATGATATCAAACTCGGCTTTCCTGAACGGCGGAGCCAGCTTGTTCTTCACCACTTTTACCTTCACGCGGTTGCCGACAGCGTCGTCGCCCTCCTTGATCTGATTGGTACGCCTGATGTCGAGCCTGATGGAGGCATAGAACTTCAAGGCATTACCTCCTGTGGTGGTCTCGGGATTGCCGAACATGACACCTATCTTTTCCCTGAGCTGGTTGATGAAGATACAGGTGGTATTGGTCTTGTTGATATTGGCCGTGAGCTTTCTCAGCGCCTGTGACATCAGCCGCGCCTGCAGCCCCATCTTTGAATCACCCATCTCACCTTCAATCTCAGCCTTTGGTGTAAGGGCAGCCACAGAGTCAATGACTACAATGTCAAGCGCACCTGATCTGATGAGGTGGTCAACTATTTCGAGCGCCTGCTCGCCGTTATCCGGCTGTGATATCAGGAGGTTGCCCACATCGACACCCAGCTTCTCGGCATAGAACCTGTCAAAAGCATGTTCTGCGTCAATGAAAGCGGCAATGCCGCCAGCTTTTTGTGCCTCCGCAATGGCATGAATAGCCAGGGTGGTTTTACCTGAAGATTCAGGTCCGTATATCTCCACAACCCTGCCCCGCGGCAGTCCACCGATGCCAAGTGCTGCATCAAGACCGATAGAACCGGTCGAGATGACCTGCACATTGTCAATGGCATGATCGCCCAGCTTCATGATGGTGCCACGGCCAAAATCCTTTTCGATCTTGCCCAGCGTAACCTCAAGCGCCTTTAGTTTGTCCTTGTTTACTTCTTTTCTTTCCATAATTATTCCGTTGTTGTAAATTATTTGGTGTAAAGTTTGAAAATCTGCGGGGCGTGCTCTTTGGTGTCAACCTTTTTGATCACCTTCTCAATGATCCCTTTCCCGTCAATAATAAAAGTTGTCCGGATCACACCGGTAACTTTCTTCCCGTACATCACCTTCTCACCGTAAGCCCCGTAAGCCGTCAGAATCTTCTTCTCCGGATCAGCAATCAGAGGAAAGGGCAGATTGTATTTTTCGGTAAATCCCTTGTGCGATTTCACACTGTCAGGACTGACGCCCAGTACTATAAATCCCTGTTTGATAAGCTCATGATAATTATCCCTGAGGCTGCATGCTTCCGCTGTGCAACCCGGAGTATTGTCCTTGGGGTAAAAGTAGAGCACTACTTTTTTACCAGCATAATCGCTGAGTTTTACAGAATTTCCATTCTGATCCTTGCCCTCGAACTTAGGAGCAGGCATCCCTTCTGTGAGTTGGGTCATGACTTTTTCGTATTTTTGTTCAGATGGGTAAAGGTATGAAGTTATCATTTATGGTAAAAAATTTCTTCTTCAGAGTTATTAACATGGAAGCCTGGCCGGCTTATATCGCCCTGGTCATTACCCTTCATTTTTCTGTTCTGACTGTCAGTGGTCAGGACACAAATGCCAGACCCTCCGGAGTCCTGAACGAATTTGACAGAAAGCTGGCGGAGGCGGTGAAGCTTCAGTACAGTGCGGATTCTCTCACTCGTTTGAGCCTGGGTGTCCGGAAAGAGATGGAGACGGCAGCGCCGGAGCGGCAGGAAGTGCTTCAGAGTATAGCTGAGGAGTTTGAGCGCGAAGCAGCTGCGAAACAGGCCAAAGCCGACATGGCATTTGTGGCCGCAGAGCAGAATGGAACTCCGGCGCTGCCGGTTTCACCCGGTCCCACTCAACAGGAACAGGGGCAGGCATACTCACAGTTTGCTGTGCTATCCAGTCCGGCTTACAGCGCCGCCAATCCGATACCTTTCGACATTAAGCTTCCGACAGGACTTGTTTACACGATACAGCTTGCAGCATTTAAAAACCCCGTTCAGCCGTCGCTGTTCAAGGGATTATTTCCCCTGTACGGTAAAAAGAAACCCGATAACGGAGCCAGTTATTACTATACGGGAATATTCAGGGTGAACGAGGATGCCAGGCAGGCCCTTTCAAAAGTCCGTGCGCAAGGCTTCTCTGACGCTTTCATCATTGCCATGATGGATGACACTCAGGTATCAATGGAAAGAGCAGTGATGCTTGAGAAGGAATGGGCATCAAAACCGCTGCCTGTAAATGATGCTGTAGTTCAGACGGGGAAAAAAGTACCCGCAGCCGACACACTGCCTGTCGGGACACTGATGTTCAGAGCTGAGGCAATACGTTCGAAGAAGCCTGTCAAACCTGAAGTTGTCGAAAAAATGGGGCTGCTTGCAGGTACACGGGGACTTGACATGATTAAAAACAACCAGGATGAGACTGTTTATCTCATCGGGAATTTTATTACTTTTGAAAGCGCCGACGAGTATGTCTCGCTGCTTATACGCAACGGCTACGGCACAGCAAGGGTTGCCGCATACGTGGGCATGCAGGAGATACCCGTCGAAGCAGCAAAGGAACTGTTAAACCGAATTGAATGACAAAAGGAGCACCATTTCCCTGGGGTAATATGAGGGGGCAGGAGGAGGAGAAATCCCTGCTGCTGATAAATGATGATATCAACTCGTTTGACCATGTCATCAAATCACTTGTCGAGGTGTGCGGTCATGATGAGATACAGGCTGAGCAGTGTGCCTACCTGACTCACCACAAGGGAGGTTGTGTAGTAAAAATGGGTGATGCCGTCACGCTTGAGAGAATGAGCCTCAGGCTGAAGGAGCTCAACCTTGATACGGTCGTAATTTAATTATAACGTATTGTTTACCAGAGTATATACAGGTCTCATACCTGTATCTGCGGTATACCCGCCACGATTATCACTGTAAATAGAACAAAATCATTTTCTCTATCGCCGTCTGGCATACCTCACAGAATGAATCTGCCTGGTTGCTCTTCATGCGACAGTCAAACGACGGACGGTATATTCCTTTTGCTGCATAACCCCCTCCTTCAAAGAGACCTGTGACGCCGGTGTACCTCTTGTCATTTGGCGTTGGAACTGGTACTGACTTGGCGATCATATCCTTCCATTTTGATTCGAAATTGACCCTTGTGGTGATGTTAGGCTCCCATGGCTCAACATTCAGAGGATAAAACTCTTCATAAGCCACCTCAGAATTATAGTACTCATCAGCCAATCCTGCAAACCCGTGACCAAACTCATGGGTGAAAACCTGCGGGGTGAAATGATGGTCGGCGGTCACAGCGCTGTAGTAGTTATAAACGCCCCCTCCGCCGTACCTCGGACTGTTAATGAGAACAACGATCTGATCATGAGGCGCTGACGCGGCATAGTCATTCACAGCCCCTAAGTCCTGGGTGGTGAGATACCGGTCAACATCAAAGGTATAGTAGCTTGAGTTGAGTGCCGTGTTTACATATATTCCTTCTCCGGGAACATCAGTCCCCTGTTCCTGGGAGGGGGTCTCCACTGCCCATATGTTAATACGGTCCTGGTATTTGTCAAACGGCGCTTCCAGGAAGAGTACATCAGCAAGACGCTTTACATCAGACCTGAATTTTTCGGCTTCCTCTTTGGTATAACCCTCGGCAATAAACGCTATATCAAACGATGTATGAGGGTCGCCTGTTCCGTATATTCTTGTCGCAATTGCAGCATCGGGCTTCTCCCTGGTGATGAAATAGCTTGCAGGGTCAATAGGAGTCTCATAGAGCTTGCTGAACAGGCCATCGCGACCGCGGATGCTCAGGACAAAATTCACCTTGTTTTTCGGGAAGGGAAAGGTAGCAACCTCGTGAAAGCTTCTTTCGATCTGCCGGGCCTCGGCTGTCGTCTGCCATTCCTGGTAAAGGGTGCAGAAACCGCGCGAATAGATCAGCGTTCCGGTTGCAGCATCAAAGACCTCGTACTTAAAACTGCCATAGTTGAATTTGTCAGTAAGATTGGTCAGCGAACCTCCCCAGAATGGCTCTTCCCTGAATGAGACAGGAAAAACTTTGGTAGTGACACTGTTTCCGGCCAGCATAAAATCAAATCTCATGGTCCGGTCAGTGAAATAATTATCAAACGCCAGCTGTGCCGGAGCTGTAAGCGACAACGCGAGCAACAGGTAAACCGGGATTAATTTCATTATTTCAGTGTTTTGTAATGTAAAGATACTAAAGAGAGGGGCTTAAAAAAAGATAATTTGTAATTTAACAGCCGATTATCAAAGAGTAGCAGGATGTTCCATACAGTTGATCCGGATTTATTTGTCAGGGAGTTCCTTGCAAATCTGGGATTGTCAGCCGGAACGATCTCATGGCTGAGTACCCTTATGATGGTTCTGGCTGTGTTTATCGTTGCGTGGCTTTCCCAGATATTCGCAAGAGTAATTATCATTCAGGTTGTCACCCTGGTGGTAAAAAGATCGAAATCAGATTATGATGACAAGTTCCTTGAGACGAGGATGTTTCAGAGGCTCGCATGGATCGTGCCGGGTATTCTGGTTTACTATATAGCATCCTGGCTTCTGCAGGATAGTCCCGGCTGGCTCATTTTTGTGCATAGGATAACGGCAATTTATATCGTATTCCTTACAGCAGCAGCCGTTAATGCATTTATAGAGGGCTGGCATAAGATCTACCTCATGCATCCGACAGCAGGTGCCCGGTCAATAAAACCATACGTCCAGGTTGTCAAGGTGCTTGTTGTCTTTTTAGGATTACTGGTAATAGCCTCGATCATTTCCAAGAAGGACCTTACGAGTGTCATTGCAGGACTGGGGGTTGCCACTGCGGTTCTGGCGGTGGTGTTCAAGGACACGCTGCTCGGATTGGTGGCAAGCATTCAGCTGTCGTCAAACAATATGTTAAAGCTGGGCGATTGGATCACCATGCCCGGGAGGAATATTGACGGCACTGTGATTGACATGACGCTCTATACAATAAAAGTTGAGAATTTTGACAAGACGATACTTACAGTCCCCACCTATGCCCTTATCTCAGAATCATTCCAGAACTGGAAGGGTATGCAGGAAGCGGGCGTAAGACGAATTAAACGCGAGATTCATATCGATGTAAGATCAATAACATTTCTGACCACTGAGAATCTTGACCAGATCAGCAGACGTCAGTATATGGAAAAATGGCTCAAGGCGAACAGCGAGGAGATCAGGGTTCTGAAGAACGGGGAGACAACTACACTTACTAATCTGGGAGCTTTCCGTGCACACATGCTAGGGTACCTGCAGAAACACAGGTACGTGGATCAAAAGACCACAGCCATGGTACGTGACATGCCCCCCACAGACACCGGCATGCCGGTTGAAATTTATTGTTTCAGCGCGATAAACGAATGGGTGCCCTATGAAGATATACAGTCAGGGATTGTGGACTATGCATATGCTGTCGTGGGGCAGTTCGGACTTAAGACTTTCCAGAGCCCCGCAGGAAGCGACATTGAGGCATTGAAAAAGTAACCTTCAAAAGAATTAAAAGCATGGAAGCCAATTACAATGAGAGAGTAAGCAGGTTCGTAAAATCAGGAATTACCGACTCGAAGGTCACTGGCAGGCCTGACCCCTTCTGGCAGTCGCTGCGTGCCACTGGCACGGAGCTGTGGCTTGACACCGGCGACATGGCCGAGGCAGAGGCCAACTGGACTGCTGAAATGACAGCCCTCACAACCAACAACACGCTGCTGAACAACGAGATACAAAAGGGTATTTATGATGATTTCATCCCCTCGGCACTTGAGCTTGTGAAACACCTGCCTCTCAATGAGCAGATTAAGGAGATAGCTTTTATACTGAATGCCCGTCATGGGTTGCGACTGGCCAGGAAATTCGGGGGCCTGGTAAGCGTCGAGCTGCACACTGACACTGCCTATAATGTTGATGCTATTGTATCATACGGTCTGCGGTTCAGGGAGATATGTCCTGAACAGTTCATCGTGAAGGTACCGTATACACCGGAGGGATTTATCGGTGCACGCCGGTTGCGTGAGAAGGGTGTCAGGATCAACTTTACACTTGAATTCAGCGCGCGGCAGAATGCTCTTGTTACGATAGTGGCCAAACCTGACTATCTGAATGTCTTCCTTGGAAGAATAGGAGCTTTCATTGCAGATAATAAACTTGGTGACGGCAGCGGAGCAGGTGAAAATGCTGTGCTCTCGTCACAGTCGTGGGTTAAGCGGATGTCAGAATCTCATCAGTGGCCGACAAAACAGATCGCTGCCAGCCTGAGGAACTATACCCAGCTTGACCTTCTGGCCGGCACTGATGTTTATACGATGCCTCCGAAGGTGGCAGCTGCAGGTCATAAATCCCTCACCGGCATCTTTAACAACCGGTTGGGAACTCATTATGATGTACCACTCAATGAGACTGCGAAGAATCTCGGGATTGAAAAGTTCTGGGAGGTGCCGCAGAGTGTTATTGAGCTTGGCCGGTCGCTTGACCGTTATATGCCTGTTACAGGAGAAGACTTCGTGGCCAGGGTGCATGCCGCAGGACTGGGAGATATGTTTCCCGCAATGAGTAAGGATGATAATGAGCGCATTGCTGCCGAAGGCAAGATCCCGGTGCTCTCATCATGGCGTGACAGGATTATTTCAGGTGAGCTGGCCTGTGACACTCTGCTGACACTTGCCGGCATTGCCTCGTTCACTGCTGATCAGCGGCAGCTTGACGACCGGATCAGGGGCATTATAGGCTAAAAATTTTAAAGCCTATTGCCTATTGCCCATTGCCTACTGCCCCTGCGCCTCTTTGTCTATTTATCTCATAGAGTATAATCCCTGCCGAGACCGAGACATTAAGCGAGCCTATTGCACCTGAAATCGGAACCGAAACATGCTGATCCGCCGACGCCAGCAGCTCGCGGCTGATCCCTTTCTCTTCAGAACCGAGGATAATCACAACAGGCCCGGTCAGCTCTGAATCCTGAATGCTGTTCCTGGCCTTCTCGTGCGCCGCAACAGCCCTGACACCTGATTCCTTCAGATAGGTAAGGCATTTTGTGATGCTCTTCACCCGGCATACCGGGAAGGTGCTGAGCGCTCCCGCCGAGGCTTTGACAGCATCAGCGGATATGCGTGCCGAGGATTTCTCGGGAATGATAACAGCATGAGCGCCAAAGCATGATGCAGACCGGACAATGGCACCGAAATTGCGCACATCGCTGACGCCGTCAAGCATCAGAAGCAACGGTTCGTTGCCCTCCTCAAAAATATGCGGCAGCAGGTTCTCAATATCCTGAAACTCGATTGCCGAGATCCAGGCAATGACACCCTGATGGTTCTTGCGTGTTATGTAATCGAGCTTCTCCGGAGGCACAACCTGCCAGGGTACACCCTTCTCGTTCACCACCTTCATCAGCTCGTGGTACAGTTCCCCGCGCAGTCCCTGACGCACAAGGACGCGATCTATCTGCCTGCCCCCTTTTATCGCTTCCATAACAGGGTGCATTCCAAAAATGAATTCCTTTTCGCTGTATATCATTTGAGTTCGTCGGGATTATCGAGCCTGAATACCTTGCCTTCGCGCCATCGCGCAACAGCAATATCCCAGTAACTGAGGGGGGTAGCGGCTCTGTTCAGAATAAAATCGTTGTCTGAGAAGACGCTTTTCTGCCTGCGGAAGTTAAACCAGAGATACTCATCCTGAACTGTGTATCCTGATCCCCACCGGCTTTTCACAGGAGGTAACTTGTAGCCCCAGCTCTCGCCTTCAGTGTTCTTGTAAACCTTGTCAGGCGGTCCGTACATAATGTACATCATACCCCTGTCCGTCAGCCATCCTGCCTTATATGAACTGAAATAGTAATTGGAGAAAAGCGCCCGGTTATAATATATCCTTATAAGTTCCTTTGATCTCTCGATGCTGCCGGTTCGTGCTAGCCAGAAATTGTCAAGCGCGAGCTTTGGCTTCGCAGCAGTCGTCAGGGTGTCCATCTCATCCGGAGTGGCAATATATTCCAGCATGGGTATCATCGCCTCCGGACTTGTCATCGAGGGATGGTCAGTACCGAAATTGCACAGGACTAATCCTTCCCGTATAAGACTGTCAGGCGAGAACAGATAGATGCCTTCGCGTGGAAACATCATCGGCAGAGTGTCTGAATACACCAGGGGAAGTATCAATTCAGGCTCCGGAGAG
This sequence comes from uncultured Bacteroidales bacterium, assembly GCA_963780735.1. Taxonomy (GTDB): domain Bacteria; phylum Bacteroidota; class Bacteroidia; order Bacteroidales; family VadinHA17; genus SR-FBR-E99. Next base: position 163,658 of record CAWADB010000010.1, read on the forward strand.
AGAGTGACCTCAGGCAGAACGGTTGACGGCGGTGCCGGGAGCTCCTTTACTGCCTTGTAATAGAACAGCCAGAGCGTGTCAGGCTGTAATGACGGTGCGAGAATATTAATGTACTCATCCTTTCTGACGACATTACTGAGCAATTCGGTGTGGCTGAAATAATCACGTGTCCTGTAGTTCAGCCTGCTGTAGGGACCGGTCCGCTCAAATTCAGCAAAGGTCTGCACGGCCCGTTGCCTGATCAGGTCGATGACCTTGATATCGGCAGTGTATTCCTTGCCTTCATAGGTTTTGAGCGGGACATGAAAGACATACTCACCTCTGATATCATCGCGGCGGATATCATACTTGAAAGTGGAGGTGTCAGCCAGAACCCCTCCGAGGGTGTTGTCGAAAAGCCTTACCGAGACCAGCATGGTGGCCATTGGCACACCCTCAGGATTAGCCTCACTGAAAAAGAATTCGTTTTTACGGATGCCGATGGCGAGAACAGTCGTTTCCGCATCCTCATTGTAAAGGGCGATATCCGGGGTAAAGACATTCTTGGCAGGATTATAAATATATGACATGTCCTTGGTGTCGACAGGGGTCTTTTGTGTTGTGGCACAAGAATAACCAAGCGACATAATGATCACCGCCGTGACAATCTCAATTGCATTGTATTTAAATCGCCTTAACATGCTCTAAAGGTAATAAAGATTCTAAATCTTAATCTCTCTCCAGTGTATCCTTAGCCTGCACAACTCTGTCCTGTCATTCTCCCTTACGACGGAGTGGATGAATGCTGTTGATTTCTCATCTCCGGCTTCTGTGATGATGTTCACCATATCGTCCCTGTGACCCTCCGAAAGATAGTTGACCTCGATCATGTCAGGGGTGTGCAGGCTGATGAACTCAGGCTCGTAGCAGTTCATGACCCAGTGAATATAGCGGGCGTTGTTCACATGGAGGTTCACGTCGATATCGTCGAGCTTGGCCTTCAGCCTGGTGACCTGGTGATCTCCGGCAGCCATGGGAGGAATTTTCCCGGCGTTGGCATCAAGCGCCTTCTGTTCCGGGAACTGTGTATTCAGGAAGGACAATGCCCTGGTCAGGACGCTGTACCTTCCGGGTCTCGTAATCGACTATCACCCAAGACGATGACGCACCGGCCAGCCTTCTGCCTTCAGCGTCATACATTTCAAGATCGCGGATGGCATAGATGGAGTCAGTTCCGCGGGGCCATGTGCGAACGGTGACTTCATCCCAGGTCAGAGGCATACGGTCTATTTTAACCGTCATTCTTGCCAGCACCCAGAAAAAGCCGTTTGTCATCAGGTGCTCACGCCCGAAGCCGAGCTGAGACGCGTGCCTGCCCGCCAGGTCCTGGAAATAATTGAACAGTGCTCCGGGACTGAGTCTTCCGGTGATATCTGTGTCGAAGACATTTACCGGGTATTTCCTTTCAAAGATTAGCATCGCCGTTCATATAATCTGCCATGAAAACCTCAAGTTCATTATGCGCTGTCTCCCATCGCTGCATCAGGGTGTCGAGGGCTTTTTTCTTCTCCTCATAACTGCTGTAGAAAGCCGGGTCACTCACCACTGCGCTGTCACCCGGACGCCAGTTTTGCATTCATCTCTGCGATCTCCTTCTCCAGCAGGGTTATCTCCGCTTCACTCTCCTCTGCCTGCCGGCGAAGCCTGCGGTAAACACGCTCCGTCTCCTTCTTCTCGAGGTACCGCTCCTTACTGTTCAGCGGCGGGGTTACCTTCTGCGGCGCTGCTGTGGCCGTGGCAGCATTGGCCGCCTCTGACAGGGCCGATGCTGCCGATGCTGACCCTGCCGATGCCGAACCTGACAGGGCTGACCTTGACGAGGTTGATCCCGAATAAGCTGACCCTGACGAAGTTGACCCTGACGAGGCCGCCCCGCAAGGTGCCGGCCTCCCCGTTACTGACCTGGATGCCGGCTGTGAAGCAGACCCCACCGACTCCGCAGAACCTTTTACCGCCGTACTCTCCTTCTTCTCCAGCTCCCTCAGGGACTCAATTTTTCTCGATCTGAGGAACTCGGCGATACCGCCCAGGTGTGTCTTTATCTTTTTATCCCGGAACTCATACACCTTGTCCACCAGGCCGTCAAGAAAATCCCTGTCGTGTGAAACCACAATTAATGTGCCATCAAACTTTATGAGGGCTTTTTTCAGGATTTCTTTTGAACGAATGTCAAGGTGGTTTGTCGGCTCATCGAGCAGGAGAAGGTTATACGGCTCGAGCAGCAGTTGTATGGTGGCCAGCCTCGACCGCTCGCCGCCGGAGAGCACCTTCACTTTCTTGTCGACATCCTCTCCGTGAAAAAGAAATGCCCCCAGGATGTCACGCAGCCTCGTACGTACATCGCCCGTGGCTATTCTTTCGACAGTCTCGAGGACGGTCATCTCATCATTTAGCAGTTCATCCTGGTTCTGGGCAAAATAGCCGATGCTGACTTTATGTCCCCGCTTTATAACTCCCTCAAAATCAATCTGTCCGAGTATCATGCGTGACAGTGTCGTCTTGCCTTCGCCGTTACGTCCCACGAATGCCACTTTCTCTCCTCTTTCGATCTTTAGCGATATTTTGTCAAGCACCAGGTGGTCTCCATAGCGTTTTGAGGCTTCGTCGGCCTCAACGACCACGGTGCCTGAGCGCGGGGCAGGAGAGAAGCGAATGTTTATTGCAGAAAGATCTTCCTCTTCGATCTCGATGCGGTCAAGCTTTTTCAGCTGCTTGATCTTGCTCTGCACCTGGACAGACTTTGTAGGTTTATACCGGAACCTTGCAATGAACTTCTCGGTGTCGTCGATCATCTTCTGCTGGTTGCGGTATGCTGCTATCTGCTGTTCACGGCGCTCACGCCTGAGCTCAGTGTATTTTGTATACGATACCTTATAGTCATATATCTTGCCGAGGCTGATCTCAATGGTGCGCCTGGTGACGTTGTCAAGAAAGGTCCGGTCGTGGGAGACCAGTATGACTGCGCCGGCGTATGTCTCCAGGAAATTCTCAAGCCACAGTATTGATTCTATGTCGAGGTGATTGGTTGGCTCGTCGAGCAGGATGAGGTCAGGTTTCTTAAGCAGTATCTTGGCCAGCTCCACGCGCATGCGCCAGCCGCCGCTCAGCTCACGTGTAGGCCTGTCAAAATCTGACTGGCTGAAGCCGAGGCCGGTCAGTGTCTGGCCGGTGAGTGAGACATAGTCGTTTCCTCCGAGCATGCGGTATCGCTCACTGGCAGTATGGAGCCTGTCGCAGAGGTTTCTGTAGCTTTCGGTCTCATAGTCAGTACGTTCCGCCACCTCGCGGGTGCAGGCGATTGTCTCCTGTTCCAGTGCCTGAAGTTCGGTGAATGATTTCAGAGCCTCCTCGAGCACCGTGGTGGTGTCTGACACCTTCATCTGCTGCTCGAGATAACCTACGGTCAGTTCCCTGGGCCGCTCTATCGACCCTGAGGTGGGATCCTGCAATCCTGCAATGATCTTCATTAGTGTCGACTTTCCGGCGCCGTTTCTCCCAGTCAGGCCGATGCGTTCCTGCCGGGTGATCAGGAATGACACCTCATCAAGAAGCACAAAACTGCCAAAGAGAAGCGATACGTTATTGACGGAAACCATCGGTTGGATTTTGGAAATGCAAAGGTAGAAAAAATTGTCTTGCAGTCTTTCTGTCTTGCGGTCTCCACTATTGCCTACTGCCTACTGCCCACTGCCTAATTCGTGCAACCATATTTGCCGTATCTTTGTCCTGTAAAAGGAAAGTCATGAGAAGCAAAATAAGAATATTAGCGCTGGCGCCTGTTTTGTTGCCGTTGCTGCTGATGCAATCGTGCTCCGAAAAGGAACCGGATCCGTTTGCGGATAATACATACCTCCTTTCGAGCAAACTGGAGTTTATGAGGACAAAGGAGAACATGGTCACCCTGCTCACTTATGCAGCGATCCTGTACCCTGAGGTTGCTGAATTAATTCCGGAGGTTAAAACCGGGGTGAATATTTACAGCATCACGTACAATACAACATTTATGGGTGAGGATGTTCTGGCCTCTGGATTGATTATGGTACCGTCAGTTCCGGGTGCTTACCCTGTGCTTTCGTACCAGAACGGAACAAACACGCTTAATGCCAATGCGCCCTCGGTGGATCCTGATTACCAGCCATATCAGTTTCTCCAATGCATTGCTTCGACGGGCTATGTGGTTGTGCTGGCTGACTATCTTGGCTTCGGTGTGTCTGATGACATGGCACACCCTTACCTTCACAAAGAATCAACTGTACAGACCCTCGTTGACATGTTATACTCCCTTGAAGAGTTTGATGAAGACATTGCGAAAGATATCACGGTCAGCAATGAATACTTCCTGCTCGGATATTCGCAGGGAGGATGGGCCACCCTTGCTCTCCTTGACGCTCTCGAGAATGATTACGGCTCTGATTTTACAGTTAAGGCCGCATCCTGCGGGGCGGGTCCTTACGACTTAAGTTATTTTAACTCCCATGTCCTCAGCCTGACGGAGTATCCCATGCCAGTCTTCCTCGGATATATTTCCAACGCATACAGTGAGTATGATCTGTATGCAAATCCCCTCAGTGATCTTTATAACAACCCCTATGACGCCCGCATCCCGGGACTGTATAACGGGATGCATTCATCAGAACAGATCAATGATCAGCTAATCGGCTCCATCCCGGCTCTTTTCAAGGCTGAATATATAAGCGGATATTCAACCTCGGCGACTTACCAGGGAGTTCGCGATGCCCTTTCAGCAAACAGTATCCAGGGCTGGCACAGCAGTGTACCGCTGCTTTTTCTGCATGGAACAGCTGACGATTATGTGTTTCCGGTACTATCGGAAAGAATGCATGATGCCATGCTCGATGCGGGCACCAGTCCTGCGACCTGCCTATATGTGCCTATGCAGGATCTCAATCACTCCGAAGGCGTCGTTCCGGCAGGACTGGCGGGACTGGAGTTCTTTAAAACCTACAGGTAGAAAGGTGGGAAGGAAGAAGCAGCTGCCCCTGCTCAGGGGTGTGACGATCACTGATATCGGATCGGAGGGAAACGCCATTGCCAGGGTCGACGACATGGTGCTCTTTGTGCCGGGGATGATACCTGGTGACGTGGTTGATGTCAGGGTCACGAGGAAGAGAAAACGCTATATGGAAGGTACGGCGGTTGCAGTGACAAGCCCGTCGCCTGACCGCGTAAAGCCACCCTGCAGGCACTTTGGCGTCTGCGGCGGCTGCCGCTGGCAGCATCTGCCCTATGAAAAGCAACTCTTTTATAAGGAGAAGCAGGTTAAGGATAATCTGACCCGCATTGGCCATACACCTATACCAGAAATTGATCCTATCATAGGATCTGAAAACGAATATTTTTACCGTAACAAGCTTGAGTTCACTTTTTCCGCCAGGCGGTGGATGACACGCGATGAGATTGCCGGAGGAGATGATATTGCTTCTTCGCCTGCCCTTGGTTTCCATATACCGGGGATCTACGACAAAGTGCTTGATATCCATGAGTGTCTGCTGCTGCCTGAGCCTTCGAATGCAATCCGCAATGAAGTGCGCAGTTATGCTCTGGCCCAGAGTCTGCCTTTTCATGATCTGCGTGACCATAAAGGCCTGATGAGGAACCTGATAATACGGATAACCGGTGACGGCGAGGTGATGGTTATCGTGATAATGGCTGAGGATGAGCCTGACGCAAGGGAGAAACTGTTAAGTCATATAGCTGCTAAATTTCCCGTGATAACCTCGCTGTGGTACGTCATCAATACAAAACACAACGACAGCCTGGCGGACCAGCTTCCCATTCACTACTCGGGCACTGAGTTCATAACGGAGACAATTGAGGGGCTCAGGTTCAGGGTGGGACCCAAATCGTTTTACCAGACCAACAGTCGCCAGGCATCGAGGCTTTACAAGGTGGTAAGGGACTTTGCAGGACTGACCGGATCAGAGAATGTTTATGACCTTTACACCGGGACAGGCACCATCGCCTGTTACCTCGCTTCCGGCGCCGCTGCCGTGACCGCAATAGAATATATTCAGGAAGCTGTTGCAGATGCAGTTATAAATGCATCCGTTAATAACATCAGCAATGTTGCTTTCATTGCCGGGGACATGAAGGATATGCTTTCTGAGGAGCTCTTTGCCGAAAGAGGCAGACCCGATGTAATTATCACCGATCCTCCCCGGGCAGGGATGCATGTTGATGTCGTTGGTGCCATCAGGAGATCCGGTGCCAAAAGGATTGTCTATGTCAGTTGTAATCCTGCCACCCAGGCCCGTGATATAGACCTGCTGTCATCGTCTTACAATGTAACGCGGGTGCAACCCGTAGACATGTTCCCGCAGACTTTCCACGTTGAGAATGTTGTGCTGCTTGAAAAAAAGTCTGAGTGTCTGAAGGTCTGATGTCTGAGGGTCTAAGGTTATTCAAGGTCTGGAGTCTTGCAGATCCTGGAGCTGATTCTCAAATTCTTAATTCTTAATTCTTCATTCTTAATTTCTGCCACTGCCCCATGCCACCGCCTATTACGGTGACTTTAGACTTTCGACTTTTAATTCTTGCTTTAGTACCGATCCAGCCACCTGTACTTCTTGCTGCTGCTGCCCAGCTTGAGCGCCAGTACGAGCTCATGCGACCCTCCTGTCACACTCTCGATCTCACTCAGGGTATAATCATAAGAATAGCCGATATACATATTTCCCCACCTGACCCTCATGCTTCCGATCAGGGCGCCATAGCTCCCGTTGCCGTAGAATCCTCCGGTACGGTACGCCATCCCGGCCCATAAGGTCTGGTCAAAGATAAAGGTGAGGCCGACATCAGCCTGGGGCAGAATCTGCTCCGACATCTTCAGCAGTGCCGAAGGTTCGATTTCGATATTCTTTGTTGTCTGGAAGCTGTATGACTCCGAACACGTAATAGTGCCTCGACATCCTGAACCTGTCATACACTTTTGATGAATCTGCAGAGCCGTCACCGATCTTTGCTGCTGCTCCAAGAAGTGATTCCGCAGAAAATCCGAGAGTATACCTGTCATTAAGAAGATACAGGCCGAAATTCACATCGGGAATAAATACCCCCTTCCGGAGATTGTCAGCCAGCCATGGTTCAGCCGGATCATTGAAACTTTCTTCATCGGCATTGATGATATAATGATATCCGGTGGCTGCTAGATCCCATCGATAGCTGGGTATAATCCTGAACCCAGACATGATAGGAATACGCCACCTGGAAACCTGTTCTCTGAACGAGTCCGTTCCTGTCGCTGATAAGCCCAATTCCAAGTCCATTCCTGCCCTCAGTCTTAGCCCTGTATTTATTGTTGCCGAAAATGTTCTTATCGAGTGAATATTTCCTTTTTGTAAATCTTGCCTGGTAGCTTAGGGAGTATGTACTTGGTGCACCCGCATATCCGATCCACTGTTCCCTGGCAGTGATGTTGAAGCTGGTGTATCCTTCGCTTCCTGCGGCAGCAGGATTTATAAGGAACTTATTGTACATGTACTGGCTGTACAGGGGCATCTGCTGGGCAAATGAAAATTGTACCCCCATGACGGTAAAGAATAATATGATGATCAACCTTTTCATGGTCTCATTATTTAGCTTTTACGGTTCCCTTGATTTATATACAATTGTTATGTTTCCGATAAGTAATTTTGATCCGTTACCAAGGTCAATAGTATAATGGTACGAGTCGATCGGCAACTTGACTCCGTTGCTTCTTCCGTCCCATGGCTCAGGATAGCCCGGTTCTGATTCCCATAACTTCTGTCCCCACCTGTTAAAGATCTTAATTACAATATCAGGATACAGGTTGGCGAGGTCAATGTTTTCATTATAAGTCGCAATATCCCATGTATCATTTATCAGGTCTCCGTTTGGCGAGAAAGCTTCAGGAATTTTGAGGCATATCTCGTTCTTCGGTCTGACCAGCATGGACACTGTAATTGAGCAGTCGTTAAAGTCAGTGGCTGTCACGGTATAAAGTCCCGGGAGGATGCCTGAAAGATCTTCAGTAGTTGCGGTAAAGCTATTCGGACCTGTCCAGACGTAGTGATATTCACTGGCGGTTGATCCTCCTGTTACGGTCAGGTCGATCTCTGCATCGGGCGCCTCAGGACAGAAAGCGTGGGTGATGTCATACTCTGCCTCCAGGATTGGCGGTTCGGTCAGAGTTGTGTCTCCGGTGGCCTGGCACCTGTTGGCATCCGTAATGAGGACAGCGTATGATCCTGCGCCAAGCTCATTCCTTGGGTTTCCGGCAGCGCCGTCGTACCAGCTATAATTGACTGCCCCGACATTATTGACAGGAATTACGTGTGATGGAGCCGGTGTGAGCACCGTGGCAATTGATATTGTACATTCCGTCGTTGCTCAATGACAGGTCAAATGTCATACCAAGCTTTCCGGGTTCGCGCATATTGAATGTCTGCGTGACAGGGCAATCGTTTCTGTCGGTTATAGTTACAGTATACTGACCGGCAATAAGTCCTGATATGGAGCTGGTTGAGGCTGTGAAGTTGCGCGGGCCGGTCCAGCTGTATGTGAACGGACCAAGGTCAACGGTTGGCGTGATCCTGATATAGCCGTCGGACAATCCGTAGCAGCTTATGTTATAGCCGTTGTAATTAGATGTGTCAACAGTGTATGTCAGCTGCGGATGTACCAGTAATGTTACGGTTTCCGTCAAGCCTGTGCAATCTGCTCCTCCGTCTTCCGGGATAATGCGCGGAGTGAAGCTGTAAACCACCTGTCTGGTCTGTGTAGTGCTGTTGAACAGGGTTTCTGTAAGGTCTGTGGGTGAAGTGTAAGTTCCGCCTGTTGAATTACCTGTTACACCAGGCTCAGCTAGCGACGGTCAGATCATATACCCACTGGCCGCGGACAGACGGATTCTCACTGCGTACTGAAATGGTGGCGGTTTCCCCGTAACAGAGTATACTGTCTGCGGAGCTGACGTCTATTTGTGGTACAGGATTGACCCATACGTTAGCTGTGATGTCTGCAAGATTACAGGTACCGTACACTCTTGGCGTAATTGTGTAGACAACATTATGAGCTACATCCAGCAGAGTTGGATATGGTTTGATTTATTGATGTATGCTAGTCCGGTATTATCGCCCGAGGTGCCTGATATGCCGTTCGGTGAATTCACGGTCCACGTCCAGGTTGTGTCGGGAATATTATTAGTAAGTGCAAGATTTATCGTCTCTCCGCTGCAGATAACGTCTGTCGGCGGGATGACAATCGGATTCGGCACTACGGCATAGCTGACTGTGACTACTGCGGTGCAGGCATCGGTATTACCTGCATTATCGGTAACGGTAAGTATCACGTTGTTGGTTCCGAGATCCGTGCAGTCAAATGTTGTTATGTCTGCCACTATGGAAGCGATGCCGCAATTGTCGTAGCTGCCGCCATCGATGTCAGCTGCGGTTATTGTTGGCTGTTCCTGTGTTAATATCAAGTTGAACATCAATGTTTCGGCAAACCGCTGTTGGGTCCGTATTGTCCTCTACTGTTACCGTGAAGCTGCACTCATCGGACAATCCTAAAGCATCGGTTACGATGTAGGTTACGGTAGTAACACCCAGGTTAAAGGTATAGGCTGGTGATGTCATTGAAACCTGTTGCCGGGGATGCTGCTACAGTAGCTCCTGTCATCGTCCAGGTGAGTGAACTGATCTGGCCATTGCCGTTAGGATCAGAATATGTCGCAGTCAGGCCGCCGGATATCAGGATATCGCAGCTGGTGTCACTGGTAGAGGTCAGTATAGGAGCCGGACAGCTTATTTCCGGAGGCAGGTTATGCAGAACGACGGTGACAGTATTACTTATAGTATTAACAGGGGCTGTTGTGGGCGAGCTGCCGGTTGCAGTGGCTGTATTTACAATACTTCCTGCGAGAATATCAGCGGCTGTAACGGTATACTGAGCGGTGCATGTTGTGCTGGCTCCTGGGATCAGGGTATATGGTGCACCGGGGCATGTTACTGTAACAATCGGATCACTCACAGTAATTCCGGTAATTGTGACATTACCGGTATTGGTTACTGTAAGTGTGTAGTTAATGATTTCGCCGGGTGCAGTATATTCTTCCCTGTCAGCGGACTTGACAAGGGTCAGCTCTGGTCTCTGGATTGCAGGTACATCTGCAGTTCCGGTTGCAGCCGGGATGGTTCCTGACGGAGGATTGCCAGTGACGGTAGCGGTATTGGCGTAGTGGCCGGCGTCGATATCAGCCAGTGTGATGTGATGAGTTGCCTGTGTATCTCCAAATTTCAGCCGGATCGAGCTGTCGTTGCCGTTGGCGTCACCTGACACAAACAGTTATACTTCCTGCATCAGCGCCCGGATCAGTTACGAGCCACGCTGCTGATTGATACATTGCCGGTATTGTCTACGGTTATAGTATAATGGAAGTATATCGGTCGGGTTCGTCATAGTCTGTTTCCGTGGCGACCTTAGTCAGGAAGTCCATGACGGGAGTCTGGGTGCGGCGATGGTCTGTTTCGTCATCAGTGGCTGTTACACTCGGTTCCGAATGTTGTGCGTGCTGTGGCAGTATTGTAAACCAGGCCCGCATTCAGGTCGTTCTGTGTTGCGGTGTAGCTGGCCGTTAATGTTCTGCTTTCTCCCGGGGACAGGGATACTATCGGGCTGCCGGTTACAATTGCAATCGGGTCACTGACAAGGATATTGGTCAGTGTAACATTGCCATTATTGGTAACAATGAGGTTATATGTGAGTAAATCGCCGACAGCATCAAAGGTATTTGGGGTAGTAGTACTTGACTTTGTTATTGTCATGGAAGGATTCTTGTTGCTGTGACGGTGACACTTGCAGAGGCATTTGGAATAGTGCAGCTTGCTTCAGGTGTACCAGCTGCTGTGGCGGTGTTTATGAAGCTGCCGTTATTGAGATTGAGACTGTGTAATGGTGTGTTGCGCGGTGTATATCCATATTTCACCTGTCTCCAGTATATTATCATTATCGCCTGTCTGGTCGGTTCCGCGGAATATACCAGGTACCGCATCGGCACCGGGGTCAGTCATTATTACCGTACTTATTGATGCATTACCAGTGTTAGCAAGTGTTATGTTATAAGTTATGACATCGCCAACTGCATCGTAATCAGTTTCAGATGCTGTTTTTGTTATTGCCCATGCGGGAATGGGCACTGCATTTACGGTTAAGGCTGTAGCGGGGGATACACAAGTAATATCGGTTATTGATCTTACAGTGACGTTATGATTACCCGGAGCGACTAATGTGAATGTTGTTGCAGCCTGGAATGCAGCACCGTCAAGACCATACTCAAAATCTCCGAGAGGTGCAGTAATACCGATGGTACCAATCGGGACGTCACAAGTGGGTTGTACTGTTACAGAAGCAGTAGGAGCAGCAGGAGCCGAAGGTTGAGCAGCAATAGTAACTGAAGTAGCAGTAGAGACACAACCAGCAGCTGAAGAAGCTGTGACGGAGTAAGTACCAGGATACACCAGGTTAAATACGCCAGAAGTATTAGTATAAGTCACGCCATCAATGCTATATGTCATACCAGCTTCCGAAGGAGCAATAATAGTAATAGTTCCGGTAGCCACGGAGCAAGTAGGCTAAATCAGAGAAGCAGTCGGGGCCGCAGGAGCCGAATGTTCTGTTAGGGTTACAGTAGCAGTAGCTGTTCCAGCACAAGGAGCAGTTGCATTTACTGTATAAGTATAAACCAGGCCAACGTTAGACCATGCTCCGCCGGCATCAGGCGTACCACCCAGAGCTGCAAATAGCTGAGCATCTGTAGGCGTTGTTCCGGCACAAATGTTAAGTGTTCCGTTAGATCCGGCTGAAGGCTGTGTCTGTTCTGTTAGGGTTACAGTAGCAGTAGCTGTTCCAGCACAAGGAGCAGTTGCATTTACTGTATAAGTATAAACCAGGCCAACGTTAGACCATGCTCCGCCGGCATCAGGCGTACCACCCAGAGCTGCAAATAGCTGAGCATCTGTAGGCGTTGTTCCGGCACAAATGTTAAGTGTTCCGTTAGATCCGGCTGAAGGCTGTGTCTGTTCTGTTAGGGTTACAGTAGCAGTAGCTGTTCCAGCACAAGGAGCAGTTGCATTTACTGTATAAGTATAAACCAGGCCAACGTTAGACCATGCTCCGCCGGCATCAGGCGTACCACCCAGAGCTGCAAATAGCTGAGCATCTGTAGGCGTTGTTCCGGCACAAATGTTAAGTGTTCCGTTAGATCCGGCTGAAGGCTGTGTCTGTTCTGTTAGGGTTACAGTAGCAGTAGCTGTTCCAGCACAAGGAGCAGTTGCATTTACTGTATAAGTATAAACCAGGCCAACGTTAGACCATGCTCCGCCGGCATCAGGCGTACCACCCAGAGCTGCAAATAGCTGAGCATCTGTAGGCGTTGTTCCGGCACAAATGTTAAGTGTTCCGTTAGATCCGGCTGAAGGCTGTGTCTGTTCTGTTAGGGTTACAGTAGCAGTAGCTGTTCCAGCACAAGGAGCAGTTGCATTTACTGTATAAGTATAAACCAGGCCAACGTTAGACCATGCTCCGCCGGCATCAGGCGTACCACCCAGAGCTGCAAATAGCTGAGCATCTGTAGGCGTTGTTCCGGCACAAATGTTAAGTGTTCCGTTAGATCCGGCTGAAGGCTGTGTCTGTTCTGTTAGGGTTACAGTAGCAGTAGCTGTTCCAGCACAAGGAGCAGTTGCATTTACTGTATAAGTATAAACCAGGCCAACGTTAGACCATGCTCCGCCGGCATCAGGCGTACCACCCAGAGCTGCAAATAGCTGAGCATCTGTAGGCGTTGTTCCGGCACAAATGTTAAGTGTTCCGTTAGATCCGGCTGAAGGCTGTGTCTGTTCTGTTAGGGTTACAGTAGCAGTAGCTGTTCCAGCACAAGGAGCAGTTGCATTTACTGTATAAGTATAAACCAGGCCAACGTTAGACCATGCTCCGCCGGCATCAGGCGTACCACCCAGAGCTGCAAATAGCTGAGCATCTGTAGGCGTTGTTCCGGCACAAATGTTAAGTGTTCCGTTAGATCCGGCTGAAGGCTGTGTCTGTTCTGTTAGGGTTACAGTAGCAGTAGCTGTTCCAGCACAAGGAGCAGTTGCATTTACTGTATAAGTATAAACCAGGCCAACGTTAGACCATGCTCCGCCGGCATCAGGCGTACCACCCAGAGCTGCAAATAGCTGAGCATCTGTAGGCGTTGTTCCGGCACAAATGTTAAGTGTTCCGTTAGATCCGGCTGAAGGCTGTGTCTGTTCTGTTAGGGTTACAGTAGCAGTAGCTGTTCCAGCACAAGGAGCAGTTGCATTTACTGTATAAGTATAAACCAGGCCAACGTTAGACCATGCTCCGCCGGCATCAGGCGTACCACCCAGAGCTGCAAATAGCTGAGCATCTGTAGGCGTTGTTCCGGCACAAATGTTAAGTGTTCCGTTAGATCCGGCTGAAGGCTGTGTCTGTTCTGTTAGGGTTACAGTAGCAGTAGCTGTTCCAGCACAAGGAGCAGTTGCATTTACTGTATAAGTATAAACCAGGCCAACGTTAGACCATGCTCCGCCGGCATCAGGCGTACCACCCAGAGCTGCAAATAGCTGAGCATCTGTAGGCGTTGTTCCGGCACAAATGTTAAGTGTTCCGTTAGATCCGGCTGAAGGCTGTGTCTGTTCTGTTAGGGTTACAGTAGCAGTAGCTGTTCCAGCACAAGGAGCAGTTGCATTTACTGTATAAGTATAAACCAGGCCAACGTTAGACCATGCTCCGCCGGCATCAGGCGTACCACCCAGAGCTGCAAATAGCTGAGCATCTGTAGGCGTTGTTCCGGCACAAATGTTAAGTGTTCCGTTAGATCCGGCTGAAGGCTGTGTCTGTTCTGTTAGGGTTACAGTAGCAGTAGCTGTTCCAGCACAAGGAGCAGTTGCATTTACTGTATAAGTATAAACCAGGCCAACGTTAGACCATGCTCCGCCGGCATCAGGCGTACCACCCAGAGCTGCAAATAGCTGAGCATCTGTAGGCGTTGTTCCGGCACAAATGTTAAGTGTTCCGTTAGATCCGGCTGAAGGCTGTGTCTGTTCTGTTAGGGTTACAGTAGCAGTAGCTGTTCCAGCACAAGGAGCAGTTGCATTTACTGTATAAGTATAAACCAGGCCAACGTTAGACCATGCTCCGCCGGCATCAGGCGTACCACCCAGAGCTGCAAATAGCTGAGCATCTGTAGGCGTTGTTCCGGCACAAATGTTAAGTGTTCCGTTAGATCCGGCTGAAGGCTGTGTCTGTTCTGTTAGGGTTACAGTAGCAGTAGCTGTTCCAGCACAAGGAGCAGTTGCATTTACTGTATAAGTATAAACCAGGCCAACGTTAGACCATGCTCCGCCGGCATCAGGCGTACCACCCAGAGCTGCAAATAGCTGAGCATCTGTAGGCGTTGTTCCGGCACAAATGTTAAGTGTTCCGTTAGATCCGGCTGAAGGCTGTGTCTGTTCTGTTAGGGTTACAGTAGCAGTAGCTGTTCCAGCACAAGGAGCAGTTGCATTTACTGTATAAGTATAAACCAGGCCAACGTTAGACCATGCTCCGCCGGCATCAGGCGTACCACCCAGAGCTGCAAATAGCTGAGCATCTGTAGGCGTTGTTCCGGCACAAATGTTAAGTGTTCCGTTAGATCCGGCTGAAGGCTGTGTCTGTTCTGTTAGGGTTACAGTAGCAGTAGCTGTTCCAGCACAAGGAGCAGTTGCATTTACTGTATAAGTATAAACCAGGCCAACGTTAGACCATGCTCCGCCGGCATCAGGCGTACCACCCAGAGCTGCAAATAGCTGAGCATCTGTAGGCGTTGTTCCGGCACAAATGTTAAGTGTTCCGTTAGATCCGGCTGAAGGCTGTGTCTGTTCTGTTAGGGTTACAGTAGCAGTAGCTGTTCCAGCACAAGGAGCAGTTGCATTTACTGTATAAGTATAAACCAGGCCAACGTTAGACCATGCTCCGCCGGCATCAGGCGTACCACCCAGAGCTGCAAATAGCTGAGCATCTGTAGGCGTTGTTCCGGCACAAATGTTAAGTGTTCCGTTAGATCCGGCTGAAGGCTGTGTCTGTTCTGTTAGGGTTACAGTAGCAGTAGCTGTTCCAGCACAAGGAGCAGTTGCATTTACTGTATAAGTATAAACCAGGCCAACGTTAGACCATGCTCCGCCGGCATCAGGCGTACCACCCAGAGCTGCAAATAGCTGAGCATCTGTAGGCGTTGTTCCGGCACAAATGTTAAGTGTTCCGTTAGATCCGGCTGAAGGCTGTGTCTGTTCTGTTAGGGTTACAGTAGCAGTAGCTGTTCCAGCACAAGGAGCAGTTGCATTTACTGTATAAGTATAAACCAGGCCAACGTTAGACCATGCTCCGCCGGCATCAGGCGTACCACCCAGAGCTGCAAATAGCTGAGCATCTGTAGGCGTTGTTCCGGCACAAATGTTAAGTGTTCCGTTAGATCCGGCTGAAGGCTGTGTCTGTTCTGTTAGGGTTACAGTAGCAGTAGCTGTTCCAGCACAAGGAGCAGTTGCATTTACTGTATAAGTATAAACCAGGCCAACGTTAGACCATGCTCCGCCGGCATCAGGCGTACCACCCAGAGCTGCAAATAGCTGAGCATCTGTAGGCGTTGTTCCGGCACAAATGTTAAGTGTTCCGTTAGATCCGGCTGAAGGCTGTGTCTGTTCTGTTAGGGTTACAGTAGCAGTAGCTGTTCCAGCACAAGGAGCAGTTGCATTTACTGTATAAGTATAAACCAGGCCAACGTTAGACCATGCTCCGCCGGCATCAGGCGTACCACCCAGAGCTGCAAATAGCTGAGCATCTGTAGGCGTTGTTCCGGCACAAATGTTAAGTGTTCCGTTAGATCCGGCTGAAGGCTGTGTCTGTTCTGTTAGGGTTACAGTAGCAGTAGCTGTTCCAGCACAAGGAGCAGTTGCATTTACTGTATAAGTATAAACCAGGCCAACGTTAGACCATGCTCCGCCGGCATCAGGCGTACCACCC